>NZ_WVID01000029.1 GCF_010091925.1 Nostoc sp. B(2019) | reverse complement strand
GCTTAGTTTTCTTATTTTGTTGACGCTTGCCACTTGCTGTATCTTCGCTTTCAAACTATAATATTTTCAAGGTTCGGCGTCCTGATGGCGTCGCTCTTTCGCGCTCGCTTTTCAGGCACTTATTCAATATAGCGAGTTCAATTAGCTTTGTCAACTATTTTCTCCAAAATATCTTTGGGATTGTTTTTAATCGCTAAAACTGCTCACAGTGCTGGGTTTAAGCAACAATAGTTTATGCACTGTGCTGATGAAGGAAGGGTGGAGCGTGAATTTTCAGTCGGTAATAGCTGTATTGCATCAGTTTTGGAGCGATCGCGGTTGTCTCATAGCGCAGCCCTATGACATGGAAAAAGGGGCTGGAACAAAAAACCCCCATACTTTTTTGAGAGCGCTGGGGCCAGAACCCTGGGCTGTTGCTTACGTTGAACCTTGCCGTCGTCCTACAGATGGTCGCTACGGTGAAAACCCTAATCGCTTCCAACACTACTATCAGTACCAAGTCCTAATTAAGCCTTCGCCAGATAATATCCAAGAGATTTATCTTGATTCGTTGAGAGCTTTAGGTATTCGTCCTGAAGATCACGATATTCGGTTTGTAGAAGATAACTGGGAAGATGCGACTGTGGGAGCTTGGGGTACTGGATGGGAAGTCTGGTTGGATGGGATGGAAATTACTCAATTTACTTACTTTCAGCAATGCGGAGGTATTGATTGCAGTCCTGTATCGATTGAGATGACTTATGGACTGGAGCGACTGACAATGTATCTCCAGCAAGTGGAAGCAATCACTAAGATTCACTGGACAGACAATATTACTTATGGTGATGTTCACCTCCAGGGAGAGATTGAACAGTGTACATATAACTTTGAAGCGTCGAATCCTGAGTTGTTGCTGATGCTGTTTAATTTGTATGAACAGGAAGCTACGCAATTAACGGAGCGCGGACTGGTGTTACCCAGCTTGGACTATGTAATTAAATGTTCGCACACGTTTAATTTGCTGGATGCTAGAGGTGTGATTTCAGTCACGGAGCGAACTCGTTATATTGCCAGGATTAGGCATTTAGCACGGAAAGTTGCTCATTTATATGTTGAGCAAAGAGAGAGGTTGGGTTTTCCGTTGCTCAAAAATGCCTGAAGTTGAACCGTAGAGACTAGCCTTAAGTATCAATAAGACTAGATTAGATTCCCTTAACCTCCTAAAAAAAAGGAGGTTAAGTGTAAGTTATGGAGCAAGTGTATTGATTATGTGTGAAAGATGGTGAATTGGAGTGAAGTTCTAGAACCGATCGCAGCTTGGTTTCGTTCACTTGGAGTCCCAGAACCGATTGTACATTGGGGACATCCATTGATGATGGCGATCGTTGTTTTTGTAATGGGCAGCTATGTAGGGCTAGCAGGTTGGCGAGGAAGACTGATTGAGGATAAAGATGCTGCAATTAAGAGTCGAAGTGACCATCGTCAACTAGCACCTTGGCTATTTTTATTCATGGCAGCTGGTTATACGGGTGGAGTTTTGTCTTTGGTGATGCAGCATCAACCAATTCTGGAAAGTTCTCACTTTTGGACTGGTTCGCTGGTATTACTACTATTGCTAATCAACGGTGCAATTTCTCTAAGTGGGTTTGTAGGGAATAAAATGGCGTTACGTGCAGTTCATGCCTATGTAGGCAGCATCGCACTTTGTATTCTATTTCTCCACGCTGTACTTGGGTTTAAATTGGGCGTATCCCTATGATGTAGCTGTTTGTTGCCCAATTTGATAACCGCCGTCAGATATTGATTCATTCATCTTAGATAAGCTACAACTACAGAAACAAAGCCCGATTCTACGGGCTTTGTTTGTATAAACTTGATGAACTATACTTCACCACAAGCATGAAAATTTTTCTTTCCTGCTCCTCTAGTTATTTTTAAGTCAGCTACGAATTTTATTCGCTAGGTGCTTCTATAGCAAAGTGCTGAGTGCTGAGTAAAAACCCAGTTGATTTAAGGCTTTGAGCAATCAACACTGTCCTAACCTATGTGACTACTGTGACTACGGCTGTACAAGAAATTTTATGATTCAAACGAGTGCTGTAATTATTTGTCTTGGCTACATTATAGGATTACTGTTTACAGCAGTTCCTTGGGGTGGTGTGTGGATTTTAGTTTTAGGGTTAGTGGGAGCCGTTCTGTTTAGAAGACGCTATGCTACTCCACCACAAGTTGCTCAAAAACCAGAAAATGCTGGAGGTAAAACCAAGGTAGTGTCTAACGCTTGGCAAGCTATACCCCATCCTAGAATATGGGTAGCTGCTGGCTTGGTAGGGCTTTTGGCAACTTTGTATTTTCAATTTCGAGTGCCACAACCAGGAGTAAAAGACATTAGTCAGTTCGTCCCGCTTGGAAATAGCAGTAATCAAGAACAACTTGTAATTGTTCGCGGACAAGTCGCCAGTACTCCCCGCTTGACTCGCAGTCAGCGGGGACAATTTTGGTTAGAAGTGACTCAGTTAGATGAGGTCAAAAACGAAAAGGGTCCAGCAAATGTACCGAAAGGGGTGACAGGGAAATTGTATGTAACTGTACCTTTACTTCAAGTTACTGAGTTGTACCCTAGTCAACAAATCGCTGTAACAGGGATTTTATATAAACCGAAAGCGGCGTCAAATCCTGGCGCTTTTGATTTTCAGAAGTTTCTCAAGCAGGAAGGAACATTTGCTGGTCTGATTGGACGACAGGTAAATATTCTAGATGTAGATGCAAAACGTAAATGGGGATGGTGGCAAGTTAGAGAGCGAATTGTGCGATCGCAAGTTCGTTGGTTAGGTGTGCCGGAAGGGCCACTTGTAAGTGCAATGGTTTTAGGAAGCAAAGCTGTTGATTTACCTTATGATATCCGTGACTTGTTTGTGCAGGCAGGATTAGCCCATGCTTTGGCAGCTTCCGGTTTTCAAACTTCTTTAATTTTGGGTGTGATATTACAGCTAACAAAGCGTTTCAAGAAGCGAACACAATTTACTTGTGGCTTGTTAGGTTTAATTATTTTCCTGAGTTTGACAGGTTTTCAGGCTGCGGTACTAAGAGCTGTAATTATGGGTTTTGCGGCATTAGTAGGTCTGCTATTAAAAAGGAAAGTAAAACAGTTAGGTTCACTGCTGCTAGCAGCGACGCTATTATTACTGTTTAACCCTTTATGGATTTGGGATTTAGGTTTTCAACTAAGTTTTTTAGCAACGCTGGGGTTAATCGTCACAGTACCTCCGTTAGTTGAGCGCTTGGGTTGGTTGCCGCCTGCGATCGCTTCGTTAATTGCCGTTCCTCTTGCTGCTACTATCTGGACTTTACCTGTACAACTGTTTGTCTTTGGAGTTGTGCCATCTTACAGCCTGCTACTGAATATCGTTAGCACTCCATTGATTTCTATCATTAGTATAGGTGGAATTATTAGTGCGATCGCAGCATTAATTTGGACTGATGCAGGAAGTTTTGTGGCTGGGATATTGCATTATCCTACTGATTGGCTAATCAAGTTAGTAGAATTTTTTAGCAACCTGCCAGGAAATTCCGTTGCTGTGGGTAGTATATCCACTTGGCAAATACTGACAATTTATGCACTTATTGTATTAGTTTGGCTGGTGCGTTGGTGGCAGCAGAGATGGTGGTTTGCTAGTCTAATTGCAATTGGTTTGGTACTTATTCCAATTTGGCATTCTGCAAATACGTTATTTAGGCTAACTATTCTGGCAGCAGATACAGAACCAGTTTTAGTTATTCAAGACCGAGGAAAAGTAACTCTAATTAATAGTGGAGATGAAGGGACAGGACGCTTTACAATCTTACCATTTTTGCAACAGCAGGGTGTAAACCAAATCAATTGGGCGATCGCTAACAATTTCCAGAGCAATGATAGTAACGCTTGGCTGGAACTACTAAAGCGTTTACCCATTAAAAATTTTTATTTATATTCCTCTAAGCCAGAAAATTCTATTGCTATTCAGGTGATTCAACAGGAACTACAAAAGCATCAGGGTATCTACCAAGCTTTGGCAATTGGTCAAGTTGTGAATACTGGTTCAATGGTGACACAATTAATTAATGAGCAATTGCCTATCCTACAATTACAAATTTTCGATCAAAACTGGTTATTAGTAGGTAATATAAAGTCTAAAGAAGTACAACAGCTAGTTAAGAATGGAAGTTTAACTAGGCCACAAGTGCTGTGGTGTTCTCCTCAGTCTTTGAAAGATTTAGTTTTAGCTCTAAAACCAAAAGTGGCGATCGCCTCTTCTGCCAATATTGATCAAAAAACTTTGTCTGAACTTAGTCAAAACCAAACACAACTATTTTTTACAGGACGAGATGGAGCAATCCAATGGACACCTAATGGTCAATTTGAGACGTTTATTCAAGCAACAGAAAATAGATCCTCTGTCTTATAAATAAGTATTACGGTTATTGTTGCCTGTAATATGAGGCGATCAAAGAGCGATCGCTTTATTGCTCAAAATGCTATTATGACGAAGAGGATGCGATCGCATTTCCTTAAACCCACGAGATTTGAGCATACTGAATGCATGTCAAATCTGTAAAATAATAGCTGGAGAGGTGGCAGAGCGGTTGAATGCGACGCACTCGAAATGCGTTTTGGGGCAACTCAACGGGGGTTCGAATCCCCCCCTCTCCGTTTTAAAATATTGCAGTGATTCATATAGCAGTTATATTCTCATAAACACGGATTATAATTTTTTATACACCGCTAAAATATACACCTAGAACAACAATTTTTGGGATAAACTAATGCCATCGTGTGAGGAGTGAACGATGGCAAATCAAAGACTAGTACAATTACTATCATTAAGTTTTATTAGTTGCTGCTTTTGTGTAGGCATTGGTATAGGAGTTTTCATCCGCTTTGGGCAATTGCAACCATCAGATGCCGCTACTACATCTACTGAGACTGAGCCATTTCCGTTTGCTATCCCGGAACCCACGCCACCGCCAGGGAAAGAGCATCTAGATACTATTACCATCAAAGCAGTTGGGGATATTATTCCTGGCACCAATTTTCCTAACTATAGATTGCCACGCTTGAGCAATCAGCTATTGCCAAAGTCGGTAAGGGCATACTTGCAAGGAGCTGATATTTTATTTGGTAACTTTGAGAGTAGCTTAACTAATTATCCTTACACTACTAAAGACATCAGTCGAGGGCAAGTTTTTGCCTTTCGCTCGCCACCTGTATATGCCCAGATGTTTGCGAAGGCTGGGTTTAATGTGTTCAACATGGCTAATAATCATGCAATGGACTTCGGTAAGGTGGGGTTTAAAGATACAATGAACAATCTTGAGGCTGCGGGCATCGCAACATTAGGTCATAAAAATCAAATTCTCTATACAGAAGCTAATAATATTCCAATTGCAATGATCGGGTTTTCTCCTTACAACATATATAATTCTATTCACGATCTAGCAGCAGCTAAAACACTCGTAATACAAGCCAAAAATAACGCCAAAATTGTAGTTATATCAATGCACGCTGGAGCCGAAGGAACGGAGGCACTACACCTGAAGAATCAAACAGAGTTTTTCTATGGTGAAAACCGAGGAAATTCGATTAAGTTTGCTCGAACAATGGTTGACGCCGGAGCAGACTTAGTTCTAGGACATGGGCCTCATGTTCCGAGAGCGATGGAAATTTATAAAGGAAAGCTCATAGCATATTCTTTAGGAAACTTTTTGGGATATCGGACTTTATCTACAAATGCCCAAACGGGTGACTCGATGATTTTAGAAGTCAAACTTAATTCAGCGGGAAATTTAGTATCGAGTAAAATTATTCCCGTTCGTATGGATAAGCAGGGAATCCCTCACATCGATCAGCGTTTCCAGACTGTGAAACTTGTGCGTTATTTGAATAATCAAGCTTTTCCCAATAATCCGGTGAAGATTAATAAGAAAGGAGAAATTATTGTGCTTAATAGGAAATAGGAAATTCATCTAAAAGATAAAGCAAGAAAGGAAAAGTCGTGATACTTGCCTAAATTAAGGGCGGTGGTTGACTCGACTAATCTTTGTCATCTAGCGGCTCTTGCTGAAACTTCTCCTCCTTTTGGGGTTGACTGTCAGTAGGCAAATTTTGCTTCTCTTCCAGTGTTGGCACTACCACACCATTCGGCTCTGACTGTTTTGATTCTTCAGGTAATGGCGCTGCTGGTAGAATCACAGGATTTGACGGACTGACAGGTTGGGGCAAGGCAGAATCCTTATTCAAAGAGGGTAAGTTATTACGTGGTGATGGTGTGGGTGAAGCGTTACGAGACGATCGCAATGCTCGCAATGCCCGCTCTGCTCGTAACCTATCCACTACTGAAGGCGAGGAGGATACGCTAGGCGAAGGTGTAGATTGATTAAGATTACGGCGTTGTGATTCTTCTGTAGAACTGTTAGCGCTACTGGGAGATTCGTCTTGAGAAACGCGGCGATTGCGCTGACGACGCTTAGAAGTAGAGACTGGTGCAGATTCAGCTTCGGAAGTCGTATTTGTCTCTCTACCCGAAGGTGAAGATTTACTATCTTCTGTGGCAGGCTCTTGAAACGGCTGCTCAAAAATTGGCTTTGTGGTAGATTGCGGCTGAGATTTGGGGAGCATACTAGTGATGCCAAAACCTGCTGTAGCTGCAACAAAGGCTACACTTATACCTATTAAAAACACCTTAGACGATCGCAGTTTCTTAGTCAGTACAGTTCTCTTCTGTACTGATACTTGATTAACATGATTTTGGGCAGTTTTCCTAGGCAATTTTGCTGACTGCTGAACAGATAAATCGATGGTGGGTAAGGCTTGTGGTGTCATATCTCCTCGAATTTCAGGTAGCAGTTGCAGCCACTCAGCAACAGTTGCGGGACGAAAACGAGACTCAACAGCCATCCCACGCATTACAGCCTGATTGACAGCAGCACTTAAATGTGGTTGTAGTTCACGGGGAGAAGGCATTTTTTCGCGATCGCGCAGCAGTGCTGGCATGGGAACTTGCGCTGTCAACAGTGCATACAAAGTTGCTGCCAAACCATAAACATCCGTTGCAGGTGTGCGCGGTGCTTGCGAGAGATACTGCTCAAGTGGAGAATAGCCCTCAGTAACTAAACCTGTGTGAGTCTGCCTCACCCCGCCATTAAATTCTCTAGCTATGCCAAAATCAATCAGCACTACCTCCTGAGTTCCTTGGCGGAGAATGATATTATCTGGCTTAATATCCCGGTGCAGCAAACCATTGCTGTGTACTACCTGTAACGCTGCCCCAATTTGACGGATGTAATGAATTGCTTTGACTTCTGGCAAAGGTATCCCTGGCAATACAAATGCATCTCCCAAGGTTTCGCCAGGAATGTATTCCATCACCATGTAAGGCAGCCCAGCTTCAATAAAAAAGTCGCTGACTCGGACAATATTTGGGTGGATACAAGTGGCTAATCGTCTGGCCTCATCTTGGAATTGGCGCTCGAACTTGGCAAAATCGGGATTTTGTCGCAGCCGTTCATTGATGGTTTTCATTACCACCTCATGGCCTAAGTATTGATGAGTAGCCTTAAACGTGATGCCAAAGCCACCCCGCCCTATTTCCTGAATTAAGGTATATTTTCCACCTTGCAAAATTGTGCCTGCTAACATAGAAAATTTTGAGTCGTGAGTCCTTAGTGAGCAGATAAATACTGAGTCCTGAATCTTAGAAGATTTCTAAAAAAGTCTTCCCATTTTTGGAAGCAGAAGCCTCGCCCGCTACAAACTAAGCTTGTTTGCTTATCCTACGGGATGATTTAGTTGTTGAATTACTCTAAATGAGAAAAAATGAGAAAAACCTCCCCGCGATCGCAACAGCTTTGTCTTTTTCATAGGATAGCGCGGACGTGTCGAAAACCAAAGTGAGAAACAAGCTCAAGCTGTCTATACTGGCTTACGCGATTGTCAACGAGGAAACATTGCTTGGCAGGCTACCTGTTACCCTTCGTAGAGAAAGCAGATTTAGAAGCGATCGCTCACCTAAATCATGTAATTGGCCTTTAAGTTTTACTTTTTAACAGAGTTTAAAAGTCAAGTTTTGACATTCCTTCGACAAAGCGATCACTTTAAAGCTATACCACTAGAAAATTTTTCCCGGTTAAACAATCGCCAACATAGCTAAATTACCGCTAAAACCAGTAATTTCAATAATGGCGTCATTTGTGGTTGAGAATCCATTTATAGAATCATTAATAGCTTCGGATGTTTTGTTGCCGTTGTCATCGTAGGTATAAGTGGTAACTTCGTTAGGCAGCCCGTTAAATTGGTTATTAATGCTGTCGTCATCGTATTCAATAGTTTTAGAAGTTATGTTTTTATTAATATCGTAAGTATACGTAATAATATAGCTTACGGGATAACCAAAATGACTTTCGGATATCCTGTTGCCATTAGCATCGTACGTATAGGTTTCACTATAGCTATAAATTCCGTTATCTTTATCAGTGAGAATTGTAGATATCAGTTTGCCATTGGCATCATAGATATAATCTGTAACAAAAAAGTTATATGGGGTGAAACGGGTTTCGGATATTAATCTGCCGTTGGCATCATAGTTGTAGCTAAAACCATCTTTAAAATAGCCTTGGTCATGGACATAAGATGTCTGTTTACCGTTGGCACCGTAAGTATAGGTGTAGATTTCATCAAAAATACCGTCAGCTTCGTAGTCATAGCTTTCGGATGTCTTGTTACCATTGATATCATAAGTATAAATGCTGATAACGTCAGGTGTACCGTCGTTGTTGTTGTCAGAGATTTGGGATATGCTATTACCTTTGCCATCGTAGGTATAAGTAGTAACAGATTCAAATATACCGTCGTTATCAGAGTCAGAACTTCGGGATATCAGGTTATATCTGTAAGTGATTACTGAATCTGCAATGCCGTCGTTATTGCTGTCAATACTCTTGGAAATGCGATCGCCATTAACGTCGTAAGTATAAGTGGTGATTGATGTCATGATTTTTATCCGGGATGTTATACGTAAGCATTGTATATTCATACCCAGTTAAAATTATATTCAGGTTTTAAGTCTGTAATATTACTTAAGTGAATGTAAAAAAGATTAGAAACGCTGACCTATGCCTAAATGCACTCGGCTATCTCCTTGGTCATTGATACCATAGTCAGCACGGATTAAGCCCAAGGGTGAATTTAAGCGCACTCCCGCCCCATAACCAAAACCATGACCTGGTTTTCCCCGCATACCTGCCGGATTTCCCAATACAGTATCACCAGAGCCTAAATCTGAGGCATAATCGGCAAACAGCACACCCCCCACTATTGGCAAGATGGGGAAGCGGTATTCTGCGGAAGCTAATATATAAGTGCGACCACTACCTACATTTCCAGCGTCATAACCGCGCACTGAGTTGGAACCACCCAAATTAAAGGTTTCATAGGGTGGTAGATTACCAATGACGGTTCCAGCTTGGACATTCAAGGCAAATACTTGTGGTTGTTTGCTGTTAAATAGCTGAACTGGCACATATTGGCTGTAATTGGCTTTGAGGCGATTCAGAGAAATATTACCTTGACCGACAGGAACAGATTGTTCTGTACTCAGACTGAGGACGGAACCTTGAGTTGGATTGATGGGATTATCCCGTTGGTCTTTGATGGCAGTAAAAGATACAGTAGTCAGATCATCAACGCCAGTTCCACTTGCAGATAGAGGATTCCCCTTAGCATCAGTTGGGGTAATATTACCTTGGCGATCGCGAATACTAGTACGGGTATAGTTAAATCCTAAAGAGGTGTCCCAACCATCAATCGGTCTTTGGAAACTAATCCCACCACCTATCTGACCTTCTCGCACTTTGTCGCCGTTAGCCAGCTTGATGTCATCATCAAAGGTTTCGGAGATTTCTCGGTTACGAAAGCCATTCACAGTGTAACCCAAGCGATCGGGGTCAGTTGAGCGATAAGGACTAGTAAATTTGGTATCAAACTGCAAGTCTCGGCTACTTACCCCAAGATTCACAGCCAAAGTATCATTAATACCATTGACATTCTGATCTTGATAGTTTAGCGTGCCTAACAATCCTAGATCGGCGTTGTAACTACCCCCCAAGTTAATACCACGCGCTCCAGTTTCTTTGAGATTGTAGACTAAATCAACTTTTGTCGCGTCGCCTTCGAGGGCAACATTTACAGTTTCAAATAAGCCAGTACGATATAACTGTTGCACGTCTTGCTTAACTACATTTTCTTGGAAGATTTGACCAGGCTTTAACTGGAGTTGCTGTTGTAAGAAATCTGGCTTAGTACGTCCCCCCACTGGATTACCTTTGCTATCAACGGTTTTACCCTCATCGTTGATAAAACGGAACTTGATATCGCTCACCAAGCCTTCAGCGACATTTAAAGTGAGAATTCCCTGACGGGTGGGTTTAATTGATAACACCTGTGCCAAGTTATAACCATTGTCGGCGTACCACTTGTTAATTTGTGTCACAGCTTGCTGGAGTCCAGCAGGACTGATAGTAGTTCCAATTTGAGACTGCAAACGTTCTTGGACTACTTTATAAGTGAGTACCTTTGCACCAGAAAGTTGCAGCGATCGCACGATCACTGGTTGCACTTGATAGACTACACTCAACCCAGCAGGCGTAGTACGGCTATTCACGTTAGCGTTAGTAAATAAACCTGTATCCAAAATAGCCGCTACGTCCCTTTGTAGCTGGCTTTGACTCGTTTCTCCCCCCGCCTCGGTTTTAATCACCTTACGAATTATTTGCTGTAATTCCTGACTGGCTCCCACCACTTGCACATCTGTAGCTGTAACGACTAAATCGTTGTTAGTAGCTGGGGAGATGGGGGAAAGAGGACGAGTGGGAGATGAGGGAAGTATTACTGAAGAATTTTCTTTACTTTGTTCTTTTATTCCTTTGTCTTTTGATGTTATTACTATGGAATTGTTGCTAGCGCTTCTTTGCACAACCATAGGATTTTGAGAAAATTGTTGTGCAACTACAGTTTCCGGGAAAGCAACCGTCTCTACTCGTACAGGGGTGTCTTCAATTACTGGCACTACTATGTTTCCAGATTTTTCAGTATGAGCAGTAGCAGGTGCAGCCATTACCTGCTGAGTGACATTACTAGCGGCTAAAGTAGCTAAAGTAAAAATTGCAGTAGGAGAAACTCGCATAATATTTAACCTAATTAACTGGGAGTTAGTGATAGGGAAGTTAGGGAATGGGGATTAGCTCTTTCAAGGTGGGTAAAAATCCCGAAAAAATTTCCTAAATTTTGGGCTTTTTACCTTAGTGTCTTAGTGGTTATAAAGTCAATTTTTTAACCACAAAGGCACGTTCGCGGAGCGTCTGTCTGCGACACGCTGCGCGAACGCAGAGAAGACACAAAGAAAATGTAGTACACCTTGAAAGGGCTAGGAATGTTGATAATATCAACTTCCAGCGGCTTCGCCGAATTATATTTCCATTGATCCCTTTGCCCAAACTGACAGTTAATTGTGATTTTTTGTTTCGTGTCAGCAAATGTCTGACTGTGTGACTATTTATAACAGCACACTTAGTATTACATTCAGCATCATTTTGATAACTACAATACTTACAGCGAGGTTCTATGAGTGATTTATCCCAGTTATCTTCAGCTTCTCATCCCCAAGCCGCAAGTTCTCGTTTGCGATTGCTTGTTTTGAGTAATGGTCATGGGGAGGATATGATTGCAGTCCGCATTTTGCAGGAACTCCAGCAACAACCAAACCCACCAGATATCTTTGCTTTACCTCTAGTGGGTGAAGGACACGCTTACCAACAATTGAATATTCCACTTATAGGTTCAGTACGCACTATGCCTTCTGGTGGCTTTGTTTATATGGATGGACGCCAATTGATGCGAGATGTGCGTGGTGGTTTGCTGCAACTGACTTTCACCCAGATTAAAGCTATGCGCCGCTGGGTGAGTTCCCAAAAAAAATTAGGTAATAAGAGAGCTATTTTAGCTGTGGGAGACATTGTACCACTGTTATTTGCAACTTTGAGTGGCGCTAAGTACGCTTTTGTCGGTACAGCGAAATCAGAATATTACGTGCGTGATGAAGTTGGATTATTACCACGAAAATCAAAAGCTGCGCGTTGGGAAAACTTTTCCGGTTCAATTTACCATCCTTGGGAACGTTGGTTGATGAGTCGCCGCCGTTGTAAGGCGGTGTTTCCCAGAGATGCGCTGACGGCGGAAATATTAAAACAATGGCCAATTCCAGCTTTTAATTTGGGTAATCCGATGATGGATGGTTTAGAACCGACGTTTTCGTCCCAAAAATTTTATAGTCATGATACGCAGCAGCAAGAGAAAGTTCGACCGCTAGTTGTAACTCTTCTCCCAGGTTCCCGTCCACCAGAGGCATATAATAACTGGGAGAAAATTATGATTGCGGTGTCTGCATTGATGGCAGGTTTGCGCGAGAAAGATTCAGCGTTTTATGCTTCTGGTACGGTGGTATTTTTAGGTGCGATCGCACCTGGTTTAGATTGCAATATTCTCGCCCAAAATGTTAAGTCTCAAGGTTGGCAATCTGACTTGGAATCTCCTATCCAACTTCCCGATCCTAATACTTTAATATTTAAGCAAAGAAACGCATATTTGTTACTGACACAAAAATCATATAACGATTGCTTGCATTTGGGGGATTTGGCGATCGCAATGGCAGGTACAGCTACAGAACAATTCATTGGTTTAGGAAAACCTGCGATCGCTATTCCCGGTGATGGCCCTCAATACAATCCTAACTTTGCTGAAGCTCAAAGCCGCCTTTTAGGAGCATCTTTGATTTTAGTCGAGCAACCAGAAAAAGTTGCAAAGGTAGTACATTCGTTGTTTAAAGATCCCGACATCTTGCAAACTATTGCCGAAAATGGTACTCAACGTATGGGGAAGCCGGGAGCAGCACAACGTATTGCTAGTTGTTTACAGGAGCTATTGGGTTAAGCTTAATCCTCCGATTCAAAGTACGGAGGCTTGCACTTTGTGTCGCCAACACTAACACCAGCATAGTATTCTTTTCTATGCCCAATTCCCTAACTCCTGTCTCTTGACTCCTCTATTCGCAATCAATACAAGCTAAATACATGTCTAGATTACGCCACTAACCCAGAACGCAGAGCGCGAACAGCAGCTTGGGTACGGTCATCAGCACATAGTTTGTTCAGAATATTGCGAACATGGGTCTTGACTGTACCAACTGTAATGTAGAGTTTCTCAGCAATTTGCCCATTGCTACATCCAGCTACAATCAACTCAAGGATTTCTAGTTCTCGTTGAGTCAGAGGGTAGGTTTCCAAAACTTGCTCGTATTCGGTCGCTAGGGCTTCAATTTTGACAGTCTTCGGCTTATCAGATGATTGGGTTTCTCCTGGAAAACCTTGTCGCATTTTCTGTAATACGACATTGGCAATTGCCGGATCAATCCAAGAGTTACCGCCGTGAGTTGCTTGTATAGCCTCCGTTAGCTTACTGATACTTGTCTCTTTCATGTAATAAGAATCTGCCCCTGCTGCAAAAGCAGCAAGTACCGCATCTTCTGTATGATCCATTGTGAGGATGAGAATCTTCGTTGTTGATTGCCCAGTTTCAGCTTGGTAGCGCTTAAACTTCCGGGTGAGTTCAATGCCATCCATGTCAGGCAAGCCAATATCTACAACTGCCACATCCGGCTTAGCCGTTTCTAATAGTTTTAGTCCCTGAGTGGCATTTGCTGCTTCACCAATCACCTTCAATCCGCTGTGTGACTGTAATGCAGCTCGTAGTCCCATTCTTGTTAAGTCATGATCTTCAATCAAAAGAATGCTAATCTCACTCATTGCTACACTCACTCTTTCGTTATTTGCATCTTTCAAAGTATGACCTTTTGTAAGCGCTACTTCTTATTTTCCCAAACCAAAGATAGATGATATTTTAACAAGCTTGCATCCATCGATAGAAATAATAAATCTACTGTTTTTTTATATTTAGATAGAGCATAAATCTAGCTGAAGGTATATGGATACTTACACAAAAACTATGAAATATTGAGACGAACGCCAAATTTCCACCTCTTACTCAAAATTTAGCCGTCATTTACCATGTTTCATTAGTTATTTTCTATTATTTTGTACAAAGCTTTGAAAAAGGCTTGCAACAATGGATAAGTTAGGACAGGTCGAAGTTGCTTTAAGAAGAAGTGAGCGATGCTTTCAAGCTGTTTTTTACCAAAGCTTTGGATTCATCGGACTCATGGAACTGACTTGCGTCCTGATTAAAATAAATCAAACGGCGTTAGAATTTGGTAGACTCAGCAGCAGTGAGACGACCTGTTATTCCTTGGCTGAGGCTCGGTGGTGGACAATTTCAAAACAGACTCAGGCGCAATTGCAAAGGGCGATCGCCCATCCAGCATTTGAAGAGTTTATCCGTTGCGAAGTCAGTGTCTTGGCAGATTGTGATACAGCCGCAACGATCAATTTTTCTACTAAATCCATCAACAATCAAAGTGGGCAAGTAATACTTTTCATCTTTGAACGTCGTGATACTACTGATAACAGCCTTACTGTGAGTGATATTGTCTTATTGCAGCTAAAAAATACTGGTATTACTGCCACCTATGTGACGGGAGTATTTTTGGCTGATAAAGTTGCTAGCTATATAACTGGATGTGATTCTAGCACACTTACAAGCAATAGAGCAGACTTAAAATTATCCGTCAAAAATGACACAGACATGGCTCCTGAGTATTACCGGGAAGTAGTTGTACTATTTCCAATGGGAGCTAGCGATCGCCAGGATAATTGTTGAGACACAAGGAGGTACGATTACTTCAAATTCACAAGTAAGTACATGCAACATTTTTTATTTACCTGGTCTAAGCAATCTGAGGACTAAAATTGCTCAAGCTTATGGTACATGATGTTTATATGCAACTCTCACTAATGACTGAGGACGGGCGCTCGCTCACTCATTTACAATTGTGTTGAAGCTCAATAAAGTACTTTATTTTACTTTATATTAGCTCTGTCTGCCCAAGCAGATAAGTCATTTTCAGTTTGTTAGTTGGTAACTATTTTAGAGCCATTGGTTATAACCATGATGTAAGCACAACCTCAAGCCAGGAGCAAAACCCAGTCAAAGATTACAACTTAAATTTTGCTTAATTTATATTCAACAATTTGATCTTTCCTAACTTTATTAAGATCAAAGCAGTGCTAAAAAAGTGTAGGATCTTTAGAAAAATACCTTAGTTAATGAAAGTCCAGATTTTGGATGTCCGAAATCCGAGATTCTTTAGTTGGATAATCTAAAAAAAGAAATGTTATACATCAATCTATGTTTGGCAGCGAAAATAAAAACCGATGGAACAAACCCTGAGAATTCTGGTTGTAGACGATGACGAAGTAGACCGCATGGCAGTACGTCGTGCCCTGATTAAAGCAGGTGTTCGGATGGAACTGTCTGAGGTAGGTGATGGCAATAATGCGATCGCTGCCTTAAAAACTGCTGTCTATGACTGCGTTTTCCTCGACTATCGCTTACCAGACCAGGATGGATTAACCCTAATTCAACAGCTACGTTCTTCGGAAATTAAAGTTCCTTTAGTAGTTTTAACTGGTCAAGGAGATGAACAAATTGCTGTCCAATTGATCAAAGCCGGTGCTACAGACTATCTCTCTAAGTCCAGAGTATCATCAGAAACTTTGGCGCAGGTTTTACGAAATGCTATTCGGGTTTATCGTGCTGAAATGCAGGCAGCTTTAGCAAACCAGCATCTTAGAGAAAGTCATGAACAGCTGATTCGTAAGAACCAAGAACTAGAGAGACAAAGACAACAAATTCAACTGCAAAACTTGAAGCTATTGGAGGCATCACGGCTAAAATCACAATTTTTAGCAACCATATCTCATGAATTGAGAACTCCAATGAATGCGATTATTGGTTTTTCACAAATCTTATTGCGTCCTAAGTTTGGTCAATTGACGCACCAGCAAACAGACATGGTGGAGCGTATTTTGAATAATGGCAAGCATCTACTGATGTTGCTCAATGAAGTTCTCGACTTTTCCAAACTGGAGGCAGGACGATTAGAATTCAAACCGGAAATATTTGATGTATTAAAGGTCATCAATACCACCGTATCCGAAATGCGTTCCCTAGCTGACGCAAAAAAGTTGTCTTTGCTAGTGCAAGCAGACCTGCAAAATCCTTTGCTATTTAATGACCCAGTTCGTATCAGACAGATTCTAATTAACCTGCTCTCCAACGCGATTAAATTCACGGATTCTGGTTGTATTTGGGTTGAGGTTAAAGAACTCGCTGGAAATAGAGTAGAAATTTCCGTTCGAGATACAGGCATTGGTATAGCTCCCAGAGATTTCACACATATTTTTGAAGCATTTCGGCAAGTCGATCAAAGTATCACGCGCAAATATCCTGGCACTGGTTTGGGTTTGGCAATTATAGATTCGTTGGTGCGAATGATGAGCGGGAAAATATTTCTCGAAAGCCAATTGGGGGTCGGTTCAATGTTTAGAATTGAATTGCCACGTCAAGTAACATTGTCAACAGCAGCCGATGCTCCGGCTTTAAACTTGGATAGCAACGAGATTTTTTGCTCCGCTAAAAATCCTCATCAGTCGTCTTCTCAATTTAGTAAAGCATCAATGGGATATCCCAACCTCAAATTATAAATTAATTACAAAAAGTTAAAGAAGCGGATAAGTCATGTCTGTTGTGGAAAATTCTCAAATAGACCGTATCCTCGCCGTTGATGATACTCGCGATAATCTCATTCTGGTTCAGACCATTCTAGAGAGTGAAGGGTATGAGATTGACTTAGTTTCAGATGGTATAAAAGCTTTGCAACAAGTTGAAAAATCTCCACCTGATCTGATTTTGCTAGATGTAATGATGCCGGGAATGGATGGTTATGAAGTAACACGTCGCATCCGTAATAACCCTGGTCTTGCTTATATTCCGATTTTGCTGATCACTGCCTTTCACGAATCTAGCGTTGTTGAAGGTTTGGATGCTGGTGCTGACGATTTTATTCGTAAACCATTTGATACTGATGAACTACTAGCAAGGGTGCGATCGCTACTACGTCTCAAGCACAGTCTTGACGAACAACGAAAGATGGCACGCCAACGAGAAGACTTTGTTTCCCGTCTGACTCATGATTTGCGAACTCCCTTGGTAGCCGCCGATCGCATGTTGAATTTGTTTGAGTTGGAAACCTTCTGCAAGATTTCGCCAGAAATGAAGCAGGCGATCGCAGTTATGATTCGCAGTAATCAAAACTTAATGCAAATGGTAAACACCTTGCTAGAAGTCTATCGCTTCGAGGCAGGCAAAAAAACATTAAATTATGAGAGTTGCAATCTCCGGGAAATCGCTCAAGAAGTTGTTAGCGAACTAAGTCCTCTAACTAGTGAAAAAGGTTTAACCCTGAAAATAGAGACTCGTGAATTAGAGTCACTAGACAAAAATGCTGGTGTGGTCATGGGCGATCGGTTAGAACTGCGGCGGGTTTTAAACAACTTGATCGCAAATGCCATCAAATTTACAGATACAGGAGGTATAACAATCCGTATTTATGAATCAGCTACTCCGGGGAAACCAGATTCGGTAAAAATTGAGGTAGAAGATACGGGATACGGAATCGCGCCCGAAGACCAAGCAACAGTTTTCGAGCGATTTCGCCAAGGTAGAAATAAACGCTCAGGTAGTGGCTTAGGACTGCATCTCTCGCGCCGAATTGTGGAAGCGCATGATGGAACAATCGAAGTTACTTCTGAACTAGGTAAGGGCAGTTTATTCACTGTGCAAATACCTAAGCACACTTGAATTCTTAGTCTTCTATAAGTGTTATCTTTGTCGGATCTACTAATCCTGACAAAGCTCAAAAGCAGAGTGAAAATCAAATTTCCCGCAAAGCACACGGCGAATCATTGCTTCTAAATCTTCGATCATATATGGTTTGCTGATGTAGTCATTGAAGCCTGCCTTAAGAATACGCTCTCGATCCTCCTTGCCAGCTAAAGCTGTAACTGCAATTACTGGAATTTTACAAGTTAAGGGTTCTTCCTTGAGATAACGCACAACATCGATACCACTGTGACCTGGTAACAAAATATCCAACAAGATCAAGTCTGGCTGATATTCTTTAGCCACCAGTACAGTCGCTAAACTGTCTGCTTGACAAATGAATCTACAGCCAAGTGACTCAAGGGCATAACTAATCAGCAGTAGACTATCGTCATGATCTTCCACTGCCAAAATCAAAGGCTGCTGAGAGCTTTGCTTCTTTTCATCACTCATGAATGAATGTGTCAGATACATCTCTTCTCCAGAAGATTATATTGGGATTCATCGTTTTTCTTCATAGAACAGATGAAGCATCCCGCGAGCGATGGGATAGCGCTCACTCAAGATTAGTTAGTGTTTCGCTTTCACCCAGTTGATAATCCTTGCCCACGCAAGACGCGTTAAGGAAAGAAAACCTTAGCCTGAGAGGTTTAGCAGATACTTTTTGATTATACGCAAAATTACAGAATATTTTCTTAAGAACTTCATAATAACTTTATGCATAAAAATAAAATCATCATAGCAGTGTATCTTCGTAGGAATTAAAAATACATAGCCATGGGTATTAAAAACTAGATAATGTTAGATTCCGTACTTTTGTTTGCGTGAAAATCAAAAGGCTCAGATTCTCGACTTCTTAAAGAAATCGGGAATCTTGTTGTTCGCTATCTGCTTCTTAAAGATAAAATTAAATCCCATTAGATTAAACATAATTAAGGTGTTGCTACCTTAACTAGTCTTCAGAACTGCATGTTACCTAGAGTAAGTAACCAGTGAGTTGCTAAGATTGGTAGTTTTCTAACTGTTTACCTTCAAACATCAGTTGGATGCCATTTTCGGGACTTTCGCAATATTAATAATCTTATTTACACTTTAATTTATCGGTTTTTAGAAAATTTTAGTCTGAAGTTGTTGCGGTTGCAAGATTTTCTGGGAACTATAGATTTGTCAGACAATCCCGAACTCTTGTTTTCAAAGTTTATGACTGCACCTCAGCCACTCTATCAGCCGACAAAGTTGCAAAAGTTCACCCAATGGTTTCAAAGCCGGAACGCAAAAGAACGCACACCTTAGAATTTAAGGACTGGGCATTTTACTACAGATAACAGACGGTAATCTAGCTGCGATCGCTCGGTGGATAGCGAACAAGTAGCAGGAAATCGAATTAATCCAAATTGATGGTACTCAAAAGTTAGTCGCCTTAGAGGATGTTTGAAAAGTATTAGGCGAATAGAATTCGCTACTACACAAACCAAGTCCACCTCCGTGGACTAACGTAAAATCAAGGGTTTTAATCCATTTAACCCACTGGAACTAGAAATAAGGATGATTAAATAACTATCATTCCGAAAACTTTTAAATATTAATGATAAAAGACATGAGTTTTAAACAAGTAATAAAAATGCCCTATATCCAAGAAGATAATTTAATTTTGATAGTAGATGATACAGCTACGAACCTAGAATTTATTTCGGAAATATTGACTGATGCTGGTTTTAAAGTAGCTCTAGCATCTGATGGAGAAATAGCGCTTAAACAAGTTCAATATAGACTACCTGATTTGATTTTGCTAGATGTAATGATGCCTAGAATGGATGGATTTGAAACCTGTAAAAAGTTAAAGTTAAATCCAGAAACTTGTGATATTCCCGTAATTTTTACAACTGCAAATTCTGATACAGATAGTAAGGTAGAGGGTCTAAGTATCGGAGCAGTTGATTACATTACAAAACCATTTCATGAGAAGGAATTACTAGCTAGGATAAAAACCCATCTTCAATTACGAAACCTAACAAAAACTTTAGAAGAACGAGTAGTAGACAGAACAGCGGCACTTTCTAAAGCATTACAAGATTTACAAGAGTCTCAACTCCAGCTTGTACAGAAAGAAAAAATGTCTGCCCTTGGTCAATTAGTAGCAGGGGTTGCTCATGAAATTAATAATCCAGTTAGTTTCATTCATGGTAATCTTGGTCACGCTTCAGCATATTTCCAAGATATGATTAACCTCATTGATCTCTACCAACAGCATTATCCTGAACCAGTTTTAGAAATTCAAGAGGAAATTACAGCGATAGATCTGAAGTATGTGCGTTCCGATTTACCTAACTTAATTTCTTCTATGAAAGAGGGTGTTCAGCGTATTCGCAACATTAGCACCAGTCTACGAACATTTTCTAGAGCAGATAGCGATCGCAAGGTTTCTTGCAATATTCACGATGGCATAGACAGTACAATTATGATTCTCAAACACCGCTTAAAAGCATCTGAGGATCGCCCTGATATTCAAGTAATTAGAGATTACGATAATTTACCACAAGTAAAATGCTTCAGCGGACAACTGAATCAGGTATTTATGAATTTGTTAGCTAACGCCATAGATGCTTTAGAGGAGTCTAATCTAGGACGCAACTATATTGAAATCGAGGCAAACCCCAATCAACTTTTGATTAAAACTATTCTCACTAAAGACAAAAATTATGTCTTAATCCGAATTAAAGATAATGGAGTAGGGATGTCAACTGATGTCCAGCAAAAAATATTTGACCATTTATTCACTACTAAGCCAGTAGGTCAAGGTACGGGATTAGGACTATCAATTGCCCGTCAAATTGTTGTCGACAAACATGGAGGAACTCTGGAGGTCAATTCGGCATCAGGACAAGGTTCAGAGTTTGTAATTACTCTTCCAATTCATTAGATTAGGACACACGCATTAAATTCTACATAAAAATTAATATTAGTTAGATATGAAGCAGTTACTTGGGAGCAATTTTAGGGAATTCTAAAACTGTAGTTCAAAAACTGCATTTTCAAAATTTATTTATTAATAACTTGCTTAAGCACTCAATAGACGCTCTCAATATCCCTTTAGAACGTGATGTATTCTTGCGTACATTAATTCGAGAACTATCTGGGACTTTGCAGGACGTAGTTGGTCTAGAAGAAGCCTCTGGATTTATTAGCGTAGTTGGTGAAAGGATGGGTAGACAGCTAAACCAAGATTATAAGTCTGCCTTGATAGTCTCTCATCTTTCCCCTCAACAAGTTGCTGATGTCTTAGTTGATTTAAAAAGACGAATTCAAGGCGATTTTTATGTTATTGAACAGGATGATGAAAAGATTGTGTTTGGTAATCGCGTCTGCCCATTTGGGGAGAAAGTGCTTGATCGTCCTGCTATGTGTATGATGACTTCAAATGTCTTTGGGACTGTAGCGGCTGATAATCTGGGATATGCCAAAGTCGAACTGCAAGAAACTATAGCAGGGGGTGCTCCCGGATGTAGAGTTGTGATTTACCTAAAACCCACAGTTGAGTCAGAAGATGCAGAAGGTCGAGAATACTTTAGAGGACTAGAAGCGGTGTAGATTCTTCAGCATCAAGCCAACTAAGAGGTTATGAGCTTAGTGCATCTGTATAAAGTGTAGTCAAACTCTTAAATTAAAAGCCACATGACTCCCGAACAATTTCTTGAACTTGCCAGAGTTTTACCAGAACCTTTACTCCTGGTGAGCAGTGAGGGTCATCTGCTGGCTACAAATCAACCAGTAGCAGATATGCTGGGGTTGCGCCGTCAGGAATTACGGAGCAGAATGCTCGTTGATCTGGTAGCTGAGTCTTCTCACGAGATTTTAAAGTACTTGCAAGCTTGTTCAAGTAGCAGAGCAATGGTTTTGGGTTGCTTGACTTTACGTAAAAATGATGGGCAAACGTTAATATGTCGTAGTCAAGGAGCGGTTATTCAACCCTGGTCTACTGAGTCTTCAGCTCTAATTCTCTTACGCTTAGAAAATAGGGTTATAGCCAACAATAATTTTGTTCTGCTTAACAAGAAAATAGACGAATTAGCAAAAGAAGTTCAGAAACGCAAACAGGCAGAAGAAGCACTTTGGAAGGCGAATAAAAACTTGGAAATTCGTGTTGAGGAGCGGACAACTGCTTTACAAGAAACACTAAATGAACTGCAACTTACCCAATCCCAGCTTATTCAAGCCGAGAAAATGTCTGGTTTAGGTCAAATGGTTGCTGGTGTCGCCCATGAAATTAATAACCCTGTAAACTTTATTTATGCTAATCTTCACCATGCACAAAAATATACTGAAGATTTAATGAATTTGGTACAATTTTATCAACAAATATATCCAAATACCACTTTAGAAATACAGGAGCAAATAGAACTAATAGACTTGGATTTTTTAATCAAAGATATCACTAAACTATTCCAGTCAATGCGAGTAGGAACACAACGCATTCAGGAAGTTGTTAAATCGCTACGAAACTTCTCTAGGCTTGATGAGGCAGCACTTAAATCGGTCAATATTCATGAAGGAATTGACAGTACTTTAATGATTCTGGAACACCGCTTACAAGCTATCAATGAGTATCCAATTACAATCATCAAAAAATACAGTCAACTGCCTAATGTAACTTGCTATCCTTGTCAACTCAATCAGGTATTTATGAATATTATTGCCAACGCGATCGATGCACTTGAGGAATCAGCAATAATAACCAGTAAGCAAGAATTAACAATGTATAATCCCCAAATTCAAATTCACACTAAGATACTTGATGAGAAATGGGTAACTATTACTATTGCTGATAATGGAGTGGGAATAAATGAAGAAATAAAATCAAAATTATTTGACCCTTTTTTCACCACTAAACCTGTCGGTAAAGGTACTGGACTAGGATTATCTGTTAGCTATCAGATTATAGTTGAAAAACATGGTGGAGAAATTAGCTGCTTCTCTACTCCTGAAAAAGGTACAGAATTTGTAATTAAAATTCCTTGTTAGTTAGGTTTATTTAGGAAATTAATACTTTAATAGATGAAAAAGGGGTTAAATACTAGTTGGTTTAAAGCTTAAAATTTTATTATAAACCTTCTTGAATAGAGTTAAAAATCTGTTATTTAAAAGTAGAACATTGCTATTTTATTAAATATTCAAGATGGCTAATAGCTGTTCGTTAATTAACGATTAACTATTAACCATCAATAAAAGTACAATCTACAACTCTTCTGGTTGCTTGATAGAAATTGTACTTACCTGATTTCTATCAACAATTGATGCTTGTAAAATTGGGGTATGGGAGATGGAATTGTTAGCCAATGTAAACAGCGGATTTGACAAAATCCCTGCTATGGAAGTAGCAATTAACGTTACCACTAACCCAACTTGCAAAGGTCTTAACCCAGGCAAATTCCAACGCACTTCTGGATAATTCTTCACTACGTCGGACATTTCTTGGGGTTCTTTGACCACCATCATCTTAACTACGCGAATGTAGTAGTAGATAGAGACGACACTAGTAATCAAGCCTAGTAAAACTAAACCGTACAGACCTGCTTGCCAACCAGCCCAAAACAAGTAAATCTTACCGAAAAATCCAGCTAGTGGTGGAATACCGCCCAAGGAAAGTAAGGAGATACTCAATGCCAATGTTAGGAGTGGATCTTTTTGATACAAACCTGAGTATTCGGCAATCTGGTCGGTTCCTGTTCGCAAGGAGAATAAGATTATGCAGGTAAAGCCGCATAGGTTCATGAACAGGTAAACCATTAGGTAAAATATCATACTGGCATACCCTGCTTGTGTGCCAGCAATCAAGCCGATCATCACAAACCCAGCTTGGGCAATGGATGAATAAGCTAGCATCCGTTTCATGCTGGTTTGGGCTAGAGCGACTACGTTACCCAAGATCATACTGAGAACGGCCAGGGCAGTGAAGACAAACCTCCACTCCTCTGCAACAAGTGGGAAGGCAGTTGTTAGCAAGCGGATAGCTAGGGCAAACCCAGCTGCTTTGGAGCCAACAGATAAAAAGGCAATCACTGGGGTGGGAGCGCCTTCGTAAACGTCTGGTGTCCACTGATGGAAAGGTGCAGCCGAGATTTTGAAGCCAATACCTGCAATTACAAAAACAAGGGCAATCACCAAACCTAGAGATTGACCGAGGTTAGCTGTGGCGATGCCGTTAGCGATCGCACTCAGTTCAGTTTCTCCACCTGATAAGCCATACAACAGTGATACGCCGTACAAAAATACTGCTGTACTGGAAGCTCCAATTAACAAGTATTTCAGCGCCGCTTCATTGGAGCGGGGGTCACGCTTGGTATAACCTGTTAACAAGTAAGAGGAGATACTTAGGGTTTCTAGAGAGATGAAAATCATTACCAACTCACTAGCCCCGGATAAAAACATCCCCCCTAGGGTAGCGGACATCAAAATAGCGATGAATTCGGCTAAAGCAGTGCCACTCTGCTCTACGTAGCGAATTGACATCAATATAGTCACAACGGCAGACAAAGCAATGACACCGCGAAAGACGATACTGAGGTCGTCACCATTAAAGCCACCGCTAAAAGAGATGGGATTGGTAGCATCCCATTGAAAATACAGGGCGACAATCGAAGTAAGTAAACCTGCGATCGCTAGATATCCAATCCAGCGTGAGGATGTACGCCCCAAAATCAAATCAACAATCAAAACCCCCAAGAGGGTGATAATTACAATCCCCTCTGGTAAAATCGTTCCAGCATTTAACTGGGATGCAA
Organism: Nostoc sp. B(2019); assembly: GCF_010091925.1. Lineage (GTDB taxonomy): Bacteria > Cyanobacteriota > Cyanobacteriia > Cyanobacteriales > Nostocaceae > Komarekiella. The sequence goes on along the minus strand of NZ_WVID01000029.1, from coordinate 43,481 downwards.
GATTAGCAAAATCCATGAGATATATAGGTTTTGGCGATTAGACATTAAGGCTAACTTTGTTTATTCTATCTATTGTTCTTCACCAAAGTTACATCCACTTTTCTATTTGTGTGTAGAGGTGTGCTGAGATAAAAGCGGCTGATGGCATGGTGGAGCATATTATCAGACCTTGATATTATCTCTACTATCTTCACCATCAGATTAAATTATGTTGAAGTGGAAATTGGCAATTTACATTTAAAGTAAACAACAGCTTTCTGTAGTTAATCAGATTCTTTATCAAACATTAATTTTCACACAAATAAGCAGTTCAGCTATTTACTGAACTGCTCACATACAAACTATACAGATTAATTATCCACTAAACTGAGGATTTTAAGATTTTGCGCTAGGCAAATGCATAAGCTGCGTTTGCCTTGCTGAATGACCTCAAGACTTAATAGCGTCGAGAGTATCCAGTACTACTACGAGTACTTTTCTCTTCCCGTGGTCTAGCTTTATTAACTTTCATCACACGCCCCATCCATTCGGCGCCGTCCAAAGCCTCAATGGCAGCATCTTCTGCGGCTGCTGACTCCATTTCTACGAAACCAAAGCCACGTGCGCGACCAGTTTCCCTATCAGTGGGTAATTGAACTCGCTTCACAGTGCCGTAATCAGAAAATACCTTAGTGAGGTCGTCTTGCGTGACGGTGTAGGATAGGTTCCCTACGTAAATAGACATGAAACTCTCCAGAATCCATTAATGCAGAGATGTTTAGCCGGAGAGCCGCTTGCAATTATTACTAAAAACAAGATTCGTATCGCCGTTAACTTCTCCAAAATTATCCTACCATAACTTTATATTTGGCCAAGCCCAAATCCGTCCATTTGTTCTGAGGTATGGTAAAATCTATCAGTTTTACCTATACTGACTATTTTTTTTAGCTTATTGTCCAGTTAATAATTGATAATTCAAATTTGTGTTTCAATTGGTAAATTTTATCCAAAAATATCTTATTGAAAGCAGAATGTGGACTATCACAAAAAATAATCTCAAACTCTTCAAAGCAAAATGCAGTATGAGCAACTTTTACCGCTTCCGCTGCCTTCTTTTTAACAATTCGCTTAGTAGAAAGTGCAATCTTACGCCACTTCTCTCAATAAACTGAATCAAAGCCTCTTGCTCAGACGTTAGCTTGTCAATCAGTTGCATAGCGCTAATCTCAGGCTTCCTATTCCCGCTGAATTTTCATCATCCAATGACCTTGGGGAATAGAAATAGCGTTATGCTCCAGGTAAGAAAGCAATGCTGTTTATGAAAACACACGCAGATAGAATGTGCTATCTTTTTCATATAATTCTGCCTTTACCTCAGTAAGACAATGCTTGTGACCCGTAACTTCGCCTTTTGCCAAAGTTAAGTGAGGTATCTTTTGTCCTTCCACTTGCTGCACAGGCAGTGAGATGACATCACCTTGTCGAATTGCTTGCATAGTTTTGTTTCCCTGAGATGAGTACAAACCCCACTTCGCTTTTGCTCTCAAGTTTGGTTTAATTTTGTCACAACATCTTTGAAAGTGGGGGAATAAAGGAGCGAGGGAGGTAAGTAAACAACTACTCTTGTCCCCCCATCTCCCCATCTCCCTCTCCTCTTACCCCCTCCCTTCAGTCACAAAAGGGTATTCTCGTATTACACTTCAGGGGTATTTTGAAAACTGTAGTCGCCAATTCTGCGCTAGATAAGTTAAAGATTGAAGTAGCTGGATCACACTCAACGTTCCCCTACCCTATCCTCTGGGAAGGACTACGCCCGAAGTTTAGGGAATTTTCACTCTGACAGGCAGTTTGTGTGAGGATTAAATCACAGCCCTAAGCGTGACGTTTTATCTTGACAATTCGCCGAAATTACCTCAACTTGACTGTTTAGCTTAGCAGCTATTCTTTTTTTTGAAATTTCCATGTCAACTCTCGTCATCGTCGAATCTCCAACCAAAGCTCGTACCATTCGCAACTACCTACCAAAAGACTATCGGGTAGAAGCATCTATGGGTCATGTGCGTGACCTACCCCAGTCGGCTAGTGAAATTCCCGCCAATGTCAAAGGGGAAACATGGGCACAGCTTGGGGTGAATGTGGACGCCGACTTTGAACCGGTATATGTTGTCCCGAAAGACAAAAAGAAAATTGTCAGCCAGCTCAAAGAAGCTCTCAAAGATGTAGATGAACTAATCCTGGCAACAGACGAAGACCGGGAAGGTGAAAGCATTAGTTGGCATTTATACCAGTTGCTCAAGCCGAAAGTTCCCACAAAGCGGATGGTGTTTCACGAAATTACCCAAGACGCCATCAAAAAAGCTTTGAAAAACTGCCGTAACATTGATGAGCAGTTGGTTCGTGCCCAAGAAACACGGCGGATTTTGGATCGGCTGGTAGGCTACACCCTGTCTCCACTTTTATGGAAAAAAATCGCCTGGGGATTATCTGCTGGGCGAGTGCAATCCGTAGCTGTAAGACTTTTAGTCACCAAAGAACGCCAACGCCGCGCTTTCCATGAAGGTACATACTGGGATTTGAAAGCTAGTTTGGTTCAAGAAAAAGCTCCTTTTAGCTCTCAGTTGGTAACACTGGGAGGAACCAAAATAGCTAATGGCAGCGATTTCGACGCTGCCACTGGACAGATTACCGCAGGTCGAAATGTACTGTTGCTCAACGAAGACCAAGCAGTAGCCCTTAAAGAACGCCTGACTGGGAAAACTTGGAGCGTCACTGACATTGAAGAACGCCCAGTAACGCGAAAACCCGCGCCACCGTTTACTACTTCGACACTGCAACAAGAATCTAACCGGAAACTGCGTTTGTCAGCACGGGACACGATGCGGATTGCCCAGAACTTGTACGAGCAAGGGTATATTACCTATATGCGGACAGATTCAGTGCATTTGTCAGATCAAGCGATCGCGGCTGCTCGTAGCTGTGTGGAAAAGCTTTACGGACAACAATACCTCAGTCCCCAACCTCGGCAATACACCACCAAATCTAAAGGCGCACAAGAAGCACATGAAGCCATTCGTCCAGCAGGTAGCACCTTCCGCACGCCCCAAGAAACTGCTTTGGGTGGCCGGGAACTAGCTGTCTACGATTTAATTTGGAAGCGTACCGTCGCTTGCCAAATGGCTGATTCCCGCCAAACTCAAATTTCTGTGCAGCTACAAGTTGAAGACGCCGGATTCCGTTCTTCTGGCAAGCGCATTGACTTTCCGGGATACTTACGCGCCTACGTCGAAGGTTCAGACGATCCCGAAGCAGCACTGGAAGACCAAGAGATCATCTTACCTAAACTCAAGGTAGGAGATCATCCAAATTGTAGAGAACTAGAAGCAGTTGGGCACGAAACTCAACCGCCAGCTAGGTACACCGAAGCTACCTTGGTGAAAACCTTAGAAAGCGAAGGCATCGGTCGTCCCAGTACGTATGCCAGTATCATTGGCACTATCATCGACAAGGGTTATACCCAGCTAGTTAGTAACGCGCTCATTCCTACCTTCACTGCCTTTGCTGTCACCGACTTGCTAGAAAAGCATTTCCCGGATATCGTCGATCCCAGCTTTACCTCTAAAATGGAGCAAACCTTGGACGATATTGCCGAAGGTGAAGTTGCCTGGCTACCTTACTTGCGGGAATTCTATCTAGGAGACAAAGGTCTGGAAACCCTGGTTAGAGAACAGGAAAACCAGATTGATGCCACTAAAGCTAGAACTGTAGAACTAGAAAATTTAGATGCCAAAGTCCGCATTGGTAAATATGGGCCGTACATTGAAGTTGGAAATGGTGACACTGTGATCACCGCCTCCATTCCCAAAGACCTAACACCAGCTGATCTCGACCCAAAACAGGTAGAAGTACTGCTGCGGCAAAAAACTACCGGGCCTGACCAACTCGGTCGCCATCCCGAAACTGGCGAACCAATTTATGTAAAAATTGGTGCTTACGGCCCTTACGTCCAGTTGGGTGACAAGTCTGATGAAAACCCAAAACCTAAACAAGCTTCCCTACCCAAAGGCGTCACTCCGGAAACTGTGACTCTGGACATGGCTGTTGGCCTTTTGGCACTACCGCGAACATTGGGAGTTCATCCCGCTACTGGCGGCAAGATCCAAACAAGTTTGGGACGTTTTGGGCCTTATGTCGTTCATGACCAGGGTAAGGAAGGAAAAGATTACCGCTCCCTCAAAGCTGCTGACAATGTATTGACAATTTCTCTAGAACGTGCATTGGAATTGTTGTCCGAACCGAAAAAAGGACGCAACTCCACCAACAGCAAGTCTAAGGCAGCCTTACGCGAATTAGGTACACACCCAGAAGATGGGGAACCAATCAACATCTACGATGGCCCCTACGGCCCTTACATTAAGCATGGCAAAACTAATGTGAGTATCCCAGAAGGTCAATCAGTGGAAGATATATCCCTGTCTGAGGCGCTGAAATTGCTAGCAACTAAAGCATCAACAGCAAAATCGACTCGTAAAACGAGTAAATCAACAAGTTCCCGATCTAAGTCAACTACTAAGGCGTCAACCACTACTAAAAAAACTGCTGCGAAAAAAAATGATGCAGAAGGTTAGTTAAAGTCAGGAGTCAGGAGGAGCTAATACGGTCTTCTCCCAACCCGAAGGAGCGTCTTGTAATAAGGGGAACCACTGCGTTGCGGGGGTTTACCCCGTTGTACAAAGTGGCGTGAGATCCCGCCTAGGGCAATAGCGCCGATTCGCCGTGTCTGCAAGCGTCTGGAGTAGAGCAACTAGGTTCAGGAGTCAAGAGTTAGAAGACAGAAATTTATGGTAAGCGGGTTTTTTTACCATTGACTAATGGCTTACGACTATGACGATTTATTACTGATTCAAAATACCTGTCCTTGATAGGTGTAGTCCGGCAGCTTGGTAATGTGATACTCTAAGAATTAAGGTAGAAGACAACACCAAATTTTAGAAGTGGCTAATGTCCCAAACGCGGGAGAGTGTGTCAGCCCGGTTGGAAGCCAGAGGTGCGAAAATACACTAGTTGTTGCGTACCTGTTAATCAAAAATTGAGGTAGTATCTCAGGAGCGGTCAGTTCAATGGACTATATAGAAAAGGTGCTGGAAAAGCTTAAGGAATTAGCACGCAAGCTAATTGAGAGCCTGCTAGGGCCGGAGGCTGAGCCGGAACCGGAACTGATTCCGATTCCTGTAAATGAACGATCGCGCCGTCGGTAAGAGCATAAGCGTGCTAAATTCGACATTGCATCCCTTAAGCATTCTAGTACTGCATGGGCCAAACCTAAATTTGTTAGGACAAAGGGAACCAGGTATTTATGGTTCTTTGACTCTACCTGAAATTAATCGCCTGTTAGAAGAAGAAGGGCTAAAGTTACAGGTGAAAGTTTTTCCAGTGCAGTCAAATCATGAAGGGGTTTTGGTAGATACTATTCATGAAGCATTAGGACAATATCAGGGAATTTTAATTAATGCAGCAGCCTACACCCATACAAGTGTAGCTTTGCGCGATGCGATCGCAGCTGTTAACCTGCCCACAGTAGAAGTACATCTAAGTAATATTTACCGCCGAGAAGATTTTCGCCATCATTCGTATATTGCTCCAGTAGCCATTGGGCAAATAAGTGGTTTTGGCGTTCAAAGTTATTTGTTAGGCTTACAAGCTTTAGTGCATATTTTAAGAAAGGATTAAGATGTAAAGAAGCGTTGGCTAGGATTATGGGCTTCCTGGGGGTAAAGCCATTTGTACAGTGTGGGGTAAATAAACCCACCGATTCCCAATCAAACGCTTACGGAATCGCAATTACGAATTACACATAATAATACTAGCTGCTCGTAACAGTAAGTGAGGGTAGGGTAGGATGAAGTACTAAACGTTTTAACATGCCATCCTTCTGAAATTTTATGCGCTACTCTGTTATGAGTCGATTTAGAGGCACTTTATTGGGAGCACTCCTAGGGGAAAGCTTAGTCTCTGATCGTGAAACAAAGTCTGAGAGTTGCCTGCATTTCGGCAAAATGGCAGTTGTCGGTACTGAAAGTTTAATAACACTTGGCAGATTGGATGTAAATGACTGGATAGCGCGTCAGCAACTAGAATCTCCTCATTTAGACGCAACTGATATCATCTCAATAAAAGTAATTCTTGCCACACTACCAGTGGCACTTTTTTTTCACGACAATACAATTAAACTACGACAAAATTTGCTGCGTGTGCTACAAATCTGGGAGGATGACCCAGTAATCCGAGATGGAACATTAGCTGTAGGATATGCGATCGCTCAATCACTCAATGAAAAACTTGACCCACAAACTCTTATCCCACAGATAATTTCTTTTCTTGGAGAAACGCCGACATCAGTACCACAACAATTATTAAAAGTTCATACTTTGTTAGAGCAAGGAGCTGGATTAGAAAGAGCGCAAGTCGAGTTGAGTAGGGAAGAAAAGCTGAGTAACACGATTGCTATGGCATTTTACTGCTTTCTTAGTACATTGGAAGACTTTCGCCTTGCAGTTTTGCGAGCTACCCACAATAGCAATTCCAAGGTGCAAGATACTACACGTCTAAAACTACAGGCTACAGGTGCAATTACTGGAGCTTTATCTGGAGCATATAACAGTACAGCAGGTATTCCTGTAAATTGGCGAGTCTTGCTCTCACAAGCAAATTTGACAGCATGGGGAATAGCCAACTTTTCTCAAATGCTAAAATTAGCTGACGCGCTTTTGGCTGTGTGGTCAGGAATGTATAATTTCACTTTAAATCCTAGTGAGTTAAAAGAGGACGGATGTGCCACATTTTTGGAAGTTACTCCGTTTTCCGTCTACGCAGCTCCTCGCGTCATCCGATCGCGTTAATGCTACTCTCACTAAACAACAGTGCGGTTGTGAAATCCTAAACACCACCAATGAAATCAGCAACTACAATTTTTAGTATTTTTATATACCACAATTACTTAGCAAACCCTCAACCTTAGTGTGCAGGTAGCTATTGTGGCAAATCGGCTTCAACCAGTTCCTACCACCGAAGTTGCGATAGCGGAAGCCGCAGATCGGACTTTTCTTCGGATTGTCTTATTTTGAGCTATCAAAGTCAGCAACTTCAGGTAGAGGTAATGAAAACGCAGCAATTTTTGCAGTTCTTGACCCAGCAATTGACTTACTGGCGGCGACAGTACAAAGCACTACGTCGTAAAGTAAAGTTGTTTGGAAATAACAGAAGTCCTGGCGGCCAAAGCTATAAAGAGGAACTTCACAAGACTATCTTCAGGAATGTACGCCTGTATTTCTTAAAAACCAGTGACAAAGGCGGACACCGAAAACGAGGAATAGCTCTAAAGTCAATGGCAAAATCGGTCAAAACAAACAGAGGCACTCATACAATCTTTTTAAGTTGGGTGCATAAACAGCGTTCCTCTGTAATTTTGGCGATCGCAATAGTAACTTTAACAGGCATAATTGGGCATAAATTCTATAACCAGCCCCAACTCAAAGTAGGAACTCCTGCGCCACAGACGATTAGAGCACCCTACACAACTAGTATCGAAGATAAGAAAAAAACAGAAGCCCAGCGCAAAGCCGTCAGTAAAGATTCCATCTCAGTGTTGATGGTCGATGTGCGAATGAATGAACAAATCGACCAATATCTACAACAACTTTTGGATAATGGCGACGAAATTCGTGCCCTTGCTGGATCATTACCTTTTTTTGACACTTCAGTTTTGCCTATTTCTATCCAGCGTTACCTGCGCTCTTGTTCTGAACCAGAATGGCAAGCGCTGCAAGTAGCTTTAGACAATACTAAAAACAATCAAAAGAAAATCGCAGAACAACAAACTTCTACATCTAAAAACGCTTCTGCTGTTAAGCAGACTGGTGCTTGGTGGAACGCACCTACAGGAATACCTCCAGAGGATGCAAAACCCATTGATTTTTCCAAAAACATCAACTTTACTCAAGCAGTAGCAGAACTAACAGCTTACCGCGTCACAACTTCTGAAAAAAACTTGTCCTCACTGATTGCCCAGATATCCCAAGTACGTCAAGCATATACCCAAGCCACTGCTAAACTTTTACAGTTGGAGACACTTAACCCAGAAACAGTATACGAGGAAACTGTTCTTTTAGACTTGTCAGATGAGGAGTGGCTAAAAACACAAACAGGAATCCATCAGAGTGCCGAGCGGATTCTCACCCAAGGCATCCCATCGGGACTGCCAAAAAATATTTTACAAGATGCAGTGAATCTGCAAGTGCAAGTGTTTGTACCTAAAGCGGCCGAATCCTTAGCAAGCAGACTGTTATTGGCCGTACTCCAGCCAAATCTAAAGAACGATGTAGAACAAACCAGACAACAAGCTAAAAAGGCAGTTGATGGGGTGACACCCGTGATGGTGGAGGTGCAGTATGGTCAGGTAATTGTCAGCAAGGGAGAGCAGATTAATGCGTGGGACTTTGAAGTGCTGGAGCATTATCGCCTGATTCGTCGGGAAGTTAATTGGTCGGAGTTGACGAAGTTAGGAGGCGTTATTACGGTTGCAGTTGGCATTTTTGTCTTTGTAGAACGCCATCTTAAGAACCAATTGCGACAACGCGATCGCCTGTTGGTATTGCTGCTTACCCTGAGTACGCCAGGACTAGTAACGATGGGTATACCGTACACCTCTTGGAGTGCCATTGGTTTATTGTTGGGTAGCTTCTACGGCCCCACTTTAGGGGTGACAGTTGTAGGGCTGCTGTTGCTGTTACTAGGAATTAGTTTAGATATCAGCAAGATTTCGCTTTTAGCTGGTGCTGCGGGAGGGATATTGGGGAGTTCCTTGGCGCAACGACTGCGATCGCGTGAAGAACTAGCATTGTTGGGTATTGCCATTGCTTTAACTCAAGGTGGCATTTACCTAATTATTAAGCTTTTAATCGGTGAAGCATTTGGTTCAACATGGTATATCGTACTCCGAGAAGCCGCGTTATTTGCTTTATCTGGCTTAGCTTGGAGTGTTGTAGCTTTGGGCTTGAGTCCTTATCTAGAAAAACTTTTTGACTTAGTCACTCCAATCCGTTTAGCAGAACTGGCAAACCCCAACCGCCCCTTACTAAAACGACTTGCTACTGAAACTCCTGGGACTTTTCAGCATACCTTGTTTGTATCTACCCTTGCCGAAGCCGCTGCTAAAAAACTGGGATGCAATGTCGAACTGGTAAGGGCCGGGACATTGTATCACGATATCGGCAAAATGCACGACCCTCTTGCTTTTATTGAAAATCAAATGGGGGGCCCAAATAAACACGATACAGAGATTAACGACCCTTGGAAGAGTGCAGAAATTATTAAAAAGCACGTCAGTGAAGGGTTAGTAATGGCGCGTAAACACCTTTTGCCTACAGCGATTCAAGCTTTTATACCGGAGCATCAAGGAACGATGCTGATTGCTTATTTCTATCATCAAGCCCAGCAAATGGCGCAGGAAGACCCCAGTCTAACAGTAGACGAAGCAGACTTTCGCTACGATGGCCCAATTCCCCAATCACGAGAAACAGGAATTGTGATGTTGGCGGATTCTTGCGAGGCGGCACTGCGATCGCTCAAGGACGCTTCCCCAGAACAAGCTTTAACGATGCTTAACAACATCCTCCGTGCCAGATGGCAAGATGATCAAATGGTAGATTCTGGGATAACACGCAAAGAAATGTCACAAATCGCCCAAATCTTTGTGGAAGTTTGGCAGCAATTCCATCACAAACGTATTGCTTATCCCAAGTTACAGGCTAGTAATACTGCGCGGAATTCGTAATTCATCTTTGATTGAGTCAGTTCGGCGTTAAACAAAATGGTTACTTTAACTATTCGTTTAACAGACGAAAAACACAACAGATTAAAAGAACTTGCTCAAGCTAAAGGCATAAGTGTTAATAAGCTGATTGAAGAACTTTCCACCATAGCTTTATCAAAATTTGATGCCAGTACTAAATTTAAAGCAATGGCTGCAACTGGCAACCTAGAAGAAGGCTTAAGAATACTGGCTAAACTTGATACTATAAGAGAGCTTATATCGCAATTACAGTTAAGTTAAGTGCAATCTAGCCAGATAATCGCTGCCAAGTAAGTTCTTTTGTCGCTTCATCCCAATGCCAGCGCAATAAATTGGCGGGTTGATTTGCGGTAATTCCTGGTAAAGCGATCGCTTTTCTAGGTGCGTTGGTAGCTAGCGCGATGGCATTTTCTACATCACAAATTCCCCACTTCACCAAATTCTGCACTCCCACTAATAAAGGCAAAGTAGTTCCCGATAAAGTACCATCTGGCAATCGTGCCGTACCATTTTTTACTTCAATTTGCCGACTGTCCCAAGGATACACCCCATCAGGTAATCCCAGAGGTGCGAGAGCATCGCTAACAAGAAAAAGTCCCTGAGAAAAAGGAGAATAGCTAGCACGAAGTAAGATTTGTAGCATCGTGGGCGAAACGTGCTCACCATCAGCAATCAAACCACACATTACATGAGGATGGATAATTGCTGCTCCTAGTAATCCTGGTTCACGGTGATGTAATGATGGCATAGCGTTGAAAGCGTGAGTTACCATCGTCGCACCTAGTTCAAATGCATTTTGCGCTTCGGCGGCTGTTGCCTGAGAATGTCCTAAACTAACGGTGATTCCCAAAGAACGCAAATAGGGAATTACTTCACCAGTTGGATCTAATTCTGGTGCGAGGGTGATGATTTTTACAACATGAGCATAATCGCCTAAAACCCGCTTGACTTGATCAATTGTTAAGGGTAACAGGTATTCTGCTGGGTGTGCGCCGCGCTTTTGGAAATTCAAGAATGGGCCTTCTAGATGTACTCCCAAAATCTTGGCCCCTGCTTGTTGATTGGGGAGAATATCAGCAATTACAGCAAGCGATCGCTGAATATTTTCTACTGAAGTTGTCACCAAAGTCGGTAAAAATCCATCTACTCCAACATTCCACAAAAATTGAGAGATTTTCTGGAGCATATAAGCATTTTCTGGGTGCAAATCGGGAAATGCTAATCCTAATGCGCCATTAATCTGCAAATCGACGCCACCTAAAGAAATCCAGTCACCAGCAACATCTACCACTTGCAAATCTTTTGCTGGAGCACGTTTGAGGACAGTACCCATTGGCAAAATTTGCTCAATTATGCCCTCTTGATTAATTAAGAGCATCTGCAAATCTTTGTAACCAGGTACTCTAGCATTGATAATATCTATGTTTGTCGCGTTGGAATTTTGTATTGCGGTCATCACATTAGCTAGAGAATAAGTAAATCTGACCCGATTTTAGATGCAATAATCGGCGATTAATCCAAAATCTAAAATTCTATGACTCCTCTTGTCGGTATTATCATGGGCAGCGATTCCGATTTGCCCACTATGAAAGATGCGATCGCAATCTGTGAAGAGTTTGGTATTGAAAACGAAGTAGCGATCGTTTCTGCTCATCGTACCCCAGAACGCATGGTGCAATATGCCCAACAAGCTCACAAACGCGGTATTAAGGTAATTATCGCTGGTGCGGGTGGTGCGGCCCATCTCCCCGGAATGGTAGCATCTTTAACCCCACTTCCTGTAATTGGTGTTCCCATACCCACTCGTCACTTGCAAGGTGTTGATTCTTTGTACTCGATTATACAAATGCCTGCGGGTATCCCAGTGGCAACAGTGGCAATAGGTAGTGCCAAAAATGCTGGTCTTTTAGCTGTACAAATTCTCGCTACCCAGCAGCCAGAATTACTAGAAAGAGTGCAACAATATCGCCAAGCCCTATCTGAATCAGTAATTGCAAAGCAAACAAAACTAGAACAACTGGGCTATGAGCAATATTTACAACAGATGCTCTAAGTAAACTTGAGTTTGATAAACTTCTTTATGCCTTGAACTTTAGCCTCATTAAAAGTATAAGTAAAAATCTATGTTATTTATAGATTTTTGGTTATCTATTAGACCTTTTGCATAAGTCAAGATTTGTTAAATAGAACTACAGATAAACTTCGATATTTATCGGTGTTCATCTGTGGTTTATCTCAGTGTTATTTCAATTTTTGCAAGAAGTTTATTAAGTAGAAGCGGTTAATTAAATCGCTCGTAGTAAGCAGATGTAGACCTTGAAAACCTTATATAGAGCGATAAATCGCTCTCTGCGAGACGCTACGCGAACACTACGAACAAAATTTTATCTTACATTTAATTACGTCTACCTATTTAATAGTCTGCCAAATACTTACCTTTTACTCATGCTTGCTATTTTATATTTCTCCTGAATCTACATATCCAATGCAAATATTTATTTGATTTAAATTGTAAAAACAGAGTTTTCTATAAATAGAAATTTATGATGTCTATAGATTATTTACTATTCATTAATAATTTCCTAACTACTCATGGAAATAGATAAACTTTTACTTATACCTGCCATCTAATATTTATTTAACAATTAACCTTTCTGAGTTAACTATTTTATCTTAAAAGCCTGTACACTAATTTAAACAAGCTTAGCAACAACCTATAGTCACAAAGAAATTAAGTCAATCAAGTCATCCAAGATTTGACCAAATAAACCTGATTCAGCTTTTCTATTACAAAAGGCTGAAGTCGGCAAAATGGCTAAAGCTTTAAATCCTCATTAATAACGCAGTAGACATTAGTTTTCTTTTGTCTAAATTGTCATGTTTAAAAAATAAACTTCACCTTTAAGGAGACATGATGACAGAATTTTTTAATCAACTTTCTCGCCGTAAATTTATCTTCACAGCCGGAGCATCTATGGGTGCTGTATTCCTTAAAGGTTGTTTAGGAAATCCTCCTGAAAACCTGAGTGGTGGTAGCACTCAAGTACAGTCAGCAGTTGTGCCTGTGGCTCAACTTAGCCCTGAACAAACACCTGAAACTACTACAGTCAAGTTGGGATATATTCCCATTGTGGAAGCGGCTCCTCTAATTATTGCTAAAGAAAAAGGCTTTTTTGCTAAGTATGGCATGACCAAAGTTGACCTTTCTAAACAGGCTTCTTGGGGGTCAGCACGGGACAACGTAGAAATTGGCTCTGCTGGTGGTGGTATTGATGGCGGTCAATGGCAAATGCCAATGCCACATTTAATTACAGAAGGTTTAATTACCAAGGGCAATCAAAAAATTCCCATGTATGTTTTGTGTCAATTAATTACACATGGAAATGGAATTGCGATCGCCAGTAAGCACCAAGGCAAAGGTATTAACTTACAACTTGCTAGCGCTAAGTCCTTATTCACACAACTCAAATCCTCCACCCCCTTCACCGCCGCCTTCACCTTCCCCCACGTCAACCAAGATTTGTGGATTCGCTACTGGTTAGCTGCTGGCGGTATAGATCCAGATGCAGATGTCAAGCTACTCACAGTACCGGCGGCTCAAACTGTTGCCAATATGAAAACCGGAACAATGGATGCTTTCAGTACTGGCGACCCCTGGCCTTATCGCCTTGTTCAAGACAAAATTGGTTACGTGGCAGCATTAACCGCAGAGATTTGGAAGAATCACCCCGAAGAATACTTTGCGATGAAAGCCGATTGGGTTGACAAAAATCCCAAAGCAACGAAAGCGCTACTCAAGGGCATTATGGAGGCGCAGCAGTGGTTAGATAACTTTGACAACCGTAAAGAAGCAGCTCAAATTCTGGCTGGACGAAATTATTTCAATCTTCCTTCACCTGAAATTTTGGCAGATCCATTTCAAGGCAAGTATGACATGGGTGATGGTCGCAAAATTGATGATAAATCAATGGCAGCTTACTACTGGAAAGATGAAAAGGGTAGTGTTTCTTATCCCTACAAGAGCCATGATTTATGGTTCATAGTTGAGAACGTTCGCTGGGGATTTTTGCCAAAAGATTATCTCGCCAATAATGCAGCTAAGGCTAAAGAACTGATCAACAAAGTTAACCGCGAAGATATTTGGAAAGAAGCTGCCAAAGAAGCAGGATTTGCTGCTGCTGATATTCCGACAAATACATCCCGTGGTGTAGAAGAATTTTTTGATGGCACCAAGTTTGACCCAGAGAAGCCAGAAGAATACTTGAAGAGTCTGAAAATCAAGAAAGTCAGTGTTTAGTCATGATTAAAGTTCGTAATTGGTGCTTTAGCGCTAAAGCGCCAACTACGAACAAAGAAATAACAAATAAAATTTGAGGAGAACGCAAGAATATGACACTCGCCCAAAAACGCCCTGCAAGCCCTAAATTTAGTAACGGCTTTATATCCGGTCTGCAAAAGCAATTTCCTGACCTGATACCGCCTGCGATCGCGATCGCAATTTTTCTAATTATCTGGCAACTGTTCGCTTTGACTCCTGGCGCAACATTACCTGGCCCAATACAGGTTATTCAAGATACTTGGGTACTTATTTTCTGGCCATTTTATGACAGAGGTGGCATAGATAAAGGTCTATTTTGGCAGATTCTCGCTAGCCTCAAACGGGTTGCGATTAGTTATACCCTAGCTGCGATCGTTGGTATTGGCTTAGGAGTTTTGATTGGTGTCAATAAAACAATGTCCAAGGCTCTAGACCCAATTTTTCAGTTACTACGAACTGTACCACCTCTGGCTTGGGTTCCGATTTCTTTGGCAGCTTTGCGACAAAATGAACCAGCCGCCCTGTTCGTGATTTTTATTACAGCGATTTGGCCCATCTTAATTAACACTGCTGTTGGCGTCACCCAAATTCCCCAAGATTACAACAACGTCGCCAAAGTTCTGCAACTTAGCCGCAAAGAATATTTCACGAATATTCTGATTCCAGCGGCTTTACCCTACATTTTTACTGGGTTGAGAATTGCGATCGGTTTGGCTTGGTTGGCAATTATCGCCGCAGAAATCGTCATGTCCGGTATTGTCGGAATTGGCTTTTTTATCTGGGATGCCTATCAAAACAACAACGTTAGTGAAGTGATTTTGGCTCTAATTTATATCGGTGTTGTTGGTCTGGTGCTAGATAAAATGATGGGTTGGGTGCAAAACAAGATTTTACCAGCAGAACAAAAATAGTTATTCAACTTTGTGTCTTGGTGTCTCTGTGGTTTAGAAGAGAATTTTTAACCACAAAGGCACTAAGACACAAAGAAAAATACATCATCTCAATTTACATTTTCTAAACTGCCATGTCTATATTCGTTGCTGTTGACCAGATTGAAAAAGTTTTTGAATTAACCGGTGGTGGGAAATACATCGCCCTTAAAGGAATCGACCTGCAAATCAAAAAAGGAGAATTCGTTTCTTTAATTGGTCACTCCGGTTGTGGCAAATCCACTCTCTTAAATATGATTGCGGGTTTGGATTTGCCAACTGAAGGTCTTGTGACTCTGGAAGGACAAAAGATCAGCAAACCAGGGCCAGACAGGATGGTGGTGTTCCAAAATTATTCGCTATTACCTTGGCGGACTGTTAGAGAAAATATTGCTCTGGCTGTGGACTCGGTAATGAAAGGTTTACCCGCAGGCGATCGCAAAGCCATTATTGAAAAACATATCGATATGGTGGGTTTGCGTCCCCATGCTGACAAACAGCCAGGGATGTTGTCTGGTGGACAAAAACAGCGAGTTGCGATCGCCCGCGCCTTAGCGATTCGTCCTAAGTTGCTGTTGCTAGATGAACCATTTGGTGCTTTAGATGCCCTCACACGCGGTAATTTGCAAGAACAACTCATGCAAATCTGCGAAGAAAATCAAGTTACCGCTGTCATGGTGACTCATGATGTAGATGAAGCGGTGCTGTTATCTGACAGAATTGTCATGCTGACCAATGGCCCCGAATCCAAAATCGGCGACATTCTCGAAGTAGATATTCCCAGACCCCGTAAGCGGATGGAAGTAGTAGAACATCCTAGCTACTACAGCTTGCGGAGTGAGATGATTTACTTCCTCAATCAGCAGAAACGGATCAAGAAAATTCGAGCCAGAAAAACCGCAGACATTGCCCGTCATGGGTTGGAAAAAGTTAACCTGGAAATTGGTTTTTTACCCCTTACCGCCTGCGCCCCCTTAGCAGTTGCTAAAGAAAAAGGTTTTTTCACCAAGCATGGTTTAGATGAAGTTAACCTTGTGCGAGAAAGTAGCTGGCGGGGTATAGAAGATGGCATCACTGGTGGTTATTTAGATGCTGCTCAAATGCCTTCCGGGATGCCGATGTGGTTAAGTTTGGGAGGACATAATAACCAACCCTTACCAGTTGTCACCGCCCTCACCATGACTCGCAACGGTAACGCCATCACCTTGGCAAAACACTTTTACGACCAAGGTGTACACACTTTATCAGACTTCAAAAGATACCTGCTTCGCACCCGTGAGCAACGCCACACAATGGGGGTAGTCCATGCCGCATCTATGCACAACTTGCTGCTGCGTTACTGGCTAGCCGCTGGTGGGATTGACCCCGATGGCGATGTGGACATGAAGACCATTCCCCCAGCCCAGATGGTAGCTGACCTAAAAACCGGAAGCATTGATGGTTACTGCGTCGGCGAACCTTGGAACTACCGCGCTGCTGTGGAAAATGTCGGCTTTACCATTGCTACCGACTTAGAAGTTTGGCTGGGACACCCCGGTAAAGTTCTAGGAGTGCGGGAAGATTGGGCAGAAAATTATCCAAATACGCATATTGCCTTGACTAAAGCTTTGTTAGAAGCTTGCCAGTATTGTGCAAATCCTGACAATGCCCAAGAGATTCGGCAAATTTTAGCAGGGCGAGAGTATGTCAGCACAGATTTAGAGTACATCCAACTCGAAGATCCAAATAGTCTCACCTGTGACTTAAACCATCCTTTACGGGATTACGCCCATCACCAATTTTATTCTGAGTCTGCCATCAACCGCCCTAGCCGCACCGAACAAATTTGGATTATGAGTCAATTGGCGCGTTGGGGTGATACTCCCTTCCCCAGAAATTGGGTAGAAATCGTTGAACGAGTGTGTCGAGTACGTGTCTTCAGCACTGCTGCACGAGAATTAGGTTTAAATATTAGCTACACTCGCCAACCCATCAAGTTGTTCGATGGTACTCCCTTTAACGCCGATGACCCAATTTCCTATCTCAACAGTTTACAGATTAAACGCGATTTTTCAATAGCGGAAGTTGTTCTTGATGCACCGAGAAGAAAAGTCGCGTAACGAAAGAGGAGTGGGGGGAGAAGCCAATACAGCCCAGTTAAGGCTAAAAATTAAAACTCGCGTAGGTTGGTTGAGAAACAAAACCCAATGTTTTCAAGCCTTTCTTGGGTAAAGCAACAGCAAAACCCAACCTACTCTTCTCGCCCACGAGTCTTTAATACTCTCGCACGAGTCTTTGATACTCGCTCACGAGTCTTTAATACTCGCTCACGAGTCTTTGATACTCTCGCACAAGTCTTTGATACTCGCTCACGAGTCTTTGATACTCGCTCACAAGCCCTGGAACTTTAACATTAAGCTTTTGAATTCCTAAATCGCTATGCAAAACAACAATTTTAGAACAACCAACATCGCTACAGAAGAAATGGGAAGACAATTTGTCACCTCAACCAGCAGCCGCCAGCCTTTTTTAGAAATTAAAGACGTTACCAAAGTCTATCCGACAAAGAAAGGCCCTTTCACCGTACTCGACGGTGTTAACCTCAACGTCGAAAAGGGCGAGTTTATTTGTGTCATCGGTCACTCTGGTTGTGGCAAATCGACGCTGCTAAATATGGTATCCGGTTTTAACTTTCCCACCTCTGGGCAAGTGTTACTGGAAGGAGAGCCAATTACTAAGCCAGGGCCAGATAGGATGGTGGTGTTCCAAAACTATGCTCTGCTACCTTGGCGGACTGCTTTTGAAAATATTTACCTAGCTGTTAACGCCGTTTATCCCAAGAAGCCGGAAGCTGAGAAAAGAGCGATCGTCCGGGATCATTTAGCAATGGTGGGACTAGGTGATGCTATGGAAAAGAAACCAATGCAAATGTCTGGCGGGATGAGACAACGGGTTTCTATCGCCCGTGCTTTGGCGATTCGTCCCAAAGTCTTAATTTTAGACGAACCTTTTGGGGCGCTGGATGCGATTACCAAAGAAGAGTTACAGGAAGAATTGCTAAAAATTTGGGGCGATAACCGCTGTACAGTGTTGATGATTACCCACGATATCGATGAGGCGCTATTTTTAGCAGACAAATTGGTGATGATGACCAATGGCCCTCACGCCAAGATTGGTGAAGTCATGGAAATTCCGTTTTCACGTCCCCGCGATCGCGCCCGCATCATGGAAGATCCACAATATTATCAACTGCGTAACTATGCCTTAGACTTCCTCTTTAACCGCTTTGCCCATGATGATGTTGGGTAGACGTTGCATTGCTATGTAGAGACGTTGCATTGCAACGTCTCTACATAGATTACAGATCAATTACAAATTATCCCCGCCAAGGCAAACTTGTTCATAACTTTTACCAGCGATATCCCAAGTAAATTCAGTTTCTACTAGTTGTCTACCGTTGCGAGATAATTCTGAGCGCAGATATGGATTATCAAATAGTTGACTAATAGCGGTGATGTACTCGGTTGGCTGATTTGCTCGTAATGCTCGAAGTGATTTGCTCGTACCATCTACAGTTAGCCCTTCTAAACCGCGATCGCTTGCCACTACAGGCACACCTGCTGCCATTGCTTCTAAAGTTTTATTTTTAATACCAAACCCAGTCCGCATGGGCACAACGCAGATGGTGGCTTTGTGTAAGTACTCTACCATCGAAGGCACACGCCCAGTCACATTAATTCCCGGTTTTTCTTGAAGTGCTAAAACTTCTGGTGCAGGATGAGAACCAACAATATCGAAAGTTGTCTCAGGATAATATTTTTGAATTTTTGGCAAGACTTCATTGCTGAAAAAGCAAACAGCATCAATATTTGCTAAATTATCCATTGCGCCAATAAAAATTAAGCGATGTCCTCCTGGATCGGCGATACGGTTGGGGAAAGAAACCAAATCTACGCCATTAGGAATAACTGTAATTTGACTATTGGGACTGAATTCTTGTAGTTGAATTTTATCTTCTTCGGTTGTAACTACAATTTCCGAGAATTTAGAACAGTAGTTTTGTTCATAACGACGCAGAAGCGGTAAATTAATTTTGTCTCTGAGTGCATTTTCAGAAATGCCTGTTGCTAGTTGGTTACGACAACTACCGTAAACAGAACTATGAACATTGACTATGGTTTTTAGCTGTTTATGTAAATGCGGTTGTACATAAATTTCGTTAACGCTATGTTCGCAAGTAATCACATCACATTTCCCTCCCTGGACAAAGTTATTAACCCAGGCTTGCATCTCGACTGAGTAGCGGTTGAGTACGCTTGGTGGCGTCCCCTGTTGCAGAAATATGCCAAAGCGCTGGATTTTCCTCAGTATTCCTGCGGTGGTTCCAGAATTTGGGGGGCGATCAAAAACTACTAGATGATCTACACAATCGCGTAATCCCGCTATTTCGGTGTCTGTAACATCTATATCGCGTTGAGTCACAAGAGTAATAGCATGGCGTTGACTCAGATACTTAAGTAAATTAAATGTCCTTACTTGAGTTCCTCCACGTGTTGGCGGATAGGGAAAGGTAGAAGATAGCATTAAAATATTCATACAAGTGATATTCGGTAAGTGATACATACACCATGACTTCATTTCAGGCTAGATGTCATCACAAATATCCCTTATATATTATTCGTAAAATTTTCATAAATTAAAGCAGCCAAAAAGCTAGCTACCTATTGACTGACAACAATAGTAAATTTACTGTATAGTTCCCCATTAACTGTTGTTTTTACATAGAAGCCTAGGGCAAAATGTAACCATAGCCAGACCAGATAGGAAGATTAAGATGCTTGTTTTTATTGTCCCAGTTAAAAGCAAATATATTTCTAAATCATGGGAAAGCGTGTCTAAGTTATTTGAAAGATGCCTAAAATCCATCTGCAACCAGACTGTAAACGACTTTAGAGTGATTGTTGTTTGCAATGAAAAGCCTGATATAGAATTTAGCCATCCTCACATTATATATCTTCAGCATAATTTTAAATTACAAGGGACAGACTGGAAAAGCAAACAGTTAGATAAACTGTCCAAATTTACCACAGGATTAATATATGCGCGGCAACTCAACCCATCACACGTTATGTGTGTTGATGCTGATGACTGCGTTAGCAAATATTTAGCAGAGTTTGTTAATAGCAATCCTCAAGCTAATGGTTGGTTTATCAAAAAAGGCTACGTTTATAGTGAAGGCAGTAGTCTCATACGTATTATGAGAAAAGGTTTTGATCAATACTGCGGCACAAGCAATATAATTAGATATGATTTATATAATGTACCTAAAATTGTCAATGCTGTATATGATAAAGAATATACACAATATATATTTAATTCCTATCGTCATCGTGATATAACAAATACTCTGGCAAAAAAAGGAACACCGCTTGAACCTCTACCTTTTCCAGGTGCTATTTATATCAAAAATGGTGAAAATGTTTATTTTGGAGTTGCAAACAAAAATAAAGCACTACCTCTAAAATCAAGGCTTTTAAGAATGAAAGCTTTATTAGATTATAGATGGATGGCACAATCAACTCATGAAGAGTTTAGCCTGTATAAAATTAATAATATCTCACAATTTGCGTAATCAATTTAAGATTCCCGGCTACTTTAAAGCAGTCGGGAATCTTGCGAATCCCCTTACCTTGACGGATAGGGTAACGAAAAAGCTACTATTAAGATGTTTATTCAATTGAATATCTGGGAATCCTAGCAAATAGAGCAACCAAAATACATCATGTTTTTGGTTGTAGACTTATTTGTGGGGTGGATTTTATGCTTCAAGCTAGCTAGCCTAGCACTGTAACAAGCATACATATTTAATTATCTCATCCCCAAGCTGTTTATATAATTGCTAAAACTATTTATCACCTGGAAAAAAAGGATTTTGTCAAATGGAATCTTTCGGTATTTACACCCTTGCGAATGATGTAGTCTATGACCAACTAGTAGCTTTGCTAAATAGCATTGAGATGAATGTTAGTGCAGATATCCCAGTTTGTATTATTCCTTATGATGAACGACTAGACCGAGTTAAGCAAGAAGTTAATTCTCGAAAGAACGTAATGTTATTTGAGAATTGGGATGTGATTCAATGCTGGGAAGAATTTGCTCATCAAGTTTGGGCGGCTCATCCCAGAGAAAGAGAGACAAAAGCATCACGTCCTAGTTGGTACAAAAGTCATTTACAAAGAAAGTTTGTTGCTTTTGAGGGTGTTTTTGATAAATTTGTATTTTATGACGGTGATAGCTTGGCGATGAAGCCAGCCACCGATGTAATTGAAAAGCTAGAGAAGTATGACTTTGTTTTTGATGATTGGGAACATCTTAAGAATAGAAATGTGGCTGCTTTGGATATTTCAGTTATAGAAAAAACTGGACTATATACGGAAACTGATATCCGTCCTAAGCTGCATTGTTCTAGTTTTTTTGGGTCTAAGCGAGGCTTATTTACTGCTCAAGAAATTAAAGTGATGAAGCAGCAATTAATTGACAACAGAGAAATTGAATGGATCAATGGACATGGATGGTGGGATGATGCTTTTTTGTTTAATTATATGACCTTGCGGTGCGATCGCCCACTATTTAACTTCACGCTCAGCCCTAATGGTCAAGATAGAACCGGCAACTGCGCTAATGCAGATCCCTTCGTAAATATTGATAATGTTCTTTACAATCAAGATGGATTAAAACCCATTCATCGCATTCACTACATGAGCTATTCCTCTAGTGATTTTGCCCGTTTATCTCAAGGAGAAGATGTCAATATTCTTTATAGAGATGAGTTTTTATATTATCGTTTTCTCAAACAACCAGAACAAAGACCACAACAGCTAAAACCACCAAGCATGGCATCAAAAACCAATCGATTTATCAAAAAAACTATCAAGAAAATTCAAAGAACTATCGCTTAATTTTTAGCTGTATGGTGGTCAAGTATCACCATACATTTAATTTGTAGTTGATCCTATTACAGTAGTTTCTATATAAAATAAAATATGCCTAAAATTAGTGTTTGCATTCCTACTTTTAATCGTGCCTATCTCCTACCTTATGCCATTGACAGTGTACTTCACCAGTCCGAGCAAGACTTTGAATTAATTGTCTGTGATGACGGTTCTGGTGATGATACACCTGAATTAATGTCACAGTATACAGATAACCGTATTAAATACATCCGTCATCCGCAAAATATTGGTAAAAGCAATAATATGCGCTCTGGCTTTGATGCTGCAAGCGGCAAATATTTTATGAAGTTTGACGACGATGATAGGCTAACATCTGACTTTTTAGCACGTACTACCGCAATTTTTGAACAAGATTCTACTATTGATTTTGTTGGCACAGACCATTGGATAATCGATATTAATAATATCCGCGATAAAGAGAAAACTCAAGAAAATTCTCGTCGCTGGGGTAGAACGAATTTACCAAAAGGTGTAGTAGATAACTTGCTGGAAATTGTGTTTATTCATCAAAGCTTCCAAATTGGAGCAACATTATTTCGCCGTCAAGCCTTACTAGAATTAGGATTTATGTTGCCTAATCTGCAAAATTGTGAGGATAATGATTTGTTTGTGCGGCTAGCTTTAGCTGGGAAAAAGGGTTATTATTTACCAGAGTTATTGATGGAATATCGCTATCATGCAGAACAGCAAGGTATTAATCGAGCTATTCCTTATTTATTCGATAAAATCCAATATTTAGAAAATTATAAGTTTGATTCAGAAAAACTGGAGATAATCAGAAAAAATCGTCTTGCTGAAACACAATTATTATTGGGTTTGCGTTTAGTCGAAAAGGGTGAAACACCAAGAGGCAGAGAATTGATTTTGGCAGGACAGTCTTTTTCAACTACTAAAGCGTGGACTGGTTTAGGTTTATCGCTATTACCAGTTGGGTTACGGAGTAAAGCGTTTAACGTACTGCGACAAGCAAGAGGTTAATATTATCTAATAAAAGAAAATCTGAGAAGTATCTGGTTGATTAAAAAATCTAGTTTACTTACTCTTAAATTTAAAAGTAAATTACTGAATTATGCTAGCACCTAAGATTATACCTTCTAAGTTTTTTATCTGGAACCAAAAGCACAAAGCACCTGTGGGAGCTTCATGGTGGTATCAATACACCAATTCCAAAATTACTGGAAACAATTTTGCTTGGCGTAATCGCTATAACTTACCTAGTGAGTTAATTAGACAGATTGGGCCTTTCGGTTTTCAAATCAATAGCCTTACACGCATCTTTGAATATCCCTGGTGTTTTTTCGCCACACCGTTAGAAGCGGGTATGCGTGTAGTCGAAGTTGGAACTGGAGCTTCTGGTTTTCAATTTGTATTAGCTCAATGTGGTCTGGATATTACCTCCGTTGATCCTCTTGTTAATCCTAGCAAAAAAGTTGATTGGATATTTACTATTGAGCAGTTTCATCAATTGAATAATGCTTTTGGTGGTAAAGTTAAATTTATTCAAGATTTCTTGCAAAACGCCAATTTGAAGAGTAATTATTATGATCGCATTTTCTCTATCTCTGCAATTGAACATATTCCACCAGAAGAATTACCATCATTGGCAAAAGAAATTGAACGCCTGATGAAACCTGGTGGCTGTTTTATAGCAACAATAGATTTGTTTTTAGATTGTTATCCATTTACCAATAAACCTTCTAATAAATATGGTTCTAATATCTCAATTAGTTCCCTAATTGAACACTCAGGATTAAAACTAAAAATAGGTAATCCTGAAGAATTGTACGGCTATTCCGAGTTTGAACCTGAAAATATTCGTCAGCGTTTAGATGAATTTTTAGTCGTTGATAACGTTCTTACACAGTGCATTGTGCTAGAAAAAACAATCTAATTTTAAATAACTTCTTCAAAACAGTTTGTGGATAGCCTTTTCCACCTTGCAACTAACCGCCTCCCAGGAGTATTCTGCTTGTACTAATTCATAAGCAGAACGAGCTAGTTTCTCTCCTAGAGAAGGGTCTGACCAGATTTGGGACACTCCTGCAACTAACTCTTCCACCTCTCTAATCAGCAGGTGTTCCCCATCTCTAGCATTGATTCCCTCAGCACCCTTAGCTGTACTAACAACAGGACAACCAGCAGCAAAGGCTTCTACGATTTTCAGGCGCGTACCTCCACCTTGAAGTAATGGTACAACCATCACGCTGGCAGCAGCCAAATAGGGTCGAACATCTGGTACGCTACCAGTAACGATAATTCCAGGCGATCGCTTAGCAGCATCCAGCATAAATTGAGCCGGACTACGCCCCACTAGCAGCAAACGGCTATCTGGGTAAAGCTTTCGCAGTTGGGGGTAGATTTGGTTAATTAATAACTCAGCCGCCACTGTATTGGGTGAGTATGAAAGTTGACCAAGAAAAAGAACATTCCGGCTGGTATTCTCCAATCCAGTCTTCGGGTTGTATTCACTGGAACGCACACAGTCATAGTGCGCTACATTGATACCATTAGGTACAACGTAAGTGGGCGATACTTGTCCGTAAAACTCGTTTATCAAGCTCACATCATCTTGGCTGCATACCCATACTTGGCTAACTTGCTTAGTAAAGTTGCTCTCAATTGACTTGAGATGGTCTAGCTGAATCTTGGCTTTTAACTTTGACTTTATACCCTGAACTGCATGGTATCTCTGCTGCCATAGAGATGCTTCCACGTTATGGTTATCGAAGATAATGCGACATTTATGTTTCTTGACCACACTCAAGTAAGGGTATAGCCACACCTCCACAAGAACTACAACATCAGGCTGAAATTTGGTCAGGGTTTCGTCTAATTCTTGAGCAGCAGTTTTTGTATAAGCCCAATCTGCATCTGGATGTCTGCGGGGATGTAGCCACCACAACCGACTTTCTAAGTTTTCCCAGTTTGACCGATGTGTGGCAAAGTTGGAATGCTTCCATAGTGTAACCCCCGGTAAGGATGTGCTTTTAGGAGTCCAGTTGGAGGCTGAAAAAATACCAACAGGGCCAAACTTCATCATAATATTGATGTTTTGCCAGGTACGTAAACTTACCCCGCCCACAGGTGGATAAGGAACCTCTTTTGTGATAAATAAAGTGCGAATCGGGGAAATCGTCACTTAAGTATGTCTCCGATGATTACAAGTTATGTGGAATGCGTAGACGTATATATGAGAATTCCTCACGCAGAGGCGCAGAGGCGCAAAGAAAGCCTGTAAACGCTAAGCAATGCCCCACAATTATGTAATACAAATACTCAGTTAAGGGTTGGAGAATCTACCTATTTTGTGGGATAGTTGGGGTAGGTTGGTAAGTTGAACTGGATCTAAGTTGACTGATCACAAAGAATGTACCAAAAGCTAAGGTAATGGATACGACTGCGATCGCTAAACGATTAGCCTTCCAAGAGCTTAGTTTCCCTTGTGTATATGCAGTATTGGTTATATTTACTTCCCGCTTAGCCGCTTCCAAGATTGATTGGAGAGCATTTATCTGATCGTCTTCTAGTTCTGAAAATCTATCTTGCCTAAAAGCATTTTCTAAAACTTTCACCTTTTGTTCTGAAGATAGTTGAGCAAGTTCTGTCTTAACAACTTCATACGGATTAGTTTGCTTTACAGGCTGTGAGGATGGAGTTGGAGAGTTTGGCTCAAAATGTTTTTGAGAAAATCTTTCTAGTTTCTCATACTTGGCTGGTTGTGATGATGGAGTTGGAGAAATTGGCGGTTGATTTGGAGTATCTTGTTTAATCTCCTTTTTAGTAAAACTATACGAGGTATCTTGCTGTACAGGCATTGATGATTGATTTTGAGATTTTCGAGGTTGAGTTGGGATACGCTGATTATTACCTATTTGATTTGTCTTAAATGACCATTTATATTCACTATCTTGGACAACCATATTCTTCAATGAAGAATACAGGTAATGGTTTACTTCTCGTCTTTCAACTCCCAGCATATCAGCAATTTTTGCTGCTCTTAGGGGAGTGCCACGCTTCAATATCTCAAGTATTTTGGATTCCAGATCATCCATATTGATCCCCGAATTATTATTGCAAATTAACTATAAGTAAAGTTTAAATAAACAAGATGCGTGACCAGCTATCAACAATGTCTACCATTTTCTCGCCACTTATACCTTTAACCTGTTTTTTGCCAGTTGCAACCTTTACTCTTGCTAGTACATCTTTCAGAGATTCAAACCTTTTCTTAGTACGTTCTTTGTCTACACTTTCAGCAACCTGAACAGCTTTTTTATCAGTAAATCCAGCAGTTCTTAATCTAAAAGTCAGTTCTACTAAACTTAGACTATTAAATACATCTAATGGTGTAACTTGTTTGGGTATCTGACTTTCAATCAGCTTGATAGTATCGTATAGTTTCTGTCTTTCTTGTCTTTCTTGTGCTAATTCTAACCTTAAATTATTAATTTGCTTTTCCAACAAACTAAAATCGCTATTTGTGGAATTTGATTCTGAATGATTAGTTTTTATTAGAGTTGTTGATGACTTGTCAAAAGGCTCTGCGCTTCTAAGAACGGCAGCTTGCTTTAATACTGCTTCTTCTTTCTCAGATGAGATAATCAAAGAATTGACCATTTCACCTTCACTAGGATTTTTTTCTCTAGCTCTTACAGATGCATAGTATTCAAAGTGTCCATCAATTACCTCATATTTTTCAAATCCAATTTTTTTTAAAACTAGAGGTTTGAGAATTCCTCCAGACTCTAATATCATGTCCGCAAGATTTTCTAAGTCAGCTTCTTGAAAGTTTGAACGAGAAACACTAGATGTAATGCTTGAAACATCTAACATAAAAAACTCAGTCATTATTTCATCTCCATTTTTGTCAAAACTTCCATAGCCAGAAACTCAAACTCAGCAGCAGCTTGATTAGCTGAAGGTTCATTAATAGCAAAGTCAAGAATAGATTTAGGATCTGGAATCTCCATATCTCCCACAGATATAGTTCTATTAACACAAGCTGATAAAGCTGTTCTTTCTGAGATCATACTATCCATAATTGGCATATTGTAACGATCAGTAATTACACTTTTATGTTTTGCATAGGTATATTTGAGATACTGAGCATTGGTAGAAATTTTAGATGGAAGAACACCCATAATAATAATAGGTGGCTTTCCTAGACCTTCTTTATTTTCATTGATTTCTTGTTTAATAAAGCTTTGAACACTGGGCAAACCTTGATTTGAAAATGGCTTTAAGTCTGAAGGAATTATTAAGTAATCAGCAGCAGTTAAGGCAGCTTGTGCATACAAGTCTAATGACGGAGGAGTATCAATTATTACAATATCATATTCATTCTTTACCTTCTCTAATTTTTTAGCTAGCCTATTTCGACTAGCTCCATATTGGACAAGATTGTTTTGCTTTGAAATTAAGGTAATATGTGAAGGTATAATATCTACTTCTGGATTATTAAAAAACTTAGATTTACGAACAATATCTGGAATAAAGTTAAAGTCTGTCTTTTCTAGCAAGTGAGAAACATTACGGTCTTTTAAATCATCATCCTCTTCAAATTGAAACTTAATTAAGCCTGTAGCAAAGGTTGTATTTGCCTGAGCATCTATATCAATTAAAAGAACTTTTTTCCCTTTCTTACTCAATGCAGCAGCTAAGTTAATAGCAACTGTAGTTTTACCAACGCCGCCTTTATGATGATAAATTGCAATTGTCTTCATTGAATCCACTCTCTTATTTTCCAAATTTAAATTATCTTCAAATACTTGAATATCTAACTTGTCTATAACCTGTCTATCTCTTAAACTTTCTCTAGCAATGAAGCCTGCAATTGCATCTATCTTCGTCTCAATATCCTTGCCAGAGCATTGAAACACTAACCGAACATCAGTTTGAAATTTCTCATAAATTCTGATCTCTTTTCCATTAGTTAGCAATCCATACCGCACATTCAAGCTTGTTAAATAATGCCTGAGTCGGAGGACGTGATTATTTAAGTTTTGTTTAGGGTGCTTTGCCTCCATGACGACACTCAGCGGCGAGTTGGCATCTAAAACCAAGGGAATTACTTGTGCGGCAAATGCTAAGAAGTCTAAGCGGATGCTACCAAGGGCAACTTCTTGATGCCAAGTATCAGGAGTATACCCTAGCTGTGGTAGCAAATATTGCACTATGAGTTTGCTTTCAACTTCGCTTTCGTTACGACATAGCTCAGGATTAAAAGGCAATCTTTTTCTACCTCTAAAAAATTACAATTATTGTCAATAATCGGATTTTCTCTTTAAATTATGGCATGGCGTTAATTATTTCGAGTAATAAAATATACTTAAAAAAATGTAAAAAATCATAATATAACTAGTGTTTCCACTAGGAAATTAGCTCTTTCTGAGAGCTAGTCATGTTCAAAATTATTAGGCTAAGTAAAAGCAAAATGTTGTAAGAGCACACATCATCTGTGTGTCTCTACCAACGACCTATGAGCTTTAATATAAGTTCCCAACTTAAGCGTACAGGTTAGATTAAGTGTAGACGTATGCTTCAGAGTAACGAGTGTTTTTCTTTGCCAGAATTTAACAATTCAAGTCGGATTGCTATATAATCTGACTGCCTCAATCGAGGAAACATGACTGAAACGACTCTTTTGAGTCACCGAAAATATTAAATTTAACGGAAGTTTCAATTGTTCAGCAGGGGTGTACGCTACCTAGATGAGAAGGCGTCATCAGAGGAATTAACCAATGGGATATGTAATTGCTACTGCAAATATGAAAGGTGGTGTAGGGAAAACCACCCTCACCGTCAACTTAGCTACTTGTTTAGCTAAAAATCATGGCAAACGGGTGCTTGTGCTTGATTTAGATAGCCAAATTAGTGCCACACTCAGCCTGATGTCGCCTTTGGACTTTGCCAAGCGTCGCAAACAAAGACTGACATTTAGATATTTAATAGATGAAGTTGTCAATCCAGAACCAAACGCAAAACTGACGATTCAAGAGATAATTCAATCTCAAGTTTGTAATCTACCTGGACTAGATTTATTGCCGGGAGATATAGACTTATATGATGAATTTGTTGTCTCAGAAATGCTGCATCAACAAGCAGTTGCTTTGGGCGAACAGGATTTTGAAACGATTTGGAATCGCTTTGAAAGAGTTTTGATTAATAACATCTTAAAATCTGTTCGCCAAGAGTATGATTTTATCCTCTTGGATTGTGCCCCTGGTTATAATCTATTGACTCGTAGCGCTTTAGCTGGTAGTGATTTCTATATACTTCCTGCTAAGCCAGAACCCTTATCTGTGGTGGGTATTCAATTACTGGAAAGACGGATTGCTCAATTAAAAGACAGTCACGGAAATGAAACTAAGATAAATATAAAAATGCTGGGAATTGTATTTAGTATGTCTAGTGCTAACTTGCTCACTGGCAGATACTATAAACAAGTGATGCACCGCGTTGTTGAAGATTTTGGCGTAGAAAAAATTTGTAAAACTCAAATACCAGTCGATGTTAATGTTGCTAAGGCTGTTGATAGTTTTACGCCGGTTGTTATCAATGCTCCCCAGTCAGCTGGCTCTAAAGCTTTCTTTCAATTAACTCAAGAGTTGTTGCAAAAGTTGTAAATAGTGGCTAGGGTTTGAAATTTTCACTTTAGTGTATTTGTGTCTTTGTGGTAAAAAGCAATTTTGTAACCACAGAGACACAAAGACACAGAGAAGTTTCCTTTTTTAGAACTCTCCGGCTAAGGCTGCAACGCAACGTTCGCAAATTAGGGGATGCTCTGCTGATTCTCCCACATGGGTGGAGTAATTCCAGCAGCGATCGCACTTCTCCCCTTCTGCATTCACTACCCCAATTACCCAGTCTTGCGTCTGTGCTGTATATTTTAATGCTTTCATTGCATCAGGAGAATCTAATAATTCCACCTGGGAAGTCAGCAATAAATACCGCAGTTCGTCAATACCGTTACCGTTAACAGGGTTAAAGGCTTTGATAGCATTGCTTAACTGTCTGTGAGGTATGTAAATCAAAGCTTTTGCTTCCAGAGAAGAACCAATCATTTTTTCTACCCTGGCTTGTTCTAACACCTTATTAATATCAGTGCGGAGTTGTCGCAGCGTTTCCCAAAATTCTGCTAATTCTGGATTACGCCATTTTTCTTCTACCTGCACCCAACCGGCTTCAAACACCGATTTGTAAGGTGTTTTGTAGGGGAGATATTGCCAGATATCTTCGGCTGTGTGGCATAGCACTGGGGCGATCGCTCGTGCTAAATTCTCTAAAGCAATCTTCAGCACTGTTTGACAACTGCGACGGCGAAAAGCATCGGGGGCGCTGATGTACAGCCTATCTTTGGCAACATCTAAATAGAAGTTGGATAAATCCACGACGCAGAAATTCTGCACTGTTTGGAAGAAGCGGAAGAATTGGAAACTGTCAAAGGCTTCCGTGACTTCATTAAACACCTCGGTGATGCGATGCAGCATATAGCGGTCAAGTTCTGGCAAATCCTCTAAAGGTACTGCATCTTTTTCGGGGTCGAAATCATGCAAGCTACCCAACAGGAACCGCGCTGTATTGCGAATCTTACCTCTAACATCATTGAGTTGTCTAATGATGCTTTTACCAATGCGGACATCAGAGGAATAATCTACCGACGACACCCACAGCCGCAATACGTCTGCACCATAAGGCGGTTCTTCTTTTTTATTTTTTCCGCCTTCGATGATTGTATTTGGGTCAAGCACATTTCCTTCTGACTTGCTCATTTTCCGCCCTTGTTCATCTAAAACAAAGCCGTGAGTTAGCACAGTTTTGTAAGGCGCAATACCATTAACCGCTACACTAGTAAGCAAACTTGATTGGAACCAACCACGATGTTGGTCGGAACCTTCCAAATACAAATCAGCGGGGTAGTGCAATTCAGGACGCTGCTTAGTCACTGCTGCCCAAGATGAACCAGAATCAAACCATACGTCCATTGTGTCTGTACCTCTGCGGTAAGACCGACCATTATTTCTGTAAGATTCTGGTAACAACTCAGCCACCGACAATTCCCACCAAGCATCAGAGCCTTTTTCGGCGATAATTGCTTGGACGTAGTTGATTGTTTCCTCATTCAGAAGTACTTCCCCGGTTTCTTCATCATAGAAAACGGGAATGGGTACACCCCAACTCCGTTGACGAGAGATACACCAATCGGAACGTTCCGCTACCATTGGCGTGATCCGATTTTCACCTTGGGCTGGAATCCATTTTACAGTTGCGATCGCCTTTAGCGCTTCTTCCCTAAATCCCTCTACCGAAGCAAACCACTGTTCAGTCGCGCGGAAAATCGTCGGCTTTTTCGTCCGCCAGTCATAGGGATATTTGTGGGCGTAAGCTTCCTCCTTCAACAACGAACCAGCCGCACTCAGTGCATCAATTACCGCCTGATTCCCATCACCCAGCACATTCAACCCAGCAAATTCTCCCGCTTCCTGGGTGAAATTGCCATTATCATCCACTGGCGCGAGGATAGGCAAACCATAACGCTGACCAACAATGTAATCTTCTTGACCATGACCAGGTGCAGTATGTACCAGTCCAGTACCCGACTCAGTTGTGATGTAATCACCACCAACAACAATCGGACTTTCGCGGTCAAATAGGGGATGACGGTAAGTTGTACGTTCTAAATCTTTCCCCTTGAACGTTGCTTTTACACTTAACTCAACTCCCAAAGTAGAAGATAAACTCTCCACCAAATCTGCCGCAACGATTAGATATTTGAAATTTATCTCGCGCAAAGGCGCAAAGGCGCTAAGATTACTTTGCGTCTCTGCGTCTTGGCGTGAGACTTCCACCACCGCGTAGTTTAAATCTGCATTCACCGCCACAGCCAAATTCCCCGGAATTGTCCAAGGCGTAGTTGTCCAAATAGCCACACCTAATTCCGACAAATATTCTCCCAACTGCGATTTAACCGCCTCCGCCAAACCTGTAATTGGGAAAGCTGCATAGATACTGCGGGAAGTGTGACCTTCTGGATATTCCAACTCAGCTTCAGCCAAAGCAGTTTTAGAACTAGGACTCCAGTGAACAGGTTTCAAACCGCGATAAATATAGCCTTTTAAGAACATCTGACCAAACACGCCAATTTGCGCCGCTTCATATTCTGGCTGCAAAGTCAGATAAGGGTGTTCAAAATCGCCCCACATCCCAAAGCGTATACAACTTTTGCTTTGGTCTGCTACTGCTTCTAGTGCAAATTGTTTAGCTTTTTGCCGCAGTTGTAAAGGCGTTAAGTTTTGCCGTTCTGCTGACTTCATGTTCTGCAAAACTTTCAATTCAATAGGCAAACCGTGACAGTCCCAACCGGGGACATAGCGAATCTTACGTCCTTTTAGCAGTTGGTAGCGATTAATAATATCTTTAAGAATTTTACCCAAAGCATGACCACTATGAAGTGAGCCATTAGCGTAGGGAGGCCCATCGTGCAGTATAAATAATTCGCCGGGGTTATTTTCGGAAAGGCGATCGTAAATTTTATTTTCTTCCCAAAATTTCTGAATTTCGGGTTCACGCTTGATGGCGTTTGCCCGCATATCAAAATTAGTCTTTGGTAAGTTTACAGTATCTTTATAGCTTCCTGATTCGGTCACAGTCTCATGCCTAAGATTAGTTGTGCAGGTTTTATCAATTATAGAAGATGGCATGATTGTAGATGAAACTGTTCACTGTAAATAACAGTAGATGCAAAGGGAAGAAAACGGTTCTCGAAATCAAGTTACCTTCAATGTCCAGTTGACTCCAACTGTGCCCCTATCCGTGTACTTCATTTACCTGAAAACCCTGTAAATTCGTACCTCAGCAGATTAGGAAACGCTATATCATTATATTTTAATTGCTATTGAGCTTACTTCAAGCAATTATCGATAGCATTTGAAAATCCTACAGTTTTTGCTACTGCACGATCATAGTTTCCATTAACAACTTTATCAATAATATTAATAGTATCTAATAATACATCTTTACACTTGTTATCGTTCCATAATGCGTGTTCTAGTGTTTCACAATATTTAATAAACTTATTAGATGTTATGTCAGGCATAGTTTTCCCTGAAACTTGCATTCTTAAAATATTAAGTATGTAGTATTTAAATGGACTATATTTAGGATCTATTAGTCTTTTTCTAAATAGAGCATCTAAACAAAATTTTGCATAGGCACTAACGTAATATCCTATTGGCTGATGAGAAGGTAAAAATATTTTTTCTTTGGTTTCTTCTTGCAATCTTGCATGGTATCTACCTGCATTTTGAGCTTGGTCTAAAAACATAGATGCAAAGCATCTCATTTGAGATCGTATATCTACTATTCTTATTTTTTCAATTTCATCTATTCCATTAAATTGCCTTGGTCTTCTTTCGTAGTAAAGTCGTTTATCCTCTGGCATAGAATTATAATATTCCTCTAATTTTTTTTGAAAATCAGTTAATGCTTCAAGTTCCTCTAATTTAACAGGTGTTTGTCTATTGTTAGCTTTAATGATGTTATTTTTTAGTTTACTATCTCGATCTAAAGCAATTACTTTAATTGGTATACATAAAGAATCATCTATTGATTCTCGGCTATTATATAAGATATAACTGGTTTGGCATCCATTAACAATTTGATAATCTTTAATAGTAATTAAGTCTCCAATAACATCAACATATTCAGCAACAATAGTTATACCATTATTATATAATACAAAAAACTGACGCTCATCAGACTTTATAGTTGCTTCTATTTCTTGGTTTACATCATTTTCACCTTGAAAGCCTCTTACATTATCATAAAATAGTCCTCTAATTAAATTATCATCATCATCAGTAATTAATTTCAAATATTCGCTTGCTGGTAAAATTGCAATATATGCTTGGTTGATATCTTCTATTTTAGGAATAGTAGCGCGTCTTTCAAACTTAATTTGTCTTGATATTTTGTTATTTGCTAATCTATATAAATTCTGAATGCCATTGGCATCAATAGGATTAAATGTAACCCTTTCAAAAATCTCCATATCATCAAGTCTTTTTCTCAAACTCTCAATAGTTTCCTTTAAATGTTTATCATCAAGCCACTTGCCAGTTGTAACATAGTATAATTTACATAAGGGCTTCCTATTTTTGAATAGACTACTTCTTTCATATATCAATCCCATTAATTGAGATTTTTCTCTTATCTGAGCATTGGCTGGTAACTCAGATTCCTCATTAAAGAAATCTGTAGATCCTAATAAAAACTTAGCAATTTCACCTGCATCAAAATTACTACTAGTTTTGGATTGAATTAATATAAATTCAACATCTAAATATTTATTTTTCTTTTGCAAATCTTCCACTTCTTCTTTTGAGTTAATTAAACTTCCATTAACAATGATTGCAATGCCATCTAAAGCTTTATCACCACTGCCTCCGACATGAACATCTTCGAGTCCAAATTGATAATTATATTCTTTGGAAATCACGTAATAATTAACAAAATGTTCAAAAAGGTCTGATTCTCTTAAATCTTCTGGAAAAGACTGTTGTTTTCTGAAAGTATTTAATAAGCCAACTGTAATTCGATCCATAGGTAATAAACTTATATAACACCTGACAAAATTATACAATATTTTAGACTCTATTACTTATAGACTTTTTAAATAACAAATACAATAGTTAGTTGTAGTGGCGTGGCACAGCTAATTGTTTTGTAGGTGGATTACCAAGGGTAAAATTTATGATGTCACTCAAAAGAAACTTATGACCCTAACCCTGAACTTGCCACCAGAATTAGAACAGTATCTTGCACAGCAAGCTAAACAGCAAGGGCTTTGTGTTGAAACATATACTTTGCAGATTTTGCAAGAATATATTCTGCCGAAATATAAACAGTCTAAATTGGTAAATATGCTTCAGTCTTGGATTGATGAAGGTGACGCTGATGAGCAGCAAGAAACAGGAGAGTATTTAATTCATGCCTTGGATGAAAATCGATTATCTGAGCGTAAATTATTTCCTGCTGAGTTAAAAAGTGTAACTTGGTGAGTCAGGTTATTCTTTTAGATGCAGGGCCAATAGGTCTAATCACAAATCCAAAGCTATCGGTTGAAAGCTTTGCTTGCACTAAATGGCTGCAAATACTCGTTTCCTCTGGGAGTCGAGTCATAATTCCTGAAATTGCCGATTATGAAGTGCGGCGAGAATTATTACGAGCAAACAAACTTAAAGGTATTACTCGCTTAAATGACTTAACTCAACTTCTAGAATATCTACCCATCACAACAACTGCAATGCGTCAAGCTGCATTATTCTGGGCGCAGGCTCGTCAACAAGGACAACCAACAACTGGTGATAAGACAATTGACGGTGACATAATTTTAGTAGCTCAAGCTGTAACTCTTGCTGTTTCAGATATAGTAATTGCAACAACTAATGTTGGTCACTTATCTAGGTTTGTGTCAGCCGATTTGTGGCAGAACATTAAAACAAGTTAAGTGAAACCCAACATCATGTTCGGTTAACGTTGGGTTTCACTCAATTTAACTAGGCTGGTTATTTGGCGGTATTTGTTCCGGTGGTGCTTCCGCTGGGGGAGCGAGTACCGCATCTGGAGCAATTTCCTCTACAGAAATCGGTGTTTTGTGCTCAGACTCAGCATCCGCTTGCGCCGCCTCTACCAATTCGGGAGAGGGGGGATTTGGTGGAATCACTTCCGGTATACTCTCTGTTTGAGATTCGGTGTCGGTATTAACAACTGCCTCCTCTGCTGCTTTTTCTGGTATGGGAGTAGTTTTGTTGAGAATCTCAACTACAGGTGTAGGGGTTGTCCCTGTTGGGGGTTTTGTAGGCGTCTGACTTACAGTCTGTTGCACCTTGCCTTTAACGCCACTGAAGGTGCTAACAAGTCCCTGTTGCAACTGAGCAAGTCGTTGCTGAACAGACAACTTATTCACCTGTTCCTGAATGCTAGTTTTTACTGTCTCAGGACTCGGTACTTGGGTTTGTTGTAGCTGTGGGGTTAGTTGTCGGCGTAATGAAAGAGTTTGCCAGCCAAACCAAACCAAAAGAGCCACACTAGCCACATGACCAAGCAACAACCCTCCAGAAATGCGTGGTGCAAAAACCCATAATACTAGAGCGTAAAATAATCCTACACCGCTCCAAATAAAGTCATTCTTACGGTGGATTTCTGGAAAAAAGAAAGCTGCTATGTAAATGGCTAAACTACCCAGACCGACCACTAAAGCTAGGACATATGCCAGCATTATTTGGTTACTCCTTATTGCGTCCTTTGACTAGGGATGAGATATTGGGGGTCAGATATTGGGAATTAAGAGAAAATTTCTTAGTCCCCCTTCTCTACGAGAGGCTGCGCCAACGGGTTTACAGTCGCCTGCGGAGGAGCCAGCGCGGTCTTGGGGGTTTCCCCCATGAGCGACTGGCGTTGGAAACCCTCCCGCAGCGCTGTCTCACCAGTACCTAGTTCCCAGCCCTCAATCCCTTAACTAAACAATTTTGCAAATTTTGCAAGTCAATTGTTGATTTAGATACAATTTAAAATTAATTATCTATGTTAATTGTGGATTTTTGTCATTTATATCAACTCTTAAGGTCTTCTTTAGGAGATAAGTAAAAATCTCGGACTACCCTTAAAGATAAAAGGATCTGCAAGAGTTAGCCAAAATTTTCTATGACACTACAAAGCTTTGGTGTGATTGGTTTAGCCGTAATGGGCGAGAATATTGCTCTAAACGTCGAGCGTAATGGCTTCCCAATTGCAGTTTATAACCGCTCCAGAGAAAAAACGGATGCGTTTATGGCGCAGCGTGCGCCAGGACGGAACGTCAAAGCCGCCTTTACCCTAGAAGAATTTGTCGCAGCATTGGAACGTCCTCGCAAAATTCTTGTGATGGTGCAAGCTGGTAAGCCAGTGGATGCGGTAATTGCTCAACTTAAACCCTTGCTAGATGAAGGCGATATTATTATCGACGGTGGCAACTCTTGGTTTGAGGATACAGAACGACGCACTCAGGAATTAGAACCCGCTGGGCTTCGGTATCTTGGTATGGGTGTCAGTGGCGGTGAAGAAGGGGCGCTAAATGGCCCTTCTTTAATGCCTGGAGGTACAAAAAGCTCCTACGAGTATCTATCGCCAATTTTCAACAAAATTGCTGCCCAAGTCGATGATGGCCCTTGCGTCACGTATATTGGCCCTGGTGGTTCTGGTCACTACGTGAAGATGGTACATAACGGTATTGAGTACGGCGATATGCAGTTGATTGCTGAAGCCTACGACTTGCTGAAGAATGCCGCGGGACTTGACCATACTCAGCTACATGAGGTGTTTACTGAATGGAACACCACCGATGAACTCAATTCATTTTTGATTGAAATTACGTCCAATATTTTCCCCTACATTGATCCTGAAACCAATCTTCCCTTAGTTGATTTGATTGTTGATGCAGCAGGTCAAAAGGGAACTGGACGCTGGACTGTACAAACTGCGTTGGAATTGGGAGTTTCTATTCCAACAATTACAGCGGCGGTAAATGCCCGGATTATATCTTCTATTAAAGAAGAACGGGTAGCAGCATCCAAAGTCCTTACAGGCCCATCTGGCAAGTATGATGGAGACATTAAGGATTTTATCAATAAGGTGCGAGATGCCCTATATTGCTCAAAAATCTGTTCTTATGCTCAAGGGATGGCGCTGCTGTCTACAGCTTCCAAAACATATAACTGGAATCTGAATCTGGGCGAAATGGCGCGGATTTGGAAAGGTGGCTGTATTATTCGCGCTGGCTTCTTGAATAAGATTAAGAAGGCTTTTAGCGAAAATCCAGCATTACCTAATCTGTTATTAGCTCCCGAATTTAAGCAGACTATTCTCGACAGACAAACAGCTTGGCGAGAAGTGATAATGACGGCAGCAAAACTGGGAATTCCAGTGCCAGCATTTAGTGCATCATTGGATTATTTTGACAGCTATCGCCGCGATCGCTTGCCTCAAAATCTGACTCAAGCACAACGTGACTACTTTGGCGCACATACTTACCTGCGTCTTGATAAGCCCGGAAGCTTCCACACTGAATGGGTTCCTATTGCTGAATCCGAGAAGTAAACTTTCACGCCTTTACATCGACGGATTGTGAAAGCTGAGACAGTTTCAGAATATATATTTAATGGTGGCTCTGAGTTTCAGAGTCACTTTTTTTAACGAACCGCAAAGGACGCAAAGAGCGCCAAGGAAGAGTTTAGGAGTTGTTATTACCAAGGTATTTAGCTTTTAATTCCTCTAATTCTTCATCTAATTTGCTTGGGCTAGAAGGCTGAGGTGTTGGATTTGGCGATTTTATTTTATTTTGTTGGGGTTTTGCACCACCCATAAATTGAGTTTTCATCTCTTCTAATTCTTGCTCAATTTGACTCGGAGATTTCGTGACAAAGGGGGACGTAGAAGTAGGCGGTGATTGAGTTACAGATTTTACTGATACTGGTGTAGCTGCTACTGGTGAATGTCGATTTAAGTCTTTGAGGACTTCATCTGCTGTTTGATAACGCCGAATCGGGATACTTTCTAGCATCTTGTCGAGAATGCGACTCAACTGATTGTTGACGGGAGTTTGCAAATATTGCTGCCAAACCCATTTATCGTTGTTGGTATCATACGAGTCGAATGGCGATCGCCCAGTTAATAGATTAATACAAGTCGCACCCAAGCTGTAGATATCGCTAGCAAAAACAGCCCTACCTCTAATTTGCTCAGGGGCGACATATTCGGGACTACCTATACTAGTACCAGTTCTATTTAAAGCAGTGCTGGTGGCAGATTTGGAAGCACCAAAATCTACTACAACTAGTCTGCGTAGGGCTTCGCCCTTGCCGTAGGTATCGCTTCCACGTAAAATAATATTTTCTGGCTTAATGTCGCGGTGAATGACTTGTCTGGCATGACAAAATTGCAGTACTGGCAATAAATCATTCAATAGTTGCCGAATCTGCGTTTCATTGAAAGCGCCCTTTTGTGCCAATTCCTGAGCTAAATTTTGCCCATCTATAAATTCTTGTACAAGATACTGCCGATCATCGTGAGTGAAATATGCCAGCAGTTCTGGAATTTGCGGATGTTTGCCCAATTCATCCAACTGTACCGCTTCTTGGGTGAATAACTCCACGGCTTTTTGCACTGTGTTAGTGCCTTGGGCTTGAGGATAAAATTGCTTAATCACACAGCGGGGTTTTGAGGGTTTATCCTCATCCACAGCTAAGAAGGTTCTACCAAAACCGCCTTGTCCTATCGGTTTGATGGCACGGTAGCGTTCTTTAAGCAGTAACTTAGCACCACAAGTC
The DNA here is from genome assembly GCF_010091925.1 of Nostoc sp. B(2019). Lineage (GTDB taxonomy): Bacteria > Cyanobacteriota > Cyanobacteriia > Cyanobacteriales > Nostocaceae > Komarekiella. The sequence continues at coordinate 4,053 of NZ_WVID01000029.1, read as the reverse complement.
AGACAAAACTTGACATCATGAGGATTTTCTGGTTTTGGACAACGGGGATTAAGGCAGTAGCTCATACAGGCAATAGCTCTTATATGTCTTTATTTTGCCCTGTCCCAGACCAAAGGTAGTTTATTAATGGATCTAGTTAACTTTTATATTCGCCAATTATCCAGCTTCAGGCTGTAACCCAATACTTGAATTCGCTGATAGTGTGATAAATTGCCACTTACTAAGGTTAAGTCTTGTTGGATTGCGATCGCACTGATTGGAACTTAGCATAATGCGATCGTCTAATTTGATCTGACATCATATTATGTCTTGATAGGTAAACGGGAAATTGTCCATAAAATGAGCAGGAAAATTAAGTAAATCGCGCCAACTAGCCCAAACTCAATCAGAGGGATATAGGTTACTTCGTAAATTCTGCCCAAGCCGCGTTCAGTTAGTCCATAAACGGCCAGTACACTCACTAAAAAGGCTCCGTAGATAATACGTTTAGTTGAGATACCCACAGGTAGACCGTGGAGTTGAGTAAGCACCAGAATGCCAAGAAAACCAAAGAGAAATGTTGGCCACTTGCTCTGTCCTAGCATCCACGACACAACGACACTATGTAAAAGCACTGATATTTCCAAAGTGAATGTCCACCAACGGTTTACATGGGTGCGGTTAAATATTAACGACGATTGCAGTAGAAGCAAGAACATATAGAGAAAACCAACTAAGTGCCCCAAAGTCGCTTCCATTGGATGATATTTGTATTTCAGTTGCGATCGCTGCGCCCACCAGATACACGCCCAGATGCTAAACTGATGCCCAAGGTACATGCTCCAAGCCGTCGCTCGACTCCAAAAGGTCGGGTTGGGAAGCTTCCAGTAGTACCAGTTTAATCCTTGGTCAGGAAGTTTGATGATGCTTGCAGGAATGCTTCCACCTAGCCAAATTGCGTAGGTGAGGAGGATGCTTACAAAGATGCCTAAAAATAATACCCGGCGACCTGTCATATTAATTCGTAATGGGCTACGCCCCGCGGCGCTAACGTAATTCGTAATTAAAACTTTTTTACCAGGACTTACGCAAAATTATGAAAAAACGTAGACGCGGAGCGGCTTGCCGCAGGCTACCGCCAAGGACGCAAAGGTTGCAAAGGAATAAGAGTTTTAGAGAGTTCTTGCGTAAGTCCTATTTACTTTGAAATCATGATTTTTAGGCGACACGTTCTGTCTTTGGTTCAGATGCGCTTTTAGTCAATCGCAAACTAAAAATCAAAGCTACCAGCATTACTAAAGATCCACTCAAAAAAGGGGCATCACTCCCAAATTTCATAAAACTAGCTCCTGCCCATGTTGGCCCCCCGATGCGTGCTAACGCAGAGCAAGAACTGGCAATTCCTAACATTTGTCCTTGTTCTTCTGGGGCTGTCATCTGGGAAATCAGGCTATTCAATATTGGTTGGCTTATACTAATTCCCCATGCTACAAGCGCGGTGGCGACCAACAATAAAATTAAGCTTTGTGAGAATCCAATTAGCAGTAATCCTAAACTTAATCCTAATATCCCCAAGATTAGTAACTTTATTTCACCCAAGTGTTTTTTGAGGAATCCGATGAGTCCTCCTTGAATAATTGTGCTGACAATCCCCATGAAGGCAAAAAGATAACTAGTTTGTTGAGGGCCCCAGTTTAATTGCTGCTTAGACCATAAAGCCAATGTAGAGTCCATAGCTGCAACAGCAAAGGTAACAAAAAAATAGATGCTAACAAGCATACAGAACTGTGGACGCTGTAACAGTTGTAGCAAGTTCAGCCGTCGCTGACGGTAGCGATGAGCTTGAATTTTGGCTTTAGTCTCAGAATTTAGGGATTCTGGAAGTAACATCAAAGCACATAGCAACGCCAATAAAGATAATCCGGCTGCGAACAACGACGGTAAATGGAAGTTAGCGTTGTTTGGATCAGGCCCGATCAGAAGACCTCCAATCGCTGGGCCGAGAATAAAGCCAAGACCAAAAGCTGCCCCAATTATGCCCATGCCACGAGCTCGATTAGTTGGCGTGGTAATATCTGCTATGTATGCCTGAGCAGTGGAAATATTTCCTGCCATAATTCCGGCAAGGCTACGAGCAATAAACAAAATCCATAATGAGTTTGCAAAGCCTAACCCTGCGTATGCAATTACAGAACCTAATAAAGTGAGTAATAAAATCGGACGGCGACCGTAGCGATCGCTAAAACCGCCCCATAATGGTGCAAATAAGAACTGCATTAAAGAATAAATAGCTACAAGTAGAGTCGCTTCATTAGGTTTTGCGCCAAATTGTTCAGCATACAAAGGCAGTATTGGCAGGATAATTCCGAAGCCGAGCAAGTCTATAAATACAGTCAAAAATAAGACGAATATAGCCTTGTCATTATGTTTACTCTCCATAGATGCAATTCCCTTTTATAAAAAGTATGTGTAACTTGGATTAGTTTTATGGACATCAGGGAACGCTGACCATAAAGCCCCATTGAATGCAACCAGTAATCAGTTAAACCAAAGTTCTTTAATTTGAATGTGGTTAAGCCAAATAGCGTGGAACAAACCAACTATAAAAATTAAGCCAATAATACTACTAATAAAAGCAACTATGATCTCGTGCTTCCGTATAGCTTTTTGTATCTTAGCGTCTATGATGTCTTCTAATTCTTTGTATGACATTGAGTTTAATTAGGCTAAAGACAACAATTATGCGAAACTTACGTAATTACATAAGTTTAAGTATGTCCGAAATCTCTAACTTATTTGCTTAACTAGAGTTAAGCTTTCTCAGCTTATATCAATTCTTGATAACTTTGCATAAAAAAACGAACTCTAAAATATTTGTTTGGCAAGAGTTTTGAGGACAGCTAATTCTATCTATTTTCAATAATTGCTACTAAGACCAATTATTGAAAAATGGCAATACACTTTACATGATCTAGATAGAAGGTTTATTATTTTATTAATAATCTTTAATCAATTTACTGATGGGGTAGATATGCTTTTTAAATTAAAGCTATTTCGACGCTGTGGTTGTGTCAAGTGCGTTGGCGTAGTTTCAAAGTAGCACCTAAAATACCAAAAGCTAATAGCGCTAAGGTATAAGTTGGTTCGGGAACTGTAATAATGCTTACCTTATTAATAGCTAAGCCGTATTGTGGATAAGAACTACTAAAAACTAGTCGCGAGATGTTTGGAGTGTCACTACGAACCCCCAAAAAAACTGCCGAATTATCTAATGCTAGCGACGAAGTACTTAGAACTGAGAAACTACCCAACAGGTTATTGGCGTTATCAAAAGCGGTGATAAAAGTGGTTCTTCAGTACTTGTTATGCCAAATTGTTAGGAATGCATTGTAATAGTTATGTTAAAAACTATAAAAAATGATGCCTGGAACTGTTATTAAAATTGACATCTAAGACATTTTTGTTGTTTGCTATAAATCTAACAATAAATATTTTAGTGTATTTACAGTCGTGGTCAACAAAAAAGATATTAAAATTCTAACAGAACTTCTTGGTTTAGAGGATGTAAAAGTCATATCACATCGTCTTCATGGTGGGATTGGAATGATTTTACAAACCGAATCAAAAGCATCACATAGTATTTGCCCTAATTGTGGTACAAAAAGCCATAAATTGCATCAGAATCATCGACATATTGTTAAAGACTTACCCTTTGGAGAAAAACCAGTATTTTTAGAAATTAATAGACGACAATTCAAATGTGAGAAATGTAAAAGACCCTTCAGCGAAAACCTAGATTTTGTCAGAAAAAAAAGGACTTATACAAAAAGGCTTGCACACAAAATAATAGAAGAAGTTCTAGAAAACGACATTCACAGTATCGCCTCAAAAGGAATAGTGACAACAGAAGAGATAGAACGTATGTTAAAAGACGCATCGGAAGAATTATCAGATTCAAAACCTTTAAACTTAAAAAGACTTGGGATTGACGAGATAGCTTTGATTAAAGGAAAGGGGAATTACTGTGCAGTACTAGTAGATATAGATACATCTAAACTCATTGCGATTTTAGGC
>NZ_WVID01000028.1 GCF_010091925.1 Nostoc sp. B(2019) | reverse complement strand
CCACCTTGTTTGTGTCTCAAACAACCTTCGCCATCCGAAAATTATCTCATGTGCCAGTTCAAAGGGCGGAATGTGGGGTAAAACTTCCTTGGAAGAAAAAAGGGGAGTCAATACCTTTCAGTTAAGGGGAAGGGGGAAAGGGGAAGGGGGAAAGGGGAAGGGCAAAAACCTAGCCCGCAAGTGACGCCAAATAATCCGCATGTCTTGAAAAGCTTGGATCGCCGACGCCCCAACTTTTCGCTCGTTGTGAGGAAGGTGAAAACCTTGCCCCTTATGGGCGACCTGTGTTCATCCCTTTACCCTCTCTTACAAAGTTCTGAGCGGAGGAAGCCTCCGCTCAGACTTTGCGCTTTACCCTTTAATTTTTCCCCTCTTTTTTATCCCTTTACCCAGGTCAAAAAGGAGATTTAGAAGCTCTATTCTTGATTTGTACCAGTAGGTGGTTGTGAGCGCAACTGACGTAGAGACTGCCGTAACTTGTTTTGACTTTGATTAGTGTTAGTGTTTTCTCTGCGCCGCCGTCGATTTGGGGTTGCTTGTGGCTGTGGTGATGAATTCACTTGCTCACGCCGGATGCTGCGTAGGGATTCTCTGGCATTTCCCTGAGTGCGAGTTGTCCTAGGTTCGGATGTTGAACCTGCGGCATTATTTTCTACTCTTGGACGGCGGATTTGAGGGGCGACTCTAGATTGTACTGGTTTTTCGGCAGGAACATCCACAATAGTAGGTGTTAGCGATCGCCTGCGTCTGCGAGTTGTGTCTGTGGAAGTTGAGTTGGCCGCTGCTGCCTGCTGTTGTCTTTCTTGTTCTTGTCTTTGTCTTTTACGTTGTTGAATTTCGCGGTGACGGCGGGAACCTTCGATAGCATATTGAGGGATGACTGTTGCTTCTCTTTTGCCACCACTTAATTTTAGTTCACGTGCTTGTCTCACGGCGTCTTCATCTAAAGCTGAGTTACCACTGGAGCGAGCAACACGCACATTAGTGACATTACCTTTTTCATCCATTTCAAGTTTTAGCGTTGGGCTGCCTTCAACCTTTTGCCCTTGTAACGATGCTGGATACTTGAAATCGCAATTGCGGCGGCAAGCTACACGACCATTACCATTACCGGAATTGTTAATTTTTGGAGGTGTTGGTGCTGTCGGTGCTGTCCCTACTGTCGAACGGTTTCCTGATTCGTTACCCGTACTTGTACCTCTACCTGTGCCGATACCTATGCCTGTGCCTGTGCCTGTGCCTGTACCTCTACTTGTGCCTGTATTTAAAGCAACGCCAGAGCCAGAGTTACTAAGGTTATTTGACGGGACTGGACTTTCACTACCACCTTGACTTGCTCTAGAATCTCTCAGTCCACTCAACTGTTGTCTTAAATTATCGTTAGGTTGAGTGACAGGTGCAGATGTCACAGGAGCTTCTGACTTAGTAACAATTTCCTTTGGCGGAGTATTTGTCGGCTGTAGCTTTTGAGGTACTGGTGTAACCTTTTCTTGCTGCTGTTGAACTGGCGGAGTTTTTGGGCTTTCAACAACCTTTTGTACTGGTTGAGTTACTATAGGCTGTTTTTGTACAACTTCGGGCTGTTTTTTTATTTCTTCTGGAACTTCTTTGACTGGTTTTTCTGGTTCTGTAGTCGGTTCAACGATCGCTAACTCTATTGGTTCTTCTTCTAGTTCAGGCACTCGCGTCAAATAATTACCTATGCCTGATGACAGTGCGCCGATATGCAGCGCTAGCGAGCCAATCAAACTGTAAGTCAGAAAAGACTTAAGAGCCTCAACTTCTTTAGAACGTTGCTCAACAGTGATGCCAGAAAAGCTCATAGCCTATTGCTACCCATTCTCACTAATTTAGTCATATTAGGACGTACTGGTGCAAATACGCAAGTAAAAAATTAAAATTGTTTGGGAACTGTATATCTATGGAAAAACATTATTTAATATCAAGGTTTTTAGATAATATTAATTTTTATTTAATTAAATTATTTTTTTTTATATAAAATAGCAAAAAGGTAAATAAAAATCATGACTGATTGATTTAAAAAAATTATCATTATATTTTAAATTTAATTGAGAAAAACTATCAGCTTTTTGCAAGATTCTGGTAGTCTGACTGTGTGTTATTGTTGACGTTTAGAGGCACTACATGGGAATTCAAAATCTGTTTACAGCAGGTGGTGTGGTCATGTGGCCCCTGCTGGGGTTTTCAGTGTTGGCAGTGGGGCTGATAATTGAGCGTGTAGTTTTTTGGGTACGGATTAATAGACGGCAAAGCCGCGTAGTGCGAGATGTGTTGAATCTCTATCGACTCGATAACGTTGTCGGTGCAATGGATAAACTTCAGAAAAATGCAGATTTGCCACTCGCCCGGATTTTTCTTGCAGCTTTAGAATTGGAGGAGCCAAATCCAGAAGAATTTCGTTTGGCATTAGAAAGTGAATCACAAGCTGAGATACCTGTACTCAAACGCTTCCAAAACATTCTAGAGACAATTATCGGTTTGGCTCCATTGTTGGGGCTTCTTGGAACTGTGTTAGGATTGATTGCCTCTTTTGGCTCCCTAAATCTTGGCGATGTGGGAGGTACTAAAACAGCGGGTGTCACATCCGGGATTAGTGAAGCTTTGGTATCGACAGCATCAGGATTGATAGTTGCAATATTTACACTCCTATTTGCCAATACTTTCCGGGGACTGTACCAGCGCCAGATAGCACTGATTCAGGAATATGGAGGACAGCTAGAATTACTCTACCGTCGTCGTTATGAACGAGGAGAAAAAACTTATGCGCCTACAAGATGAGCCTGATCTACCAGCACAAATTAATATTGTGCCGATGATTGACGTGATATTTGCGATTTTGACATTTTTTATCATGTCAACTCTATTTTTAACGCGATCAGAAGGATTACCAGTAAATTTACCGAAAGCAGCCACGGCAAAACAACAGCAAGTTCCCACTAAAATCACCGTCACGGTTGATGACAAAGGACAGATCAGCCTCAATCGTAAACCAGTTGCAATTGATAATTTGACACAGCAAGTAAAAGCTTTAGTTGGTTCTAACTCAGAAGTTTTGGTGATTATTAATGCTGATGAAAAAGTCGGTTATGGCGAAGTAGTAACGGTAATGGATCGGGTACGTCAAGTTGAGGGAGCAAAGTTAGCGATCGCCACTCAAAAACCATAATTGTAGATATTAGTTCATAATAAATAATTGTCGGGCGATTGTGTTAGCGATCGCCCACATTTAGCTTACGCTGCTGGCGATTGCATCTGTAATTCTTCAGCTATGCTTTTCAATAATGCCGCTTGCTCTGAGTGTATAAAAAAGTGTGCGCCGTTGAACATCTGTAATGAAAAAGCCGCGATAGTTTGCTGTCGCCATGCTTGCAAAGCTTCATAACTGACTTCTTGGTCTTGTAAACCGCCAAAAACAGTAATTGGACATTTTAGCGGCGGTTCCTGAGTATAAACATAAGTTTCCACAATTGCAAAATCTGCCCGCAGAATTGGCAGGAACAGTTCCATCAATTCCTGATTTTCGAGTACTGCTTTGGGCGTACCGTTGAAATTGCGAAGCTTCTCCAACAACTCCGGCTCTGATAATGTGTGGAGAGGTGGTTTTGTTAACGGGATTTGCGGAGCAAGGCGAGCAGATATAAAGAGGTGAAATGGAGTAAGACTATACTGAGAGCGGAGTAGACGGGCTAACTCGAAGCTAATTAGTCCACCCATACTGTTACCGAAAAAGGCAAATGGTTTGTCTAAGTATGGTATAAGCTCTGATGCGATCGCATTTACAAGCGGCTCTAACCGCGTCAAGGGAAGCAACTTCATCAGAGATCCCCGTCCCGGAAGTTTCACAGGACAGACTTCGACAGTTCCAGGTAGACTCTTAGACCAAGTACGAAAAATTGAAGCCCCACCACCAGCATAAGGAAAGCAAAATAAACGCAAAGTTGCTTGAGGATTAGGACGAGGACAAGTAAGCCAATTGAAAAGTGGTCTAGTTGTCATAATGAAACTTAAATTTGAATAACACGATCCTGCTTAAATTATTAAGTATATCCTTTTTATAATTTTTAAAATCGTCAAATTCAGATTAATATTTTGTTTAAAATTCTGTATAAAAATAGTAAAATTAAGAGTTACAAAAATATTGTTTATTTGGCAGGTATTCCCTATTTGAGAACTTCGTCTAAAATAACTGATCCTCAAGAGAACCCTGCCTTTTTGTGACAAAAGTGTCACTTATCTAGAAAATCATTATTCACTGTCGTTATCACAACAGTTTTTCGTACGTTTCTTGGAGTACTTAAACTCGTGAACATGGTGGTGGTGATGGTGGTGATGATGGTAGTGATATTTCTTTCCTCCACAATGTTTGCATCCTCCAGATAGAAGCTGCTGCTCTTCTGTTGATAACTCCACAAATGAATTAGATTCCATAACTTGAATTGACATAATTTTTGCCTCACTTACTTACAGAGGTGTTATACAAATGAGTAAAGTGTGTAACATCTCTGTTATTATTTCTAAATATATTTTCTAGATATTAAATTCCCCTAAAGTTAGAAATAAGTAGGCTAAATTTATTGCTTTTGGCTCATGACAAATCTGCTTCTAAATTATAAGTAAAATTTTCCTGAGCGCTACAAACAATCTCACTCTTCTTAAGCGATGTTTGAAAAGTATTAGGCGAGTAGAATTCGCTACTACACAAACAAAGTCCACCTCCGTGGACTAAGGAAAAATTAAGGGTTTTTAACCTACGGAGGTGGAGAGAAGTCTGAGCGGTTCGCAGAGCGTCTCGTAGAGAGGCTTCCGACGCTCCTACGTCGCTCTAAGCGTTCGCGCAGCGTCTCGTAGAGAAGCCATGCCGTTGGCGCAGCCTCTCGTAGAGAAGGCTTTACGCTGCGCTATCCGTTGGCGCAGCCCGCCGCAGGCATCAGAACTTCTCCCAAGGGGAGACGCCAAAGGCGAACGGGGTTTTGTCTGTATAGCCGCGACTTCTAGTCGCCAAGGCTAGTAATAAATTAGACTATTCAAACAACCTGAACACTTTTTCTTAGCAGCTTGTAGGGCTGGCATTATAATGCCTACCTACTTGGTTTTTTAGGCAGACTTATGATAAGAAGTAGCTTAAGAGTTGAGTGACGTTATGTCAAAAGCACAGTGATATTAGCCCCCTTAAAAATGAGGAAAAATCCAATTTTTTAAGGGGAAATAAAAGCCCTCAAAAAAATTCTGTATTAACGTGACTTATATCTTACCAGTGAATACTCGCTCAGCAGATCCAGTCATATAAATACGCTGATCTATTTCTGACCATTCGATTTGTAAAGCCCCACCGGGTAGTTCTACGGTAGCGGTGCGATCGCATTTGTCTGTCAAGACACCAGCTACTAAGGCAGCACAAGCACCAGTACCACAAGCCAACGTGATCCCAGCACCTCTTTCCCATACCCGCATTTTTAGATAGTCACGGCTCACTACTTGAATAAATTCGGTATTTGTCCGTTGGGGAAAAACTGGATGATGCTCAAACTGAGGGCCAATGGTTTCCAAGGAAATTGCTGCTACATCTTTGACAAAAGTAATGCAGTGAGGATTTCCCATACTCACACAGGTGACATTCCAAATTTGCTCCGCCACTTCTAGCGGCTGATTAATAACTTTTTCTTGGGCGGGTACAAGGGTGGTGGGAATCTCCAGAGCGAGTAAACGGGGTAAACCCATATCCACCTTAACTTGACCATCAGACATGAGTTGAGGTGTCATCACACCAGCTAATGTCTGAATGCGATATCGGTCTTGATTTCGGGATTCGCCCTCTAAATCTGCCAAAAACCCAGCTAAGCAGCGAATACCATTACCGCACATTTCCGGTTCTGAACCATCAGAATTGAAAATCCGCATAGTGTAGTCAGCACCGTTTTCTCCAGGTAGGGCAAAAATTACACCATCAGCACCGATGCCAAAATGGCGATCGCACAACTTGATAGCTTGCTCTGATGTCAGTGCAGGCGCAGATGACGAGCGATTATCAATCAGAATAAAGTCGTTACCTAGACCGTGATACTTAGTAAATTCGATTGCCATTTCTCGAAGGATGAATTATCAAGGATTAGTTACTGTTAATTGGGTATTAGGGATTGGGAAGAATTCAGCCCCTAGTTCTCAGTCCACATTCCCTTAATTTTGCATACATCATTACCAAAAATGCTGACAACTGAATTTGATACATCACTGCCCAGCATTCGGCAAGTGCAACACCTGATTAAAGAAACAACACAGGTTGAATTCAAACTAGTGACAGGCGATTTGCTCACAGGTAGGGTTTTATGGCAAGACGCATACTGTGTATGTATTGTAGATGAAAATAGTCAGCCAACCACTGTTTGGAAGCAAGCGATCGCCTACATTAAGCCTAAGAGTTAGTCAAAAGTCAAAAGTTAAATTATAACCCTTGACCCTTGACTATTCCCGCCAATTATCTAGAGGTAGAAACTCTTTGAGCGCTTCTGCCTCACTAGCTTTCACAACTGGGATAGATAGCGACACTGCACTGCTTGGGACAAACAACTTTTGTAGTTGATTTAGACTGGGCAAACTACCGCACAATAGTACTTGATCACCCAAGCGTAAATCTATACTGCCATCAGGAGAGCGGATAAACTTACCATCTCGCCGGATTGCTTGCACTTGTGCCCCAGATGACTGTTGGATATCCAAATCTGCAAGGGTTTTACCTAAAACTGGAGAATCACCATTAATTGTTATCCACTGGCAAGCACTATTTTCACCGGGAACAGCCACTTGTCCTTTAGCTAATTCTGCCAAAGCCGCTAATTCTTCGTCTGCGCCAACTACCAGGAGGCGATCGCCTTCTTCTAATCTAGTTTGATTATTGGGATAATCTATCTCATCGTCGTTAGCGCGGCGAATTGCCATTAAACTCGCTCCTGTGAGGTAGCGCATATCCGCTTCTTCTATACTCATACCAACCAAGGGCGAATCAGATGGTAGGGGATACCAGCGCCGATTTAAGTCACGAGTTGCTTGCTGTAAATGGTAGGAAACTTCTGATGCAGAACGCTCTGGACGCAATTGTAAATAATGATCGTTGCGGATTTGCTGCATTTCCCGTTGTAAGACATCTAGTGACAAGCCTAAGCCAGTTAATAGATGGGTTGCCATTTCTAAGCTGGCTTCAAACTCTGGTTGCACAACTTCCCTGGCTCCCAATTGGTAAAGCACTTCAATATTTTTATCTTGGGTGGCGCGGACAACCAAATCTAGTTCTGGACACAACTCCAAAGAGCGTTTTAGGCAAAGACGGGTACTCATGGGGTCAGGAAGCGCGATCGCCATTCCTTTAGCATGGTTGACTCCAGCGGTTTCCAGAACGTGTAAACTGACGCAATTACCATATACATAAGACACTCCAGCATCACGCAACTGCTGAATTCTACTTTCTGATTGGTCAATTACAACTACAGGTAAATTGTGTTGCTGCAATAATTTGACTAAATTCCTGCCGACTCGCCCATAGCCACAAACTACTACATGGTCTTTTAAGGGTAATTCTTCCGACACATCGCGTGGCTGATCTTCTTCTAAATACGGTTTCAGCCAAGGCATTGATTCGGCAAAGTTAAATAAAAATGGTACTAACCGCAGTACAAAAGGCGTAAGTACAAGTGTGACTGCTGTGGTTCCCAAAATTAGTAAATATATCTGTCGGGATACCAAGCCCAACGCTTGCCCTTCACTAGCAAGAACAAAGGAAAATTCCCCAATTTGAGCCAATCCTAACCCGACAATTAAGGCTGTTTTCAACGGATAGCGGAACAACTTCACTAGGGGCGTGATAATCAAAAACTTACCCACAAAAACTAGTGCTACCAGTCCCAGAATCAATTCTAGGTTGTTCCACAAAAACACTGGGTCAATTAACATCCCAATGGCGGCAAAAAATAAACTGGCAAAAATATCTCGCAGCGGCTCTACATAAGTTAGGGTTTGGTCAGCATACTCCACCTCGGAAATCATTAAACCGGCGACAAACGCCCCCATCTCGATAGATAGTCCCAAATACTCTGTTAATAGTGCAATGCCCAAACACAAGGCAACTACGCCTAATAAAAAAAGCTCTCGGCTTTCGGTGCGGGCTAGCATTCGCAACAAAGGGGGAATCAGCCAAATTCCCGCCGCTACTGCGCCGGCTGCAAATAAACCAATTCGCAGCAGTGCTGTTAACACGGCGATGCCAATAGTTTCTGCTGGTTGGTTGAGGGCTGGTAACACTGCTAGCATCAGCCCTAATGCCAAGTCCTGTACGACCAGAATCCCCAACATCACTTGACCGTGGGGCATTTCTGTTTCGTTACGTTCCATCAAGCACTTAAGGACAACTGCTGTGGAAGATAAAGACAGAATTGAGCCTAAAAACACACCTTTAGCAGGTAAAGTTCCCCAGGCTCCTGTTACCCCACATACCAAAACTGTGATCAAAATCGTCAGCGCAATCTGGAGTCCTCCGCCTCCAAGAGCGATCGCTTTTACCTTCTTGAGTTCTGCAAAAGAAAATTCCACTCCCAAAGCAAATAACAAAAAGGCGACGCCGAACTGTGCCAGAGTTTCAACTTGAATAACTTCTTTAATCAGTCCCAGTCCGGCTGGCCCTACAATCATCCCGCCGATGAGATACCCCAGTAACACTGGTTGTCGTAACAGCGCCGCTAACAGTCCGCCACAAGCTGCAACGGCGAGAACTAAAACTAAATCAACAATTAGCCTAAAATCTTCTTGCACCAGTTTTTAACAGAACTATTAAGACCCATTGAACTCAGCATACAAAGTTTTATATGTCTGAGGAATAGGATGTTGATGTAGAGATTGCAAAATTTTCTCTCTAGGAATCTAAAATAAAAAACCTCGGCGAAACTAACCGAGGTAGGAGAGAGAAGTCAGAATGACAATTAAAGATACAAATACTTAATTCAAAAAGTATTAGTTAACCGCCCACGGAAAACTAAAAATATTGCGGCGATATTATATACGGGCAATTTAGTTACACACTTTGTTTTAATGTAATTAAACATAACAATATTGTTACGATATGTCAATAGGTCTTGACGCTAAAAGGCTAGTAGCGTTACTGAAAGTTGCTTATTAGGGATAAGAAGTCAAGAATCTGACAGTATCAAAACTTCCGCATATTTCTACTTACGGGGTCAAAACCTCTAGAAAACCTGGTACTTTCGTCATAGCAAGCTCCAGTAAGATCTGCTCCATACAACTTGGCATAATTAAGTTTGGCTCCCCGAAGATTTGCTTCATTTAGTTTGACACCGCTCAAATTAGCTCTGGTTAAATTTGCTTTAGCTAAGTTAGCTCTACTCAAATCTGCTCCCCAAAGTTTGGCTTTAGCTAGGTTAGCTCCGCTCAAATCTGCTCCCCATAAGTTGATTCCCGGTAGATAAGCTCCAATCAGCTTGACTCCACTTAAAATAACTGCTGGAAAATATCTTTCCCCTGCGGCATAACGCCGCTTCAATTGTGCCGTGTCCATTTTCCGTTGACCTTTTTCAGCAACAAAGAAACTATTTGTTCCCATTCCTGGTCTAGCTCTCCGAGAAACTCAGGCTGACCACTGCGTCGATACCAGAAATGGGCATTACTCAAATCACCCTCTTTTCGATGTAGATAGGCATGAACCCAAGCACTGTCAGCATCGCTAGCATTTTGGATTATTTCGTGTGCCTGCTCCCAATCACCTTTCTTGTCATACCACATTGCTCGCAGAGCTTCTGGCAGTGTATTGAGATATGAGGGCTGTTTTTCGATCAATCGCTGAAATTCTTCTGTAGTCACGATCGCCATCCAAAAAATATCAAACCTCTATATTTAAATTTAAGATAATCCTTGGACTGCCGGCAGGCGATGTGTTTAAATTAGTGCGTTACACTGCGTTAACGCACCTACCAATCAATACAGGCAAACTACGTTTTTCTATCCCTATTACTCGTCAATTTGACCGACTCGACGTATATTCAGAATGTCGCTCATTTTCTTGATTTGGGTAAATACTTGCTCTAATTGAGAGCGATCGCGTATATCGATCCCCAAATCCATTAACGCTGGTTGACCAATAGCGGTTTTTACCTGAGCATGACGTACATTAATCCCTTGGTCACTCAACCGGGACAAAATATCCTTTAATACCCCTACGCGATCGAGTGCTTCAATTTGAATATCCACTGGGTAAGTGTGCGGACGACCGCTATTTTCGACGGCTGAATTCCACCTGACTGGTACTAACCGCTCACACTCGACATTTTCCAGATTATGACACCCTTGGCGATGAATCGAAATTCCTCTACCTCGTGTGACTACACCGATAATTGGTTCGCCAGGAATTGGGGTACAACACCCAGCTAGATGATAAACTAAACCCTCTACCCCGACAATTGGTGAATCAGTGGAGCGGGAGGTAGTTGCAGGCGCATCCCGCAAAGCTTTTGCTGTGGTTGGCTCTTTGGGGATAAATGGGGGTGCAATGGTAACTGGTTGTTGTGCCTTGACTACTTCGCGCCAACGATTTAGCACTAGGTTTAGTGTGACTTCACCGTAACCTAAACCTGCAAGTAAATCTTCCACACTGTGATAGTTACACTTTTCTGCAACACTCTGCATCGCTTCTGACTTCAGCAGGCTATCAAAACCAGTTTTACCAAGTTCTTTTTCTAACAATTCCCGCCCACGGGCGACATTCTCTTCTCGGCGCGATCGCTTATACCATTGTTTAATCCGATACTTCGCTGCTGAAGTTCTGACAAAGTTCAACCAATCCAAACTCGGATGACCGGTCTTTTGGGTCATAATCTCCACGATATCGCCATTATGCAGCCGTGTTGACAGCGGCACCATTCGCCCATTTACCCGCACCCCTGTACAGTGATTCCCTACTTCTGTATGAATCCGATAAGCAAAATCTACACTGGTAGATCCAGGGCTTAAGGGAACAACATCCCCCTTAGGGGTGAAGACATAGACATCATCTTCAAATAGATTGTCCTTGACACTATCAAGATATTCTTGTGCATCCTTGAGATCGCTTTGCCATTCTAAAAGCTGTCTCAACCAAGTAAACTTCTCATCTGCCGCCGTTAAATGGCTATTGCTAGAACCGCCTGTTTCTTTGTACTTCCAATGAGCAGCAATCCCGTACTCGGCGATATGATGCATTTCTATCGTCCGAATTTGTACTTCCAAAGGACGACCAGTCAAACCAATTACCCCAGTATGCAACGACTGGTAACGGTTAGGTTTAGGCAGTCCAATGTAGTCCTTAAATCTACCAGGAATTGGGCGAAAGGCATCGTGAACTACAGCCAAAGCACGATAGCATTCCTCATTGGTTTGAACAATAATCCGCAGCGCTGCCAAATCATAAATTTCGTGAAATTCTTTTTGCTGCCGCTGCATTTTTTGGTAAATACCATACAAGTGCTTAGGACGCCCACTGATATCCTGGCAGCGAATTCCCGCTTGCTGCAAACGCTCCCGCAAAATATCCGTAGCTTTAGCTAATTTCTCTTCCCGCGCTGTCCGTTTTTCAGAAACATGCTGCTGAATTTCGCGAAAAGCATCCGGTTCCAGGTATTTAAAAGCTAAATCTTCCAGTTCCCATTTAATCCGCCAAATACCCAAGCGATTAGCTAGAGGTGCAAAGATATCTCGCGTTTCCTGAGCACTACGGCGGCGGCTAGCCTCTGGCATATATTGTAAAGTTCGCATATTATGCAAACGATCTGCCAATTTCACCACAATTACTCTAATATCTTGCGCCATTGCCAAAAACATCCGTCGGAAGTTTTCAGCTTGGCTTTCGGTTTTGCTTTTAAAATTGATTTTAGAAAGTTTAGTGACACCTTCGACCAATTGCCTTACTTCTGGCCCAAAGCGTTCATCTATTTCTTCAATTGTGACATCTGTATCTTCAACTACATCATGGAGAAAACCAGCTGCTATCATAGCAGGACTGCCCCCCAAGTCACGCAGTGTTCCAGCTACAGCAACGGGATGAGCAATGTATGGCTCTCCAGATTTGCGGTATTGACCTTGATGAAGTTGATAAGCAAATTCAAACGCGCTAGCAATCAAAACCGTATCACTATGCCTTCGTTCATCTTCTGCTTCGCTGCTACTTGTTGATGCTCCCTTCAAGCATTTCTGTAACCAGTCTGGAAGGGTAAGATCAATTGAGGAATTTATCGCTATGCTGCTCATACAATTGGGACTAAAGGTGATCGGTAGATAAGCGAGTGATATATAAAACTGGCAGCATCGCACTTAGAAGATGCTGTTGCCCAGAGACGGGTGAAAAAAGTAGTGTAAGGATGATTCTTCAATTGCTAATAGCAACCATCCGGCGCGAGTTTAAAGGATCATAAACTTGAAAATCCGTTGATGGCAAATAAAGCCTCAAATAACGATTTGAGGCTTTTGATGCTGATAGTAGCTCAGAAAAGTTTATTGTAGAAGAAAAATTACTTGACATTAATACTATCTTAACTAGCACTGGATGTCTTTAAATCTTGAAAAATATCAGGCACTAGCAACATTACTAGAGCAGTTACGTGCTGATGTTACCACAACTGGACTAGATGCACCCGCACTGAGGCAGCGTTTGACTTCGGTACAGCAGTTGTTTGGGCAGGAAATTGTACCTTTGACTGATGAAGATTCGCGGGTGCAGTCTTATCGAACGGAAATCAGCAAGCAACTGCGCCTGTTGGAAATAGATGTGATGTTTTTCCAAGGAGCGCGACAAGCATCTACTGCACAAGCGAGACTTCAGACTATTGGCGATCGCCTGACAACTCTGATCCAATACTGCGATGCCATTATGCAACAAGAAGCGGAGGGAGACAAATAACAATTGTTCACCTTTTTCTCTGGTTACTCTATCATCCCATTTACGACCTATAGTGGAAAGTTATTTTGGCGACAAGTTTAAATGTTGATACTCCCCTAGTTGATCTTTCGCTTGTCTGTACAGCAAAGTGCTGAGCAATGAGTAATACCAGTTGCTTCATTGCTCTGAGAAATCAACACTGTCCTAACATATCTGACTACGGCTTATATGTACGCTTCCACTGACTTATTAGTGTATTTAGAGTACAAATTTGAGATAAAGTGTAATCTTTCCTAAGTGAAGAATACGTGAAAATACTACCTCTTTACCTTTACTTAACCTAAACTCCTAACTTACTTAACCTATAACCGATAGCTTGCGGATGTACCTGTAGATGTTGGTTCATCCTAATCCTGCGTGATGACTTCCGACAGTTTAATTATTTATTGAGATCATGACCATCCAAAAGCTTATCGGCTTCATAGCTCCATCCGCCCTTGTGTTAGGAGTCCTGGCGGCTCCAGCAGAGGCAATGCTGCTCAAACCTATCGGCACTTATAGCACGGGTCTTTTCGATGGTGGGGGCGCTGAAATCCCGACTTATGACCCAGTTACTCAACGGCTGTTTGTTGTTAATGGGGGAAACAAGACTATTGATGTGATAGGCATTAGCGATCCGACTCAGCCATCGTTGCTATTTAACATCGATATCGCACCCTTCGGCAATGGGGCTAACAGCGTCGCTTTTAAAAATGGCCTGCTTGCAGCAGCAGTTGAAGCAGTTGATCCGTTAGATTTGGGCAAGGCTGTATTTTTTAACGCTAATGGTGATTTAGTTAACTCCGTCAATGTTGGAGTCCTGCCTGATATGCTGACCTTTACACCAGATGGCACTCGTGTATTGGTAGCAAATGAGGGTCAGCCAAGTGATGATTATACTATTGATCCCGAAGGCTCAGTTAGCATCATCAATTTAGCGGACTTTAGTGTAGTCAATGCTGGTTTTAACCAGTTCAACAGCCAGATTGATCAGTTACGGGGTAACGGGGTACGGATTTTTGGCCCTAATGCCACTGTGGCACAAGATGTAGAGCCAGAATACATCACCGTTTCTCAAGATTCTACTAAGGCTTGGGTGGCGTTGCAGGAAAACAATGCGATCGCAACGCTTGATTTAATTAATAATACGTTTACCGACATTATTCCTTTGGGCTTTAAGAATCATAGCCTGCCAGGAAATGAAATTGATACTAGCGATCGCGATGATGCTATTAATATTACCAACAGACCCGTTCTAGGTATGTACCAACCAGATGGGATTACCTCTTATACAGTTAATGGTAAAACTTACATTGTCACAGCCAACGAAGGGGATGCCCGCGATTATGACGGTTTTAGCGAAGAGTTACGATTAGGTAATGCTCGCTATCAACTCAACCCCGATGTGTTCGCCAATGCCGATGAGCTAAAACGCCCTGAGAATCTGGGCCGCTTGACAGTAACCAATACTCTAGGCGACTTGAATGGCGATGGTCTATTTGAGCAAATCTATGCATTTGGAGCTCGCTCCTTCACGATTTGGGAGTGGGATGAGGCTACCAGCTCACTCAAGCCAGTCTACGATAGTGGCGACGACTTTGAGCAAATCACTGCCCAGCGCTTACCCGATTTCTTCAACTCTAGCAACGATGAAAACGGCTTCGATGCCCGCAGCGATGACAAAGGGCCGGAACCAGAGGATGTGAAGATTGCCAAAATTGGCGATCGCTTTTATGCTTTCATCGGACTGGAGCGCATCGGTGGCGTAATGGCATACGATATTACCGATCCGCAAAACCCTGTCTTTATCGACTACGTAAACAACCGTGACTTTACGGCTGAACCAACTTTGCTAGATGGGACAACTAACCCAGCAATCAAAGATTTAGGCCCGGAAGGTCTGCTTTTGATCTCCGCCGCAGATAGCCCCAATGGCCAGCCGTTACTGGTTACAGCTAATGAGGTGAGTGGAACAACAACGCTCTTTTCAATTAACGTTCCTGATGATGTCAAATCTGTTCCTGAACCTGGAGCTATTCTGGGCTTAGTAGCAGTTGCTTCAATGGGGTTACTGAAATTTAAGCGAACACGATAGAAAAACTCATTAAAATAGTGCTGAGTAATAAGTACTGAGGGAAAATTTTCTGCTCAGGACTCAGCACTTAGAACTAAATCTTTCAAGTTTGACAGGTTTAGAATGTATGAGTATTTAATTCATACCTGAGATAAAGATCGATTGTCTGATTGTAAGTTATTTTCTGTTGAGTTAAAGGGTGTAACTTTGAGGAGCACAGGTAACAGCCATAAAATGATGAATAGGCTGAGTATTTAAGAAAATGGCAACTTATGGCACAGGCAATTCTTCAGAAAATACTTAATCAACTTAAGGAGCTTGAATTAGAGGAGCTACAGCAACTCAATCAGGCTATTGACAAACATCTTGCTGTCAAGCAAGAAACTGCTAATCAGACAACATTTTATCAAGCCTTGTTAAATTCTGGCTTGGTGAGACAAATCAAGCATCCTTCTTATGTGCAGACAACTCAGCATAAACTTGTTCAGGTACGGGGAAAGCCCATCTCTGAAACAATTGTTGAGGAACGCCGCTAGATGGCAGTCTACTTTATAGATAGCAGTGCATTAGTGAAGTGTTATGTCAGTGAAACTGGCTCGTTATGGGTATTAGGATTATTTGACCAAATAATTAATAATTCATAGTTCATAATTCATAATTAAATGGGTTCAGAGCAAGCATTGAAATCCTATGGGTTACGAGGTTATGATGCTGTTCAACTAGCAGCTGGTCGTGCTGTAAACACAATCTGCACAACTAATAGTTTGCCTCCTGTAACCCTCGTGTCCGCAGATAAAGAGTTGAGTGTAGCAGCCTCAAGTGAGGGATTGTTCATTGAAGATCCCAACAGTTACCTGTAAGTAAGCTCACACGTGGCTATACTTGGTCATCTGAAATAGCAAATGATTGCTAATCTGATAGACTAGCTAAAATTTGAAATTATTAAAACTGGCAGCTTAGGGCTGACAACTAAGTATGAGTAAAGCCTTATTTTGTATTGAAAATCTGCGAGTTGCCTATCCTCAGCGGAGTGGAGAAGAATCAAGCTGGGCTGTTGATGATGTATCTTTCACTCTGCAACCAGGCGAAAGAATGGGACTGGTGGGAGAGTCTGGTTGTGGTAAGTCTACTATAGGACGGGCAGTAATGCGCCTACTACCATCCTCCAGTCGCGTTGAAGGACAAGTGACATTTGAGGGACAATCGGTGTTTGATTTAACGCCAGCCCAGTTACGAAAATTTCGGGGGGAAGCGGTGGCGCTGATTTTTCAAGATCCGATGACGCGTCTTGATCCTTTGATGACTATTGGTAAGCATTGCATCGAAACACTACAGGCGCACTCACCAGAGTTATCGACACGGGAAGCCAAAGAAAAAGCACTTGCGACATTGGAAAAGGTGAAGATTCCTGCTAGTCGCTGGAATCAGTATCCTCATGAGTTTAGCGGTGGAATGCGACAAAGAGTAGCGATCGCTCTTGCTCTTTTGCTTAACCCCAAGTTAATTGTTGCCGATGAACCAACAACTAGTCTAGATGTCACCGTCTCCGCGCAGATATTGCAAGAATTAACTCGACTATGCGCTCAAGAAAATATGGGATTGCTGCTGATTTCCCACGATTTGGCAATGGTGGCGGAGTATTGCGATCGCATTGGCGTGATGTATAACGGTAAAATGGTCGAAATGGGGGCGACGGCATCTGTATTTAGGCAACCTCAACACGAATACACGCGATCGCTCTTACAAGCAGCTTTGCATATTCAAGCAGTGGATGATCACGGAGAATTGGTAATTGCGAATCAGGAAGAAAAGCTATTACCGATTATTAATCAGCAATCTCCAATTTTACACATTACAGAACTCAAGCAATATTACACCATAGAACCTAACTTTATCGAACGCCTATTTAAGGCACAAGCGCAGACAATTAAAGCAGTGGATGATATTAACTTGGATCTCTATCCAGGGGAAATTCTCGGTTTAGTTGGGGAGTCAGGTTGTGGTAAGAGTACGCTGTCACGAACAATCTTGCAGCTAATTCGCCCTACTAGTGGTAAAGTTGAGTTTTTGGGACAGGATTTAACTACTTTGTCGCGCCAAGCAATTCGCTCCTCCCGGCGACAAATACAAATGATTTTTCAAGACCCCCACGCTTGTCTTAATCCAGCTATGACAGTGGGAGAAAGTATCGCCGATCCTTTATTTATCCACAATCTTGCTGATGCTGCTCAAGCAAAAGCACAAGTTTTATCGATGCTTCAGAAAGTGGGATTAACACCGCCAGAAGTGTATTATCAACGTTATGCAGCTGATTTATCTGGTGGACAGCAGCAACGAGTAGCGATCGCTCGTGCTTTGATTACTCATCCTAAACTGCTCATTTGCGATGAACCTGTGAGTATGTTAGACGCTAGCGTGCAGTCGCAAGTGCTGGATTTGATGTTGGAATTAAAAGAAGAGTTTGAGCTTACTTATTTGTTTATCACTCATGATCTTTGGTTAGCGAGATTTTTGTGCGATCGGATTGCCGTCATGAATAGTGGTAAAATTGTGGAACTAGGCCCTACAAAACAGATTTTTGCTAATCCTCAACACCCCTATACCAAAACCTTACTAGCAGCTGCTCCCTTACTTGCACGCGCCTAACAAAGTCAGTACTGATATCATTTCACTAAATCCTGATACAATCCACTCTCTTAGCTAAGCTAAGAGAGTATTTAAGTAGGTAGACGTAATTAAATATAAGATAAAGCTTTTGTTCGTAGTGTTCGCGTAGCGTCTCGCAGAGAGCGATTTATCGCTCTATATAAGGTTTTCAAAGGATAAATCCCTTACTACTAGCTCTGATTTAATTAAGCCCTTCTACTTATAAAGAAAATATATAAGTAGAGTGCGTTAGGCGCTCGTATGATATTTTTCATGACAAATGATCTCCAAATATGCACCTAACACACCCTACAGTCATTTGATTTTTACTTGAATAAATGACCTCTAAATGTATCAACCTTCAAGTGAAACGGTATTAGTATCATTTCCTCCCTCAATTAATTTAGTTGTTTCCCCACTCGAACCATACAGTTCAACGAATCTTTTAAACAGCAACATAGTTTCGTGATTGGAAGCCCTATTTAAGTTGAATGAACGCTCTATATTTCTATCGGCTAAAGCACGTAAATACGGCAAATCTTCAAATAGTGTCAAACAAGAGGCAAAATGCAAAACTATTTGCAGCAAAGGTTTTGGCCACTCTAAATCGCTGTAAATATCTATAAAGAATTGATGTTCTGCGTCATTTAAAGGGAAAGCATGAAATATGACAACTATTCTTTTGTTATCGTAGACAGGAATATTCAATTCAACAGTATAGGGAGTATGTAAAATCAAATCTACTTCAACAATTGGCTGTCGCCAAATCCGTAGAGGATTGACAGGAGAATCCAAAAGTGTTTTAAATTTGATTATTCCACCAATATTTGTTGGTTGAAAGTAGCTAATGCTCAGGATTTTTAAGTTATTCAAGCTAAATCCGTGAACCTTTTCCAAATGCTTTAGATTCAGCAAATGGTATATTTGACAGATATAAGGAAAAGGTAAAATATACTCCTGACTAATCATGTGTCGGTTTTTTAACTTAAACTTGTCAACTTGAGTCCAGTATAGATATTCTTGATATTGACTGGGTTCTAAATCATTGCTATTAAAGCTCTCTCCAGGTTTCAGATATAGCCAACTTAGAAAAAAGAAAGAGGCTGTAAATAACTGAAAAACTTCTATAGGAGATAAATAACCATCAGAGAATGCAGCTATACTTCTATCAGTTATTCCAAAAAGCCAAGATGGTATACCAAATAGCCAAACGCAGTTTTTTAGTTTGTCTATAATCAGAGCAATTTCAACTTCTATTGATAGAGTTTTGTCTTGATTTGTGCTATGTTCAGAATTATTTTTAACTAGATTAGACATAATTAACTCATTGTTTAGAAATTAACTTAATAGCACAATATGGTATTTGTCGCTAACTTAATTTTAAGTAGAGATAATAAAGCGAACCTCTACCTTTAGCTGTAGATATAAATTGTTTGTCTTGTTATCTAACTGCAAACGAACTTCTGATAATTAGGGTTAAAAACCAATATAGTTCAGTTAGTAAGTTGATTCGTCTACTTACCTTTTTCTGTGATCGATACTGTGCGTAGCTGGCTTTTCGGTAAGGATAGGGAACGCTATGCGAACGGAGATTCCTCTAACTATAATTCTCAAAAAAGGCATAGTTTCTCTTTGTGGAGATCAAGCCTTAACTAACCTGCCTTGGGTTTATGTACATCACTATCGTAGTGACACTTTTTGGAAGTCTTGCTATTAAAGAGTTTGAAGTTTTAACCTCTGATGTCAACTTTAAAAATAACAATTTTGCAAAAATACTACTACAAGGGGATTTCACCAATTGAATTTATTACTGTCTGACAAAAGAAGTATATATTCAGATAAAAAATTTTATTTTGCCCTACTGCATCCTAAATTAACTATGCTAGATCTTCAGGCTGACTCGTCAGTAGCGTTGCTAGTTGAGCTTTTTTTTCATCATATCCTTGAAACTTTGTTCGTTCAGTCTAGTAAGCTACAATCTATATCTCTGGGTGAAAACCAGGCAAGTATCGTTTACCTAGATACAAACTGAAAGGCAATAACAGGCGAAAACATTTTTAGGCAAGACCAAAAACAAGCGTAGGCGTATTTAGGTTAAGTCTGTACTACAGAGTATGTGCTGGTGCGTTGATATGAGCGATCGCTCATCTTCCTAAGCAAGCCATTTAAAGCAATCTTTCCCTTGCGAGAAATTAAAGTATGTTTTCCTGAAAGACTAAGATCGATACCGGATAGCTTTCAGTAAAAATAATGAAAGAAATAACACGCCGTAAATTTATCGCAACTGCCACCCTGGCGACGGGTTTTGCCCTTGCAGTACAACCTATTTCTGCCCAAGTCATTACCACCGATGTTAAGGGGTTGGTAGCTGGTGCGGTAAAAATTCCTGTTAAAGATGGCGAAATTCCTGCTTATAGAGCAATGCCTGCAAAGGGTATAGATTTCCCGATTGTTTTAGTGATCCAAGAAATCTTTGGCGTACACGAGCACATTCAGGATATCTGCCGTCGCTTTGCCAAGTTGGGGTATGTGGCGATCGCTCCAGAATTGTTCGTACGTCAGGGCGATGTTTTAAAGTTAAGCAGCATTGATGAAATTCGCCAGGTGGTAGCCAAAGTGCCAGATGCCCAGGTATTATCCGATATCGATTCTACAGTAGGCTGGGGCGTGAAGTCAGCCAAAGGTAACGCTGATAAGTTAGGGATTACGGGTTTCTGTTGGGGTGGCCGTATTACCTGGCTGTACGCAGCACACAATCCCAAGGTTAAGGCAGGCGTGGCGTGGTACGGGCGATTGGTGGGTGATAAGACTGAACTGACGCCCAAGCATCCCGTCGATATTGCATCTACGCTGAAAGTCCCTGTTCTAGGACTGTACGGCGGTAAAGATACGGGCATTCCTTTGGATACAGTACAGCAGATGCGCGATCGCCTTAAATCTAGTAGCAGCAAGTCCGAAATCATTGTCTATCCCGATGCACCCCACGCTTTTTTTGCCGATTATCGCCCCTCCTACCGCGAAACAGAAGCTAGGGATGGTTGGCAACGTCTCCAGGCATGGTTTAAGCAGTATGGCGTCTCATAAAAAACCACGCCCATAAGCGAAAAGTTTGCGCGTCCGGGTAACAGGAGCGCAAAACTTTTCAAGACAGTGAAACGTTTTCTACGGGGGAAACCCGCAGTAGGAAACTTTTCAATACAGATTTGGGATTTTGGTAAATTTGCTGTATCCTAGTATATCCTGCGTAAATTTACTCAAAAGGAGACTTCAGAAAAGCTTTTTACGGAGCCTACCAAGAATGCATAAACAATGATATTGATTTTTAGAGAAATCAATATTTCAGATGCTATTTTTTTAATGTCCAATTTTTAGAATTTTAAACAAATAAGATGAAACTGATCAAAAAGTCTGAAAAGCTCCTCCTCGATAAAATAAAGATAATGGAGGAAACCGAAGAAGAAAATCTTCAAGCCGATATCGTCAATACTCAAGAGCCTACGCTTGAAGAAAAACCAGAACTGTATTCAGAGAGTAGAACAGCTAACTATATTCCATTAATTGATAATCCTGTTGTTCAATCTGTTGGAAATTCAGGATGGCAGGTTTCTGATATTTGGAAGGATGTCAGATTGGATAATTTCTAGTAATGTATATTTTTATTGACAAAGTTATTTAGAGTCTTTCATCCTTTAAGTGGAGGAGCGTTAAACCTTCTCCTTGACTGGGGTTGCAATGCCGCGCCTAACTAGACCGGCTTCGAGTTCTCTGATGAATTTAAAGTCTTTCTCCAACAAGGACTGATTTGGTTTTGCAGAAAGGTCTTCACTTACGGAGGGTTGCTTTTCGAGGAAAGTGAATGCCTGTCGGAATTGACGCGGACTCGCCTGAATTAACGAGTCAAAATGACAGGGAATAATCTGGTGAAAATCCCAGTTAGCAACCTTGTCAGCCCAATTGAGTACTTGTCTTGGTGCTTGCGGAAGAATGAGGATTTGCAAAATCGGTGCTACAAATGGACGCCCCTCTCCTCGGAGAGCATCAAACGACTGCTTCCAGTTGTCTTGCCATCGAAACGGGAATAACCCGAAGTATGCTTTTGGCGATCGCTGTGGTGCTTTGAATGCATCACTGAACATCTGCCCCAGTTTAGTGATCTCTAAGGCACTGGGACGAAAGTAAATTGCAAACAGTGAAATACGTTGCCATCCTTTGCGACGGTTTGCTTCACTGTCCTCAATCATGTCCAAGGCATTATCTCTGGCGTGAAATAATAAAGGGTAAGGGTCTAATTGGATGATCTCAGGTGGATCTTCTGGTACAGACAATACAGAATCAGTCACTAATAGAGTGTGCGATCGCTTATGCAAAAGAGCAACTTCTGTAAAAGCTCCCCGTCCCAAGTTGATGTCCAGCACTTCATAGTCGAACTCATCAATAAAGGGAGCAAGGCTTTTATTCTCTGGAAGTACTTGGGTACGTTCTTGAGGAAAGCCAAGCCAATGCAATGGCAGGTTTAGCGGGAAGCTCCACTGATGCGGAGCGACGAAAACTTGTGCTTGTGGAAAGCGTCTGGCAAAGGGGCCAACGAAAACTTTGTGTTCCAAACCAGAACTGGTAGACAGAATAATATACTTAACTTCACCGTGCTTTGCCACCAACTCATTAACCAAGCGTACACACTCGGTGGTTGGAGCAATCGGTGCATAGACAAGAAGACCATCTGTTTCTAGCTTGACGAGGGTCATCCGAATCGGCACGATTGTGTAGATAATGCCATGAAGCTGATCGAATGTCCAAATAGTGTCTTTAACTATTTCCTTACATAGTGTCCGACGCCTGCTATATGGGTAAAGTGGTACAACAGGCCAGAACTTCCATGACCAATCTTTTGGATTATTACTTGGATGCATTTATTGCTCCTCGGTCTGTACCCCCGACTGATGTGCTTGAGCGTTCATATTTTAATTAAGGGGAATAGGAATAGGAAAATTCTATGCGTTTAACCCTTTCCCGACTTCTGTAAGAAGTTTATTTTTCATTGCTATTGTCCCAGTACTTGAGGAGTGCTTGCTCTGCTCCTAACTGATGAGCAATCCAAACCAAGATGTTAACCAATAGCTTTTGTACTATGAGCGGCGGGCCAACGAGGATTGTGTCTGCTTTCTTTAGCAATAGCGCAAAGTAGAGCAGATTAGTTGGCATACCCTCATGATTGACTTTACCATCAATTGCTAGACCAAACATTCCTCTAATAAACTGCTCAAATTGTCCCGCAGGTTGGTTTTCGCTCGTAAACGCTACCCAATCATTAGAGGCATTGCGAAAACTGTGGTGCATGAGCGCCGGAATATGTAAACTTTCTCCCGCCTGTAATGTCCGTTGATTTCCCTTGCGACCAACTTCCATTTCTAAGCAACCCTTGAGCACGGTAAATGTTTCACTCATGTTGGTGTGGTAGTGCAACGGACTACCTTTAGCTCCGGGTGGTAAATCAAAACGAATCTTCGCATACCTTCCACCATCATGACTTGATTGCAGGATGGTCATGCGATCGCCTGTAACCGGATTTACAATTAATTCTGGTTGCTGGGCAGCAATTACGGTTGGAGTGGTAGAGTGAATCTGTGAATTTGTTAATTCCATTGCAAAAAACTCCTTTTGTTAACAACTTAAATGCATCTGAACTTTGGTCATCGTTTGATGCAGTTGTTTTACTACACTTCAACGGTAAACTTTGTGCAAAATCCTGAGTTGACATGCCCTGCCAAAAAATTGACCCAAAGCGCCTTTCTAGAATCCTGACCAAATCATGAAAGAAGCCACCTTCTCTGTCTACATCACGCGAGGCATTGTTCAATATGCAGCAAGGTATGGAGTCGATTCTGATAGTCTATGTGCTGCTGTTGGGATTGAACCTGCTTTGCTGAAGATGCCCGATCAGCGGATTACAGGAACGCTTCATAGCGCGGTGTGGTGGGAAGCTCTCAAGCGAACAGGCGATGAAAATCTGGGGTTACATCTGGGTGAAGCTTTCAATTTGGCGACTTTCGGTATTGTTGGTTATGTGCTGGTTAATTGCCAAACATTCGAGCAAGTACTAGAAAAACTCTCTCGTTACACCCATCTGTTTAGTCAAGGAGCTTACATTCACTTCTCTGTATCCGAGGGTCTAGTATTTTGCAACTGTGACATTGTAGACCACTTAAAAAACTACCTGCTCAAAGAACCCCGGCAGGCGATTGAAAGCACCTTTGCATCATTGTTAACGGCAACTCAGATGTCGACAGGAAAACCGCTTTGTCCTCTAGCTGTCTGGTTTCAACACCCGCGTCCTGCTGCTATCTCTGAACATGAACGCATTTTTCAGACAAACGTGTACTTTTCAATGCCGAAAAATCGAATTATCTTCGATGCCAATTGCTTGAATTGGTCGGTACTCTCGGCAAATTCTAATTTACTCTCGTTTTTTGAGCAACATGCAGAAGCAATGCTTGATGCGATGAATCGAGAGGATGATTACACCAAGAAAGTTATAGAGGCGATCGCCCAAAAACTCAAAGGCGAACTTCCCTCTATAGAAGCGATCGCCCGCAGTTTAGCAATCAGCGTCCGCCAGTTGCAGCGAGAGTTACAAGCTGAGGGCACTTCCTATCAGCAGCTACTAGATGAAACTCGCAAACAGCTATCCCTGCGACATTTAAAAAATCCGAATACTCCAATTCACGATGTCGCATTTCTGCTAGGATTCTCTGAACCTAGTGCTTTTCACCGTGCCTTTAAACGATGGACAGGACAAACACCACGAGCTTACCGACTAACTGTTAGTTAAGAATCGCTATTTCGCGCTTTTAAAGTTGTGCCTATAATTTTCAAAGCAAAACGCGATCATTCGCCATAAAAAAGAGTGGGAGGAAGCATATCAGTCAGCTTTCAAACTCCCACTCTACCATTTGCCGCTGGAGTGAACAGGATTGTGTACAGATGTTGCCCGTTATTTAGGGGGCTAACGCGTACTTCAAAAACAACACCCATGCACAGTTAATCTTCCTGTTGCAGCAAATGTCAACCTTAATTATTAATATTTATTTGCTGAGATAAATAGTCTGCAAATTCTTGTTATAGATACCTTTGCTCTTTTTGTAAATAACCTAGTAGATAGTGTTTAGCGAGAAAAATTTGATTACGTGGTAGACCCTGATAACAACACCTTGAAGTCGTTTATCTTCTACAATTTAACCAGGTTAATCAAAAGCTGGTTGCCATTTTGGCAGGTTTTTAAATTTCCTAATTGCTCAAGTCTAACTTTTTGGGAATTATTAAGCTGCTTAGGCGAAAACGCTATTCATATATGGCGGTTTGCGCTTCTATGCAACACAACTGATAGAGTTAGAGAAAGGGATACATGCTTTTCCCCTAGACCTTAGCTCTACTTTATCCAGCCAGGTATTTACTGGGTCGTCTGCACTCCAAGTGACGGCGCTCAGTCTGTTGCCTATTCTGACAAGGCGCTACTGAACGGAATTAAAGCGCAGCAGTAGACCTTTTGCTATTACAGGACTGATGCGTAAGTCCTCATATTAGTAACGTTAAAGTCTTGGTCAACGTAATGAAAACAATAAGTTCACTTTTTAACGAAGAACGCAACCAACTCCGGGCAGATATTGAAAACACAACCAGCATCGAGCAGGTAATCAAGCTGGTTCAGAATCGACTCGATAATCTCGAAAGAATTTACATTAGCGAGCTAAATGTAGCTCAAGTACGTCTAGCTTCCTTTTTTCTGGATACGCTGCGCCAGTCCATCGCTACTCTTGCTGCGGCTAACTTAGTTCAAGCCGCCCCAATAGAGCCACAGCAAATTACTAATTTAGCGGCAAAATTTCCCGCCAACAGGTTAATTCTGAAACTGCTCAAGGCACTTATTTACATAGGCATTTTGGGTTGGTTGTTCCACTTAACTGAAACTACCCCAGGTGCATGGATGGCTATCCTACTAGCTTCTGTGCTTTTAGGGCTGGAAGTTGTGCTTCAACTCGATAAAGATAATTCAACGTCTTTTGAGCAATTGGAACCATCTCAACCTGTCCTACGAGTCAATAGCCAAGTCCTTTTAGACAACCTTGCTGATGCTCTCAACACAATTGACTTAGCAGTCGCTAGATTTGAAGAAGCAAACAAACATCAAGACGATCGCGGCATCGAAGAATTGCCAGAATTATTGAATTTTCTGCAAAAGCTCATGGGCGCATCATTTCTTGAAAAACCCCAAATGGCGATCGCACTAGCGAAAATGCTGCCACAGATTTTAATGACCCAGGGAATTAACGCTCAAATTTACCGACCAAACGACCCTCATAGCGATCGCAATTATTTTGACTTTGAGCCAAGTATTGACCCATCCACCAAAGATTACGTAACTATAACTCCTGCTTTGTTGAAAGGCGATCGCTTGCTAAGACGCGGCCGGGTAATTGAGCCAGCATATTCCGAGGCTAGAGAATAACAGACATAAGAGTATGGAAATTTTAGAAACAATTGGTTTTGACTTGGGACACGGTGAAACGGCTGTAGCTAAAGCTATAGTGGAGAGCATCGAACCCCCGGAAATGCTTGAGATTAATAACAAGAAGAACCAAATTACAGCTCTTGGTTGGCATCCAAAACTTGGTTATCTTGTCGGAGAGCAAGCGTTAATTCAAGCTGGCGTTACCCAACTGACAATCTCTTTCAAGCAAAAACCAAACAACGATTCCAAGTATCGAGAAACAATTAGCACTTTTCTAGCTACCTACTACCGCCTTTTAAAAGAAAGTAGACAAATTGAAGCTGGGGAAACTACTTACTTTTATATTGGTT
The DNA here is from genome assembly GCF_010091925.1 of Nostoc sp. B(2019). Classification (GTDB taxonomy): domain Bacteria; phylum Cyanobacteriota; class Cyanobacteriia; order Cyanobacteriales; family Nostocaceae; genus Komarekiella. The sequence continues at coordinate 43,848 of NZ_WVID01000028.1, read as the reverse complement.
GCCCTTCAGGATGGTCGGTTAGTGAACGAGAGGAATACCAAAAGCTACTTCGAGAAGCTGGTATTGCCAAATTAAATGTTGTACCTGAATCGCGGGCTGCTTTCATGCAAGCCAAAGAAGCAGGTAAGCTGGAGTATGAAAAACTTCTTTCATCGGTGCTAATTGTCGATATTGGTTCTTCGACCACAGATTTTACCCTGGTTAAGAGCTTACAAGAAATTCCGATGGATTTTGGAAGTAACACTTTAGGCGCATCCCTAATCGACAAAGCTATTTTTGAGCGGACTCTCGCCAAGCATGAGCAATCAGACTTACTAAAAAAAGTATTTAATGAATATCCACATCACCAAGCTCGTTGTGAACTTGCTTGTCGCAAAACTAAAGAAGATTACTTTTCTAATGAACAGCTATACAGCGATCCTCAATCCTTTGCGCGTGGCTTCGAGTCTATCAACGAACAGATTTATTTTATTCCCCAAGTCAACAAATCGATGATGGAGGAGATTTTAAACCAACCTTTGCCTGAACTAAGGCTTCATAGTTGGATTCAATCATTTCGTGACTCTGTAAGTGAGGCTAAAGAAAAGCTGGAAAAACTTGGAATTGTGCCGCAACTTGTACTAATGACTGGCGGTGCATCTCGAATGAAGTTTACACACCAAATTTGTCAAGAAATCTTTCCCGAACCAGAAACGCTCCTGCGTCCAGATCCGGAACCTGAGCGATGTATTGCGCTGGGATTAGCGCGAGTAGGAAGATGGGATCTGCGTGCTACTGCCTTCAAACAAGAAGTTAATAAACTATTGGACTCACAAAAACTCAAAAAACTGATTGAGAGACATATCCCAAAGTTAATTGATTTGTTGATTAAGCCACTAGCAGATGGTTTGCTAGAAAACGCAGTTAGACCAGGAGTAAAAGATTGGCAAAAAAACCAAATACGGACTTTAGCCGATTTGGAAACATCTATGAAAAGTCGAGCAGAGCAGTGGCTCAAAGGCGATCGCGCTCAGCAGATAATTAACAATCAGTGCATCAGTTGGTTTAACAATCATATTCAACCCGACTTAGCCGCAGAAACCGACCCAATATGCCGAAAGTTTCAGATCCCCAGAAGCAGTTTAAGGTTTGAAGATAGCATCGAGCCGGCTTTTGTCAACCCAGAATTAAAAATTGGAAATGCTATCCTTGCCGACACAGTGGCATTTATCATCAATGTAGTAATTGGTGGGGGTACTCTCGCTAGTATTATCACTCTGATACTAACTGGACACTTGGTTTGGCCTATTGCATTGGTGTACGGGGCTTCAGTCATGGCAGCAGGAATGGAGCTAAATCGCCAGAGTGTCCAAGAAGCAATCAAGACAAATTTGGATATCCCTAGCTGGATTCGTTTTAGTTTTTTGAGCGACAAGAAAGTTAATGATATGTGTGCCCAATTAAAGCCGGAGTTGGAAAAGGTTCTGCAACAACAACTAGCAGCGAATCAAGAAGCTTTTGACAAACTAATTAGTCAAATTGAGCAAGGGCTGCAAAAAGTTCTTTCTACTAAGGTTCAAGAGGCAATAATTTTAATTCAATAACGGTCGCTGCTGTGACTTGGGCACTCGTCGCCAAAAGGAATATATGCTTGGTATGAGCAATAAAAATTACGTAATTATGGGAGTAAAGATTATATGATTGGGGTTGCGATCGCTGGGACTGGATTTGGTCAAAAAGTCCATATTCCTGCATTCAAAGCACATCCTCAAACTGAGGTAGTGGCAGTTTATCACCGAGATCTAAATAAAGCTAAAGCGATCGCAGACTCTCATAATATCCCCCACGCCTGCGACACAATTGCAAACATTGTTGCATTGCCAGAGGTGCAAGCAGTCAGCATCTCCACACCGCCATTTTTACACTACGAAATGGCAAAAACAGTATTACAAGCTGAGAAACATTTATTACTAGAAAAACCTGTAACCTTAAATGCAACTGAGGCCAAAGAACTATATCAATTAGCTAAAGAAAGAGGCGTCATTGCAACCGTAGATTTTGAATTTCGCTTTGTACCAGGATGGCAATTATTTGCTGAATTGTTGTCAGAAGGCTATGTAGGTGAAGTGCGCCTGATTAGAATTGATTGGCTAGGTTCCTCGCGGGCTGACACTTCACGCCCTTGGAATTGGTATTCTGACAAAGAAAAAGGCGGCGGTGCATTGGGATCTTTGGGTTCCCATACCTTCGATTACATTCACTGGCTATTTGGCCCAGTACGCAGATTAAGCGCCCATTTGAGTACTGCTATTCCCGCACGAGTTGACCCTACTAGCGGCGAATTAAAGCCAGTGAATACGGATGACACCTGTATGCTGGCGCTGGAATTAGCAAATGGGACACCTTGTCAAGTTTCCATCAGTGCGGTTGTTCATGCACCAAGGACACATTGGGTAGAAGTGTATGGCGATCGCGGTACTTTAATTGTGGGTAGTGAAAATCAAAAAGATTATATACATGGCTTTCGGGTTTGGGGTTCTGAGTTGGGTAAACCTCTCACCGAAATCGAAATACCAAATCGGTTAATATTTCCCAAAAATTATGCTGATGGGCGCATTTCGGCATTTATGCGCGTAGTAGAACAATGGGTGCAAGCAATTGACCGTAAGGAAGAAATTACCCCATCGCTGCGAGAAGGAGTTTATTCTCAGTTATTGATGGATTTAGCTCATGAATCTCATGCGACAGCAAGCTGGGTAGATGTACCTGGTTTGGAAGGCTTTCTTAGTAGTTAAACAGTAAACTTATTGCAAAGATGCGAATGAAAAAGGAACCACAGATGAACACCGATAAACACAGATAATTCATCGGTGTTCATCTGTGTTTATCTGTGGTTTAATTTGCAAAAATTTCAAGACAAGTCTAGTGGTGAATATCGCGGCGATTAATTTGGTGTTAACGGTTTTGAACGCTGCTGTTGGTAAAAGCCGACAACTTTTTGGACATAATTAGCAGTGAAACCGCTATTACAGCCTGTGTAACTACCAGTCATCCACCAACAGGCTACGCCACGCACAGCCGCAGTTTCAACATTACTAGTGGCGCGGAACTGCTGGTTTAACTCACGGCGCGTAATGCAGGACACAACTTGGCGGGCGATCGCGGGGCTATTTTCAAACTGTGTTGGTGTTAGTTCTCGTTTAAGACAAGATTTAGACCAGCCTTTGAGGGTTTCTGGTTTAACTTGCCAATCACTGTAAAGTCCATCGTTTGAGGAGCCTGTTTGCGGTGCAGCTCGTCGCAGCGCCTCTACCATCGCCGCAACTTGAGCATTGGAAACCTGCCGTTGTGCTTGAGCTAACAGTGGCGACAGGCTGAAACTGACAATCACTCCGCCAAGTAGGAATAGTATGGGGTATTTCCTCATAACTCTGGACTTATTTTTGATACCAGATGTAGCATACTACATACATCTTTAACGGTGATGAAATTCCACCTCTTTCTCTAAAATTTTGATATCGTATTTGCCAAAGAAATCGTGACCTAGTAACCCAATGCCTGCTTTTGGGGCGATCGCAACTCGAATATTATTAGCTATAACTCCACCAACTGCAATAGATTTTACCTTGCTAGTTGAGAATTGTACTTGGCTACCATCAGCAATTTGAGCTTGCATTAAACCTGTAGATTCGAGTTTAAGCGTACTCGCCATACCTTGAGTAATGAGAGTACCAGTCGCACCTGTATCTACAATCATCTCAAAGGATTGTTTGTCATTGAAAGTGACATCAATTATGGGAGTTCCACCAAGACGGCGTTTAATCGGAATCCGAAAAACTTTATTGTCGTTGCTTGAGGGTGGCGTTATTGTTATACCACCACAAAGGTTTGCCAATCCTACCGTTTTGCCAGAGGTTGTGATCATGAAACATGCTCCTGGATCTTCGGCTATTGCCCGTTGGGGTAATGGTAAGAATATCAAAGTCGGCATTACAGCTATTAAAGTTATGTTAATGGTTTTCAGCCAACACTTCAAAGCATTTTTCATATTATTTGGATTCTCCGAAGTTTACTATAAATGTTGATAAATAATGTATTTTATTTGGCTTGTTAAGCAAATTGTTATTCAAAAATGCTCATTTATTTTACTGATTTTTGGTGTTTATATAAAACGAAATTGCATCTTACTAAATATATAGTACATATAAACACTAATATTAAATTAAAGTTTAAGTAAAGACATGATAAAACTACTTAGACTACATCAAAACATGACATACTAAGAAGTTAGATAATGGAAATTTAAAGATGTAGCTAGAAATTTGTTAGCTCACCCCAGGTTTGCTACTGCACGGATAGCAGTAGCGATCGCATTATTTACGGCAATATCTTTCTTTGGCAAAATCACATTTTCAGCAAAGGTACGCTGAGCAACTACACCGCAGACAGCAGCAGCGGCAAAATTATACACACCCGCCATTTTAAATAGCGTACCGCATTCCATTTCGTAATTCAAAACATTCAAACGCCGATATTCTTCTGTAATGCCATGCAGCGATCGCATCAAATTTGGATTGGCTGAGTTACTACGTTCTTGTCCTTCATAAAAAGTGTCCACCGATGCCGTAATTCCTACATAATGCTCAATCTCTAATTCTCGTGCTGCTTTAATTAAGGAAACTGTGAGAAACGGCTCAGCGGCGGCTGGATATTCCACAGGTGCAATGTCATTTGCTGCACCTTGGCGACACAATGCCGCACTACTAATTACAATGCTACCTACAGCTATATAAGGTTGAATTGAGCCGCAAGTTCCAATACGAATAATTTGTCGGATTCCAACTTGTACCAATTCATTGACCACAATACTTAGCGAAGGCGCACCCATACCACTGGTAGCAGATAAAATACTACGACCATTTGATAAGTTTCCCACATAACTATTGAGTCCCCGATTCTCCGACAATAAGCGCACATCCTGCAAATAAGTTTGAGCAATTAAACACGCACGTTCAGGATCGCCAGATAATAAAGCAATACTGGGAGCAGATGAACCCAAATCATCTTGTCCAAAGCCAATGTGATATAAGCTTTTATTAGTCATAAGGTGAGGAAGATTACTTTAATGTTGTCTAGCGATATTTACCACGTAATCAGGTTATTCCTCAATTAACTATGATTGCATATTTATGACTACCGCTCAATGACAGTTTTATAACAGTAGTTGTAATTTGGTGTTATGTGTGAGAAAAAAGTAATGATATTTGTAACGTAAAAAGTTTAACTTTGGCGATTATTTTTTATTAAAAATCAGAGAATTATGTCTTAAAAAATACTATAAAAAGATAGAATATTAAAGCAAATGCAAGATATTTAAACCAGTCGTAAGACAGATGAAATAAACTATAGTTAAACTTATCGTATTGAATATAAACAAAGAGCGTAACGAATCTAGGGTGCAACGGTACTAACGATAGATATTGATAATCACAGAGTAAGATTTTTATTTCTTACTCTGTATTTATAGGAATCATAAATGCTATGTGAAAAATTTTAAGTAATGTAGGGCGGGCTTTGCTTACCAAAACCTGGATATGGTGGATTTTGCCCACCCTACGTGTATTTCAAAAATCAAATAGGAGTTCTATATTTATAGATAGGTTTTGATTTTTTGAATTATACCAAATAGCAGATAAAACTATAATTTTCAATTGAAAATTGGGAATTGGTAATTTATAACCAGTTCCCAATTCATTATAGTTATGTTTGATCCGGCAGTTTAGAGTTAACAGCCATTATCCAAAAGGTACAAAGACAGACTCAAGCACAGTAAAACAGTTCAAAATTTAATTTCTAAATTTCAGCACCAGCTTTAGGTTCAGCACCCATTGGCGCAACATAATCACGGAAAAGAGTAATCTGCTGCTCAAAGGGTATGACTTGAATTTTGTTAAATACTGCTTTAGCTTCTGAAGGAAGTTCATAATCAGAAGGAACAGGAATAATAGTACCATTATCCATCCCTTGAGATAATCGATACCAGAATAGCAGCTTGGTGGTATCACCCAAAGAGCCGTATTGACGAGAAAGTTGGGTATCTGCTTTATTAATTAAGTCACGTTGAACTTGCAACTGTTCTTCGTGAGATAATTCCTTAACTTGATTAAATAGGCCTTCGGCAATTTCTGGGGAAGCAGTGCTAGCACCAGGAGCAGCTGGTGTAATTGAGCTACCCATTTCTTTGTAAATGAACCAAAACAACGCGAGTTGTTGATCAACATCCAATCTTTGCCAAGCTTGAACATGTTCGCGAATAGTTGGATCGCCAGTTTGGGTGTATGTCATTATCAACTCCGATTGCACTTAATATCTATTAGCAATAACAATATCAAATGTGTATTTGACGTTTTACCTCACTGAAGATAGAGATGTATCTAAATCAAAAAGAGGAACAATTAAAATTAGAATATCAATCGAGAGGAGTGTAGTTCTACATTAAAAATATTTGTAGTTGGAAAAATAGCCAAAGCTGAAAGCAAAAATATACTATGTAGGGTAAAATGATGAGCTTTATTGTTCAGCTATAATTTCAGGTTACTAAATTTATAAATCGGAGTTCCGAGATGAAAACTCGAAACTCCGAATCAAAACTCGAATTCTATTTTTTTGCAACTTAATACTAATACAAGTACCCGTAGGCGCTTATACTCTTTTACTCCCGCCGATTTTTGTAATCTTCGGAAGACATTGGATCTAATTCCCAGCGAGAATCGTCCCGTTCTTCTAAAATCTCGTTGGTACGGAGAAACGCAGCATCATCCATTTCTAGACCGACTGCTGCTCCTAGCTCCTCAGTTACATTTTGATCGGGAGTGGGAGCAGTACCACCAACAGCTTCATCCCCTACTGCATCCGCGTCTTCCCAATAAGCGTCAATATCGCCACCGGTGAGTTCAGGACTGGTTTCTGTATACTCGCGTCTTTCGTCTCGTAGCGATCGCCCACCAATATTGTACCCCGGCAAGTCTTTCACACCAGTACCGTAGGATTCAGTAATTTCCTGCGGCAAATCATTGGTTTGATTTTCGTCATTATGATTTTTTTCTGCCATGATACTAGCCTTTTTCTGCATTCTCACAATAACGTTTTCCTGACGCCAGGTTGTCCTACTGAAGATGTATAGCTTTAGAAATAAAATAATCTATCCCCTTAGTACGAAGCTAAGCAAGCAGTTACAGCCTTAAGATTGTAACCATGAATTCACAAGCCAAGGTAAGTTGTACTTGTAGTTGAAGTTTTTAGTTGTGAGTTAGAAGTTAGTATAATGCCCAACCACCAATTTCTAGCTCATGACTTTTTGTATCCAGCAATCAATATTTAAATCTAGCTAGGTTTATTTTTACTCATGGTTTTAACTACCTGAATGCTAAATAACAAAGATTAATTTTGAGAAGCGGAGGTAGAAAGTGGAATACAACGAGTTTATTACACACGTACAAAGTCTTGCTCAATCAGATTCTCGAGAAGAAGCAGAACGTTCTACCCGTGCCACACTGGAAACTGTTAAAGAGCGTATTGCTATTGATCAAGCACAAGACTTAGCTACCCAATTGCCCCAAGAATTAGGTAAGTATTTACAAGGTAAAGAGGAAGAATCAAATAAATCATTTAATTTGCAAGAATTTATTGCCCGTGCGAGCCAAAAAGAAAATATAGAACCGACTACCGCTGCGATTCATGTCCGCGCTGTGTTTGCTGTATTGCAAAATGCTGTCAAACCGGAAATATTTGCCGCATTTCACGCTAATTTTTCTCACGATTACGAAGAATTGTTTGCTACACCAACAAGCGAAGCATCTGCATAAGAAACAATAAATAACTTAAAATTTCCAACTTCAAGTACTGCAAGCCAAAGAAAACATACTGGCTGCTTAATTGACCTAGTTGTTGAATATTTTAGCTAGTTGAAACCCAGGAATAAACAGGTAATACCAATGACTCAGCAAAATCATTCTAGTAAGCAAAAAGTTGCTATCCTCATTGAAAACGAAGTAGAAGATTCTGAATTTACAGTTCCTTATAATGGGCTGAAACAAGCGGGGATAGAAGTTGTTGTACTCGGTGGGCGCATGAATGAAAAATATAAAGGTAAACGCGGTAAACTTAACATGCAGCCCGATGGCACAACAACAGAAGCGATCGCAGCAGAATTCGATGCAGTAATCATTCCTGGTGGTATGGCTCCCGACAAAATGCGGCGGAATCCCAACACAGTCCGCTTTGTACAAGAGGCGATGCAGCAAGGAAAATTGGTAGCTGCGGTTTGCCACGGGCCACAACTTTTGATTGAAGGCGATTTACTCAAAGGTAAGCAAGCCACTGGTTTTAGCGCTATCCGCAAAGATATCGTTAATGCAGGTGCAAACTACATAGACGAGCCGCTAGTAGTAGACGGTAATTTGATTACCTCACGTGAACCCGGAGACTTGCCAATTTTCACCACAGCTATTTTGAGCCGCTTGGGTTATGGTGGCAAAGACGCTGCATTGCCAGATGAACAAGACACAAGCGCCGAATGGTGGAAACTAGCTGATGCTTGGGGTGGCTCAACTAAAGGTGATATCGCCAGAGGTTTGAATACTGCTCTTGCTGGTGAGCGTTATTCGTTAGAAGCTTTGGAAAAATACGCCGAAAAAGAATCTGATGCAGAAGTGCGATCGCTCTTTCAAGAGATGATTACTAATAAACAGCGTCACACTGAAAAGCTGGAAACTTATCTTCACAAACTAGGCGAAAAACCATCTTTAACCGCAAATATCGCCAATCAATACGCCAAGGTAAAAACTGCCTTAACAGGTAGTGATGACATATATCAGTTACGTTCCGCTTTAGGAGACGTACAAACTGGTATTGGTGATATTGGCAACTTGTGTGCAACATACACTGACCCAATAGCAACTGCTATTTTCAAACAAATTTACAACGATTTGAGGAAATACGAACAGCAATTGATAAAGCTGTATCAGGCGCGGATAGGTGCTCAGACTAATCCTCCCCGGCCAACTACGGGTGCTGCTGTATCAATGTAAGAATTCAGGAAGAGGCGTTGCACAACCAGAGATGAAATTGATGTATTGAGATTTAAACTCAACTTTAGTCCCAGAGCTTACATAAGTACACCAATACTTGCGTTAAAAGCCAGATTGCAGATTGATTGCATTTAAGGGCCATAGTGCGTCTGCACTTGAGTAAGCTTAGTTTATAACTCCTCATCATCTCTGCGCCTCTGTCTTGAAAAGTTTCCTAGATTGGGAAACCCTCCTTCTCCTTGCGGAGACGCTACGCGAACAGAACTTTTCGCTGCGCCTCTGCGTGAAATAAATCATCATTCCCACATTATGCATACACAGCGTCTCTGCCGCTTGCATGAGAGGCAAAAGCGCAGAAACATAAAATAACTCATTGGGAGATAAAAAAGTGACTTCGACATCCGGGGATAAACCGAATATTAGTCAAAGTGAAGCTAGTGAAACTGAGCGCTGGGCATCTCTTATAGGCGGCGGTGCGCTGGTGCTAATGGGTTTAAGACAAGGCTCTTTGCGCGGAGCGCTGACAGCTTTAGCTGGTGGCGGTTTGATTTATCAAGGTGCAACAAAACAAAGCACAATCCAGCAGGCGCAAGAAGCAATAGGAGTAAACCAACCTATCAAAGTTGAAAAGACAGTAACAATCAATAAACCAGCAGATGAACTGTACCGTTTTTGGCACAACTTTGAGAATCTGCCCACATTTATGAAGCATCTCAAATCTGTGAAAGTTTACAACGAAAAACGTTCACACTGGATTGCTAACGCACCCTTGGGTAACAGCGTGGAATGGGATGCAGACATTTTAGAAGACCGGGAAAATGAATTTATTTCTTGGGCTTCTGTAGAAGGTGCAGATGTCGATAATTCTGGTTTTGTTCGCTTCAAAAAAGCAACAGGCGATCGCGGCACGGAAGTCAAGGTTGTTTTGGAGTATAACCCACCCGGCGGAGCGTTAGCATCTGTTGTCGCTAAACTTTTTGGTGAAGAACCAGAACAGCAAATTGGTGATGAATTACGCCGCTTCAAAATGCTAATGGAAGCAGGCGAAATCGCTACTACTGAAGGACAACCCACTGGACATAAATAGTTATTTGTCCTTCGTCCTTTGTCATTTATATAAAGCGAATGACAAATTTAGATTTTTCAACATAGAAAAACAGCCGCATCAAAGTTGTGTTGACACGAAATGGCTAAGAGGTTAGTTGTGAGCATTTACTACTAGCTAATTACCAGGGTACAGATGATAAATTGGAGAGCTTTAATGAACCAAGCAACTTCTTTTCTAAAAAACTTACGTCAAATTCTGACAGTTTTTCTTGTAGTAATTTCATTTTTTGCGATTCAAGCTTTTGGCTATAGTACTACACTACAAGCATACGCTGCTAACACTATGACAACTCCAGAGGGTACTTATTATAAAGGAGTACCTGACAGTGATGTAAACGACCTTACCAACAAAGCAAATCGGGCGGCTGACAGAACTGGAGAAAATGCAAAAAGCGCTGTTGATAATATCCGAGAAAAGCTTAATCTTGATGAGCCACTGCCTCGAAGCACCAAAAACTTTTTGCAGTCAACTAAAGAGAAAGTAGAAGATACTGTTAAGCCAATAACTGGAAATAATGAGGGATATTATCAAGTTAAATAATCCCACTTACTAAAGATGGAGTAACAGGGGAGTCTGTTGAATATTCAAGATTGAGCATTAACTCTTGACTATTCTTGACTCCCCCCTCCTTCATAATTATTGACCAATTTTTAAATAATTAATAATTCGTAAATTACGAATTACGAATTACGTAAAGCCTACGGCATAGCTACGCTTAGAGCACAGCGGAGCGTAGCCCCAGAGCAAATTATCATAACTAAGGACTAATAATCATGAAAGCAGTTTGCTGGCATGGATCGAACGATGTACGGGTTGAAACAGTTCCAGATCCAAAAATCATCAACCCGCGTGACGCAATTGTCAAAATTACTTCCACGGCAATTTGTGGCTCGGATTTGCATATTTATAACGGCTATATCCCCACGATGGAGAAGGGCGATATTCTTGGCCATGAATTCATGGGGGAAGTTGTCGAACTTGGGAGTGCAGTCAAAAATGTGAACGTAGGCGATCGCGTCGTTGTTCCCTTTACAATATCCTGTGGCAATTGCTTTTTCTGCAATCGGGATTTATGGTCACTGTGCGATAACTCAAACCCCAATGCTTGGATGGTAGAAAAGCAAATGGGTCATTCCCCATCTGGTCTATTTGGCTACTCTCACCTATTCGGCGGTTACGCTGGTGGTCAAGCAGAGTATGCACGAGTGCCCTTTGCTGATGTAGGCTTGTTCAAAATCCCTGATGGTTTAACGGATGAGCAGGTACTATTTTTAACCGATATTTTCCCAACTGGCTACATGGCAGCCGAGAACTGCAACATCCAACCCGGTGATACTGTCGCGGTTTGGGGCTGCGGCCCAGTCGGACAATTCGCCATCAAAAGTGCATATCTCCTAGGTGCAGAACGTGTCATCGCTTTTGACCGTGTTCCCGAACGTCTGCAAATGGCTAAAGAATACGGCAAAGCCGAAGTCCTCAACTACGAAGAAGTTGATGTTGGCGAAGCACTAAAAGAAATGACCGGCGGTCGTGGCCCTGATGCGTGCATTGATGCAGTGGGAATGGAGGCACACGGCACAGATTTTATGGCATTGTACGACCAGGTAAAGCAAGCAGTACGTCTAGAAACAGACCGCCCCACAGCATTACGACAAGTAATTGTATCTTGTAGGAAAGGTGGTCACGTATCAATTCCAGGTGTATACGGTGGTTTTGTAGACAAAGTGCCAATGGGTGCTGCGATGAACAAGGGACTAACCATGAAAATGGGACAAACTCACGTCCACAAGTATTTACGACCCTTGCTAGAACACATCCAAAACGGTGAAATAGATCCAACTTTCATCATCACTCATACCTTACCTCTAGAACAAGCGCCCCACGGCTACGAAATTTTTAAGCACAAGAAAGATAACTGCATCAAAGTTGTACTCAAACCTTAAATAGTGTTGAGTTCTTTAACTTTGTTCCTTTTTTCCTCGTTCCTTAGCAGAGCTAAGGAATGCCTGTTATGAGGCTCTGTCTGATATTTATTAATCAGAACTCCGTTAACGAGTCTTTGAGCTTTGTGAATCAACCTTAGAACTCCACTCCCCTGCTACCCCTGTCTCCTACCTCTTCTACCACCATGCAATCTTGTTTGCCAATTAGCTTAATCACTCATCCCTAAGTCAAAAAGGTAGAAAATTATGTCTGATACAACCGTTATCAAAGTAGACTCTAGCCATTCCCCTAAAGGTAAACTTGGTCAGAAGTATCTTGCTTCTGGTAAATCTCTTGCTATGCGTCTTTGGGAAGACGAGCAACCAAGCGAAGCCAAAGAACCAACCGCGCGAGAATATGAAACTGTCGGTTATGTAATTAATGGTCGTGCAGAGTTGCACATTGAAGGGCAAACGATTTTATTAGAACCTGGGAGTTCCTGGATAGTACCAAAAGGTTCGACCCACACCTACAAAATTTTAGAACCATTCACCGCAGTTGAGGCAACCAGTCCACCTGCTCAAGTCCACGGGCGCGATGAAAACTGATTTGTAGTTATCTGACTTCAGCCGCCAAGTTAGATTCATAGACGCATGGCGGCTACTCTTTGAGTTCTCCGTACCTTACGGCGAAGCAAGTTTACAGTGGGGTGGGCATTGTAATGCCCACCCTACAAGCAATTAACCATTTGCTGTAATATACTCAAGAGAATCGCCCAAAATGGGAAGCGATCGCAATAGTTACTTTTAACCCGTTACCAGACAAAGCCTGGTTATACTTCTATTAAAGCAAAGCAAACCCTTCTAAAATCCATTCCTAGAAAGAAATAGAGATTAATAAACCTCCGTCAAAATACTTATTTAAAAGTATGTTTTTTATCTGACTAGAGGCTGATGAAGATAAAACATTTGGTGAGTTTCCTAGATAGATAGAGGCGACACAAATATCAGATAAAAGTTTGGCAACAGTTTGATGTTGTGTTAGCACTATCTGCCATTAATGAGGAATCCAAATGTTTTATCACAATAAAAGACTACAGTATTTTACGCCGCCGGAAAAGCCAGATCCAGTCTATGCAAAGAAAATGCAAGAACTCATCGGTGGCAGCTTTGGTGAAATGACCGTGATGATGCAGTACCTATTTCAGGGCTGGAACTGTCGAGGCCCTGCCAAGTACCGCGATATGTTGCTTGACATTGGTACTGAAGAAATCGGTCACGTCGAAATGCTTGCCACAATGATTGCTCATCTGTTGGATAAAGCACCGATCAAATATCAAGAGGATGGTGCAAAAGATGCGGTTGTGGGTGCAGTTATGGGTGGTACAAACCCACGAGATGTGATTATGGCAGCGGCGATGAATCCTCAACATGCCATTGTCTCTGGTGGAGGTGCCATGCCAGCCGATAGCGTTGGTTTCCCGTGGAACGGTCGTTTCATTGTCGCCAGTGGTAATCTATTGGCAGACTTTCGGTCTAATCTCCATGCCGAATCTCAAGGCCTGATGCAGGCTGTACGGTTGTATGAAATGACAGACGATCCAGGAGTTAAAGACCACCTCAGTTTCATGATTGCCCGCGACACCATGCATCAAAATCAGTGGCTAGCGGCAATTGAAGATCTCAAAAGTGAAGGGTTTGAAGACACAGTTGTTCCCAAGGTTGCTTACGAATATGGGAAAAACGAGTTTGCTTATCAGTTCTGGAATCACTCCGAAGGTACTGAAAGCGCTGAAGGTCGTTGGGCAAAAGGCCCCTCAATGGACGGCAAAGGTGAATTCCAATATGTTGCAAAGCCCCAACCAGTAGGGCCAGAACCAAACCCACCCCAGCCCGACCCCAGGCTGCATGGTACGCCGAAAGACGTACAAACACAAGACAACGGATCAGGCACACCATCTGTGATTGAGCGTAAGACTATCACCAGCTAATTAACGAATAACAAGATACCCGACTTCTCTAAGAAGTCGGGTATCTAGAGTAGGTAGACGTAAGTTGGTAGAATTAGGCGGTAATTAAGAATACCAGGAATTCTTTAACAAGATTCCCCTAATTCTCTATGACTAATCAACTATTAATAGCAGTTACTTTCATCGGTTTTCTTGCCTTAATTATCTTTGTAGGAATTTACTCTGCAAGCCACAAGCAAAACACAACTGCTGATTACTTACTAGCGAGTCGAGGGGTACACCCCTGGTTAACAGCACTATCAGCAATGTCAACAGGTCAGAGTGGCTTATTATTTTTAGGTCAAGTTGGTTTTGCCTACAAGATTGGAATCTCTGCTATTTGGTTAGTTATTGGCTGGGCAGTTGGAGACTACATTGCTTGGTGGTTTTTTTTCAAGCGGTTAAGACAAATTTCTGAGGAAACCTCGTCTGATACAGTCTCCGCCTTTTTGGGTCAAAATACTTCAGGCGATCGCTGGATTTCTATTGTCTCAGCGATCATTATTATTGCTTTTCTTGGTTCTTATGCTGCATCACAACTTATCGCCGGCAGCAAAGCACTTAATGTAGTGTTCGGTTGGGATTACTACTGGGGAATTGTACTTGGGGCGATCATGGTTGTCATTTACTGTTTTTCTGGAGGTGTCCGTGCCGAAATCTGGACAGATGCAGTACAAGGGATCATCATGATTGGTTCATTACTTTTACTGTTAACTGTTGCAGTTGTCAACTCTGGGGGATTAGGAGAAATTTGGACAAAACTGGCAGCTATTGATACACAACTCGTTAGTTTGAGTCCCACAAATCTCCCTCTGGGATTTTTGCCCTTTTTATTTGGTTGGATAGTTGCTGGGTTTGGTGTAGTCGGTCAACCTCACATATTGACACGAGCAATGGCGATTGACTCGGCTGAAAATGTAAATCATGCTCTCAATATCAAAACCATTTGTGGTCTGGTTAATTCTTTTTCTGCTATTGGTATTGGCTTGACAGCGCGAGTAGTTTTACCAGAATTGATGACTGGGGGCGATCCAGAGTTGGCTTTACCCTACTTAGCACAAGAGTTTTTACCTGCTGTCTTTGTAGGACTGATGCTAGCAGGAGTGTTTGCTGCTACGATGTCTACCGCAGATTCTCAAATTCTCTGTTGTTCAGCAGCGATCACGCAAGATATTTTTCCTCAGTTTGCTAACTCTTACAAACTGGCAAAGCTAGGAACTCTGACTGTGGCAATGATAGTTTTAAGTATTGCCTTAGCAGGTGATAGTAATGTATTCCTGTTAGTTACATTCTCTTGGTCAGCTTTGGCTTCGGGTTTAGGGCCATTATTAATATTACGTGTCTGGCAATTGCCTGTAAAGACATCTGTAGCACTGTTAATGATGAGCGTTGGCATTGCAGCAGCTATTTCTTGGAGTTTAGTATTCAAGTTGTCTTATATTGTTTACGAAGTGCTTCCGGGAATGGCTGCGGGTATCCTTGTCTATTTAATCGCTCAATTTTTTACCAACAAGGAGTTAGAAATTAAGAGAAAGTAGTCAGAATGGAGGGTGTTTGTCCACATTTTGCCAGAATTGAGTGAATAGTATGCATTACTCTCTGCCAAAAGATTTAATTTCAATCACCTCTAAAGCTTTCAGTGTAGTCTTTTGAGCTTCAATTAGACCCATAACACCAGTAATATTCATGTCCTCGTAGAGCCGCTCTGCTCTGTTAGAACTTACTGGTAATAAGTAAATGATCACTTGCGATTTTCACGTCGCCACTTTCCCCGCACTAAACGAATTTCATCATAACTGTAGCTTTCGCCAAGCTGATCTCGAATTGGGGTAAGAGAAATATCACCTACCGCTTCTAAAACTTGCCAAATGTGTTTCTGACGTTCGAGAGGTACTAACTGATTTAAATCTACAGGTTGATCTTTTTCAATTAAATCTGCTAGATGACGAATAATAGTTGTAGCGCGGATATTGCGTTTTTGGGAAATTTCAGCAACATTCAAACCTTGTTGATATAACTGTAAGGTAAATAACTCTGTGTCAGAAGGTGAGCCTAAAAAAGGTGTAGATTTAACTTGTTCTTGCGAACCTTGTTCTTGGCGGTAGGCTTTAATTTCTGCGAGGAACTTTTCGCCATACTGGGCTAGTTTGTGACTACCTACACCAGAAAGTTTACTGAACTCGGTTATAGTTTTAGGTTGTACCTGCGTCATTAATTTCAGGGTTGAATCATGAAAGATCACGTAAGGTGGTACAGATTGTTCATCAGCAAGTTGTTTGCGGAGCGATCGCAATCTCTGCAATAATATTTCTGCCTCTGCGGCTTTTTCACTCCCCTCTTCCCAAGTAATCTTTTGTGCTATGGGAACGGCTAGAGAAACCGTACGCTGTCGCCGCATTACTTCCCAACTTAGGGCGTTCAGTTTCAAAACTGAATAACCATCGCTAGTTTGTTCTAGTAAGCCTTGATGTAAAAGCGATCGCGCCAACATTCGCCACTCGTCTACAGTTTTATCTTTGCCAATACCATAAGTAGAAAGTTTATCATGTTCGTTTTGGGTAATTTTCTGGTTTTTCCCTCCCCGCAACACATCAATGATGTGCAGCATTCCAAATCTTTCTTTACAACGCGCCACACAAGATAAAAACTTCATGGCTTCAATTGTCCAGTCTTGCAATGGTTTGGGATAACGACAATTATCACAGTTACCACAATTTCCTGGAAAACGTTCTCCAAAATAACCTAACTGAATTGTGCGTCGGCAAACAGTACCTTCAGCATAGTCAATTACTTGACGTAGTTGTTGCTTAGAAATTAACTGTTCTTGAGGGTCAGTTTTTTGATTAATACTCCATTCAATAGTTTTAATATCACTAAAACTAAAAAAAAGTGTGCAACGTGAAGGTTCGCTATCTCTTCCAGCCCTACCTGATTCTTGATAATAACTTTCCAAATTACGCGGTAAATCAAAGTGAATTACTAACCGCACATCTGGTTTATTAATCCCCATCCCAAAGGCAATTGTTGCCACCATAACACGCACATCATCCCGAATAAATCGAGTTTGATTGTTGCTGCGTTCTTCATCACCTAATCCAGCATGATAAGACAAAGCAGAAATCTGATCATTTTGCAGTTTAAAAGTGAGTTCATCAACTTTTTTGCGCGTTAAGCAATAAATAATTGCTGAACCTTCGTTTTCTCGGACAAGTTCTAATAGTTCAGCGTAAGCAGACTTAGTTTTAGAACGAACTTCGTAGTAAAGGTTTTGGCGGTTAAAGCTGGCAATGTGGATACTGGGTTGCTTTAGCCCTAATTGTTGGATGATATCAGTACGGACGCGATCTGTTGCTGTGGCTGTGAGGGCGAGAGTCGGGATATTGGGGTAGCGTTTCCGCAGAGATTTCATCTGGCGGTATTCTGGGCGAAAGTCGTGTCCCCACTCAGAGACGCAGTGCGCTTCATCAATTGCAAAAGCTGCAATCCCAATTTTTTCCTTGACTAAATCTAGAAATGGGAGAAATCTTTCACTCAAAAGACGTTCTGGGGCGACGTATAATAATTTGACTTTACCGTTTAAGATGGCTTCTTCACGCGATCGCACTTTATACGGGTTAAGACTGCTGTTCAAAAATGTGGCGGAAATGTTATTATTTCGCAGTGCTTCCACTTGGTCTTGCATTAAGGCAATCAGCGGCGATACCACCACCGTTAAACCTTTTTTCAGCAATGCAGGTAACTGAAAACACAGAGATTTTCCTCCACCGGTTGGCATTACAATCAGTAAATCCCGGTTTTGCAACGCATCTTCGATAATTTGCCGCTGTCCGGGGCGGAATTGGTCGTAACCGAAGTGATATTTTAGCGCTTGTTCGAGATTGGGATACTGAAGCATAGCGATCGCTTTTTTGGGTTGCTCTCTGCGTGGGTAGTTATGAGGATAACAGGATTATAAAAGTACTTAGTTTTTACTAGTTATACCAATTCTGCAAAACCAGGCTACAGATGCAAGCCTGGAAACCTAGATTAAATTTAACTTTCTTAATTACGAATTCTGTGTAGTGATGTTAGCATCTTGTGCAGTGTATCAAGCTATTTCAATTGGAGAGAGCGATCGCCACGTCGGTTTTAGCGTAGTTTTATCTATCTATGCTGGTGAATATTGTAGTGAATATTGTCCTCCTAAACTGGCTAACACCATACCCACAGAACCGTGTGCAGTCATACCTGTATAGTCTGCTATTACATCAGAAATATTCCAGCCACGCTAACGCTAACGCCAGTTCCCTAGGTTGGGAAACCCTTGCTGTCCCGTAGCGGTACAAGACTGGACTCACCGCACTGATTCACCTTTTCCCAGACCGCAAAGGAGATAAGAAGTGCTTATAAGAGAAAGTATTGACCAAGAGTCAGGAGCCAATTGCACACGGAGTAATTTATGTGGTTCCAAGTGCTGGAGTATGTTTTTATAATGGGCGATACTGGATTTGAACCAGTGACCCCATCCGTGTGAAGGATGTGCGCTACCCCTGTGCTAATCGCCCAAGATTTATCATCTTATCATAGCTAACGTAGATTGACACTCCCCGCAATAAATTGACGGGGATTCTTGGTTTTACGAGACAACTTGCCATAAAATCCAAAATTCTATTAATCTCCTTGAGGATACTCATTCCATAAGGTTGTTGTTTCCCGCAAGCTTTGGTGATTGCCATTGCCCAAAATGAGGTGATCTAGCAGCGGAATGTCTAAAAACTGCGCTCCTGCTAACAGTTGGCGCGTCAATTCTATATCTTGCTGGCTGGGTTCAATGTTACCAGAAGGGTGGTTGTGGGCAACTATTGCCCGCGTTGCTCCTTGACGAATGACTTCCCGAAAAATTTCGCGGGGAGAGACTAGGGTTTCGGTGGCTGTGCCAATAGTAATCACTTGTGTGCCTAGCAAGCGATTTTTGATATCTAATAGCAGCACTGCAAAACGTTCTTGTGTTTGCCACATTAAATCTTGACTCAGAGCAGCAGCAGCCACAACTGGGCTATCAATTGCTGTTCGGTCTAAGGGACGGGATTGAAAGGCGCGTTTGCCCAATTCAATAGCCGCTAGGATAGTTGTCGCCTTGGCTGGGCCAATACCAGGTATTTGCATCAACTCGGCGGGGGTAACTTCTCGGAGAACTGCTAAGGGATCACGTTGGTGTTTGCCTAATTCGGTCAAGATATATTGCCCCAAACCCACTGCTGACAGTTTTCCTGGCCCTTGACCAGTACCTAAAAGAATTGCAATTAATTCTGCTGTAGCTAAAATTTTGGGGCCATGGGTCATTAGCCGCTCACGCGGACGTTCATTTGTGGGTATATCGGCAATTCTGAGGCAATAAGTCATAGAAGAACTAAGAGAATAGTCACCCTAAGTGAAACTATCTTTAGTTATCCCTTGTTTACTCTCATAATCATCTTTATTTACGAAAATCTTTAATCTTGGTAAATTTTTTCTTTTCTGCACATCTTGCTGTCAGAGGAATAACACAGTTACAAGTCATATTCACTAGTTACAACTTACGAAAAGGCTCAATTTTAGTTGCTAGAGGATGAATATGAGCCGATTGAAGGGCGCGTTGATGCATCTGAAATTTGAGCAGTGCGATGCTCCCTACGGGAGCCGCTACGCGATCGCATAAGCAGCAGCCCAAAACCACGCTATACTAAACGGTTCTTCATCTTTGCTTCTTACTAGTAGGCTTGCGTTGCTTTGAGCATGTGGTAGGTAATGATCAACTGAGTCAGAGCCAGAGGGTAACTTTGGAGTGTTTCCCCAGTTGTACCAGCAATTTTGCCCAGTTCTGGGTTGCTTTCGCGATCGCATATATTTCGTAAATGCGGCATATCGGCACAAATGATGTGCTCTAGCTTATTCACCTGCTCCAAGGTTGCATGACCGTCAACTTCCAAGACATCTACAGGCTTGGTCATATCCCGGTCTAGCCCAAGGCGGATCGCGGACAGGGAATTAACATCGTAGGATTGGACAATCTGGGTAAAATCTGGGTGGGGAATTGTTGGACGCAGTACCAGGCGGACATTCAGGTGTCCATTGGTTTCATCTTCTTCTTCTGTAGGCGGGTAGAAACTAATTACTATATCAGACCACTGCCGCTGTGGACGGATAAATTGCTCTGAGTCTGGTTCGCGCTTTTCTAGTTCCGCCAGAACTTGCTCAGCGGTATAACCCCGCTTTTGTGTATCCCGTTTGACCTTCCACTTGGCGCGTAGTTCTTCAGGAGGCGCAAGATAAACTTTAACATCATAAGCGTCGCGGGCGGCACGGGTAGAATAACCGAGTAATCCCTCAATAATCACGAATTTATTAGGCTTGATGTACTGCGGCGGCTCAAAGGTGCCCGTTTTGTGGCTGTAAACTGGCTTGAGGATTGCCTGTCCTGTGCGTAGCAGCGATAAGTGCTGCTGCATAATATCTAGATGGTTGCAGTCGGGGTGGAGAGCTGTGATCCCAATTTCTGCACGTTGTTGGCGATCATAACGGTGGTAATCATCTGTGCAGATGAGTGTGACGTTTTCAGGGCCGAGTACCTGAGCGATTCCTTTAGTGAGTGTTGTTTTTCCAGCGGCGCTATCACCGACAATACCAAGAATTATTGGACGGCTCATTGATACTCCCCCCTGAATATAAGCAATAGTAATAAATTTTTCACACAATATTTTTTAATATTAAAAGGGATTAGGCAAGTAACTCAAGGTAAGAGTTTGTCTGCAACATCTCTACACATATATTGTCTGAGCGATCGCGTGCTGTAATACTACCTCCATACTGGATTTATCCTCGTTGGCGAGTCTCAAACACTCATCCCTCAGTCCCCAATCCCATGACAACTCAAACACTAGGACTCGAACAAAACTTGTATGACTATTTACTATCAGTCTCTCTGCGGGAACCGGAAATCTTAACTCAACTGAGACAAGAAACAGCCCAATATCCAATTGGGAGGATGCAGATTGCTCCTGAACAAGGACAGTTTTTAGCATTGCTAGTGCAGTTATTGGGAGCCAAAAAAACTCTGGAAGTGGGGGTATTTACAGGTTATAGTTCCCTGGTGGTGGCATTAGCGTTACCACCAGAGGGGAAAGTGGTAGCCTGTGATGTGAGTGAGGAGTTTACAGCGATCGCGCGGCGCTATTGGCAGCAAGCAGGGGTGGCGGATAAAATTCATCTGTACATCGCCCCAGCAATGGAGACTTTAGATCGGTTATTAGTAGCCAAAGAAGCGGAAACTTTTGATTTTGCCTTCATCGATGCGGATAAGAGCAATTATGAAGGTTATTATGAGCGATCGCTACAACTACTGCGTCCGGGTGGACTGATTGCGATCGATAATGTTCTTTGGTCAGGAAGGGTTGCAGATCCTCAAGTGCAGGACAATCGAACCAAAAAAATACGCGCTTTTAATCAAAAGCTGCATCAAGATATGCGAGTTTATCTCAGCTTGATACCTATTGGGGATGGGTTGACTCTGGCTTGGAAGCTTCCTCAGTCCTCTGATTAGCTAACTGCATCTGTCGCCATTTTTCTTGCTGACGCGCTCTTTTCTCCTCAGTTAAGCTATCAAAACAATAAGCACAGGAAATGCCCTCTTCATACTTAGGAGACATCTTATCTTCTTCAGAAATTGGACGCCCACAACTGAGACACAACTCATAACTCCCTTCCTCTAACCCATGACTAACGGCTACCCGCTCATCAAAAACAAAACATTCCCCTTGCCACAAACTTTCTGCTGCTGGGACTTCTTCCAAATACTTGAGAATACCGCCTTTGAGATGATAGACTTCTGTAAATCCTTGGGCAAGCATAAAGGATGAGGCTTTTTCGCAGCGAATGCCGCCAGTACAAAATAGAGCAACCTTTTTGTGTTGAGTTGGGTCGAGGTGGTGGCGAACATATTCCGGGAATTCTCGAAATGAGTCAGTCTGCGGATTTTGCGCCCCTTGGAAACTGCCAATATTCACTTCATAATCATTGCGGGTGTCAATGACGGTCACTTCTGGATCGGAAATTAAATCATTCCATTCTTGGGGATTGACATAAGTACCAACTTGTTGATTTGGGTCAATTTCAGGCAATCCCAGAGTGACAATTTCTGGCTTCAACCGCACCTTCATCCGCTCAAACGGCGGGGTATCAGCATAAGACTCTTTGTATTCTAGGTCTGCAAAACGGAAGTCAGAACGCAAAAAGGAGATAACAGAGTCAACCGCCTGACGTGAACCAGCAATTGTACCGTTAATGCCTTCTGCTGCTAGCAAAATTGTCCCCTTAACACCTTGCGCTTGACAGTAAGACAACAAAGAATCTCTTTTTTCGGCAAAATCTGGTAATTTGACAAATTTATACAGTGCTGCAACAACTTGGGTGGTTTCTGACTTCATTTCTTTGACAAAAGAACAATTTAAGTTAAAATAACGAGGGCAAACAAAATTGTCTGCCTTTTTAATTTTATGGGGGTTTAGCTCAGTTGGTAGAGCGCCTGCTTTGCAAGCAGGATGTCAGCGGTTCGAGTCCGCTAACCTCCATTCTCCGCCAGGAAATAAATTTCTCGGCTAATAGCAAAACTCTACTTAAGTGGACTCAAACCCCTTACCAGTCGTCTTTAGAGACTTTATCTATTAGCCTGAGATTAAAATCTCTGGCGGACGCGGGGGATAGATGATTGTGTAAGCAGTCAAACATAGGAATTAAACAAACCTGCCAAACCACGAGCGATTGTTTTAAACTGTTATATGTTAACTGAGACTGCTAAATCCTAAAACCTCTAGTAAATAGTGAGTTGATGAGCGGACAAGTACCGACCCTCAATTTACTTCCTTGTAAAAGTAGTAATTACGAATTAAGTTAGCGTAGCCCATTACGAATTACGAATTACGAATTACGTTGACAACCTTCTGTATAAGCACATGCTAACCGCTACAAACTTTTTTCGCGTCGATGATCTACTAGTGCAGATTTACAACTCTGAAGTCGAGATGGCGCAGAACGTTGCCGAAATTGCCCAAAAGTATTTACAGGACGTTCTCACGCAACAGGATACAGCCGCAGTATTGTTAGCAACAGGTAACTCCCAACTCAAATTTCTTGATGCTTTGACTGCGTTGGATGGTGTAGATTGGTCACGGATTACCTTGTTTCATCTAGATGAATATTTAGGAATTACTGCTGAGCATACTGCAAGTTTTCGGCGATATATGCAAGAACGTGTGGAGAAGCAGGTTAATCCGAAGAAATTTCACTATATAGAGGGTGATACATTACAACCTGTGGCAGAATGCGATCGCTACACTAAGCTACTGCAAGCACAACCAATTGACTTATGCTGTCTCGGTATTGGTGAAAATGGGCATTTGGCTTTTAACGATCCATCTGTAGCGAATTTTCAAGATCCTTATAGTGTAAAGCTAGTGAAACTGGATACTGTGAATCGTCAGCAACAGGTAAGCACAGGTCATTTTCCAAATCTAGAAACTGTGCCGCAGTACGCTTTTACTCTAACAATCCCGATGATTTGTTCAGCAAAAAAAATTCTTTGTCTAGCGCCAGAAAAACGTAAAGCACGTATGGTAAAGGAGATATTGCAGAGGTCTATAAGTACAGACTATCCAGCTTCTATTTTACGTCAGCAACCCCAAGCAACGTTATTTTTGGATGTCAACTCTGCCAGCTTGTTGTCTTAAAATACTAGGAATAACTGTTGTTTCCTCCCAATCACTTGAAGAAGAAACTCACAGGGATGCTTGAAAATTACTTTCTATAAGCTGCTTCAAGCCTGCAATTAGATAAACAAGCCTCAAGATAAGGACAATCTTCACACTTGAGGCTTTTCCCTGGATTGGTACATCCACAGGGAGGATTCACGTAACATTCTGAAGGTTCTTTAGGTATCCAAGACTTTTTAAATATCAGGGATAAAGCTGCTTCTTGCAGGCAGAAAACAAAATCTTTCACCATATTGGACAATAATTACGAATTTTGAATTACTTAGTAGATGACTTTGATAAAGATGAGCGATCGCTTAATTAAACTAGATTTTTATCTAATATTTCTAAATGACTTTAATAGCGTAAAGTTTTACTTACTAAAAAGTATCATTCCTATAACTTTATTAAAACGTACTTTTATATTTTCTATTACCTGCGAAGATATAGCCTCATACTCCAGATGTGTTCTACCTTAGACTTAAGGAATATTTTTATTGAAGAAGAACGAATCAGAAGTTAGGAGGAGCCAGTACATTGCAAAGCGAAGGTTAGCCTGAAAAGATACGTAGGGGAGCCAGTTGCGTGGGCGGGTTTCCCGACTTGAGCAAACTGGCGTTGTGTTAGCGACAGCGTAACGCACCAAAACTTCGATAATGGTGCGTTACGAACTCCGTTCTAATACACCCTACGATACCTAATTTCGTTCAAAAATCAAATAGTAATCCTATAGAATGTAAAGACCTTTAGTCTCATCCTATTTAGGCATTACAAAACTTCTTTAATCAGCTGGCCATCTTCCATGTGAATTATGCGATCGGCAACATCTAAAATTCGGTTGTCGTGAGTAACCATTAAAATGGCGCAATTCTGTTCTTTAGCTAATTGCTGCATTAAGTTAACAACATCTCGACCTGACTTGCTATCTAAAGCAGCAGTAGGTTCATCAGCTAATACTAATTTAGGATGACTTACTAAAGCACGAGCAATAGCTACTCGTTGCTTTTGTCCTCCTGAGAGATCATGTGGGTAGTAATTAATTCGATTGCCTAATTTAACGGCATTAAGCATCGCTTCTGACTTACTGCAAGCTTCCGATTCGGGGATAATTTTGTGTAATTCAAGAGACATTTGAACATTCTGTCGGGCTGTTAAGAAATCTAGCAAGTTGTGAGCTTGAAAAATATAGCCGATATGGCGACGTACTTTTACTAATTGCTCATCACTGGATCCATAAAGCTCCTGACCTAGAAATTCTAGACTTCCCTCTTGGACAGAACGTAACCCACCAATTAAAGTTAGTAAAGTTGTTTTTCCTGAGCCTGATGGCCCAGTCATAATTACAATTTCTCCATATTTGATCCTCAAATTAATATCAAATAGTATCTGACTTCGCAATGTTTTTCTGCCAAAGTATTGATTAAGGTTTTTGATGTCAACAATAAATTTTTGTTTCATTATTCTATGAAGATAAACATTGAGTTAGAAAATATCTGCTGGGTCTACCTTTCGGAGTTTGTTTGTAGATAAAAATCCAGAAGTTAAGCACATTGTAATTGCAGAAATCAATACTATAGCTGCTTTGTCTAAACTCATGCTGACTGGCAATTTAGTTGCATTTTTTGCCACATCATACAGAGCTATGGATATAGCAAAACCTGGAACATAACCTAGAGATGCTAAGATTAAAGCTTGTTGAAAAACTACACTCAGCAGATATTTGTTTTTAAAGCCCATTGCTTTTAAGGTTGCATATTCAGCTAAGTGAGTAGAAATATTACTGTAAAGGATTTGATAGACAACTATTACACCAACAACAAACCCCATTGTTACCATCAGATTAAATACAAATCCAATAGGTGTTCTGAGAGTCCAATAGTTTTTTTCAAATGTAATAAAATCCTTGCGAGTAACAACTATAACATCTTCAGGTAAGCTAGCTGATAAAGTTGCTAAAACTTTTTTGGGGTCAGCATCAGGCTTGAGTTGAATTAATCCTATATCTATATTTTGTACCGAACGATCTTGGAATATTCGGAGGAAAGCTGAGGAACTAACAATCAAATTGCCATCAACTCCAAAGGAAGGCCCTAGGCTAAACAAGCCACCAATTTTAACTTTATAACCAACTAATGCAGCATAGCTGAATATTTCAATATTCACATTTTTACCCTGCTCAAAATCTTGAGCGATCGCTCCAAACTCCGGTCTAGAAGCGCGGTCAAATAAAACTATCCTAGGGTTTTGTAATAGCTTATAATTCTGCTTAACATCTGGAGATTTAAAAACTGATTTTACTGGATCAAATCCAATCACATATAGTGGAAATTTTAGCCCATTAGTTGGATTTTTTAGCTTAGCAAATTGCATATACAAAGGGCTAACTGATTCTACGCCATCAACGCCTAATGCCTGATACAAACGCCAACGCGGAAAGCTTTGACTGGATGTCAAAGATTTATATTGGGCGCTGATGATAAATAAATCTCCTTGAAGATTTGTATGCAGCTTTGTAGCACTGGCATAAAGGGCATCTTGGAAACCAATTTGCATAAACATCAAAACTGCCACAAAAGCGATACCAGCTAAAGCTACAAGAAAGCGAGCTTTTTGCTGTGATAGTTGTAGCCAAGCTAGAGGTATATTGAGAATCATCTTGTAAACCTCAAGTGATGCAGATTAGACTGTTGGTCAAAATACTTGAATTGTCATGTTGAGTGTAGTGCAATGCCATTACCCGCATTTCGGTTAAAAGGGAAAGGGAAAGGCTGAAGTTTACCCCTTACCTTTTTCCCACACCATAAAGTTATTCCAAAAGTTTATATATCAATAAGTACCTGCACTTGTAATTCAGTAAGAGCAGCAACTTGTTCGTTATCTGCTAGGTTATCGATGCGAATTTTTACGTCAACAACTTTATTATCTGTGTCTGATTGTAGATTGTTACTGAAGATATTTTGTTTACCAACTTGCAAACCGATATCTGTGACTGTTCCTCGTAGTTTTCCTGAAAAAGCATCGCTAGTAATGGTAGCAGACTGACCTAAACGCACTTTTTGGATATCAGTTTCATAGACTTCTGCGACTACATACATCTGCTGTGTGCGGCCTAAGTTAGCTATTCCCGTATTGCCAATAATTTCTCCGGGCCAAGTATTAATTTTCAGGATTTGTCCTGCTATAGGCGATCGCACAACACTTAAATCCCAGTCTGCTTGAGCCTGTTTCACTGAGGCGATCGCACTGTCTACATCAGCTTGTGCTGCTTGTATATCTGTAGGACGGATTTCAGCAATACTCTTGAGCTTGGCTTTAGCTTCGCTTAACTGCTTTTGAATAGTTTCAATAGTGCGATTGAGGGAAGCTTTAGCTTCGTTGAGTTGCTGTTGAACAGTCTCGACTCGCAAACGCCTAGCGTCTGAGTCGGAAGATGAAATTGCACCTTCTTTATATAACTGCTGATATCGCTGATTTTCGCTCTCAGCATTACGTAACTCTGCCTCTATGCGAGCGATGGTTGCTTGTTGTGCAGAAGTTTCACCATTTAACTCAGCTTCTAAACGAGCAATTGTTGCTTGTTGTGCAGAGATATCTCCAGCTTTTGCTCCCGCTTTTACTTGATTAAAACTAGCTTGAGCAACTAGGACTTGTTTTCGGGCTTTTTCTAAGGCTGCAAGCCGAGTATCGTAACTATCAAGAATTGCAACTATTTGCCCTCGACGCACTCTGTCTCCTTTATTTACCAGGAGTTTTGCAACTCGAACACCCGCTTGGGAATCAGGGGCCGAAAGACGAATAACTTCCCCTTGCGGTTCTAAACGTCCTAAAGCAGCAACAGCAGCCATAGTAGGAAGACTGCTTGGGGTCGGTGCTGGAGGGTTCAATATAGAGTTTTGAAATCGTGAAAAGCTGTAAATAAAAACTGCACCAGTTGCTACAGCCAGCGCAGCTGCCAAAATTATCGATGGCCAACCTGCTGGTTTTATAAATGATTGCTTTTGTTTGTGTACCATAATCATGTCTTCCAAGTTAGCGATGTCTAACAACAAGCTGCTTTTGAAGTTCTAATCGCCGATTCCCAGCGATTAGACTTCTTTTTGCATCTACGCCACTCGTGCATTTAATTTACATGCAGCAAGCAGCCAGAATACTGCTCACCATTAGATTTTTGTATTTTGAAGTGGGAGTTTTGAATTACTGACTGCGTTGTTTGAATGATTTAGAGCAACTTGAACGACACTGATAATGGGGGATCTCTCACTTTATGCGAGAGATGCCCACAAACTGCCTTGACAACGCAGGATGAAAGTAGATTTTCAAGCAAGATAGAAGATAAAGTACACTTTATAGCATTGCCTGATAACGTCGGGTCTAAATTGTTGGCAAACAAAAAGCTAGGAAGATGGAACTATTGAAAAAGTATCCATCAATCCGTTAGCAAAATCAGCTTTTAGTAGAGCCATTTGGTACTTTATGCATCTAAGCAGATGTATCTTTACTTGTTTAATACTACCTCTTTGCTCTTTTTCATGATCGCTAAGTATTCGTTGCGAGTTCCATCTATGCGGTAGTGATCGCAAATTTGGCAGAGTTTCAAGATATCCAATCTGCTGAATACTTTTTGATGCTCAATTCCATTGTCGTTTCTCCACCGCCAGAAAGTTGTCCTGTCAATGCGGCGATTGCTCTCAGGCCATCTTCGTCGGGATAAAAAGTCTACCAGTTCTTCTTCATAAAACGAGTAGCCTTTTGGCAACTTAAGGAGTTCATCTCTTAACTCAGTTAGCGGTATGAGTGGATCTAGCTCAGATAGTCTCATGCCAGCAAGCCCTTATAGTTTCGTGTAAATCAAATCATGCAGAACGCTTTATACAAAACGGTTTATCACATTAGATCGGATCGCAATACTGTGCGCTTAAGAATGTAGAGAGTGATGAAGTAATCAGGTGAATTTAATATTTTTATTCTCCTAACCTTTGCATCTCTCCATTGTGCTAATCGAACAGTATGGAGTTACTTGATTTAATCACATACGATAAACTGCTTGATACTCAATTGCAACCCATATGCAACAGATTTGAGGCTAAATAACTAACATTATCTTCGATATAAATTCGCTAAGTTAGTGGTGACAACTCATCACTTTATACTGTTGTTATTAACCGTATTTTGTCCGCGATTTTAACCAGCATCTCAAAATGATTGATGTGGCTTACAAGGAATCTGATACATACTTGTTGGCTCATATTATTTGTCATTCTTTAGATATAGTTACCAGTGATTAACTTTACATTGCTGCAAAATCTTATTCTTTATAAATAACAATTTTACCAAAAAAATAATTAATTAATTGCTATATACGTCAGTTTAAAGTAAATCAACTTTAGGATAGATGTAAATACAAGACATTTTATTGCCTAATACTTTCTTATACACAGTTCATGAGCAGATAAAACTTGTCTAATATGCTACGAAAGTTGCTCTCAAGAGTTTATTGTCGTTTGTTATACTTTACGCTTTTAGTAGTCAATAAGGTTCCAGTTTAGATAGAGGTTCGCTAGGGAATGTTTGAAAATGCCAATTTAAACAAAACTAAGCTGATGAACCTCATAAATTAATTTATGAATTATGAAAATTTTTTGATAATAAATTTCATTCTTGTGTAACTAATACATATAATTTATGTATCTCACCGATGATTGACATAAATTATGTGCAGTAGAAGCGTACTTTGATCTGAATTATTTTCTTAGCAGTTTCAACAGTTGATAATAACGATATAAACTAAGATAGATGCAATTTGTATGCAACTTCTGTGATTAATTACTACTGTATGACATACTAATAAATAAGAGTTTTATAGCTATGTGAGTGACAGCGATCGCCCCAAAGACCTCAGAGAAAATGAAACTACAGCGATTCATGCTCTCATTGCCAAGCTTTGATAACCAGCGGCTCATTTTTCATGCAGCCCGCCAGACTCTTCGCAAAGCTGAGATGGCCCGCCTTGCAGTGCATGAATGGCTCAATTATCATGATTTTGAGCTAGAAGAATGGAAAACTAAAACTGCTTCTGAGCTTGGAATTAGTATTAGTGAACTTGAGCGAAAGCTATTAGCTGCTGTTCAGCGCCAGGCGATAATAAGGGAAAGAGATGAAGACCCTAATTTTGAAAGCAATTCTCTAGAAGTTTGTCATACAGATGATGATTCATCCACCCAATCATCATCGGTAGATGAGCAAACCAAAAGTTAGTACTGTTAATCTGAAATCATCGACAAAGTTATGAACAAACATTTTATCTAGCAAGACAGATTCAGTTGCATATAAGTTGCATATCAATTGCGATACACAACTAACCAATCTAGTATAAGCGCAAGTGGCAATTTAATAGGATGACACGAAGTAGGATCAGTCTTCTTGTATGAAACTATCCAAGCTCAAGCCGCTCAATAATTTATGTTGTAGCCTTGAAGCCATCCACAACTTATTTGTCAACAGAAGTATTTCCTCTAAATCTAATTTCAATTTACCTCATTGATTGAGGAACTGATCTCAACATATCTACAATTTCACAAGCACGATAGTGAAGATGAAGTCATGGCTGCTTCTAGAGTTGAAGCTGTTTTAGCACAGTTGCAAGACGAAGTGAACAACTGTGAGAAGTCCCTGCTCAAGCTCATACAGGT
The DNA here is from genome assembly GCF_010091925.1 of Nostoc sp. B(2019). Lineage (GTDB taxonomy): Bacteria > Cyanobacteriota > Cyanobacteriia > Cyanobacteriales > Nostocaceae > Komarekiella. The sequence goes on along the minus strand of NZ_WVID01000028.1, from coordinate 13,291 downwards.
GAAAAAAATTATGGTTGAAAATGCACCCCTAAGCACCAAAGCCACTAGACAACGGCAACAAAATCATATTGCGATTATCGGCATGGCTTCGATATTTCCGCAATCCAAAAATTTACAGGAATATTGGGAAAAGATTGTTCAAAAGGTTGATTGTATTACTGATGTGCCTCCTTCGCGTTGGAGTATAGAAGATTATTACGATCCCAACCCCAGAACACCTGACAAAACCTACTGCAAACGAGGCGGATTTATCCCCGAAATTGACTTTAATCCGCTGGAATTTGGGCTTCCGCCCAACATCCTGGAAGTCACAGATATTTCACAGTTGTTAGGTTTGGTAGTTGCTAAAGCAGCAATTGAAGATGCAGGTTACGGCGAATCTCGACAGTTTAATCGCCAACGCACTGGGGTGATTTTGGGTGCAGCAACAGGAAGGCAGTTGGCGGTTCCATTAGGTGCAAGATTGCAGTATCCGGTTTGGGAAAAAGCCCTTAAAAGCAGCGGCTTATCCAATGAAGATACGCAAAAAATTATCGAGAAAATCAAAAGCGCTTATGTGCAATGGGAAGAAAACGCCTTCCCCGGAATGCTAGCTAACGTAGTTGCTGGACGAATTGCCAACCGCCTGGATTTAGGGGGGACTAACTGTGTAGTAGATGCCGCCTGTGCTAGTTCATTGAGCGCTCTCAAAATGGCTGTGAGTGAGTTAACCGAGCATCGAGCCGATATGATGCTTACTGGCGGTGTTGACACCGATAACTCGATTTTTGCTTATATGTGTTTCAGCAAAACTCCTGCTGTTTCCCCAAGCCAGAATGTCAAACCTTTCGATGCCGAATCCGATGGGATGATGATGGGTGAAGGTGTCGGGATGTTGGTGCTGAAGCGCCTTGAGGATGCTGAACGAGACAATGACCGAATCTATGCAGTCATCAAAGGCATTGGGACTTCTAGCGACGGTCGCTATAAAAGCATCTATGCGCCGAGTTCAGAAGGTCAAGTCAAAGCCTTGCGTCGTGCTTATGAAGATGCTGGATTTTCGCCTACGAGTGTCGGTTTAGTTGAAGCACACGGCACAGGCACGATGGTGGGAGATCCAACTGAATTCTTGTCTATAAAAGAGGTTTTTGGCGAAAACAATTCTAGGAAACAATATATTGCTCTTGGAACTGTCAAATCACAAATAGGACATACAAAAGCGGCCGCGGGTGCAGCGAGTCTGATCAAAACGGCTTTGGCTTTACACCACAAAGTATTGCCACCGACAATTAACATCACCAAACCGCACCCGAAACTGAAAATTGATAGCTCTCCATTTTATTTAAATACAGAAACGAGGCCTTGGATTCACGCCGATGGCCAACCAAGACGTGCAGGTGTAAGTTCTTTTGGTTTTGGTGGCACAAATTATCATGTTGTCCTAGAAGAATACAAAAGCGATCGCAATCTTCCTTGTCGTCGTTTACACAACAGTTCTCAGCAGGTGCTTTTATTTGCGCCAACACCTGAGCAATTGTTGTCACGCGCTCAAGAAGTCCAGCTTCAATTGCAATCCGATGCCGGAAAGCAGCACTATACAGAACTGATTTCGGCGTGTAAATCTTTAGAAATTCCTGTCGCCAATGCCAGAGTTGGATTTGTTGCTAATTCTCTGGCTCAGGCTTGTGACTTGTTGCAAACAAGTATTGACTGGCTGACAAACAAACCGCAAGCAGAATCCTGGGAACATCCTCAAGGAATCTACTACCGCAAAACTGGGATGGCGACAAAAGGTAAGGTAGTAGCGCTGTTTTCTGGACAAGGCTCGCAATATTTGGAGATGGGGCGGGAAATCTTGGTAAACTTCCCTGACTTGCAGCAGATTTATACTGAAATGGACAGTCTGTTGCGCCAAGACGGTTTGCACACCCTTTCAGAAGTCGTTTTCCCTGCTCCCGTCTTTGATTCAGAGCAAAAAGCTACCCAGTTGGAGAGATTACAACTGACAGCTTATGCACAGCCTGCGATCGCAGCTTTTAGCGTTGGTTTGTACAAGATATTGCAACAAGCTGGATTTGAGCCAGATTTTGTCGCCGGACATAGCTTTGGAGAACTGACGGCTTTGTGGGCTGCGGGCGTTCTGAGTGAAGAAGATTACTTCTTCCTGGTCAAAGCTAGGGGTCAAGCTATGGCTGCACCCAAAGATCCCCAATTTGATGCGGGAGCTATGCTGGCGGTGAAAGGGGATGTTAACCAGGTTACAGAACTAATCAAGAATTTCCCTCAAGTTACCGTTGCTAACTTGAATTCTCATCATCAGGTGGTTTTGGCAGGAACAAAAGCTGAAATTGCCAAAGTGCAAGAAATCCTGAAAACTCAAGGCTTCTCTACCGTTTTGCTGGGAGTTTCAGCGGCTTTTCATACACCACTCGTGGCTCATGCACAGAAACCCTTTGCCAAAGCAATTGAGAAAGTTACTTTCAAAGAGCCACAAATTCCGGTTTATACCAATGTCACAGGAAAGCCTTACCCAAGGGAGCCGCAAGTTATTCAAAAAGTCCTCAAAGAACATCTGAGGAATCAAGTGTTGTTTAAGCAGGAGATTGAAAATATTTATGCTGAAGGCGGTTCCTGCTTTATTGAATTCGGGCCGCGAAGTATTCTCACAAGCTTGGTAAAAGATATCCTGAGCGATCGCCCTCACATAGCTGTGGCTTTAAATGCTAATTCTTCCAAAGATAGCGATCGCACTCTCCGAGAAGCTGTTGTGCAATTGCGCGTCGCTGGCTTACCTTTGATCAACTTCGACCCCTATCAAATCGAGAGCGAAATCCCAGAAGTTCAGACAAATAATATGCTGAATGTCCGCCTAGATAGCACTAACTATGTGTCTGAAAAAACGAAGCAGTCTTTTGAAAAAGCGCTGCAAAATGGGCATAAAGTGACATTAACCGCCAGCAACGGCAAGAAACCAGCAATATTGATCGAAGATATAGCAACAACAAACCTCTTGACTACGCCAAATCCTACGGTGGAAACACTAAATCAGTCGCCTAAGTCGGAAAACCCTTCCGTAGCGCTGGCTGATAACGGTGCTGGCTCCCCAACGCGCTGGCTAACTAATCAATTTGAACCAATGGAGAGCAAAGCAGTCAACGGTGGAGCGAAATCTGTGAACAACGAGCAATCAGCCGAACTGGATATCAATTCTCCGCAACTAAGTTCAGACCCTTCCCAAAGAACTATAGACAGCTTAGAGTACACTCTAATCGAGTTCAATCGTCATCAACGTAGCGTCTTGCAGGTTCACGAGCAATCTTTGAAGCATCAGACAGAATATACCAAAACCTTTTTCCAACTAATGCAGCAACAGCAATCGTTGTGGGGAAATGGTAAATTCACTGAGCAAAAAGCGCAAACCCAGCAACTTGCACTCTCCAGTTCAGAGCGCAATATTATGCGGTTTCACGATCATCAAGCTGAAACCCTCCGTGTTCATGAAGAATATCTAAACTATCAGCAGGAATATACTAAAAACTTCTTCCAATTGCTCCAACAACACTACGAGCAGCAGCTTCTTGGTAATGTCACTAACCACCATGTTATCTCTGCATCTCCACTGCTCCAAGAAGATCAATCTGTTGTGGTTGTAACGAGCAACGGCTTTAGCAGCAACTCTAAGCTTTCAACTAATGGTGATGGTGCAAATCATCAAGCAAAAACAGTTCAGGAGATGATTGCACTCAAGGATAGCCACACTGCGATCGCCACAGTAGCCTCTGTAGATCAGGCCATCCTGAGTCAAGTGTCAACTAATGGTGATGGTGCAAATCATCAAGCAACAGTCCAGGAGATGATTGCACTCAAGGATAGCCACACTGCGATCGCCACAGTAACCCCTGTAGATCAAGCCACTCTGAGTCAAACTCTGCTCAATGTCATTAGTGATAAGACAGGCTACCCAGTCGAAATGCTGGAAATGGACATGGACATGGAGGCAGATTTAGGGATTGATTCCATCAAACGTGTGGAAATCCTGGGGGCGCTACAAGAAATGTACCCAGATTTGCCCAAGGGTAATGTAGAAGAAGTGGCAGAATTACGCACAATCGGTCAAGTTGTAGAGTATCTCCAATCCCGCACGTCAAATCTCGCTTTGGAAGTCAAAAATTCACCAGCCAACGAACTGAGCGAAGAATCTACCCAATCCCCAATCAACGAAATCGTAGCATTCAGCACAGAAACAGAAATAGCAGCAACTAATGACGCAGACTTGAGTCAAGCCTTGTTAACCATCACCAGTGATAAAACTGGCTATCCAGTCGAGATGCTAGAGCTAGACATGGACATGGAGGCGGACTTGGGGATTGACTCCATCAAACGTGTGGAAATTTTGGGGGCGATGCAAGAAATGTACCCCAATTTACCCAAGCCAAATGTCGAAGATTTGGGAGAACTACGCACCATCGGTCAAATTGTTGATTATCTCCAACAGTTAGTTGGTGGTGAAAAAAAAAAGTCTGAGCATGAGTTTGAGCAGCAGCCACCTCAAATAATCCAGAATATCCCCCGCTGTCCAGTCAAACTCAAAACCTTACCGCCACCAGATTATTTGGATTTCAGTTTACCAGAGGGATACATCAGCTTAATAACCGATGATGGTTCCCTCACTACTTCTAAATTGGCTCATTCTCTGATTGAACAAGGCTGGAAAGTAGTGGTTTTAAGTTTCCCGCAATCGCTGATTCCTGAGCGATCGCCTTTAACCGAGGGTGTGACTCGCGTAACCTTGGAGAACTTAAGTGAAGAACATCTTCAACAACAATTGCAGGCGATCGCATCTCACTGCGGGGCGATTGGGGCCTTTATCCACCTACATCCTGTATTTACAGCAGACAGCGGAAGCATCTCTTATCTCGAACAGGAAAAGGCGATCGTCAAGCATGTGTTTTTGATCGCAAAACATCTCAAACAATCGTTAAATGAAGCGGCGCGTTATGGACGTAGTTGTTTCTGCACCGTAGCTCATCTTGATGGAGCTTTTGGGTTGGAATACAAAGTCAACTTTGGTGCGATCGGCGCTGGTTTATTTGGATTAACCAAAACCCTGAGATGGGAATGGCCAAAGGTATTTGCGCGGGCGATCGACTTAAGTCCCAATTTAGATCCCAAGCAATCAACACAACATATCATTTCTGAACTTCACGACCCAAATCTTTATATTAGTGAAGTTGCTTACGGTTCACAGGGACGAGTCACGCTCATTGCTGATCACAAGCTACGTTAAGACCGTCATTAGTTATTAGTCATTTGCAATACATATAACTAATAACAACCTTCACTGCAACTTCAATGTATAACATCACTTCTCCAAAATAGAGCAATAGATTCAAAGAAACTAACCATTCACTTAAAACTAAATGTAAAGCCGAGGTATTAAAGTGTCAGTATTTACAGAAAAAGTCGTTTTAGTGACTGGAGGAAGTTCGGGGATTGGTAGAGCTTCTGCACTAGCATTTGCCAAAGCAGGAGCAAAGGTCGTCGTTGCTGATGTAGATGTTACAGGTGGTGAAGATACAGTCAGCAAGATTGAGATAGCTAACGGGGAAGCTATTTTTATTAAGACTGACGTTACCAAGGCGGTTGAGGTTAAGCAACTCATCAAAAAAACTGTTGAAACTTATGGAGCGCTCAATTGTGCATTTAACAATGCTGGTATTTTGGGACATAGTAGTTCAACAGCCGCCTGTACTGAGGAAAACTGGGATCGAGTGCTTAACATCAATCTTAAGAGCATCTGGTTGTGCATGAAATACGAGATTCCTTATATGCGAGAACAAGGCGGTGGAGTCATTCTTAATATGTCTTCAATAGCAGGTTTGGGAAGTGGATTACAACGTTTTCCCGCCTATACTGTTAGCAAGTATGGCGTCATTGGACTAACTAAAACAGCTGCTTTAGAATATGCAAAAGTGGGTATCCGTATCAATGCATTATGCCCTGGCTTTATCCACAATACCCCATTGTTTGAAAGCCAAGTTTCTCAAAATTCTGATTTTAAGGAAGTGGCAATTAATCAAGTACCTATAGGGCGTTTTGGAACCCCAGAAGAAATTGCTGAGATTGCAGTTTTTCTGTGTTCAGATAAAGCTTCCTTTATTACTGGACATCCAATGGTCGTAGATGGTGCTGGCAGTATGTCTAGATATGTAATCTTGAACAAATAATTGCTGCAAGCATCTATCTATTTATTAGCAAACTATCTACTCAAATATGAGTATTTATGACACAAATAGCGCAACTTAGCCCATCATCTGTGTTTGTCGTAAGTGGCGGTGCAAAAGGCATTACGGCTCAATGTACTATTAAATTGGCACAGCACCAACCATGTAAATTTATCCTCCTTGGTCGTTCTGAAGTTTTAGAAACTGAGCCAGATTTTGCTCAGGATTGTTTGGAAGAATCTGTATTGAAAAAACGCATTATGGAGAATCTTGTTACCCAAGGAGAAAAGCCCACACCTATGAGTGTGCAAAAAGTCTATAACCAGATTACCTCCAGCCGCGAAATTCAAAAAACCCTCTCTTCAATTCAACAAACAGGAGCACAAGCAGAATATATTAGCGTTGATGTTACAGATATAGCGGCTTTACAGGAGAAACTAGCTACTGCTGTGAAACGCCTAGGTGCGATTACGGGAATCATCCACGGCGCGGGAAATTTAGCTGATAAGTTGATTGAAAAGAAAACTGAACAAGATTTTGAAAAAGTTTATAATGCGAAAGTTAAAGGTTTAGAAAATCTCTTGTCTTGCATTCCACCTAATCAAATTCAACATTTAGTTTTGTTCTCTTCAGTAACAGGTTTCTATGGAAATATCGGTCAAACCGATTATGCGATCGCTAACGAAATTCTTAATAAATCAGCCCATTTAATGAAGCAATATTATCCACAATCTCATGTAGTGGCGATTAATTGGGGAGGATGGGATAGTGGGATGGTGACTCCAGAACTCAAAAAGGCTTTTGCTGAACGGGGGATAGATATTATTCCTGTAGAAGTCGGCACACAAATGTTAGTTAATGAATTGCATCCTGCTCATCACGCAACTACACAAGTTGTGATAGGTAATCCAATTGTTCCACCTCCTGCATCGATAGATTCAGAACTGAAAAGCTATCAAATTCGGCGACGGATCACACTTGAAGATAATCCCTTTTTGCTCGATCATGTGATTGCTGGTTATCCAGTACTACCCGCTACCTGTGCAATGTCATGGATGATGAATGCCTGTGAAGAAATGTACCCAGGCTATCAATTTTTCAGTTGTAGAGAGTTCAAAGTTTTAAAGGGTATTACTTTCAATCATACCCTGGCTAACGAACATATTTTAGAACTGCAAGAACTTTCTAAAATAGATTCTCAAGAAATTGAATTTAAGACTACGATTTTAAGTAAAACCCCCGAAGGAAAAACCCATTATCACTTTAGTGCTTTTATTAAACTTCTGAGAAAAATACCTGCTCCACCAATTTATGATGCAGTAGATTTAACAGAAGATAAAATTATTACTAATACTGGCAAATCTTTTTATCAAAATGGAGAATCAACCTTATTTCATGGGCCAGCTTTTCAGCAAATCACTAAAGTTTTAAATATTAGTTCTGAAAAGATTACTGTGGAATGCTTTTGGACAGCAATCAAAGATCAGCAACAAGGACAGTTTCCTGTTCATTGGGTTAACCCTTATACAACTGATTTAAGTACACAACCGTTATGGATTTGGTTAAACCATTTTCATCAAGAAGTTTGTCTACCTGGACAGTTAAACAAATATGAACAATTTGCACCCATACCATGCAATGAACCTTTTTACGTTTCTTGTGAAATCAAGGCAAAAACAGATACCAGTTTAACTGCCGATTTCATTATCCATAATCTTCAAAGACAAGTATACTCACGTATTCTAGGAGCCAAAGCAGTTATTTGGCCTATGCAATCACTGAGGCGCAATCACTCTTAAGCACTCAGCTTTTAATGCCTATTAGATGAGGAGAATATAAGTAGTGGAAAAAATAGCAATTATTGGATTATCGTGTCTCTTTCCTGATGCTACAAACCCTGAACAATTTTGGCAGAATCTTACTGAGGAAAAAGATTCCATCTCATCTGTCACTGTTGAGGAAATGGGATTAGAACCCGGTATATTTTATGATTCACTTAAAGGACAGCCAGAAAGAATATATTCACTTAAGGGAGGGTTCGTCCGCGACTTTAAGTTTAATGCTGATGAATATAATTTGCCATCAAGTTTTTTAGAAAGCTTGGATGATACATTTAAATGGTCGCTTTATGCTGCTAAACAAGCGATTGAGCAGAGTGGTTATGCAAGACAATCTGTTCTCTCAAAATGTGGCGTTATTTTGGGGGCTTTATCCTTACCAACCAAATCGTCTAATCAACTATTAGCACCAATTTATCAGCAAACGATTCAATCTGCGATCGCAGAACTTTTACAACAAGATTTTCGTCTGCCTGCACTACCAACCGCAGCTAAAGCGTCCCCATATAATGCTATGGTATCAGGCTTTCCCGCTGCCTTAATTGCCAAAGCTTTTGCTCTATCTAGTACCCATTTTTGTATAGATGCTGCTTGTTCTTCAGCATTTTATGCGATTAAATTAGCATCACATTATCTGTGGTCACGCAAAGCTGATTTGATGTTAGCTGGAGCTATTAGCTGTTCAGATCCGCTGTTTTTACGGATGTTATTTTCTGGTATTCAAGGTTATCCAGAAAACGATCTCAGCCGTCCCTTAGATAAATCATCTAGAGGACTAATTACATCCGAAGGGATTGGCATGGTCGTGCTGAAACGATATAATGATGCCATCAAAGATGGTGATAAAATTTTAGCAACTGTCTGCGGAAATGGGCTTTCTAATGATGGCAAAGGTAAGCATCTGCTCAGCCCTAATTCTAAAGGACAAATATTAGCTTTTGAGAGAGCTTACACTGAGGCAAAACTCAGTCCAAAGGCAATTGATTATATGGAGTGTCATGCTACTGGCACTTTATTAGGAGATAGCACCGAATTCAACTCTATAGAAACCTTTTTTGGTCAACACCAAGCAGCGCCTTTAGTTGGTTCTACTAAAGCTAATGTTGGTCACTTATTAGTTGCTGCGGGTATGGTGAGCTTGACTAAGACGATTTTAAGTATGTCTTATGGCGTGATTCCACCAACTATTAATGTTACTGAACCTCTAGGTTCTGAGGATAGTATAATTTCCGCCAAAAATATTGTGAGAACTACCACAACATGGCCAAATAATACGGCAACTAAACGTGTAGCGTTAAGTGCTTTTGGCTTTGGTGGAACTAATTCCCATTTAATTCTTGAACAAGGAAACATAGTAAAATGACTCTTGAACAAGAAAGTATCAGCAAAATAGCTGAACCTGTGCCACTAGCCAAAATTGCGATCGTTGGCATGGATGCCTTTTTCGGCGAATGTAATGGATTAGATGCTTTTGAACGTAGTATTTATGATGGCAAACAGCATTTTATTCCTCTGCCATCTCAAAGATGGTATGGCATAGAACAGCAAGAAAACTTACTCAAAGAGTACGGTTTGGCAGATGGAAAAGCACCCGTAGGGGCATATATCACAGATTTTGAAATTGATACTTTAGCTTACAAAATCCCCCCGAATGAAATAGGAAAACTCAACCCACAACAATTATTACTGCTGAAGGTTGCCGATCGCGCCTTGAAAGATGCAAACATTCAAGAAGGGGGAAATGTCGCAGTTATTATTGCCGCTGAGACAGAATTTTCTGTTCACCAGCTACAGCAAAGATGGAATTCGTCCTGGCAAATCAAAGATGGACTGAATGCTGCAAACATTGATTTGCCTGCGGACAAAGTTGCTCAATTAGAAACTATTGTCAAAGATAGTATCCATCATCAAGTAGATATTGGTGAATATCTGAGTTACATCGCCAATATCATGGCGAGCCGGATTTCTGCCCTATGGAATTTCACCGGGCCGGCATTCACCGTAACTGCTGTGGAAACTTCCGCCTTCAAAGCTTTGGAAGTGGCACAAATGCTACTCACTACTGGGGAAGTTGATGCTGTGGTTGTTGGTGCTGTCGATTTGGCAGGAGGCGTGGAAAATGTCTTGCTGCGAAACCAATTTGCAAAAGTTAATACTGGTATTAATACCTTAAGTTATGACCAGAAAGCGAATGGGTGGATGATTGGCGAAGGTGCAGGCGCCGTCGTCCTGAAGCGTTACGAAACTGCCCAACAAAACGGCGTTGGCTCCGGCGGTGGCTGCGTCAACGTCTCCGCCAACACCTCCAGCGATCGCATTTATGCAGTCATTGATGCCATTAGTTTTGGGCAAGCCCATTCTATCTCAACAGATGCGGAAACTGTCAACGAAGTCTGCAATCAAGCTTTCCAGATGGCAGGTATTCACCCCACAGAGGTGAACTATGTAGAAGTTTGCGGTAGCGGCATTCCTCAAGAAGATGTAGCCGAAATCACAGGTTTGCTCCAAGCTTATCCCCCACAAGGAAATGATTTGTACTGTGCGCTGGGTAGTGTCAAAGCCAATATTGGTCATACTTATGTAGCTTCAGGAATTGCTAGCCTGATCAAAACCGCTCTCTGTCTATATTACAGATATATTCCTGCGACTCCCAACTGGTCTGGCGTTAAAACACCAGAAGTTTGGCAAGGCAGTCCTTTTTATGTTGCTACGGACTCAAGATCTTGGTTGTTTGGTAAGGACGGCATCAAGAGAATCGCAGCAATTAATGGTATGGGATGTGATGGGACTTATGCCCATTTAATTTTGTCAGAAGAACCCAATCAACAAGAGCGCAGCAGCAGATATTTGCAGCAAACACCTTATTATCTTTTTCCCATAGCCGCTGATGAGCGCTCAAGCTTATTAGAAGCTTTGGATGATCTCCAACAAAACATCGAAAACAGTTCTGCTTTATCAACTACTGCTAGCCAGACATTTGTTACCTTTCAAAAGCGTTCACAGACAAAATATACCCTAGCGATCGCAGGACGTAATCAGCAAGAATTAGTTAAAGAAATTGCATCTGCGCGTAAGGGTGTCAATAGCGCTTTTGAGCGAAACACAGACTGGCAAACACCCATAGGGAGTTATTTCACAGCTAAACCACTAGGTAAAACTGGAGGATTAGCTTACGTTTATCCAGCCGCAGTCAATTCATATATCGGCATTGGTCAAAATCTCTTCCGTTTATTTCCGAAAGTCTTCGATGACTCACTATTTAATAGTCTTGCTAACCGCGCCACCAAAATTCATCAGCGACTTTATCCCCGAAGTTTGCAGAAATTGTCAGCCAGACAGATGGAAACTCTCGAACAGCAATTGCTAGATGATTCCCTATCAATGTTTGAAACGGAAATAGCTTATTCTCGACTCATTACTACAATTATTCGAGATGATTTCCAAGTCAAACCACAATGTGTGTTTGGCTATAGCCTGGGTGAAACTAGCATGATGGTTGCTCAAGGAGTTTGGAGTAATTTTCATGGTGGGAGTAACACCTTAAACTCATCCTCACTGTTTGGAAATAAGTTATCTGGCCCAAAAAATGCTGTACGTGAGTATTGGGGATTGACAGATACACCAGATTCACAAGACAACGATTTTTGGAGTATCTATGTTCTCATGGCCACTCCATCCCAGGTCAGAGAATGTATTAAATCTGAGAATCGTGTCTACTTAACCCAAATCAATACACCAGAAGAAGTTTTAATTGCCGGTGAAACAGCAGCTTGTCAGCGAGTGATTGAAACTTTAGGTTGCAATGCTTTTCCGGCTCCTTTCGACCATGTGATCCATTGTGAGCCGATGCGATCGCAGTACGATGAGTTGGTAAAATTAAACAATTTACCATCTAAAAATATCCCAGATATTGTCTTTTATTCCGCAGGTGATTATCAACCTATCACACTCGATAGTGAAGCGATCGCTCACAGTATTGCGAAAACCCAGTGTGAACAACTTGATTTTCCACGATTAGTTAACCGTGTCTATGCGGATGGTGCGCGAATATTTCTAGAAGCCGGCGCTGGTAGTGTTTGTTCTCGATGGATTGATCAAATCCTCACAAATCAAGAACACATTACAGTATCCCTAAATCGCAAAGGTGTGGATGACCATACTTCTATTGTCAAAGCATTAGCAAAACTCCTCAGTCATCAAGTTGAATTGGACTTATCGCCACTTTACAGTTTCACAGAAGAAACTGCTAATCAAAGTACAACAACTCTCAAAACTGTTAACTTGGGTGGCAACTCAATTACTGCCACAATCTTGAGTGAAGAAAACCGCAAACTTTTTCAAAATCAAGCTGGTATCATGCATAAATCTGCTGAACACGCGCCTATTTTTAGAGAGTTGGAAATCATTAATTCTCTTCAAACTCCAACTATTATCAACAACAACTATTGTGATCCAAAAGAACAGTTACAACCTTCAAAATCAAATGTCAACCAACAAAAAGTTACTCAAAGCCTTCAGGATCCTGTTAATGTATCTAACTATTTTAGTTATACAGGCTCCTTATCCAATTTCAATAAGTCTCAGTTTCAAAAATTGATTGTCAATAATTGCAGTACAAGTAAAGCTCACGCTGCTTTTTTAGAAGCTAGACAAGAATCTAGCAAGCAACTGAGTGCAATCATCCAATTACAATTATCTACTGTCCAAAATTTGCTTAATCAATAAGTAATAGCTTATTGATTAAGCAAATTTATAGGACTTACGCACACTTTATGAATTCTCGGTGTTCTTCTCTACGTTCGCGCAGCGTGTCGCAGACAGACGCGGCACGAACGATAAATTAAGCTTTTTGGCAACTTTTGCGTAAGTCCTGATTTAGATGAGAGGTAATGAAAAGTTTTTCATTTTCTTAGTTACCACTTTCCTAAATTGAAAAATAGGCAAGTCTACAAAGACAAAGGTGCATATTGTTTTGAATTTAAAGCAGTTCATAGTGACTACTTATCATTCGAGGTCTGGCTATTATGCAAACTATAGATACAGTACTCAACAAACACGTTAATAGTCTTGGATTTTCTGCTTATTCCTATAGGCAAAACCAAGCTTGGAAAGGTTCTTTAGAATCTATATCTTTTGAGCAATCAGCCATCAAAGATAAATTGATGGTATTAGATAAACCTTGCTACATCGTGAAAGTTGCCGGAAAAATTGGTGTCACCAATGAAGGATATTTGTCTCCAGTTGATAATG
>NZ_WVID01000027.1 GCF_010091925.1 Nostoc sp. B(2019) | reverse complement strand
CTTGCTGCTTGTTTATCCCAATATAATGATATCTCTAAATTCGCTTGTCAATAGCATTTGAGATGCGCTAACCCTGAAAAATCAATAAAGAAAGCAGTTAACTATTAGATTAAGCTAGACACTTAATATGTCAGTAATAAAGTATACTTATTTTCTCGCAGTGTTTCCGTGTCCAAAAAGATAGCATATACAAACTCGAACGAGTATAAATTCTTAACTAATCAGCCCTCCTACTAGGATAACTTGCAAAGAGGTCTGTAAGCCTGTTGAAACTTTTTTAACTCTACTATCAAATATATGAATATTGGCATTATCGGCGGCGGAATGATGGGGTTAGCTTTAGCCTACCGTCTTTCACAACAAGGTCATAAAATAACTGTTTTTGAGAGCAACAAGCAACTCGGTGGACTTACCACTCATTATGATTACGGCCCCTTTGTCTGGGATCGTTTTTATCATGTTATCCTACCGTCAGATACCGACTTAATCAATTTTATTAAGGAAATTGGACTTGGGGATAAGCTACGTTGGCGTCCAACTCTCACAGGATGCTACATAGATCAGAAGTTGTATTCGATTAGTAACACCATAGAATTTCTGCGCTTTCCGCCGCTGACTCTTATCGGAAAGATGCGTTTAGCAATCACTCTATTATATGGTTCACGGATTAAAAACTGGCTTAAACTTGAGAAAATTCCTGTTGAAGATTGGCTTTTGAAACTTTCAGGCCGGAATACATACGAAAAGCTTTGGAAACCTTTACTATTAGCCAAAGTTGGAGAAAACTATAAGCGTGTCTCAGCTGTCTTTATTTGGGCTTATATCAAACGTTTGTTTTCAGCCCGTGATTCATCTTTGCATAAAGAACAACTTGGTTATGTTGAGGGCGGTTACAAGACTGTTTTTGACCAGTTAGAAAAATTAATTAGTGCTGCTGGCGGTAATATCTGCACAGGTGCGACAGTTGAATACATTGCGCCTTGTGCAGGGGGTGGGATGTGGATTGAACACAATGGTGTAAAAGAGCATTTTGACAAAGCAATTTTTACTGGGCCAGTCAATCTTCTGCAACATATTACAGCTCCAGATTTGGTAAATATTGCAGGTACAAGCGACAAAGTGGAATATTTAGGTGTCATTTGCATGGCACTGATTACTCGTAAACCACTAGTTCCTTATTACGTAGTGAATCTTGCAGACCAACGTATTCCTTTTACAGGAGTAATTGGTATGAGTAACTTAGTTGCCTTAAAGGAAACAGCAGGACTACACATCACCTATTTTCCAAAATATATACATTTCAAAGACCCTCTTTTTGAAAAATCTGATGATGATCTGCTAAAAATGTTTTTCCAAGGATTACGTTTGATATTCCCAGATATCAATACAGATGACATCGTAGTAGCACACATTAATCGCGCTACTAAAATTCAACCGTTGCAGGTTTTAAACTACTCAAAATTGGTTCCCAAAATCGCCACTGAACATGAAGACTTTTTGATTCTCAACAACTCACAGTTCGTCAGTGACACACTGAATAACAATACGGTTGTCAATCATGTGAACAAATTTATGAAAAAATCGTTTTTATGATTTGGAGAATTTCAGAGAAATAATCTCAGTTTTGAGCAGGCGATCGCTGTTTAATTTGGTTAATTAGCTGACTCCAGATTATAGAGATTAAATCCAATCTTTACTCATATCTACTGGACTTGCGATCGCCAAGGCTCTTGCTCATTACCTGAGCAACTCTCAAGCAGCTGATTCAAAATGTCTATCCTACGAAAAATTATCTTATCATTGTTGATATACACACATCCCCAGTAAATATTTTTAACGAAACTAGTAATTAAAAAATTAACTATGCATCAACAACCGATACAAGTAATAGGAGGTGGACTAGCTGGAACAGAAGCAGCTTGGCAAATCGCTCAAGCTGGAGTGTCGGTCATTCTGCATGAAATGCGCCCAAAACGCTTCAGCCCTGCTCATCATACAGAGCATCTAGCAGAATTAGTGTGTAGTAATTCCTTTGGGGCAATGGCAAGCGATCGCGCTGCTGGATTATTACACGAAGAATTGCGCCAACTTGGTTCTATAGTTATTTCTAAAGCTGATGAACATGCTGTTCCTGCTGGTGGAGCACTAGCCGTAGACAGGGGACAATTTGGCCAAGACTTGACCCAAACTTTGTCTAGTCATCCTTTAATTGAATTTCGTAGGGGTGAAATGCAGGCCATTCCTGAAGGAATTGTAGTGTTGGCAACTGGGCCATTAACCAGTCCCGACTTAGCAGAAGATTTGCGCCGCTTTACGGGGATGGAATATCTTAGCTTTTTCGATGCAGCTAGCCCAATTATCGTGGGAGAATCGATTAACCGTGATATTGCCTTTATGGCATCCCGTTATGACAAAGGTGAAGCCGCTTATCTCAATTGCCCGATGAATAAAGAGCAGTACTTGCGGTTTCGGGAAGAATTATGTAAAGCCGAACAAACAGAACTCAAAGATTTTGAACGGGAAACGGCGAAATTTTTTGAAGCATGTCTACCCATAGAAGAACTGGCACAACGGGGAGAAGACACAATGCGCTACGGCCCCCTGAAACCAGTGGGGTTATCTGATAGTCGCACTGGCGAGCGCCCTTATGCTGTAGTGCAGTTGCGACAAGAAGACAAAGCAGGTCAACTTTGGAATATGGTAGGATTTCAAACTAATCTGCGTTGGGGTGAGCAAAAGCGAATATTCCAGCTAATTCCAGGTTTGGAAAATGCGGAGTTTGTGCGGTTGGGTGTGATGCACCGCAATACTTTTATCAATGCTCCTCAGTTAATGTATCCTACTCTGCAATTTAAGCATCGCCCAACTCTGTTAGCTGCTGGACAATTGATTGGGACTGAAGGCTACACCGCAGCGGCAGCGGGTGGTTGTTTAGCTGGCAGAAATGCTGCAAGATTAGCTTTAGGTAAAGAACCGTTGGTTTTACCATCAACAACAATGATGGGGGCGCTATTTGAATTTATTAGTTCTGCTTCGCCCAAGCATTTCCAACCGATGCCGCCCAACTTTGGGGTTTTTCCAGAACTCGGTGCAAAAATCAAAAGTAAACAGGAGCGTTACGGACGTTATCGCGATCGCTCTTTGGCTGATTTAGCAACCTGGAAAGCAAATCAGTAGACATCCTATGAAAATAGAGTTTGAAACATCCAGCCTTCAAGATCTAAACTAACGCTGTGTTAAACCAGGCTGGTTGATTGCTAATCTACGCTTATTCGTTCGTAGTAGGAAGACTCCTATTACAATCAGCCAGACTTCCCACATCATGAACCCAATTGGCGTAACTTCCAATTTGGGGATTGTCGGGATTACCGTAGCCAACAATTCACTTTGCCCTAAAATCCAAAATGGTAGAGTTGCCAGTCCTAGCCAACCTACCCACGGCTTAAACAAAGGCGATCGCAACATCGCTAAACTAATTCCAAACGTCCAGCAAATCAGCAACGTCTGTCCCAACTGCTCACCAATGACCACACCACCATATTGATGAACCACTTGGTAGACTACTGCTACTGCTGCACGGGTTGCATCACTAGTTGTGGTATTGACATGCATTGTTGCTAACACCGGAATCACAAAAGCCCAGCGCATCAACCCAACGGCTTGTAAAATGCTGGAAAGTACCCCCATGAGGGTAAAAGAAGCCAGATAGGGTGTGTCTTCCCGTACAATTACCTTTCCCAGCAAAATTACCGCAGGGATAAACAGTAGTGTCAAAAGACCGAAGCAAAACCAGGTCAAGATTAACCCAGTTCCTCCAGCGTGAAACTGAGTTAAAACATAATCGGTGGGTTTTCGTAAGATATCGTCATACTCAAAATTCTGAACCAGCAACCAGTAGGGAATATTGATTAAAACGGCAAAAATAGTTAACAATAAACCCGTTATTTTCAGCATTTGTAATCGATTCAAAGCTTTCACCTCCTGTTCTCAATGGTTTTGTACACAGCTTTTTGCTTGCACTTCAACTCTATGGGTTCTGCTAAAGCTTGAATTGACTTAGTACGCCAAAGAATTAACTCATCACGTCGCGGAAGAGAATTATGCTGACATAGCTAAAATCTTTGTGTTACAACTTGGCAGACTAATTTGACAGATAGCGTGTTGGAGCGAGTAGGACTTTGGGAATAATCCTCATAGTGTTTGAAAGCATTGTTTTGGTCAGGCTTACACTATGAGAGCGCAATTTCATGAAAAAAAGAAATTTTGCATATATATTGCATTTTGCTGCATTTTATGGTTTTGTTTGGCATTAATTCCAGGATTGCCACTACATGCAACGTCAATTGACACCTTACGGCAACAGCAACAGCAAATGAACCAGCAGCGTCAGAGTGTAGTTGAGGAACGCGATCGCTTAACCAATCTGCAACATGACGCCCAAAATCACCTCACTGGTTTAAAGCAAAATGTGCAAACTACAAACACCTATATTCAAGACAGCGAATTGCGATTACGACTTGCTAACCAACGTCTCCAGCAGTTGGAAACCGATTTAGTGAAGGCGGAGAGTTCATATCAGGAACGTCAGATAGCTACAGTCGCACGATTGCGATATCTTCAGCGATCGCCTGCTTCTGTAGGATGGGCAGTTTTGCTCCAAAGTCAAACTGTAAGTGACTTTATCAGCCGCCGTCATCAGTTGAAATTAGTTTATCAGGCAGACCAGCAAATTTTGGCAAAACTCAACAAGCAAGCCAATCTGATCAACAAACAAAAAACGGATGTAGAACAGCAAAAAAACGAAATTGCCTTGATTCGGGAGCAATTACTGGCACAAAAAGCCGATTATCAAATGCAAGCGCAGTCACAGTCAGAATTGATTCAACGCTTAAATAGCGATCGCCTCGCCTTGGAAGCAGCACAGAACCAGCTAGATAAAGATTCCCAAAATTTGGAAGTCTTAATTCAACAAAAGGTAGCAGCAGCACAAGCAAAGACAAACAGTCGTACAAGTGTAATCATTCGCGGAACTGGTGTAATGGCATATCCCAGTAACGCATCAACTAGCAGTTCCTTCGGTTGGCGGATGCACCCAGTTCTCGGCTATCGTCGCTTTCATTCAGGTTTGGATTTTGCCGCTAGCTATGGTAGTACAATTCGGGCAGCCGATTCAGGAACAGTGATTTTTGCTGGGTGGTATGGTGGCTATGGCAGAACAATAATTATCAATCATGGCAAAGGTATTACTACACTGTACGGACATTCCAGCGAGTTGTATGTTTCTGAAGGGCAAACAGTCGAACGAGGACAAGCGATCGCTGCTGTTGGTTCTACAGGTTTATCAACCGGGCCCCACCTCCACTTTGAAGTCCGGCGGGATGGTACACCCGTAAACCCTGCCGATTATCTGTAGTACAAAAAAGTGTGCTATGATCAAGCGGGGTGAGGGCGCGTAGCTCAGTGGATAGAGCAACAGATTCCGGTTCTGTTGGTCGGGGGTTCAAATCCCTCCGCGCTCGTTTTTTGCACATTAACTAATTATTTGTCACTTGATACGAAGGCTTTCTAAGTTAACATCGTTGGCTTCTAATAATTTCGAGCTAAGCATTATTTTAGTTTATTTGCGATTTCTTAATACCATCTCCAGCAAGACAATCCTAAGCCACTTTTTGTTTTTATCTTGGCTATACCTGTAAGCGTAGGCATAGCCCGCCGCAGGCATCGCTCAATTTGTGGGATACCATACAAACTGTCCCACCTTATTGATATAGCCAGCCTTGCCACCAACATATACTAATGCCAACCCGGAAGTGAAATTAAGAGCTAAATCAAATTGAGGCGGAATGACTATTTTACCATTGCTATTAATATAGCCGTACTTATCCCCAACTTTGACAGCAGCTACCCCTTGGGAAAAACTTGTTGTTCTATCAAAACGTGGCTTAATTGCTATCTGCCCGTTGTTAGCGATATAACCCCATTTATCGCCAATTTGCACTACTGCTAATCCTTCGGTAAATTCCCAAGCCTGTTCAAATTGCGGTTCAATTGCCATTACACCCGTTTTGTCGATAAAGCCCCATTTATCGCCAACTTGGACTGCTGCTAACCCTTCCGAAAATCTCAAAGTCTCATCAAACTGTGGTTTAACAACTAACTTACCATTTGAGTTAATATAGCCCCATTTATTGCCAATTTGAACTGCTGCTAGTCCTTCATAAAAATGCCTTGCATTATCAAATTGTGGTTTAATAACTATCTTGCCAGATGAATTTATATAACCGTATTTTTCATCAATTTGAACTGCTGCTAGTCCTTGATTAAAAGCTAAAGCCTGATCAAACTGCGGTTTGATAACTATCTTCCCGTTGGTGTCGATGTAACCATGTTTATAATCAATTAATACCAATGCTAATCCATTTGCAAAAGCATAAGACAAACGAAATTGCGGCGGAATAACTTTTTTTCCCATCTCGTCGATATAGCCGTATTTATCATCGATTTTAATCTGCGATCGCCCATCGATAAAATTCCAAGCCAAATCAAACTGCGGTTCAATAACTATCTTTCCAGTTTGGTCGATAAAACCATATTTCCCATTCTTGATAATCCGAAATAGTGGACTTGACATAGGCTTAGTCTCCGATGAAGGATTTGATATTTGCTTATGTTTTTCAGGGATATTTATTGCCTGCATTTGCTGCTGATAAATTCCAGTTATTCCACTTAAAATAGCCAGAAAAATCAAAAATAAAATAGTTCGGTTCATCTTTAGCGCTTTGGAGTCTTGCGAATTCACATTTTTATCATAATAAAATGGTTTGTGAATTAAATAACAAAGCTGAACAAGATTTGTATATTTGTTTTGATGCAGCTTAACGTCTATCCATACTTATCTCAATACTTATTAAGTATTATTCTCTTCTTCAAGTTCTCCAGGTAAATCCAAAGCAATTAATAAAGCTCTATTTAATTGTGCAATTGCTTTCCCAGAAAGATTTCCGCGTAAACGTAAAAAGCGAGATTTTGCTAGAACTCGCACCTTAACTGCCATTGCAATGGAGTCCTGAGCTAAACCTCCATCTGGTGCTTGAATTAATACCTGAGTTGGAAAAACTCGTTTAGTACTTCGGTAAGTTGTGCAAGGAACTGCTAAAACTACTGAACTATTAGCATTAATTATATTACGGCTAACAATAACTACTGGACGAGTTCCCCCCTGTTCAGAACCTTCTGTTGGTTCTAAATGAGCATCATATATCTCACCCCGTTTCATTCTTCAGATTCCGCTAATTGAAACGCTTCCCACTCAGCAGTTGCAAATTCAGCTTCCATTTGCAAGACTTGTGTATGATACTCAGGGTCTTTAAGCATTTCTGCTAATCCTGCATCAATTTCTGCGCGTTTCATGGCTGCTAATTCTCGACGTAAAGCCCTGGCAATTAACTCACTGCGACTAATAACTTTTCCTTCTTTTACAGCTTTGTCAGTTGCTTCTAAAAGCTCAGATGGTAATACCAAATCTTTGACAAAAACCATGTTTTCCATAATATATAATTTCCTTAATTGTTAATTGAGATGAGTGCATCCCATTTTGAAAAAGGTTAGGCAGGCTTTTGAGTGTGTTAGCGTAGCGGCACGTTAGCGAAGCTCAACAAAGACAACTTACTTAGTTTAAGCATACCCCAACCATTGCAAAAACTTATTCACTGTACACTTGCTTAATCTTCTGCTCGTAGCAACCAAAAGCCACTGTAAGTCATTCCTGAATCATCAGGTTGCACTAACAAAAAGTGTAATCCTCGACTTAATTGTTTTCGCTGTTCATACATTTTGGCCGCGGCTGTAACTTCTGGATCTTCAAAGGTGGCAACTATCCATCTATCCACCAAACCAGCTTCTAAAACTAAGCCATCTGGAGCACCAGAAATGTAATTTAACGCCACAGGACGAGCTTGATGCAACCATCGTGCTAGAGGCATCGATTGCCGTCCACCATAGATGACGACGCCGGGGATAGGCACTGTTGATGCCAAACCCATATTCATGGGTTTAAGAAATTCTGGTATATGTAAATGAGGAATGGGGCGATCGCTAAACCTCGTTTCCACATCACTAGCCGCTAAAGTTGCAAACCGCCATTGTTCTCCCCAGAGATTTTCTGGTAATGGCGCTGGTGGTGGTTTCTCTAGCGCTAAGGGATATTGCTTTTCCTGTAACCATTGCTTCAATGCGAAAGTGCGGCGGGTAGGTTCGACATTAATACCCAAATTGCGCCCAGCCCATTCAATTAAACTCAAAGACTGAGGACGAAATACTTGAATTACATCTGGGAGTTTTTCACCATCTGCTAGCTCAAGTTGCTCTGCAACCCAACTCGAATTCGCTGCTGATTGCGGACAAGTCGCTTCATATTCAAAGCTGCGAGTCGGATCACAAATCAGTAACTCCCATAATACTTGTCCTGCTGCATCCTGCAACGGACTACGATAAAAATCAGCTTGCCAAATTTTCATAAGTTAAAACGATAGATAAACACAGATAGGCTGATTCTATCGATCTGTGTACATCTACGGAAAGCCTGAGCGCCGATTTTCAGTGCTCAGACTTTTTAATACAGTATCTATCTGTGTTCTATCTTTTCATCATCTACCAGTACAAGTAACCGACAAGAGCCTCGTTTTTGGGCAAAAATGTAGAGAAATAAGCTCTTGTTTAATCTTGAATCAGTATTTTAAAGATGCAAGAGGTATACAAAATTGATGTTACCAGTTACCACCCCAGCCTTTGTCATTTCTTCTCCAAGGGCCCCAGATTGCGAAAGTAGTACCGGGAGTTTGAACATTTACGAACAAAGTTTGACCATCAGGTGAGAAGCAGGCCCCTGCAAACTCGCTTGTATTCAAAGCATTACGCGCGAATTGATAGAGTTCTCCTTTGGGAGTCACACCTACTAAGAATTGTTGGTCGTCTCCATCTTCACAGAGGATGAGATCGCCGTAGGGTGAGATAACTATGTTATCAGGGCTATCGAGTTCGTTTACATCTGTAGACTCTACAAATAGTTCGATTGTCTCTTTTTTGGGAATGTAGCGCCAGACTTGACCTAGCTCTTTAGCACCACCACTTGTACAGCAAAAGTAAATTTCGCCATCGCCGTACCAAATACCTTCTCCACGCACAAACTGAGCAGCACCTAGCTCAAAACCTTGAAATCTAACATTATCTTCGTCAAGTGGATTTGGCTGAGGAATTTTTACCCAGTCTACTTTCATTGGCTTCCGCAATTCAAAACCAGTAGCGGTGTTTGCTTGAGGTTTACCAACAATCCTTAAAGCTTCAAGGACGCCTCCTTCTTTTAACTTACCAGGTACTTTTGGAATGAAACGGTAGAAAAGACTATCTCCCCGGTCTTCCGTCTCATAAACAATTCCGGTTTTGGGGTCTACGGCAACAGCTTCATGATTAAATCGTCCCATAGCGACTAAAGGCTCAGGCTTTACAGGAGTAGTAGCCCTAGCTGGAACTTCAAAGTTATAGCCGTGGAACTGCGAGACAAAGTTTGGCTCACCTGGCATTGACGAAGTTGGAGTAGAGGTATTCTCTTCACAGCTAATCCATGAACCCCAAGGAGTTGGCCCACCTGCACAGTTGCGATAAGTTCCACTTAGGGAAGTGTAATGCTTAATTAACTGGCGATCGCGTCCAACAACCAGAGTCGTTGTACCACCTTTGCAAAAAGGATCGTAGGGGTTTGGCCCTTTAAGTTGTGTACTTGAATTAGGACTAAGTTCGTGATTGCGAACCAAGATAACTGTGTTTCTAGGGCCACGGAAAGCCGCCATACCATCATGACCACCCGGCACTAGAGTACCATCGTTCATCAGGTCGTTTCTTTGAGAGAAAACACGATACTGAAATCCGGGTGGTAAATCCAACAAGCCATTGGGGTCTTTTACAAGCTCTCCATATCCTTTACCAAATACAGGTCTTCCATTGGCAGTTCTGGCATAAAGACCTTCCAACGGAGACACTAGCACAGTGCCAGCAGCAGTAGTACCTGCTAATACAAAAAATTTACGTCGTGATAATCTCATGAGGATATTTTGGTTACATCAAATGCTTAAAAGAAATTATTTGATTTCGATTAAGTTTGGGTAATGCTTGATTTAACTTAGGATTATTAAATAAAAGATTAATTTTTTAAAAGTTTTCGCTAAACAAGGCAGATTTATACTAGGACGATTCAGCCCATCTCACAAAATAAAGCTTGCAAAGGCGGGTTTAGATAGTTATTTAGTAACTAGAAAAACAATATTTATTTAATACAAGTTAAAGATGAATTAAACTAAAGAAAAACTATATTTGTTTGCTAATGAAATATAGTTCTTTTGTTTTTTACATCTGAAATATAGGTTTTTTGTTTTTTGCATCACCCTAAGCTGTCATCGGATTTGCAGTTCTGAGCACGAAGTTCCGAGTTTTGAGCACGAGGTTCCGAGTTCTGAACACGAAATTCCGAGTTCCGAACACGAAGTTCCGAGTTCTGAACACAAAGTTCCGAGTTCTGAGCACAAAGTTCCGAGTTCTGAGCACGAAGTTCCGAGTTCTGAACACGAAGTTCCGAGTTCTGAGCACGAAGTTCCGAGTTCTGAACACGAAGTTCCGAGTTCTGAACACGAAGTTCCGAGTTTTTGTAGGTTGGGTTTTATGCTTCGACCCAACACCCCGATTAATGTTGGGTTTCGTTGCTCAACCCAACCTACATTTAATGCACTAATTTAGCTGTGCCACGCCAGTAGGATGCGTTATACCAATTTAAAAAAAGAATGTGACAGATAGACCATGTAGAGACGTTGCATTGCAACGTCTCTACTAAAGGATTTGTTGCAATCATTAATTGAATCGGTATTACGCGATCGCTAACATACTAGACTTCTTGTAAATATTTTTAAGAGCAAAGCCGGAGTCTCCAGCTTTGCTCTTAAGAGGCATAAAGCAAATTATGCAAATTAAAGAGTAACGTGCTTTAGAGCAGAACTTTAGCTAAAATCGGTTCTACACTCTTAGAAATCTCTGGGACATACACCTGTGAAACATAGTCAGCAATCATCCTGTCTGTGTTGAACAACGGTGCATTTGTCTTAATCGACGCCTTCATCATTTGCACCCAGCGGTGGGGAATACCTTGAGCATCTTGGTCATAGTATAGGGGAACGATCTCTTCTTCTAACAGCTGATATAGCGATCGCGAATCAATCCGATCTTGCAATTCTTGATCACTGGTGTGAGCATCTTCGCCAATAGCCCAGCCGTTAATTCCTTTACCATCTTGTCCTGCTTGGTAGCCTTCACACCACCAGCCATCTAAGACGCTGCAATTAATCCCGCCGTTGAAGCAGACTTTTTGCCCACTCGTACCAGACGCCTCTAAGGGACGCCGAGGATTATTCAGCCAAACATCTACACCTTGCACCAGTTTTTGACCAGTGTAAATGTCATAGTCTTCAATAAACGCGACTCGGTTGATAATCCCGGAATTGTGACACCACTCCATCAAGCGCTGGATAATCCGCTTACCTTCTTCATCGGCTGGGTGGGCTTTACCTGCAAAGATAATCTGTACTGGACGTTGAGCATTACCAAAAATCTTCAGCGCTCGTTGTGCATCACGCAGAATCAAATCCCCACGTTTGTAAGGGCTAAAGCGTCTGGCAAATCCAATGGTCAATACATTGGGATTGAGTAGGGTTTCAGTTGCTTTAATTAGTTCGTAACTTTCGCCACGCAACTCCCGCGATTTCTTGATTTTATAGCGGGTGTAGGCAATAAGTCTTTCTTTGAGGATGAGATGTCGCGACCACAATTCCTCATCGGGAATCTCGTCAATTTTCGCCCACATCTTGGGATCAACGGCGCGAGTTTTCCAGTCTTCTCCCAAATACTGATTATATAAGTCACCGAGCAGGGGTGCAGTCCAAGTGGGAGCATGAACGCCATTGGTGATGTAACCAATTGGTACTTTATCTTCCGATCGCTGCGGATAGAGAACTGTCCACATTTTACGGGAAACTTGACCGTGCAATTCACTCACGCCATTACAAGCACGACACATCCGCAATGCCAAAACGGTCATCCCAAAGGGTTCCCAAGGGTCGCCTAGTCGCCTTGCACCCAATGCCAAAAATTGCTCGCGTGAAAGTCGCAATTGTGGCCAGTAACTAGCAAAGAAGGAGTCGATTAAATCGGGAGAGAAGACATCGTGACCGGCGGGAACGGGGGTATGGGTAGTAAATACACAACTGTTCCGCACCTTGGCTTCGATGTCGTAGAAAGATTTGCCAGTCCGCTCAATTTCTAAGCGAGCAATTTCTAAAGTGCAGAAAGCGGCGTGTCCTTCGTTGAGGTGGTAGACAGAAGGTTGAATTCCCAAAGCATCCAAAGCACGTACACCACCAATTCCTAAGACGACTTCTTGGGCGATGCGGGTTTCTAAGTTACCGCCGTATAGGTGTCCAGTTAGCCAGCGGTCGATGGGATCATTGTCGTGGCGATCGCTATCTAATAAATATAAACTGACTCGCCCAACTTGCACGCGCCAGATTTGCACTTTCACCGACCGCTGACGAACTTGTAGCTGGATTGTCAATGGTTCCCCTTGCTCATTTTTAATTAACTCCAGAGGCATCTGCTGAAAGGGGTTGTCAATGTAGTAATCTTCTTGCCAGCCTTGGCGATTCAAACGCTGGCGAAAGTAACCTTGACGATACAATAAACCGACACCAACCATCGGTACACCCAAATCTGAAGACGATTTGAGATGATCCCCAGCCAGAATACCTAAGCCACCAGAGTAAACGGGTAGGGATTCATGAATGCCAAATTCAGCGCAAAAGTAAGCAATGGGACGGGATGCAGATACTTGCGGTGCAACTCGACTTACCCAAGTATCTTTCTGTGCAATATATTGATCAAACTCACGCGCTAACCCAGAAATCAGCTTTAGGTAATATGGATCTTCCGCTAATTGGGTGAGGCGCTCATAGCTTGCAGACTCTAATATTGCTACTGGGTTATGTCCACAGCGTTCCCATTCTTGGGGATCAATTGTTTGGAATAAGGAGATGCGATCGCCACTCCAACTCCACCAATAGTTATAAGCCAAATCTGCTAAGCGCTTGAGCGGCAAAGGTAACTTTTCACTCAAGCGTTGTGCTGGGGTGATTGCACTGGTATTAACCATACTAAATCTACGTCCTCTCTCTTAACTTTCTCTCTATTCTGCTCCCAATCAATTTTTCTTCAGGTTTACAACGCCGGAGTTTTCATTTATGAACTCTCCCCTGAAGTCGAGCAGTTTATCGACATCAAACCTTATTCAAGATAATGGCTCTTATCGTTTTTGTCTTCTAATTATCACTGCTTTCTAGACAAGTTTGAGATTGTTTTATATCAAATTCGTTGACATTAATTTAAATTATTTATTTTGTTGTTAATATTTATTTAATAGTTAGCACCAAGCAGACAAGATTATGCATAGGTCTTGCTATAAGTCAGTTCTGACTTGGTAAAAGATTACCCTCTCCTTTCTTCCTCTGTGTCCTCTGTGCCTCTGCGGTTCGTTAAAAAGCTCACGCAAAGGCGCAGCGGAAAGTCTGAGCGGAGGTTTCCTCCGTTGGCGCAGCCCGCCGCAGGCATCAGAACTTTCCAAGACAAAGGCGCAAAGGTACTAATTGCTTAGCATTGTTTCGGTAACTCCTAAAGCGATCGCATGATGGCGGATATGATCTTCAATAAAACTAGCGATGAAATAATAACTGTGGTCGTAGCCTTCTTGGTAACGTAAGTTAAGCGGTTGATTAACATCTACACAAGCTTGTACAAATACCTCTGGCATTAATTGCTCAGTTAAAAACTTATCAGCAGTCCCTTGATCAACAAGAATTGGACTGTGATAACCTAGTTGCTTAACCAATTCACTGGCATCATAGGCTCTCCAGCTTTCTTGATTACTGCCAAGATAACCACTGAATGCTTTTTGTCCCCAAGGACAACGCATGGGTGCAGTGATAGGAGAAAAGGCTGATACTGATTTGTATAGCTTGGGGTTTCTCATTGCACAAACTAACGCCCCATGTCCCCCCATTGAATGACCGAAAATACTTTGTTTGTCCGGTTGCGCTGGGAAGTTTGCAGCAATTAAAGCAGGTAATTCGTGGACAATATAACTATACATTTGGTAGTGCGATCGCCACGGTTCTTCTGTAGCATCAACATAAAAGCCTGCACCTGTACCAAAGTCCCAATCATCATCTTCACCAGCAATACCCGTGTTACGCGGGCTAGTATCTGGCGCAACCAGCATCAAGCCGTACTCAGCCGCCAAGCGTTGCGCCCCCGCCTTCGCCATAAAATTTTCTTCAGTGCAAGTTAAACCAGAAAGAAAATATAGAACTGGTATTGACTGTTGAGTTGCTTGGGGTGGTTGATAGACAGCAAAGCGCATTTCACCGTTACAGGTTGAAGAGAGATGACTGTAAAAGCCAACTTCGCCACCGAAGCTTTTATACTCAGAAATGAGGTTAAGATTAGTCATTTATTTAGCGATTAGTAAAATTTAGTAGCGTGGCTATTTTAATGCTTTAATGCAATCAATTTGTAGCTAGTAGGTTGGGGCTGTAGACACAGAGATGTAGCAAGCACGGAATACGGCGCTATGCGCCTGTTCGTCCGGGGTTCTCAGCTAGCCTTCCTTATAAAATTAAACAATGCAATATCGCCGCCCTTAATAGCAAGTAGCATATTTTACTAATAATTTAAATTACTTTAGGATATGCTTCACCTTCCCTTGTCTGCATTAGCTCTTAGAGTTCTTAACTGTACTGAGCTTTAAAATACTTCTTAATCATTAAGTTGTTTAAACTTTACTTACTTTTATTAAGTAAAGCCAGTATAACTTTCAACATCATCTAAAATAAGATTTTGTTCTTATTCAAACCTATCACCTTCAAAATCTCATGGTAAATACTGTTAGGGAAAACACGGAAAGTAATGGTCAAGCTAGCGAAAACAAGGAATATAACGGTCAAGCTAGCAAAGCAAGTTTGAAATTCAAAGAGAAAATCAATGATAAAAAAGGATTTAATGTTGAGGATGCTATTGATGCTATCAAAATAGCCATAGTTGATGTTATCGAGTTAGAAATTACTACTTGGGTTCCAGAGCCATCTAATCAGTTAGACAACGAACCACCAAATGAGCAAGAAATAGCCAAACCAGGTAATCGTATGTATACCGTGATTAATCTAATTGATGGCACTATCACAAATGAAGTTGGTAGTCAATTTATTGGTACTGGCCCCTATACAGAACTTCGTGAATTTCATTTAAGTCAAGTTAAAGAAAGTCGAGAGATCATTAAAAAGAATATAGAAAGTGTACAGAAGTTGTATGAAATTCTGATAGAAGTTCTCAAATCTCGTAAAAGTTCACAACAATCCACACTTAATAAATCTTAAGCCTTCTTCAGTTAATTAAATTCAAACTAAACCACCTATAGCAAAAGTAGCCTAGCTAGAGGTTAGTTGGCGTATGTTTTTAAATTAAACATAGTACTACAACCAAATTAGTCAGAAATTAAGGGCATATCACTATGGTTAATAAGGTTAATAAAGTTAATAAGACTCAAGCTCAAGCTCAAGAATTATTAGACAACTTAGTAAAGTCTGTACGAACGCTACTCGATGACATCACAGCCTTAGAAGTGAATACAATGGTTGTGGATCAAATTACGGGTGCAAAGTTTAATGCTTGGAAGGCATATCAAGAAATTTACTCCATAAATGACAAAGACTATTTTGATATAAAAGATATTCCCGAAGAAGGTCTTCAAGGTCAAAACTTACGCAAACGTTATAAAAGTCTCTTTGAACAACTTGAAAGAGAGTATTTTTACATTCTTATCGATAACTATCTTGATAAGGATTCAGAGTTTTATAACCCGCAGGATGACAGAGTAAGAAGATATCAGGAACGCCTTGAGTATTTGAAGGCAACTAAAGGGGAGATAGTTGAAAGTGATGAAAAGTACGTAAGTCTAGCTGAGCCTATACTTCCGCCTCCGTCTCCTGTTATGGATAAAAAAGATAAGAATAATAAATCTCCAGATGAAATAGAGAAAAATCATCAAGAAAATTGGATCAAAAATTGTACAGAAATTCGCAAACTTTTTAATCATGATGAATTTCTCCGCAGCCTTCGGAAAATTTCGGAACTGAAAGCTGCACTTGATAGTGGTGATATTAAAAGTACCAAAATTGATATTATTTATGCCCAAACAGTTATGCAATTAGATGGGGATATTATTAGCCGTTATCATAAACAACTATTTGATGAAGATGAAGAAACAAAAGATTTGATCATTCAAATACATAAAGAAGGAGTAATTGCTGGAGAGAAACAGTGGCGTGGAACATTGGATTTTCTGATTAATTTGGTAAAGGGTATTGCCAATATAGCTCGATGATAAACGCCAACAGCACACATCTAGATAATCAAGCTGATGTTATAGTTTCTTCTTCTGTAGAAATCGCTCAAGGTACTTCTTTTGAGCTAAAAATTGAACAAGCACAGTATAGTTTTTACTTAAATGAGACAGTTGTAGAACAGATTCAGCTAGCGCAAAAAACAGGTACTTCTTTGTATATTCCGCCAAGCTTGCTAGTTCCTCTTTGGTACTGTGCTAGCTTTAGCAATCATCTTGATGTGCAAGGTAGAGAACCAGAAATTGTCAGGAAACAGGTTAGAACTTTTAATATTATTTTTATAGTCAAGCTTCTAAGATTATTTTTGAGTAAATCTTTACAGGATAAAACAACCTTACAGTCTGGACTCACCTTTAATTCTTACTACAGGCCAGCTATATCAGCTGCAATTGATTATAAAGACCAAGATATTGTTTTGCAAAGCACTATTATTTTTAACGGTGATATATTTCACAAAATTCGGCGGGATGTTCTGCAAAATTCCAACTGCTCGACAATTGTTTCTGCTCATTACTGGCTCACTGAACAATTACTAAGTTACCTGCGGAATAACTTAAGTTTGTTAACTTGGGAGCTAGCTTCGCTCTTTCCGGCGGGTTTTTTAGCCTGGAAATTACATTTAGTAAAACAAGTTGGAGTTCCTTTATCAATATTTGCCTGGCTAGGAATATTTATAGTATTTGCTACTATCCGCTACTTGCTTGTTAATCAATTTCAAAGACGAACTTCTATCAACTCTAAATATCTAAATTGGCTTGTATGGGTAGTAACTTGTCTCACGCCTAGTATTTTTCTTAATTATCTTGATTATACTGATTTCTTATTGTTGCTTTTTTTATCGCTTTTGGGGCCGTTATTGGAACGTGTTTTTAGCTTTATACTGTCGCAACTTGGTAAACGTATTATACGTTGGGTACTGTCTTCATAAGTATTTTTAAACAACTTTTTTGAATGACAATACCCTTAGTATTTTAGGCTTTTACTTTTTCAAAAGTTGCCAACATTGTTGAGCGATCGCCCAGTCTTCTTGAGTATGAATCGCTAATACTCGTACTGCTGAGTCAGAGGTAGCAATATCTTCATCAACAGGCTGCTGCTGATTTTTCTCCGGGTCAAGTTTTAGCCCCAAAAATCCAAAGGCTTCACAGGCGGCTTGGCGAATTCCCGCAGAGTGTTCACCTACACCAGCGGTAAACACCAAAGCATCTAATCCCCCAAGACTAGCAAGCATTGCACCGATCCCAGCCCGCAACCGATGTACGTAGATATCCCATGCTAGTTGGGCGCGGTAGTTACCTTGAGCGATCGCATCAATCACTTGGGGTAAATCACTCGACACCCCCGAAATTCCTCGTAGTCCTGAAGCTTTATTTAGCACATAATCTAATCTTTCGGCTGAGTAATTGGATTGCCGCAATAAATAAATTAGAATCCCCGGATCAAGAGAACCGGAACGACTACCCATCATCAATCCATCCAAGGGCGTGAACCCCATAGTAGTATCAATACTGCGACCGTTTTTAATCGCTGCCAAAGAGCAGCCGTTGCCCAGATGACAGGTGATTATCCGCAGAGATGCTAAATCTCGACCGAGAATATGGGCAGCACGTTGAGAACAATATTGGTGGCTAATACCGTGAAACCCGTAGCGACGGATTCCTTGCTCTATCCACTCATAAGGGCCGGGGTAGATTGCTGCTGCCTCCGGTAAAGTGGCATGGAATCCGGTATCAAATACTGCAACTTGGGTGACATCTCCCAAGCTTTTCTCAATGGCTTCTATGCCTTCCAAAGCGGCTGGATTATGTGCTGGAGCCAGATTAGAAAGACGAGCGATCGCCTTTTTGACATCCTCAGTAATTACCACACTATTCCGGTAATCTTGCCCGCCATGTACCACACGATGCCCCACTACATCGATTTCCGACAACTGACCAATCACTTTGGTAGCGCCGCGACTGAGGGTATAGAGCATATAGGCAACGTGTGCCTGTCGGGAATCGCCATAGATTGATTCTTGCAGCGTTTCACCCGTCGCCGTCTTCACTTCAATTTCTGCCACACCCCGGTCTTGAGTCCAGTTAACTTTTCCTTGCCAAAGAGGTTGGAGTGCTTGGTTGGGGAGAGCTTCATCTGTGATTTCATACAGACAGCTTTTTTGACTGCTTGATCCGGCATTCAATATGAGTACTTTCATACTTTTGCATCACTTACGTTTGTGAACTCTGAACTACATAATTGCTAGTTTCAAGTAATTAATAAACTTATTACCAATAGCCTAGGAAAAGCAAAAACGTGAAAGGTTTCAAGAAGCTATCCTCAATCGTGTTGCTACTATTAGCCTTTATCTATCCGCCTACTTTGGCTCAAGCCAAAGATAGTAGTCTGAATAATGTTCCTAGTGAGCATAATGAGTCAGAAACAAATTTAGTTGAAGGCACAACTGGCGAGCTTTTACTAACTCAACGACGGACTCGACGACATCATTATAAACGGCGGAATCGACGACATTACTATGGAAGGCAACGGAATGGACGACATTATTATCGAAGACGCTATCGTTCTGGACGTTATTCTGGACAATACTACCGTCGTGGACAATGGGAACTTGTGCGCGATCGTCGTGGAAGATTAATGTATGAGTGGCAGCGGTTTTAATAATTGATGCTTAACTCAAATTTTATTCAGCCTTGGCGCGTAAGTCCTGAGCGATTTATGAAGAAGGGTAAGGGGGAAAGGGGCAGGGGGAAGGGTAAAAAGCTTTTTGAGGACAGTGGGCGACCTAAATCATCCCTTTAACCTTTACCCCTCTTTTTTAGAATCGCCCAGTTATTTCTAAAGTTAGTGCTACTGTGCATTAAAACTATGCTTTATGGCAGTTGTCAATTATCTGCAATATACTCTAGCTAATTTGATCATAATTTACTTTTTATGTGTCAATTGATATAAGAATCTTTAATTTTTTTTGTTAACCAAATTGCTGTGCTACTGATCAAAAAATACAAACGATAGTATCGAGGCTAATGCACTAACAATAAAGGATATGTGAAAATTTTTTAGTTTCATAATACAGAAAATATGCGAGCTTTTATACAAAATTTTAGTCTCACTAATAGATAATTACACAGAGATTTTTCTGATTTATCACACCTCAATTAATGTAAAAAAAAAGTGTCTAATCTGTAATTCTTTGATTTAAAGGTGTTTAATAAACTTATTACCTAAATTTAGTAGAAGCAAAAACATGAAAGGTTTCAGGAAGCTGTCCTCAATTGTGATCTTGCTATTTGCTTTCGGGTATCCGGCTTCATTTGCTGAAGCGAAAGATACTTCTCTAAGTAATGATCTCAATGAACAGAGTAATGTGGCAGAAACTAACTTAGTTGGAGGTAACACTGAAGAAGTTTTAATTGCTCAAAGGCGTAATGGACGACGAGGCTATAGACGCTCACAGTATAGACGCCGAGTTTATAGACGACCAGTTTATAGACGTTCCCGGTACAGGCGATCGCAGTATAGACGACCAATCTATAGACGCCCACAATACAGACGATCGCAGTACAGGCGATCGCAATATAGACGACCAATTTACATCAGGCTAAATTGATGGCATTTGAGGCAAGTACAAATAGCTAGTAGTTAGTGGAACGACCACTAACCACCAACTAATGATGATCGCCATCCAGTCTTAATGGCTTACTACTACTTCTCCTTCAAGGCGAGACAGTCTCTCTGCAAGAAGTTTTTCTAAGTCTTCCAACGCCTTGGTAAACCCTTTAATACCCTCTGCAAGTTTGTCAGATGCCATGCGATCAGCAGTGTGCATCTTATCAAAAGTAGCTTTGTCGATGGATATTTTTTCAATTGACAAATTTGCTACTTTGGCAGGATCGAGTTTGCGTGGTAGTTCGCCAATTGTTGCCTGCAATTCAGCTAAAAGCGATGGAGAAATGGTTAGCAAGTCACAACCTGCGAGTTCGGTAATTTCGCCAATGTTGCGGAAGCTAGCTCCCATAACTTCGGTTTTATAACCGAATTTCTTGTAGTAGTTGTAGATTGTGGTGACAGACAATACACCTGGATCTTCGGCTGCTGGGTAACTATCGCGTCCGGTATCTTTCTTGTACCAGTCGAGAATCCGCCCGACAAAAGGAGAAATCAGCGTGATCCCAGCTTCAGCGCAAGCGATCGCTTGGTGCAAGCCAAACAACAAGGTAAGGTTACAGTGAATACCTTCTTTTTCCAGAATTTCCGCAGCGCGAATGCCTTCCCAGGTGGAGGCAATTTTAATGAGTACGCGATCGCGGGAAACTCCAGCTGCTTTATATTGGGCAATTAACTCCCTTGCCTTGGTAAGGGTAGCTTCTGTATCGTAGGACAAGCGAGCATCCACTTCTGTAGACACCCGACCAGGGATGATTTGCAAAATCTTCAATCCAAAGGCAACAGCTAGACGGTCAAAAGCCAGAGAAACCACTTGTGCTTGAGTGGTTCCGGCTCCAGCATCTTTCTTTGCCTGGAGTAAAGTTTGATCGACAATTTCCTGATATTCCGGCATCTGTGCCGCAGCAGTAATCAGAGAGGGATTGGTGGTAGCGTCTTGGGGTTTGAACTTCTCAATGGCCTGAATATCTCCTGTATCCGCGACCACAACAGTCATTGTCCGCAATTGTTCTAGTAAACTCTTAGACATAAAATCCTCCGTGATGTTTGTTTAGGACTTACTAACTTCCCTCTTGTTCACACTCTCTGCTGTTCCTTCAATTCTGATTCTGGCAATTTTTCTTAAACATTGCCCAAGTTTTCTGGCTATCTTGAGCCACAGCCTTATTTTAGGTGTCTTATGCCGAAATTGGCTGTCCAATGGAATGCACTTTGATTAAACTAGTTGTTCCTGCTTTACCAATTGGGACGCCGGAGGTAATCACCACCTTATCGCCCTTATTCGCTAAACCCATGTTCACAACGGTGTTCACCACATTTGTAAACATTTCTTCTGCATTGTGGACTGGTGGGATCAGCAGAGGTTCCACACCCCAAGAAAGTGCTAGCTGGCGGTAAGCAGTAACGTCAGGGGTCAGGGCAATAATGGGTGTACTTGGACGATATTTAGAAACCAGCCTCGCCGTACTTCCTGATGAAGTGTTACAAAGAATTGCCCGTGAGCCTGTTTCGTAAGCGATGCGACATACTGCTTCTGCCACAGATTCAGTGACGCTGAGACTGCCTGCTTCATGACACCAAGAATGTTTGCCACCCTCATCTAGGGCCTGTTCTGTTCGCACAGCGATATTATGCATTGTCTGGACGGCGGCGATGGGATATTGTCCCACAGCTGTCTCACCAGAGAGCATTACTGCATCCGTACCATCCAAGATAGAGTTAGCGACATCTGTTGCTTCGGCACGGGTGGGGTCAGGGGCGCTAATCATCGACTCTAGCATTTGCGTGGCTGTAATCACTGGCTTACCAGCACGATTGCAACGACGAATTATGTCTTTTTGAATCAGGGGCACTTCGTGAATTGGCATTTCTACCCCCAAATCGCCACGGGCAATCATAATGCCGTCGGCAACTTTTATGATCGCATCTAGCTGTTCTACCGCTTCTGCTCTTTCGATTTTGGCGATGACGCGAATATTTGCACCCGCAGCTTCAATCATTCGTTGGGCAGGTTCTAAGTCTTGTGGCGATCGCACAAAGGATACTGCTACCCAGTCTACGCCCAACTGAATCCCAAAACGCAAATCTAGCAAGTCTTTTTCGGTGATCGAACTGACGGGTAAACGAGTTTCTGGGAGATTTACACCCTTGCGCGTGGAAATTAACCCACCAATTTTCACCTGTGCTCGAATTCTATCAGCATCGCGATCGGTGACAATCAACTTGACACGACCATCATTAATCAAAATTTGTTCACCTGGTCGCACCATTGCAAACAAAGTTGGTAACGGTAGGGGTAGTTCGTCAATACTCTCGCCCTTCTCTTGCAAAACAAAGGTAACTTCACTGTCAGCTTCCACAGTTAGCCCGTCAGGTGGCAAGGTTCCCAAACGAATTTTGGGGCCACACAGATCTTGCATGATGGCGATCGGTTTTTGTTGCTCATTACTAATCTTTCTGAGGTGCTGAGCAGTTTGGGCGTGGAATTCATAGGCTCCGTGAGAAAAGTTCAGCCGTGCCATATTCATGCCAGCTTCTACTAATGCTTGTAGCCTTTCAGGTGCAGATGTAGCAGGCCCAACAGTACAAATAATTTTGGTTCGACGCATAGGAATTTAGGGATTTTAGGAATAGGCTGCGACATGAAGGCATTAGGCGATCGCCCAGGGCATTCATTTCGCATGTGTTTCATATCACTGGTTTGCTAAGCCAAATTGCTGCTTTTTAATCTTGTTTTTAAGGTATATACATACCATTTGGCCCAAATTCCAACCCTATTCAAGAGGAGCCAGTCACGTGTACAGGTTCCTTCCGTGGGGGTAGTGTACACAAGTTAAAAAAAGCTCGATTTCTCATTTCTGCATAGGAATGGCTGATTAAAGGCTCTGCTCCCAGTCAGATATTGAGTCAGCAGCTCACATGAATGGATTCTCATGCGGAGCATGGGAACGAATAAAGCCTCATCAAGCTAGGTTTTTAGGACTTGTGTACACGGGAGTGGCGTTGAACTGGCGTTCAAGAGCGGAGCCGGAGACGCTCCGCCTCCGGTCAAGAGTTCATTAGCTTATGACCAATGACCAATCAAACCACCGCAACTGCATTGGCGAGTCGTTCTTTTTGTGACATCGACAACATCAAATCAACTACGCGATTTGAGTAGCCCCATTCGTTGTCGTACCAGGCAACCACCTTAAAGAAGTTTGAGTTGAGTTCAATACCAGCACCCGCATCGAAGATACTGGAGTGGGTATCACCTTGAAAATCTGTGGATACTACTTCTTCATCGGTGTATCCTAGGATGCCTGCCAGCGAACCTGCGGCAGCCTCTTTCATAGCCGCGCAGATTTCCTGATAACTGGTAGCTTTAGCAGTCTTAAAAGTTAAATCAACCACAGAAACATCAGGAGTCGGAACTCGGAATGCCATACCTGTTAACTTACCCTTCAATTCTGGTAAAACTAATGCTACGGCTTTAGCTGCACCTGTAGAAGAGGGGATAATATTTTGGGCTGCACCTCGACCACCCCGCCAGTCCTTTTTGCTAGGGCCGTCAACGGTTGGCTGAGTAGCAGTCATGGCGTGAACTGTGGTCATTAACCCTTCAGTCAACCCAAAGTTATCATTGATGACTTTAGCTATGGGAGCCAAACAGTTTGTAGTACAGCTAGCATTGGAAACAATAATATCTTTACTAGGGTCAAATAGGTGATGATTGACACCCATCAGTAAAGTAGGAACCTTGTCGGGATCTTTGGTGGGAGCAGAAATCACGACTCGCTTTGCACCAGCCTTGAGGTGATTTGTTGCGCCTTCCTGACCTGTGAAGAGTCCTGTCGATTCCACAACATAATCTACACCCAATTGTCCCCAAGGTAATTCTGCCGGATTCCTTACCGACATACAAGGGATAAAATGCCCATCAATAACAATACCGTCTTCTCTCGCTTCAACCTTGCTTTTCAACTTACCGTGAGTTGAATCGTATTTAAACAAATAAGCAAGGTTATCTGGTGGTACTAGGTCGTTAATCCCCACAAACTCAATGTTGGGGTTATCAATGCCAGCTCGAAGCACAAGTCGCCCAATACGACCAAATCCATTGATACCAACTTTCAATTTAGTCAAGATAAAACCTCCTATTGTGGGAAGTTGGACAAAAGGAGAAAGGTAAAAATCAAATTACTTTCTACTTTCTGATCGTGACAGTTTCAGTCGGCTAAGGCATATTTGCTTGGCATCTTTTAAGGTTTGAGTTATAACTTATGTTTAACTCACTTTTCCAATAGTTCATCTGGAACAGAAACCTGAATACTTTACTTTTCAGGCTTCTCGGATTTGGTTGATTACAAGTACTCACACTACATTTAGTGTTTAATAGTAAGTAGCTTGAGGTTTCCAGTAAATTTTCGCAACTGCTGGCACTCTTACTATTAAGCTATACCTGTTTAGACTTCAATCTAAACATTAGTAATAGATGTGTAGCGAATTCTGTAGCAAAATTATCAATTGGTAATAAATATAACGATTTTCATCCCAAATTGCCTTGAGGATGAATACGGTAGTGGATTTATTGAATTTCTAATTGTTTTTTGGCACTTTTCAACTCTTTCCAGAGGAGATGAATTTGTTTGTAAGCCTGTTCTGGAGAAAGTTTACCCGCGGTTTGTAGGTTACAAATATAGTTCACGCGCTGAGAAAAATCTTGGAGATGAGCGTTAAACACCAAATACTCTGGTTTAAATTGTCCATAGTATGGACTACGAGGATATAAAAAATCACATAGTTCAGATAGCAAATCAGAACGCTGGTTCATAAGTATTTATCTCTATATATTTACAAGTTACGAATTGTTTAGTCACGGAAGTTTAACAAGGCTTTCGCCGACCTTTTTGACAAGCATTACAAGCAGAAGTTTTAGGCTCAAAGTCAATGCAACCGATCACCTGTTATGAGCAGGCTTTTTTTGGATGTACTGTACATTTGAGACGGTAATCATTAGTGAAATATTCGCAAGCATGGCAGGGAATTTCATGCAGCTCTTTTAAGAAAATTATCCCTTTTTTTAAGATTGACCAGATATTCCAAATAAATAGAATCATAATTACCCAAGCACAGAAGGCAGCAAAAATCATAGCCATTATTATTTATCCTCATCAAACTTAAAAAAATGCCCGCAGTCCAATGCTATTAACCGCAGGCATAGGACATTATTTAGCTAGGTTGAGCGAAACTAAATTACCTATAAACTTGATGCGGCGATCGCCAAGAATGCCAAACGTAACCTAGGAAGGACACTAAACCTAGGAAAAACTGGATATCTGCCAATCCCAGACGTTCTGAACCGTAAAATTCCGTTGGGAAAACTGTCGTGTTATGCCCCACGAACACAGCAGAGATCCAAGCCATCAAAGCTAGATCCAGCAAGCTATAGGAAAGAATCTCTTTAAAAGTAATTCTTAATTAGTAATTCCCTTTACAAATATTAATAGTTAAAACTGGAGAGAATTAAGCAGCGCAAAGGAAGCGACAATTATAATTACTGACACTTGAACTGCTTTGTAATGCAAGCAAATATAATATTTTGCCAGCATTCTTTTCTCATGCGGAGATTATTCTAGATTTGAGGTCATACCAGTGGGGAATATTCTTTCTTTGGTAATACTAGCTAAATAGTAGAAATGCTAGAGGATAGTGCAGATACTTCCAGCGATCGCGGATGGTGGCGTTGCCAAAAACTCACAATTTGTTCGCCAACCTGTTGAGGATAGAAGTAGTGAAAAAAGTGATAGCCTTTTGGGTATTCCCAAATGTTATCTTCTGGCTTGAACCAATTTAGCCAGTCATTTAATGCATTTGGGTCAACCACCGGATCATTCTGGCTACCACATACCATCATTGGCATGGAAACCCCACCTTTGGGTAAATGAACTAACTTGAACAGAGAGTGTTGCGAGGGAGATTGCTCTAAATCTTTATCTAAGGCAGTTATTAACTTCTTAGTAGTATGAGGCGGTTGAGTTCCAAATAGGCTACGAACGCTGTTTGCTAAAACTTGTTCACGGCTGATGCTAAATAATTGTCGTTGAAAGTAGTAATGGGCGTGCCATGTATTTGCAGGTTGCGCTGCTACAGCCAGTAGAGTTAGCGATCGCACTTTTTTAGGAAATCGACGGGCAAAAGTTAAAGCGATCGCACCACTCATACCATGACCTGCTAAATGCACAGGGTCGGGATATGATTCTAAGAACTCACATAGCAGTTCCACAGGTTTATCTATAGAACTAGATTCGTCTTTAGTTTGATGATATTCCCACTGAGCAACTCTCATATACTCAGATAAGTATTGAAGTAATGGTTTATCAAAGCGCTTCAAAATTGGACTAGTATTTAACCAAAGAACATCAAATGAGTCACACATAAACACCTACCATACCCATAAGTTATGAATTATCAATAGGACTTACGCACTCAAAACCTGAAACCTCGATTCCCCCTAACCACCTTAAAAAGGGGGAAATTTTAGAAGCCACCTTTTTAAAGAACGTTGAGGGATCTCTTCTGCGTAAATCCTAATAAATTTTGAGTCAATTCAGTAGGAGCAGTCCTCTACTCCTACAAACTCTTTACAACCCAAATTCTCTCTTCAACTGAGCAACCCACGCCTTGACACGATCATCCGTTAAGTCAGATTGATTATCATCATCAATTGCCAGTCCACAAAACTTACCATTTTTAACGGCTTTAGACTCATTAAAGTCATAACCTTCTGTTGACCAATAACCAACGGTTTTTCCACCCAACTGGGAAATTTTTTCTTCCAGAATACCAATTGCATCCTGGAAGTTGTCAGCATAACCAGCCTGATCTCCAGCACCAAAATAAGCTACTGCTTTACCATTAAAATTAATTTCGTCCAGGTCAGGAAAAAAGCCTTCCCAATCGCTCTGAAGTTCACCGATATTCCAAGTGGGACAGCCAATAATGATACATTGATAATCATCAAAATCAGTAGTTTCCGCTTGCGAAATGTCGTGCAATGTTACAACATCATCACCAAACTCATCTCGAATCATTTCGGCTATAGATTCGGTTCTGCCAGTTTGAGTACCATAGAACAAACCAATTTTCGACATTTTGACACCTGCTAAATAGTTTTAAGATTGATAGAACTTACACAAGAATAGTTATTTGTCTGATGCCTAAGCTTTAGACAAATTCACGTCACTGAGAAAAACAAACTGCTATTGCTTAACAGCAAGAAAGCAAAGAAAGCTCCTCCACTGGTATACCTGCATAGTTAATAACTCCTTGCTGAAAATCAAGTCCAGCAGCTATGACACGAACTCTGAGGGCGTGCCAGATGTGACCAGCCAAAAATACAACTGCCAAAGCAAAATGACTAGTTGCTAACCAAGTACGAGATGTCACCACTCCAGATGTAGTAGTACTCAGTCCTACTGGGCCATAAAACACTGTGGGATAAACCGTATCATTTACCGTTACAAAGTATGCAGCCAACAAACCCATGTAAGCCAGAGCACCCAGACTATAAGACAGGTAAGCTTCACCAGACCACACTAGTATCTGTTTTGCCCAAGCAAAAGGTTGAGTAACAATGTGCCAAATACCGCCTGCAATGCAGAGAAGACTGACCCAAATGTGACCACCAACTACATCTTCGAGGTTGTTGACTCCAGCAATCCAGTGCTTACCACCACCACCGAACAGGTAGCCAAAAATTACGCTAGGGTTCAATGTGGGGCTAGAAATCATCCGTACCTCACCCACATTGGAGTCATACAAGCCACCGAAGAACATGGCTTTAACGACGAGTAACCCGGCTCCTAAACCCAGCAGTACTAAATGAATACCCAAAATAGTGGTCATTTTATTAGCATCTTGCCAGCGATAACCAAAGAAGGAAAACTTCTGTTCCAAGATGGCTGGCCCACGTAGGGCATGAAAAAGACCGCCAAAACCCAAAAATGCAGAGCTAATTAGATGCAATACCCCGATAACGAAGTAGGGATAGGTATCTACTATCTGTCCACCACTTCCCGCGCCCCAGCCGAGGGTTGCTAAGTGAGGCAATAAAATCAAGCCCTGCTCGTACATTGGTTGCACTGGGTTGAAGTGGGCGAGTTCAAACAGAGTCGTGGCTCCCGCCCACAGTACAATTAACCCCGCATGAGCAACGTGAGCGCCCAAAAGTCGCCCTGAAAAGTTAGTTAACCGGGTGTTCCCTGACCACCAGGGAATTGACTCCGCAGTTTGAACAGCCATGCTTGTCATGGCGTTGCCTCCTGAGAAAGTTTTGAAATAACTGAGATATATAGCTACCTTAATGAGTATCTATCTCAATAAGTCTTGCAATATCCTATCAGACTTATTGAAATTATTTAGCACTTATTTTATATAAACTTTTATAAAGCTATGGATGCTTCAAGCTTGCAAATGTCCTGAAAGTCTAGATCTGAATCATATTAGCTGTTGAAGAAGTTTGTATTTATGAAGTAAAGCTAGGTTAAAGGTTGCTATTTAATATCAATAAGCTTGTGCTAAACTTAAAGCTACTTACAGAATAGTGATAAACTTTTCCACGCCAATCAGGCTGAATCCTGTTTTTGGATTCTGAAATAACAAAGTCAGGATTTTAGCCTTTTTATCTGAGAAAGTAATAGCGATCGCTCGGAGAAGATTTGATAGAGGCGTTGTCTGGAAGTAAGTTGCTATGCATATATGCACTTTCAGGATGGAGAAACTATGGCTGATGGAAGGCGATCGCACATCAAATCACTTTAAAAAGCAAAACCATACTAGCTTATTGGTAATTTTTATTATTAAGGTTGAGTAACCTACTTAACACCAGTTATGATCATTACTATCGGTTTTCAAGGAAGCTGGTTTTTAGGTGATGAGCAGATTTTATACTAGCCTGGCGAAAGAAGCGATCGCTCATTAGCTGCTAGAATTTCTCTATGTTTGATAATATTTGTAAGTTTCTTGCTGAAACATTTTCTACCGACTTCGCTACTTGGCTGTTAGAAGAACCTATTACTCTCACTGAGTTAAGTCCAAAAGAATTGTCTTTGGAACCCATTCGTGCTGATGCATTGATACTATTACAATCAGACTAAGTTGTACTTCATTTGGAATTCCAAACACAGCCAGATGTGAATATTCCCTTTCGCATGGTAGATTATCGCCTGCGCGTGTATCGCCGTTTTCCTCAAAAACGAATGCGTCAAGTAGTTATATATTTAACTGAAACCACATCCGAACTCGTATATCAAACTACTTTTGAAATTGAAAATTTGCAACATGAATTTACGGTAATTCGTTTGTGGGAACAATCGACGGAAATATTTTTAAGAACGCCTGGATTACTGCCATTTGCAGTTTTAAGTAACGTCAAAGATAAAACTGATACATTACAGCAAGTAGCTAATCAAGTCGAGAATATTGGCGATCGCAGGATGCAAAGCAACATCATAGCATCAGCAGCAATTTTAGCTGGGCTAGTATTAAAAGAAGAGATAATTCAACCTTTATTAAGGAAGGATATGATGCGGGAGTCAGTAATTTATCAAGCACTTATAGCTGAAGGTCGAGAAGAAGGTCGAGAAGAAGGTATTCAGCTTGTTGCTGTCAATCTCTTGAAAGAGGGAATGTCAGTTGAAGTTGTGACGAAGGTAACGGGTTTAACGCTTGAACAAGTGCAAAGCTTGCAGGATACAAGCGTTGAGAATCAAGAATAAACAACTCTTCCTCGATAGCGTTTACAAAACTCAGCACTTTTAACTCAGCACTCTTCATGAGTTATGGGAGTTGATAACAAAGAAAATTGAGGAGATGCGAGGAAAAATGTTTCTTCAAATCTCTCTGCATCCCTCTATTTCAGTGTCCTCTTTAGTAAGGCCACTTCCAGTTACGAATTTCCGGCATATCTTCGCCGTACTTCTCAATGTAGTGCTTATGCTCGATCAACTTATCTTGTAGTTGCTGCTTGATATAAGCTGCCCTATACCCTAATTTTGGCACGCGATCAATTACATCCATCACCAGGTGGAAGCGATCAAGATCGTTAAGGACAACCATATCAAAGGGGGTGGTGGTGGTTCCCTCCTCCT
The DNA here is from genome assembly GCF_010091925.1 of Nostoc sp. B(2019). Classification (GTDB taxonomy): domain Bacteria; phylum Cyanobacteriota; class Cyanobacteriia; order Cyanobacteriales; family Nostocaceae; genus Komarekiella. The sequence goes on along the minus strand of NZ_WVID01000027.1, from coordinate 41,206 downwards.
TGTAGCCGCGTACATGCAAGTTGTTGTGGTTGGTATGGCGATAGGTCAAGCGATGAATCAACCAGGGATAGCCATGAAAGGCGAAGATGATGGGTTTGTCGGTGGTAAAAATCGTGTCGAAGTCTTTCGGGTTTAAACCGTGGGGATGCTCACTTTTTGGCTGTAGTGTCATCAAATCGACTACGTTCACCACCCGCACTTTTAAGTCAAGAAAGTGCTGACGCAGGATGTCTACAGCAGCCAGGGTTTCTAAAGTGGGAATATCCCCAGCACAAGCCAGCACCACATCTGGTTCACTACCTTGATCGTTACTTGCCCATTCCCAGATGCCAATGCCTTTGGTACAGTGCTTAATGGCAGCGTCCATGTTGAGGTATTGCAATCCTGGTTGCTTGCCAGCGACAATGACGTTGACATAATGGCGACTTCTTAGGCAGTGGTCAGTTACCGATAGCAGAGTATTGGCATCGGGGGGGAGATATACACGAACTATCTCTGCTTTCTTATTGACCACATGATCGATAAATCCAGGGTCTTGGTGGGAGAAACCGTTGTGGTCTTGTCGCCAAACATGAGATGTGAGTAGATAGTTGAGGGATGCAATTGGTTTGCGCCAGGGAATGTCAAGGGTAGTTTTCAGCCACTTAGCATGTTGGTTAAACATGGAGTCAATGATGTGGATGAACGCCTCATAGCAGGAGAAAAACCCGTGGCGTCCTGTGAGGAGATAGCCCTCTAACCAACCTTGACAGCTAGTTTCGCTTAAGATTTCCATCACCCGACCATCGGGAGACAAGTGTTCGTCTTCCGGGAGGATCTGCCCAACCCAAGTCCGGTCTGTGACTTCAAACACAGCATCTAGGCGATTTGATTGGGTTTCATCGGGGCCAAAGATCCGGAAGTTGCGGCTTTCCTGGTTAAGTCGCATGACATCCCGCAAGAATTTTGCTGTCACTTTGGTAGCTTCAGCTTCAACTTTGCCTGGTTGGGGAACATCTACGGCATAGTCTTGGAAGTCGGGCATCTTCAGGTCGCGCAGTAAGATACCACCATTAGCATGAGGATTGTCACCCATGCGTCGATGCCCTTGGGGAGCTAGTTCTGCTAGTTCGGAAATCAGTTTGCCGTTACTGTCGAAGAGTTCTTCTGGTTTGTAACTCTTCATCCACTCTTCTAGGAGTTTGAGATGTTCTGGCTTTTTGGCTATTTCACCAAAAGGAACTTGGTGCGATCGCCAATAATCTTCGGTTTTTTTCCCATCCACTTCTTTCGGGCCTGTCCAACCTTTAGGGGTTCTGAGAACAATCATCGGCCACTGAGGACGTTCTGTGAAGCCATGCACACGGGCTTCTCTTTGGATGCTTTGAATTTGAGCGATCGCTGTGTCTAAAGTCGTCGCCATCTGCTGATGTACATTTGCGGGATCGGAGCCTTCCACGAAGTACGGTTTGTAACCATAGCCCACAAATAGACTCTCTATTTCCTCATGACTCAACCGTGATAGTAACGTTGGGTTGGCAATCTTATAACCATTGAGGTGCAGGATGGGCAATACAGCACCATCACCCACAGGATTGAGAAACTTGTTGGAATGCCAGCTAGTGGCTAAAGCGCCTGTTTCGGCTTCACCGTCACCAACAACAGCAGCAACAATCAAGTCCGGGTTATCGAAAGCAGCACCGTAGGCGTGGACGAGAGCATAACCTAGTTCACCACCTTCGTGGATGGAACCAGGAGTTTCTGGTGCAACGTGGCTGGGAATACCACCTGGGAAAGAGAACTGTTTGAAGAGTTTCTTGATTCCCTCAGTATCCTGGGAAATATTGGGGTAGTACTCACTGTAGGTTCCCTCTAGATAGGTATTAGCTACCAATCCAGGGCCTCCATGACCTGGCCCAGCGATGTAGATTGTGTTCAGGTCGTATTTTTTGATGACCCGATTGAGGTGAACGTAGATGAAATTCAGCCCTGGTGTTGTTCCCCAGTGGCCCAAGAGTCTGGGTTTGACGTGTTCTAACTTTAGCGGTTCTAAGAGTAGTGGATTGTCGAGTAGATATATTTGCCCAACTGAAAGATAGTTTGCTGCACGCCAGTAGGCGTCTATCTTGCGTAATTCTTCATCTGTTAAAGGCTTTGTTTGTGGAGTTGTTGCTAATGTCATTTCGACACTCCATTACAAAAAGGATTTCGACTGGTTCATCAGTAAGCAATTGTACTTTTTTTTCCAGATAATGGACATCTAACCAATGATGAATTTTCCAGCCTTTGTGGCTAGACTCCTTCGAGCTTAGTTGTAATTTTTGTAGGTTGGGCAATGCTTAGAGGTATTTTATTTATTGATAAATCAAGTTACTTTGTCCTGAAATTATGAATTATCAATTATGTCTAATGTAAATTGATAGTTTAAAACCTTTCAATTTCGCTGATGATTCCAAAATAACGATTTTGTAAAAACTGAGATAATTTTATAGAAAAATGCGATTTTCTGATTCAGACCAGGCGTGAATTGTTAATTAATAATTATTTAACCACTATTTATTTAAGTTGAAATATTACCCGCTTGAAAAATCTGTTGAGCAGTTAGATTTAACTCTGGAAATGTTGGGGACTGGATATGGTCTGTATCCCGAAACTTACTAACTTGATACTCACCTTCATCCAAAGAACAAACTAAGATCGTAGGTTGCTTTGGTTTGCCAATAAACTCCCTACCGCCTAAAGCACTATAATCGACGGACACTTGCTTCAAGCCCTTCGGGTTCGCAGTCCCCTACGGAGGGAAACCCTCCTTCAGGGCTGTCTCACCGGGGAACCCGCCCAACGCAGTGTCCTCAATAATCCAATATTCAGGAATTCCCATTTCCTCTCTTCGAGACGCTACGCGAACATAATCTGCGTATTTTTTGAGATAATCATCACGCCAATTTGTACTAACAACTTCAACAATTATAGGAATTGATGCAGGTTGAATAACAGTAGATTCTTTTTTCCACAGAGGTTCATTTATCAAATTAGGGCGATTCAATAACAGTACATCTGGCAAGTAACCTGATTCATTTTCAGGTGGTTTGACTAGTGCTGTCTTGGGTATGAAATATGGGAGATTTAAACGGATACATTCTCTAGTCAGTTCAAAAGCTAAAAAGCCTGTTACCTCTTCATGATCTCCTACAGGTTGAGGCATCTTAACAATTGTTCCATTGTGCAATTCATAGCGTTCATTCTCTGGCTTCCAGTTGACAAATTCTTCAAAAGTTACGATTTTTGGTAAAGCCTGAGTCATTTTCCAGCCTCCAAAATTTTGGTTAGCGATTCCAGCCCAAATGTGTTTGTTACTATCTAGACGCAGATCAATATATAATGACCTAATTATTAATTTCTAATAATCCAGGCGGTGGGGTGATTTCAATGCGACCAGCTTGCAAATCTACCACAGGTGCGATCGCTTTCACAAACGGAATCAAAACAGTCTTTTGTTTTTTATCTTTTGTCATTTGTCCCTTGTCATGAACAAATGATGGGTGAAATTCCACTTCTAATAAATCATTCCCTGCCGGGATGATATCTACTACCGTACCCACGAGTTCGCCAGATGTTTGCATGAAGACTTCCAAGCCAATCAAATCGATGACATGATATTCATCTTCACCTAATTGCGGGCGATCGCTAGCTGGTACCATTAATTTACAACCGCGCAACGCCTCTGCCTGGTCACAATTTTGCACACCAGCTAACTTCAAGACATATAAATTTTTACCATTGATGTAACGTCCTGCCAATAATTCGATAGGTTGCGGTTTTGTCTCACCAGGACGCAACAACCAACGTTTTCCTGGCACTTCAAACCGTTCGGGAAAGTCGGACTCAGGATAAACCCGCACTTCCCCAGACAGTCCTTGAGGTGCAACAATCTTCCCAATTTCTAACCATTCGTTAGATTTGTCATTTGTCATTTGTCATTTGTCATTTGTTATTTGTTATTTGTTATTTGTTAAGAGTCAAGAGTCAAGGTCATTATAGCGGTTCTCAGTTGGGTGCAATGCTGATTATTCCAAACCAAAAATAGCTAAATAACGGATCTTGAACTAGTTTCAATTTTTTCAGGAAGTTCTCAGAGATTTTGGTGCAGATTAATAATGAATTATGGCAGGATGTGGGTTAGTTAGCCGCATCAAAAATCTGTTGTGCGGTTAAATTTAATTGGGGAAAGGTAGGTGATGAAATCGCGGTGTTGCCTTGAAACGGTGTCATTTGATATTCCCCATCAACTAATTCGCATACAAAAATAGTGGATTGTTTGGGATTGCCGATGAACTTTCTTGCACCCAACGCAGCATAATCGGCAATCCAATATTCAGGAATACCCATTTCTTCATAATCCCTAAGTTTATTGTAGTAATCATCTCGCCAGTTAGTTGAAACAACTTCAATAACTATTGGAACCGATGCTGCTTGGCTTACTGTTGACTGTTTTTGAAAAAGCGGTTCATTATCGAGATTATCAAGATTTAGCAGCAACACATCAGGCGAATAAGTGGATTCGGCAGAAGGAGTTTTGACTAATGCGGTTTTGGGTATAGTGTAGGGAAGGTTCAGGCGATCAAACTCGACAGTTAGCTTACGGGCTATAAATCCTACAACTTTTTCATGCGCTCCGGTTGGAGGTGGCATTTCAACAATTACTCCCCTGTGCAATTCATAGCGTTTACCATTGTTGGGATACCATTCGATAAATTCATTGAAGGTGAGTAATTTGGGCAAGGCTTGGGTCATAATCTTACCTCCACATCTGTTTTACTTTATCAACTTGCAAGATGTTGGTGCAACGGATGCCCAAGTATTAGGTGTTTTGCCCTTCCGCGATCGCTGGTTTGGTAAAACCCAAGCACCGTTAGGATCAACGTAAGCGAGTTGGGCAAATTAAACGGTTAATTAAAATGTTGAGCAACTCGTCTTATGATTATGCACCTGAAATTTGCTAATTGGACTCTTGGTTTTTGTTGAGTAATTTATTCCTTGGAAGTCCCTAATCAAGCACTCACAGCCGTACGCTGATACGTTTCCTCTGCTACTTTTGCCAAGCGTTGCATACCAGTGACGATCTCTTCATCGCTGCCGGTGAGACTGATGCGGAAGCATTGGTGCTTATGCTGCCACTCTTCTTCTAAACCGGGGAAGAATGAACTACCAGGTACAATAATTACACCCACTTGTTTGAGTCGCTGGTAAAATTCCCAGTCAGTGATGGGTAGATTTTCTAACCATAACCAGGCAAAAATTGCTCCTTCACCGCGATGGAGAAACCAGGGTAAATTCTTGGGCATCGCTTGTTCTAAACTGGTTTCTAAAACGGTAAACTTATTTTGATAAAAGGGACGGATGACTGTTTGAGATATATCTATTAAAGCACCGGAATTGATTGCAAGAGCTGCGATCGCTTGTCCATAACGCGAAGAATGCAGACTTGCATTAGCCTGGAAACACTCCAGCGCCTCAATCCACTTTTGATCACCAATAGCAATTCCAATCCTTTCTCCTGGTAATCCTGCTTTGGATAAACTCATACAGTGCAGGATATTATCGCCAAACACTGGTGTCATTTCGGTAAAGTTTAACGCCGGGAAGGGAGGCGCATAAGCCGAGTCAATCAACACAGGCAGATTGTAAGGCGCAGCCAGGGCGGCAATCTTTTTCACCTCATCATCGGTGAGGACGTTACCAGTGGGGTTACAGGGGCGAGAGAAGAGGACGCAACCAGTGTTTTCTGTAATCGAAAGTTGGCTGAAATCAGGACGATATTTAAATCGGTGGGCAGCTACATCTATATCTAGAGTTGGTTTGTAGGCGACTAAAGCTTCTGGAACTAAGCAAATGCCGCCATAACCTGTATAGTCAGGACTGAGGGGCAAAACGATTTTTTTTAACTCGCCGCTGCTGGTGTAGCCACCGAATACGTTAGCAGCGTAGAAATAGAGGGTTTGACTACCGGGGGTAATTAAAATATTGCGTTCGCTTAAATTTAAACCATAGCGTTTGTTAAAATCGTTAGCGATCGCCTCAATTAAAGGTGCATAGCCTTGACTTGAACCGTAGCGACAAACCACCTCACCATAATCTGGGCTAGCCAGAAGTTGAGCAGTACAATCTCGCCATAACTGCTCAACCTCTGGCAAAATCAATGGATTGCCAGCACTCAAATTAATAAACTGCTGCCCTGTACCAGCTCGCAATGTTTCGATAATGTCCTTCATAATCGCTCTTACGCCAGTTAGGTTGGACATCTGAGCGCCAATTTGAGTTAGGGCAGGGTTCATAGGCTGTAACAATAATGTATTAATCGAGAGGTGAACAAACTATCTGGGGGTTGCTGCTGACACAATGTCTACGTCGTTGCCAAAACAGCTATTGCCGCCTTTAATCAATCTAACTAGAGAATGTCATTTTAACAAAGCAAGACTATCGTCATACGCGATTACTGTGCAGACAAAATACCATGAGGTGCTGCAAAAGTTTATCATACACCTAATATCTATCAAGGCATTACTATAAAGAACAGAGTTGATAGGGATTGAAATACAAAAGATTCCTTCAATCACTCCTCGATATAAACTCACATCAACTCATTGACGAAACTTCTAGAATAGGAGGGCTAACGTTGGAAGTTAAAGCAGCAGTAGCTTACGGCGCGGGTAAACCGTTGACTATCGAAACCGTTCAACTATCAGAACCACAAGCTGGGGAAGTGTTAGTTGAAATTAAAGCTACCGGGATTTGCCATACCGACGCTTATACCCTTTCTGGTAAAGATCCCGAAGGTTTGTTTCCGGCAATTTTAGGACACGAAGGTGCTGGGGTAGTAGTAGAGGTAGGTGCTGGTGTCACCAGTGTCAAGCCAGGAGATCATGTTATTCCCCTATACACTCCAGAATGCCGCCAGTGCGAATATTGTCTAAGTTTTAAAACTAATCTTTGCCAAGCTATTCGCCAAACTCAAGGACGCGGTGTTATGCCCGATGGCACGAGTCGCTTTAGTATCAATGGGGAGATGATTCATCACTACATGGGCACATCTACCTTTGCCAACTATACAGTGCTGCCAGAAATCGCTGTGGCAAAAATTCGGGAAGATGCCCCGTTTGATAAAGTTTGTTACATCGGCTGCGGCGTCACGACGGGTGTTGGTGCAGTTATCAATACAGCTAAAGTAGAACCGGGAGCAAATGTAGTAGTTTTCGGTTTGGGCGGTATTGGTTTAAATGTCATCCAGGCGGCGCGGATGGTGGGAGCTAATATGATTGTGGGCGTGGATATTAATCCCAGCAAACGCACTTTGGCAGAAAAGTTTGGCATGACGCACTTTGTTAATCCCCAAGAAGTAGAGGGCGATTTAGTTGCTTATTTAGTGGAGTTAACTAAAGGCGGTGCTGATTACAGCTTTGAATGTATCGGCAATGTTAAAGTTATGCGTCAGGCATTAGAATGCTGCCATAAAGGTTGGGGCGTGAGTGTAATTATTGGTGTAGCTGCTGCTGGACAAGAAATCAGTACTCGTCCGTTTCAACTAGTAACTGGACGTGTTTGGAAAGGTTCGGCATTTGGTGGCGCTAGGGGACGGACAGATGTGCCAAAAATTGTTGATTGGTATATGGATGGAAAGATCAATATTGATGATTTGATTACCCATGTGATGCCGCTAGAGCAAATTAATGATGCTTTTGATTTGATGCACAAAGGCGAATCAATCCGTAGCGTAGTAACGTTTTAGTTTTGAAATTCTTCTATGGCGGGCAAACAACCGATCATAGAAGGAAAGGTTACAAGTTTTTTTACAAAAGTTTATAGCGTGTACTTGAATAGACTTATCTCAATATATTCCTGACAAAGCCAGTCACAGTAATATTGTATACAATGATGTGACTATACTGGTAAAAACAAAAAAATATGTTGTTATATAGTAAAGCTCTTGCCACACCTTTTGTAATCTGCTTGTGTTTCATAGGAGTTGGTTTGATTCAATTCCCTCGATTGCAAGAATTGCTAGTTAACAAACAAGCGGCATCTTTAGAGACTTTAGAAAAAGATATTCAATCAGAAAATCTGCGACTCAATTTACTCAAGAAAATGCCTAGCTTTGGTTATGATAATTTAATCAGCAATTGGGTATATCTTAATTTTTTGCAATATTTTGGTGATGATGACGTTCGTGCTCAAACTGGTTACAGTCTTAGCCCAGAATATTTTGAAGTAATTTTAGAGCGAGATCCACGATTTTTAAAATCTTATCTCAGTCTTTCGATGAGTACTTCAATGTATGCTGGTATGCCAGAACGAGCGATCGCATTGACGGAGAAAGGTTTAAAATCACTATCTCCTTGGGTTCCCGAAAGATCTTATTATGTGTGGCGTTATAAAGCAATTGATGAGTTATTATTTTTAGGAAATGCTCAAGCTGCTCAGCAATCTTTTGCAACAGCGGCAAACTGGGCTAGTAACTTTCCAGATGCAGAGAGTCAGTCAATAGCTACTAATTCACAGAGAACTGCTGAATTTTTAAAGCGGAATCCTAACAGTAAATACGCTCAAATTTCTAGCTGGGCAATGGTCTTTAATAATCAAGTTGATGAGAGAACTCGTAAACGAGCAATTAGCGAAATTGAAGCGTTGGGAGGAAAGGTAATTAACACTCCTGAAGGCACTCAAAAAATTATATTTCCTTCTAAAGATTGATAAATTAGTTAGGAGTCAAGTCGCTTCGCTCCAATTAAAAATTAAAAATGTAATGCTCCCACTCCCCCATCGAGGTTATTGTTATTTTTTGGTATAACGGCAAACTAATCCAATCCCAAACTCTGGAATTAGATATTAACGATCCAGGCTTACTCTATGGAGCAACGGTTTTTACAACACTGCGGGTTTATGGTAATTCGTTAGATGATAATTTAACTAATTGGCAGGCACATTGCGATCGCCTACTCTTTTCACTACAATCTTTTGGTTGGCAGCATCCAAACTGGAAACGTGTGCGTCAAGGCGCAGAAATTATCTTGGCACACTTTCCTGTTCTCAGAATTACCATCTTTCCTGATGGGCGGGAGTGGATAATTGGCAGATTGTTACCAGATAATTTGACAGAAAAACAAAAAAATGGTGTATCTTGTGCCATTGCTCAGCCAGAATTTTATCGCAGTCTCCCCTCTCATAAAACCGGAAATTACTTGAGTGCTTGGTTAGCAAAAACTAGCGTCCAATCTTCAGATATCCAAGAAGCGATTTTAGTTGACACAGCAGGAAATTGGCTAGAAACAAGTACAGGTAATCTCTGGGGGTGGCGGGATGGTAGATGGTGGACGCCGCCTTTATCTGCGGGAATTTTACCAGGAATTGTGCGATCGCAACTTATAAATTGGCTGCAAAAGCACCAGCAAGCAGTTCAAGAACAAGCATGGACAGCGGATTTGGTCGAGGGATTTGAAGCGATCGCCTACACTAATAGTGTGGTGCAAATTATCCCCATTCATACCGTTCATCAGCCCGCAGGCTCGTTACAATATAATCCTCACCATCCTAGTTTTAAACAGATCAGGAGGCTATTTGTAGCATGATAGGAATGCCATTATGTTATAGGTTAAGATAAGTTAACATAATTTTAATAATGCACTCTCCTATCAGAGACACTACGCGATGGCGCGTAGCCCCCGCTGAAAGCGAAACGCACAAAAAATACAGGAGGATAGACCTCGGTGAATAAACGATGGAGAAATGCAGGGCTGTACGCGCTGCTATTTATTGTTGTCATTGCGCTAGGGACAGCATTTTTTGACAAGCAGCCTCAAAGCAGAGAAACATGGCGTTACAGTCAGTTTATTCAAGAAGTTGAGAAAGGCAGAGTAGAAAAAGTCAGTCTGAGTGCAGACCGGTCTACAGCTCTGGTAACACCCAAGTATGACCCGAATAAAAAGCTGGTAACATTGGTCAACGACCCAGACCTAATCAATACTCTTACTGCTAGAGGCATTGATATTAATGTTTTGCCTCAAACCGATGAAGGATTTTGGTTTAAGGCACTCAGCAGCTTATTTTTCCCAGTATTGCTTCTGGTTGGCTTATTCTTCTTGCTACGCCGTGCCCAAAACGGCCCAGGTAGCCAAGCGATGAACTTTGGTAAGTCCAAAGCCAGAGTACAAATGGAACCACAAACACAGGTGACATTTGGCGATGTTGCTGGTATTGACCAAGCCAAACTAGAACTAAATGAAGTCGTAGACTTTTTGAAAAACGCCGATCGCTTTACCGCAGTTGGTGCAAAAATTCCTAAAGGTGTGCTGCTAGTTGGCCCTCCCGGTACAGGTAAAACCCTCCTAGCTCGTGCTGTAGCAGGCGAAGCAGGTGTACCCTTCTTCTCCATCTCTGGCTCCGAATTTGTGGAAATGTTCGTAGGTGTGGGTGCATCCCGCGTCCGAGATTTATTTGAACAAGCTAAAACCAACGCCCCCTGTATCGTCTTCATCGATGAAATTGACGCCGTAGGTCGTCAGCGGGGTGCAGGTTTAGGCGGTGGTAACGATGAGCGGGAACAAACCCTCAACCAGTTACTCACTGAAATGGACGGATTTGAAGGCAACACTGGCATCATTATTATTGCCGCCACCAACCGTCCTGATGTCCTAGATGCAGCATTGTTGCGTCCAGGCCGCTTTGACCGTCAAGTTGTAGTAGACCGTCCCGACTACGCAGGACGCAGCGAAATCCTCAAAGTCCACGCCCGTGGTAAAACCTTGGCGAAAGACGTGGACTTGGATAAAATTGCCCGTCGTACTCCTGGCTTTACCGGTGCAGATTTATCCAACTTGCTGAATGAAGCCGCAATTTTGGCAGCCCGTCGGAATTTGACCGAAATTTCGATGGACGAAATCAACGACGCCATCGACCGCGTATTGGCTGGCCCAGAGAAGAAAGACCGGGTAATGAGCGAAAAGCGCAAAACCTTGGTAGCATATCACGAAGCAGGTCACGCCTTAGTTGGTGCTTTAATGCCCGACTATGATCCAGTACAAAAGATTAGCATCATTCCTCGCGGTCGCGCAGGTGGTTTAACTTGGTTTACTCCCAGTGAAGACCGGATGGATACTGGTTTGTACAGCCGTGCTTATCTGGAAAATCAGATGGCAGTGGCTTTAGGTGGTCGCATCGCTGAAGAATTAATCTTTGGGGAAGAAGAAGTGACTACTGGTGCTTCTAACGACTTGCAACAAGTAGCGCGGGTTGCTCGTCAGATGATTACCCGATTTGGGATGAGCGATCGCTTAGGCCCAGTTGCCCTTGGTCGTCAGCAAGGTAACATGTTCCTAGGTCGAGATATCATGTCAGAGCGCGATTTCTCTGAAGAAACCGCTGCTGCAATTGATGAAGAAGTCCGCAAACTTGTGGATGTAGCCTATACACGTGCTAAAGAAGTGTTAGTAGGCAACCGTCACATTCTAGATCAGCTAGCACAAATGCTAGTTGATAAAGAAACGGTAGATGCCGAAGAATTGCAAGAAATTCTGGCAAATAATGACGTGACAACCGCCGCTTTTGCCTAATCAATATTTGGTTGAAATTTAAAATCTAGATTTAGGGTAATTCTGGGATTTTCCAGAGTTACCCTAATTTTTTTGCAATCATTAAGCCTTGCCGCTACCTAATAAATACAGCAGTGCCATGCGAACAGCAACACCGCTAGTAACTTGCGATTGAATCAGACTAAATTCCGGGTCATCCATCAAATCAGAGCTAATTTCCACACCACGGTTGACTGGGCCTGGATGCAAAACTTTAACGTTAGGTTTGCATAATTGCAACTTTGCGCGGGTAATGCCAAATAGCTGATGATATTCTCGCAAACTTGGCAGTAGATGAGCAGTCATACGTTCTTTTTGCAGGCGCAAAGTCATGACAAAATCAGCATCCTGCAAAGCTGGTTCTAATTGCCAATGTAGAAATAGTTGGGGACTGGGAGATGAGGGAGAAATAACCAATGACTCTTGACTTCTGTCTCCTGACTCCTCAGAGAAATACTCAGCAAATAACTTGGGTAAGAGAGTAGGTGGCGCGGCGAGATGTACTTGAGCACCAGTGGCAATTAAGCTCCAGATATTTGACCGCGCAACGCGAGAATGCAGAATATCCCCAACAATGGCAATTTTTTTACCTTTTAAAAGTTTCAGTCGCGGATTAGCTGGGTCAATTAAAGTACTTATGGTAAATAAATCTAATAGTGCTTGGGAAGGATGCTCATGTTGACCATCACCAGCATTGAGAACACTAACTCGTACACCTAAGCGATCCATTTCAGCCGCGATCGCATTTGGTACTCCTGCCTCTCGATGGCGAATCACCATAATATCAGTTCCCATCGCCAAATAGGTCTTCGCTGTGTCGAGAATTGTTTCTCCTTTTGTCATCGAAGAAGTTGCTGCGGCGAAGTTTAGCGTATCCGCACTTAAGCGTTTTGCAGCAATTTCAAAACTGCTGCGAGTCCGGGTAGACGATTCAAAAAACAAATTCGCCACCACCTGTCCTTGTAAAGTTGGCACTTTCTTTGTCCGCCGTGATAATACCTCTTGAAAAGAAGCAGCAGTTTGCAAGACAGTATCGTATTCAGCGGTAGTGAAGTCAGCCAGGGAAAGAACGTGATGGCGATTCCAGGTGGTAGTAGGCATAAATAGCTATCATCCTGCTATGGAAATACGATTACTCGCGTTTCTATAGCTTTTTAATTTACATACGCAGAGGAAATGATAGCATCTGTCTTCTATCAAATTGTTTTGTCATTGGTCATTGGTCATTTGTATTTTTAAAGCACAAAGGACTAGTGATTAATCACAGTTTTAACAAAATATGCGATTTTGAAGCACTTAGTTGATTAAATTGGTAAATGTAATACCTTTAAAGCAAACGAAATCAGAGTCAGGAACGTTAAAAACCCAATTGTATCCAGCATTGTTGTCACTAATGGCCCGCTAACTAAAGCAGGGTCTAGCTTTAGCCGTTTCAAACCCATTGGCAGTAAAGTACCGAGTGTAACAGCCACAATTGTATTAGTTGCCATTACCATTCCAGCAATTAAAGCCACCCATCGCTCTTGGGGTCGCGCCCAAATTAAGGAAAGTAGGAACATTGTGGTGGCTAAAACTACAGCTGTACCTAAACCCGCACAAATTTCTTTGCGGAGAATTTTCAGCGTATCTTTGGGTGTCACCTCACCTACACCCAAACCTCGGATAGTTACTGTCAATGCTTGAATTCCAACAGTGCCACCAGTGTTAGAAAAAATTGGCATGATGACTGCTAGAACTGGCACGGCAGAAATTATAGCTTGGAAAGGCGCGATCGCACTGGCTGCACCAATATACAATGCCATGATACCCAACAGCCAGGGCAAGCGGTTGCGTATGGTGAGTAGAGGAGAAGACAAAGCCGCTTCATCACCACTGACACCCGCCAATTTTTGAATATCTTCTGTAGCTTCCTCCTCCAAAATATCCATCACATCATCAATCGTGATAATGCCGACTAATCGGTTTTCCCGGTCAACCACGGGGATAGCGATTAAGTCATAGCGTTTCATGATTTGGGCGACTTCTTCTTGGGGGGTTTCGGTTCTCACCTTGATAACGCGATCGCTTGCAATATCTCGGATTAAAACATCAGGAAAAGTAAACAATAACTGACGCAGTGAAACAACTCTCACTAACGTGCGGTTATCGTCTGTAACGTAGGCGTAGTAAATTGTTTCTTTGTCTTCGTCCTGACGGCGGATTTTGCTTAAAGCTTCACCTACAGTCAATCCCTCCCGTAATCGGACATATTCCGTCGTCATCACCCGCCCAGCAGTACCTTCTGGATAGCCGAGAATCGTTGCTGTGGCTTGCCTTTGTTCTGGACTGAGTTGTTGCAACAGTCGTTTGATGACCCCAGCAGGCAGTTCATCAAATAATTCTGCCCGTTCATCAGGACTCATCGCCTCTACAAGTTGCACTACCTCGACATCATGCAGGGAATTAATTAGTTCTTCTTGTATCTCTGTTGGCAGATATTCAAATACATCAATTGCTTGAGTTTTGTTGAGTAAACGAAATGCGATCGCTCGTTGTTTTTTAGGCAATTGTGTAATGTATTCACCTACATCCACTGGTTGTAAGCGATTTAAATCCCATTTCAACTGGTTCAAATCGGCAACATCAAGAGCCGTGCGGACATCCTGTGTGAGCATCATAATACCTCCTAATGTCTCCCCCGCGCTGAGAGACTGCCTCACCAGCTTAGAGGAGGTTGATACTGCCATCTTGTGGACTTTGGTCCATAAAGTCTCAAAAATTCAATATCGATATCCAATTAAGGCATCGCTAAGCCATATACTAACCCGGAATGGTGTTGTGCGGTAACTAATTACTACTGTTGAGAATTTATGGCATTCTGCACAAGTCAGTAACTTAACTTGCCTTGATTTTTATGTAATGTTTCTGTGACTTAAAGTAAATTTTACTACTGCTATAATTTGTGTCAACCTAATCAAAGAATTTACGGACAAACTTTATATAGTTAAAATATTTACAAAGAGATGCGTAAATTAAAAGCGATCGCCACAGTAAAATTACGATATGCGATCGCCTCCGGCGGGGCGTAGCCCATCGCTTTTCACCCAAATCTCACTTTATTTAGCAATAACTGGTGGTAACATCTGTGCAATGGCGATCGCTATTGCCGGAAACTGCAAGTATGAAACCCAAATTTTATAGTTATTCTAAATCGGGCAATGTTTACTGGCAATAAACAGTTACTAACTCTTCATTCCTAACTTTCAGTTACCAAACAGATTTCTTGAGCGAACCATCAGCGTATAGTTCTAGTGGTACTAGCTCGATTTTCCCATTAACTTTAACTTGGGAGTAAACCAATCTTACTAGAGGAGCATGATTTTCGTTGTAACGCAGAGACATAATTTATCTCCTTTTCTACTGACTTTTATTGTGTTCAAAAACTTTGATGTTTATCATTTACTCAACGGATTTTTGGTTAATCTTGTCTCTTTTGAATGGTTATTTATCCTTATTTAAAATTATTAATATCTCTTGTTAAATAAGTATAAATTCGCACCCATGGTGATCAAGATTTGAAAAAATATGGGATTTTGGTTATGGTTCACTGAAATTCAGCACCGAGAAGCCTTGTAACGCGAGATAATAAAAAACTCACACTACCCTCATCTGTGTGCAGTTCATTACTTCACAGCCACAGGGTCGAATTCCGCAAGCTGCTCTGAACCAAACCATGAAAACATCCACCAAATTGCTAGCTCGCCTGGAGTATTACTACCAGCAAATTCAAACTATCATCCTTGCTCGTCAAAATCCGATAACTGGTTTACTACCTGCAAGTACAGCTATCACTGCCCACGGTGATTATACTGATGCCTGGGTGCGAGACAATGTTTACAGCATTCTGGGAGTTTGGGGTTTAGCGCTTGCATACCGCAAGGTTGACGACCACGAAGGACACAGGTATGAACTAGAACATAGTGTCATCAAGCTAATGCGCGGGCTGCTTTTTGCAATGATGCGACAGGCTCATAAAGTGGAGACATTTAAACACACTCAGTCGCTACTGGATGGTCTACACGCCAAATACAATACTGCGACTGGCGACATTGTTGTTGGAGATGACGAATGGGGACATTTACAACTTGATGCCACATCTATATTTTTACTGATGTTGGCGCAAATGACCGCTACGGGATTGCAAATAATCTATACGATTGATGAAGTGAATTTCGTCCAAAACTTGGTTTACTACATTGGACGAGCTTATCGTACACCAGATTATGGCATTTGGGAACGCGGGAACAAAATTAATCATGGTAATGCCGAGTTAAACACCAGTTCCGTGGGCATGGCAAAAGCTGCTTTGGAAGCCATCAACGGGCTGAATTTGTTTGGAGTGCATGGTAGTCAAACATCAGTAATTCATGTGCTACCAGATGAAATAGCCCGCGCCCGGATTACCCTAGAATCCCTATTACCGAGAGAATCTGGTTCCAAGGAAATTGATGCGGCGCTGTTGAGTATTATTAGTTTTCCCGCCTTTGCGGTAGAAGATTTGCAATTACGCGATCGCACCTTTAACGAGATTATCACCAAACTTGCAGGTAAATACGGCTGCAAACGCTTCCTGCGTGATGGACACCAAACCGTATTAGAAGACAGCCACCGCTTGCACTATGAACCGTGGGAACTCAAGCAATTTGAGCATATTGAATGCGAATGGCCATTATTTTTCACTTATTTAATTCTAGATGGTTTATTTCGTGGCAATCAAGAGCAAGTTCAAAATTACCAAGAGCGTTTAGAATCATTACTCATTGAACAAAATGGTTTGCGTTTATTGCCAGAACTTTATTATGTTCCAGCCGAAAAAATAGAAGCCGAAAAGTTAGCACCCCAAACTCAACCACGTTTACCTAACGAAAATATTCCCTTAGTGTGGGCGCAGAGTTTATATCTTCTTAGTCAAATGTTAAGCGAAGATTTACTAGCAGTTGGCGATATCGATCCCTTGGGAAGACATTTATGTGTAGGAAAGCAGCGCGAAGCATTGGTACAAATTGCGTTGTTAGCAGAAGATGAAGATTTACAAGCCAAATTAGAAGTCCACGGTATTGAAACACAAACACCCTCCCAATTAGAACCGATTCAGGTGAGAAAAGCTGGGGAACTTTCAGATATTTATACTCAAATCGGACACAACAACAAACTCGGTTTAACTGGGCGTCCAGTGCGGCGGCTGCGGAGTTTGACAACATCTAGAATCTTTCGGATTCAGGGTCAAACAATTGTATTTTTGCCCTCATTTTTAGACTCAGAGCAATTTTACTTAACCCTCGATTACCATTTTCTGCTGGATCAAATTAGAAGCGAACTAGCCTACATTCAAAAGTATTGGAGTGATTTAGGACGTCCTACTTTAACTTTAATGTTGACACACACAATATTAGATATTGGTTCTGAGGCATTACTAGAACTGATGCAAGAACTAAAAGACGGTATTTGTAACGGTGTGCGGGTAAAATTGGGGCGACTAAATCAGCTAATGCTAACAGCTGGGATGCAAAGAATTGATTTTCTTCAAGATACAAAATTATCCCTATCTCCAGTTAAAAATGCTGGGCCACGTTGCTATTACCTACCTTATCATCCAGGAAAAAATTGGCGCTTAAGACATACCCAAGAATTTCAGATGGAGTGTGAAACTAACTTGGGGTTATTACTTTCTTATTTGCGCTCATCAGAAAATATCTATGAGCAAATTGAGTTATTGCAGACTTTGACGCGATTGCAGGGATTGAAATTTGATACGGGATATGGCGGGCCAGGATATCCTGTCACCGTAGCTGATTTACTTGATGAAGTTTACACCAAAGCTGGAGATTTAGGCATCTGGGCAGTGGTACGTCGTGCTGCTGGGTTACGGCGGATGGTTGATATTGGCTTATCAGATGCAGTGACGAGTATTTTGGTGCAAGGTAAGCAAATTGTTGTAGGCAAAGCTTATAGTGAAGCGTCGCTGATTACCGTACCCATGTCTCATCATGAGATTGCTGAGAAAATTAATCACTTTTGTCGTGAAGATATCCGCGATCGCGTCCTCACACAAGAGATCTTAATCTATCTTGGCATCCTCATCCGTTCAGAAACCGAACTATTTCGAGGACTGTTGACGTTAAGAGTCGGCTATCTAATTCTGTTAATAACCAGCGAACTAGCGCGGGAATTGCAGGTTACTCAAGATGAAGCATACGATCATTTAATGCAACTTTCGCCCTTTGAAGTGAAAATGCGTCTGTATCAGGTATTAACTGGATATACTGGCATGAGTAACTTGCTTCGCCAGATGGAATCTCTGCACGTCAAGCAAAAAGAAAGTGATATTGCTTGGGTAGTGCTACCAGCAATCACAGAAGAAATAGAAGTCCCCCCTGGCGGTTGGCGGCGGTTTCGCCAAGCAGAAGGTGCAACAGGCCGCGTACCCAAAGAATTTTTTAAGCAGGTTTGGCTATTGATGCAACATTGCAAAGGCTTAGTGATTGGCGATAAACTAGAGCGCCGCAATCGTTTAGATAGTGAGTTAATGCTATCAGAAATGACAGCAGGGGAAAGAAATTTTGCCCTGTTAGTTGAGCATCTGCTAAATAAAATTGAGGCTCCAGAATACCGACAAGTTAATATTGAAGCATTAATAGAATTAGCTGCGATCGCTGCCAATAACACCAACCTACAAATCGAAGAATATATAGTGTTGGATGTGTTAATTGGTCATGCAGTGAGACTAGCATGGTTAGAACGCCATCCTGAAAAAGGCGATCGCTATGACGAAGATAAAGCTAGTGCATGGCGATCATTTTACAATACTTCTCCTAGAGATTGCGCTAGTTATATCCTTAAAGCGTTCCGTTTCTTGACGGAGTTTGTGAGGGAGTTTTAAACGCAAAGGAACGCAGCGTTTAAAAAATATCCCCTACCTCAGATACCAAAAGTAGGGGTTTTTTATACTTTATTTGATTTAAAGAACTACTTAACCGAGACAGCATCAACATCAATCGTGCTGGCGGTGGAGTTAGAACCATCTGGAGTATTGACAGCTTCGGCGTTTACATCACCCTTACGGGCTTTCCAGCCTTCAATTACTAGTCCAGATACTTCACCAACTAGCAGGGTTAAAAGGAAAACATCATCAATCTGTCCCACAATGGGTATAAAGTCTGGAGCAATATCAATTGGGCTGACCAAATAAACTAGCGTTCCTAAAATTACCCACCAACGGTATTTTGGGTTACGAAGCAAGTTGCGATACCAAGTGTAAAGCGATTGGATTGAGAAATTCATGTTTTTAACCTCCAGTTATCTTTTATTTTGACAAACTATGTTAATAATTTCCGGTAGGAATAACCGCCCCAATTTGTCTGGAAGACGCTACTACCGAATGCTTACCTTGTAATTCTGTATATAAGTCTAGTAATTTCTTGAGAACAAATAACTTATCCAGCAGATATCTAGCATGGATGTTGGTTATTTACGTTCTCTGGGAATCCTAGGCATATAAAGTTTTGTCTTTCTAGTGTAAAGTGACCTGCTCTTAGAAAGGCAAAGCACTGATACAAGATAAAAATTGAACTACCGATGAAGAGGCGTTACTCCGGTATATTTAAAATCCCACTACAAATGGTTCTCATCGTTCCATTTGTCTTGCAAATCTTTGGAGCAGTGGGTTTGGTTGGCTACTTGTCATTTAAGAATGGACAGAAAGCCGTAAACGACTTGGCAGACCAGTTGATGGCTCGAACCAGCAATATGGTAGACCAGCATCTAAATTCCTATTTATCTATTCCCCACAAGGTGAACCAGATTAATGCTGATGTCATTCAGATGGGATTATTGAATGTACGCGATCGCAAAACTGTCAGCAAGTATTTCTGGAAACAAATGCAGGCCTATGACCTCACCTACATCGGCTTTGGATTAACTACAGGTGAAGGAGCCGGAGCCGGACGGTACGATGGCAAAACCCTCACGATTGATGATTGGGGTTCCAAGCCACCGAAAAACTGGTACAACTATGCTACAGATAACCAGGGCGATCGCACTGATGTCAATGATCATGGTGATTGGAACAACTTCAACGAAGCTTGGTATACTGAACCCGTAAAAGCAGGTAGACCTATCTGGTCACGGATTATTACTATCAATCATACTTATCCATACATCGCAGCCTCGGCCGGTCGCCCAATTTATAATGCCCAGAACCGATTATTGGGGATGGTTGCTGCTGATATTCATCTGCTGAAATTGAGTGAGTTTTTACGAAGTTTAGATGTCAGCCGCACTGGCCAAGTTTTCATTTTGGAGCGCAATGGTAAACTGATTGCGAACTCTAGTACTCACCAACCCTTTACTCTGGTCAAAAACGATATTCAGCGGTTGCAAGCCACTGACAGCCCCGATTCTATAGTTCAGGGTATCGCCCGAAAACTCCAGCAAAAATTCAATGGGTTCAACTCCATTACCGAACCCAAAAAACTGCAGTTGAATTGGCAAGGAGAACAAAATTTTGTCACTGTTACCCCCTGGCGTGACCAATATGGACTGGATTGGCTAGTAGTGGTTAGTGTGCCAGAACACGCCTTCATGGCACAAATCAACGCCAACAGCCGCACTACCATCTGGCTTTGTCTAGGAGCATTGGCTGTAGCAACCCTCAT
Source organism: Nostoc sp. B(2019) (assembly GCF_010091925.1). Taxonomy (GTDB): domain Bacteria; phylum Cyanobacteriota; class Cyanobacteriia; order Cyanobacteriales; family Nostocaceae; genus Komarekiella. Next base: position 20,913 of record NZ_WVID01000027.1, on the reverse strand, counting down.
GGGCTATTTTACCTCCCACTTGATTACACAGCCGATTCTGCAAATAAACCGGGCAAGTAAGGCAATGGCATCCGGGAATTTAGATCAAACTTTAGATATCAGAAATATCTGGGAACTTAATGTACTTGCCCACTCCTTTAATCACATGGCAGGGCAATTGCGCGAATTCTTTACCGCTTTAGAAAAGAGTAAGGCAGAGTTAGAAGATAGGGTAGAAGAACGCACAGCAGAACTAAAAACCGCCTTAAGTGAATTGCAGCGCACTCAAGCACAAGTGGTTCAAAGTGAAAAAATGTCTAGTTTGGGTCAACTAGTAGCAGGTGTGGCACATGAAATCAACAACCCAGTTAACTTTATCCACGGCAATATTACCCACCTGGACGAGTCCACTCAAGATTTGCTGCGAATGATCCATCTTTACCAAGAACGCCATCCCAGCAATGACCCAGAGGTGCAAGCACTAGCTGACGAAATCGATTTGGAATTCTTGATTGAGGATTTACAGAAAATGCTATCTTCCATGAAAATGGGGACTGACCGAATTCGTAACATTGTGCTATCACTGCGGAACTTTTCGCGCATAGATGAAGCGGAATTCAAAGCAGTTGACATTCATGAGGGAATTGAAAGTACGCTGTTGATTTTGCAACATCGCCTCAAAGACAAACCAGAATGTCCAGCAATTAAAGTGATTCGTGACTATGGCAACTTGCCCCAAGTAGAATGCTATCCTGGACAACTCAATCAAGTTTTGATGAATATTTTGGTAAATGCGATTGATGCCTTAGACGAGTCAAATGCCAAGCGCAACTATCAGGAGATAGAGAAAAATCCTAGTCAGATTACCATCCGTACCTCAGTTAGCGATTCGCAATCGGTGGAAATTGCGATCGCAGATAATGCACTAGGAATGCCAGAACAGGTTAAAAATCTCATCTTCAACCCCTTCTTTACCACTAAACCCGTGGGCAAAGGCACAGGCATGGGTATGGCAATCAGCTATCAAATTATCACCGAAAAACATGGCGGCAAGTTGGAGTGTTTTTCTACTGTAGGTCAAGGAACTGAGTTTATAATTCAAGTGCCTATTCGGCAGCAAGTTAGTATAGCAGTTTAAATGGAATCTGCAACTGTTGCACTGCGGGACTTACAGCGTTTTAGTTAAGGTTTTTTATCTATACTTAATATGCCTAAACTAAGTTTCGGTTCTTGGGATTCTGGTGTCCAGTTTGCTACGCATCAACATCCAGTTCATCAGATATTTTGAATTTTTCAGTAAATTTATTTTTTGGAAGTCCCTCATTTTGCATTAATCTCTAGAATTAAAATGCCTTTGCACATTTGTTCTAATCATGGAGGGAGGGGACTTAAACAGTGGATATTTTAGATTTGTTTTATAAGGGCGGGCCAGCGATGTGGCCTCTACTGGTTCTGTCGATTCTGTCTTTAAGCGTGATTTTTGAGCGCCTGTGGTTCTGGTTGCGAATTTTAACTCAAGAAAAGGAAATAGTCGATCGCGTCCTAGATGCAGCTCGTGATAATTGGGAAGTGGCTGCGGAAATTGCTAAGCGAGCAACAGATCAGCCCGTCGGGCGGTTTTTATATGCACCCTTAAGTCTACCAAAAAGCAATGCAGAAACCTTTCGACTAGCTTTGGAGTCTTCGGCAGAAGACGAATTGGCAAGTATGCGGCGAGGGGAAAAACTTTTAGAAGCTGTGATTGCCCTTGCGCCGCTGTTAGGATTATTGGGTACAGTATTGGGTTTGATCCAGTCTTTGCGCTCAATTAGGATTGGTGATTTAGGAACGGAATCTACTGCTGGGGTAACTACTGGTATTGGTGAATCTCTAATTAGTACAGCAACAGGATTAATAGTTGCCATTATTAGTTTGGTATTTTACCGCTTGTTTCAAAGTTTTGTAGTCAACCAAGTCAAAGTTTTTCGCAGAGCGGGCAATGAAATGGAGTTGCTCTATCGCCAATCTCCACCTGATTTTAGTAATAGTACACCAGCAATTGTGCGGGAATCTCCACGAGAAAATTTTACTCCACCCCGCAAGCAAGGAAAAAATAGATTTTCTGAACCTCCTGAACCCCCAAATCTACCTGAATAATTAGATCCTGAGCAATAGTCGATAATTCAACCTTGAACCAGACTTTAGATTTAGAAGATGAAAGTTAATCTACATACTCCAATTGAAGAAGTCCAAATTCAAATCATTCCCTTAATTGATGTAGTTTTTTGTATCTTAACGTTTTTTTTGTTGGCGGCTTTACAATTTACGCGACAACAAGCAATTAATGTTGATTTGCCCAAAGCCAGCACAAGTACGGTGTCTGGTGTAACAGTACAGGGTGGAAGTCAGATTGTAACTATCGATGCTCTTGGCAATACTTACATAGAAAAACAACCTGTAAAAAGAGAAGAATTGGCACAGAGATTAAAGCAATATCTCCAAGAAAACCCCAATGGCGTTGTGGTGCTGAATGCTTCGCGCACTTCAACTTACAACGATGTCATTGAAACATTAGATTTGCTGCGACAAGTAGGAGGCGATCGCGTGTCTTTGGGAATCATTCCCGCTCCGTCTTCCACTAACTTGCTAAACCAGCCTCCTATTCCCTCTTTCCCCATCGATCCTGGTGCTGCACCAGCGCCCAACAGTGCGCCAGTTCCAGGCATCAACCCTCAAGGCAATTTTAATCCTAACTTGCCCTTAACGCCCAATCAAGTACCTTTCCCAACGGTAACTGGACAACCTTCACCCAGGCAAAATCTCAATCCTGGCGTTTCTCCCCTTATTCCCAATTCACCAGCGCCCCAAGCGCCTGTAGCACCCAAAGAAACCCAGCCTACTCCTAAAAGATGAGCAGGGAGAAATAAGCAAGAGGGGCAAGATATGGAGAGAAAATTCTACCTTGTCCCTCTCATTCCCCTACTTTCAGCTTTTTATAATCCTAAAGATATACAAAATAAATTCCGGTTAGCAAAAGATTTGCTGCTAATTTACTAATAATTGGTCGAGACTTTCAAGATTTTTCCACCGATAGACCGAGTAATTTTTAGCCAATCACCATTCACGTTTCAGGAATTGTGGCATGAATATTGTAACGCTTTTAATTGTTTGGGTAGTAACAGCTATCAGCTTATTGGTCATTAGTAAGTTGCCTTTGGGAGTTGAAATTGATACTCCGGCTAAAGCTTTCTTTTCCGCAGCAATTCTCGGTATCGTGACGGCAGTAGTTAGACCGATTTTACGCCTCGTATTTGCAGTACCAACTTTTCTAACGTTTGACCTATTATCCGGCTTTTTCACATTCATAATTGCCGTTGTTTGTTTTAGTATTGCCGCTTGGTTAGTAGATGGCTTTCGCTTGCGCTTCGGTATTTGGAGTGCTGTGCTTGGGGCATTTGCACTAACTCTAATTAACAGCCTAATCTACAGATTATTGGGTGTCTAAACATTAAAGTCAAAAGTCCATAGTCTAAAGTCCATAGTCTAAAGTCAAGAGTGTTAAGTATTCTTGACTATCGACTATTGACCACTTTTAACTATTCGTTAGAAGTTGGAGGAGCAACCGGGGTAGTTGATTGCTGTTTGCGTTGCTCACGTTTTTTACGCTCAGCTGAGAGCATATCTGCCATCACTATCAATGCTTGTGCCATCTTATCAAGGTTAGAGCGGTATAGTTCCAAATCCTTGTTGAGTTTGTCATCAGAGAGGTTTAAGCCAGTAGCGATCGCTTTTAATGCTTCAGTACGTTGCTTCTCGTCTTTGACTAATTCGGGATCTGAGTTTTCCAATAACGAGAATAAGCCAATTGCAAACAAGCGGCTGTATTTAAAGTTAGGATTGTTAGCGATCGCTTGTAGTTGTGATTGCAAGTCAGCATCTCGATCCAAATGAGCCGTTTGGCTCAGCCACGCAATTAAATCTTTAACTGGCATTTTCCCTATAGCTTGCAATCTTTCCGCATCTTGTCGATAGCGTTGCGGATCTTGTTCTACAGCCTGACATAGGGCGTTAAAAATTGATTCTTGATCCCGTTCTGGTTGATAGCCTTGCATGAAGCGGTCAAAAGTCGTGACGACGCCCAAGGCATAAATTGGATTGTAGCTAAAATCGACATTGACTGACAGCAGATGCATTTCCACCATCAATTCTTCCACTACCCGACGATAAATAGTGTTAATCGGACGGGTGTGAAGATTGTAGAAAGTTCGCTTTGTATCAGAGACAGTACGGACGTTATTCACAAAGAAAATGTTAAGGGCGACGTATCTTTATTTTCTCGCTTAAAGGCTACTTTGCCAAGTTTAGGTTTCTGCTGGTTACGCGTTCATCACTTTACTTTTGGAAAGAAACCCCGTTTTTTGTGGGTGTAGCAGTCAGTTGACTTACAATATAGACAAACTAAAAGTGATTTAAAAGTGGGCAGCCACAAGGGGTGACAACCCTGTTTCTTGAAGAACTCGCAGAAAAATATAATACTTAACAATTAATGCATGATATCTATGAGCTTCTCGCCACAGTTAATTGCCCTCGGTGAGTACCTAGCTGGTGAATTTGATAATCGGGAACAAGCCATAGCAGAACCTATTTGGTACGTCCACTTACGTCTGTGGCAAAGACCAGTTAATCTGTTCTCAGAAGATAGTATTACCTTGTTTGCTGAACAAGCGAACATTGTCAACTTAGATCAACCTTACCGCCAGCGAATCATCCGGTTGCGGCATGGAAGCGACTTAGATGCACCTCTACAAGTGCAGTACTATATGCTTCAAGATCCAGGTGCGTTCAAAGGCGCAGGTCATAACCCCGATTTACTCAATACACTGACACCCGATCAGTTAGACTTATTACCAGGCTGCATTCTCACAGTCAATCAAGAAACAACAGCCCCCAACAGCTATAAGTTTGCAGCTACCCAGCTACCAGACACTTGTTGCAGTTTTACTTATCTTGGCAATAGCGTGCAAGTTTCTTTAGGGTTTGAAGCCACTGCGGTAGAATTTCATAGCTACGATAAAGGAATTGATCCAGCAAGTGGAAAAGCAACTTGGGGAGCGATTTTAGGCCCTTATCGCTACACCAAACGAGGGCAATACTGAGTTGATATGAATTTATTTAAGTTAGAGAATTTTCTTTGCCTTTTTGATTGTGTCCCTTGCTTCAACTCACAAATCAGGACTCAGCACTTTCTTAACTAGCAATGCTACGAGGTACACCTTCTAAAGCTTCCTCCTCTGTTTCAAAAATTTCAAAGACTGTATCCATCATTGTGACTTCAAACACAAGTTTGGCTTCTGGATGTACATTGCAGATGCGGAAACTGCCCTTAACTTTATCAGCATCACGCATTCCAGCTACCAAAGACGTGAGGCCAGAACTATCAATAAAATTTACCTGACCGAGATTCACAACTACATGACGACTGAGTTTGGAAATACACTCCTGTAACTTCAGACGAAATTGCCAAGCAGTGGTAATATCTAGGCGACCTGCTGGTGTTAAGACAATAACGGTATTGCCGTCTTGGGTTGTATAAGTTTTTTGGTCTATCTGAATCATTGAAGCCCCCTCCGTGGCACTCCTTTCAAGATTAGCTACTCCTGAATTTAAATCTGAACTGGTGCGCCAAAAGATTTACTTTGCGATAAATCTTTATTTCTCCTCACTGGAATAAGTTCCAGTGAGCTAGTAAATTAGTTAGCTCACCAATTACAGGATTATTTAATGCTGTAACTTGAGATTAACAAGCTATAGCTAAAATTGTCACCATTTTGTTCTAAGTGCTTACATTTAGTAGTTTAACTCACTAAAACAGTGCTGAGAAGCTAGCGCCGTGGGTAGGCCTCCAAAATTGAAGCAACTGGCATTACTAAGCATGAAGTTGCAACCAATGAAACTTTCGTTCTTTTTCTGTGTTTTGTTCTTTGACGTTTTCAACTCAGCACTGGCTACGCCTCGCTAGGCTAACAGGACTTCAGCACGGGCTAAAAGCCCCACTACTGCGCTTCAGCACTATTGATTTGGTGTCCAGTTTATCCAATCTTGTGGTTTCAAGAAGGTTTCGTACAATTCGGCTTCCGGGGAATTTGGTTCTGGCTGATAGCCGTATTCCCAGCGCACTAATGGTGGTAGAGACATGAGAATTGATTCTGTACGTCCATTGGTTTGCAGACCAAAAATAGTCCCTCGGTCATAAACCAAATTAAATTCTACATACCGTCCCCGACGGTATAGTTGAAAGTTCCGTTGGCGATCGCCATATTCTATACCATGTCGCCGTTCTACAATTGGTACGTAGGCTGGTAAAAATGCTCTGCCACAGTCTTGCACAAAGGCAAACAAATCTTCCCAATTGCGTGGGGCTGGCGTTCCTACCTGGTTGCTATAAGTAGCCGCTTCCCCATCTGGATTGGGGCCGCGATATAAAGCACCCTGACCATCTTGGTAATCAAAAAACAGACCACCGACACCCCGTGTTTCGTTGCGATGCTTAAGGTAAAAATATTCGTCGCACCAGCGCTTAAACACTGGGTAATATTCTGGGTGGTGTTGGTCACAAGCCTGTTTTAATGTTTTATGCAAATGTGCTGCATCTTCGGCAAATGGGTAATAGGGCGTCAAGTCAAGACCGCCACCAAACCACCACACTGGGCCTGCTTCAAAATAGCGATAATTCAAATGGACTGTAGGCACGTAAGGATTATGAGGATGTAACACCATCGAAGTGCCAGTAGCATAAAAGCTGTGTCCTGCTGCTTCGGGGCGTTGGGCTAAAATTGAGGGTGGCAAATGAGAACCCCAAACTTCAGAAAAATTTACACCCGCTTGTTCAAATATTGCACCATCACGTAGCACGCGCGATCGCCCTCCACCTCCTTCTGGGCGTTCCCAACTATCTTCGAGAAACTTGCCCACACCATCCAGCTTTTCCAGCCCTTGACTAATTTCGTCTTGTAACTGCTTCATAAACTGATGGACTCTAATCTGAGCATCAGCTGGCGGCAAAGATTTGGATGATGCTGCTTCTACAGTTGGCGTTTGTGAGTTGGTCAACATAGATTCCCGAACCTAAATTACAATTTCCAAAAAGCCACAAATTTCTCATCTTAAAATTTGGGGGGTAACACGTACCCATCTACAATCAAGCTCAATTTGCCCAACCTGTTTTTTTCTTACTGGTCAAGTATTTACACGATTGATAGGCACGACTAAAGTTATTTTCCCTCAAATGCGTATAGGCTTGTATATTGACTGAGTTTTTTTCTGACTTGATTAAAACATTCTGCTATCAACATCAGACTTTGGCCAATTAGTCTATCAGCACTCTCGACCTTGATGCTTCAAGGTTGGAACTGATGTGAATGAACTACACTTCTGTATAGTATCGACAATGGTGATTCTTGCACTAGTCGCTGTGCGATCAATTGTGTTGGTGTCTGTAGCAAATAGGGACTTGCTACGTTCATAGCTATTTTGAGAAAGTTTTAATTTAGGGGCTGACCACAGTTACCCACCGTACCAGAGTGATCAGGAAGTGTCTAGCGAGGAGGATTAGGAAAATGCGAGGTTGGTTATCCAAATTCATCCACCGCAAACGTCGTCGGTTTTGCGCTTCTCTGGTACGGACTTATCAAGAGATTAGTTCTGCTTCTGTAGATGAACTGTGGCAAAAAGTGGTTGATTTAACAGATGTTTCTTGGCATCCACAACTCAAGAGTACTAACGTCCCCTATGGATTAGTACCCAAGCCGGGATTGATTTTTCAGGCGGTAACACGCTTTTCACCAATTCCCATCAGGATTTTCGTGGAGCGTGTCAATCCCAGAGAGATGCTAAGTATTCGAGTGCTGGCGATTCCAGGCGTTGAGGAACGAGTAACTTACCAAGTAGAGTCAACGGTTTGTGGAACTTGTTTGTCTTATTCTGTAACACTACGCGGTTGGCTATCGCCCCTGATTTGGTCATTATCCCGTCCTTATGCCGATCGCGTCGCCCGCTCTTTAGTTGAAGCAGTAGAAAAGACAGCGTTACCAGCGGTATCAGGTCAGAAAAAATCCCTTAATGACAGTTGTTTTGATTTTTAGGTAATGGGAACTGGGGATTAGGGATTAAGGACTGGGGATTGGGAACAAGGAAGAATTTGCTTATTCCTGCGTTCTTATGAGAGTTCTAACTCACCCTTTTATGAAAAACCTACACCTTTGAGCTTGCTCCCACTCTTCCATTTTCCCCTGCTCCGAATACCCAAATCTCTGAATCCCTAATCTCCATTACCTAAAGAAAGTAAGATTCTAGTAGGTGATAATGAAAATTCGTTAAGTTTGGTTAAGGCAGTAACAGTGAAAATACTAAACTGCCCTTGCTCTAATTTGTATCTGGTTTATAGCCAGGACGCACGCCACAATTTTATTTCTTCATTTTGAATTTTGAATTTTGAATTGTTTTATGTACGATGTCCTCGATTCGCGCTCTGTTTTAGAAGTTTTGCAACCAGTGCAAGACCCAGAACTCCGTAAGAGTCTGGTGGAACTGAATATGATTCGCAACGTCAAAATTGATGGTGGCAAGGTTAGCTTCACTTTGGTGTTGACCACTCCCGCCTGTCCTTTACGTGAATTTATCGTCGAAGACTGTCAAAAAGCGGTTAAAAAGCTACCAGGCGTTACAGATGTGAGTGTAGAGGTGACAGCAGAAACACCGCAGCAAAAAAGCTTGCCAGATCGTACTGGAGTTACTGGAGTCAAAAATATTATTGCTGTTTCCAGCGGTAAAGGCGGTGTTGGTAAAAGTACAGTAGCGGTAAATGTTGCAGTAGCTTTAGCCCAAACAGGCGCGAAAGTCGGTTTGCTAGATGCTGATATTTACGGGCCCAATGACCCCACTATGCTCGGTTTGGCTGATGCTCAAATTACTGTACGCTCAACTGAAAAAGGCGAAATCCTGGAACCTGCTTTTAATCATGGCGTCAAATTAGTTTCAATGGGCTTTTTGATTGACCGAGATCAGCCAGTGATTTGGCGGGGCCCAATGCTGAACGGAGTAATCCGCCAGTTTCTTTATCAGGTGCAATGGGGTGAACTGGACTATTTGATTGTAGATATGCCACCAGGAACCGGAGATGCTCAGTTAACTTTAACGCAAGCAGTACCAATGGCAGGAGCAGTAATTGTCACCACCCCGCAAACCGTAGCCCTGTTAGATTCCCGTAAGGGATTGCGGATGTTCCAGCAGTTGAATATACCAGTATTGGGGATTGTGGAAAATATGAGCTATTTTATTCCACCAGATATGCCCGATAAGCAATATGACATTTTTGGTTCCGGCGGTGGCTCCAAAACTGCGGCTGAGTTAGGAGTACCATTATTGGGGTGCGTGCCACTAGAGATCTCTACGCGAGTTGGTGGTGATAATGGTGTGCCAATAGTTGTTGCCGATCCAGATTCCGCTTCCGCAAAAGCACTAACAGCGATCGCTCTCAACATTGCTGGCAAAGTATCAGTTGCGGCTCTATCATAATAAGGTTTAATTTATATCTTATTCCTAAACCAAAGCCTAGGAATCAAGCTAAAGTCTAAAATCGCACCATGTTGTTAAAACGTTCGCTTCCTAAAAATCGCTGGAAGTCTTGGATTAAACCCTGGCAGTACGTAGACTGGTTACTATTTTATTTGCCGATTGCTTTAAGCATCTTTGGCGGTGTAATGATTCTCAGTACAGAACTGAAGCAGCCGGTAACTGACTGGTGGTGGCACTGGTTGGTAGCTGGTATAGGTGTGGTGATAGCGCTATCTTTAGCTCGCTGTCGTTATGAACACTTAATACAGTGGCATTGGGTAACATACGCACTGACAAACCTCAGCTTGCTTGCCGTGATGTTTGTTGGCACTAGCGCTAAAGGAGCACAGCGGTGGATTCCGATTGCTGGCTTCAACGTGCAACCCTCGGAATTTGCCAAAGTTGGAATAATCATCACCTTAGCAGCTTTGTTGCATAAGCGTACTGCCTCTAGTATCGGAAGTGTTTTCCGCGCTCTGGCAATTACCGCCATACCTTGGGGATTAATATTTTTGCAGCCAGATTTAGCAACATCACTGATATTTGGGGCGATCGTCTTAGGAATGCTGTACTGGGCAAATGCTAACCCAGGCTGGTTGATTCTGCTAATTTCTCCTGTGATTGCTGCCATTCTGTTCAGTATACCTTGGCCTTTTTCAGAGCCAATAGTTTTATTCAAAGAGTTATCTTTTGGAGCATTGGGGTTAGCTTGGTCATTTGCTATGGCTATTGTTGGCTGGCGGACTCTTCCCTGGCGTCGATTTGGTTTTGGTGCCATCGGTGCTTGGAGCCTAAACATCCTGGGTGGCGAATTAGGAGTCTTTGCCTGGAACCATATCTTGAAAGACTATCAAAAGGCACGGCTGACTGTATTTACCAATCCTGATCATGATCCTCTCGGCGCTGGGTATCACCTAATCCAATCTCGTATCGCCATTGGTGCTGGCGAAATTTGGGGATGGGGTCTGTTCAAGGGGCCAATGACGCAACTGAATTTTGTACCCGAACAGCATACAGACTTTATTTTCTCCGCAGTAGGCGAAGAATTCGGTTTTGTTGGTTGTTTGGTTGTGCTGTTTGTCTTCTGCCTAATTTGCTACCGCCTACTGCATGTCGCCCAAACTGCCAAAGATAACTTTGGTTCTTTGCTGGCTATTGGCGTTTTGTCCATGATTGTGTTTCAGCTAATTATTAACGTTGGCATGACCGTCGGCTTAGCACCAGTGGCAGGAATTCCTTTACCTTGGATGAGTTATGGACGTTCAGCCATGCTGACCAACTTCATTTCTTTAGGAATAGTAGAATCGGTAGCAAATTTTCGACAACGCCAGAAGTATTATTAATTCGTCCTTAGTCATTGGGAGCCAGTGCGTTGCGGGGGTTCCCACGGCAGTCCGCTCAAGTCGGGAAACCCGCCCACGCGGCTGCCTCCCCGTTGTAGCAACTGGCGTTCATTTGCTAAGAACCAAGGATAAAGAACTAATGACTAATGACAAGTATTAAGCTATTAACAGGAAACAAGCGAGGCTAAAAATCATGATCCTGCCTGGAGCAACTGTTCGTGTCAAGAATCCCGCAGATACCTATTATCGTTATGAAGGACTCGTGCAACGAGTAAGTGATGGCAAGGTAGCCGTGCTGTTTGAAGGTGGTAACTGGGATAAATTAGTTACCTTCCGCTTATCTGAGTTGGAACTTGTAGAGACTACAGCCGGACGTAAAAAAGCAAAATAGATTTAGTTATGAGTTATGAGTTGTCTGCACTCATAACTCAGCAACGCCAGTCCAACGCCACTTGACGGCAGTTGCACGCCACTTGCTACCCTACGGGAACGCTAAGAGCGAACAACCGGGGGAACCCCGGCAACGCAGTGGCTCCTCAAGTCGGGGAACCCGCCCACGGCACTGCCTCCTTTAAGCCCTTCTCCTGTAGGAGACGCTACGCGAACGGGTTCGCAGTCCCCTACGGAGGAGCCAGCGCGGTCTTGGGGGTTTCCCCCATGAGCGACTGGCGTTGGAAACCCTCCTTCAGGGCTGTCTCACCGGGAAACCCGTCCAACGCAGTGGCTCCTCAAGTCGGGGAACCCGCCCACGCGGCTGGCTCCTCAGCACGGGCTAAACGCCCCGCTACCGCACTTCAGCACTAATATGCGCCTTCCCCTACCACAGTTTGACAGAGGCGATCGCCACCCTAACCATATTGCGGAGGTGATCGAGACTACTACTACCGAATTTCTCGCACAGTGTTTGGAACCGGAAGACTTAAGTTTTCCATCCATGCCGCCTTTTGGTAGTTGGGTCTGTTCTGTGGATGAAGAATCGGGCAATCAGGTTTACGGCATAGTATATTATGCTACGACTATGCCCATAGATTCTGTACACCGAGCCAGAGCTTTGGGGTTGTCATTGCAGGATTTACGCGAGGAACAACCCCAGATATTTGCCATGCTCAGAACGGAATTCCGTGCAGCGATCGTGGGATTTGAGCAGCTTTCTTATACTAAGGGTTATAACCAAAGGGTGTATCAGTATCTACCACCTCGTCCTCCGCAAATTCATCAAGCCGTCTATCGGTGTGAGCCAGAAGCGATCATTAAATTTACCGAAGAACTAGATTTTTTGCGGACATTACTTTGCATCAACGGTGCGCCACTAGAGTCTTTAACGGCGGCTGCCATTCGAGAAGTTTACCAGTTACGTAAAGCAGATCGAGAATGGCTAATTAAAGCTGGACGTACTCTGAGTGTGCTGCTCAAAGATGACTACGATCGCTTGCTGTTCATTTTGAGCCAAATCCACCCATAGGTAGTTATTTGTTCGACAATTGCCTATGTAGTGTAAATTAGGCTTTTTTTATTTTTTGTCAGAGTAGCTTCTACATTTATATCAATTAGGCGATCGCTTTCAAGCTAATCGCAGCTTTACATAGCCCCTTCAAGTGCTACTTATGGAACTGATATTACAAGTTCTTGCTCTAGAACCAACTTCCCAAGTTCTTGGCAAGGAACCGATTGTTCCCTTTGCTATTTTACTGGTAGTTATCTTAATCGTACCCATCCTATTTGAGCGGCTAAGACTACCAGGATTAGTGGGTTTAGTTTTCTCTGGACTAGTACTTGGTTCTTCAGGCTGGAATCTCTTCGAGTCCAACTCCCCAATGATTAACCTACTATCAGACATTGGGTTAGTTTATTTGCTGTTTGTAGCCGGGCTAGAAATTGATATAGAGCAGTTCCGTCGCCGGAAAAGTCGTGCCTTCGGGTTTGGTAGTTTGACCTTTAGTATACCCCTGGTGATGGGCACTTTAGGAGGGCATATATTTGGCTTTGGTTGGAATACTTCAATATTAATTGGCTCTTTATTTACTTCCTATACCCTTTTGGCATATCCCATTATCAGTCGCTTGGGAGTGTTAAACAATGAAGCTGTCACGGTAACAATTGGAGCTACGATTTTTACAGACATTGGCGCAGTACTGATATTAGCTATTTGTCTAGCCTTCGCTCAGCCTGGGACATTTAGCTTTGCTAAGCTACTTACCTTATCTGGTTGGTTGACTATTTACTCTGTTGCCGTTTTGGTAGGCTTTGATTGGGCAGGCAAAGAATTTTTCCGACGGTCTGGAGACGATGAAGGAAACAAATTTTTGTTTGTGTTACTTTCTGTATTTCTCGCTGCTGTGGGCGCTCAATTGATTGGGGTAGACAAAATTGTTGGTGCCTTTTTAGCGGGTTTGGCAGTGAATGAGGCTGTGGGTGAAGGACTAGTCAAAGAAAAGGTGGTGTTTGTCGGTAGTGTACTATTCATCCCCATCTTTTTTGTTGACCTTGGCTTGCTGATCAATCTGCCTACCTTTATGAACAGCTTAGACACACTGAAGTTAACGCTGTTGATTGTAGTCGGTTTGATTGCCAGTAAATTTATAGCAGCTTGGTTGGCAAAATTGGTTTACCACTATAACTGGCAAGAAATGCTAACGATGTGGTCGTTATCAGTTCCCCAAGTTAGCACAACGTTAGCAGCAACGTTAGTAGGATATCGGGCTGGGTTGCTTTCAATAGATGTATTACATAGCGTAATTGTTCTAATGCTTGTCACATCAACTTTAGGGCCCTTGATTACTAGTCGGATAGCTGTTGGTTTAACTTCTCCATCAGCCGACAAGCCAGCGTCAACAACTCTACCTGAACAGAATACACAAGAAATAAGCAGTGCTTTTACTATAGTCGTACCGCTCTATAATCCTCAGACTCAACAGTATTTGATTGAAATGGCGGCATTATTAGCGCGTCAGGCAAATGGCAGAATTGTACCATTAGCGATCGCTACCGCTGCTGCTCACATGGATGCGCCACAATTAGAAGCGTCTCTGCAACGGAGTGAACGGTTGCTGGTAAAAGCCACTGCACAGAGCCGAGTATTGGGTGTGGAAGTAGAACCATTGCTGCGGATTGATGATGCTTTTGCTCAAGGAATTAGCAGAGCTGCTCGTGAACAAAAGGCTAGTTTAATTGTGATGGGTTGGGGTAAACGTACTGGATTGAGAGCGCGTTTATTTGGCAATGTGATTGATGGTGTTCTTTGGGCATCCCATTGTCCGGTGGCGGTGACACGTTTAATGGAATCACCGAAAAAAATTCAGCGCATCTTAGTACCAGTAGAAAATTTAATCGCACCGACATTACACCCTGTGCAATTTGCTCAGATGTTGGCAGAAGCAAATCAAGCTCAAGTTACTGTACTGAATGTGTGCGATCGCCGCACTAGTTCCAGTAAAATTGCTGCCAAGCGATCGCATCTTTCGCTGTTGGTGTCTAAATTGGCTGTGCAAAATTCCCCAGAAATTCAAATCATCGCTCATGAAAATGTTGCCCAAGCAATTTTGCAGGCAGCGCGATTATATGATTTAGTAGTTTTGCCTTTCATACGAAATCGTACAAGTCCTGGAGGGTTAGCGATTAGCGATGTCACAACTCAATTGGCTAGCCAACTCACCTGTTCAATTGTCATGCTCGGAGAGCCACAACGCACTCAAACAGTAGTTATGCCCGCTGGGGTTCCTAGTACTACATCTGCCATATAAAAGAGATATGTGTTTAAGTATTTTCTCGTAGTTACATCTGTATGAGTAATTTTGAGGATTCAATATTCAATTTCTGTTATTTTTACTCATGAGTTGTTGTCTCTAACTGAAAACCACCACAATTAACCCTAAAAACACTTTATCTTGTTGAAGATTTGATGAATTCTAGGTAAAAAACCAACAATTTTTAGAAGATGTTTGTTATTTTGCTAATTGAATTGCTCAGCAAGCTAGTACAAATATAACAAAATTGCATACGTAGGAAAATTGGTAAGTCCAAGAATCCCTTTTAGTTAGCCCTTTTTGTCCTGTATTTTTGCATCTGATCTGGGTAATCTAAAAACAAGCGCAATAGCTGAATCAAATATCCGTAAGTAACTGGGAAACTATGAGAATTTTGGTGACGGGCGGTGCTGGGTTTATTGGTTCCCATCTCATCGACCGACTAATAACCGATGGGCATGAAGTAATATGCTTGGATAATTTCTATACGGGTCACAAGCGCAACATCCTCAAATGGCTAAACCACCCGTACTTTGAACTCATCCGCCACGACATTACCGAACCAATTCGGCTAGAAGTGGATCAAATTTATCATTTAGCTTGTCCTGCTTCTCCAGTACATTACCAGTACAACCCAGTTAAAACCGTTAAAACTAACGTGATGGGAACGCTGAACATGTTGGGGTTAGCTAAACGTGTAAAAGCGAGGTTTTTATTGGCTTCCACAAGTGAAGTATACGGAGATCCAGAAGTTCATCCTCAAACCGAAGACTACAGGGGTAACGTCAATCCCATTGGGCTGCGTTCGTGTTACGACGAAGGTAAACGAATTGCTGAAACCTTGGCATTTGACTACTACAGACAAAATAAAGTCGAGATTCGGGTCGCCAGGATTTTCAATACCTATGGCCCTCGGATGTTTGAAAACGATGGTCGTGTAGTGAGCAACTTTATAGTTCAAGCTTTGCAAGGTATTCCTTTAACTGTGTACGGTGAAGGTACACAAACCCGTAGTTTCTGCTACGTTTCTGACTTAGTAGAAGGACTGATGCGGTTGATGAATGGTGACTACGTAGGCCCAGTAAATCTAGGTAATCCTGATGAATATACCATTCTAGAACTGGCGCAGGCAGTGCAAAATATTGTGAACTCAGATGCAGAAATTAAGTTTGAGCAACTGCCTTCTGATGATCCACGTCGTCGTCGTCCCGATATCACAAAGGCTAAAACCTTGTTAAATTGGGAACCTACCATTCCTCTGCAAGAGGGGTTAAAACTGACAGTAGAAGACTTTCGCGATCGCATCAAGAGCGATTGAGCGTCGCTCAGAACTTTCGTGCAGGCTAAACCTATCTTTAGCTCGTACTTTGATAGCTGGGTTTCCCGGCAATTGTAGGTTTAATATTGACAACTTCTTTTTGAAGACTAACCCCAAAAAAGCGAGGAGTTAAATAAAATGCGTGTTTGCGTAATTGGTACTGGTTATGTTGGTTTAGTTACAGGCGCTTGCTTAGCTCATATCGGGCATGATGTAATTTGCGTAGACAATAACGAAGAAAAAGTCAAGTTAATGAAGTCTGGGCAGTCCCCAATTTTCGAGCCGGGACTCTCGGAGATTATGCAGTCGGCGATTCAATCTGGAAAGATTGAGTTCACTACTGATATTGCCGCCGGAGTCGCCCACGGGGAAATCTTGTTTATTGCTGTGGGAACACCACCTTTGCCCACTGGTGAAAGTGATACTCGTTATGTCGAAGCTGTAGCCCGTGGTATTGGGGTAAATCTGAACGGTGGTTACAAGGTAATTGTAAATAAATCTACAGTGCCCATTGGTTCAGGTGACTGGGTGCGGATGATTGTCCTGGATGGCATCGCTGAGCGTCAGAAAACACTAGTACCCGCAGGTGGAGTATCAAGTGATGAAAAACTGCCTGAAATTGCAGCCCAGTTTGATGTAGTCAGCAATCCAGAGTTTTTGCGTGAAGGTTCAGCAGTGTACGACACTTTTAACCCCGATCGCATTGTACTAGGAGGCAACAGTCAAAGAGCGATCGCTCTCATGCAAGAACTATATGCCCCAATTGTGGAGCGTCAGTACGCCGCTGATAAATCTTTACCTGCTGTACCAATTCTGACAACAGACCTCAGCTCGGCGGAAATGATCAAATACGCTGCTAATGCCTTTTTGGCGACTAAGATTAGTTTTATCAACGAAGTTGCTAATATTTGCGATCGCGTCGGTGCTGATGTCACTCAAGTAGCAAAAGGCATCGGTCTGGATTCCCGGATTGGTAACAAATTCTTGCAAGCTGGCATCGGCTGGGGTGGTTCATGTTTCCCTAAAGATGTCGCCGCCCTTATTCATACTGCTGATGACTATGGCTATGAAGCCCAGATTATGAAAGCCGCTGTAAGTGTCAACGAGCGCCAGCGCCTAATTGCTTTAGAAAAACTCCAGCAAGTCTTGAAAATTCTCAAAGGTAAAACAGTAGGATTACTTGGTTTAACTTTCAAGCCCGATACCGACGATTTGCGCGACGCTCCAGCACTTAACCTGATTGAACAATTAAACCGACTCGGAGCCAAAGTCAAAGCCTACGATCCAATTGTTTCCCAAACAGGCCTACGTCATGGTCTTTCTGGTGTGCTAGTAGAAACCGATGCTGAAAGACTTGCTGACGGTTGTGATGCTTTGGTACTTGTGACTGAATGGCAACAATTCAGCACTCTTGATTATGTCAAGATGGCCCAATTGATGAGCCACCCCGTAATCATCGACGGACGTAACTTCCTCGATCCCGAAACAATGGTGCGTGCTGGATTCCAATATGTAGGCGTGGGAAGATAGAAAATTAAGAATTAAAAAATCGACCAGACTTTTAATTTTCAATTCAATACTCAACTAATCACAGTGCCGCTTAGAAAGATCTAAGCGGCATTTAATTTGTTTTCTAGCTCACGCAAAATAAAGTTTTGCATAATATTATTGTCCTAAGCACTACTTGGAATACGCTCAATCTCAGCATAACCACTGAAAATTAGTTTTTGACCCTCAGTTTCTAATCGATTGAGTCGCATTTTTACTCCGTCGAGGTCAAAGCGATCCAAATCGACCATATTATCCAAAATTTCTGCTAGTACCACGCTCAAGGACTGCGAAACTTCCTTCTGAGCTTCTGGAACACCATCAAGCTCAATTTTCGGATCTTTGAAAGAAACCCGCCGCCGCCTTTCAATGCCTATAGTTACGGTCATACTCAGCGGTACAATTTCCCCATTATTTAAATCTGCCTTTGCTGAAATCTGTAAGCGATTTTCAGGCAATAGCTGTACCTGGACTTCCGTAAAGGAGACTGGATTACCCCCAGATAATTCCGTCAAGGCTGGTAGAGAGAGATTCAGCAGGCGCTTTTTCACCAGTTCAGCATTAAAAGCCTGGTTGATGCCTGCTTCTGATAAAATTACCTGGGCGATCGCTTGGGTGGATTGCTTAAGACTGAGTTTTCCACTTAAAACCGAGCCGAAATCAATGGCAACCGCATCGGTTTCAAAAGACATCTCCTCTACCGCAAAATCTCTCCGAATCACTAAGCCACGACCGCTCATTTTGAAGCTATCAATGCTGCCTTGCAACAGTTTGCTGGAGGGATAGCAGCGCACAAAGACTTCTACTGACTCGCTTTGGGTAAACAGGTGGCGAATCGTTTGGCTGGCGACTGTATTGAGCATCCGCTCTCCCCAATCAGTGCCTTTAGGATCTGTTAAACCAGTAAGTCCGCCGAACATGTGGTTTTGCGTTTATAGAAGTACTTTGTACTTTTGTAACAAACTGTGAAGAATACAGCAAGCGATCCCGTGATTAATTGTGCTGATGAGTAGGTACAGGATGACTAATGGTAACAAGTTGAATGTGTCAAATATTACTGATATTATTAAATAATCTGAATGTTAGCATTATATTTAGTGCAAATTTAATGCATAATCAAAGCCATGCTGAACATAGTTCGAGATATTCACTCCCTCTCAAGCTTCAAGCGCAATACTTCTGAATTTATTCAGCAAATGAAAGAGACTGGACAACCCGTGGTGTTAACCGTGAATGGCAAAGCAGAACTAGTTGTTCAAGATGCTGAATCTTACCAGAAACTTCTAGAGCTTTTGGAACAGTTGGAAACAATTGCGGGAATCAGAAAAGGACTGGAGGATGTAGAGGCAGGTAGAACAAGACCTGTTGAGGAATTTGAACAAGAAATGCAGAAGAAATATGGCATTTCAAGTTAGGACAACCAAGACAGCAGATGCTCAAATTGAGGCAGCATACCTGTGGTTGAGAGAGTACAACCCAACTTATGCAGATCAGTGGTTTAGAGGGTTGATGGATACTATTGCATCTCTTCAAGAAAAACCTCGTCGGTGTGCCTTAGCTCTAGAACATGAGGTATTTTCTGAAGAAGTGCGTCAACTTTTCTATAGCAAGCCAAAAAATATCTACCATATTTTGTTCACAATTCGTGAAGACACTGTTTATGTGCTTTATGTGCGCCATAGTTCACAAGCACTCCTGACACCTGAGAAAGTCGATGAGGAAGAGTTATAGCGTTATCAATAGTTGATTAATGGGAATACTTGAACAAGGTTGTCAGTAAAATTCTCACCTTAACTAAAGATGACACAACAAAATATTCTAGAACTTGCTAAGCAGGGCGATACAAATGCTATTAATACTCTAGTAAGTCAGTGGTTAAACTTACCCAGCATTACGGCAAAAACAAGTCTGAAACAAGATTGCTTACAGATTATGCTGGAATCAGTCAAAGTTTCAGAGCAACAGTCATTAGTGACACTGATTCATAATGGATTGATTAATTTAGGTATCCAATCTGTTGAAAAAGTCAAAATATATGGACGAGAAATAGGCGAAGATTTTCCAGATTGGCAACAAGAGCTTGAGTTAAAAATACAGTCAAGTTCACCTTTATCAAAATCTCAAGCAAATGTTGATATTGTATCCTCCAATGCCATTACAACAACAACAGATAGTCAATTGTCCCTACAAAAACCATCTTTTTTAGGGTCATTTTTAGGAGCAGTGTCAGGAACAGCAGGAGCAGTAGGGAATGCTGCTGTTCAAGCTGGACAAGCTGTCGCAGGAGCCGCTGTAGGTATTGGCGGGGCGGTTGGTGGTGCAGCTTTACAAGCAACGGAAGTAGCAGGACAGGCACTAGCAATTGTTGGTAATAACCCTCCTTTGCAACTAGCAATAAAATCTCTAAATAAGGACTGGTTAAATCTTTTAATTCAACAGGTTGATGTAGTTAAAGCAGAGGCTTATGTCAGAAAGTTACAGCAAGAACATCCAAATGAACAACCAGCACAAATTGCCCATCACCTCATGCTGGAAAAAGCTGTTTTAGCAGGAACATCAGGGTTTACTACTAGTGCTGTACCAGGACAAGCAGCACCAATGTTTGTAGTGGATTTGGCTTATACAGCGGGATTATCAGTGGAGTTAGTTTACCAAATTGCTGCCGCGTATGGCATGGATTTAAAAGATTCAAAACGCCAAGGGGAAGCAGTAGCAATTTTTGGTTTAGGGGTAGGTGGAAAAACGGCAATCAAAGCAGGTTTGGGTTTACTACGAATAGTCCCAGTAGCGGGAGCCGTCATTGGTGCTAGTTCAAATGCAGTAATGATCTATGCATTAGGTCATGCTGCTTGTCAATTTTATCAAGCAAAGCAGAGTCCATTAACTTTAGAGGCAACTTTAGTAAACGCTCAAGTAGAGAGCGAAAAATATATTGAAGCTGCTATCTCCCAAGAAAAGATTATGGATCAGATTTTGGTTTACATTGTCTTAGCAGGAAATCCAGATAAATCTTGGAAAGATATTTTGCCAGAATTACAAGCTGCGAACCTTAGTCCTGCTTCAATCGATGCGATCGCAGCTAATATAAAATCTTTACCATCTTTAAAAACCTTACTTGAACAAATTAATAGTGATTTTGCTGTATCCTTACTGGCTCAATGTCAAAGAATTGCTAATTTAGACGGGGTAGTTACACCAGCAGAAGCTAAGGTTATAGATTCTATTAACAAAAAGTTAAACTGTGATTTGGTTGCAATTAAACCCACATTCCGCCCTTTGAACTGGCACATGAGATAATTTTCGGATGGCGAAGTTTGTTTGAGACACAAACAAGGTGGCAAATGAGAAATGGAGAGGAGATTCAAGTTCAAACTCTCAATCACTTGGGGAT
>NZ_WVID01000026.1 GCF_010091925.1 Nostoc sp. B(2019) | reverse complement strand
GGATGAATCCACCTTTGAACTGGATGAATCCACCTTTGAACTGGATGAATCCACCTTTGAACTGGATGAATCCACCTTTGAACTGGATGAATCCACCTTTGAACTGGATGAATCCACCTTTGAACTGGATGAATCCACCTTTGAACTGGATGAATCCACCTCTGAACTGGATGAATCCAATTCAAAACTCCATTTATCCCCTGCCCCTCTGCCCCCTGCCCCTCCTTCTTTCTACGACGGTTCCAAGAAACTCGGCTCGGTAGGTTCTGTTACTTCATAATCGCGCTCCCAACCTTCGTTTTGCAGTTGGATACTCTGGATAGCAACAGCGTTGGCGTTGGCGTCGAGTTCCGGGAGAGCGGTGAATTCTGATACCCAGCAGCGAAATACCTTGTAGGCGATCGCTAACTGTCCCGCCTCGTTATACAACTCGATAATGATATCTTTGCGGAAGTCTTTGAGCGATACCTCTGCTCCCAACCCAGAACCGTAGTTCCAAATCTTATTTGCCCACTGTTCAAAGTCCCTATCGTGGGTTACGCCCCGTTCTAACATGATCGGTTCGTATTTGCTCTGTCCGGGTGAGTGACGCGGACTACTAGGATCACCACCTTCTCGGTGCGTTACTACTTCGGTTGATCGCTTGAGCGCTCCTACCTTGCTTACACCCGCCACATATTTACCTTCCCACTTCACCCGAAATTTGAAGTTTTTATATGGATCAAATCGTTGAGCATTGACACTAAACTGAGCCATCACATCCTCCTTTAACAGTTATCAGTTTTATTACTGGGTTTAAGTCCCCTACCATCCGCCATTAGAACTGTTCACTAGACTTCTTGCATAAATTTTTGATTTTGGCGTTGCTAAATAGATGGTGTGAAAAGCTCACGCAGAGGCGCAGCGAAAAGTTCTGTAGGCGGGTTTCCCGCCGTAGGAAACTTTTCAAGACAGAGGCGCAAAGAAGAGTACAAAAAGGATTTTTCGAGAAATCTATTCAGTTAAGAGGTTTACTAATTTAAGTAACGAGTTGACCAGCAATTTGCTGAAACTTGATGATCACAAACTCCGCAGGCTTCAGCGGCGCAAACCCCACGATGATGTTGACGATGCCGCGATCAATGTCGTTTTGTGTGGTTGTTTCTTTGTCGCATTTCACGAAATAGGCTTCTCTTGGCGTTTTTCCTTGAAATGCGCCCTGGCGGAAAAGGTTGTTCATAAACGCCCCAAGGTTGAGGCGAATTTGTGACCACAGCGGCTCATCGTTGGGTTCAAATACCACCCATTGAGTGCCTCGGTAAAGGCTTTCTTCCAAAAATAACGCTAGCCGCCGGACTGGGATGTATTTCCACTCCGATGCGAGGCGATCGTCTCCTTCCAATGTCCGTGAACCCCAAACCACGTTGCCATAGACTGGGAAGAATCGCAGACAATTGATTCCCAAAGGATTTAGTTGACCATTTTCACCATCCGTCAAACTCACAGTGAGTCCTCGCACGCCTGACAAACTTGTGTCGATTCCAGCAGGCGCTTTCCAAACACCGCGTTGAGCGTCGGTACGTGCAAAGGTTCCAGCAATTACCCCGCAGGGTACAAATGTTTCTAAGCGATTTTCTTTTAACGGGTCTGCCAATTTCACTCTGGGAAAAAACAGGGCTGCATAGTTCTTATTTTTGCCCAAGGCTGCTAGCAGAGAGTCTTGAGGATTGTTCAGATTTCTAATCACCGCATCTTTACTTGTCCACTCCAGAGGAGGATCGACAATTAGCATGGCACGGCGCTCAAAGCAATACTGAAGTGCTGTAGCCCAAGTTCCAGGCGAAATGTCAATTTCACGATCAACAGGTGGAATGCAGAGTAGATTAAACAAGTCTGCTTTTTCTAACGCATAAATACCTGTCTTTTCAGACTTGCTACCGGTGTAGAGGTTGTCATTGGTGGGCGGTTCATTGCTATCCTGACCGCCATTAAAAGAACTTCCGTCTTCATTGTCGCTGGGTTGAGGACGAACCGCTGGAATATTATCTTCATCAACACGCGCAAAGAAGGATTGAGTTTTGAAAACTTCGACGACGTAGCGAGGCGAAGTTTTATCTATTGAAAGGTTGCGGAGTTTCTCACTTGTTCTTTGCTCACCATCAATATATGTAATCGTTACGTTAAACGTTTTTTTCGCTTCGGGTGTACTGGATTCATCAGCCGTATCATGGTCAACAACAACCTTCAGGTCGTTCCCCCAGGCTCCTTCGCTAGAGGCATTTAAGACGAGTGCTGGAGCGTTAGCTTCATCACTCGTGGGTAAGCTAACCTGAGCCTCAACTCCTCCGTCTGTACCACCTGTAAAGGCTTGGTTTTCAATTTGGTCAGGGCGCTGAGTGAGTGTGTTGCTGAGTAAGCGCACAGATTTCGATAGTTTCCCGGTAACTTGATCGAACTTAACGTTCTTTAATTCTTCAACCGTCTTTTCACCTTTTTTGATAATTAAGTTAAAGCTATTGTCATCAGCTACATCAGTGTAGTTGACGGTTGCCGTTAGGCGATCGCCTTTTCTGCCAGGTTCTATTGCTTCCAAAATCAAGCTTTTATCAGCAGCTTTGAGTTCAGTGGTTGCTCTGGTTTTTGCAGACAGGCGCACAATTAGGGCGTCAGTCCCTCCATTCAGGAAGAACTGCTGAACGGCATAGCCCATAGTGCTGTTAAGTGTCAACTTACCAAACTGACGCTCATAATCACCAAAACTTTGAATTCGGATCGGATCATTGGTTGATCCTTTGAGAGCAAATCCAATGAAAGCAGTAATGGAAGTTGAAACCCCCGTAATGGTACGAACGCCACTGGGAATTTCCTCAATATAAACGCCAGGATAGGTAGGTGTGACAGGCATAAAACGCTCCTTTTATATGAACAGGCAAGTATGACAATTCATAAATCCCATGTATTTAAGTATTAGACCTCTTGCATTCATTGCCTTTTGCACTCTTGTGGGAAAGGAAAAATACAATTCCTTTCACCTTTTCCCAACTTATGCAAGAAGTCTATTGCAGCAGCATAAACCAGCGGATCTCTCGCCTCAGTACGAAATTGAACCGCTAACAAATTCTTTGAGAACCTATTTCCTCCACCAAGCAACTGGAAACTCAGCAAGTTCTTCCTGTATACTTGCCCAAAGAAGCATTTGGAAGAATAAATTTAACAACTCAAATAATTGCCAATATTATTTACGAAACAGAAGATTTTTGGTGAGAATTTGGTGGATTCTTAAAGAAATGCTATTAATCGCAATATTTGAGATCATTTCTACTCAAACTGCGAGAAATAGCGTAATGTATTTTCTCTAACTTTTAGGTGAGTTTAGTGGATGGATTCAGGTTTTTGGGATCGAGCTTGTGTAGGCTATGAAGAATCACGCCCAAACTCATCACAGCTTGTACTGTAGCTGCAATAATTAAAGCGATCGCAGCTCCTAGCAATTTCATCTGAGGCAGCAACCAGATACAAGCGATGGGTAAGATAATTGCTACCACAGCAAATAAAAGTATTTGGATGCAAAAGTACTTAGCTGCTGTTATTCCATAGCCTAATGAGGACGATATATAGCTAATCCCCGCCGCAACCATCAACCAGACAAACAAATTTGCTTGCTCGCCATATTCAGGTCGATACAGAACAGTTAAAATCTGCCGCCCATCAACAAGAGCCACCAAAACACCTGTTACACCAAACAAAGCAGCCATTCCTACCAACTTTAGCAAGAGGGTGCGGAAAGCGATCGCATCTCCTACGGCATAATATTTAGCTAACTGGGGACTGGCTGACTCTCCTAGAAGATTCACTAACATCCCTCCTATTACCATCAGGTAAGCTATGGCTGCAAAAATTCCAAGTTGCTCCACGCCCAAATATCGCTCAATAAAGTAGCGAGGAATGTTGTGATTAAGTGAAACTAGCATCATCACAAATCCCAAAGGCAAACAGAGCCATACCAACTTTAGTAGGATTGGCCGATGCCAACGCGGTTGCAGTTTTGACAAATGCTTAACTATCAAAACACCATTACGAATGTCGTAACCAACCAGCACTACAGCCCCAGCAAATACTAACCCCGTTACTCCCCATAGAAGATCGCCAGATTGATATACGCCAACGCTTAGAAGTAGCAGCGATAGAAAACCTCTAATCATCAGCGACATAGCAATGCAATTCGTGCCTTTGTATTGCTGTAACCCATAAAATACATCACTAATAGATTCTAATGCTTTGGTTAGACCAACTAGGAAGATAACTAAAGATATTTGCCACTCATATCCTCCTAATAAACTAATAACTGCGATAACTACAAGTGCTAGCGCTGTTGATATTAACCTCAGACCTAGATAATCGCTAAAACTGTACTGTTTTCTAGTATCTGTTGCTTGAACAGATCGTAGCTGGAGATTTGTCAACATAACTATGGGTGTTGCTACCGCTAAACCCAAGGCAAATTGTCCTACCATTTCGGGACTACCCAGTTTAGCCAACACCACGAACATCCCCCACTGGCAAGCTGCATAGACTGCATTGCCAATAAATGCCCACGACAAATTGTGGCGCAGTGTTAATACTTTGTCATACTGCATTTGTTAAAAAGTTTTTCTGCTAAGAACCAGTTTTTATAAGCTTTGATTAATTCTCTTTTGACTCAGACTTAAGATGTAGTTAAAAGTTTGGTAATGAGTAATTGGTGAGTAGCAATTAATATTTAGATAATCGCGGTCTACTACAAAAATCCCACAAACCTCTATATTCAATATCGTCCTATAACACCGATACAGTATTCAAGATAGGGGCGAGAAAAACCAATTATTTCGTAGAGACGTTGCAATGCGACGTCTCTACAGTCAACGATAATTGGTTGTTTTACCGAAAAGAAATCGGTTTTTTGCGATTACTGAATCGATGCTCTAGGTAGTTGATACAATTAAAAAATCGGTACTTTTAGCTAACATTGATTCGTTTGTGTTGGGAGTTAGCGGTATTAGATATTTGTCCATTTATCTTGTACCAATTTTTTGCCACTTTAGTCATGCCACTTTGGCAAAAGTTTGATCACAGTTCTCAATTATTAGCAATCCACTCTTGTTTGAAGACTTACAAACAAGCGTGTGTTGCATGAATAACTTAAATTTGGTTCCCGAACCAATACTTTTCAGTCAAACAGGAAAGATTCAAGGAAAAGGGTTTTAATTCACCCTTTACCCTTTACCCTTTAACCCTTACCCCTTATCCAACTCTTTCTACTAAACTTTTGCTTCTAAAGACTTAAGCAGTTCAGTATTCACACCTGATTCACGAGTCAGGGCAATTTTGCCAGTGCGGGCGACTTCCCTTAAACCAAATTTTTGTAACACCTGCACGATCGCCACCATCTTACCTGGATCTCCGACAACTTCCAAGGTAAGAGAATCTTCCGCCACGTCTACGACACGCGCCCGGAAAATCTGAGACAATTCGATCACTTCTGAGCGATTGCTGCTAGTGGCATTCACCTTCAACAGCATCAATTCCCGCTCTACGCAGGGAGTTTCGGTAATGTCCTGTACTTTGAGAACATTGACCAACTTGTATAGCTGCTTGGTTAATTGCTCGATTACGCGATCGTCACCGGGTACAACCATCGTAATGCGGGAAACTCCTCCCTGTTCAGCTGGGCCAACAGCGAGGCTTTCAATATTAAAACCACGACGGGCAAATAAACCAGAGATTCGGGAGAGAACACCCGCCTCATCTTCTACGAGAACTGAAAGAGTATGTTTCATCTTCGCCAAAAAAGGCTACAGCAGGATTTGATCACGCAGATACTAGCTAACGGCTGCGCTAGACGTACTGCGGCATTACATTGTAAGTGCGACCTTCTATTTTAAACTCAATAGCTACACTCATTGCAGTCTGAGAAAGAAATTGTCCAAAAATCACGCCGTAAGGATGAATATTCCTGAGTGCATATCTTTTCATTGGCAGATGCCGGATTTTTCTGTAGCATTTATACTCATACTTGATAAACTCTCAACAGGAGCAAAGTATTTATGGGTTGGTTAAAAAGACTATTTGGAATGGAAAAGCCTCAAAATGCAGAAGTAAATCCGGCTCCCCAAATACAGCAAACTTCTAGTAATGCGCCTACTGCTACTCAATCAATTCCCCCAGAACGTTTGGGATTAAATGGTGAGTACGACCAAAGTGGGTTGGCAAAGCGGGTAGCATTGGCATTCGATCAAGATCCCCAACTCGATGATGTTGATACTCTTTGGGTTGCTCAGACGGGCAGCACTGTAGTGTTGAAAGGTAAAGTTGCCAGCCAGGATATTCTCAACAAAATGATTTCTGTAGCCCGTTCTGTCAGTGGTGCTACGGATGTTGACACCAATCAAACGACAATTGGTTAGTGCTGGTTGTTGAACGTCAAAATACTTTGATTTGATCAACTTGATCCAGTTTGAGAGCATTTAGATAAGTAGGTAGACGTAAATCAAACTTGTGTTCGTAGTGAGCGATTTATCGGTCTACACAAGGTTCTCAAGGGCTAGAGCCGCTTATTACTAGCTCTAATTTAATTAAGTCTTTCTACTTAGCAACTATTTGCTGGCGATCGCCAGCACATCTCTCAATCCAATCTAAAATAGCTCGGTTAACTTGTTCTGGGCATTCATCGTGGGGACAATGCCCCACATCCTCTAGATTTAGCAATTCCAATTTCTCGTTATATTGAGCAAATTGGCTAGCAAGTGCTGGGGGAACAAAGCGGTCTTTTTGTCCCCAAATTAAGAGCATCGGAATTTTTAAAGTTGGTAATACTGTCTTGACACTAGGACTAAAGCTAATACCGATCGCAGCTTTAAACAAAGCACTAAAAGCACGGGCAGAACCCCGATCTTGGGGTGGCCCAGCTAAAATATCTATGAGTTCATCGGTGATTGCTTCTGGGTTGGCATAAGCAAGACTTGCCCAACGACGTAGCACACCTGGACGGCGGACAAAGTTAAATACAGGCTTGAGTATCAGCGGAGAAGCGACTATATTTTTAATGGTTCTGACGACTGGTCGCAGTATGGGCGCGATCGCTTCTTGTTCTAATGACGGATCGGGTAAACTCATCATTACCATACCTTGCACCATGTCTGGATAGGTGGCAGCGGCGGCCATGGAAATCAGCGAACCATTAGAATTACCCACTAACACCGCAGGCTGACGGATAAATGTTTTCCAAAAGTCGTGAACTTGCTCTACCCAAAGTTCTATGCTGTAATTAACTGGGGCTTTTTCAGAAGCACCAAAACCTAGCATATCTAGAGCATAAACTGTGTGATGCTCACCCAAAACCTCTAAATTATGTCGCCAATGCCCAATGGATGCACCAAAGCCATGTAGCAAGATTAAGGGTGTTGTCTGATGATTTTGGGCAGGTCGAATAAAGGTATAGCGAGTTTGCCAGCCCCGCCAAACCCAATCCCTCTGATTACCAACCCGCTCCTGCCAATGTACCGCAGTAGTCACAATTCCTCCAATTCATCAGCTTGAAAACACCATTACTTCCAATATAAGAGGTTAATTGCAAATCTTTAGTGTCAAGCCTGAAGAAGTTGTAACCCTTGTCTACCTGTAAAAGATAGAGCTACCGTATCTGTTCTAAGTACATTTATCAACAGTTATTGACTATAAATACTACTAGTTTTTCTGTGTAATACAATGTATTGTATTAGTTTTTATAAACATCTTGCATATCTAAACCTTGCTATTTTGGAGATATGCTTGTTAATTCGACTATCAATGAAGTATTGGTAAATATTTGTAACAATACTTAACATTGCTCAAGTTGTGTAATTTAGATTAACTATTGCAGAGAAATTCTCTCAGAGTGAGTAGAATGACAAATACAACGACGCAACTACTTTATGGATTAGCTACCCTAGAATCAGAGACTATGCCTTCAATCTTTAGTTATTCCAGTATTTTGCCTCTGAGGCATACCAATCAAGACTACGCCAAATCCTTCATTAAGAGCTCCCACAAATCATAATGCCTGTGATTGAGAAAAAACGAACTCGCGATCTGCCACAAATTAACGAACGGATTCGCTTCCCGAAAATTCGGGTCATTGACACTGATGGCGCACAACTGGGAATTATGCCCCCACAGGAAGCACTACAACTAGCTGAAGAAAAAGAACTAGATCTGGTGCTACTCAGTGACAAGGCTGACCCACCGGTTTGCCGGATTATGGATTACGGGAAATACAAGTTTGAGCAGGAGAAAAAGGCGCGGGAAGCCCGGAAAAAGCAGCACACAGCTGATGTCAAAGAAGTTAAGATGCGCTACAAAATTGAAGAACACGACTACAATGTTCGTGTTAAGCAAGCAGAGCGCTTTTTGAAAGATGGTGATAAAGTCAAAGCTACTGTGATGTTCCGGGGTCGAGAAATTCAACACAGTGACTTAGCAGAAGATTTGCTTAAGCGAATGGCGACGGATTTAGAGCCGTTTGGTGAAGTTCAGCAAGCGCCCAAAAAAGAAGGGCGAAACATGATGATGCTGATCTCGCCCAAAAAATAATTCTGTAACTGTTGAATAGACGAAGTTTGATAATCCTCTGGCTAAAAGTCAGGGGATTATTTTGTAATTCATAATTCATAATTCATAATTCATAATTTATAATTCATAATTTATAATTCGTAATTCGTAATTCGTAATTCAACTTGATAGGAGATAGAAGTCAGAGTAGAAAGGTGATTATACTCTCACGGAAAGCCGCTTTTCGAGTGTCTACGCGTCTCTACAGAGTTAGGGAGATTTCTCTAATTTTGGCTACTGATTCTTGGTTTCTGGGTTTATTTGTCTGAAATCGATAGTCCTGATGGCTGAGTGGGAAACATAATACTCAGTTACTCAGGACTTTTGCAATGTCCAGGAGATTAGGGGAAACGAGGGGACAAGAATAATTATTTTGTAACTTCTTCCACTCCCCTGCTCCTTATCCCGTTACGCGGTGACGATACCAGAAACCAAAACTGCATGGAACTGAAAAATGACTGGTTGACTGCAAATAGAGGTGTTCTACCACGGCTGCTACAGTGGGTAAATCTCCGACCAGAGGAAAGCGAACGGACTTGGATGATGTTTGCTTTTTACACAACTGTATCTGTAGGATTGCGGTGGGCAGAGGACAGTACAGTCGCACTGTTTTTAGACGAATATGGAACAGACTTATTGCCTTGGATGTATATTGCTAGTGCTGGGTTAGGTGCAGGACTGGTTTTTTTATATTCTTGGCTGCAAAAGATTTTCCCCTTACGCCGGGTAATTGTGGCGATCGCACCTTGCATGGTGACGCCATTAGTTCTGTTAGTTTTATTACATTGGGGAAACCATGTTTCATACTTAGCAGTGATTTCGATATTTCTGCTGCGGCTGTGGGTAGATGCACTTTATGTGGTCAATGACCTCAACACGTCCATCGTCGCCAACCAACTATTTAACATTCGGGAAATTAAGCGCACTTATCCACTGGTTAGTAGTGGTTTATTAGTCGCTGATGTGATCAGTGGCTTTAGTTTGCCTTGGCTGGTGCAATTTGCCAAGTTGAATAACGTCATTCTCATCGGCTGTGTAATGATTCTATTGGGATCAGGGATTTTATTCTATTTAACTCATCACTATCGCGCAGCCTTTCCCGAAACCCCACAAAGACTAATTCCTAAAGAACAAGCCTCACAACAGCGTTTCGTCAAAAGCCCACTGAATGGCTATGTCTTGCAGCTGTTTGCTTTTGTGGGTTTGTTACAGGTTATTGGATTGTTAATAGATTTTCAATATCTGCGTGAACTCCAGTCCAATTTAGGCGATCGCGAACTCGCCAGCTTCTTGGGGCTATTTGGTGGGATGCTAGGACTGTGTGAGTTATTGATGCAGTGGTTTATTTCCAGCCGACTCATCGAACGGATGGGGGTATTTTTCACCGCCACGCTTTTACCAATCACTGTAGGTTTTTTATTACCAGCAGTGCTGGGATTTCTGAATTTATTTCCCGCAATGCAATCGCAGAGCTTTTTCTGGGGCCTGATAATTCTCAAATTCTGCGATGAACTTTTGCGCTACACCTTTGTTATGAGTAGTGGCCCAATCCTCTACCAACCAATCCCAGAGGCAATTCGTAGCAGGGTACAGACATTATCTGGTGGAACTGCGGAAGCGATCGCTACTGGTTTGACAGGATTGGTAATTTTTGCGACTTTGTTGCTTGGTGGGCGATTTGTACCAGTACCGCTACAAAAGTGGGTGTTGGTAGGGGAAACAATGGTGGTAGCTGGTGCTTGTTTGAAAGTAGTTTGGGAGTTGCGATCGCGCTATGTTGACCTGTTAGTCTTAAGTGTGGCCCGGGGACACCTGAGTGCAGCCAATGTAGGCTTACGATTCTTCAAGCAGGGCGTAGTTAAAGCTTTAGGAGAAAAAGGTAGCGAGGCAGATAAACGCTCTTGCATTGAACTTTTAGCTCAAATTGATTCCCCAGGCGCGGCGGAAGTCTTAGCACCACTGCTAGTCAAGTTACCCCCAGATTTGCAGTGCCAAAGTTTGGAGGTGATGTTGATAGGAGGTGCAAATCCTGCTTATTTACCCGCTATCCGTCCCTTGTTAGAACAGCCAGAAGCAACTACTCCTGAAGTTTTTGCTCTAGCGCTGCGCTACGTTTGGCTGGCTGAGCCAAATCCCAATTTAAGCCTACTAGAAGAATACTTGCACCCCCGCCAAAATTCACTCATCCGCGCTACCGCCGCCGCTTTAGTTTTGCGCCAGGGAACGCCAATGCAAAAAGTTGCAGCGACTAAAACCATGCGCCGAATGCTGACTCATAAGCAAGAATGGGAACGGGTGAATGGAGTTAGAGCACTCAGAGAAGCGATTTATTTGCAGGCGTTGCGGATTCACATACCAAATTTGTTACAGGATGAGTCTTTACGGGTGCGGTGTGCTGTATTGGAAATGATTGCAGCAACTCATTCAGAAGAATACTATTCGGCACTAATTGCAGCACTTTACTACAAATCAACCCGCAGTACAGCAATGTTAGCCCTAGTACGGCTAGAGAATGAAGCTCTAGAGATGCTGTTGCAGGTGGCTACTGATATTTACAAACCAGAAGTAGTGAGGATGTATGCTTGGCGTACCATTGGTCAGATCGGTACTCAAGAAGCGATGGAGTCTTTATGGCAAAACTTGGAAACATCTTGGGGTACTACCAGGGATCATATTCTTCGTAGCTTGCTAAAAATCCAAAAACAACCAGGAATTGCAGGTTTAGTTGATCGGTTTTATGAGAGTAGGGTAGAAAATTTAATTGAGCAGGAATTACGATTTTTAGGTGAGATTTACGCCGCTTATGTAGATTTCAAAACAATAGACCCTCTAGAATATGATCAATTAAGCAAGAGGATTCTGACTGTTTGTGAGTTACTGCAACGGGCGCTACTAGAATTAGAATTAGATGTCAAAGAGCGGTTGCTGTTGTTATTGAAGCTGCTTTACTCTCCAGACAAAATGCAGGCGGCGGCGTTCAATCTGCGATCGCAATCAGGAGTAAACTTAGCACGGGGATTAGAAATCTTAGAACATACTATAACTTTGCCTTCAAAATCCCTGTTGTTGAATATTTTAGATAACCGATCGCAGCAAGAAAAACTGCAACATCTTATAGAAGCCAAAGTTGTGATCTACGAAAGTATGTTAGTGAGCGATCGCCTCCACAAATTACTGATGGTGAGTAATTTGCTTTCTGACTGGTGCTTAGCTTGCTGTTTTCATTTTGCTCAAGTTACTCGCATTCGACTGACAAGTCCTGAGATTTTGGCAGCTTTGCGCCATCCAACTGGCTTTGTTAGAGAGGCTGCGATCGCTTATTTAGACATGGTTTCACATCGCCTTCTTTTAGAAATCCTACCTCAGTTACAAGACGATCCACATCCGCTTGTAGCTGCTCAAGTTAAAGAGTTGTTCGAAAAATCCCAATTCAACCGCTACGAACAAGCCTAACTGCTCACAAGTGCTATCACTTTCTGGTCACATTTGTTTATGACACTGTAAACAAATCAACCAGCGACAACAGCTTTGCAGGTTTATCAATACTTTATTGAGAGGTAAAATGGCTTCTAGCCAACTCCAACACGCTATTGGTATATTTCACAGCCGGCAAATTGCACTACAAGCGCTCGATGAGCTTAGAATTAGTGGTTTTCCGATGAATAAGATTTCTGTAATCACTAAAAAACCCCAGTTCGATGAGCAACTTGACAGTTCCGACACAAGTGAAAGTACTATCACTCCTGCTGAAGGTGCTAGGGCGGGTGGATTAGCAGGTGCTAGGGCGGGAGGTTTACTTACCTTGGTTGCAGGTCTAGGTATTTTGCTGATTCCTGGCTTTGGCCCGGCTTTAGCAGTAGAGTCTGTTTTAGCTACCCTTTTAGGAAGTGGAGCTAGTGCGGCTGCTGGCGGTCTTATTGGCGCATTACGAGGTTGGTTTCTTCCCGAAGAAGCCGCCCAACTCTATAGCGATCGAGTATCTCAAGGCGATTATTTGGTGACAATAGAGAGCATAGAAGAAGATATCCGTCAAGCTGAACCTATTCTTAGGCGTTGGGGTATTCAGGAATGGCGCGTTTTTGATATTCCCACAAGTTAAACAATTGGAAAATCTCAGCTATTCACTGCTACAACACTCTTTTGCTAACCTGTAAACTGAAATAGGAAGTCAAAGAGCGTTAAGAGTAGCCATGTACGTACTAATTGGCGGAGCAGGCTTAGTGGGCTTGAGTTTGGCCCAAAAATTGGTAGAACTAGGGCATACAGTTGCCATCATTGACATCGACCCTACTGCTTGTCGCTATGCCCGTGAGCAAGTGGGGGCCATGGCTTTTGAAGGCAGTGCTGTGAGTACAGAAGTATTGTTAGAAGCTGGGATTCGCAAAGCAGGCTCCTTGGCGGCTGTCCTGAGAAGTGATGCTTTAAACTTGGCAATGGTAACTCTTGCTAAGCATTACGGCGTTCCCCATCTTTTGAGTCGGATGCGCCACCCTGATTTTGCCGAACCGCTGCGTATAGCTGGAGCTAACCATATCATTAGTACCGTTGAACTAGCAGTTTCAACAATGGTAAATTCTATTGAGT
Source organism: Nostoc sp. B(2019) (assembly GCF_010091925.1). Taxonomy (GTDB): domain Bacteria; phylum Cyanobacteriota; class Cyanobacteriia; order Cyanobacteriales; family Nostocaceae; genus Komarekiella. The sequence goes on along the minus strand of NZ_WVID01000026.1, from coordinate 60,161 downwards.
ATCCTCAAGTAGAATCAATGATGCATTTTGAGCAAGGACAGATTGAGGTACTAAAGCTTTCCATCCCAAACAATTGCTATGTTGCTGGTCGTAGCGTTGCCGAAATCGCTCAAGATTATCGGTTTCCGACTGGCTCTTTAATTATTGGCTATCAACCCCATCCCCATGAGGATTTGATGATTCCTAATGGTAGTACAGTACTAGAACCTGGTTCAACTGTGCTGATTGTGACGAAACCTGGTTCATTACATCAAGTTATTGATTTTATTGAGGGTTGTAAATAGTTTTGAAGCTGCATCTACATTTTTATTTAGCGATCGCTATTATTGCTCTTACATCTTGTAAATCAACAGAAGTTAGATCACCAAAACCAAATACTACTGAATCAACTCCATCTCAAAAGGTAGTAACTCTGGATAAAAATTTCAAGATAGCAATGAGTCAAACTATCTATGTTCCTGTCTATTCTCATATCTATCATCACAATCGGCAGGAGGTTTTCAATTTAGCGGTTACGCTCAGTATTCGTAACACAGATTTGACCAATCCGATGATTATTACTTCTGTGCGTTACTATGACTCAGAAGGTAGGTTAGTCAAGCAGTATTTGGAGCGCCCTATTCAACTTGATGCGCTAGCTTCTACAGATTTTTTTGTCAATAGAAATGACACTAGTGGCGGTTTGGGCGCAAACTTCATTGTAGAGTGGGTAGCCCAAACAGAAATGTCTGAGCCGATAGTAGAGGCAATCATGATTGGTACTGACTTTCAACAAGGAATTTCTTTTATCAGTCCTGGTAGGGTAATTAAAAATCAGAGTAGTAATCAGCGATCGCTTTCACAATAGCTCTTTTCAAAAGCTTATTTCTCACTTATAGTTTTTCACAAATGATTTACGGGGGCTATATCTGTGTTTACCTGGGGTTCTGAGTAGGTAGACATATTAATGAGTATCAGAGGTTCATCGACAAAGCTCAGAGGTTCATCGACAAAGCTCAGAGGTTCATCGACAAAGCTCAGAGGTTCATCGGCAAAGCTCAGAGGTTCATCGACAAAGCTCAGAGGTTCATTCACGAAGCTCAGAGGTTCATTCACGAGTATCAAAGACTTATTTACAAGATTTGTATTGCTCCTAATCTCTACCTATAAACAAAATTTAATCAGTTCTAGAACTAGCCCTTTCAAGGTGCAATCCTAAACAATAAGTTTTCTTCGTGTCTTGGTGTCTTTGTGGTGAAAAGATAAATTTTATTTAACCACAAAGACAAGGGCAGCCGCGTGGGCGGGTTTCCCGCGCCACTTGCCACAACGGGGGGAACCCCCGCAAGGCAGTGGCTTGACTTGAGCGGACTGCCCGCACAAAGACACCAAGTTGAATCATGAAAACCAGGTAATGAAAGCAGATTTTTCACACACCTGGAAAGGGCTAGTCCTAAGTTCTATCTAAACCTCCACGTCTGAATAGGCACACCAGGAAATAAAAAGATCTCTTTCTTTCTATGCCCTATGCCCAACAACTTAATCATCATCAAGTTGAAGCAATTGTTCATCAATGGTTTGTATCCGTCCCCGCACAATTTCTTCTGAGAGAATTCGTTTCCGCATTGCCTCATTGAGCGCTCCTTTTTCTGCCAGTAGTAAACGACGGCGAATGGCATCGAGTTTACTGAGATCACCATTTTTTGCTTTCAAGTCTTCTGGACGGCGATTATAAAATTCCCGCAGTGCCTTTTCCGCTCCGGCAATTCGCACCTGATAAGCTGAACGCAACTCTTCATAGACGGCTTTTGGTAAGACCCCTGATTTTAATAGGCTATCTAATTCATCTTGTGCTGCTTTACCCGTCATCAACTGGGCTTGCAATTCTTCTACCTGCTGCTGAGCTTCTGAAAATTGAGATAATTTTAAGCGTTTTACCACCCAAGGCAAACTCAAACCCTGTCCCACTAATGACACCAGCACACTGCCAAAGACTAAAGCGATGAGGATTTCTCGCCCTGGTAATGTGGTAGGTAAGCTCAACGCCAGAGCCATCGAAAGTGAACCTTTGATGTTGCCTAAAAACAGTAAATGTTGCCAGCGTAGCGGAATTGGGCGGTCAAACCAACGTACTCCTGCGAGCAGCGGATAGACTGTAAGAACTCGCCCTACTTGATAAGCCAAAACTGCAAGCGCAATTGCAGGTAAAGTTCTCCAAAGCGTTATCAAGTCTATCTCTACACCAATCAATAGAAAAATAAAGGTATTGACGCTAAAACTGGCATATTCCCAGAAACTTAATAAGGTAATGCGACTAGAAGCAGAAGTATTACGAGAAAGCCCAAAATTCCCGAAAATTAATCCAGCTACAACTACAGCCACAGCACCAGATACACCGAGAAATTGCCCTACTTGGAAAGTTCCTAATGCAACTGCAACTGTCAGTAAGAGACTGCTAAGAGGATCGTCTAAACGGGTAAATACAGGTATACTTAAGTAGCCCAAAACTAACCCAACAAGACAACCCCCCAGAGAGATAAATAGCAGTTGTTGGATTCCTTCTAGAAATGTGAGTGAACCTGTTGAATATACTTGCAAAATTAGGTTAAATGAAACTAGGGCGGCGGCATCATTGAATAGAGTTTCTCCTTCTACAATGGTGGAAAGCCGGGAGGGTACTGGTATCTCTTTAAAGACGGCAATCATTGAAACTGTATCAGTGTTTGCCAGAATTACGCCGACAAATAAGGCAGGTATCCAACTCAGTCCCAGTCCAAACTTCAACAAGACGGCAATAATCGCACTAGAAAGCACAGCCCCAGGGCCAGCTAGAAGGGCAATTGGTTTAAAGGTGCTGCGTAGGCGGCTGACATCTGTATTAATACCAGCTTCAAAGATGAGAATTGGTAGAAAAAGATTCAAAACTAAGGAAGGATTTAAACCAATCGGACGAGACAATAACTCAGTGATTGGTAAACCTGCCAATACTAAACCCGTGACATAAGGGATTCGCAATCGCCGGGATAGTAAAGCTACACCTGTAGCAACTAGCAAGAGAATAATTGAAACTTTGACTAATAGAGTAACATCCACATTACGTTCTGAAAAGTTATTTTGATACTGATAGATTCTCACCTTATGGTTGCTAAATTAGCAACTTCAGATTTGCAGTTGTTGGATTTGTGGCTGCGATCGCTTGTGTCTAAAATTTTTAACCTGTAAGCTCGGTTAGTTGTCAATTCTTGCTTTTTGACTAATTAAATTTTCTATTGATCTGGTGTCGTCTGAAAATAGTCAGATGAAGATAAAGTGCAAAATTACCAGGAATCTCATTATGGTACTTGAATCAGCGATCGGTGAGGAAGTCATTGCAACCAATCTCAAGCAGTTTCTCTTGGTACTTTCGGTATCTTTAAGCGTAGCTACACTACCGCAGATATTTAGCTGGTTTCGCCAGATACCCTACACTTTACTACTGGTGATTGTCGGCTTAGGGTTGGCGTTTGTTGATGTCCGTTTGGTGACTCTTTCCCCCGAATTAATTTTGTCTATTTTTTTACCACCACTGTTGTTTGAAGCTGCATGGAATTTGAAATGGTCAGAATTGAAACAGGATTTAGTGCCAATTTGCCTGTATGCAGTTCTGGGGGTAGTGATTTCGATTGTAGGGGTGGCGATCGCTCTCAATCAACTAGCTGGACTCTCGCTAACTACAGCTTTGCTTATTGGCGCTAGCTTGTCTGCCACTGACCCTGTTTCTGTCACCGCTTTGTTTCGTGAATTGGGTGTAGGTAGCCGTCTAGTGACTCTAATGGAGGGTGAAAGCTTATTTAATGATGGCATGGCGGTGGTTGCCTTCGGTTTTTTGGTAGCGCTGCCTTTGGGAAATGTCGAATTAGGCTTACAGCCAATTTTGGTACAGTTTTTTACAGTTGTCGGCATTGGTGTAACGGTGGGAAGTTTGATTGGATTTGGGATTTCCTATCTCACTCAACGCTTTGATTTGCCAATGGTGGAACAGTCTTTAACTTTGGTGTCCGCTTACGGCACTTACCTAATTATCGAAGACTTGGGCGGTTCTGGAGTGATTGGAGTTGTTACCACAGGTTTAATTTTGGGTAACTTTGGCTCTCGTATCGGCATGAATCCCCGCACCCGAATTATTGTCTCAGAGTTTTGGGAATTTTTGGCGTTCTTTGTGAACTCGATTGTGTTCTTGCTAATTGGTGATCAAATTCGCTTTGCTAGTTTGGGCGAAAACTTGCAAATCATCGCCGTAACGGTGGGAGCAATGATTTTAATGCGGGCAGTTGCTATTTACATTCTCAGTAGCTTGAGTGTTAAAATCACCAACTCAGCAATTTCCTTGGCTGACCAAACTATACTGTGGTGGGGCGGGTTACGTGGTTCCGTCGCCATCGCCTTGGCATTAAGTGTACCGACGACATTACCAGAGCGAGATAAAATCATCGCTACGGTATTTGGGGTAGTTTTATTTACCTTGCTTGCACAGGGATTAACTATCAAACCCTTATTGCAAAAGCTAAATCTTTTGGGCAATGCACCCTTACGTGAGCAGCATTTAGAGTTGCTTGCTCGTCATGTAGCTTTAGAACGCGTTCTACAACACCTCCAGGCAGATCAACGTCCAGGTATCGATCCAGAGTTTTACCGTTACCAAGAGAAACTTATCAAGGGCGAAATTACGAATTTACAAGCGAAAATTGACAAATTACAGGTTGAGTATCCCAATCTTCGTAGTTTTACAACTGAACAATTCCGAGGCGAACTACTAGCAATTGAGGCAGATACTTATGCAGAATTTGTTAAATCTGGTCGGTTAAATAAAGAACTGTCGCCCATGCTTCAAGATGTTTTGCAATATGGTGATCACACAGACGGATAAGATAATTTGTCATTTGTCAAAGGTCAAGAGTTAATAATTTTCCCTGCTCCCACTTGTCCTCCACTCCCCGCGCTGCTATTCACGGGCTGATAATAGGTGAACAATCTCATTTATAATTTTCTCTGGATTCTCAAGCTTGGCTATGAATCGATCAAAGCCAGCACTCAAAGCCTTGTGACATGAAACCTCACGTGTATAAGAAGTAATGGCGATCGCTGGTAACTGCCGTATAAATTGGCAAGAATGCACCCTAATTTGTCTAATCAACCAATTGCCATCATGATGGGGCAACTTTACGTTAGACAGCAGAATATCGGGATGAAGCGATTCGACCAAGGCAAGGGCTATTTCTGCATTGACGAAAGCCATCACCTCTGCACCTGATGCTTCCAGAATGAAGATGAGTAAGTCTGCAATGTCTGGCTCATCTTCCACCAGCATGATCCTGATTCCAATAAGGTGCTGAAGCAAGTTTGTCTTACTTTCTTGATCGCTGGTTTGGTCTTTCGCCATGCTGTTCCTTGATCATCTGATATGCTTTGCTTATTCTATTGCAACGCATCAAGCAAAATAAGTATTCCCTCTAAATAGACACATTTAGATAAAAAAGCATTATCGACGTGAATAAATTTATTTACGGAGCAATTTTGAACGCTCGATTAAACGAGCGATCGCGCTTATAGTTAATACCAAAATACTAAAGCTATTAGATGCTAATAACCAATTTAGCGATTAGTATCCGGTGTAATGCTAGTACTTTTATGAGTAATTTATTTCCAGTTATACATATTGCTCTTTCGGAATAGAACCCTATGTACCTTCTGGAAGAAGACACAATATGAAAGATAAAGCTAATCTGTATACAGAATAACAAAACGTCTTCTAAGTTCAAACCCAAGCTTTGAAATCGGTTTTGTCACAACATAAGGAGAAGCAAAATGAGTATAGAAGATAGAGCAAAGGCTGTTGCTAAAAACGTTGAAGGCAAGGCTCAAGAAGCACTAGGAAACGTTACTGGCGACCCTGAAGATAAAGCCGAAGGCAAAGCTAAGCAAGCAGAAAGCCAAGTACGTCACGGTGTAGAAGACGTTAAAGATCAAGTTAAGAAGAATATTGACTAGTAAAATTCTAATTTTCCTAGCATAGTCTAGATAAATCACGGTTAAAAGCTGGATAACCGTTGTGAAATCGACCCCTTTATTGGACTTAATTGGACTCTATAAGGGGTTGATTTTGTAAATCAATGACTAAATAATTCGTAATTCGTAATTAAGAGAGGGTAAAGTAAATATCCTCTTACAAATATGAACTAGGTTAGCGTAGCTCATTATCAAGTACGAATGGCTTTGACTGTTCTTCAAGACACGAAAAATTGTACCAAGGTAGGAGTAAAAATGTTATGGCTCTTGTAAAAATCGCAGACTTCGATCCCAACTATCATGAAAGTTTTAATGAAAATGATATCAAGGGAATGGATATCTATACAGATAGGGATGAGAAGATTGGTACAGTCAGTGATGTTTTAGTAGATGAAGAAGGTCTTTTCCGATATTTTGTCGTTGATTTAGGCTTCTGGATTTTTGGCAAAAAAGTATTATTACCAGTTGGACGTTCCCGGTTTGACCAGAACTCCAACCGCATTTACGCTGTGGGGATGACTAAAGAGCAAGCGGAAAATTTACCTGAGTTTAACGAGCGCCAAGAGGTTGATCGTGACTATGAAGAACAGGTAAGGCAAGTATATCGCCCAACATCTCTAGACGCAGCATCTTCGACTGCTAACACTTACAACGCCGATACCTACAACTACCAACAAGAGCCGTCTTTGTACGATCTCAATGACCAAGATCATCAAACCTTCAAACTATATCAAGAACGGCTGATTGCAAGTAAAACTCGCACTAAGACAGGAGAAGTAGCGATTGGTAAGCGTATTGAAACTGAAACAGCACGGGTTTCAGTACCAATCGAAAAAGAACGAGTTGTGATTGAACGAGTGACTCCTGTAGACGCTGGAAAAGCGGTTGCGCCTGGTAGTGTTAACTTCGGCGAAGGTGAAGTAGCACGCATAGAAGTCTACGAAGAGACGGCTGACATTCACAAAGAAGCATTTGTACATGAAGAAGTCAGAATCAAGAAAGTGGTAGATCAAGAAATGGTTGAAGCGCAAGAAACGCTTCGTAGAGAAGAGTTAGATGTTGAGACGGATGGGCTTCCGGTTGTGGAAGGCTCAGATTCAAATTTGGCTTAATCTAAAGAAGGGTAAAGGGTAAAGGGGAAAGGTAAAAACCGGACTTCTTAAAAAGAATACAGGCGAGTTGCATCTGAGACTCTGCCTGTATTTTTGATTTCAATCCTCATTTGATATTAGGTGCGATCGCTTACGGTGGGGCCTAGCCCATCGCTATATACTGCACCAAAACTATGATCAGCTTGAATCTCAATAACTAAATCCACCGCTGTGGGATTTTTTACCAACGGCTTGATGAATAATTCTGGGTGAAGCGATCGCCAAAAATAATTGACAAATTGCTCTATCTCTGCGTCAGCCATCCCCGATTTACCAGCAGCAATCATCTGGTGTTCCGCCTGTTTACGCCACTCCAAGGAACAGCGGTAATCGGTTGGATATAGCAAAATTAAGCTGTCTAATCGCGCCCACAGTGGTAGATACTCGTGCAGGCGGTAATTCATATTACGGGCAAATGTTCTATCTTCATCTGTGATAATTGGTGGCGGCGCAGTATCAAATAAATCTGCGTTAATTGGTCGCATACCCACAAACCAACCTTCAAACAGTACAATATCCACACCTGTGATCATTTCTGGAGTGGTGCGATCGCCAGCACCTCCATAAGCAGATTTATCAAAACGGGGAACTATAACTGGACTTTGCCACTGGCGAATCTGATCTAGTAAATTTAAGCCTAAGTCTATATCGTGGGTTCCTGGTGGCCCCCGCCAAATCAAGCGAGGATCTTGCTTTATTAAAGCTAGGCGATCGCTATAAGTTTTGTACAAGTCATCTAAAGATAAACTGAGAGTCCGGTATCCCAACTGTTGAAGAATCAAGGTGAGAACCTGGGACATGGTGGTTTTACCTGTGCCTTGCGCTCCCAAAATCCCCTGAATTAGAGGTCGTTCCAACTGTTGGCGGTGCGATGCTAGTTTGATTCCCAAAGGTAGCCACAAGTCCCACAACACCTGTAACATTTCCTGGGGTTGCACCATGAGGGTAGTTTGGCAGAATTCGCTAAAAGCTGGCAAAACAGATTTTAGTAGATGCGATCGCGCTTGGATAACTTCATCTACATTTTCTGATGTGATCCCAAAAGCTTTTGCCCTTAACTTATCTGTCAGCGCTGCTTTTCGTGCTTCCTGTTGCCAAGTTTCTTGTGCCTCTGTTCCAGTCAAAATCTCTTTAAACCACTTCATCAATTTAGAGTTTCCCCCTGCTCCCTTGCTCCTTTGCTCCCCCTCTTCTTCCTACGATCCCAGCTTAAAGGCTTCGAGAAACAGGCTGTAGATGAAACCAACTTTCAGGAAATTTAGTGAGTCTACCCAAAGCGATCGCCTAGACAAAAAGCCCCGACTATAGAATATCCTGCTGGTAAGTTCTGTCAACACCACTAAAAACGCAGCCACTACAATGTCTAAGAAACCCCTTTGACCCGCTGTGGTGGAAACTGCGTTTCCTACAAAAAAACCGAACAAAAAACTAATTATTAGCAGCGATAGTCGCCGCCAGGGATTTAAAAACCATTGCCCCAAACGCCTAGCAATGGCATCGAAAAGGTTGTTGAGACGAGTGTTTTGCATCAGTGAGACTTCTGGGCAAAAGTCAAGATATCTGGAAATATTCTTATATTGAGGATATTGGTTCTAGCATAAGCTTCTTTGTTAGTATGTGAATATGTCCTGGTTTTCCAGTGTCCAAAAAAGTTTACACATCTTAATTCTTGTTAAGGGAGTATAGATCCCCTAAAAATAATTGCCCATCTTGTAGTATCTCACAGCTTAGTAGAGTTATCTATAAGATTTGGCAGAGAACGCCTTGTTGCGATCGCTAGTGGTCTGACTGAAATTCTGATTTTTCTACATAAAAATTCGCCAACTCTGTATCAAATTTTATTTTTTGATCCAAAGCTACGGTTAATACCCAAACAAATGGATGTCTACATCCCTTTTGGGACAAGCATCAATAGAATTATTTCCACCAAAGGTTTTCCACTAAAAATGATGTTTATGATACATTTGAGAACTGAATTTCAAGAGAATCTATAATAGGCTACTTTCTTTGATTGCCTTTTGTGATAATAGGCTACTATTTTGTCAAGCCTAAACAAAATACTTATTTTTAAAGACTATCAATATGAGATTTTCAGTGTATCGTAACGTTGGTGTTACAGCTTTTTGCTTGGGATTGCTTGGGCTACTGGTGGGATTTTTTGAGGTGAGCGTATCTTTTGAGGCGGCAAACCCCGATGTATCTACACAAACGCCAACAAAGACTTCACAGTTAGAGAGAACTCCATCTGTAAGTGTTCCGCCTGAAAAAGCGATCTCCGCCACCCTAGCTACTTCAGCGACGATCCCAACTAATCAAGTAGAATATAGCACTAGAGAAAATACTCATCCTGTCTTGGCTCGTAATCAATTATCGGATAAAGCCAAGGGATTAGGGACTTTGCGGATGAGCAATCTCACCAATCAACCCGTGCGGCTAGCCCTACTAGCAAGACAGTCAGGAGTCAAAGACGCAGTTTCTAAACAAGCTAACTATGATGTTCCAGCACATTGGGATTTTGCTCCCAAAGAAGGTGGTGAAAAGGGGCTGATTCTATCCTTACCTCAAGGTAACTTAAAGCTGTTGAAGGGAGATATTTTAGTTGCCTTTGCCCAAGATGGTTCCCGTCGTTACTGGGGGCCGTATGTTGTGGGAGAAACTCCTTCACCTAAGTGGAACACCCAAAACAGAGAATGGCAACTAGTTCTGAGTCCCTAGTTCGTAGTTCATATTCAAAAACCAATGAAAAACCCACAAAGAAGGAAGAACAAAACATCAATAACCAACGACTATTAAACCAGTGAACAGTTACTAAGGTTTCAGGCATGAGTTTAGCCACTTATATTAGTGGAGGACTCAGCAGAATGATCCCTGATAACTGGTAACTGATTGTTGACTATTGATTAATTGAGGCTGAAATTGAGTGTTAAAAGCGCTGTTGAGCAGTGGTTCAACAATCTAGAAAAGCGTCCAGCCCTTGCTGTGACTGTGGCAATTTTGTGGTTGAGTTTAATTGGTTGGGTAGCTTTTGGGTGGAATTTAGGCAGCATTGGCTTGATTGATGAAACAGAGCCACTGTTTGCCGAAGCTTCGCGTCAGATGTTTGTTACAGGTGATTGGATTACGCCATTTTTCAATGGCGAGACTCGTTTTGATAAACCTGTTTTAATTTATTGGTGTCAGGCGATCGCTTATGCAATCATCGGCGTAAATGAGTGGGCGGTGCGTCTACCCTCTGCGATCGCCGCGATGGGCGTAATTAGTTTGGCTTTTTACACTGTTCAGTGGTGTCTAGCAAAACAAGACCAATTAGAGAAAGTTTCACGTCCTGCTCGCCGCTACTTAACAGCGTTTATGGCAGCAGCTATCATGGCACTCAATCCCGAAATGATTATTTGGGGGAGAACAGGTGTTTCAGATATGCTGCTCACAGGATGCATGGCATCAGCTTTGTTGTGCTTCTTTCTGGGGTATGCCGGGAAGGGAGGGACTGGCGAGGAATTTTCTCGATCCCCATTCCCAAATAAGTGGTACTTAACTTGTTATGTGCTAATTGCAGCAGCAATTTTAGCCAAAGGCCCGGTGGGAATTGTCTTACCAGGGTTAATTATTGCGGTATTTTTGCTCTATTTGGGCAAGCTGCGGGAGGTGTTGCGAGAAATGCGTCCCCTCATAGGTATCTTGATTATTTTCGGTTTATCAGCGCCTTGGTATGCGTTAGTGACTTGGCGCAATGGCTGGGGTTATATCAACTCGTTTTTTGGTTATCATAATTTGGAACGCTTTACGGGCGTTGTTAATCATCACTCAGCTCCCTGGTATTTTTACTTTCTAGTGGTGCTATTAGGATTTGCACCATACTCAGTGTATTTGCCGATCGCAGTAGCTAGGCTAAAGTTTTGGCAGCGATCGCACTGGCGTTTCCAGGAACGCTCTGAGCAATTGGGTTTATTTGCGTGGTTCTGGTTTGCTGGGATCTTTGGCTTTTTCAGCATTGCTGTCACCAAACTCCCTAGCTACGTGTTGCCTTTAATGCCAGCAGCGGCTATCCTTGTGGCGCTGTTGTGGAGCGACTTTTTCCCAGATCCGGAGACAAAGCAAACAATTCTACCTCCCTCTCCCACTCCTCCTCTTTCCCACTCCACCTTTTTCCGAGTAAGTGGTTGGGTGAATGTAATATTTTTATCATTTCTGGCAACAGGAATGTTTAATTTAAGCCAATTATTAGGTAGAGATCCGGCTATACCTAACTTCCGTATACTAATTCAACAGTCGGGTTTACCAATAACAGGGGGTGTAATTTGGCTTGTTTGTGCTGTCTTGGTTGCAGGTTTGTTACTGAATCGCCGTTGGAATTATATTATCAGTATTAATTTGCTGGGGTTTGTGGCATTTTTGATCATTGTCTTGACGCCTGCTATGTTTTTTATTGATCGAGAGCGTCAATTACCTCTGAGAGAATTGTCTGTGATGGCACTGCAAGCCAAACAACCAGACGAAGAATTAGTGATGATGGGCTTCAAAAAACCTAGTGTGGCATTTTACAGCCAAACCCGCGTGAATTATTTAAAATTTCCCCAAGAAGTCGTCAAGCACATTCAAGACGAGACAGCTAAAACACCACAGCCACCCTCGTTACTGCTTCTGGCTGAGCAGAAAAAGTTTCTCAAAATGGACTTACAGCCAGATGATTACAAAAATTTAGCTACCAAGGGTGCTTACAATCTGATTCGAGTTCCTTTTAAGAAAAGGAAAAATGAAAAAATGGATATATCATTTGATATTCATTAAATTGTCTTTTGTCTTTTGTCCTTTGTAAAAAACCAATGACCAATGACTAATGACATTATTCGCATTTATTATGTTGACCATTGGCAGCTAAAGCTTGATTGATCTGGTTTAATAAGTCTTCCATTGATATCGAACGCGGTAGTACCTGGGTAGCGATCGCGCTCACAACACTTTCTAGAGATTCCAATCCATTCTTCCTCTGCTTTTCCACTTGCTCATGAGCTTGAGACTGAGAAATCACCTCTGTGCAATTTAATCGCTGGTTGAGTACCAAAATTGGTGGTAACTTGAAAGGTAAATCTTTCAAAGCTCTGAGTGCTTTTAGCATCTCTTTATGAATGGCAGATTCTCCTAAGCAAATCAGTAGTAAGTCAACACTTTGGTGACGAATTTGTTGTAGCACTTCTGCCCAACAGCGAGCCATCGCGGCTTTAAAACCTGCTGTTTGTAGGTACTGAATTAAGGCTTGAAACCATTCAGATCCCCGTTCCGCAGTTTCACTACTGATTGAGCAATTTTTTTCTGCTCGATAACCTTTTACCTGCTTGCGTCTTCCCTGCGGTAAATCACGCAACACTGTCAAATCCACCACTAATATATTGGGAGGGCAGCAGATACCAGAGGCAATTTGCAGTACTGATAATAAAGCATCTGTTTTCCCGCCGCGATTGTTGTTGCCAATTGGTGTTAAACAGGGAAACACAGATAACCCCGGTATCTGAGAGGCCGCCAAGGTGGTTGCGACATCACAAGTAACCAGCGGTAGAGCTGCCAAACGTGAGTGTCCAATCAGTTTTTGTAGGTAAGTTTGGGCGACAGAACCTTCTACATCTAGTAAAACTACATCGAACTGCCAAACTCGCGCTAAGAGTTCTGCCTGATCTAAGTCATCTACTTCAATCACTCGGTGTTCTCGAAGTGAGGGGTGGGGATTGACCGATTCCAACTCAGGATTCACTAACCTGAGAATTCGTAGTGGAGTGTTAGCAGGGATGATTTTGCTACTATCTGACCCTAGCTGAGGAACTTCTGGTGTAGCACATAATTTTTCTAGGATCGGTGCTAAGACTTGATGCTCGACGGGTAAGCTTAAAAAACCATCGGCTCGGTTAGCAAATGCTTGCTCCTTTTCGGCTCCCGTCGCTGTGACAATTACAGAGATATGACGGGTTGCAGTATCAGATTTTAATAGGGTCAGTACATCCCAACCTGACAACAAGGGTAGCAAGGGGTTCAAAAATATCGCTATTGGTTGCAAGCGCCTAGCTTTTTCTACTGCCTCTGTTCCCGATCGCGCAATGACTACCCGATAACCTAAACCTTTGAGTTGTTCGGTCAAATCCTCGATATATCGGGCTACTGCTTCGACTACCAAGACCAAACGTTGCGAAGATGTGGGGTGATGCTGTGAGGGCGTACTCACAAGCTGACGAGCTGTTGTAGGGATTCCTCTAGGCTGTATCTCCCCGTCTTCACTAGTTCCCACCTCTGGCTCAGAAAAGCTTGTTTTCGGAGGGCTGGGCGGTAGGAGCAGTGTAAATTGGCTGCCTTTACCTTCACGAGACAAGAAGCTGACATCACCTCCGTGGAGGCGAGCCAGGGCCCGGGTTAATACTAGCCCCAGACCTGTGCCTTCAAACTGGCGGGTGAGAGGATTTTCTAATTGTTGGAATTTTTGGAATATTAAATGTTGTTGGTGTTCGGGAATGCCAATACCTGTATCCCAGATGGTAAAGGCAATCCATCCTTCCCACCGACTCACCCGCAGCCCAATTTCGCCAGATATTTCAGTGAACTTAAAGGCATTAGAAAGTAAATGTACTAGCATCTGGCGCAAGCGCAATTCATCTGCCACGATCTGGTCTAAGCCTAGTTCAATGGAGAGAGTGAATTGAGGAGTGGATGAACGGGCTTCAGATTGGGCGGCTGATGATTTGGTAGTTTGAGTGTGGATAGCTGTTGCTTCCGATAGGGCGCGATCGCACACAGCCCGAATTTTGACTGGGGTCAATGTCAAATCCATCTGTCCCGTTTCCATGCGGGTCAAATCCAAAATGTCATTGACCACACTCATCAAATGGCGTCCACTTTGATGAATTAATCCCGCATAACGGGCTTGACGCTCGTTGAGTTCTCCCAATTGCTGATCTACAAGCAACCTTGATAACCCCAAAACGGCAGTCAACGGAGTCTTCAGTTCATGACTAATACAAGCTAAAAACTCATCTTTTAACCGATTCAGTTGAATTAAATCGGCATTTTTAGCAGCCAGTTCTTTGCAAAGCTGCTGCTGTTCAGTCACATCAGTAGCCAACACCAACCATAAATCAGTGCTATGAGCGTAGCGGGGCGTCGCCCGTGCTGAGGAATTAGCCGCGTGGGCGGCTCTCCCGATTTGAGAAGCCACTGCATTGCCCAGAAAAACCTCTGACTCAGCATTCATGACTTTCAGATCAGGACTATCTAATGGGATTTTGGCAAACTGCCAGATTCGCTCCTGACCGTTTTGAACTTCGACAACGCAGGTGCAAGTACCCACCTGACTATCCAAGAAGCACCGACTAAATGGAGTCTCTACAACTGCTTGCTGTTCCTGGTTGTAAGACTGTGAGATTGGCAAGCCTGGTTGAGGTATTGCTTCACTCTGGAACGATAAGGGATGTTCTTCTAGATGATGTATACTTGGCGTCGGTTGTCCCTCATCACCAAGCTCATCTCCTCTACCATTGGGATGAACTTTGACTGCTTTTTGAGTGGCGTATTCTGTTTTTTTGGCTTTGGTGGGGGCAAGTATTGCCTCAACCTGTTGCTTAACTCCTTCTGGATCTTTTAAAACTCCTAATTGCTGCCACCAAGCTGGATTTTGCGCCACTACCTCGCCTGTACCCGTTTGCAACATCAAAGGCCAAGGCAGTCTTTCCAATAGCTGTACTAATGACTTGTGTTCATTTTGCACCCGCGCCCGCGAGTGAGTTGTCACAGCCGCATCATACTCTTGGAGTGTCTCTTGAGGCGACATTTGGGCGGTTGAGCCGAGGGGAAATGAGCCTGTGGCTCTCTCTTTAGCCAACAATTGCAACAAGCGTAAGTTATCTACCAGCCCCAAAAACTTGCCATCGGAGTCAATTAACGCCCAATCTAAATTCTGGTGTTTTTGGGCTTGTTGGTAACGCAACCACCAACTTAATTGCTCTATATGCTTGGAAGCTGGTATTGTCTGTATTGGGTCAATTAGAGCTTGACCTAGGGTGGAGAGTGACTGCTGTAAATTTAAAAATGTATCACCATCATCTGCTAATAATTTTTGTATTAAACGGGCAGAATACAGCAAACCTATGGGGCTTTGCTGTTGATTCACTACCACTAAGCGATCGCACTGCTCTTTCTCAAAAATCTCCAGCACCACTGCCAGAGTACTTGTTTCTAAGCAGCTGGGTACGGTTGCTAGAAAGTCATAAAGCGGGTACTGTAGCATTGACATAGGGATTTGGGGGTCATTCTTCCTGTGGGAACCTCCGGCATGGTCATCTTGCAACTGCTGATGCTCTTTGGGCCTGAAGTAATATCCTCCAAGAAGACTCATGTAAGCGATTCTGGTTATAATTTCAACGCCATTAAAATCATCTAATGGGCCTTGCCATCACGGACACTTGGCTGCGTCCATTAATTTTTTAAGCGGTGGCGTTTATCTTTGCCGCTCTCAAATTTTTCAGTAAGTAGCCTGATTCTGTATCCTACTGGTATTGAAACTCCTCATCGATAGCAACGGTTAAAACAATTATGGCTCCAAAGATTCGCTTTAGAACCTTGAGGAATTATAATGATTTAGAATGCGACAATCCTTTAAGTTCGTTTAAGTATCTTATCAAGGAGTGAAATCTAGAAATCTGTATGTAGATAGATATGCATATACGAATCATCATTTATGTACTGCACCCTCTGTGGCAAACGCCTCATCAACGACCTACTAAGTCTTAGTACTTAGTCGCTGCATCAGGTTGTTAAGTAACCAGAACTTTGTTTTAACACAAAGCATTACCCTGAAATGGAACTCACAGGTTTACTCCACACTCAATTTTAAACTGCAAGCTTTTGCCATACCTATCAGCTAACCCATCTTGGTCGGGGCGATCAAGGAGATATGTAAATAATAAATGTTATTACCCATATTGATTCTGCAACCCAATGTTAAAAAATGCTTAAATAATTCATCTTCTCTATCCAAACAGCAAGGGTTGAGCGAGTGGATATGGAAATTTTTATATATAATCGTTGGAAAATTGGGCTACCAGCCTGTGGCTGCAACTATCCCTGTTAAAACTCACTATTTACCTAGGTGGATGAAACCAAGCTTGCACGAACAATCTATAGACACAAATTATTCTGTATTTACGTGCAACAAGCAAAAACATCAGCATATATTTCAGCAGATGAGTCCAAGTGATCAACAAGTACTGTTGGAGCAGCTTAAATCAGATTATAGCGAAATACTAATACATTACTTTACCACAGAAAAAAACCTTAAAGAAAAAATTGATAAATTTATCAATGCCATATTTTATGCTAATATTCCTGTGCCCCAAATCATCAAAATTCACATGGAACTAATTGAAGAATTTTCTATACAGCTAAAATTAGAAGGAAGGAGCGATGAAACATTACTTGATTACCGATTGACATTGATAGATATTTTGGCTCACTTGTGTGAACTTTATAGGGGTTCAACTTCTAAATAAATTCAATTTATTTATCTTATGTTTAACTCAACACAAGCTGCTACCATAGCTCGCAATCCACCAACACATCTTGTATTTATATTCTCACGCCTAGCCTGTAACTAAATATGGATAAAGCTAGAAAAACTTATGTTCTCAAGCTTTATGTAGCAGGGAACACCCCTAATTCTGTACGGGCCTTAAAAACACTCAAAAATATTTTAGAACAGGAGTTTCAAGGTGTTTATGCTTTGAAAGTAATCGATGTACTAAAAAGTCCACAGTTGGCAGAAGAAGATAAAATATTAGCCACGCCAACCTTATCCAAAATTTTGCCACCACCAGTCCGCAAAATTATTGGAGATCTTTCAGACAGAGAAAGAGTGTTAATTGGATTAGATTTACTTTATGAAGAACTGAGTGAAGAAGACTTTAAAGAGTGAAATATTTAATCATCAAAAAATTGATTACAAACTTTAGTAATAGAATAACTGGGTTTAATACCTAATTTGTTATCAAGCAATGAGTGAAAAAGACCAAGCAGAGCAAAACAAAACACCGTTAATTGGGGGCGTAGAAAAAATTCGCACGATGATAGAGGGTTTTGACGATATTAGTCATGGCGGTTTACCTGTTGGTAGAACTACCTTGGTAAGTGGCACATCTGGTACAGGCAAAACTTTATTCTCTCTTCAGTTTCTCTACAACGGTATCACCTACTTTGATGAAGCAGGAGTATTTGTTACTTTTGAAGAATCGCCCAGTGACATTATTAAAAATGCTTATATTTTTGGGTGGAATTTGCAACGCCTCATTGATGAAGGTAAGTTGTTTATTCTTGATGCTTCTCCCGATCCTGAAGGTCAAGATATCGTCGGTAATTTTGACCTTTCAGCACTCATTGAGCGATTGCAATATGCTATTCGCAAATACAAGGCAAAACGGGTTTCAATCGATTCCATAACAGCGGTGTTTCAACAGTATGAAGCAATGGGAGTAGTCCGGCGTGAGATCTTTCGTCTTGTAGCACGTCTCAAGCTGCTGAATGTCACTACCATCATAACAACTGAACGTAGTGAAGAATATGGCCCTGTTGCCTCCTTTGGAGTGGAAGAATTTGTTTCCGATAATGTGGTAATTGTTCGCAATGTATTAGAAGGAGAACGCCGCCGCCGCACAAGTGAAATTCTCAAATTGCGCGGTACAACTCACATGAAAGGCGAGTATCCTTTCACAATTACCAACGAAGGGGTTAATATCTTTCCGTTGGGGGCGATGCGCTTAACTCAAAGGTCTTCTAACATAAGGGTTTCCTCTGGGGTTAAGACCCTAGATGAAATGTGTGGAGGTGGATTCTTTAAAGATTCAATTATTTTAGCAACGGGAGCTACTGGTACTGGTAAGACGCTGTTAGTAAGCAAGTTTATTCAAGATGGCTGTCTTTCTGGCGAACGGGCGATATTATTTGCTTATGAAGAATCACGCGCTCAATTGTCTCGTAATGCCTCCTCTTGGGGAATTGATTTTGAAGAATTAGAAC
Source organism: Nostoc sp. B(2019) (assembly GCF_010091925.1). Classification (GTDB taxonomy): domain Bacteria; phylum Cyanobacteriota; class Cyanobacteriia; order Cyanobacteriales; family Nostocaceae; genus Komarekiella. Next base: position 41,943 of record NZ_WVID01000026.1, on the reverse strand, counting down.
ACCAAGGTCTACTCAAAATAATTTGTACATATCCCGAATCAACTGGTTTAGAAGACCACTTGCAAATTATTAAATCAGAAATTGCTGTCTTTAAGCCAGCTCGGATTGCAATTGACTCCCTCTCAGCACTAGCTAGAGGAGTAAGCAATAATGCATTCCGGCAATTTGTGATTGGTGTTACTGGTTACGCTAAGCAAGAAGAAATAACTGGTTTTTTTACCAACACAACCGACCAATTTATGGGGTCACATTCAATTACAGACTCCCACATTTCCACGATTACAGACACAATTTTGATGTTGCAATACGTAGAAATTCGTGGAGAAATGTCACGGGCAATTAACGTATTTAAAATGCGGGGATCATGGCACGACAAGGGTATCCGTGAGTACAATATCACTGCCGATGGCCCCGAAATTAAAGATTCTTTCCGTAACTACGAACGAATTGTCAGTGGTGCTCCGACCCGCGTTAATATTGATGAAAAGGCGGAACTTTCTCGCATTGTTAGGCGTTTTGAAGACAAACAGAGTTCCGATCCTTAAATTTGGTATCGTAGTATATCCCTTCCTAAATTTAGTATCGTGCTATATTCTGTGGTGAGGTAAAGGTTTCTGCCGCTAGATTGATTTTCGTGTGAGGCGATGCGGTGAAAGGACAGCAATTATTCCATAGCTTCTTACCTGGTGTGACAGCAGCGGTCTTAACAACCCAGCCTGCTTGGGCTGGTACTGTAAAAGTAAGTGGGGTACAGCCAACGTCTTCTCCTAGTGTTTTGACTTCTACTCATAGTCGAACATTAGTTGCGGACATCATGACTACCCAACTGCCTAATACTGGGGATGTTAGTATTCCAGCCCTAGTACCTGCTCCTAGTTTCACTAAACTCGGTATAAAGCCTTTAATTAATCACAGTATTCCAACGCTTGTGACTGGGTACACTAGTGTACCAATAGAACAAGTCCCTAAGAAAGACAAAGGTAGATTTTTCAGTTTGACACCTACCTCTCATCTTTCTCAACAGCTAGATGTGAATCATTCTGCTCAAAACCAACAGCAGGGTAATTCAGGCACTTATAAGCAGAAATTAGAAAATATAGTAGTTTCCAACTCTACTTCAAAACCTGCTTCTATCCCAAAAAAAATCTTGCCACTGGCTGCTGTGAAGAAGCCAGCGGTTCCAAAGAAAAATGTTGATACTAAACAAACATTTTTACAAACTTCAGCCACAGGTGTAACAGCAGCAGAATTGTTGGCAGTCGATAGGTGTCCGCAGCAAGTAGGCAAAAGCCAAACTGCTCCTCGGACTTATTTACTTTTTGCCTCAAACACTTGCCCCCAACAAAATACTGCTGGAAAACGTGTAGCTCAGAATAGTACTCCTAGTGCGCCAGGAACAGTAAACCCTGTATTACCCGGTTCTGTACAAACGCCTGTTGTGCCAGGAACGGTAAACCCTGTGTCGCCCGGTTCTGTGCAAATTCCTGAGACTCTCAATCCCAGTCCAAATCCTCTGCAATATCCCACTAAACCAGAGGAAGTGACACTTGAGAGAAATGAGCCGATTACTTTGGCACAAGCTCTAGAGCTAGCGCGGCGTAATAATCGGGATTTACAGGTAGCGATATTGCAGCTAGAACGTAGTCGAGCTGCTGTACGAGAGCAGCAAGCTGCTTTGTTTCCTAATCTTAGTATTGGTGCGGATATCACTCGTCAGCAGTCTGCTAGTACTCAACTTCAGTTGGAACAACAAGAACGGCAAACGGGTATACCACAGCCGGGAGATGAAGCTAGTACAGCTTTTTCCGGTCAAGCCGAACTGACGTACAATCTCTATACTTCTGGGAGACGGCAAGCCGCTATCAGGCAGGCTGAGGAACAGGCACGATCCGATGAGTTGGCTGTAGAGACTCAGTCTGAGGTAATTCGGCTGAATGTTTCTACTGACTACTACAATTTGCAACAAGCAGATGAAAACGTACGGATTGCTCAGTCAGCTGTGCAGAACTCCCAAGCTAGTTTGCGGGATGCAGAAGCTTTAGAACGAGCCGGGGTTGGTACTCGGTTCGATGTATTGCGCTCTCAGGTGAATTTAGCAAATGCCCAACAAGATCTGACTAGGGCTATCTCTGAGCAGCAAGTTGCCCGTCGTCGGTTAGCTACTCGGTTAAGTTTGGCACAGTCAGTAAATATTAGTGCGGCTGATCCTGTGCAATTAGCTGGTCTTTGGAACCAGACGCTAGAGCAAAGCATTGTGCGAGCTTTTCAAAACCGTCCAGAATTGCAACAGCAGTTGGCGCAACGTAACATTAGTGAGCAACAGCGACGCCAAGCCCTTTCAGAGCTTGGCCCTCAAGTTAGTTTGGTTGCCAGCTACAATCTGCTAGATCAGTTTGATGATAGTGTTAGCGTTACCGATGGTTATTCGGTGGGTGTGAGGGCCAACCTAAACTTGTTTGATGGGGGAGCATCAAGAGCAAGGGCGGCTCAAGCAAGAGCTAATATTGCGATCGCAGAAACTCAATTTGCTGAGCAACGCAATCAAATCCGCTTTCAAGTAGAACAAGCTTTTTCTACCCAGCAATCTAATTTGAACAATGTTCAAACCGCCAATACTGCTTTAGAACAGGCTAGGGAAGCTCTACGTTTAGCGCGTTTGCGATTCCAAGCTGGTGTAGGTACTCAAACTGATGTGATTAACTCTGAAAATGACCTGACAAGAGCCGAAGGTAATCGAGTCCAAGCGATTTTGGAGTACAACCGCGCTTTAGCTCAGTTACAACGAGCCGTCACAGCCAGAGGATTACCCTAGTACCACCACGCATCTACCCTCAAGGACATCGCAGAATAAAAATCGCCAAAAAATCTTCTATTCCAGTGCAATCGCTGAATTAGAAGATTTTTTGGTAAAAAACATTCGTCATGGCTACGCTCCGCTAGGCTAACGTAATTAAACGTTAGTTTGATAAACCTCTCCCTACCTTGAACAAAAGTTCAAGTCTGTCCCTCTCAGGCTCGGAGAGAGATGGTTTTGCCTAATGAAACCAGGGATAAGTAGGATAACAATTACGAATTACGAATTACGAATTATAAAATTGGACTAACATAACTGAGTGTTCAATCCCTCGCCTTGTCAAGGATTCATGACTAAAGTAACATCAAAAGAGATTGCACAGTTTCGCTCTCAATTAGCAGATGATCTCGTAGCCCTCGAAGCGCTAGACTTGATTGAAGACTGTGATGGAGATTTAGAAGATGCAGCGATGACGCTAGCTATTCGAGCCGGACAACAACCTGAAAGAGCAAATTCAGAGTGGTTAGACGCTTTGGCTAGAAAATGGCGTGCTGTCATTTGTGAACAAGAATATCGGGAAGAATTACTGAACAGCTCACTTGCGGGGATGATGGAACACCTTAAAACAATGCCGACGTTTCCTAAGATTTTAGCAACGCCAGTTTTGATATATGTCCTCAAGCAAGGTGTGAGCAATTTTTGTGAGCCACTGGATTCGCTAAAGTGATTGGTTGATATAGATTTAACTTGTACTATTCTCGATTCAGGGAGACGGGAGCTTTCTGACGAGTGACATCTTTACTCTGATCTTGCCTAATGACAGATTGATGCAACTACTACTGTTACGCTGTTAATTAAAGCAAAACTTTTATTAGACAACTCTTGTTAATCAATGAATTACCTTGTTGCTGTATTACCAGACCGTATTCAAGCTGAAGCTGCTTACTTAGCCTTAGAAAAAGAAGGCATAAACAGTACTATCTTGGGGAGGGGGTATAAAACTGCTGACGAGTTTGGCTTAATTGACCCCAAAGAGCAAGCCAAAAAGCAAGCACGGCTGATGACAATCTGGTTAGTACCATTCGGTTTTTTTGCAGGATTTACCTTCAGCGTTATTACAGGTTTGAATACTTTCGCCTGGGCGGGTGAAATTGGTAATCACATCGTTGGCGGACTGTTGGGTGCTGCTAGTGGTGCTATGGGTGGTGTAATTGTCGGTGGTGGAGTCGGTTTACTCGTGGGAAGTGGTGATGCTTTACCTTACCGCAACCGTTTGAATGCGGGTAAATACTTAATCGCAGTTCAAGGATCTGAAACTCTCACTCGGCAAGCAACCAGAGTATTACGTCAGTTTGAACCAGAAAATATTCAAGGTTATGCTGACACAACTAGCGTGTAGCAAATAAATTATAATTTATTACGTGATAACACAGGGGCTTGAGTTGCTTCTCTGTTATTGTGAGGTGGCGTAAATATTAGCGGGCGATCGCTCGCAGCTCATCTGGGGTGTGTGGTGATGGTTCACATTAGAGATGAAAGCCTGCTGGAATGGGAATTAAAGTTAGAATCAAGACAGTTTTAGCAGATTAATTCTCAACTGATAACTCATAATTTTTAAGAATGTTGCCAAGAGAAGAACTTTTAAAAAGTGTTGAAAATCGAGATAGTGTAGCTCGTGTAATCGATCAGGCGGAGCAAGCCATCAAAACTTGGGAAGTGGTTTTGACAGATTTTTTGTCTCCTCCAGAATTGGCAGAAATTCAACGAGTATTTAGTCGGTTAACCGATGTGCAATTGGTAGCATGGGGTGGATATCCGCAAGCTGAACGCCAAAGAATAGCGATCGCTCGCTCGGAAATTCCCCTAGATCAGTCTCAAGTTAGTCTCGTCGCACTGGAAATTGCTGGAAATTTCCTGTTTGATACAGCTACTCACCGCGACTTTTTAGGCGCAATGTTGGGGACAGGAATTGTCCGCGAAAAGACTGGAGATATTATTGTTCTGGGGGAACGAGGAGCGCAGGTAGTTGTAGCACCAGAGTTGACAGAATTTTTGGAAATGAGTCTTAAACAGGTGCGATCGGTTCCTGTAAAAACTCAGCCGATTGATATTAACGAGTTAAAAGTTCGGGAACCGAAGAAAAAAGAATTAACCACTGTTGAGGCTTCTTTGCGGTTAGATGCGATCGCCTCTGCTGGTTTTGGTATGTCCCGCAGCAAAATGGTAGATTTAATCGACGCTAATGATGTCCGCGTCAATTGGAAGGAAGTTACTCAAGCTAGTTCTCAAGTGAAATCAGGTGACTTAATCGCTATTCGGGGTAAAGGACGTTTAGAAGTTGGTGAAATCGCCGTCACCAAAAAAGACCGTTACCGCGTGCAATTGACACGGTATATGTAGAGTTAAAAGTTTTCATTCTTCGGCTTTAAAATATTTTGCCAGCATATTCAGCAAAATTTTACGCGGTACAAGCCGAGATAATTTACTTCTGAGTTGAGTGGTAGTATCAGAACTTATAACAGTTGGATAGCCATTTTCTAAAGCTTGCAAAGAGTCCTGAACTACTTTTTCTACCGAATAGGTTTTATCTGTACTTCCTGCTAGCGCTGGAGGAAAATTAGCTTCTGCAAAAAAGTTGGTTTCTATTGGGCCTGGACAAGTAACTAAAACTCGAACACCATAGTCACGATTTTCTGCCCAAAGTGCTTCACTAAAACTGAGAATAAAAGCTTTACTAGCAGCATAAACAGAAAGATATGGTATCGGTTGAAATCCGGTAATTGAGGATACGTTAATAATACTTCCAGAACGACGTTGCCGCATTAGGGGTAGAAATTTATGGGTTAAATCTACCATTGCCAAGATGTTTAATTGTACGATTTTAAGTTGTCTTTCAATATCCCCTTCGGCAAAATCTCCATATACACCAAAACCAGCATTATTGATTAATAAGTCAATTATTAATCCCTTATTTTTCGTAGCATCAAATACAGCAGCAGCCGCATGAGATTCTGTGAGATCTTTAACTATAACGTCTACTTGAATTTTATATTGCTCTTGTAGTTGTTTAGCTAGTTGATTCAGCTTCTCTTCGGAACGAGCAACGAGAACAAGATTTGTATTGCGTGCAGCTAGTTCTTGAGCAAAGGCTTTACCAATACCACTAGATGCACCAGTAATTAAAGCAGTTGGCATCCTAATTTATTAAAATTGTTTTTATTCACTCTATAAATTTTAACTATACTTACTATCAATTTTTAACCATCTAGAGTTATATACCAACAAGGGTATAGTTTTCCAGCTTTCAACAGAATCTAAAGTGTGATCACCCTACTGGCTGAATTGTTGTTCACCCAATAGGGCGACCCAAATGCGTGAAGTTACATTTTGCAAAAAAAGAGATTCTAGTACTAGAGAACATTGATTTTACTTAAGTCTAGTAAAAAGAATCCTATGAAACTTACAAAATTGGCTGCCTCTGCACTTGCTGTTGTTTCTGTTGTCCTCTCTGCGGGAGTTGCTTCAGCTCAACCAATTCAACCAATCGGTACGAACAGCAACTACATCGGGGCTGGTATTGCTGCTGGTGCAACCAGTGGTGGACAAGGAAATGATGAAGCGCAACTTGGTGGCAATGTTCAAGGACGGTATGCCATTTCCCAGACACCTCTTTCACTGCGGGGTTCCCTGCTATATGGTGGTGATGCCGCTGCAATTATGCCCATAGTGACTTACGATGCACCCATAGCCCGAAACACTAACGTTTACTTCGGTGGTGGCTATTCTTTTGTAACTAGCGAAGGTCAAAATACCCCGTTAGGTAATCAAAATGCACCTGTAATAACCCTTGGTGCTGAATCAGAAGTTCGCCCAAATATCATCGCGTATGGTGATGCGAAATGGGGCATTGACGCCTACAGAAACAGTGATGCTGACGCCGTTAGCTTCCAAGCAGGATTAGGCTATCGCTTCTAAGCTGATATGCGACTGAGGAAGCAGGAGTTTCATTTGTTAAGGGTCAAGGGTTATTCTCCGCTGCTCCTTGACCAAATAATTATTAATTCATAATTCATAATTCATAATTAAATGGGTTCAAGCCCCCACTCTCTTACAAAGTTGAGGCAGTCCGTTGGCGGGGTTCCCCCGCTTAAAGGAACTGTCGTCTGTTCGCCGGAAGCCGGCGCTCAGACTTTGCGCTGATTGCAATTATGAATTAGTAATTATTAATTATGAATTAGGTCGACTCTCCCACTCAGCACTCATTACTCAGTTTGCTAATGGTAAGGTGAACCAAAACTTTGCTCCAGCACCAGGTTGACTAATAACGCCAATTTGTCCCCTGTGAGCGGTGATAATTTGCCGACAAAGGTATAAACCTAAACCAATACCTGTTGCTTGCGATCGCTTACCCCTGATATAGCGATCAAATAATCGTTCGCATAGATCACGATCTATTCCGACGCCATTGTCAGCTATTGTGCAGCAAACCATCCCATTCTCAACTACGGCATTTAAGGTGAGACTCAGCCCTGGTGGATTATGGTTAAGGGCATTAGCGATCAGATTTTCAAACACTCGCCTCAAATGCAACGGATCGGCGTCTACTAAGGGCAAATTTACTACAATTTGATTGGTAATTGTAGCTTGGTTTTTTACGAGCAGTGGTTCTAAGTCTTTGACAATTGCCTGGCTAAAGGTGTGCAGTGATAGTGGCACTTGCTGGATTGTTAATCCCTTGACATCGCTGGAATGTGCTTCTAACAGTGACTCGATTAGTTGAAGCTGACGATCGCAACTTTGAATTACTCGCTCTAAAATTGCTAGAGAAATTGTCACTGATTCGCCGTTGCTACGGCTGTGAAGATTCTTCATCACCAGCAAAATGCCCATAATTGGGGTTCGCAAGTCATGGGAAAAGGCTTGGAGGAATTCATCCTTGATGTTCTGCAATTCTTCCAGTTCAGTATATTTTTGCCGTAACTCTTGAGTGCGCTCCTCTACTTGCTGCTCTAATCCAGTATTGAGACGTTGTAATTCTTCGTAAAGTTTTGCTTGTTGGATGGCGATCGCTACTGGGGTTGATAGCTTCTCAAGTAAACCAATCTCATCAGTGTTCCACTCACGCGCTTGTGAACACTGATGAGCAACTAGCAAACCATATAACTGGTCAGCAACCACAATTGGTACACTCACAATAGCTCGGATCTGAAAGTCGATAAAATCTTGGGCGATCGCCACCGGAACATCTATTTTAGTTGTGTCGTTAATTACATCAATATTTCTATCTCTAAAGTAAGATTGAATCGCTTTGGCATGATTTTCACAGTTTATCCACTCCCGCATTGAGCGAAAGTTGCCAGCAACAGATTCAGCTATCACTCCACTATCAGAACCACGGATGTTAGTGTCAATAATAAATACTCTGTCTGCTTGGAGAAACTCCCGTACCTCTGCCACGGTGGTGTCGAGAATAGTTTGTAAATCCAGCGAAGTCCTGATTCGTTCTGCCATCCCTCTTAAGAGGCGATCGCGTTTAGCAATGGCTTTTAATTGTTCTAGAGCTTGATGGCGATCAGTAATATCGCGGCCAAATCCCTGTATCCCCGCAAATTGATCATTTCTAATGATCGCAGACTCAGCAATTTCTAATACTACCAATCGACCATCTTTGTGTCGAGCTTGAATGGCGTAAGTCTCTATGCGTTTCCCCGTCAACTCATCAGCTAATGGCTGGGATAATTTATGGAAGATGAGATCATAGGCATTGCCCACTAACTCCTCTGGAGTGTAGCCTAGCACTGGATATACTGAAGGCGAAACGTACTGAAATATATAGTCGTTGTCGTAAAAAAAGAAAAAGACTTGTTCGCTACCCTCTACCATCAACCGGAATCGTTCTTCATTCTCCGCAAGTTGGAATTGGGCTTGTTGGCGCTCACCATATAGTACATCTGACATTTGGCGATAAGCCAGAATACTACCCAAAGTCACCGCCATTGTTGTCAATGCTGCTTCTTCGTCCTGTGACCACTCTCTTTCGTGGTAGCAATCACTAAAGCCGATAAAACCCCAGATTTTACTCTCAACGGGAATCGGTACTAATAAAATTGATTTAACTTGTAAGGATTCCAGAAATTGTCGCTGTGGCGGGGATAGATTAGACGCGATCGCAATGAAAGAATATTCAGCAGTGAAATGTTGATACCATGCTTGCAAGTCAAATTCACTTTGACTGAGGTTCTGTAGAACTGGGTTATTCTGCTGCGGTATAATACCCGATTGTACCCATTCAAATCGGCGGCTCAAGGCAAGTTCCCCTGTTACAGGATGGGGATGATACTCACAAATGTATACCCGATGTGCTGCCGTAGCTTGTCCTAAAATAGCCAAGGCTTGATTGATAGCGGTGCTGCGTGAAGTGAAGCTATCCCCTAGGGAATCGCTATTCGTCAGTAAGGCTTTTGTTGCTTTTGCCACCCCTTGTAATAGATTGTGCCAGTTAGGCGGGGATGCTACGTCTGTAGTAGATTCTGCTTTGTAATCGTAATCTAGCCTTGGTAATTCTGAAGCAGTTGATTGCAAATCTGTATTTGTGGTTTCTTTATCCATGCCCATATAACAGCGTCAGAATATTCCACTACCAGCCTTGTCAAAAACATCAAACCACATGAAGATACCTTCTTTATGAGAAAAATATGAAGCTTTGATAAGTTTATTTTGCTAGCAGGCGACGGTTATGAAGGAAGGGATAAAAATTCAAACCCTTCTTCTCTTAAGCAAAGCTTATGCCACCTCATTTTCACGTTCAGGCTAGAATAACTAAAAATACAAAGGCTAGAAAAATTTGTGGTGAATACACCCCACATCCCCAAATTACCTCTACCACCGCCACTTGTGGGGTCAGAAGTTGGTTCTTTTACTGAGTTTACAGTTACACAGCGGATGCCTGCGATCGCCCGTCGAGTCATCGTTGAAAATAATTTCTCATCAGATATTAATACTAGCTTGGAAAGCCTGGCCAAAGAACTACCAGCAGGATATTTGCGACCTCTTTTAAATGATAGTGGCGCAGATTTTTCCGATTGGAATAAATATTTAGAATTTTACAAGGGTCAACGTTGGATAGATGTTCCCTGGTTCCTTGCGGAAACTTATTTTTATCGACTGATTTTAGAAATTACTAATTACTTTCGACCTGGTATATGGCAAGGTATCGATCCATTTGAATTGCAAAAATTTCAAGGTTTAGAAGCATCTCTTGAATCGATTATCCCTCTGTGTAGTCAGCTTAACAAATGGTTAGATGACTCACAACTAGAGGGTAAATCAAACCAAACAGCTTTAATTGCACTATTACATTTTGCTCTGTGGGGAAATCGAGTTGACTTGAGTTTATGGTCAGCATTCGAGGGCGATCGCAGTCGTTTTGATATTCAAAGCCAACTAGCTCACATATTAGTAGATGATGCCTACCGAGTTACTGAGTTATTAATCAATTCTCCTAAGAGACGCATTGATTTCGTTGTAGATAATGCTGGTTTTGAACTCGTCTGTGACTTATGTTTAGTAGATTTCTTATTAAGTAGCGGCTTAGCTAATCAGGTTTATTTGCATTTAAAGCCTCATCCAACTTTTGTATCTGATGCCATGATTAAGGATGTGCATTACACAATCAACTTTTTAGCTGCTACTAGCTATCCAAAAGTGGTATCTTTTGCCCACAGGTTACAAGAAAATATTGCATCAGGGCGTTTAATATTATCTGAAGATTATTTTTGGACATCGCCTTTAGCATTTTGGGAAATACCTAACTTACTCAAAAATGACTTAGCCAATGCGAGTTTGATTATAGTCAAAGGAGATGCAAATTATCGGCGATTATTAGGCGATCGCCACTGGGATTTTACCACTAACTTTGCAGATATAGTCTGCTACTTTCCTGCGTCAGTAGTAGCTCTACGCACTCTCAAGTCGGAAGTAGCAGCAGGTTTGAAATCTGAAGTTGTTGAAAAAGCCGCAAAATCTGATTCTTCGTGGTTGACAAACGGGCAGTGGGGTGTAGTGCAGTTAGTGGCTTAGGCAATGTGAAATACCTTGGCTAAGGGTTAAAGGGAAATTTTATGTTCTTACCTTAGTGCCTTTGTGGTTCAAAAGTCAAAATCACTAAAGACACAAAGACACCAAGAAAAATACATTACCCCGACTTACTTTTAATTATTTTATTGGATAAAAATATAAGTAACTTTACTAATTAGTGCGTCGCATAACCTATTAGTACTGTTAGAAACAGCTTAGGATAAATTAAACGTATTCTTTGAGGAAAATGGTAAAGAAAATAGCAGCTGTATTTAATGGCAAAGTGTTTTACCCGGCTGAACCTATTGCGCTACCAACCAATACACGTGTACAAATGAGTATTGAAATATTATCGCCAGATGAACATGAGGCGGTATCATTTTTACAAACAGCGCGATCGCTCAGCTTAGAGGGGCCACCTGACTGGTCTACCAACATTAATAAGTATTTGTACGGTCAGTAAAGTTGATATGCAGTCTGAAGTATTTCTGGATACATCCTTTGCCATTGCCTTGTCAGCACCAAGCGATCGCTTGCATGACCGAGCCTCACATCTGGCTAAACTGTTACAAGCAGCAAGAACACGTTTAGTGACAACACAAGCAGTGATGTTAGAAATTGGCAATGCCTTATCCCTAAAACCTCATCGCCATGCAGCAATCATCTTGTTAGATTCTCTAGCAACAGACTCGAAGGTAGAAATTGTTCCCCTCTCCCAAGAACTCTACGAACGTGCTTTCCAGCTATATCGTGAACGACCTGAGAAAGAATGGGGATTTGTTGACTGCATATCTTTTATTGTGATGGAATATAGTGGAATTACTGAAGCCCTAACTGCTGACGAGCATTTTCAACAAGCAGGCTTTCGGGCGTTACTGCGAGAAAATTTGCCTTAGTCCATTTAGGAGTTGCAGACAAGGAAAAATAATAATAACCCTTGATCCTTGTAGAGACGCGTAGACACTCGGAGAAATCGCGTCTTTTGTTTCTCCTTCTCCTGTTTTCTCCCCCTGCCTTCCTTATTATTTCGTTACAATCAGCTTATGCGTTAGGCATTCAAGAGTCATTTGCCATGAAATTGATTTCCGATCCACCGATTCCTGTAAAAATCCAAAAAATGAAGGAACGGGTGCGGTGGATGCATCCGAGTATTGTGCAACGAGGAATTGACCAAACCTGCATGGTTGTGGACGATCGCAGAGAAGATAGTCCAGAATTTTCGTTTATGGTTATTGGTGATTCGGGTACTAAGTCGCATTACGGACACCACCCCCAACGAAAAGTCGCTGAACTGATGCTTCCGCACCGCGAGGATTGCCGTTTTGTATTACACACAGGCGATGTAATCTATGTGGTGGGTTCTCAAGAGTATTACCGGACAAACTTTATCGAACCTTACCGGGAATTTATAGTAGGTGGCGAGAACCCTAAAACCATTCCCTACGATCGCATGGTGTTTAATCTGCCGTTTCTACCAGTGCTTGGGAATCATGATTACTATGATGTGCCACTGATGTATCGATGGGTGGCTGGAACTACGTTACCACTGCGCCGCTTATTACGCTACAAAGATATCGAGATTGGCTGGCATGGTTCGTATCAAGGTGATGCCTATGCACGGGCGTTTCTGGACTACAAGGGAGAAGATTTAGAGCGTCACCTAGATGAGCATTATACTGCTAAGACCAATACGGGGCAATGTTTGCGTTACGAACCTGGACACTTCACGCGTTTACCCAATCGTTATTACACCTTTCGTTACGGCGGGATTGACTTTTTCGCTTTGGATTCCAATACCTTTAATACACCATCACCTCTACCTGCAACTCAAGAGGGGGAAATTTATCGGCGGGAATTGGAAAAGCGTCGCCAGGAGATAGATCAAGAAGAATTGCAGATTTTGGGAATATGCGATCGCCTCAATCCAGATAAACCCACCGAAGCTGAACAACTCGATGATCTTAGTGCGAAACTCGACCAAATCAACGAGATTAAAATCGATATTGAGAAACAATTAGCATCTCACAAAATGCCTGCGATCGATTTTGAACAACTTGACTGGTTGCGAAGCAGGCTGATCGAATCTTGGAATACTTCCGAAGTACGCGGACGTGTCATCTTTTTCCACCATCCCCCCTACGTCACAGAAGCAACCAAGTGGGATCAAGCGCAAACTTTAGCGGTGCGCCATCGTTTACGCTGGGTATTTGAACAAGTAGCTGAAACCCTTGGTTCCCTTGTGAAAGAGCGTTCAATAGTCGATTTGATTTTAAACGGTCACGCGCACTGTTTGGAATATCTCCGTACAGTTGATACCGGATTTGCTGACTCCCACATCAACTGCATTATCTCTGGTGGGAGTGGTCATCGTCCCCGCTATCAAAGAAAAGAGGGGACTGAATTGCTAGAAACTTTTGCGGAAATTGCCGGGAAACCCACTCGTAAAGTCGCTGATTCAATGCTTTTTGTCGGTCGTCATGACTACAACTTCCAGAAGCGATTGCCTTACTCATGTGTGCGGATTGATGTTTTAGATGGTCGTCCACCCAAATTTGTTATCAGACCTTTAGTGGCTGAACGTATTGGGGAACAGTGGCATAACCGCGAACTTGAGCCGTTTGTGATTTAAATAGCAATACAGTTCAGTTAAGCAGTTTTTTCCTTCTCTTTCTTTCTCTCTTTCTCTCTGCGGTTAGTAAAAAAAACGACTTTAACAAAGACTGCTAGAGCATCGATTCAATAATTGCAAAAACCCGATTTATTTTCGGTAAAATGACCAATTCTCATTGACTGTAGAGAAGTTGCAATGCAACGTCTCTACGAAATAATCGGTTTTTCTCGCCCCTATCTTGAATACTGAATCGGTATTCTAGCCTTAACTGAACCGTATTGAGATAACGGGTTTGGATAAATCTGATATTGAGTCATCTTACCGCGTGTGACTCTATCTTCCCGTTTCTCCACAATAATGAATTAAGCTTGCAACTAATGCTGTCCATCCAGTTTGATGGCAAGCTCCAAGTCCAGCACCATTGTCACCGTGGAAATACTCGTAAAATAAAATCAAATCGTGCCAATGAGGGTTACTTTGAAAAAGCGAATGACCACCGTGAACGGGTCGATATTCTGCACTATTACGCAGGAAAATACTTATTAATCTGTGGGATAACTCTGTCGAAACTTCTGTCAAAGTCATAAATTGACCTGAACCAGTGGGACATTCAACTTTAAAATCATCCCCTAAATAGTGATGGAATTCTTGCAGAGACTCAATAATCAAATAATTCATTGGAAACCAAACTGGGCCACGCCAGTTAGAATTTCCGCCAAACATTCCATTAGTTGATTCCGCAGGTTCGTAACTAACTTGATGCTGCTGTCCATCCACATCAAAAATGTAAGGATTATCAGCATGAAATCTAGAGACTGAGCGGATACCGTGGGAACTTAAAAATTCAGTCTCATCCAACATTTTTTGCAAAATAACTTTCAGCTTCTCTGGATTAACAATCGCAAGTAAATGTCTAGCTCCCTTTCCAGTTGCTTCTAAAGAAGCGATATTTGTTTGAAGATTAGGACGATTTTTAATAAACCATTCAAAGCGTTTTTTAAAACCAGGGAAAGCATCTAATACATTTGCTTCCAAAATTTCCACTGCAAACAAGGGAACTAAGCCCACCATTGAACGAACCTTTAAATGGTGGCGTTCATTATGAGGTGAATGTAGCACATCATAGAAAGATTGGTCATGATCATCCCAGAGATGAATATTTGTTTCACCAATGTGATTCATGGCATCGGCTATATAAAGAAAATGCTCGAAGAATTTACTAGCAATATCTTCATACGTAGGATTAGTTTTGGCAAGCTCAAGAGCAATTACTAGCATATTTAAGCAGTACATACCCATCCAACTTGTACCGTCAGACTGCTCCAAATGCCCACCTGTGGGTAACTCTGAACTCCGATCAAAAATCCCAATGTTATCTAACCCTAAAAATCCACCTTGAAAAATATTGTCGCCGTTATTATCTTTCCGATTAACCCACCAAGTAAAATTCAGCAGCAATTTCTGAAATACTCTTTCTAGAAAATCGGTATCTGCACGTCCATAAACTTCTTTTTCAATTTGATAAACTCGCCAAGTTCCCCAAGCATGAACAGGTGGATTCACATCACTAAAATGCCATTCGTATGCAGGCATTTGACCGTTAGGATGCATATACCATTCCCGTGTTAATCTATCCATTTGTCGCCTGGCAAAATTCGGGTCAATCATTGCCAAAGGTATGACATGAAAAGCTAAATCCCACGCTGCATACCAGGGAAATTCCCATTTATCAGGCATGGAAATAATATCATCATTAAATAAATGAATCCATTCTTGGTTACGAGGGGAATTTCTATGAGGAGTTGGTTGATTGCGATCGCCATTTAACCAATCTTCAATTACATAATGATAAAACTGCTTTGTCCACAACAGACCTGCAAATGCTTGTCGCTGCACCTTCCGAGCATCCTCAGAAAAATTACCTGGAGAAATTCGCTGATAAAATTCATCAGCTTCTTGCTGACGCTGATGAAAAATGGCATCAAAATCTGCCCCAAAAGGTTCTACTATATTTGGTATATCAGCTAGCCTAAGTCGAACAACTTGGGTTTCTCCAGCACCAATAGTTAATTCGTAATGCGCTGTAGCTTTCGTACCTCTTTGATTAGGGTTTACTGCTTCTGTTCGTCCATGAATAATATAGTCATTTATCCCATCTTTGACATAAGAAGAATGATTTTTTACTCCAAATAGTCGCTCGTGATTTGTTTCATTTTCAGTAAATAAAAGGGCTTGAGAGTTTTTACAATAAAGCCAACGCTGACCCAAAATAGGGTGAGATGCATTAATCACACCTGGAGAATCTTCGGTAAGAATTGGTTTTTTAGAATTTTCTTCCCAAGACCAAGTATTGCGAAACCATAGTGTAGGTAAAAGATGCACAGTTTTGGTTTCTAAAGCCCGATTTACTGCACTGATTTGAATCAAAATATCTTCGTCGGAAGTTTTGGCGTATTCAACGAAGACATCAAAATATTCATTGTGAGCAAAAATGCCAGTATCTACTAATTCAAATTCTGGTTCATAAAAACCCCGGTGTTGATTTTCTTGCACTAATTGCGTGTAAGGAAATGCTTTTTGTGGATATTTATAAAGGTATTTCATGTAGGCATGAGACGGGGTATTGTCAAGATAAAAATAATATTCTTTAACATCTTCCCCGTGATTTCCTTCAGGGCCACTAAGACCAAATAACCTTTCTTTTAAAATTGGGTCTTCACCGTTCCACAACGCTAAAGCAAAACATAGACGTTGATGATTATCTGAAATCCCAGCAATCCCATCTTCTCCCCAACGGTAGGCGCGGGAACGAGCGTGTTCGTGGGGAAAATAATTCCAAGCGCTACCATCCTTACTATAATCTTCGCGCACAGTTCCCCATTGGCGATCGCTTAAATATGGCCCCCATCTCCGCCAGTACGCTTTGCGGTTACGATCTTCTTCTAATCTTCTTTCTTCTGCGGTCATATTATTTGCTTTGCTGTTTAGTAGTAATTTCACTCAAATCATTGCCGTCTGACATTTCCATCAGGTTTATTCAGTGTTGAATGTGAAAAATAAATGTTTTAACTACGCTTGTGTAAGCCAAAAAACGGAGCAAGAATTGCCCCGAAAACGAAGCCGCCAGCGTGTGCCCAGTAAGCAATACCGCCACTTTCCATACCGATATTAGTACGAGCTTGTAAGCTAGCAAAACTGTAAAAAGCTTGCTGGACAAACCAAAATCCTAGAAATAAATATGCAGGAAGTCTGACTGTGGTAATAAAAAATCCTAGGGGAATTAAGGTCAAAATTTCGGCTCGTGGGAACCGGAAAATGTATGCACCCAAAACGCCTGCGATCGCACCACTTGCACCCAAAGATGGAATTGTCGAATTTTGTGAAAAAAACCACTGGCTCAACCCAGCTAAAACACCACACGTTAGATAAAAAATTAAATATTTGATATGACCTAAACGGTCTTCAATGTTGTTACCAAAAATATGCAAAAATAACATATTTCCCCCAAGGTGCAAAAAACCACCGTGCAAAAATTGGGAGGTAATCAAAGTCATCCACTCAGGAATTAATTGACTTGGCACACCAACAGGACAACTACTCGAAAGTTGGCAGGGCACTAATGCCGCAGTAAAGAAAAATCCTTGTAATTGTTGTGGTGTTAAATTGAGTTGATAAATAAAAACAATAATATTAATAGCGATAAGTCCATAAGTAATATATGGAGTAATTTTTGTTGGATTATTATCACGTAATGGAACCATGCTGAATTTTCCCGCTAATTTATACCTGATCAACTCATCTATACTTTTAAACGACGTTTCTTACTAGCAATCCCAAGATTGTAGAAACGATTGTGAGCACAATTGAAGCTAACAACGCTGGTAATAAACCAGTAATTACAAAACCGGGTATCAAAACTCCTACAAACCAAAGCATCAATGCATTAACGACAAATAAGAAAAGACCCAACGTAACAATTGTTAAAGGAAGTGTAAGAATAAATATTATTGGTCGAACAAATGCATTGACTAAACCTAAAACTAATGCGGCAATTGCGGCTGTACCAAAGTTATTAAATTCAAAGCCTGGAACAATGTATGCTGTAATTAAAAGTGATACAGCACTGAGAAGCCAAGTCAAGAAGAAGTTAATTATCAACATAATTAAAATCAGGTTAAAATTCTGAACTCCAATTTTGAAGCTATTAAAAATATTGAGCACAGCCAGACTTAATACTCAATAGACCTTTGGCAAAAAGATATTTTTGCACTTTTGGGGAAAAGGTGAGACCAGTGCTGCGGGAGGGTTTCCCTCCGCAGGCAACTGGCGTTAGCGAAGCGTTAGCGACGTAGGAGCGTCACCCGAAGGGGTAAAGGTTAAAGGGGAAGGGTTGTGAGTTCCTTTTCCCTTTATCCCTTAACCTTTACCCTGACTTTTGCAAGAAGTTTAATATTTTTAGTTTGCAAAATAAATGTGATTCAAAAATGACAGTTATAATGAAATTGGTTTATTGATATAAATGAAGCGGTATAGAATATAACGTTAAGCTTCCAACGAATGCCTTTGGCTAGAAGCTCACGTTAATATAAACATTGTCCTCAATTTATCCACAGTAGAGAGACATACTGTTTTATTGCAAGCGATCGCCTAAATTTATAGATAGCCCCATGCGTGCAAATAACCCTGGCGCAAGAAACGTTATCCATAGTGCTACTAAAACAAAAGTGATAAAAATAATTAGCTGATGATTCCAAAGTATTTCCATCCTTATGCACTTTTATTATTAAAATATGGTGTTAATTGTTGCTTTGGGATTTCTAAAGCTTTTAAAGCTGCTTGGTATTGCTGGTCAATGCTGTTGCGATCGCGTTGTTCAGAAACTTGCTCTAAACAGTGACGATTAATCATGTCAGCATGGCACTTAAGTATATCCCGGTCTTTGGCGTTATGGGTGTATGCTGCAATGCGCGTTATGGATTCCAACAACCGAATTTGTACAGCAACATCAGGCTGGCTATACTGTCGAATCTGATTAAAAGCATCATCAATTATCCCTGCAAAAGTAACTGACTCCGCAATCACCCGCAGTTGGTTTTGGTTGTCGTAGCGGTAGGGTGAGGGAAATTCTCTTTCAGCCAAACGGCAAATTCCAGCACTAAGTTGGTCAATACATCGGATTGCAGTAAACGGATCATTGATCCCAGCCGAGATAGCACGCACAGCAACCTCAACGAGTTGATTGATACAAAATTCTAAATCTTGTTGCTCTGTGCGTTGTTCACCCAGAATAAATACATCATTGATTTGCTTGCGTAGAGATGCAAAATTACATTTATTATCATTACCTTCTTTGGGTAAAATCATCACCAGTTCACCACCTTGTACAACGTACTTCCCAGGACGTAGTTGAACACGTATAATCAAGTTTCTTGATGTGGCAATTTCCATCAATTTTTCCACATCAATTGCCTGAATGTAACCAGTATTTTTTGCTAGTACTGGAAAGGCTTCTTGGTCAAAATTAGTTAGTAATTCCTCAACTTGTTGCTGTTGAGATTCGGGAATGGTACGCCCAATTTTATGAGGGAAGAGGCGGTCTACAGCACCATCCAAATCTTTGCCAACTTTACCAATAATATGCGAAGCTTGCATCGAACTTGAGGAGTGATGAATAAAATAAATCAGTACGGCGATGCTGGTAATTGCCAACACAATACCAACTGTCACAGAGACTTGTGGTATAAATTTGTCGTAATCCTCATCACGAATCGTCCGCAGTACAAGCAAAGAGTAGATGAATGTAGCAACGAACGTGCCCAAAACTATTTGATTTCCCGTGTCCTGCAAGAAGTTCCGCATCAGCCGCGGCCCGAACTGTGAGGAAGCAAGCTGAAGGGCAACGATCGCAATTGAGAAAGCTGTGGTAGCAACAGTAACCATTGAACCTGCAACCGCAGAAAGCAGATTTCGCGCACCATCGGGGCCGCCAGTATAAATCCAGCCCCACTTCTCTAGCGGCCCCATGTTTCCTGTACGATCAATAGTTAGCATTGTAGTTGCTAATACTACTGCTGCGATCGCCATTAAGGTTGGTACAAACCAGTAACTAGAATGAAGTGTGTCCCAAACTTTGCCTAGTTTAATATTTTTCATCTGCAAAAATTAATCAGATGCAAATCTGTAAAGAAATGCAAGCTATTGGTTTAATTTAACGTGAAACCAAAAACTTGTTCCCTCAGAGCATTTTATAGTATTTGAAAAGCAAACTTAGGCTTTTTGGGGAATCAGGCTAGCACTTTTAGTTGTACTATCCCAAACTATCCAGTTAATAGAACTGTCTAAATCATCAGCGCTATTTGAAACTTTAAAATACAGTTTTTCCGCGCCTTTTGTTTCAATAGCAAAGTCGGCATTTTGAGCATAAACGACTTTAAAACCTTTGTCTCTTAAGCAATACATTGCCCAGGCTTTTAATGATTGTTTATATGGTTCGTGTGGAATTGGCGGTTTTGTTATTGTCTGTTCAATTACTTTAAATATTTGCATGAGTTTTCCAATCAAAGTAGATACTTCCGTTATTACCTTTAACTTAACTCGCACAGATCAACGTAAACAAGCCACCTGTTTGAAATGTCCCATCAACCCTTTGCAAAGAACTAATTACAAATTACGAATTACGTAAAGCCTCCGGCATAATTACGCTTAGAGCGCAGTGGGGCGTAGCCCCAGAGCGAATTATGAATTATGAATTATGAATTATGAATTATGCAAAGTAGTACTAGCTTCTGGATCGCAACGGATTTCAATCATAAAGCCATCAGGATCGTAAAAGTACACACCTCTACCAGTAGGACGGGTAACTGGGCCATGTGCGATCGCTATTTGATTTTCTCTGATTACTGTCACTGCTTGCTCAAATAACTGCGGATCGATGTCAAAGGCGAGGTGGTATGCTCTGGTGAAACTCCGTTCTGGATTTGGATCTGGTGGTGTCAAATCGGGTGTACCAAATAAATCCAGAATCGTACCATCAGGTGTGACGAAATTGGCTACTTTCCCTGCTGCTACGAGTTCAAGCAGGGTTGCGGGTACTTCGTCGCCAGTCAGTTCATGCAAACCCAGGATAGTGCCGTAAAAGTACCGGGAAGCTTGCATATCTTTAACGTTAAGGGCAATGTGATGCACTTTACGCAGATTACCCGGAGCTAAGACACTGTTAACAGACTTGGGGCTAGATAACATGATAGAACCAAATTTCTGTACTTGGATAGAAGTTAAACTTTTTTCTTAAAGTTTATTATTTATCATAAACAGTTCCCATGCCATTTGATTATTCTTTAGATTTTCCAAATATCGATTTTCGACAACATCCTGAACTCTATCGTGTTGGTAAAGGTGAGCAAGGTGTACTCTTGGTAGAACCATATAAATCAGAAATTCTTCCTTACTGGCGGTTCAAAACTCCTGATATTGCCAAAGAGTCGAGCGAGAAAATCTATGAGCTTTTTCTTGCTTATTTAGAACAAGATGATTTTGTCGGCGCAGATATGGCAAGGAAGTTTATCCAAATGGGATATACCCGCTCTCGTCGTTATGCTAATCATAAAAGCGGCAGAAAATATAAACAAGGCTCGGAAAATACAAGCTCTAAAAAAGAGATTCTACCCTACGAAGTAGATCCAGTTAAAGCGGAATCAGCAGCAATATTTAAAGCCAAATGGATACAAGCAAAGACAAATGAGAAATATCTCCAGCTTTTAGCCAAGCATAAACAGATGTATGAGGTGAAAATTTAGAAATCTTGTTTGCATTACAAGATAATGTGTTTGTTGTAGGCGATTGACTCTGGTATCTCAAGCAAAAACAGCGCTATCAATAATTATTAGCACGATTGCAAGCAAGGGGAATTTATCCATAAAATTTATGAGGTAGTGGTCATTTAATAAATTTCCATTTAGAGAAGAAAGCAGCTTGACCACAGTGCTGATTTTGCTCATCTAATACGTTCCATAGGATAGTATCTTCTATGTAGAAGCGTTTACCATTATCAGAAGTGCGGATACCGGAATAGTTGCTGATAAAGCCTTTGGTTGCTGCTTCTGCTAAAAGGCGATCGCGTTCCTCCTGTACCACCTCTTCAGCCGTTTTCCTAGAAGGCATTCTGATAAATTCTTCCCAAGAAAGCTCCCATAGTTCCAATGCTTTGCGATTGCCATAGTTGAAAATTGGATCTGATTCAATCCCGTGAGAAACTAATACAAAGGGTGCTTCAAATAAAGCTTGCGCTTTTTCCTGCGGTGAAGAAGCATTTATATGCAGCAAAGAATCCCCTATCCAATGCTGAAAACTGCTGATTAGGCGTTGACTGTGGCGAATAATTGCCTCTTGCTGCCAAGGGAATTCGATAATGCTGGTCATGGGAAGGTGGAAACATAACACCAATAATTTAGTATGACAAAACTTGACCGTCGCTTCACTTCAATTCAAAAAGAATTAAATAATTATGCTAGTTAATGTATTTAGCTGGACAAGCTCATGTTTTTCTCAAATTCCCTGGAAAATCAACTCAAGCGGTGGAACGAAATTATTCGCGAACAGCCGAAAAATCCCAATGTTTATATTCGCCGAGGTATGGTAAACTTCCAGCTTGCCAAAATTGATGAATCTATTCAAGATTTTGGCATGGCAGAGCAACTGGACGCCCGTCTCAAACCCTACCTGTGGCAACGTGGGCTATCGTACTACTATGCAGACAAATTTGCTGAAGGCGCTCAACAGTTTGAGATCGATTTGACAGTGAACGCCCAAGACGTGGAAGAAACAGTTTGGCGATATCTCTGCATAGCGGGTTTGACGAATGTAACAGAGGCGCGTAATTCTCTATTAGCTGTGAAAAATGACCCTAGACGTGTTATGCAGCGCGTGTATGATTTATATGCAGGGAATTGTACACCAGATGATGTTTTAACTGTTGGTCAATTAGAAGGGACAAAGGGAAATTTTTACAGTCATCTTTACTTAGGATTGTATTACGAAGCTGAGAATAATCTTGATTTAGCTCAAGATTATATAGTTAAGGCTGCTGACAAATACAAAATTGATGACTATATGTGGTATTTGGCGCAGGTACATAAAACTTTGCGAGGATGGTCTTGATTTGCTCAATAGTAAAGAACGCTCATGGATTGGGCGATCGCACACTATATCACAATCGCTATTGTAGGCGATTATTCTGGTTATAAGTGGCGTTGCTGAATCATAATATGAATTATGCGATGCCTGCGGCGGGCGTAGCCATCGCCATATCCTCGCGGGGCAAAGCCCCCGCATTGGAATACAGCGATACTTGAGATAATAAACTAACAATATAATAGACAGTTACAGCATTTCTACTGACGCGCAAATAACAAAAGGTTTGACGATGTAATCGGGCTAAGTAATGTCTTAATCTGCTATTCTATTCACCTAATTCATATTCTCATTATGCAACGCCCTAGTTTTTAGCTGACTGCATAAAGAAAAAATATTTGACATTTTGCACAAATGCCAAGGTATTTTCAAAGTGTATATTATGCCCAGCATTATCAATTATTTCTAGTTGGGAAAATTCACATATTTTAGCCATTCTTATATTGATATCTATAAATTTTTCATCATATTCACCAGCCAGCAAAAGCATGGGAACTTTATTTTCTTGTAGCTTTTCCCACAAAGAAGGTTGACATCCAGTACCCATGAAGCGCAGGGACTTATCTAATTCTAATGGATTGTTCTGCAACCGACTTTCTATCATGCAGTCATATTCTGGATGGTTTTTTATAGAACCGAAAATTGCCTGATTATACCAATTTGACAGAAAAGCGGCAAAATCAATTTTGTTAATACTTCTGATTAATTTCCTCCCTAATTGCTTATCACTTTTAATTCGTTCTAATCGTTCTGCTTCTGTTGGCAAACCAGGGGAAGCTGACTCTAATACTACTTTATAAAAACGTTCTGGAAAGTGCAGGGTGAGGTATAAGCCCAATCTACCACCCATTGAATAACCAACTAAAAAGCATTTGGTAATTTTTAACTCGTCCAATAAGTTGATTAAAGCATGAGCAGTGTTTTCGATTGTATAATACTCGTCCCCAGCCAAAACTTGAGTTTTTCCATGTCCGGGAAGGTCAATTATCAAATAAGAAAATGCGTCGTCAGATAGTAATTTTATGGCTTCATCAAATTCATCCATGTTACCCATGAAGCCGTGCAAAAAAAGAATTATTGGCTTGTCTGCATTACTAATTAAACAATAATGAAATTGATAATTTTCTCTGATCATAGTCGCTCAGATTCCCAACTTTTCTAAGAATTCGGGAATCTTGTTATCTTGTTACTCAATTCACAAAATGTATTGTGATGCTTTACTGTGTAATGATTTTTTAGTCTACTTAAGGCAAAAACCGATCTAAAGCAGCTTTTAACTGTTCAATTTCAACTTCTATATTGCCCTCCTTGGCGGCTCTGGCAATACACTCAGTTAAATGTTCATCTAGAACTATTCGTGCTACCCGATCTAGTGCGCCCCGAACTGCGGCAATTTGCAACAAAACATCAGGACAAGGGCTACTTTGCTGCACCATTGTCTTAATGCCGCGAACATGTCCTTCTATACGCGATAACCGATTGACAATTCGCCGTAACGACTCTTCACTATGGACATGAGGATGAACCGATGCATCTTCAGCAGTATGATCTGTATGCTTGTGGTCTGTATCGTGACTGTGGGAGTGTTCTGCTTGCTGGGATATAGGCAAGGATTCTTGACCTAATCGGTTTGATCCATTCATGGGTTATCAAAGTGCTGGTAGTACTCAGATCCTAGCCTAACAGGGGACTGAGGACTGCGAAAAGGGGGAAAGGGTAAAGGGATGGTTCTTGCCTTTTCCTTTACCCCTTTCACTTTTCCCAAATTCCTAATTAATAGACCTCTTGCAAAAGTCAGAAAAATATTAGTGTCATTCTGACCAGAACGTAGTGGAGGGAAGAATCTCACTCCTATGTTTCGCTCCGCTCAACATGACAATTTAAGCATTTATGCAAGAGGTCTAATGGGTAAAACCCGTACCTTTAAAGGGTGAATCTCCATAATAGCTTTTGGGCTAAAAATTCCATTAATTTGATTACAGGTAAGTCGCACTACGTTTCAACTCTAATGTTGAGCGAAGTAGACGAAACCGGAAACAGAGAGTAAACGTCAATTTTGTAAAAATAACTGTAGAAAGATTTGTCACGACTAAACAACATTACGCTTCTAAATTAGGTTGTGATTATGCAATTTTCCAAATTACCCTGGTCTATACGCCAATTCTGTACTCATGTGTTAGCGATCGCGCTAGGAGTTATCTTAACAGTTAGCAGCCTCCAGGTATTGCCCTCTCAAGCAGAACCCGCGCCCATTACTGCTGCTAGTGATGCACCAGAACTCATTGCTCAACGCCAATCACCAGCAAATGCTGCTATAGGTAGCAGTAGTTTTGTGACAGCAGCAGTAAATCGCGTTGGTACAGCAGTTGTACGGATAGATACAGAACGTACAATTACTCGGCGTGTCGATCCATTTTTTGAAGACCCGTTTTTCCGTCGGTTTTTTGGTGAGGGTTTACCTCAACAGATGCCTTCTGAGCAATTGCGCGGCCTAGGCTCTGGTTTCATTATTGATAAAAGCGGGTTAGTTTTGACCAATGCTCATGTGGTCGATAAAGCTGATAAGGTGACAGTCCGCCTCAAAGATGGTCGCACCTTTGAAGGGAAGGTTCAAGGAATTGATGAAGTCACAGATTTGGCGGTAGTCAAGATTAACGCTGGTAACGATTTACCAGTTGCGCCTTTGGGTTCTTCTAATAATGTACAGGTAGGAGACTGGGCGATCGCAGTTGGGAATCCTTTAGGATTTGATAACACCGTTACTTTGGGAATTGTTAGCACCCTCAAACGTTCCAGCGCTCAAGTCGGTATTAGTGATAAACGCCTAGAGTTTATTCAAACCGATGCAGCAATTAACCCTGGTAACTCTGGCGGGCCACTATTAAATGGCCGTGGTGAGGTGATTGGGATCAACACAGCAATTCGCCCTGATGCGATGGGTATTGGGTTTGCTATTCCTATAGATAAAGCTAAAGCGATCGCAGCGCAACTGCAACGCGACGGTAAAGTTGCTCACCCATATTTAGGTGTGCAAATGCTAACTTTGACACCCCAGCTAGCTAAGCAAAATAACACTGATCCTAATTCTCCTATCCAGATACCAGAAGTTAACGGTGTTTTGGTAATGCGAGTTATACCCAACTCCCCAGCGGCGACTGCGGGTATGCGGCGCGGCGATGTAATTGTTCAAATTGATGGTAAACCAATCACCACCGCCGAACAATTGCAAAATATTGTCGAAGACAGTCGCCTCGGTCAAACTTTGCAGGTGAAGGTGCAACGGGGTAATCAGACACAGCAACTTTCAGTCCGCACAGCTGAGTTACAAAATGCTTCGTAGTTAGTTACTCATGTGAAGCTCTGACTTATCGCTAAGTAACAAGTTTTGAAATTATTGTAGGGGCACAACATACATCATTGTTGTGCCTTTACTCGCTTTTCAGTAGACTTATTTAGGACTTACGCACACTCTACAAATTTATCCCCAGTTCAGATTAGCCTTGACTTTTGACAATCCTCATGAGTAACTGTGTAATTTAAAAGCGTAACAGCTAATCTTTTAAATCGTTTACAAGCAACATATTTAAATGAAAACCTACGACTGGATTGTAGTTGGCGGTGGAATTACGGGTGCTGTACTCGCGTATGAGTTAGTCAAAACGGGTTTTGCTGTACTTTTATTAGAGCAACACGAAACACCACGCAACGCAACTCGTTATAGTTATGGTGGGCTTGCTTATTGGTCAGGTACTACACCCCTAACTCGGCAATTGTGCGAAGAGGCGATCGCACTTTACCACATCTTGTCTCAAGAGTTAGATGCTGATATCCAATTTCGCCAATTAGACTTATTACTAACTATTACAGCCGATAGTGACCCAGAAGTAACTGCTGCATCTTACGCGCATTTTGCCATTCCACCTCGCTTACTCAGTGTACAAGAAGCTTGTGAGTTGGAACCACTACTAAATCGAGAGGCGATTTCTGGCGCTTTAACTGTCAAACATGGTCATATTCACCCAGAAAAAACAGCACAAGCTTATATCCAAGCTTTTCTGCGTGCTGGGGGTGATATGCAGATTACCCAAGTATTGCAAATAGTGCAACATAGTGTAAAAACAACTACTACAACTTACCACAGCGCTAACGTTGTCATTTGTGCAGGTGGACTCAGCAGACAACTATTAAAATCAGCTGGTATTTCAATCAAGCTGTATTTTACTCATGCAGAAATTATCGAAACTCCACCCGTTGATCTGAGGTTACGCACTTTAGTTATGCCAGCTAATTTGCAACGGTTTAAATTAGAAGCCGAATCTACTCAAGTTGATAAATTGTGGAATGAATTAGGTAATGAACCAGTACCGCCGATTTTAGATGCTGGTGCGATTCAGTTTCAAGATGGTAGCTTGCGCTTAGGTCAAATTAGCCGTGTTCTCACAAATCCTCATGCCAAGGTAAACTCAGAAGCAAGTGAAAAATGGCTGCGAAAAAGCATTACTCAAGTCCTACCAGCCTTGGGAAACTTGCCAGGAACTTGGCATCATTGTTTGGTGGCATTTAGTAGCGGTAAACTCCCTTTAATTGGTGCTATCCCCGGATTCGATGGTATTCATGTTTTCTCTGGGTTTAGCAACCCCTTAGTGATTATACCGCCCTTAGCAAGGCGCTTTGCTAACTTTGCGATCGGCAAGGAAGACGAAATTATTACTCAGCTATCTCCTCAACGCTAGTAATAATTTCACAAATATTAATTATTATTAACCTGGTTAAGTTTGAGTTAACAAAACCAAACAAATTGTATCAAAAATAACTTTTTAATTGTCAAATAACGCACTAATATCACAGTTTAAAGGTTTAAATTGTCAGCTTGCTATTAGCTAGCTGATTCATTGAGAAGAGAATTGATAAAAAGATGAGTAAACGAATTAATCGACGTAATTTTTTGATTTACGGCTCTGTAACTTTTGGTAGCAGTATTTTTCTGAAAGCTTGTGCGAATAACTCCCCAACTACTACAGAGAATCCAGCCGCCTCTACCAATGCTTCTCCTGTCGCCGCTACTAGTGGTGACACGATCAAAGTTGGTATTTTGCACTCCCTGAGTGGCACAATGTCTATTAGTGAAAAAAGCGTTGTAGATGCTGAAAAACTAGCCATTAAAGAAATTAACGCTGCTGGTGGTGTTTTAGGTAAACAAATTACAGCAATTGTTGAAGATGGTGCTTCTAACTGGGATACCTTTAGAGAAAAAGCAACCAAGCTAATTGATCAAGATAAAACTGCTGTAATCTTTGGTTGTTGGACTTCTGCTAGTCGCAAGAATGTTAAGCCAGTATTTGAGAGCAAAAACCACATGCTCTGGTATCCTGTGCAGTACGAAGGTCAAGAGTGTTCTAAAAACATTTTCTACACGGGTGCTGCTCCAAATCAACAAATCGAACCATCTGTTGACTGGCTGTTGAAAAATAAGGGGAAACAATTCTTCTTAGTTGGCTCTGACTACGTTTTCCCACGTACTGCTAATACAATAGTTAAATCTCAATTAGAAGCTCTCGGCGGAACAACAGTTGGTGAAGATTACTTACCACTAGGTAATACAGAAGTCACATCTATCATCACTAAAATTAAGCAAAATTTGCCTAACGGCGGCGTAATTTACAATACTCTAAATGGTGATAGTAACGTTGCTTTTTTCAAACAACTAAAAGGTGCTGGATTGACACCAGAAAAATATCCTTCTATGTCAGTAAGTATTGCTGAAGAAGAAGTTAAAGCAATTGGTGTAGAGTATCTCAAAGGTCACTATGCTGCTTGGAATTACTTTCAGACAGTAGACACACCTGCTAACAAGAAGTTTGTCGCAGCTTTTAAGAAAGAATATGGTGCAAATCGGGTAACAAATGACCCAATGGAAGCAGCATACATTGCAGTTTATTTGTGGAAGCAAGCAGTAGAAAAAGCCGGCACTACTGATTTAGCTAAAGTGCGTGCTGCGGCTTATGGTCAAACTATCGATGCACCTGAAGGCAAAGTGACAATGAACGCTAATAATCACATATCCAAAATTGTGCGGATTGGTCAAGTAAGAGACGATGGTTTGTTTGATATTGTCTATGCTACTCCTGCACCAGTTGAGCCAGTTCCCTGGAATCAGTATGTGAAGGAAACTAAAGGATTTGCTTGTGATTGGTCTGACCCGGCTAAGGGTGGTAAGTACAAGAAAGTTTAAACCAAGGACTTTTCACCTTAGTGTCTTTGTGTTTCAAAAATCAAATTATTCACCACAAAGACACTAAGACACTAAGAAAAATGCATCTTTTAAACTGATACTATTTACTAACAGTAAGCTGATATCTTTTGAGGAAAAAAGTGTTAACAGGTTTTTTAGAAGCTGTATTTAATGGTGTTAGTATTGGCGCTGTATTATTAATTGCCGCGTTGGGACTAGCCATTATATTTGGATTGATGGGTGTCATCAATATGGCGCATGGTGAATTGATGATGTTCGGTGCTTATGCAACATTTGTTGTCCAAAATTTATGTAAACAATTAGGGGGATTGTGGTTTGAAGGTTATATATTTTTGGCGTTAATTATCGCTTTTATTTTCACGGCTGCTGTGGGACTAATTCTAGAAAGAGGCGTGATTCGTTATCTCTATGGACGCCCTTTAGAAACTCTATTAGCAACGTGGGGAGTAAGTTTGATTTTTCAGCAGTTTGTTCGCAGCGTAAATTGGGTATTGGTAATTGGTATTGGACTTTTTTCTCTGCTATTTTTTGGAGGTTTATGGCTTTTAAATTCCCGTACGAATTTGGGTAGAGTTCGTAACTGGATTGTGGCAGTGATATTGTTGCTATCACTGGGGGTGACAATAGCAGCTGGCAATTTATTGAGCCAAACTTATCAGCAAGCAGTAACTCAACCTTGGTTTGGCGCTCAAAATGTGGATGTAACAGCTCCTACTTGGTTACAAGCTGGGATATCGTTGGCTGGTGTGCAATTGCCATTCGCTAGGCTATTTATTATTACTTTGACAATAATTTGTGTGGCAGGAATTTACCTATTTTTGCAACGTT
Source organism: Nostoc sp. B(2019) (assembly GCF_010091925.1). Taxonomy (GTDB): domain Bacteria; phylum Cyanobacteriota; class Cyanobacteriia; order Cyanobacteriales; family Nostocaceae; genus Komarekiella. The sequence goes on along the minus strand of NZ_WVID01000026.1, from coordinate 12,192 downwards.
CTAACTGGGGTTTAAGGATTCGGGCTGTTACACAAAATCGGAGTATGAGTGCTTGTTTGGGTATCCCAACTCAAAAAGTTGATGCTATGACTTTTGCACTGGGTTCAGGTTTAGCTGGTGTGGCTGGATGTGCTATTAGTTTACTCGGTTCTGTCGGCCCAAATACGGGACAGAATTATATTATCGATACTTTTATGGTTGTTGTGGTGGGCGGTGTGGGCAATTTGGCGGGTACTATTGTGGCAGCGTTGGGAATTGGTACAGCTAATTTTTTAATTGGTTCTGGTACTCTAGCTTTGTTGTTGAGTCCTGTTAAGCCTTTGGCAGATTTGTTTAGTTTTTTTGCTACGACGAGTATGGCTAAGGTGATGGTATTTGCGCTGATTATTGTGTTTTTGCAGTGGAAGCCTGGGGGGATTTTTCCGCAAAAGGGCCGTACTGTTGATGTTTAAATGTCACGCAGAGACGCGGAGGCGCAGAGAATGAGAAAGAAGAGAGAAGGATTGATATTAATTGAGGTGGGAGTGGTGGTTGCGATCGCACTCATCTTCATATTAATTATGCCAGTGGTGCTTTCGGAGTTTCGTTTGAATTTGCTGGGGCGATTTCTATCTCTGGCGATTGTGGCTTTGGGGATTGATTTGATTTGGGGTTATACTGGGTTACTGAGTTTGGGACATGGAATTTTCTTTGGTTTGGGTGGATATGCGATCGCTATGTACCTTAAGCTGCAAGTCCCGACTGGTGAGTTGCCTGATTTTATGAGTCTTTATGGGGTAACGCAACTTCCCTGGTTTTGGCAACCTTTTTATTCTTTTCCTTTGACAATAGCTGCTGTGGTATTAATTCCAGGGTTGTTAGCGGGAATATTAGGATATTTAGTATTTCGCAATCGGCTGAAGGGAGTTTATTTTTCTATCTTGACTCAAGCCGCAACTATTGTATTTTTCAACTTCTTTAATGGTCAACAACAACTTTTTAACGGTACGAATGGACTGATAGATTTCACAACTTTGTTTGGTGCAACGGTTAGTGATGCAAAAACGCAATTTGTTTTCTACATTCTGACGGTGGTGTTTCTCGCAGCCACTTATGGAATTTGTCGCTGGTTGACAAGTGGACGCTTTGGTAGATTATTAATAGCTATTCGTGATGATGAAAGTCGGGTCAGATTTTCTGGCTATGACCCTACAGATTTTAAGGTAGTGGTGTTTGCTGTTTCAGGTGCGATCGCAGGCATAGCAGGAGCATTTTACACTCTTCAAAGTGGCTCTGTATCACCCAGAGCAATGGATATTGCTTTTTCGATTGAAATGGTGATTTGGGTGGCGGTAGGAGGACGTGCTACTTTGATTGGGGCAATTGTTGGAGCTTTGTTAGTAAATTATGCTCGCGCTTTTTTAAGTGAACAATTTGCCGAAATCTGGTTATTTTTTCAAGGAGCATTATTTTTGATAGTCGTCACAGTGCTTCCTGATGGCATAGTGGGATGGTTGCGTAGTCAAAACATTCCTCTTTTCAACCGTCGTCAACAAATTGCTACATATCCCACCTTGGAAGAAGACGCCCAAGTGCAACATGAACGCCAAAATCTTAGAAACTGAAAATGTAACCGTCAGTTTTGACGGTTTTAAGGCATTAAATCAGCTGAACTTTAGCATGGATGTGGGTGAATTGCGGGTAGTAATTGGCCCCAATGGTGCTGGAAAAACAACGTTTCTTGATGTAATTACAGGTAAAGTCCAACCAACCGTTGGACGAGTCTTATTTAAAGGTAAAAATTTACGTTCTTTACCTGAACATCAAATTGCGCGGCTAGGAATCGGGCGCAAGTTTCAAACACCTCGAATTTATCTGAACTTAACACCCCGTGAAAATCTAGAAATTACCAGCAACCGCAATAAAAATGCTTTTTCTACTTTGTTTGGGCGTCCTGATGCTGCTGAAAAAAATAGTATTAAAGGGTTATTGGAAACTATCGGTTTAACTCCCAAAGCGGATATTCCAGCAACTTTATTGTCCCACGGAGAAAAGCAACGTTTAGAAATTGGGATGTTAGTAGCACAGTCTCCTGACTTATTACTTGTTGATGAACCAGTTGCCGGTTTAACAGACGAAGAAACCTACAATATCGGCGAACTACTTTTAGCATTAGCTCAAAGTCATTCGATTTTAGTAATTGAACATGATATGGAATTTGTACGCCAAATCGCCCGCAAAGTCACAGTACTGCATGAAGGTTCGGTGCTGTGCGAAGGCAGTTTTGAGGAAGTTCAAAATGACTCTCGTGTGATTGAAGTATATCTGGGGAAACAGGAAGACTAAATTTTTATCTCAAAAGCTCGACATGGTACTCTATATTTAGGGTTCTTATATATAGAGTTTGACATGACCGCAAAGACAATAAAAGATATTAGTAATCCTGATACCTATAAAGGTATGTATTCTTTTCATAAATACTGGGGTAAAAAGCCAACTGAAAGTATTGCTTTTTTTATACAAAACTATACAAATGGATCAGATATAGTTCTTGATCCATTTTTAGGTTCAGGCCTTATCAGTAGAGAATGTTTGTACCGAAGAAGGAGATTTATTGGAATTGATATTAATCCTTTTGCAATTGAACATACCAACTTCTTGTTAGAACTTCCAAAAGCTTCGGTATTTCAATCAGCCCTACAAAAGATTGAAACAAAAATTAAACAGAAAATAAATGAGACATATTTTACCGACAATGGGGAAATAGCATCGCATTATTTATGGAGTAGTGCTGAACTTTTAAAAGTATGGATGAAGCCAAAGGTAGGTAGAAGTAGAATTGAGATAGAAACAACAAGCTTCGATTTAGAAAAAGTTGAGTCCTTTTCTCAATATTCAATACGGAATATTAGAAAACTCACTTTTTTTACAAATTCAAGAATTAACTCAAGTAATCAAATGTCAATCTACGATTTGTTTACTCGTAGAGCTTTACATAATATTGATTTAATTATGGATGAAATTAAATTATTTCCAGATGCAATTCAAAGAGCTTTATTATTAACTCTTACTTCTTCATCAGGGCAAATGTCATCTATGGTATTTGCAATCACTAATCGAGGAAAAACAAAAAATCAAGTTTCTAATAAAATTGAGGTCGGCAGTTGGGTGATTGGCTATTGGAGACCACAATTGCATTTTGAGATTAATGTTTGGAATTGTTTTGAGAGTAGAGCTAAAAAACTCTACAAAGCATTAATTGATATTAGTGATTATCAATATCCAAGACATGAATCAATAAGTGCGCTCTTAGAAAGTAAACAAGGAGCATTAATTCTGAATGATGATTGCATAAATGTAATGCAAAAGATACCAGAAAAAACTATAAAACTGATTTGCACTGATCCACCACATAGTGATCGAATTCCATACCTTGAATTAAGTGAAATATGGAATTCCATTTTAAATAAAAATGTTTCTTTTGAGAAAGAAATAATTGTTTCCAACGCCAAAGAGAGAAATAAAAAAAAGGCCGAGTATATTGAAAAGATGAAATTGTTTATAGGTGAATCTAGTCGTATTCTTACTGATGATGGAATGTTTTTAATATACTTCAATGCCCGCGATCAAGAAAGTTGGAAATTCTTAGAAATACTTGAAAATAATTCTGATTTACAATTTATTGGTGCTTTCCCTATGGAATATTCTGCAAACTCAGTAGTGCAAGACAATAGAAAAGGTGGAATGAAAACAGATTATGTTCTTGTTCTCAAAAGAAAAGGGTGTAGTATTAGTTACAAGCAGGAACTTGATAAAATACCAGGCTGGTCAACTTTAGTACCCCAAATAGCATCAGCAACATAAGATGAAGATATTTGAAGATTTGCCATGAAAGATTTTTCTTATTGGAAAGAATTATATGACAGCGAGCATTTAACAGAATTTAATACAGATTATGCAGGTCAATTGTGGTTAAAAACTAAATCAATCATAAGAAAAGAACTAGTTTCAGAATTTGTCAAAAAATATTCATTGGTCTTAAATACTAGCACCTTAAATGGACAGTTTGAAGAGTTATTTCTACTTTTGCAATCTAACCTATCTCAGTCTCATCAGCAATTAGATTTATATATTAAGGAAAAGAATTTACAAATATTGGAAGCCTTAAATAAGGAAAGCCTTGTTTCTGAATTATATAAATTGAAAATATTTGAATGGGGAGGTGATTATCAAAATTCACTGGATAAATACTTGGTAAGCCATTATGTGAAAACGAAAGATATCATATCTTATGAAATATTGATGTCTAAGTTTGAAACAGAGATAAATCGCGTTATTCAAGGATATGTATTGAATAGTTGGTATAACCATTGGTCTAGTATTTTAATTGAGCATATCTTTAAATCGCATCCATCTATTTTAGCTACTGTTGGGCAAATTAAGAGTGTTGATTTTTTCATCGAAAATATACCTTTTGATTTAAAGGTTACTTATTTTCCGTCAGAATATTTAAAATTAAAGAGGAAGCAAAAGAATCTTCCTGTTGATCTCACTTTTTTAAAGAAAAAAGCAAAAGAGCTTTCAATTAACTTTGATAAAACAGCAAAAGCTTCCAATACATATTATGAAATAACTGAAAAGTTAAAAGATCGAAATGACAATGCATCTAAATCTGTTCTTGATCAGTTAAAATCTGAAAATATGGCAATTGTTAATGAGGCTCAACAAAATCCTAAAAATCTAGCAAAATGGTTGTATGAGAATCAGGGAGAAATGCGCTTTGGCTCAGAAAATCGCTTGTTTCTTGTACTAATTGATATGAATGATTTTTCAAGCTCGTGGAAACTTAAAAGGAACTTAGACCTTTTAACACCTACGATAAATACTTTTCTTGATGCTTTTAGCTCCAAGCAAATATCAGATTTAAAGATGAATTTTAATTATCCTGGTAAACCACAAGCATTTAGTGCGTTAACAGATGTTATTTTCGTTGTAAAGTAAAACATTTTCATCAATATTTTATTGATGACTACACAGTTAAGTGAGCATGAACAAATAACGATAACGCATCCGAATGTTCCTATCTTATACAAAAGTATGACAACTGTATCTTTCTCTCTGTACCTCTGCATAAAATTTTAATATAGTAATTTCTAATGCTAAAAATCTCTAACCTTAACGTTTACTACGGCGAAAGCCACATTCTCCGCAATGTAGATTTAAGCGTGCCATCTGGGCAAATGGTTTGCCTAATTGGACGCAATGGCGTAGGGAAATCTACTTTACTCAAAACAATTATGGGTTTACTCAAATCCCGTAGCGGTACTATTAACTTAGCTGAAGAATTAATCAACTCAAAATCCCCAGACCAAAGAGCAAAGTTGGGAATTGGTTATGTCCCCCAAGGACGAGAAATTATCCCCCGTCTGACAGTCAAAGAAAATCTGCTGCTGGGGTTGGAAGCCAGACGCAAACCAGTAAAAAAAGTAGAAATTCCAGAAGAAATTTTTAGCTTATTCCCAGTGTTAAAAACTATGCTTTCGAGGATGGGTGGTGATTTGAGTGGGGGACAGCAGCAACAATTAGCGATCGCACGTGCTTTAATGGGACAACCCCAATTACTTGTATTGGATGAACCTACAGAAGGTATTCAACCCTCCATTATCCTAGAAATTGAAGCCGCAGTCCGTCGCATCATCGAAACCACAGGTATTTCTGTCTTATTGGTAGAGCAACACTTGCACTTTGTCCGTCAGGCTGATTACTATTACGCTATGCAAAAAGGTGGGATTGTCGCCTCTGGTTCAACCGATGAACTCAGCCAAGATGTGATTCAAAGGTTTTTAGCGGTTTAATTTCTGGAACTTTTACATCAATTGCATCTGAAGCAATCAAGTCTGCTGCTTCTTGTAAAAGCTCATTTTGTTCCTTTTGAATAGCCTCTAAGCGACTAGAGATTTCTGCTAAGCGTTGTTGTTTATCTTTGTAAATTGTTAGAGAATTCACAGGTAGCAAAGCTGGCATATTATCAGTTTTTTTATTATCTGTAATTCTTTGAACAGCAAAATTGCCAACTTTATTTAAAGAGAGAAAGCTAACTTTAATAAATGCCTGAATTAATTTTAATGGTACTTGGAGTATTGACCAACTAGCTGTTTCAATCAAACGTACAATTGCCTTGATAATGCTCCAAAGTAAAGACAGTGCGAGAAGCAGAATTACTAAGCTAATAATTGGGTGATTAGCCGCCCAAGCTAGTATTTGAACTAATCTAAAAAATCCAGGATGTTGTGTTAGCCAATCACTCGCAGAAGAAGCGATGCCTTCGGCGAGCTCCGCTGACGCATCTTTCACTGCTCCCGATGTTGTACTCTTAATTTGCTCAGCTGTTTGCCAACTTTGTTCTAAGGTTGTTGTAACTGTATTAATTGCTCTGTCGCTCGTTGTAGTTGCAGTTTCCTTTAAAGATTCACCAACTTGCTGTGCTGAGTTAGTTATAGAGTTAACACTTTGATTGACAATTGCTTTCGCTGTTTGCAAACGTTGCCAAACTTCTTCGGGTAAATTTAGGTCTATTTGCAGTGTCATAAAACATTTCACCTATGTTGAAATCGAACCTGCAACCCATCTTGAGACTTTGATTGGGTAAGATTTCTCTGATCATAGCTGGCCCGCCATCAAAACCGATTAAGCTGGCGATCGCAAAACCTGCTAAACCTCCAGCACTAATCAACAAATTTCTCTGTTTTAGTTTTGGCGATCGCAAACGCTCAAAATTCAAACTACTCACAGGTGGTTGGGTAAGAGAGATTCACCTCGTAGAGAAGTGATAGCGATAGCGTAGCGTTCGCGCAGCGTCTCGTAGAGAGGAACGAGCGTAACTTTTCAAGACAAAGACACCAAGAAAAATACAATACATCTTGAAAGAGCAACTCCTAACTCAGCACGGGCTAAACGCCCCGCTACCGCGCTTCAGCACTCAGCACTATTTAATCAGGCGACGTTAGCAAATAGCTCCTCAAAACTCTTAGAGGTAGCCTCTGGTTTAGCAACAACCTCAACAATTTTATTACCTGCGGCTGGTTCAAATAGCGCCTCAACGCAAACTTGAGCGACTTTTTCCCTAGGAATACTACCGTCGAACAATGTATCAGCACTCTGCATCACAATGGGATTGGAGTTATCTTCATTTTTCAACCCACCAGGTCGCACAATCGTATATGTAAGACCACTTTTCTGAATGTACTCCTCAGCTTGCTTTTTCCACACCAGAATCAGCCAAAACAAGTTCAGCGGATGGAACAACTGGGAAGTACACAAAGAAGAAACAAAGACAAAATGCTTAATTCCTTTTGCCTTAGCAGCATCTACTAAATTTTTAGTACCTTCAAAATCCACCTTGTAGGGGCCAGTGGGGTCAAAGCTAGGTTGTGCGCCAGTAGCACACAGCAGGACTGTACTGTCTCCCAAAGCAGCAGTCAAACTTTCTGGTTGTAACACGTCACCTGTCACCAATTCTGTTTCTGGAGGCAGAATCCCCCTAGCTTTCTCCGTATCCCTTACCAAGGCTCGGACGGGAATATTCCGCGCTATTAGCTGTTGCACAATCCGGCGACCTGTCTCACCTGTTGCTCCTGCTACAAATGCTTTCATGATCAACGCTATCCTGGGAAACTAATGTGTGCTTGTTCAGTTCTTTAATTTTAGTAATTCTATGGAGCTGATGGCAGATTATTGAGGTTTCCGTCAAAATAGGATATTAGTGCGAAACGATCCAAGCAAGCTGGGAATTATTAATATAGACAAACGCCAAAATAAATATATACATTACTGCATTTATGCTTTCGACAAACGGCGAATATCAATCCTTAGAAATAACAAAAGCAGTTTTACCTGTGGTATCTAGCCAACCAGAAGTTGAGAATGCATTAACAGAAGCAAATGTAACGACGCTAACAAAATTTTACGGTCGTTATCAAGACTTTATGGAAATGCCTGCTCCAGCACATCAGGTGGCGGAGTATCTTAATGCTCACGCCTCATGGTTTTCACGCTGCGCTGAACCGATGAAGGTGCAACCACTGGGAGAAAATGGCTACGCTTTAGTAATTGGTCGTTTTGCTTCTTTTGGTTATGAGGTAGAACCGAAAATTGGTTTGGAATTATTACCTCCACAGGAGGGTATTTACCGCATCCGTACAATTCCTATTCCTAACTACCAACCTCCTGGTTATGACGTAGACTACCGGGCAGCGCTACAGTTAATAGAAAACGTGGTAGATGATGTTTACACCAGTGAGAGTCAGGTTACACGAGTTGAATGGGAATTGGATTTGGTAGTAGATCTTCACTTTCCCAGGTTTATTCAGCGATTACCTAAGTCTTTAATTCAATCTACAGGCGATCGCTTACTTAACCAAATAGTCCGCCAAGTCTCCCGCCGCTTAACTCGCAAAGTTCAAGAAGATTTTCATCAATTTTTGGGAATACCCTTTCCTGTTAATTCCAAGAAAAAGTGGTGAATTAATGGTCAAGAGTCAAGAGTCAAAAAAACTTTGGACTTTGGACTCTTGACTACTGACTACGCCTGAGTAAGAATTTTTTGGACAATTTGCACGCCAGAGATAGCCTGCCAAAGGAAAAGCCCTAAAAGTGCAAAATTCAGCAGAATATGAGTTGCGCGTGCCCAATTTGCTCCTTTTTGCATATAAGGAGACAAGGAAGCAGAAAATGCAATCAGACCTGTCATACCTAGCCCTGCTAGCAGGTGAGGCCCCACAAACAACTTACCATTATTGATGTAGGTGACAGCCATACCACCGATCGCACCTGCCACCATTAAAGCTAAAAGTATAGATCCCATTTGGTAGTGTCTAACGTTATATCTACCTTTGATCAGTTCTTTTTTTTCTTCACCCTGAGCATTTCTGGTACGCTGTACTTGCAGCCCCAAGTAAGCAGCATAAATTGAGAGTGCCAATAGCGCCCACATCATCACTGGGTGAAAGAAGTTCAGCCCATATTTAACCGATGGAGAAAGTTCCAAACTCATCGTGTCCTCGCCCAAGTATTAAATCTTCATAAAAATTAGCATAACTCTATTGTCTGTGCTTAAAGTTGCACACAGTGAAACAGAATAAGAAAAATGAGGAAGATTAAGCTCCCCCGCTTCCCCTGCGTTGAAAGTACTGGGTGCTAAAGCCCGATAGCGAGGCGTTTAGCCCGTGCTTAGTAGTGAGTTATTATTCTCCCCCTGCTTCCCCACTCCTCCCGCTCTCCATCCTCTTGTCCACCCTCTTGCAAAAGTGGATAAACAATCTCAGACTAAGTTTTGAGGGTAGACGAACAAAACTCGCCTGTGCGGGATCTCATTCATGACTGAAAACAACAAGACTTTACTGCTAATAGCTGCTAAAAGCGGTGATATCAAGCGGCTGTGTGCATTACTAGCTGCTGGTACTAAGGTAGACGCGTGCGATCGCAATGGTACTACAGCATTAATGTTTGCTGCCAATTTAGGTTACACCGAAATTGTGCGATCACTGCTGGACGCTGGGGCAAATATTAACTTGCCCAGAAAACTCTATGGTTTGACTGCTTTGATGTTAGCAGTCAGTGCTAAACAGCTTGACATTGTGCAGCTTTTAATCTCCAGAGGTGCTGAGGTGAATGCTACTAATGAAGATGGCAGCACAGCTTTGATGGCAGCAGTACTCAAAGGCTATGTCGATGTGGTGAGAGTATTATTGGCTGCTGGTGCTCAAGTGAATATCGCAGATAGAGATGATGATACTGCTTTGAAACTAGCAGTTAAGCAGGGAAATATAGAAGTTGTTCAAGCAATCCTCCAAACTGGTGCAGACGTTAATATTCAAGATGAAGAGGGTGAAACGCCCTTAATGGTAGCAGCAGACTTGGGACATTTAGAGGTTGTACAAGCACTGCTAGAGGTAGGGGCTGACGTGAATATGAGAAACTCCAGTGGTGGAACTGCGTTGTTTGCCGCCGCCGCTGCGGGACATAGTGCGATCGCAAATGCTTTACTAGATCGAGATGCCGAGATTAATCTCCAAGACCAAGACGGTGAGACTGCACTACACATTGCCGTTGTAGAAGGCTACGTTGACGTGGTGCAAGCGCTACTTAACCGAGGTGCGGATGTGCAAATTAGAAACCGCCTGGGTGATACACCACTGCTCGTAGCAGCGTTACAAGGGCACAGCCAAATTGTTGAGGCACTGCTGCGTTCTGGAGGGAATATTAATGAAAAAAACCTCGGTGAGATACCTTTGACGCTGGCGGTAGCGCAGGGTCACGCCAAAACAGTTAAGCTGCTGCTAGAGTATGGTGCTAACCCGAACACTCCAGGAGATGACGGCAAAACTGCTTTAATCAAAGCAGCGACAGGTAACTACACAGAGGTGATAGAGTTACTGCTGACAAAGGGTGCAGATGTGAATTTTCAGGACTCAGCGGGGGCTACAGCGTTGATGTGGGCTGCCTCAGCTGGTTATAGTGAGGCTGTGCAGATACTACTCCAAGCTGGGGCAGGTGTGAATTTGAAAAACCGAGGAGGTTATACTGCTTTGATGATTGCCGAATTTAATGGATATAGGAACGTAGTACGGAGTTTGCAAAAAGCTGGAGCACAGGAATAGCCTCTTGTCTACGCACATATCCCGAAAACTTATTCCATTGCAGAGCGGAACGCGGGAGCAGGGAAGAAGCTTTGAAATGCAGACTGACGAGCAGGTAAAGGTTCTGGGGCATCATCCCAAAGGCTTTTGTAGTAGAAGAAGGCTATACCCAAACCACGTTCTTGGGCTGCCCGCACCTGGGACTTAATTTGTTGCATGGGAACTCGATTATTTTGTAACCCTGCCATAATTCCAACTCCAGTTGGAATCATTTTCTGAGCTTCTTTAATTTCTGGACGGGAAATCTTAGCGATAAAACTTTGGAGATTGGGACGATAAATTTGCACAATTAGCTCGTCCACAATATTGAGCCGCATCCAAGCAAGCCAATCTTGCAGTTGAAATTTGTAAGCAAAATCGTAGTAATTGGGAGAAACGGAGAAGATTGCTTGGGGTTTTACGGCTTTTACAGCCTGATTGAGTTGTACCATAAACGCCGTGATTTTATCTGCTCGCCAGCGCATCCATGCTTGGTCTTGAGGATTTGTCGGGGGATTATTTTTGGTTTCTTTGGTGTATAAGTCAACCGTGTATTTATCGTAGCCAAATTCGTAGGGCAAACTCATGTGATCGTCAAACTGAATACCATCGGCATCATATTGGCTGACGATTTCCAGCACGAGATTGCGAATAAACTGCTGTACTTCTGGATGAAAAGGATTGAGCCACATCACTTCACCCGCAGCGCTAATTGAAGTTTGGCTACCATCTGGCTTTTGTGTGAACCAATCTGGATGATTTAACGCTAGTTCTGAGGTTGGGGGAGCCATGAAACCAAACTCAAACCAGGGAATTACAAGTAATCCCTGACGATGGGCTTGGGCAATCAAGTCTGCAAGAATATCATGTCCATCTGCACCTCGCAAGACAAATGGTTGGATACCTGCACGTTGTGCCACAGCGCTAGGATACATCACATAGCCAGAATTCCACACCACAGAATAAATAGTATTGAAATTTAGCCGTCGCAGTTGGGTGACGGCATCCTTCACCTTGTCTCGATCTTTGAGGGTGTCAAAATCATTGTTGGTCATCCAAACCCCGCGAATTTCCTGACGGGGTAACTGCGCGATCGCAGGCGTAAAATTATCAACTAGCAATACTATGACGAACGATATCAAAACCAGGAGCGGGAAAAAACACTTGAGTAGTGTCTTGTAATGGAATCCTCTCACCATATAGTTTACAGGCATTTAAACTTATTAAAAGATTGGTGAATTGGTTAGTCGTTCATTCCCTGAGCATCTGTTGTATATCTAATACAACAGACTTAGCACAGTTGGAAAAGTTGACGTAGTTAGTAGGTAAATTGTGCCAACTGTAGATTCAGCGAGAATGGTAGTGACTTTGGTGATCGCGCCCTGAAATATCTCACAATTTGCTAGGCTTTGCTGTCAATTTGGCTCTAATACCGTGGGGATACTGTTACTACGTGCGATCGCAACCCTAATTAAATAAGTAAAACTAATAACTCCTATCAGCTTTACAAACCTTAAAAGCTTGATTAAATTTTGTA
>NZ_WVID01000025.1 GCF_010091925.1 Nostoc sp. B(2019) | reverse complement strand
CTAGTGTGTTGACCCGCTTTGTAATGCCTTGAGGTCATAATTCACGATTGTGACACTTCAAAGGGCGGAATGTAGGTATTGACTACTGCCGGACTCTGGAATTTATACTTGATAGCTATATAAATTGATGAATGCCCCAAAATTCCAGTTTTGCCATTTTTTAGCTCTTATTCATTAGACAAGTTTATTGTAGATAAACTGTTGTCTTGATTATCTTGAAAAGCCTCTATCTCGCATTTAACTACTGGCGAAGCCGTTGAATAGATAGGGCGCTTATACAGTGCTGCTAAGTTTTGAGGCCGAAAAGGCCGCTGAAATATAAATTCAAGTGTTCTATTTAGTTTTCCGTATTCTTTTATTTGTGGTGGTTCATTACCTTGTTCTTTCAATAAATGCAACTCAACTGTTTGTGTTGCATGCTTTCCCTTAATAACCCACCCAATAGACTGGTTGGTTACTGAATAATCAGAAACTTCGATAGGTAGTTTTTCAGGAGATAAATTCCAAATAGGAATAAACTTGTCTATATAGAAAGCAGCAATCAAGGATCGTAAAGACCACAAGCAGCTACTAGCCCCTGAGTATATGTCAAGAGTACTTAAATCTGAACAGCAATAACCCTGCGTGACTGTGCCATACTGTAACGCATTCTGCTTTACAAAAAAACGCCAAGTCAAGTCTAATGCTCGATAAGCAAGATTAGGGGATACTACTTTTGGAGCAAGTAAAGTACCAGTGATCATTGGCGCTACAGCAGCCATTCTGTAACATACACTCCTTCCCATCACTGGAAATCCATTGCTACTAAAAAAATAACGGTAAAACTTTAAAAACTCTTCGTGCGTTGTTCTAATAAAATCTGGATCAAATTGAGAATCAATCTGGTCGAGCCAGAAAAGGCTATAGTGAATTGCCCAAGCATTGTAATAATCGACTCCTTTCGGCGGGTCATAAAACCAGCCCTCACCTATGTAATATTGCTTATAATGTTGATACCGCTCTTTGATTACTTGGTCGTACTTTTGATTGCTTATTCCTAACCCTTGTAGAGATTTTAGGGTAATGATGGGAAATAGCAGCCAGTTATTATCATATACTTTTTGATTCATTACTTGCTCTAGCCAAGTAACAATAGCTTGGCGTTCTTGATGAGAGAAAGTAGGCCAAAGGTATTCACGACTAATCCATAAACCAAGGGCGATATCTGCTGCTTCTACAATACGTTGATCGCGCCTTTTAATTTTGCCCCAGTATTCTGGATTTTGAATATCAGTACCCGCAACTATACTTTGATGTAGAAGTTGAATAAGGTCGATTACTTCACCATTAATATCTAAAATATTTCCATATCCAGACGATAACCAGGCAGCAGCAAGCGGAAAAAAGCGGGCAAATCCTTCTAATGCATCTACTTTTGCTCCATGCTCACTACCTGCACCTGGATAGTAAACAAGTGCCCCGTGAAGAGAACGATACTTAATAAAACCAAGAGTAAAATATTCAAATAATGCTTTGTAACGGGAAAAAGTCAACTTAGAGTTATTAACTAAAAACGTTTCCTTAATTTTTGTATCTATTTGTTCATATCCATCAAATGGTCTGATGTAACGAGACCAACCCGCCACTGGAAGCATTTTTTTGAATTGTAATGCTGTTGTTTTAATAATTTTTTTCACAAGCAAGATTACTTTATAATTAGCTCACTTCATAGTAGCTGCTAATTATCTTTCCATTAGTCTTACTTTGTGTAAATTTACTTAACTTTCTGCTTTCTAATGGCAAAAATAACCAGACGTTTGTGTATAAAAAAAATTAGTGAGTACAGTAAAGTCAGCATTCAAGTTGCAGTAGCTCCTTTGGTAGGATTTGTCAGCAGTGTTGGAAGCCTGATTTTTGTTCCCCAACATGTGCCATCTATTGCTCAAAAATACAGAGGGGGTAGAGGAAGATGACTAAGACAGCCCTAATTACAGGAATTACTGGTCAAGATGGCTACTATCTCAGCCATTTGCTCCTCAATCAAGGTTATCGAGTTGTGGGATTGGTATCCCCACATCGACAACCTAATTTAACAAAACTGAAAACTCTAGCAAATCAGGTAGAAATTTACACTGTTGATTTGAGAGATAGTAAAGCGCTGTTAAGCGCAGTTGAACAACTCCGTCCCCAAGAAATTTACAATTTGGCGGCTCCCAGTTTCGTACCCGATTCGTGGAACGACCCCTTGGGAACCCTGGATTTAATAACTGGTACTGCTACCAGGCTATTAGAAGCCGTGCGACAGGTTGGTTTATCTACGCGGTTTTATCAAGCCAGCAGTTCAGAAATGTTTGGGGATGTTTTGCTTTCGCCTCAAGATGAAGAAACTCCCTTTCGCCCTAAAAATCCCTATGCTGCGGCAAAATTACACGCTCACTGGACAATGGTGCATCACCGACAGCGCTATGGTCTATTTGCTTGTAGTGGAATTTTGTATAATCACGAGTCTCCTTTACGCCCACCTCAGTTTGTTACGCGCAAAGTTTCTTTGGCAGCAGCATCAATTAAATTGGGTTTAACCGACACCTTGGAAATGGGTAACTTGGATGCCAAACGTGATTGGGGCTTTGCTGGAGATTATGTCGAAATGATGTGGCGGATGTTACAGGTAGCTGAACCAGAAGAATACGTAATTGGTACAGGAAAACTGCATAGTGTTAGAGAGCTAGTTGCCACAGCCTTTGAATCTGTAGGACTAGACTGGACGCAGCATGTAATTGTCAATACAAATTTATTGCGAACAGATGAACATTTTCAACTGGTTGCCAACCCCAGTAAAGCTAAAATAAACCTCGACTGGGAACCCCAGGTCAGCTTTGAGCAGCTTTTAGAGAAAATGGTAAAAGCAGATTTAGAGCGGCTTCAAAGCGGTGCGATCGCCAGTATAGCCCCAAAGGGTTCATTCTAGGAACGGGCCAGCCTTCCTTCAAGAAGGCTAGGGCATCGCACTACCGCGATTTTAAATAGACAAATATGACAACCAGTAAAGTGGTAAAAAGTCTAAAATTAGGTAATAAAGTTAACAATCAAGCTAATTATATTTTCGTATTCTTAGAAATTTTTGCCCGTGAAGGTGGCATTCAATCTTATGTGAAGGATGTTTTTCGCTCATATTTGGGATTGAGCCAAGCCTACAAAGCAGAAGTTTTTTTACTGCGAGATCGTCGTGACTGCTCAAATCCTTTTGAGTCCCAAAATTTAAAATTTCATTACTTTCAAAATCAGTCTCCCCAGATAGGGAGACTCAAAATGGCAGCGGCTTTGCTCAAGTGTTTATTGCAAAACCGTCCCCAGCAAGTTTTCTGCGGACATATTAACCTAGCAGTACTAATACAAACCCTTTGCCAGCCTTTGGGCATTCCTTACACCGTGCTAACTTACGGCAAGGAAGTTTGGGAACCGCTTAAAAATCAAGAACGTCGCGCTTTGTCCTTAGCATCTCAAATTTGGACAATTAGTCGCTACAGTCGCGATCGCGCTTGTGCTGCTAATGGTTTAGACCCCAAAATTATTCAGATGATACCTTGTGCCATTGATGGGGATAAATTTACTCCTGGTTCTAAGCAGCCAGAATTAGTTGAGAAGTATGGCCTAACAGATGCCAAGGTGCTAATGACTGTGGCGCGGCTGTGGTCAGGGGATATTTACAAAGGTGTAGATGTCACGATTCGAGCTTTACCACAAATCGCTCAGATTTTTCCAGAAGTAAAATACTTGGTAATTGGTCGTGGCGATGACCAACCGCGATTAGCCCAGCTAGCAATAGATTTAGGTGTGAGCGATCACGTTGTTTTTGCAGGTTTTGTTGCCACGGAGCAATTAATAGAACATTACCGCCTTGCTGATGCCTACATCATGCCTTCTCAAGAAGGCTTTGGCATTGTCTATCTGGAGGCGATGGCTTGTCAAATTCCGGTGTTATCAGGTGATGACGATGGTTCAGCTGACCCCTTGCAGGATGGTAAACTGGGGTGGCGAGTGCCGCACCGCAGCCCAGATGCCGTAGCAGCAGCTTGTATAGAAATTCTCCAAGGGGATGATCAGCGTTGTGATGGTCAGTGGTTGCGAGAGCAGGCGATCGCTCTCTTCGGTATGGATGCTTTCCAAAAGCGGTTGCAACAAATGCTTTTATCCCCATTCCTCAGTCAGAATGACAAATGACCAATGACCAATGACTAAACTCGCTATCCTAGAAGGAGAGCAGGACGACATTTAAAAAATGAGCTTTAAGACATTTCAATTGAATCTTTTGAATCTCCGCCCTTGGCTCACCCTACTAGCAGTTGTTTGGTTGCTGGCATCATTGGGCTTGGGTTGGTTGGTTAACTCCTTGCTAATTATTTTTGGGTTGCTGTTATTAGCACCCATTGTTGCCTTCTTTGGGTTTCGCTGGTGGCTACAACGCAACTTAGTTGCTGACCAGTGTCCCGTCTGTGGATATGAATTTACAGGTTTAAATAACAGTCAATTGCAGTGTCCTAACTGTGGAGAGCCTCTGTTATTACAAAATGGTCATTTTCGGCGCTTCACACCAGAAGGCACAATTGATATCACAGCAGTCGAAGTACCAGCGAAATCACTAGAAGATTAGCCATAAGTCATTAGTAAAGGACAAATGACTAATGACTAATGACTATTTCTTTTGTTGCGAAATCGAGAGGGTGTAGCTATGCTGTTGTTGTGATAAATCGCCCACAAATAGCAAATATTTTCCTGGCTGCCAGTAACCGGAAAGTTCTGGTTTGCCTCCAGAGTAACTATCCGCCAATACGCAAAAGCGTCCCCCAGGGCCGTCGATTAACAGTGTTGGCTGTCCCTTGCTCTCAACTGTTAATCGCAAGTAAGGCAGTGACTCTGTAATCTGGATAACTTGATTAGGTGCAGCAGTTATATTACCGCAATTGCTTTTGACAGACCCCCCAGATTGTCCGTTCAAAATTAGTGGATCTGGTTGGAAGTTTTGATTAATTTGGATCTGTGGTGTCTGTGCGAAACTAGCCTCGGTCAGAACCAAACTCATCGCCAAAGCTGCGGGAACAAACTTAAATAGCCTAAGCGTCTTCATTTTAATTAATGCTCCCGACTGTTTTTAGAGCAATATTGTGGTATGATGCACAGTCTATTTTTTTAGACGACAGCTAACGGTCTTTGTTCCGAAAGGTGTCGTATAATTTTTGATTTTGTAACTTAATCGCTATATGACTAAATATTCAAAAATGATGATGTACTCGGTGGCTAGAAGAAGTCTCATCTCAATTACTAATCTCTGAGCACCTTAGTATAAATAACTAATCACTAGTAAATTTAGGTGACATCACCTCTTGGAAGGCAACAAGAAAAAAACATGATTTTTCTCTGCATACAAGGGTTTTGTACACACAGACATTAGCTAAAATCACTAAGAAAGCTGCCAATAATGAGATTTGGTTGCTCTGTTGTTGAATAAGTATCCTAGCTGAGGTAGAAAAAATTTATGAATCCTCAACCTGAAGAAGACTTGCAGCATCGCCTCAAAAAGCTAGAGGCAGAGATTAATACTCCATCTGAGGTGGTTCCCCAACCACAAGAACAAAAACAGCCCCCTCAGTCTGGTGCTAGCTTTAACTTCTATCTAGAGCGATTTCAAAGCTGGTTCAACAGCTTATCTGGGACAAAAAAGTGGATATTTTCTGGTGTAGCAGTGCTAATAGGCTTTGCGATGCTGCAAGTAGTATTCAAACTGGTTGTATCTGTTGTTAGTCTGGCACTGTTGGCAGTGTTGGTGTATGTTGGATACAAATTTTTTGTATCTAGTAACTTTCAACGTAAGTAATAGTCTAATTTAACTGCGTTAGTAGCGGCGTAGAAATTAAAGTCAAAGGAAATTATGCGATGGCGACCCCAATTGTGAGGAGAAGTAGTAATGAATCTAGTCGCTCAAAAGAACCGACAACAGCCAATTCGCTGCCGTTAGCAACTAGGCGTTTTGCGGCTTGGGCAGCAGAAATCACACTAGTAGTTGCCAGTGGATTGATTCCCTTTAGCATTGGTGTGTATGCGAATTCTAGAAGCGATTTTAACCGAGTGCCACTCAACCCCGTGCTGGTAGTAACGGAAAGAGCGATCGCTAGGCCTTTGGCTTTGCCTGTCAGTTATGGCATCCGTAACGTAGCATGGCCGACTAATTTCTTGTGGACATTAGCTCTATTCACACCTGTAACTCTCTCGTGGTGGCAATTATATTTACTAGGTAAAACTGGTAGTACAATTCCCAAACGTCGGTTGGGCGTGCGGGTTGTCAACGAGCAAGGGAAGCCGCCTGGTTTGGGAGCAGTTGTGATTAGAGAAGGAATTGGTCGTTGGGCTGTACCCACGTCCATCGCCTATTTTCTGTGGCGCTATAGCTTTGCCTTTCCCAATTTAGGGCTATTCACATTTTTGGCTGTGTTGATGGTATTAGGAGAAGGGATGGGCTTGCCGTCGCGCCGGGGACGTCGCGCACTGCACGATCAACTTGCAGGTACTTACGTTACCGATGCTACTCGCCCTTTGCCACCCAAAAACGAGGATGGCAAAAGCCGGAGTCAATCTGCCAGAGGCAATGAAACCGATGAATGGCAGGAGGAAAATGAGCAAGTAGCTACCACATCAATGGCGATGTCTAGTAACACTTCCCCTACCTTGTGGCGGCGGATACAGCAAAACCCCAATCTGATTTTATTTGGGGTAGCGCTGGTGAGCATGACTGCTGTATTAGCCACTTTAATAGGCACTCAAGTCTACATCCAAACCCAGCAAACCCAGCGGACAACTAAGCAAATTAATAGCCAACAGTTTCTCGCACTCGTCAAACAGTTAAGTCCTAACTCTGGTGCTACCAATGAGGAGCGCCGGAGTGCAATTTTAGCTATGGGTAGTCTCAATGACCCGCAGGCGATCCAATTTCTAGTAGATCTTCTGATTAACGAAACTAACCCCACTCTTCTGGATACAACTCAACAAGCTTTGGCAAGTGTCGGTTTAAAAGCCATCCCTGAATTAAAAACCAAGAATCAGTTTTTGGCTGGCGAGATAGAATCTGTAGGTAATAGCGCTTCCCCAGAGCGGGAATTGAGACAAAAGCGGTTACAAATCAACCAAGGAACAATCAACAAGATTCTCGCTGTTTCCAGTGGTCAAACTAATGGTATCGATCTCAGTCGTACCCAATTAGGTCGCAGCGGCTCCGAAGGAAGTTCCTCTTTCAACCTAGTACTAGAAAATGTTGACTTATCTGGCGTTAAATTCAAATCTGCAAATCTTAACCAAGCCAGTTTTAAGGGTAGTCGCTTTCGGGGCGTGGGTGAGGATGGACGCTGGGATACTTACGACGATACGATCGCTAATTTGAGCCAAGCTCAGTTGAAGCAAGCTAATCTGACTGATGCCAATCTTAGCCGCGTCTTGATGAACGATAGCGACTTAAGCCGCGCCACTCTCAACAGAGCAAACTTATCTGATGCGCGTCTAGTTGATGCGAACCTCAGTAGTACTCAGCTAGTGGGAGCCGATATGCATCGCGCAGTTTTAGAAAATGCCAGCTTGACTGGGGCTGATTTAGGTGACGCCAAATTGAACGAAGCTAATTTGTACGCCGCTCGTTTAGGTCGTGTGATTGCGATCGGAACAATATTATCTCACGCCAACTTAACCAAAACCGATTGGCAAGGAGCAGATTTATCAGGAGCCTATTTGGATCATGCTAATCTGAGCAATGCTAACTTAAGCGCTACTCGTCTAACTGGTGCTGTCTTGCGCTCTGCCTATATGGAAAACGCCAACTTGCGAAATGCTGACCTGAGTCTTGTAGATTTACAAGGAGCAAATGTAGCAGGAGCAGATTTTCAAGGGACAATTCTCGCTCCTAGCAAACAAGATCCAGCGGATCAATTTGTACAAACTCCAGATACCGGCTCACAGTCTGCTGTAGTACAAGGAGTTGATTTTAGTCAAGCCAAAAATTTAGATGCCAAGCAACTGGCTTACATTTGTACTCAAGGAGGCATTCATCCCCGTTGCCCATAAAATGAGGTGGGGAGTAGGGGAGTAGGGGAGTAGGGGAGCAGAGGGGCAGGGGAGCACAAGGGGAATAAATTACTGATTCTTGACTCTTGACTCCTGACTCTTGACAAATGAAAAAATCAAAAATGGTGTGAGGAGTAGGGTAATGAAGTATTTTCCTTGTTGGGTTTCAGTTGTGGGAGCTAGCTTGATGTTGAATCTGGCTATTAGCAATCAAGCAGCACAGGCTCAAGTAGCATACGGGAGTTATGTTGGTATAGGGCCGACTGTTGGTATTACTGACGGTATCCAATTGGGCGGAGTTGTAGCAGCCCGCTACAAGCTGCTGGAAGCACCAATTTCTTTCCGCGCCCAAGCTTTAATAGGACAAAATACAGCAATTGTACCAACGGTTTCTTATGACCTTCCCCTGAATTGGCATACCGATGCCTACTT
This sequence comes from Nostoc sp. B(2019), assembly GCF_010091925.1. Classification (GTDB taxonomy): domain Bacteria; phylum Cyanobacteriota; class Cyanobacteriia; order Cyanobacteriales; family Nostocaceae; genus Komarekiella. The sequence goes on along the minus strand of NZ_WVID01000025.1, from coordinate 67,740 downwards.
AGGAGCTGGGTTGGTGTTGGCTGGTGGTGGTAACTCTTCTCCTGTGGGCGACAAAATTAGTTTTGCCTTACAGCCGGGAGTTGATTACGTTGTCCCAAATAGTAATACTGTGATTTTTGGCAACGCCATCATTGCTTTTGATGCTTATCGTGATAGCGGTGGTACAGCTGTTTCTGTACAAGGTGGTGTTGGTTTGAGGTTTTAATTGGCAATTAGCAAAGCTCACGAATTTTTCACAGGTAAGGCTGAGGAACAATTTCCGTATCTATTTCATGTTGTTTATATTAGCGATCGCTCCCCTTGGCTGCAAATCCGAGGGGAGTTTACAAGTTAACGTGAGTAAATTCCACAGCTACTATCAATAACTGGAGAGCGTTGGAGCCAGTAAACTCAGATTTTACTTAAGCTAGACCAAGACTAGCTGCAACGTATATTTTTATAGTTTTATCTAGCGATGAACTTCTTACGCTGGGTTAAAGATTTCTTATTGTTTATATAAGGCTTGCTCATTCTTTTATTGGGATGATTAAGAGTAATAATGAGTAGTATAAAAAGTATTTCCTTGAGATGTTTTTACTCAACCACAAGCTCCATATTGATAAAATTACAGAATTTTTTTATATATGAATACTTGAGTGCCTGATTATGCGGTAAATATCTTACCTAAATATGCAGAAAATCTTTAGCTGTAGGGTTTTTGAAATACAGAGGTAAAATAAAAATATATAGATAGCGATCGCTCATTCAAGCCCTACCCTTATAGCAATCCCCTATTTCCCAAGCGTGTTGTAGTTAGGATGGCAAGATACTAGCATATCTATAGACAGAGAAACCAGCCCTCATATCTTATGTCTAGTAAAAATCTTTGGGCTGTTTACTTTAGATTCTATGCAGTATAAACTAGTTAAGTTTATTTGCATTTAGTAACTTACGTTAGTTTCCTGATAGGTTATAAATCATAAACCATCTATCGCAAATTTAACCAAAATTTTTTCTAACTTTAAAATCCAGAGGTATAAATGACTATTACTAATTCTAACAAACAAACAAATGAATTTAATGAATATAAAGTGCTCAGAGATAAACCACATTGGCCAGGGCAACCCATAATTGATACTGCTGTCAAAGGTCGAGATCCCAAGATGCTAGATACTACAAGTGATAGTTCTATTTTCAATGGTTTAAATCGCGGTCGAGTTGCTATTTTTATTGATGGCTTAAACTTACTCCATACAGCTTTACAACTCGGCATTGAAATTGATTATCTCAAATTGCTTTGTCGTTTAACTAATAGTTCACGACTGTTGCGGGCTTTTTTCTATATTGGGGTTGATTTCACCAATGAAAAGCAGCAAGGTTTTCTATTGTGGATGCGGCGTCATGGCTATCGTGTAGTTACCAAAGATATAGTTTTGCTAGCAGATAATTTAAAAAAACCAAATTTAAACATTGAAATTGCTGTAGATATGATCAATTTAGCTCCCTACTATGATACTGCGGTTTTAGTTAGTGGAGATGGAGATCTAGCCTACGCTGTAAACGCTGTCAGCAGAATGGGTGATCGAGTAGAAGTAGTTAGTCTACGAACAATGACTAGCGACAGTTTGATTGATGTTGCTGATTGCTTTATTGACCTCGATAGCATTAAAAAACATATTCAAAAAGATACTCATCTAGGCTATAGTTATCGAGCACCATCAAATTCAAACCTTTAAATTTAAGTTTAAAATCCATCGCAGTCTATACTAAATTATTGCAAAAGCCTTAATAAGTTTTTGGAGTAAAATCACAAACCAAGAAATTATTCTGTGTATTTTGCTCAACTCTAAATGAGATGGATATTTTAATAGTTGAAGACGAACCAGAAATTGCTCATTTAATCCAACTTTCTTTAGAAAAAGAAGGATTTTTCTGTCGCATTAGCCGCGATGGCATGAATGCCTTACAGATGTTTCAGGAGCAACAACCTGATTTAATCATCCTCGATTTAATGATTCCTGGTTTGGATGGGTTGGAAGTTTGTGCCAGAATTCGCCAAAAATCAGGTGCAAAAGATCCTTACATTTTGATGCTCACGGCTAAGGGCGAAGAAATTGATCGCGTTATTGGCTTGTCTACTGGTGCTGATGATTACATGGTCAAGCCCTTTAGTCCCAGAGAGTTGGTAGCTAGGGTGCGGGCCCTATTGCGGCGTAGCCTCCGCCAAGGAGGACAATATCAGGTCAATCGTACCCAACACTTTATAGTAGATGTAGACCAGCACACTGCCAGTCGCCAAATGGATTCTCAGCAACTAGAAATTCTGGAATTAACTACCCTAGAATTTAACTTGCTAAGCACTTTTGTCAGCAATCCCGGTCGAGTTTGGAACCGTACCCAATTAATTGACAAACTTTGGGGGGATAACTTTTTTGGTGATGAGCGTGTGGTGGATACTCATGTAGCTCGATTGCGAAAAAAGATTGAGCCTGACCCTGCAAATCCCACTTTTATTAAAACTATTGTTGGTGTGGGCTATAAGTTTGAAGATTCCCTAGTAGTGTGAGCGTCATGAAGATGGGCCTGCGTTGGACGAAGTCCTTACCTTTAGCATCGCGCCTATTTTTCTCCCACTTAGTAGTGATGATGGTGGGGGTAGCTAGTCTGGTAATTATTAGTAAAGTTTCTTCCCCCCGCTTGTTTGTTCTACATTTGCAACGACTCGAAAATCGGGGATTTAACTTAATTGCTGTCCGTACTGAATTGGTAACAGGATTTGAACTTGCTTGGCGACGAAGCACTATTTGGTCAGTTTTAGCTGGTACTACCGCAGCCGGAGGATTGAGCTACTGGGTATCCAGACGGATTATGCAGCGGTTAACTGAGATGGAACAAATCACCCAGAAATTTGCTGCTGGTCAGATGGATGCAAGATTACCTCTATCCAACATTCCAGAACTCAATAGACTAGGTGCTAGTTTTAATCGGATGGCAGCCAGTTTAGAAGGGGTGGAAGCGCGGCGGCGGGAACTGATTGGAGATATGACCCATGAACTACGGACACCGCTTACAGTAGTGCGTGGTTACTTAGAAGAATTGGCTGATGGGGAAATTGAAGCGTCTCCTGATATTTATCGGCGATTAGCAAAAGAAACTAAGCGCTTAGAGCGGTTGGTAAACGATTTACAAGAACTTTCTAAGGCTGAAGCTGGCTATTTGCCAATTAATATACAGCGAGTAAATCTGCGTCCTTTGTTAGAGTCATTAGTGGAGAAATTTAGCGACCAGCTATTAGAAGATGGGCCAGTTATGCGTTTGGAATGTCCATCTGTACTGCCTCCTGTGTTGGCAGATGTTGACCGCACAGAACAGGTATTAGTGAATCTGCTTGGTAATGCAGTGCGTTACACTACCAAGGGTTCTATTACTATTCGCACTTGGACAGAAGCATTTAAACTCTGGATTGCGGTTGTAGATACAGGTATTGGTATTGCTCCAGAGAATTTACCGCATATATTTGAGCGCTTCTGGCGAGATGACCGATCGCGCGATCGCCATTCTGGAGGAACCGGCATTGGTTTAACTATCTCCCGCCGCTTGATTGAACTGCAAGGCGGTCAAATTCACGTAGAAAGCAAGTTAGGAACTGGCAGTACATTTAAGTTTTTTCTGCCTTTAGCTTGAGTTCAACTTGAAATCGCTGAGGGGGAGGCAATAAATGTCCAACTCGCCATATATGTTCCAACAAATATACTGGAATAATCAGCATTGCTATCAGGAACAAACCATTCAGGAATCGCCTTCTGCTGTTCAACCCTCTTTTCCAAGCCGACCTGTATGGAGATATTTTCGTGAACAATCTTTGCCTTAGCAATTTTCAGCATTTTTTCTACTGACTTTTGTAACCACTCTGCTCGAACAAATAAACTATGAGATGGGTGATTACCATAGCAAAAAGGCACAATAATCACGAGATATCCGTTATCAGTGAGTATTTTATCCAGACAGAATTGAATAATTTCTTGATCATCTTTTTTTTCTTGAGTTTCCTTATCAACACTGTGAAATAGCAGACCTGCTAGCACGACTGCATCAAATTTTTGATTTTCCTCAGCAAACTCAGACAGAAAAAGCGATAAATCTTTGGCAATAAACTTTCTATTTGAATAGAGTTTTAAACATTGTTCAATAGCTAATTCACTGTGATCAACTCCAAGGTAGTCACATCGAGCAGGTAGATATTTGCTTAAAGCCCCATTCCCACATCCTAAATCCAATAGAGAGAATGACTTTTCCAGAAAAGCATTATCTAAAAAACCAGCAGCCGGCGTATATCGGGTAACATTTTCAGGCGCTTCAAAGTAAGAATAATAGTCATCTTGGAAACGTTCTTCCTCAGATGTCCTGCGATCGGGAATCAAATTTTTCATTAAAAAGCCTCATTTTCTTAAGCTTGTGTGATTACTAAAGATGTCATTACATAATATTGAGAACATACAAAAGCACATAGCGATATAGATATATAAGAATATCTTTATCTTTTCTCCTTAATAAAAAGTAATAAACAAAACTAGTTTTCTATATACCAGCATATTTGCTGTTGTTAATTTTAAAAATATCTTTCAAGGTAGATTATAAATTCATCCTTGTACAGGATGCTAATGGGCATTTTGCTCATTATTAAGCTTATTTTTTAGATTTAGGGCTAAGCTGGTAGCATCCGCTCGGCTTTCAAATCGTAAACTTGCAATAGGTTGCGACTTAATCTTATATGCCAAATTCGTCCCCAAGCTTTTTAAGAAAAGCGTGGATAAAACAAAGTGCAAATTTTTATACTGTGTTACTTAAGCTAGGATAGAAGAGTAGCAAAAAGTTGCGGTTTAGTAAATTTATAATCTGAAACTAATTTTCAACTTCCCTAATCTGTGGTCAATAAACAAGGCAGATAAACGAAAGGCTGCAATAAAATGAGTTGGAATTAGCCCTCTTCCGTTACCCTGGAGAGGAAAAATAAACTCATAATTCTTAAATCCTCTCTAACTGATACACTATTCTTATGATAGGTAGCTAAAGTGTCATACTTAAGTAACATCACAAGATAGTGTTCGCCTTAATTGATACGTTATTAACGTGTAGAAACTATGCAAACTACTTCAAATCAAGTTCCAGATTTTGAAAAACTATTTAGAGAAAAATTACAACTAAATAATTGTAGACTCAGAAAAAAAAGAAAAGAGAATAATTATGAAATAACTACTCCAGCCAAAGATATTTTTTTGATGTATTGGCACGAATTTCCAGAAATTAACTTGATATATCAGGCTGTAGGGATACGCACAGAGCAAACTGTAGTTTATGAACGAGCTATCCGCTCTCACATTAAATCTTGTTTGAGCAGTATCCAGGATTGTCCTCTGAATAATGAACTCCAGGAATTATCAAGTTTGCCAGATGTTGGGTAAAAATTATAAAAGAACGGGAAAAGGAACATTCTATGTCTTCCCCCGTTCTTGACTTCTGTAAAAAGTCTATTCTTCTACATAGCCTTTAACAATTGAAGTAAGGGTGGGCTGCTACCCACCCTGAAGTATTGCTTACTTGGTAGTACTTTCTGCTGGTATTTCGGTAGCTGTCTTGCCAATCAACATTGCGGCATTTTCCTCACTTTCGAGGATACCGAATTCAATCAACAACTCTTCTAACTCTTCCATCTCAATGGGTGTGGGGATAGTGAGCTTGTCGTTACCGATGATTTTCGTAGCCAGTGTCCGATATTCGTTACTTTGATTGCTGTCAGGTGCGTACTCGTTTACTGTCATGCGGCGTAATTCAGCGTGCTGCACGATGTTGTCACGAGGTACGTAGTGAATCATTTGGGTGTTCAAGCGTTTTGCCAGGGTTTCGATCAGATCGATTTCCCGGTCAACGTTACGGCTGTTACAAATCAGACCACCTAAGCGCACGCCGCCAGTGTGAGCATATTTCAGAACACCGCGAGCGATGTTGTTAGCTGCATACATCGCCATCATTTCACCGGATGTAACGATGTAGATTTCTTGGGCTTTACCTTCACGGATAGGCATAGCGAAACCACCACACACAACGTCGCCTAACACGTCGTAAGACACGAAGTCAACGTCTTTATATGCACCATTTTCTTCTAAGAAGTTGATGGCGGTGATGATACCGCGACCGGCGCAACCTACACCGGGTTCTGGGCCACCAGACTCCACACAACGGACGTCCCGAAAGCCAGTTAGCATGACTTCTTCGAGTTCTATATCTTCCACAGCGCCTCTTTCAGCAGCCAATTGCAGAACGCTGGTTTGGGCTTTACTGTGTAGCATCAAACGGGTAGAGTCAGCTTTGGGGTCACAACCGACAATAAGAATGCGTTGACCCATTTCTGCCATAGCAGCAAGGGTATTTTGAGAGGTGGTGGATTTACCGATACCGCCTTTACCGTAGAAAGCTATTTGTCTAATTTTTTCGTCAGTCATGGTTGGTGTTTCCTACAATTTGTTCTGTTGGTGGGTCTGAAGGTTGAGGTAAGACGTTCACGCTTGGTAATATTGGCAGGCATCACTTACTGGAAACGCTACGCATCACAGCAAAAACAGTTAAAATCCAGAACATATTCAAAAAAATATTGCAAATGCCACCAGAGGCACAGAGTTAGATGACTTCTCTTGGAAAGCGAGCTATAGCTTGTTTCCTGAAAGATAGCGTTCGGGTGCTGGGAGTTAATGCAGAGAAACTCTACATCTCTCGATAACGAAGCCTTTAAAACTTTGACTAAAGCATTACCGTGTTGTAACAGAATCCCAATTGGTTGCTCAAACCTTAAGAGTGGTTACAGTAGGAATTTCAATTTACGCAGAGTTGTTTCCCTTAACCACACAACCAACCAAAATTGCAATCCACTCCAAATGGTCGCTACAACTTCCTCGATTTTGCTTATGTCATAGTTGCTAAGAACTTCTAATTACGAGCGCAACCAATCAATATCCCCAAGTACTGAGCAACTGCTATACTGCCGTTTATTGCAAGTATTCCTTGAGAATCAATCAGATTGTGGCTGATGTAGGGGAATAAATTCCAGCCCAAAAGTGATAGCTACAGATGTTGTGCTGATGTTTACATCAGCAACCTCTGATACTAAGACTTGGGAAACATCTTGGTGACTTTTGAGAATATGGTTCAATTTTTGGATATTAAGGAACGATACTTGCTTTTATTGAAGTTTTCGTTCCAAAAATATGCAACTGCTGAAACCTAGTTCGCGGTTATAAATGCTCGCTCCCGCTTGCACTAAGTCATTAACAGTTCTGAATTTCTATCTGCTTCCCAGACTATACTAAGAGTCTTTCTTCCCAGACTCAAAGAGTGATCGCATCTGGTAGGTAATGCTAGCTATGTTAGCCAACTTTTGCTGGCTCATACCCAGTCAAGTTTTGATTAACTTCAAGTTATTACCAAGCTTAATATCTTGCTTCATTTGGCTTTGTGTCGCTACAAAAAATTATAGCGAATTGAAGGGGATTTACCAGAGCACAAGAAGCATATTAAGCTCGCTTCACTTTTTTTAAGTCTTTTTGTGCTTTTACTTTTTTTGATTCCTATAACAACAATAGCATAGATATTGCTAAATTAGTTTGCGATTTGCAAAAGTTGCTTGCATTTTAAATCTAATTTTATTCTTAGCTAAATTTAATTATTGGCTACCTTAAAAACCGGTTCAAAATGTATTTAAGTTTGCTATAGATAAAATTAATTAAGTAACAAACACCTCAGAAATAACAGATACACAAGCATTCACCAAAGGTAATAGCGGCCCTAATTGCTCTTGACCATTAACAGCTAAATCGCTGTGACACAAATAAACTTTTTCAGATACACGAGATAGCAAATCTGCCAAAATTCTTCGTAGTCGTTGTTCTTCGGCAAATTTCTCATCTTCTGCTGTCCAAGGTTCACCTAACCTTTCTTGCAGGAAAAACGGCGCACCAAACAATGTAGCCGCACCACCTTTTGCCCACAGGGGTGAACCAGCATCTAGCCAGAAATGCCAGCGGTGAAATCGTCTACTAGAGCGGTATTGGAAAATTGTGGCTAAGGTGACAGCTTTTTTGGCTGCTCCAATAGGGCGCACAGGATAAGGGTTAGCGGTGATAGTACCACGCCGCAGTAGTTGAATGAATTCGTTAATTGTGGCGTGAGGTGTCGTCTCAACTGGGTCAATTTGTCGTAATCGGGTGTCAATTTCCCAGTAATGTTGAGCAGTTTCGAGCAATTCCCGCAGTGCTGCTAGTTGATCGTAGGGAAGATTACTGCCATTCCACAAAAAGTGCTGAATTGCTCTGTCTAAAAGGGAAATGGGACTGGGAATCAGGCGGAGTTCTTGTTGCGATCGCTGTTTTTCTAACCACTGCAATATATCATTATAAGCTGTGGTAGCTGCATAGCCGATTCTATCCCAGCGCTCAAACGTCGATACTGGCAGTAAGTTGGGATAATCGGGATGGGGTACAAAGCAGTAATCGGCAATTAACCCAGCACGTACCGGATCAATCTTTGGGTGATGGGGTGAAGAATTATTTTCCCCCTCTTCTACTCTCCCACTCGCCCCCTCTCTTCCACTGAGTACCACGAGCATCTCAGCCACGGCATCCCGATCCACCAGACGTCCCAAACCAGGATAAACTAGTGCCAGCATCGTTAATAAGGCGCGGATAACGGGTGAACTAATTAGGGGACGCTGATCGTTGAGCGATTCTACCTGGATGTTTTGCTTGACGAGGATTTCTACCAGGGTATAACGAGCGATCGCATCCAAACCAGGTGCAATAATTACCACTTGTTCTGGTTCAACTTGCTTAGATTTGATCGCATTAGCAATTACCTCTGCTGTTTGCCGCAACAGTTGGGCGCGGGAGGTGGTTAGAATTGACTGCACCGCATTGGGTAAACTATATAGTCCCATCGGTTCTGTGACTAATTCCACCATTGATGTTGCAAGTCTATCTGCAAGAGAATCTGAGGGGAAGCCGGTTAAGGTTTCTATACGACAACGCCCTGCTAATCCTTCTAGGTAGTCGGGATCTGCTCCCAATCCTAATCGCACTGCACCATCGGGATTATAGCTAAACGCTCCTACTGCACCTTGATCTAAGAGCAAATCAAACAGCTGACGTGCTACGCCAGGATAATCGTCCACATCATCGGCTAGTATTGCCTGATAGCGTTTAGTTAGGTGTTGTTGGTAATTGGGATCGCTTAACAAGTGCTGACTATAAAGTTCGGTAATAATTCCATAAGTTAAAAATCCCCTCTCTAGACACCAGTTACGCCAATCTAGCAGCAAAGACGCCAAAAATTCTGGCTCTAGGTTTATGGCATTCTCTTGCAAACCCTTTTGCAAAATCTGGGCGATATCTTCGCAAGGTGTGCCGCTGTAAGCTGCTAATTGCAATAAGTCTAGGATGCGACGCACGAAACGAGACTCATTCACTCCCGCTAGACGTAAAATTTCTTCATTTAATTGGGAACGCCAGAGTTTGGTTGCCAATTCTTGTTCCGTTTCTGGACGCAATCTTACTGGAAATTGCGCTTTCAAGTTCAACGACTGAATCAGCAACGGCCAAAATAAAATAACTTCATCTTGAAAAAAACCTAGTGGTGTCTTAGCACGAACCGGATATTTTCCTAGGGTATTTGTAACAATTTTATCACCCAATTCTCGACGATTGTCATCATTAGCAGCTAAGACCAAAACTCCTGGTTCTGTTGGCCTAAGATACATAAGTTTTGGTAGATGACCACCTTTTTCCTGTCCTAGATTTTTAGTATAAAATGATTCAATATATTTGTTTTCAGTTTGCACCCAACTACAAAATTGCTCTACCAAGCGAGCAGTCTTACCACTGCGGCTAGTACCAACAATCCAGACCGAATGAGACACAAAACTTCTCCTTGTAGATTTGTTAATATACCTCGTGCGTTAACTTAGGGTTAAGAATCACCAAAACATGCTGGATGATTGTCTGCGATGAAAAACTCTGTTTTTAGCCAAAAAATCTATCATTTACTACTGCCTGCTTACCGTTGGTATTTACAGACACCAGAACGCTCTCTAGATGAAGCTTACCAAGCGGCATTAAAGATTAAGGAGATAGAAAGTAAGCATTTCAATGGTAATAAAATAGACGTTGACTCAGCCACGTACAGCAACAGCGTGATGGATTATTTTGAGTCAGACCTGAAAAAGCTATTAAAAATTTCCAGGATGAGGCTTACAGAGTTTAGAGCAAGCCGTTGGTTCTTAAACGAAGAGAATCAAAAAGCAGCCAATAAAGCAGGTATAGAATATCCTAATCCTTCTCTAGTTTTGGAAAAGCTAAACTTCATTGATCAAGTCATATCAAAATACACGATATCTGGTGAGCCAGCAACTTCTTCAATAGTTACTAAACCTCAAGTTCTGCCAGTTGAATCGGCTATCGCTCCACCATTACCACCAAAAAAGCCAACTCCAAACCCTGAGAAAAAACCACAACGCAAAGCCGACACTTTGGGGATTTTACCCCGTTCAATTTTAAGTACCATCACTCGTTTACAAGTTGAATTAGATCCTAATTCTGAACAAGATGTAGTTCAAAATTTTCGTCAGACTCAAAGAAGAACAATAATATCTATTAGATTCATCTTATTGTTAATTATAGTACCACTTTTAACCCATCAGTTAGCAAAAATTTTTGTAGTAGGGCCACTTGTTGACCATTTTAGAGGCCCTGAGCAAGTGCAAGTATTCCTCAATTTTGAGATGGAAGAAGAAGCTATTGGAGAACTGCAAAGATTTGAAGAAAAAATCAAGTTTCAAAATCTTATTAGTAATGCACCTCCACTGACTCCTGAGCAGATTGAAACCGAAATGCAAGAGAAAGCTCGTGAGATTGCTGAGGAGTTTCGTGGTGAAAGTGCTAATGCAATCAAAAATGTTTTTTCTGATATTTTTTCTGTTGGTGCTTTCATCTGGCTTTTGCTAGTCAGCAAATCTTCTATTGGGGTGATTAAAGATTTCTTTGATCATATTGTCTATGGTTTGAGTGATAGCGCTAAGGCATTTATTATCATTTTGTTCACTGATGTTTTTGTCGGATTCCACTCTCCTCATGGCTGGGAAGTGATTCTAGAAGGTTTATCGCGCCATTGGGGATTACCAGCTAATCGAGATTTTATATTCTTATTTATTGCCACATTTCCAGTGATTTTAGATACCATTTTTAAATATTGGATATTCCGATACTTGAACCGCATATCACCTTCGGCAGTTGCCACTTACCGTAATATGAATGAATAATAAGATTGGGCAATGGGGACTGAGTAATAATTTTCTTAATCTCTATTTTGCAGATGAAAAAGATACTTGCAGCGATCGCCATTAGCATACCTGTGATTCTGTCAGTTTTTCTGGTGCGTATGCAATCTTTAGCGCATCAGGAACTCAGTCCGCCAGAATGCCGGGTGAAAAAGTGGGATATACCAACCTCCTCCTTTACTACCCAAAATCAAGATGCATCTATTCAAAGGTCAAAAATCCAAGCACCGCCAGTATTAATCCAGAGATTGCCAGTTACTTGTTGCCAGGGTGATGCTTCTTGTGTAGATAAGTTTATCTATGCAAAAGAAAATAGTCAACTACCAGATAAAAAGGCATTATTGACAGCTATTGATCACAGTTTGCAATACCTGCAAACAGCTAATGCTATTGCTGCTTATCAAAGATATCAAGTGACTGGAATTACACGCGATCGCGTCCTAAATAGCTTGAAAAGATTTCGGGAACTACTATTAAAAACTAGTTCTGCAACCGAATTGCATACAGCTATAGAAAGAGAGTTTGTCTTTTATCAATCAGTCGGACACGATACCAAAGGTGCGGTTTTATTCACCGCCTACTATGAACCGCTTTATGTCGCTAGTCGTTTTCCCACCGCAGAGTATCGCTATCCTATTTATCGATTACCTGCTGATTTAGATTCCTGGCCTAAGCCTCATCCTACACGCCAAGAGTTAGAAGGAGCAGACGGTTTGCAAGGCGAAAAAGGCAACCTGCGGGGATTAGAGTTGTTTTGGTTTCGCGATCGCCTTGAACCATATTTAGCTCAAATTCAGGGTTCTGCAAGACTTCAGCTAACTGATGGCACTCAGACAACAATCGGTTATGCCGGTAATACTGCTTATAACTACAAAAGCATTGGGAGAGAACTAGCGAACGATGGCAAATTACCTTTAGAAGGTATGACTATGCCAATTATTCTCGACTATTTCCAGAAGCATCCCCAAGATTTAAATATTTATATTCCGCGCGATCGCAGCTTTGTTTTTTTTCAAGAAAATCATGGTGCGCCAGCACAAGGTTCTATCAACGTACCAGTAACAGCAGAGCGTTCTATTGCTACAGATAAATCTCTCATGCCTCCTGGTGCTTTAGCCTTAATTCGTGCTTCTTTTCCCTTTGCTAAGGCTAATGGAATAGAGCATCAGATTGTTAGTCGCTATGTTCTTGATCAAGATACTGGAGGGGCAATTAAAGGTGCTGGTAGAGTAGATTATTTTTTAGGTACTGGTAAAGTGGCAGGCGAGCGCGCTGGCGTTACAGTTAGTAATGGACAATTATTTTATCTGTTACTCAAACCTAAGAATTAAAGCTACTTTGAGTATTGAGTTTCAATTTTTAACTTTAAAAAGCGGTTGTTACTACACAAAATTCCGTTATTAACTCCGCCTGACATTTAGTGTTAGTGCGATCGCTCATCAAAGCAATTAAATCATTTTTATTACCTTCGTTTGCTAATATATTGCAAATTCCATAAGTCATAAGATATCTTTTACAACAATAAAAACTACAACTTTACCTGCTTAGATATGAGCCATTTTCTAACACTTGTGATTATTGATCACACAGAACCAAACCTAAGCAAAAAGGCTGAAGAATTGATGATGCCATACTTTGAAGCAGATGAAGATAATCCATCTTCGCAAGCAAAATGTGACGGATTTGTGATTGGTGGTCGATATGATGGCATCATTTCGGGTAAGGAGCAGCATTACAATCTCAACCCCGAAGAATTTCAACGTCGATACGGGCTAGATGTTGTGCAATCAGAAGACAATATTCGCCCTGTCTCTACCCTAGTGCCTGATTTAGTTTCATACGCTATCGTTACCCCTGATGGAAAGTGGCATGATTGTCAAGGAAAGTCCAGTGAAGAATGGCTACAAGAGTTCCGAAGTCTTTTACACCAACATCAAGAAAAGATGGTGGCTGCAATTGATTGTCATTGTTGATTGAAGTTTGTATTCTTGCTTGGAACTGTACTTAATTTTACTTTGGGAGTGAGATTAGATCTCAAATGTGTTACCACAGATGATTGGTTGTACCCTGCTGCCATAGAGTATCAACAGTTACAAATTCATAACCTTGTCGTAGCAGTTGAGGAATAAGAATTTTGATTGTGGCTGCAACATCTTCTCCACCGCAAGCACCATCATGCAAGACAATCATTGAACCATTTTTTACCTGCTCGACAACTCGCTGTACTACTGTGTTAACGCCTGGTCTTACCCAGTCTTCTGGTACAACACTCCACATAACTGGGCGGTAATTCCACTGAAAAAATAATTTTAAAGTTGCAGGTGTAAATAAACCATTGGGGGGACGGACATCGCGCACTTGTTCAGGTTGTAAGTTGCAGGCGTCATAGATAGCAACTTGGGTTTTTTCTAAACTATCCTTGAGGTCAACTGGGGAAAGCATCGGAAAAGAGCGATGATCATAGCCATGCAAGCCTATCCAGTGTCCGCGATCGCTTACTGCTTTGGCGATCGCAGGTGAACGGTTAACGCAAGCACCCAACCAAAAAAAACTGGCTTTAATGTTGTAGCGGTCTAAAACTTTTAATACTTGAGGCGTGTATTGAGGATGGGGGCCATCATCAAATGTTAGTGCGATCATTTTGGAATTGCGATCGCCACCCCAAAGGCAGTTGGGAAACGTTGGTTGGAGAACACGGTAAAAAATCGGAAAAAAGGGCGCTAGCTGCATTTCAAGTCTTGGCGTAGCTTTTAGTACTTGTTCTGGAACGCAAGCTGAGTTTTTTGTTTACGGCCAGTCTATGTATTGCGTGATTTTATTTTATCGTGACATTCACCTGTCCTGCCGAAAGAGTGGACGGCAGCCTCTTATTCAGAATTAAGAGACAAAATAATTTTGCGTCGTTTCTCCTTTTTTATGGCTTCATCTTGCTCTATAGCGATATAACAGTTTCAGCAGATTGGCCCGGCGCATAACGAGGGCGAAGATGTAAAGTGATTTCCGTATCGAGTCGCTTGAGGAAAATGAGAAGTTTGCCCTCGCTGAACCGTTGAAACTCTCCTTTCATTAAATGAGATACTTCTGGCTGGGGAATGCCAAGAAGTTCGCTGATTTCACGCTGTTTCAGGTTGCGTTGAGAGAGGAGGCGGAGTACCTGAATTCCTATCTTGCCCCGCATAAAAAGTTCCGAAGCATCTTCTAAACCGAGGTCAGCGAATACGTTGCCACTGCTTTCTTTAAAAACGGGTTCCTGTGTCATTGTTGTTTCTCCCTTGCCACTGCGTCCTTATAGCGTTGTTTAATCAGGTCAACATCAGCTTGTGGGGTTTTAATCCCCTGTTTTGATTTCTTCTGAAAAGCGTGCAGGACATAGATTTTCTCTCCAATCTTTACCGCATAAACTGCCCTGCAAGTATCGGTATCGTAGCGGAGGTTTACTTAGGTGTTCAAATTATAATTTGGAATTTTTCTAAAACGTAACTATTTATACTACAAATTGAATTACAGAACGTGGGTTTGAGATGTATTGCAAGTCATGTTTGTAACAAAATCTGTAACAACAACATCGTTTTAGCTTTTACTCGTCTAGATTGATGACAAATCTCAGGGAAATCTCGGAATTATGGGGTAATGCTGCTTAAAGATATACGCGATTATCAAATTCTATTTTTGGGCTTGTTCTTAGTTTTGGGAATTAGTACAAGAGACTGGACGCTGCGACCAGAGTTGATTGGGGTTGCGATCGCCACTTGTTTAGCTACGCAATGGATATTGTCATTGGTTACTGGTAAAGAACAAATGATGAATCTTCGCAGCGCTTTAATTACTTCTCTAGGACTCAGTTTGCTTTTGCGGGCAGATCATTGGACAACAATGGCAATAGCCGCAGCAAGTGCGATCGCTAGTAAATTTCTCTTCCAAGTCGGTGATAAGCATTTCTTCAATCCTGCCAATTTTGGTATCATTTCCGCCTTAGTTCTGACACCCGATGCTTGGGTTTCGCCGGGACAGTGGGGCGAGGAGTGGTGGTATGGACTGCTATTTGCTGGGACTGGCGGGATGATTTTGCAGCGAGTTGGTCGCTGGGACACCACAGCAGCTTTTTTGGGTGCATATTCATTGCTGGAGGCGATTCGCAATCTTTGGCTGGGTTGGACTTGGGACGTTTACTGGCATCGCTTGATGAGCGGGTCTTTGCTACTGTTTGCCCTATTTATGGTTACAGATCCCCGGTCTATTCCCAATGCCCGAATCGGGCGTGTAGTTTGGGCGATATGCATCGCCATCTGCACTTTTATTCTGCGGAATTATTTCTTTGTCCCCACCGCAGTTTTTTGGGCGTTATTCGCCCTAGCCCCGTTGACCATACTCCTAGATTTTCTTTGGTTAGACGCACGATTTTCCTGGTTAAAGGACAAGGAGGAGTGGGGAAGCAGAGGAGCAGAGGGGCAATAAATACTTACGCTTGAATCACCACTTATTTATAGAGGTATAAAATGAAGCTTTTTCGAGTTTTAATGCCATTCTTACTGGCGGTTGTAGCTGTGCTGTGCTTTACGCCCGCAGCTTGGGCATTTTGTGGATTTTATGTTGCCAAAGCTGATACGAAACTCTATAACAAAGCTTCTCAGGTGGCGATCGCGCGAGATGGCGATCGCACTGTCCTAACGATGGCGAACGACTTCCAAGGCGAAGTCAAAGATTTTGCGATGGTGATACCTGTACCGACGGTATTACAAAAAGAGCAAGTTCGTGTAGCTGAACCGAAGATTATCGAACGCCTGGATGCTTTTAGTGCGCCGCGACTAGTGGAGTATTTTGACTCTGACCCCTGTGAGCCAGCTTATGATCGGGTAATGCAAGCAGCACCAGCACCTAGAGCAGCAGCCAATGAAAGAGGGAGTACGAGGGGCGATGCCAGCTTAGGCGTTACAGTCGAAGCGCGTTTCAACGTCGGCGAATACGACATTTTGATTTTGAGTGCTAAAGAATCTGGGGGACTAGAAACTTGGCTCAAACGCAACGGCTATAAAATCCCCAGAGGTGCGAAACAGTTACTTCAGCCCTACATCCGCTCCTCAATGAAGTTCTTTGTTGCCAAAGTCAACCTAGATAAATTCGAGCAATCTGGCTATCAATTTCTCCGTCCGCTGCAAATTTCTTATCAATCACCTAAATTCATGCTGCCAATTCGTTTGGGCATGATCAATGCCACTACCGAGCAGGATTTAATTGTCTATATTCTCTCGCCTAAAGGAGAGGCTGAAATCACTAACTACCGGACGGTAAAAATCCCCTCTAACACCAATATTCCCCTGTTTGTTAAAGATGAATTTGGTGAATTCTACAAGTCCATGTTCCAAACTGCCTACACTAAAGAAGATCGGAAAGTCGGTTTCTTAGAATACTCTTGGGATATGGGTAATTGCGATCCCTGTTCTGCCGAGCCTTTGACTCAAGAAGAACTCAAGCAAGCAGGTGTATTTTGGTTGGATGATAATTCTAGTGATATGCCAGTATCCCCTGGCTTTCGTCGTCGTTCTCCTAGTAGTAATGTCTTCATTACCCGCCTGCACATCCGCTATACCCGCGATAAATTTCCTGAAGATCCGACATTTCAACAAACCTCCAACCGTGAATCTTTCCAAGGGCGTTATATTTTACAACATCCGTTTACTGGAGAACTCCAATGTCAAGCAGGCAGAGAATACAAGCGGTCTTTGCCCAAGCGTTTTGAACAAGAGGCGCAAACTCTAGCTAAGTTAACTAATTGGAATATCCAAGACATTCGCAAAAAAATGAAGCTGAGTGTAGGTAATTTGACATATTCTTGGTGGGAGCAATTCTTGTCCTGGCTCAGATTATAGTTAGCTGAAAAATGATGCATCAAGAATATAAGTTTGACTAAATATAGTGGTGTGTAACGGCAAATAGATTATTCATTTTTGCACAGATAATTTATGCCGTTACATATCCTATCGGTTAAAAAGTCTATATTTGATTTCGGCTAATTAACGCTTCTAGCTCATTTTTTTGACTATCAATTAATACTATTACTGGATGGTCTGAAGAAAATTCTTTAATAAGTTGCGATCGCTCTATTTCAAACCCTTCTATTTTTTGATATGCAGCATTTGCTTTAAGACTTTTCAGTACAATTTTGTCTACTTGCGGTTGTGTGTTTTCTAATTGTTTATACAAATCATCAAGTTGAGTGTCAAAATACTGAATCGTTGGGTGTTGAGGTTCAAATCTTGCTAAATTTAATGCTCGCTCGACTTCTACTTTGGCGATTGATTTTAAAATAGTACCAGTTGTAATCTGCGGTACTGAGATATCTACTCCCATGCTTGATAATTCTTTTCTGACTTTATCCAACATTTCTTCATTTATAGTATCCATCTGGCCAGTTCCGTAAACCCCATCTACATATTGCTGGAAAATCTTTTCTGCTACTTTGTAATCTGCGATCGCACTTTCTTTATTTCCTAAATCCCGGTACATATTTCCTCTGAAAAAGTATGCCTCAGCAGAAGAAGCACTTTCACTAATTACTTGAGTAAAATCTGAAATTGCTTTCTGTTTGTCGCCTAACTTTTCATAAGTCAAAGCCCTATTCCAGTATGCAGGACTACTAAAACCCAATCTACCTGTATTTTGCCTAATTACTTCGGTATAGTCTGCCACTGCGGCTTTATAATTCCCAACTTTCTTGTAAGCATTTGCACGATGATAGTAGGGTTCTTCAGCTTGAGGATTGAGCCTAATTGCCTGCGTGAAAGAAGAAACCGCAGCGAGTGAGTCTTTTTGGCAATCCTCTTGAAAGTGTCCCATGCCTATGAAGTCGGTTAGTATATTAAGATCTGGTGGCTTAAAAGTTTGGCAGTCATTAGAAGCACTAGAAGCTGGTATTTTTACAACTAATGGTAGCGACACTAGCAGCACAATAGATGATATATAAGCAAGTAAGGAAGGTATAGAGAAGGCAAATTTCATAATTATATAGTCTCAAAATGTTTTTAGTTAGGTAAACGACGAGTATTTGGAAAAAACGGCGATTGGTAATTGTAGATTCTACAGAAATTTATTCGCCTACTAATATTAATCAATCATGGTTTAATGTATAATTGCCTGAATTTGATCATAAAAAAATTTTAGATTTAACCCAAAGGCATTAACTAAACTCGGATGAAACCGAGGTTGAAAAATTAATGATGCTAGTGGGTGGACATCCATTTCTAGTACGTCTTGCTCTTTATAATGTAGCCAATATGAACATTACTCTAACACAAATATTACAAGATGCTACAACATTAAGTATCTATGCAGACCATTTACGCCGTCAAATTTTAATTCTTACACAACAATCAGAATTAGCAGATGCGATGAAAGATGTAGTTTATAAAGATTCTGCCAAATTATCGACAACAAACCAATTTAAATCGCAGAGTATTTTATTGGTAAAACTTCAATAAGATGGTATAATTAAACGCTGTAATTTCCATCGTCATTATTTGCAAATTCATCCACAATTTATTGCAGAGTGGGAAAGCAATACAAAGTAAGGAAAAGTAAAAAAATGTAGTATCACGACGAAGGGTAATTTTTTTAGGACATTGTTATACGCAATACTTAAGATATTCTTGCTTTCTTCGCCAAGATTGCCATGGTTGAATTCGATGAACAGCTACGCTGCTTAGTTGCCCAAGCCTGTGGAAATCCACTCGGAAGCCCTCAGCGTCAAAAGCTGCTCACGCAAATTATTCGCTTGACAGCAAGTAGACTCTGGAGAGAAAATACTCCCTACTATCAAGACGCACTACAACAAACTTGGTTATATTTCTGCCGCAATGTTTGTGAAGGATTGACGGGTCAAATATATGACCCCACTTATGGTAGTGTTGTCACCTGGCTGAATGCTTACCTGAAACGCAGATTACAAGACTTTTATCTCAACCAGCACCGGGAACAAATCACAACCGTCCCCCTCCGGCTCCACCAGTCTAAGTCGGGTGAAAACAGTGAAATAATTGACCCTGTAGATAACTTACCCGCTACCCCCCAAGCGCCTCCCATTTTAGAAAACTTGGAGATATGGGTTAAGACAGATGCGGATGGAGAACTGTGCCGTACTCACATTAAAGGGCATCCAGAGGTGAATTGTCAGGTGTTAATTCTCAAACGTCTACCCCCAGAAGTTAGCTGGAGAGAATTATCTGAGGAATTCAAGTTGTCAATTCCGACATTGAGCAGTTTTTATCAGCGTCAGTGTCTACCACGCTTGCGGAAATTTGCTGAGTTAGAGGGCTTGTTATAACAAATCAGCTCGTGGAAGCACAGGGATGGGTGAGGGATACTAATGATGAGATTATCTTGGTAGCCCAAGTACTTACATTCAATCCTGTGCGTTCCTGGCTATTACTTACCTCTTGCCATGCCCATGACTCAAACAACTAGGCTTTCTGGTACGAATTTTCTGAAAATTCTTAGGTCAAAAGTGAAAGGCAAGACTTTTGACTTTTTACGTTTGCCTTTATACTTCCTAATTGCTTTGCTATGCATCCTCAGTTCACCTGTGCTAGCAAAAGTTCCAGATGCGCTCAACTCCTCATCCCAACAGGTAATCAACAGTGTTACTTCCACCTCTGCACTGCAACAGGGTAAAGTTTTATTCGATGCCGACAATTTTGCTCAAGCGGTGAATGTATTGCAACAGGCAGCCCAGGAATATAAGCAACAGGGGGATAAGCTTAGACTAGCAGCGACTTTGAGTAATCTTTCTTTAGCTTACCAGCAACTCGGTGCGTGGGCTGAGGCACAGCAGGCAATTACAGACAGCTTGAATTTGCTCAAAGAACAGGATAAAAACCAAAATCTGCAAGTATTTGCTCAATCACTGGATATTCAAGGTCGTCTGCAACTGGCAATGGGAAAGGCAGAGGCAGCTTTAGCAACTTGGGAGCAAACAGAAGAGGTTTACAAGCAAGCAAAAAATCAAAGCGGTATAATCCGATCGCAAATCAATCAAGCACAAGCGTGGCGAACTCAAGGATTTTACCGTCGTGCAGTAGAAACACTCAAAAAAGTAAATAAGACATTACAATCTCAACCAGACTCTCTAGAAAAAACAGTAGGATTGCGATCGCTAGGTGATGCTCTCCAGGTAGCAGGAGAGCTAGAAATGTCCCGCCAAGCTCTTGAGCAAAGCCTTACCATTGCTCAACGACTGCAATCAAACGCTGATATCGGGGCAAGCCTATTCAGCTTAGGAAATAATACCCGTAATACTGATAAACAGGAGCAAAAACAACAGGCGATCGCCTATTATCAACAAACAGAGAAGGTGTCTCCATCACCTCTGACAAAAATCCAGGCAAAACTGAATTACCTTAGCCTACTCATTGAAGATAAACAATTAGCACAAGCCGAAACTCTATTACCATCGATTCAATCTCAACTCGAACAACTCCCCCCTAGCCGTGCTGCTGTCTACGCTAGGATTAACTTTGCACAAAGCCTAAGTAAATTTTCCAATAGAAATTCGGACACAGCACGATTACTTGCCAAAGCTATTGAGCAATCCCGCAGTTTGGGCGACAAGCGGGCAGAAGCTTATGCCTTGAAGAGTTTGGGCGGCTTATACGAAGAAACTAAACAGTGGTCAGAGGCGCAAAACCTGAGCCAGCAGGGATTATTTCTCGCCCAAACCAGCAACGCACCGGACATTACCTATACCTTGGAGTGGCAGTTAGGTAGATTGCTCTGGGCACAAAAAGATATCAAAGGAGCGATCGCAGCGTATGATGCTGCTGTGGAAACTCTCCAGTATCTCCGCAGTGACCTAGTAGCAGTCAATCAAGACGTGCAATTCAATTTTCGAGATAGCGTAGAACCAGTCTATCGAGAGTCAGTAGAGTTACTGCTGCAATCTCAGGGGACACAACCTGATATAAAAATATTAGAGAAAGCACGTCAGCGGATTGAAGCACTGCAATTGGCAGAATTAGACAACTTTTTTCGGGAAGCTTGTCTACAAGGTCAAAAAGTGCCGCTTGATCAAGTGGTAGATCAAGATAACCCCAATGCTGCCATCCTTTATCCAATTATTCTTCCTAACGAACTCCAGGTAATTGTCAAAATTCCCAAACAACCCCTGCGGCATTATAAAACCAAAATTCGTCAAGCAGAAGTAGAAAAAATTCTCGCAGAACTGAGAAAAAACCTTGTAAATCCCACTGCTACCAAAACTGTCGAAAAACAGTCGCAACAAGTTTACAACTGGTTGCTCCAACCTATTGAATCAGAATTACAAGCCAGTGGGGTGAATACTTTAGTGTTTGTGCTGGATGGAGCATTACGCAACTTACCAATGGCAGCCCTTTACGATGGTAAACAGTATTTAGTGGAAAAATATGCGATCGCCCTTAGCGTCGGTCTGCAACTCCTCGACCCCAAACCACTGGTACAACAGCAACTAAAAGCTTTAACTGCTGGGCTAACTCAGCCTCCAGCAAATTACCCCAACTATGCACCTTTACCTGCCATCAAATCTGAATTCAACGGCATTACCGAAGCCGGAATATCGACAACCAGTCTCCTAGATGGGCAGTTCACCAGCAAAAAACTAGAAAGCCAAATTAATACCGTTTCATTTAACATAGTACATTTAGCAACTCACGGTCAGTTTAGTTCCTTGGCTGAAAACACCTATATTTTGGCTGCTGATGGCCCAATCAAAGTCAAATATTTTGATAGTTTTCTTCGTAGTCAGGATAAAACCAGAGTTGAACTATTAGTTTTGAGTGCCTGCCAAACAGCAGCAGGAGATAACCGTGCAGCGCTGGGTTTAGCAGGGGCATCTGTACGAGCCGGCGCACGCAGTACCCTAGCATCCTTGTGGCAGATTGATGATGAATCGACAGCTCTGTTTGTTAGTGCCTTTTATCAAGAACTCCAGAGTAGCAAAATCACCAAAGCCGAAGCTGTTCACCGTGCTCAGCTACAACTGCTGAAACATCCCAACTACAAAGCACCAAGCTTTTGGGCTGCCTACGTGCTGATTGGCAATTGGTTGTAGGTTTTAGGACTTACGCAAAAAACCTCTCAAACTCTCATTTCTCCCGAAGTTCTGATGCCTAGGTTGGGCTGCGCCAACGGCGGAAGCCGGCGCTCCGCGCCAGTTGCTTTCCGACGCAAGCGCGATTGTTCGCACTGGCTCGACTTTTCGCTGTGCCCTCTGCGGTTCGTTTTTCCGTTACCTGTGCGTAAGTCCTGGGTTTGTTGGGTTTCAACTTGATCAGCAGCACAAGGCGGCTCGAATTGAGAGATCGAGTATCATAAGGGCACTGCCTATTACCCTCCAGTACTCCTCATGACACCAGCTACCGATCGCGTTTATTGGACGACTGAAGACCTCAAACTTCTGCCGGAGAGCAGTCACCGCTACGAAATTATTGATGGACATCTGCTCATGACTCGCGCTCCGCACTGGAAACACCAAAAAGCGATCGGACAAACCTATAGTCTTCTCAATACCTGGTCATCAGCATCGCAATTAGGAGAAACCGTACCGACACCCGGAGTCATTTTTGATGAAGCGGATAATGTGATTCCTGATGTGGTTTGGATTAGTCACGAGCGATTAGCAGCGGGAGTAGATGAAGAAGGGCATTTCACCATAGCTCCTGAACTAATTGTGGAAGTACTCTCTCCGGGAACACAGAATGAACGCCGTGATCGGGAAACTAAACTTAAGCTCTACGCCGAACGGGGCGTACAAGAGTATTGGATTCTGGATTGGCGTATTCAGCAACTCGAAGTGTATCGCCGCCAAGATGCTCTGTTGCGTCTGGTGTCAACGCTCTTTGCCACTGATACTCTGGCCTCTCCCCTACTGCCGGATTTTCGCTGTAGTGTGGCTGAGTTTTTCCATTAGAAAGGCGGATGCGATCGCCCTTAGCGATACTGCTTGTTCAGATGATTGAGAACGCGATCGCCACTCCTCCAACCCATCACCCCTTCCCCTCTCCCTACTAATTGGTTTACAGGCAAGCGTCAAGATTTGACAGCTTATCAAGCTATTAAAAAAGCTCTCTCTACTGATGGCTCTATATTTAGCCCTAGTTGAGCAATTACCGAAAATCTAAATCAGCTAACAATTAACAATTAAAACAGAAAAATTAATAAGGATGACTATATGACTCAAGCCTTACCAAAAACTAAGCTAGTAACCTTTGAAGAATTTGTTCAGTGGAAACCCGATGGGGGACACTATGAACTGCATGATGGAGTAATTGTAGAAATGACACAACCATTAGGCGATCATGAAGAAATTATAGGATTCTTAGCTACAAAACTCCCAATCGAATATGAGCGCCTTAACCTTCCTTACTTCATACCAAAAACAGCATTAGTAAAACCACCTGAAAATGAATCCGGTTATTCACCAGATGTATTAATAATCAATCGCTCCAATTTGGTAAATGAACCTCTGTGGAAAAAAGAATCTACTGTTACTCAAGGCGTATCAATTCCTCTGGTGATTGAGGTAGTTAGTACTAATTGGCGTACTGACTATTACACTAAACGCGGTATGTATGAGGAAATTGGTATTCCTGAATATTGGATTGTAGATTACTTAGCTCTGGGTGGTAAGTCGTTCGTTGGCAATCCCAAACAGCCTACAATATCGATTTATTCACTAGTTGAGGGGGAATACCAAGTGAGCCAGTTCCGTGGAAGCGATAGTATTCAATCACCTACTTTCCCAGAATTAAATTTGACCGCAGAGCATATTTTTAATGCTGGTAATATTTAAAAGTCGCATTTGCAATTAAGGGGGTGGCAAGATGAGCAAGTTCCCAGTTTAGATACAATACACTTCCTGTATGGATAAATCACACCTTCAGCAGATGCTTGAAAGTATTTACCAAGAACTACTTCCTAGCTTACAAATTGAGAGTGTTAATCCCCATAACCCAGTGAAAGTAAACTATCTTCCTGAACCCTGGCGGCTTCTGGGTACGGGAAACTATGCTGCTGTCGTCTATCACCCCGACTATCCAGACAAAGTGGTGAAAATTTACGCGCCCGGTCGCCCAGGCTTTGAGGAGGAAGTGGAGGTCTATCGCCGTTTAGGTTCTCATCCTGCTTTTTCTGAATGTTTTTATGCCAAAGAAGGCTTCTTAATTTTGAAGCGGCTGTATGGAGTTACTCTTTACAACTGTATACACCTTGGTCTACGTATTCCCAAACAGGTTATACGAGACATTGATGAAGCTTTAGATTATGCACGTCATCGCGGTCTTTACCCTCATGACATTCACGGTCGCAATGTCATGATGCATGAAGGTAGAGGATTAGTCGTAGATATCTCGGATTTTCTCGATGAACAGACATGCTCAAAGTGGAATAACTTGAAAAAAGCTTATTACTGGTTATATCTGCCTTTTTTCTATCCACTTCGGTTAAGAGTGCCCTACTTTGTTTTGGATCTCGTCCGCAAGGGCTATCGTTTATGGGTTTCGTTTAAATCATTCTGTCATCGATTATTTCAGATACTACTTCATCGTTAATCTTTAAAGCGATCGCCTGATTTATTCAACCAAACTAATCCTTGACAAATAGTTTTGTTCCAGATGGCACGCGTGAGTGTGTGTGCCATCTGGATAAGCACCTTTTCCTTTATCCCTTAGTTATGCAGACGGACTACTAGCACACTATTTACGTACCAGGTTGAGCAATTCTTTGGGAGATGCTAATAAATCAATCGCCACAAAGTAAATTTGTCCTTGGGGATTGAGTAAGAATCGCCAAGCAATGTTCATCCCCACGTTACCCCCAAACCAAGGAGTTTCGACCGTACCAGTGATTTTATGCTGTGTATAACCATCTTCTATGCTTTCCGAGATGCCTTTTGTTGGCTTCATCACTAATCCCTGTCCTTCGTCTCGCAGGTAGGCGGTGATAGCATCTCGCCCAACAATCGGTTTTTGGAAAGGCGGTTGCAATGCACCGTTATTAGCAAATAAAGCAACAGCAGCTTCAACATTATCTGCGTTCATGGCTTCAATGTATTTCAGCACTGTTGGCTCTGTTACCCCCTCAATGGGGAATTGGGGAAGTTGAGACGTGCGTGGGAATGTGAAGTTTATGACTTCTGCCTCCTTTGTGGGAGCCTGAGTCGGATCGAATCCCATGTCTACTACAGTATTTCGTAGTACAGTAATTTGCTGACTTTGATCGATTTTTTGGACTGCTTCTAGCACTGCTTTAACTTCAGCTGACATTTGATAGCCAAATGGCATAGGAGCAACGATACCCTGTTTCATCCACTCTCCTAGCTGCCACCAAAAACCCAGCTTTGCATTGACACCAAAGTATGCATAAGAACGGCTGATAGGAGTGTCAGCATTGGTTGCAAGATCCCTCATGAGTTGCGTTTGTTCTTCATGAGACATCTGCTTAATCTGATTGAATATACCTTCCATCAATTGGAGATTTGCTTTTCCAGGAGCAGCGGGAGTAATTGTACGACCTAATTCGGTGTAGGCATACCAGAGAAATGCTAGTTTGTCGTCAATGTTGAGTTTGGCAAACATTGCTGTGGTGGCTGGAACAGCATCCGCCACTTGGGTGTTAGAAAAAATGTTACGCGCAGACTCGATAGTGTAATTCATGCTTATTACCTCAGAGATTTACCTATTAATTGGTTGCTTTCAGCTACACTTTGCGGCTTGGCGGATAAATCTAGGGGATTTTTCCGGGATGACACAACCATCCCTAGATATCCAAGTTCGAGTCATCAACTACTCTGGTATGGTAACTTGAAAACTTTAACAAAAGGCTAAGATTTATTAAGATTTATCTGATGGATATCATTGACTAAAATGCATACCAATTATTTTTGAAACTAAGTTGATATCTCAATAAAAATAAGTTTTTTAGATTATTTATCTTCCTTAAGGAAGGTAATTTTATCTAGCATCTATCTATGTAGGTAAATAAATATAATTTGATAACTAATTCCTGCAATAACAATACATTTTGTAGTGATTTCAATCTAGAACAGATTTGTACGCATTCACAAAGGTAACAGAAATCTACTTGGTATCCGTTTTACCAAGAAATTTTTGAGCGATCGCAACTTGAACTCTCCTCTTTATTAAACCCAGTACTCAAGTTCGCTAAATACCGCAGGAAAAATAAATCAGCCAAAAAAGGCACAGCTACCTCCTGGGTATTAGGGTTAGGAGAGAAGGAATAGGCTCGAAGTTATAGGAAATAATCTGTGCTCTATTCCCATCTTCAGTCCCCAGTCAATTGTCAGTTTTTTCATTATTAAAAGCTCTCTTTTGTGGCATAAATTTAGTGAATGTGAGCGATATGTAGATAGCAGCATTGACCACTGGGGACTTAACGTATGAATAACACCACCTTTGGGGTAGACGATTTCGCAATAACTTTGCCGATTTCCCAAATAGCTCGCATAACTGCTCAGCAGTTTGCCAATCAGCAGCCAACTCTTGAAAAAGCAGAGCAAGTGCAGCTGAACACGCTAGCTGTATGGGTGGTGAATGACTACTTGCAGATGATGGAAATTCCTACTAACCTCCAAGCCAGTGACAGTTGGAACCCTGTCATGCGCCTCTGTGCAGATGTGGCTGACCTGGAAATACCCTCAGTTGGTCGTTTGGAGTGTCGCCCTGTACGTCTGCATCAGCAAACATGTGCAATTCCTCCAGAAACCTGGGAAGAACGGGTAGGTTATTTAGTGGTTCAATTTGATGAATCGCTCCAATACGCAAAGCTGCTGGGGTTTATCCCTAGAGTCACAACCGAAAGGCTGTCTTTGACTCAACTGCAACCCCTAGAAGCGTTAATTGATCATTTAGCAACGCCTTTTGTGAATTTGAGTCAGTGGTTTGCTGGGATATTCGAGACAGGCTGGCAAACTATTGAATCTTTATGGAACGTGCCGGAACTTAGACCAGCTTATGCTTTTCGCAGTACTGAAACCGTGGAAAAAAATGCTCTCAACCAGCCAGAAGCAGTAACCAGACGTGCAAAATTGATTGATTTGGGAATCCAAATTCTCAACCAGCCCGTCATGTTGATGGTGGAAATTACTCCCGAAACTGACCAACAAACCAGTATTCGTCTCCAGTTACACGCTACTGGTAGTCAAATATACTTGCCCCCAGGAGTGCAGCTTACTGTTCTAGATAGTTCGGGAGCAGTGTTTCTCGAAGCTCAAGCTAGAAAATCAGACAACTACATTCAGTTACAGTTTCGTGGTGAACCCACAGAGCTATTTAGCGTTAGGGTAGCATTGAATGATATCAGCATCACAGAACATTTTATGATTTGAAGCATGTAAATTTTCAAGTTTGGTTCGGTAATTATTAACTGGTAATTGGTAATTCGGGAATTAAAAATTCCAACTAGATTTTTTGAACTTCAAAAGAAGTTTGAGCAGTGGCTTCTGGCTATTGTTTATGGATACTTTGACCAAAATAATTCATAATTTGTAGTTCTTAATGGGCTACGCGCAACGTCGCAACCACAGGAGAAGACAAGGGTAAAAGCATCAGCAATTGGGTGATTTTGAATTGGAGCAAAGCGACGGTCATGGGTAAGTTAGTAGTTCTGAAATTTGGAGAGGGAAGTTTTGAGCAGGGGTTTGCTGTCACCCTTCAGATTGGTGAAGAATGCGATCGCCCCTCAACAGAAATCACGGGTAAGCTACCACCATCACCCGAAATGCCGCTTTACTATAGCCACTGGCAGTCTAGTTATCGACATTTGGGAAACCGTTATCGCCTACATGCTGACAAAGTGCAGGTGACGAATGTATCAATGATCCAAGACTGTGAAAACACTGCCCATATTTTGCGGGCACGTTTCAACACCTGGCTGCGAGCGGAGGAGTTTCGCCCCCTGCGAGAAAAATGGCTAGAAAGATTATTGCCTACAGAAGAAGTGCGGGTGATTCTGCAAACGGAAAATAGCCAATTGCAGCTATTACCTTGGCATTTGTGGGACTTGTTAGAACGCTATCCCAAGACTGAAATCGCCCTCGCTTCACCCACCTACGATCGCATTATCAAACCATGCAACCGCAACCAAGCGGTGAATATTTTAGCTATTGTCGGTAATAGTCAGGGAATTGACACTCAGGCTGACCAAGCTTTACTACAACAGTGTAGCAACGCAGATATTAGCTTTGTGGTAGAACCACAACGCAAGGAATTGACTGACCATCTCTGGGGGAAAAACTGGGATATTCTTTTCTTCGCCGGCCACAGTTCCAGTCAGGGGAATGGAGAAAGTGGGCGGATTTATCTGAATCAAACTGATAGCCTCACCATTGGCGAGTTAAAGTATGCGCTCAAAAAAGCTATTGAAAATGGCTTGCAACTGGCAATATTTAACTCTTGTGATGGGTTGGGATTGGCGCGAGAACTAGCTGATTTGCAAATTCCCCAGATGATCATTATGCGCGAACCCGTCCCAGACCGGGTTGCCCAAGAGTTTTTGAAGTATTTTTTAGCAGGCTTTGCAGGTGGTGAGTCTTTATACCAGGCGGTACGGCAAGCGAGAGAACGGTTGCAAGGACTTGAAGATAAATTTCCCTGTGCAACTTGGCTACCAGTAATTTGCCAAAATCCAGCACAAAAGCCACCAACTTGGGAGGAACTAAGGCGTGCAAACACCGAAGAAATACCGAATTTATCTGCCTCTCCTCAACGCAGATTTAACGTGCCTTTATTCTCTAGCCTAGCGATCGCAACCTTAGTCTGTGGGATGAGGTTTCTGGGACTGCTGCAAAGTGGAGAGCTAAAAGCCTTTGACTTGATGATGCGATCGCGTCCTGATGAAGGAATTGATTCACGCTTGTTAATAGTGACGATTGATGATGCTGACTTGGCAACTCAACGACAAAATGGCGAATCATCAAAAGGGATTTCCCTATCTGACAAATCTCTCAACAAACTGCTGGCAAAACTTGAGCAGTACGAGCCCAGAGTGATCGGTTTGGATATTTACCGTGATTTTCCGGCTGAGGAGCAAGATTTAACTACTCGTCTCCAGCAGACTGAGAACTTGATTGGCGTCTGCAAGGGAAGTGATAGAACAGCAAACACCAAAGGCATTGAGCCACCACCGGAAATTTCAGAACGGCGTGTAGGATTTAGCGACTTTGTTCTAGATAGCGATGGGGTTTTACGTCGGCATCTGCTGTTCATGAACCAAGAAGCAGCATCGTTGTGTTCAGCTTCCTACGCACTCAGTATCCAACTGGCATTCCGCTATCTATTGCCTTTAGGAATTGAACCTCAGTTTACTCTGCAAGGAAATTTGCAGTTGGGTAATGTTTTTCCGACTCTGAAGTCTCGCGCTGGGGGCTATCAAGGCATCGATCCCAATGGTCAAATCTTACTCAACTACCGTTCCTCAAAGCAGATAGCTGAGCAGGTAACGCTGACGCAATTTCTATATAGTCCGGTCAACCCTAGCGCTGTCAAAAACAGGGTTGTTCTGATTGGTGTAGTGGCAAAAGGGGATTTTCGAGACACCTGGTCTACGCCATACGGAGCTTCTTTAGACAAACAAATGCCAGGAGTGCTGGTACAAGCGCACATGGTTAGCCAGATCCTCAGTAATGTCTTAGATAAGCGTCCGTTACTGCGGGTTTGGTCACTGTGGGTTGAGGTGGCCTGGATTTGGGGTTGGTCTTTGATTGGGGGAATACTTGCTTGGCAGTGGCGATCGCTTCCCCAGTTAGCATTGGCTGTCGGTGTTGCTTCTGGGGTGCTGTATCTGCTCTGCTTTAGTCTATTAATTTTGGGTGCTTGGGTGCCTTTTGTGCCATCGGCTTTATCATTAGTGGCGACAGTTGGCTTGATGTCATTTCATAATTCAAAAACAAAAACTTAAAATGAACGGACTGCCCGTACAAAGACACTAAGTTTAATAGCACCGATAAAGCAAATTTTTCACCGCCTTGACAGGGCTAGCATTACAATGATGCCCGCCCTACAAGCTGGATGTTTTAGATGAAATAATAAGCCTTGAAGCTCCTCGAAAATCCTAGCTCATCACTAATTGACTTAAGGACAAGCTTTTATGAAGTCAAATTCGCAACCAGTAAAACTGTTTTTAATACTAGCTTTTAGCTGCACAACGAGTTTATTGAGTAGCTTAACCTCTGTACTAGCAAAACCAACCCTACCAGCTTCAGCTCGTGCTCAAGTTGTACGCTTTAATCCTCCCCCGCCACCACCTGGGCCACCTCCTGGAGGCCGTCCAACTGGAGGAGCTAGCCGTGGAGGTAGCTTAAGTGTGTGTCCATCTGTCAAAACTCAACTCACTGCCCTAGTCCCCTTTAGCGAGGAATCTGGCACAGTGAAAAATGTCTGGGGATTGACAACCGTGGAACGTCCAAGCTGGTTGTTTTATGTGCCATATACTAAGGAGTCTACCTATCCAGCTGAATTTGTACTGCAAGATCCAGAATCAAACCCTATCTATCAAAAAGCGATCGCCCTACCAGAAAGTCCAGGAGTAATCCGGGTTTCCTTACCTGCTAGTGCTCCCGCATTAGAAGTAGGCAAACAATACCGCTGGTTTTTAACCGTTTACTGTGACCAACAAAAAGAATCACCTCCGATTTATGTTGAAGGGATGATACAACGAGTCAACCTGAAACAGGCAACTGTCCAGGAGCTAAACACAGCAGATCCTCTAAAACGTGTTGTTATCTATGCCCAAAATGGGATATGGTACGAGGCACTGACGACACTGGCAGAACTGCGTCAGAAAAATCCACAGAACACGAAACTTCAGGCAGAGTGGCGGAATTTGCTTACTAGCATCCGTTTAGATAAATTAGCAGCTGAACCGATTTTTTCAGAAACACGGTAGTAGAAACGTTGTATTGCAACGTCTCTACTATTTTTTCTGCCGCAAATACTGGGGACGGCAGGGGTTTCCCCAACCAACCTGTTCAGCAGGTATGTGAGTGAAAACACTACTACGAGCGCCAATTACTGCATTAGCTCCTATTTGCACTCCTGGGCCTACGAAACAATCTGCCGCTACCCATGCACCATTACCAATAATGATACTCGCTGTTTTCAAACCAAAAGCCGGATCTTGGATATCATGACTACCAGTACACAGGTAACTTTTTTGCGAAATTACGCAGTGTTCACCGATAAGTATTTGGTCGAGGCTATATAAAACTACATCATCCCCAATCCAACTGTAGTCGCCAATGGTAACTTTCCAAGGGTAAGTGAAGCGGGCTGTGGGTCGAATTAGCACGCCTTTGCCAATACGAGCGCCAAACAAGCGCAGTAAGGCGCAACGCAAAATACTTAGTGGTTGCGGTGTGAGGGGAAAAGCGATCGCCTGCACAATCCACCATAACAAAATATACCAACCTGGACGCCCTCGATCAAACCAGGATTGGTCGTACTTACGTAAATCTACAAAAGGTTTGTCATTGGTCATTTGTCAAGAGTCAATGGTCAATAGCTTTCCCTGTCCCTCTGCTCCCCTGCTCCACGGTAGTTGCTACAACGCGGGGAACCCGCGCAACGCACTGCCTCCCCTGCTCCCCTGCTCCCTCTTTCGGGGTAGTTGTAGTATTTAGCTGACCACCACAGTTACGTAATTCGTAAAGTTTGACCCCAATTTGATATTCATATTGACTTAGCAAGCGTGCATATATATATCCGGCTTTGCCATCCAAAAAACCGCGCTGAATAATGTAGAACAAAACAAATCGTAAAATTGGTTTAAATGGCAGACGCACCCACACTTTTTTCAAAAAGCGCTTGCGTTGTACCGCATCACCAAATAGATTTGCACCAATAGTACCGCTGTCGTCTTTACCTGTTAGTAGATTGAAATAAACACGGGCTTCCCAGTTGGAATAGCGGTTGTGCCGTTCTAACCAGTGGTAAAGGTTGCGGAAATCTTCGTGGAGCATATCGTTTTTGAGATACCCGACTTTTCCCTGTAAGATCACATGTTCGTGAACTTCGTTATCACCAGTATTGGGAATATCTTCGGTATTCAGGTTTTCGTAACGACCTTTTTGATGCTTGAATAAACGCAGATTCCAATCAGGATACTTTCCACCGTGACGAATCCATTTTCCTAGGAAAAATACACGACGATTCAGGTAGTAACCGTTATCTTCATTATTGTGAATTGCTTGGTCAATTTCTTCCCATAGTTCGGGGGTGATGCGCTCATCGCAATCTACAATTAACACCCATTCGTTGCGAAAAGGGAGATTATCTAAAGACCAATTTTTCTTTTTAGGCCAATGTCCATTGAAGCTGAATTGCACGACATTTGCACCGTGAATTTTAGCAATTTCAACACTATTATCGGTACTTTGAGAATCTACTACAAACA
The DNA here is from genome assembly GCF_010091925.1 of Nostoc sp. B(2019). Lineage (GTDB taxonomy): Bacteria > Cyanobacteriota > Cyanobacteriia > Cyanobacteriales > Nostocaceae > Komarekiella. Next base: position 34,952 of record NZ_WVID01000025.1, on the reverse strand, counting down.
CCTCATCTGCTCTAGCAAGGCTAGCGAGGCAGGCTGGTAAGTTTGCTTCTTCATTTTTGGCTGGAATTAATACTGAAACTGGTATTTTAGATGACATAATATTTAAGTTTTTATTTGTTATTTTTTATTTGATTTTGAGATAAAAGACCTTGAATAGCGGCATTTAAGTAACCAATCTGACCATAAGCGTATACAAGTTTGTCAAATCGTTCTGCTGGGTCGGAGAAATATTGCACTGCTTTATATAAACCACGTAAAAAGCGTTCGCTACCACGCTGCAACTGAGCAACACCAGCTTTACCAGAGAGTTGTTCTCGATAACATTCACTGATACCTTGCCACCAGCCTCGGTTTAAAAACCAGGAACGTTGTAGCCTCTCTGGGGCAACATTGTGAGCCACTAAAGCTTCGGGCAGATAAGCGACTTGCCAACCACGCTGTAGGGCGAATTCGGTCATTTGCAGTTCTTCATTAGATAAGAGGTTTTTCCCGACTCGACCAAGCTGGGGGTCAAAACCTCCAATTTCTTCAAGAAAGCTGCTGCGGATAGAGTAATTTAAGCCTCTGGGTGTTAAACCTGGTTGCTCAATGTAAATGATGCTGTCGCCTAGGTCGTATGCTCCCAGATTTCCAGCTAATCCTGGAGATATCCAGCGTGGTTGTTGGATACCTGGGGGCCATAGTAGAGTGACTTTGCCGCCTGCGATCGCTAACTGAGAATTATCTTTGTAAGCGAAATATAAAACTTGCAGCCAGCCAGGGCTAGCTACGGCATCGTCATCTAAATAAGCAAGAATATCACCACGAGCAACCCTTGCGCCGGTGTTCCGAGCCACAGATAAACCGATGGTGGGTTCAAAGATGTACTTCAGACGGGGATCGCTGGTTCTTTGTTCTACAACTTCACGAGTGCGATCGCCAGACCCATTATCTACTACCACAACTTCAAAGTCAGCAGCGAAATCTTGCGCTAAAAGGCTATCAATCGCAGCACCTAAATACATATCTCGGTTATGAGTGCAGATAATGGCAGAAATTTGAGGGTCTGGCATTTTGTTAGTTATCAGTTGTCAGTTATCAGTTAGTCAGTGTCCAGAGATGACTGTTCACTATTTACACTTGCTGCCTGTTAATCTAAACCAAAAATTCCCAACCCACCAACCGAGTTTCTTCGGATATAATTTTTAAAACTTCATGTTTGTTGGATGTGACTGTGTAAAACTACAAGCGTTTGGGCTAGTTGACTCAGACGAGTTTCCAGATATTGCTTGCGTCCCAATAGTTGACGTAACTTTTGGTAACGAGCGATCGCCATGCTGACAGTGGGAACCTGATCCGGTGGACATGGACGTGACCAGACTTTACCAGAATTATCCACGCCACAAAGGCGATAGCCAGTACTAGATGATTGATAAGACACTTTCTTGTCGGTCGCGCAAATTTCTTCTACGTAGTCCATGAGTCGGTCAACCTCCGCATGGCGCAGTGTTGCAGTCCCTCCCTGTTCTGGTTCTTGAAGATTAGATTCTAACCAGCCATTGACAATTGGGCCTTCTAAATAAATATCTTGAATTTGCTGTAATATTTTTTGCAATTCATTTTGCCAACCAGCGACAATTTCCTGAATTTCTTGTAATAGATTCATTGCCAAGGTTGGATTAGCTCCGTGGCGATGACTACTTAAGCTGGGAGTTTTAAACTTGGGTAGGCTCGGTGTTTTGTCACCACTCTCTTGCGCTTGAAAGGTCTGCACAGAGTCATGTTGAGGAAATAAATTTTGTTCGGCTGAATAGTCACCATCAGAATTTACATCAAGGTCTACTGTTTGCCCTTGTGTTTTTACGTCCTCTTCAGATGGCGTCTGTGTGCTTCCCGTAGGTTCATGTGCGCCGACGCTAATCCTAAAGGAGAAAGGCCGCTTTGTCGAATCACCTGTTTGAGCGGCGGAGGCAGTGCCGCGAGTCCCTATATCGTGTAGAGTTGCCTCAATGCGTTTTAAGCCTGCTTTCATAAAAGATAACCTTAAATTTGCTGTCCCCAAAGATGTTAAATAATTATGAATGGGGTTGTTGGGATTTCGGCTTTTGCCATTTGTGGCATCAAAGATGCTGTGCTGGTGCTAATTTTATCTCCTAAAAGTTACTAAAGTAAAAAACTGTGGTGATAAATTAGTATCTTAGTATCTTTATTAAGATACTAAGGAAACAACTTTGGGTAAAGTCATCTTAGTCACAGGGCCAGCACGATCTGGTAAAAGTGAGTGGGCGGAAACTCTGGCGATACAGTCGGGGAAAGCAGTTGTTTATGTAGCAACAGCTAATGACAATCCAGACGACCAAGAGTGGCACATACGCATTCAAAAACACCAAAATCGTCGCCCTCAAGACTGGGTGACGCTCTCTGTACCTATAGAACTGTCTGCTACCCTGGCTGATGCGAAGCCGAATACCTGCCTTTTGGTTGATTCTTTGGGAACTTGGGTAGCTAATTTTTTAGAACAAGACGACCTGAGTTGGGAAAATGTTCTTGCAGAGTTGCTGGAGACAGTGCAGCTGGTGGCTGCTGATATGGTATTTGTCGCAGAAGAAACGGGTTGGGGTGTCGTACCAGCTTATCCGATTGGTCGGACATTCCGCGATCGCCTGGGTTCTCTAGTGCGCCAGTTAGGTTTGCTTAGTGAAGCAGTTTATTTAGTCACTGGCGGCCATGTTCTCAATCTCAGCGTTCTAGGTTCGCCATTGCCAAATATAGAAGAACCACAAGAAGTGAGAAGTCAAGATTCTTAACTCTTGATGCAAATTAAGCCAAAATCTCAAATCTCAAATCTAAAATTGTAATATGGCAACCAAACAAGAAGTTAGAGGATATCTTGCCTACTGGTTTCAGTTAGGTAAGAGGGTTATCACGGGTAATGGTCAGGCAAGCTTTTTGCCTCAACCAGTACTAGAAGGCGATCGCTATAGTCAAGAATTTGAAGAGTGCTGGCAAAAAATTCTCTCGCCAGAATCAGGCGATTGTTATTTGGAAGGTACGCAAGAAACCATTGCTGATCTGTTGACATCAGAATGGGATATGCTACCTTGCAGCCGTTGCGCTATGCCAGTAGCCGCACGAAATATCGGGATGCCAGCTTTGTTATGTCCCTGCAATAATTTACCTAATTGGCCTAATACAGAACTGCCAGCACCGCGTAGCCCAATTAATAGCCAAGAACAACTAGTGCTAATTCGTAAACGGCTTCTGGATAATCTTCCCTCAGCAAATAACTGAAAGTCAAAATAATTCATAATTAATAATTACTAATTCATAATTGCAATTAGTGGTAGCTCTGAAGCCATCACTGTCCTGAAAAGTTTCCTGCCCAGGGTTGCCCTCCCCGTTCGCGCAGCGTCTCCCCTTCTCCCAAAGGGGGAGGCTAGCGCCAAGGGAGAAGTTTGCTTGGAGGGAAACCCTCCGACGCTCGCAGACTCGCTAACGCTTCGCTATGGCAACTTCTCTACGAGACGCTACGCGAACGCAGAACTTTTCGCTAATTGTAGACCGCTAAATTTTCAATTTAGCGCTTGCTCTGTACCCATTCTTTAATTATGAATTATGAATTATGAATTAATAATTATTTGGTCACGAACAAAATCAAAAAAGCTCAATTGGTGATGTCCCTCTTTAGGGCATCAGCCTATCTTACATCAAGCCCAAATCCTTTAAACTTCGTCGTGTAATCTCGATTCTAGCGACTGCATCCTCTGGCTTATATATGTCAATGGTTGTCGCAAAGAAGTAGACGTTTTTGTTCTGCTCTAAATAGCCTACGAACCAACCAACTTCTGGGTTAGTGCTATCTAACCATCCCGTTTTTGCTCGCAGTGTGTAGTCTGGAGTTTGTTCGCGCACCATAATATCTTTGACAAGATTCATTGTCCGTTGCGAGAAAGGCAAATTGCCTCTATACAACCTTTGCAAAAACTCTATTTGCTCTTTGGGTGTAATTTTTAATGGCCCTTGCAACCAGAAACGATCAATGTCTGCGGCAGTACCAATCTGACGGTTGCCATAACTAACTTTATTAATTAATTGTTGCATCCGCTCATGTCCAGCTTTGCGTGCTAGTACTTGATAGAACCAGACAGTTGAATCCTTGAAGGCTTGACGCAAATTTGTATCATGATTCCACGCATCAATATCCCGGTGAATTCCATCCCAAGTCAGGACAGCCACATCATCAGGAATAATACCAGTTTCAAGAGCCACCATTGCGTTGAAAATTTTGAATGTTGAAGCTGGAATAATTGCAGTTGCGTTACGTTGAGGATTATGTTCGTAGGTTCGGTTTTTATTTAAGTCGTAAATCAAGATCGAACCCTCAAGCCCAAATTTTTTGAAGTGTCGCCCTAGATTTGGTGCTTGAGCAATCACTGTTGAAGCCGAAGAAGATTGAGCCATAACATGCATTTCCCCAAAGTTAATTATGGTTAGCAAAGTAAGGCATCCAATGACTGTGAAAACAACAAATTTTAATCGCCAGATGCGAAACAAGATTTTTTCTCCTTACAGATTAAAAGACACTTAAACGTAAAAGTGATTGGGGAACTCGGGGCCCCCTCTGGGGATAAGGGGCAATGGGGATTGGCGACTCCGATGCTCGTACTTGGTTAACGCCGTGACGAGTCGATTTACCTAATTTTCTCATCCTAACATCCCCATAACCTGCAAAACTTCTAAAACTATTAATTTGGTGGATCAAAACGATTTACAATCGTCGCCCATACAATCATCGGTGAACCTACCGCCAAACAAAATAACCATTGCTGCAAACTCAATGGTGCTGTTGAAAAAACCTCATTAATCAACGGCACATGAGCAAAAATGATTTGTAAAATAATTGCCCCAATAATCCCAAAACCAATTGCAGGAATATTAACATTCTCTTTAATTGTTCCATCCATCTTAGCAATGAGATTTGGGATTAATTGACTAATACTCAATAAATAGAATATTCGTCCAGCAATTAAAGAATTAATCGCCATTGTTCGAGCTAAATCCACATTGTCAGTTATTTGGCGGATGTATTCAAATACTCCGAATATGACAATCCAGTTAAACAGAGAAATTGCTAAAATTCGCTTGATGCGACTGCCTGATAGCAATGGTTCATTAGGACGACGCGGCTGTTGTTGCATAACATTTTGCGCCTTCGGTTCAAATGCTAAAGGTACTGTCATTGTGATGGAATTTAGCATATTCAACCAGAGAATTTGTAAGGATAAAATCGGCAAATCTCTAGCAAGTAATGTGCTAATAAGAATCGTCATTGATTCCCCACCGTTGACAGGCAAGATAAAACAAATAGCTTTTAGGAGGTTTTTGTAAACCGCGCGTCCTTCCTCTACAGCAGCTTCAATGGAGGCAAAGTTATCATCGGTAAGTAGCATATCAGATGCTTCTTTTGCTACTTCTGTACCAGCACCACCCATCGCAATACCAATATCTGCTTGTTTCAATGCTGGTGCATCGTTCACACCATCCCCCGTCATGGCGACTACTTCGCCTTTTGATTGTAAAGCTTCAACTAAACGCAGCTTTTGTTCTGGTGCGACACGGGCAAAGACTACTCCCTCTTCAGCGACTTGGGCGAGTTCTGTTTTATCCATTTGCGTGAGTTCTGCACCTGTAAAAGCCAGAACTGAGCCATTTTTGTTGATTCCCAAGCGGCGAGCGATCGCCTGTGCTGTAACCGCATGATCTCCGGTAATCATCTTTACCTGGATTCCCGCCGATTGACAGGCTTGTACTGCCCTAATTGCACTTTCACGCGGCGGATCAATCATCCCCTGCAACCCTAAGAAAATTAACCCGGTGGCAATATCTGGATGATCTACCGTATTTTTTTGCTCGCTGACAGGCTTTTTCGCCAAAGCTAACACCCGCAAGCCTTGCCGTGCCATGATATTTACTTCCCGCTCAATAGTGGTTTGCCTTAAAGTTTCTACACAATCTAGGGGGCGGGGTTGTCCATCGCTATTCAGCATCAGAGTGCAGCGTTGGAGAATTGCCTCTACTGAACCCTTGACATAAATAGTCTTTCCTTTGGGAGTGGCGTGCAAAGTCGCCATGTATTGGAACTCAGATTCAAACGGTATTCCATCCAGCTTGGGCATTTGTTTTGCTAAATTATACTGGCTAAAACCCGCTTTGTTAGCTGATGCAATTAAGGCTCCCTCTGTGGGATCTCCCATGACTACCCACTTATCATCCTTCTTTTCTAGATGGGAGTCATTGCACAGCAATCCAGCTAACAGGCATTCTTGCAAACCCTTTTCACCGTTTAAGTTCACTGGTTTTTCATCGATGAGGATTTCTCCCATTGGTGCGTAACCTAAACCGCTGACTGTATATTGATGTCCCCCAGCGTAGATTGCTTGCACTGTCATTTGGTTTTCTGTCAAAGTCCCAGTTTTATCGGAACAGATGACGGTAGCGCTACCCAAGGTTTCCACTGCTGGCAATTTGCGAATAATGGCATGACGCCGCGCCATCCGCGAAACACCTATGGCTAGTGTGACTGTAACTACGGCTGGTAAACCTTCTGGGATGGCACTTACTGTTAAAGCGATCGCAGCTTCTAAGGCTTCTTGAAAGCCCCGAAAACTTAATCCCACCACAAAGCAGAGGCTAGCTAGCCCTAGCACCATGTACAGCCAGTTTTGACTGAATTTATCGAATTTTCGGGTTAAGGGGGTGGAAATATCTATATGCTGCTGCATTAACTGGGAAATTCGCCCTGTCTCGGTGGCGTTTCCTGTAGCAACTACAATACCAGTCCCTTGCCCAAAAGTAACGAAGCCTCCGGCATAAGCCATATTTTTACGCTCTGCTAAAGCTGCGTGCAGATTTAAAACACGGGTGTCTTTTTCTACGGCTACCGACTCACCTGTGAGAGCAGATTCATCAATTTGCAAGTTCCGCACTTGGATTAAGCGTAAATCTGCTGGTACTTTGTCGCCAGAAGTCAGCAACACAATATCACCAGGAACTAATTCTCGTGAGGGAATGCGTAATTTTTGACCATCGCGGATGACAGTAGCTTCTGTGGTAATGGCTTTAGCTAGGGCTGCGATCGCACTTTCGGCTTTCGATTCCTGAATAAATCCAATAATGGCGTTTGTGGTAGTGACGCCCCAAATCACCCCCGCATTCACCAAACTGCCAGTTATTGCTTTCACAAAACCCGCACACAGCAAAATAATTAGCAATGGCTGGTTAAATTGCAGTAAAAATTTCCACCACCAGGGTTTGCCTTTTTTGGCAGTAAGTTCGTTGGCTCCTAAATCAGCTAATAGCTGTTTTGCCGTCGCGCTACTTAAACCTGTCTCAGCATCACTTTGCAAGCGGGCGATCGCTTGGGAAATATCCAAACTATGCCAGATAAGCTGTTTATCTTCTGGCGCAATGGTAGACACTGCCTGAGCCATATTTAAAATCCTTTTTAAAGTGTTAAATCTAATATGGCACGATTTATTAGTGTTAAATATTTGTCAGCACTATTTATTTTTGATACTAATCATAGTTGTCCTCAATGGTTGCTGAGTAATCACAGAAGTGAGTATGCTTTCGTTACAGGCGAAAGGCGGGTGAATTTGGATTTGTCTACTCCTTTGCAATTAATTGGGCGATCAGCAGAATTTCAGCGCATTGTTGAAGTACTTGCCCAGGATGGCGACTTGCTGATTACTGGAGTACCTGGAGGCGGACGGCGTACCTTAGTGCGGGGAGCAGCGCAAGAAGTCGGCGCGATCGTGCTGGAAATAGACTGCATCCGCGCTACAGATGGGGAGCGATTTGTACAGTTGCTAGCAGAGGCGATTAGTCAAAACTGGCAACCAGCAAAAGTTCAAGATTGGGTTGTCAAGAGTGCTAGTCAGTTTTTTATTTACGTGTTGGAGGGAAATGGTGGGAAACTAAAACTATTGCGATCGCCAAATGTCAAAGCAGATGCGTTCAACCAACAACTATGGCAAGCATTTGAACTATTGCTAGAGTTGCCGCAAATCATGGCTATTGATTTGCATAAGCGGGTAGTGTTGATTTTGCAGAGTTTCCCCCACATCCGCTCTTGGGATCGCAATGGTTTGTGGGAAGCCACATTCAGGCGAAAAATCAAAATGCATACTCATGTTAGTTACGTCCTCATAGCAACTATTGCTGAGACAAGTAATCATGCAGATGAGACTAACTATCCTCTGGAAACTGTGCAGTTACCTCCCTTAGCTAAGGACGTTTTAGCAGTTTTAGCTAGGGAAACGTTGCATACACAGGGACTAACATTTGATTCTCGCTCAAAAGCACTGCAACTATTTTTAGATGCTGTACAGGGACACATTGGCGATGCTATGGCACTCATTCGCCGCCTGCAAACTTTGTGTCGTCCTGATAAATTAATTACTGAGCAAGAGGTAGAGCAAGCAATTGCTGGACTACTCCAAGACCTGTCTATCACGTTTGAATCATTACTGATGCTACTTCCAGCAAATCAGGTGCATCTTTTGGAATGTTTGGCTTTAGATCCCACAGACAAACCGCAAAGCAAAGATTACATTCAAAAAAATGGACTTTCGAGGGGTGGTAGCCTTCAGGGCGCTTTGAATGGGTTACAGCACAAAGGTTTGATTTACAGTGCTGAGCAGGGTTATCAACTGGCATTGCCTTTACTAGCTTTGTGGTTGCGTCAGCGGTTGAGTTAAGTAAAAGTAGATCACAAAGTTTTTCTATAAGTGCGATCGCCAACTGTTCAGATAATAAACATTCATTTGTTTGATACCAAAGCATTTTCACCGACGCTTGGTACAGCCTTTGATTAATAATATATTAAGTGCAAAGCTAATAAAATAGCGCTCTCGCCGTTACAAGAGTGCTTAATCAGAGTTTAATGATTGTCTTGATTAGACTTGAATTATTAGCTATTCTCCCAATGCCGCTTGAAAAACTTTTTCAGCAGTCAGATTTAGCTCTGGGAAGGTAACTGATTGAAGTTGTTCACTACCACGAAATTGAGTGACTTGATACTCTCCTTCAACTAAGATATAAATTGATATTGTGGGGTGTTTAGGATTTCCAATAAACCGTCTGCCACCCAAAGCAGCATAATCAACTATCCAATATTCTGGAATCCCAATTTCTTCATACTCACCAAATTTAAAAAAGTAATCATCGCGCCAATTCGTACTGACAACCTCTACTACTAATGGGATTGATGCCGCTTGAGATACTGTGGATGATTTTTTCCAAAGTGGTTCATTAACTAAGTTAGGACGATTCAATAACAACACATCTGGCACATAACCAGATTTTTGATCGACAGGTCTAACTAATGCTTGACCAGGAATGGAATAGGCGAGATTAAACCGACGAATTTCAAAGTTGAGTTCTCTAATCAGAAATGCTCTGACCAACTCATGTTCTCCTGTTGGCTGCATCTCAACTATTACTCCCTTATGTAATTCATATCTGCCATTTTCCGGTTTCCACTCTAGAAATTCTTCAAAAGTAACTGGTTCTGATAAAGCTTGGAACATCGTATTATCTCTTCAATTTTTTAACTGATGTTGATTCATCTCTTCCCAAGCGTTGTGAATGTGATCGCGCCTACCTTAATCGTACCTATATTCGCCTTCTGAACAGTTGGCGATCGCACTTCTGTAGGACTTACGCACACTCTACGAATTCTCGGCGTTCCTGGCGTCTTCTCTACGATATCAAGGCGTTGGCGGAGCCTCTCGCAAAAAAGGCGAACGATAAATTAAGCTTTTTGGCAACTTTTCCGTAAGTCCTGTTTTGGAAAAACTTTGTGATCTACTGACTGTGATAACTGATAAATGATTATTAACAGAAACCAGTATCTTGTAAAAACTCAATAATTGCTGCATTTACTACCTCAAAAGCACCTGTTGAGGCATCATGGCAACAATTAGGCAGAATTTGTAACCGGGAATTGAGCAGGCGTTGATGCAATTTCTCACCATGAGTAGCTGGAAACCAACTATCTTGCTCGCCCCACAAAATTAGTGTAGGACACCTAATAGCATCCAGGTTATTTTGAATTTTACTGAGCATATTTGGCTTATTCTCTTGAAAATTCTCAATTTCTCGTGCTGCTATTTGTAATTCTTCTGCGACTTTTACAAGAGTGCCGGGTAGTTCAATAAATGGGTAAGTTATCCAGTAGACATCTTCTTGTGTCAGGATTGATGGATCGAACAGCACCCCACGCCTTTCTATTGCCATAATTTCTCTAACTACAGGCGCTAATAAATATGCCAAACGTAAAGAGTCAATTGTTTGGACTATTTCTAAAGGTGCGTGGGCAAGTAATGACATCGCCCAGTGGGGTAATTGTTCGGCAAAAATAGGCGCATTTACTACTACTAATCGCCCAATTAGTTGGGGATTTTCTTGAGCAAGGGCAAGAGCAACTAATGCACCTAAAGATTCTGCTACAATCACTGGAGGTTCATCACATAATGCCTGAATAATTCTTTCTAACTCAATAACTTGATGACCATTATCTTCTCTACGGGACAATGGTTTTTCTGAAAAACCATAGCCTTTGGCATCAAAACAAATCACACGAAAATATTTAGATAATGGTGCTATGCTGTTGCGCCAATTGTAGCTCCAACTGCCCATACCATGTAAGAAAATTAACGGCTTACCTATACCTTTTTCGCCGTAAGCGATTTGTACAGGATACCCCTTAGCATCAGTAATAATTAGACTTTGCCGCCCTTTAGGAAAAGTGGCTTGCCACCAATCTTTCATTCTGTCAATAACTAATTTAAGTACCAGTGAAGGCGTTCAATAGAATTCTAATTAGTATCACAGGTAATGCTACTAAGACAATAGCGATTAGCAATAATCCAACTAAAACGGCAAAGATAAACCACTTGTCTGCACTCCTTTTCTGGCTAGGAAACTTTAAGTGTTCTTCTAATAGCTTGAGATTATGGGTATTAGCTGTCCAGGCAAAATCAAAAAAGTCTCCCAACACTGGGATAGCGCCTACTAAGCCATCAATAATCACATTCAAAACCATTCTACCCAAAGTGGCTCTAGACGCACCCAGCCTCGCTGCTTCTAGGATGATATAGCTAGAAAGCATGATTCCTAAAAAATCGCCACCAATGGGTATAAGGCCTATGAGTGGATCTAGACCAATCCCAATCTTCGTTCCAGGAATCATGAGCATATTATCCAGGAGTCGGCTCATTTGACGCAGGCGCTTTAAGCTAGGTGCTTTAGCATCAGGTTCAATCATTGAAAAATGAGGAGGAGATTCAGACATTGGGGCGATCGCTTAGCTTATTTGTATTGAATCGTTAGATATTCTACTCCCATACTGATATTTTTCCACAGTTTATTTGGGGATTTATGGCTATATTTCTATTTAATATTTTTCGTGAGATTGCGATACTTTCTCTACGAGACGCTACGCGAACGCGCTTTAAAGCGCATATCTTCACCAACACTCACATTTAATTGGTCGCCTACTAACAGAACAGCAGCGCTCATCCACAACCATAGCATTAACACTATCACAGTCCCTACTGCACCATAGACTTTATTATAGTTGCCAAAATTCGCCACATAAAGCCGAAATAGAGCAGACAAAATTGCCCAAGAAACAGCTGCTAAAATAGCTCCAGGCATCATCGGCGTGCCTGAATTCCATCTGCTTGGGCCATAGCGATAGATAAAGCTAAAGGCAGTAGCAACAATACTTAAAGCTAGAGGCCAGCGTAACAGTTGCCAAATATGTAATAAAAAGGCCAAATAACCATTTTCACGCACCACTAATGCTAAAAGTAGGTCACTAATAAAGACTAAGAAAGAAGCTAACACCAAAAGCAATATAGTACCAACTGTTAATCCTAAAGAGACGAGTTTGGCTTTCCAAAAGGGGCGGATCTTTTCTGAGGGAATTTGATGAATTTGATCAAAGGCAGTCATAGCTGTACTGACTGCTCCAGAAGCAGTCCAAATTGCGATCGCAAAGCTCAGAGAAAACAACCCACCATTTTTAGGGTCAGTAATTTCTGTAGTAGCAAAATCACTAATTAAACGCAGCGCTTCTTCTGGTAAAACTTGACTTAATGGCTTTGCTAGTTGTTTAAAGGTGTCTTGCAAGGATTCTTCAAATAAACCAATAGCTGTGAGGAGAGCAAGAATCGCTGGAAACAGCGATAACATGGCATTGAAAGCAATTTCTGAGGCAAGTCCTAAAAGTCGTCTTTCAGTTGTCCTAGCAAGAGTTTTCTTGAGCGTACGCCAATTGAGATGGCGAAAAAAGCGGACAAAACGAGGATTTGTCATAACTATAAGAGCAGCTTGTTAAACCAGAAAAAACTCTTTTTTAGCAAAGCTTATGGCTTTTCTCTATGAATTCGCATTAGGGTGATTGGAGAATAATTTTCACTGATAGTTTTATCAGTGATTCTACCGTAAGTTTAAGTATTGCACTTCGTTTAGACTCTGTTTCTATTTGCTTACTACTGAGTATTTTTATGAGTCAAGACTTAACACAACAATGGTTAACGGAAATTCAGACCCTCAAACAACAACTAGCAGAGTTGCTGCGCGATCGCGATGCGGCTTGGGAAAGCGCCCAAAAATGGCGTAAACTTTACAATACAGAAGCAGAGCAACGTCGCACAGATGCCCAGATGTCGCAACAGGCGATCGCATCCCTCAAGGCAGAGCTTCAGAAACTCCAGGGTAGAGAAGAAGGGAGACTTGCTGATGGTACAGCAATAACAGCTATCCAACAAGAAATAGAACCACTAAAATCTGTAGAGGACTTGCAAGTTAAACTCATTGCCGTCATCAAAGAACGCGATCGCTTGGTGCAAGCTTTGAAAACTGAGCAAGACAATCATGCTCAAACCCGCAACAGTCTCACCACCGCTTTGGGTGATGCTATTGATCGGTTGACACGAGAGCGAGCTGGGGAAGTGAGGGAGTAGGGGAGCAGAGGAGCACAGGGGTAGGGGGGACAAGGGGAATAAATACTGACTCTTGACTTTTGACTCTTGACTTAGCACTCAGCACTCAGCACTCAAAACTGTTTTGGTAGACAAATATTTTCTGGAAGCGGAGTCGAGATTTAGATGACTGAAGCGAAGGCAGCAAATTCCAACGACCTCTTTACTATGGGTGGCGAGATGGGGGCGCTTATGCGATCGCTTGACTGGTCGCAATTACCGCTCGGTGCTGTTGAAAACTGGTCACTAAGCCTACGAGTCGCCTTAAGCATCTGCCTGAATTCTCGCTTTCCGATGGTGATCTGGTGGGGCAAAGAATTAGTGTTGCTTTACAACGATGCTTGGCAACCGATTTTGGGTACTAAGCATCCCCAGGCACTAGGACGCCCTGGTAAAGAAGTTTGGGCTGAGATTTGGGACATTATTGGCGTGCAGCTTGAAAGTGTGTTGGCAACCGGACAGGCAACCTGGTCTGATGATATGTTGCTGTTGGTTGATCGATACGGCTATATCGAAGAAGCCTACTTTACCTACTCCTATAGCCCCATCTTCTTAGAAACAGGAGAAGTGGGAGGAGCGTTTACGGCTGTCACTGAAACCACTCGACGGGTGATTGGTGAGCGGCGTTTGAGCACATTACGAGAACTGGCTGCTAGCACTGTGGAAGCAAAGTCGGTTGAGAAGGCTTGTTGCATTGCTAGCACAACTCTGGCAAAAAATCCTTATGATATTCCCTTTGCGTTGTTGTATTTAGTAGAGAATGATGGCAAAGCTCACCTTGTGGAAACAGTAGGACTGGAAGTGGGGACACCTGCCTCTCCTCAACAGGTTGATTTAACTCAGCACGACCCTTGGCAGCTAGCACAGGTGAGCAGAACTGCACAAGCAGTAGTTATTGAGCAGTTAACGAATCAATTTGGTGAGCTACCGGGTGGAGCCTGGGAAGAGTCACCGCGATCGGCGATCGTCTTGCCGATCGCCCAAGCGGGTCAAAAAGAGCAGTTAGCGGGGTTACTTGTCCTTGGTATTAGCCCTCGCCTGGAGTTTGATCATGAATATCGAGGTTTTTTTGAGTTGGTTGCTAGCAATGTTGCCACAGCGATCGCTAATGCCAGTGCCTACGAAGAAGAACGCAAACGAGCCGAAGCTCTAGCAGAACTTGATCGAGCTAAAACCGCTTTCTTTAGTAATGTCAGTCACGAATTTCGTACACCACTAACGCTAATGCTGGGCCCATTGGCAGAAACTTTAGCCCAGGATTCAGGACTCCAGCCAGGGGAGCGCGAAAAATTAGAGATGGTGCAGCGCAACGGATTACGTTTGCTCAAGCTGGTCAACACTCTCCTTGATTTTTCCCGTATTGAAGCCGGGCGGGCGCAGGCAGTTTACGAACCCACAGATTTAGCAATGCTGACAGCGGAGTTAGCGAGCGTCTTTCGCTCCGCCATTGAACAAGCCGGGCTACGGCTTTTAGTCAACTGTCCATCTCTGCCCGAAAGAGTGTATGTAGACCGCGAAATGTGGGAGAAGATTGTCCTCAATCTACTTTCCAACGCCTTCAAGTTTACCTTTGAGGGAGAAATTGAAGTGGCGCTGCGTTGGGGTGGCACTCACGTTGAATTAGAAATCAGGGATACGGGCATTGGCATTGCGGCGATCGAACTTCCGCGTCTGTTTGAGCGATTTTATCAAGTGCAGGGTGCGCGTGGGCGGACTTATGAAGGGTCAGGAATTGGATTATCGTTGGTTCAGGAGTTAGTGAAACTGCATGGAGGCAACATTCAGGTCAACAGCGTTGTAAACCAAGGAACCCGGTTTACCGTGTCACTACCCACAGGATTTGCCCATCTGCCGAGCGATGCGCTACGCACTAGATCTAATGAACGCATCAGTACAACCCGCACTCTAGTCTCAACTGCAACAGGCATGTCCCCATATATTGAAGAAGCCATGCACTGGCTGCCCCCTGAAGAAGAGGGAGAGAGGGGGAGCGGGGGAGTACGGGGGGTAGGGGTGCAAATTGTTAGTTCTTCACCTCTGCGCGAACCTGCACGAATTCTCTTGGCTGACGATAACGCCGATATGCGTGACTACGTAAAGCGACTGTTGAACCAGCGTTATGAAGTTGAGGCGGTTGCTGATGGGGTCGCGGCTCTGGCTGCGGCTCGGACAAAACAGCCTGATCTGATTTTGAGTGACGTGATGATGCCAGAACTCGATGGTTTCGAGTTGCTGCGTCAACTCCGGGCCGACCCACAAACCAGAGAACTGCCCATCATTCTGCTTTCTGCTCGTGCTGGGGAGGAATCTCGCATTGAAGGGCTAAAAGCTGGGGCTGATGATTATCTCATCAAGCCATTCTCTGCTCAGGAATTGCTAGCTCGCGTTGAGGCAACTTTAAACATCGCTCGGATGCGACAAGCAGCAATCCTTCGTGAACAGGCATTACGGGTTATCAGCGAGGCGGCACAACAAGAAGCTGAGTCAGCTTATAACCAAATCAATCACATTCTGGAGAGGATGACCGATGCGTTCGTTGCCCTTGATCAAAATTGGCGAGTTGTATATCAAAATACACAGGCTGAGCGGCTCAACGGCAAGCCACGAACCGAGGTCATCGGCAAGAACCATTGGGAGGAGTGGCCTGCATCAGTTGGTACTAACGTAGAGCGCCAGTATCGACGGGCAATAGCAGAGCAGGTTCCTGTCCACTTTGAACACCGCTACTACTCACCGCCCGATTATGATATCTGGTTTGAGATTCATGCCTACCCTTCTGAAGAGGGGCTAGGAATTTTCTATCGTGACATTAGCGATCGCAAGCAAGCAGAGGAGGCGCTACGCCAACGAGAAGCAGAACTTAGCCTGATCACAAACACCTTACCAGTCCTCATATCCTTTGTAGATTCAGAACAACGTTATCGTTTTAACAACCGAGAGTACGAGGTATGGTTTGGGCATTCGGCAACAGAGGTCTATGGCAAGTATATTTGGGAGGTTTTAGGTGAATCTGCTTATGAAGCGATTCGTCCCTACGTAGAGCAGGTATTAGCAGGACAGCAAGTTACCTTTGAAAGCCAAGTGCCTTACATAGATGGTGGTTCACGCTACGTAAGTGCTACGTATATTCCTCGATTCAACACTCAAGGAACCGTGGAAGGGTTTGTAGGGTTAGTTACTGATATTACCGAACGCAAACAGGCCGAAGCTGCATTGCGTGAAAGTGAAGCCCGTTTTCGCCAGATGACAGATACCGCTCCCGTACTGGTCTGGATGTCTGGCACTGACAAACTCTGTAATTACTTCAATCAACCTTGGCTAGACTTTACCGGACGGACTTTAGAGCAAGAGATGGGGAATGGATGGACTCAAGGCATTCATCCTAATGATTTTCAGCGTTGCTTATATACATACATTAATGCCTTTGATGCCCGACAAAATTTTCAAATGGAGTATCGCCTTAGATATTTTGATGGCGAATACCGTTGGATTTTGGATGCTGGTGTGCCGCGGTTTGCATCAACAGGAAAGTTCCTCGGCTATATCGGCTCGTGTGTTGATATTCACGATCGCAAGCTAGCTGAGGAAGCATTACGTGAGAGCAAGGAACGGCTGAGCTTTGCGCTAGAATCGGCAGAATTAGGCGATTGGGATCTAGATTTGAGGAACCAAACTGCTCACCGTTCCCTGCGGCATGATCAAATCTTTGGTTACGAGTCTCTCCTACCCGAATGGACTTATGAAATGTTCCTGGAGTATGTTGTACCTGAAGATCGCGCTCTAGTTGATGCCAAATTTCGGACAGCCCTCACTAATAATAATATCTGGAATTTTGAGTGCCGCATTCGCCGTGCTGATGGAGAATTACGCTGGATCTGGGCACGTGGACATATTTATCATAATGCTCAAGGGGAAGCAGTGCGGATGCTGGGATTAATCGCCGATATTTCTGAGCGCAAGCTAGCTGAGGAGGCATTACGACAAAGCGAGGAGCGCACACGACTCGCCATCAAGGTGGGTCGGCTCGGTACTTGGGCCTACAACCCTAGCACAAACCTCGTTAAGTTCGATGAGCGGATGCGCGAGATTTGGGGCGAGCCGGATGACGCGGTGATTATTCCTTTACCAATAATCATGGAGCGCATACACCCTGATGACCGAGCGCGTGTAACCAGTGCTATCAACACTGCACTTGATCCCAAGTTGTCGGGTGCTTACGAAATTGACTATCGGCTTGTGTGGCCCGATGGAACCGAGCGCTGGGTATCGGCTTACGGACAGGCACAATTTGAGGGAGAGGGAGTATCTCGGCGATCGCTTGAGTTAATTGGAACCGCACTCGACATCACCGATCGCAAGCTTGCCGAAATCGCCTTGCAACAACTCAACGAAATCTTAGAGCAAGGAATCAAAGAACGCACTGCCCAACTAGAAGCTGCCAACCAAGAACTAGAATCTTTTTCCTATTCAGTTTCTCACGACTTGCGAGCACCATTTCGCCACATCGCTGGATTTGTGGAATTGCTGCAAAAACGGCTGAATTCAACTAGCTTAGATGAAACGAGTCAGCGCTATTTACGGACGATCGCTCAAACTGCCAAACAGGCAGGTATACTAATTGATGAATTGCTGACATTTTCCCGGATGGGACGCAGCGAGATGCGTTCTATTACCCTGAATATGGATCAACTAGTGCGAGAAGTCAAACGTGATTTAGTCACAGAGACAATAGGACGCACAATCCATTGGCACATTGCGCCATTGCCAGAGGTGCAAGGCGACCCTTCTATGCTCCGGCTCGTTCTTCACAACCTGATTGGGAATGCAATTAAATATACTCTGACTCGCACCCCAGCAGAAATCACCATTGGAAGTATCAATCATGAAAACGAAGTTATCTTTTTTGTGCAAGATAACGGCGTTGGTTTTAATATGCAATATGTCCACAAGTTGTTTGGCGTATTTCAACGCCTACATAGCGACCTAGAATTTGAAGGCACGGGTGTAGGATTGGCAAATGTGCAGCGGATTATTTATCGACATAATGGTCGAGTTTGGGCAGAGGGTGTGGTTGACAACGGAGCCACCTTTTATTTCTCACTGCCTAAGTTGTTAAACAAGGAGGGAGAATGAAGGAACTCAAGCGAATTCTGCTGATTGAAGACAGTGCCAACGATGCGGAGCTAATACTGGCTGCCCTTTCGGAAAACCATCTCGCCAACGAAGTAGTGGTAGTACGCGATGGTGAGGAAGCATTAGATTATCTCTATCGCCGGGGGCTGTTTCGCTTACGAATGGAGGGGTATCCTGTTGTAGTGCTGCTCGATTTGAAGCTACCTAAAATTGATGGATTAGAAGTACTGGCACGACTCAAATCTGACCCCAAAATGCGAGTGATTCCCATCGTAGTACTGACCTCTTCCCGCGAGGAACCAGACCTATCTCGATGCTACGAGTTAGGCGTCAACGCGTATGTCGTAAAACCTGTAGATTATCATGAATTTGTCGATGCCATTAGGGGTGTGGGACTATTTTGGGCAGTGATCAATCAACCACCCCTTGGCGCTCTACCTCCTGTACCCCATCGTCAGCCGGAGAGCAAGTAATGAGTGTCCTGCGTTTTCTCCTTTTGGAAGACAGTCTGTTGGATGCAGAGCTTATCCAAGCAATGTTAACAGAAGGAGGAATTGATTGCGAACTCGTACGTGTTGAAACCAGCGCTGACTTCTTGGCTGCACTGGAAACAAAGGTTTTTGATTTAATTCTTGCCGATTATGCTCTGCCATCGTTTGATGGAATTTCTGCATTGGAAATTGCTCGCAATCGTTGTCCAGATGTGCCTTTCATCTTTGTCTCTGCGGCGTTGGGTGAAGAATTGGCCATTGAAGCCCTGAAGAATGGTGCAACCGATTATGTGTTGAAGCAAAGACTAGGGCGGTTGGTTCCTTCGGTACAACGGGCATTGCGGGAAGCCCAGGAGCGTTGTGAACGCCAACGAGCAGAGGATTCTTTACAGAAAAGTGAAGCCAGGTATCGCAGAATTGTTGATACTTCTTATGAGGGAATCTGGATGATTGATTCTCAGGCACGAACAGAGTTTGTAAACCAGCGAATCTTCGAGATGTTGGGCTATACGCCAGAAGAGATGTTCGGTCGTGCCATATTTGATTTTATGGATCAGGCTGATAGCATAGCTACCCAACAGAAACTTGAGTGGCTCAAGCAAGAAGCGAATGATCTTAAAGAAAGTCGATTGCGCTGCAAAGATGGTTCGTATATCTGGACACTGATTTCTGCTAGAGCAATTTGGAGTGAGCAGGGTGAATTCTTAGGTGCGATCGCTATGCTAACTGATATCACAGATCGTAAGCGAACCGAGTCAGAACGCGATCGCCTGCTGGAGCGTGAGCGAGCAGCACGAGCAGAAGCAGAAGCAGCAAACCGGATCAAAGATGAGTTTTTAGCAGTCCTTTCTCATGAGTTGCGATCGCCCCTGAATCCGATCTTAGGTTGGTCAAGACTATTGCAGAGTCGTAAATTTGATGAAACAGCCCTCAAGAGAGCACTGGAAACCATTGAGCGCAATGCTAAATTACAAGCTCAACTGATTGAAGACCTGTTGGATGTTTCTCGCATTCTGCAAGGTAAAATCAACCTCAACATGACAGCAGTCGATCTAGCATCCACCATTGAGGCTGCAATGGAGACAGTGCGCTTAGCAGCAGAGGCGAAAACCATTCAAATTCAGACGATGCTAGATCCGGCTGTCGGGCAAGTTTTGGGTGATTCAGCTCGCCTACAACAAGTCCTCTGGAATCTGCTATCGAATGCCGTCAAGTTCACACCTAGTGGCGGACAAGTAAATGTGCTATTAGAGTGTGTTGACGCTCAAGCTCAAATTACCGTGAGTGACAATGGTAAGGGCATCAGCCCTGACTTTCTACCTCATGTGTTTGAATATTTTTATCAAGGTGACAGTACGACAACTAGAAAGTTTGGTGGACTAGGGTTAGGTTTAGCGCTTGTCCGTCACTTGGTTGAGATGCATGGCGGAACAGTATGGGCCCAAAGTCCAGGTGAGGAGCAAGGATCGATTTTCACAGTTCAGCTACCCTTGCTCAAGGACAGCGCAATCATCAAGGATGAAACGAACACCGTTTTAACTAACGCTACTGCTTCCCCCCTCACAGGTATACAAATCCTGCTTGTAGATGACAATGCTGATACCCGTGACTTTTTCAGCTTTGTGCTTGAGGAGTTTGGCGCACTCGTAACCGCAGTAGCATCGGCAAATGAAGCATTACAAGCTTTAGCACAATCAAAACCAGATATCTTGCTCAGCGATATAGGGATGCCAGAAATGAACGGCTATATGCTGATAGAACAGGTGCGTGCTTTGGAAACAAAAGAAGGGCGACAACAGATTCCCGCGATCGCCCTGACAGCTTATGCAGGTGAAATGAATCAGCAACAGACACTAACAGCAGGGTTTCAACAGCACATCGCCAAACCTGTAGCGCCAGAGGAATTGCTCACAGCGATTTTCAACCTAGTTAAATGTAAGTGAATTACTTCTAGCTGGCTTGGCAATCGCACACTTGCTGTATTGAGTAAAAATGAAGTTACCCAATGCTGATTTCACAAATAACTATTGGATGACGCCACCCACGGCTTACAACATAGGGCACAATAGCAGGGATTTTCTTCCTCATGCCCCATGCCCAATTATTCTAAAATCCCATTGCTTCGGCTACTGCTCCCAGTTCAGGCGCGATGCCCTGTTTAAATAGACTTTGATTGTGTTTAATGGCTGTATCTGGGTCTTTTAAACCATTGCCAGTGAGGACGCAAACTACTGTCGCCCCGGTAGGAACTTGGTCTTTTACCTGCAATAAGCCGGCTACAGAAGCAGCGCTAGCAGGTTCGCAAAAGATGCCTTCAGATGATGCTAAAAGTCGATAGGCGTCAAGAATTTCGGCGTCGGTAACGGCGTTGAAACTGCCCATACTGGCTGATTGCGCTGCGATCGCTAATTCCCAACTAGCAGGATTACCAATGCGAATTGCTGTCGCTAAGGTTTCGGGATGCGCCACTGGCTTACCAGTAACTAAGGGAGCTGCACCTGCGGCTTGGAATCCCATCATTCGGGGTAGGCGATCGCATTTTCCGGCTTGATGATATTGACAAAAGCCCATCCAATATGCTGTGATGTTTCCCGCATTCCCCACAGGAATACACAGCCAGTCTGGAACTTCGCCGAGCACATCAACAATTTCAAATGCTGCTGTTTTCTGCCCTTCTAGGCGGTAGGGATTGACCGAATTCACCAAAGTTACCGGATAGCTTTCTGCCATTTCGCGGACAATTTCTAGCGCTTGGTCAAAATTACCTTTAATTGCCAGTACCTCTGCCCCATACAGCAAAGCCTGAGCTAATTTGCCCAGTGCTACATAGCCATCGGGAATCAGTACAAAGGCACTCATCCCGCCACGCCTAGCATAAGCGGCGGCGGCGGCTGAGGTGTTGCCTGTGCTAGCACAAATTACTGCTTTTGCTCCCGCTTCCTTGGCTTTGGAAATTGCCATTGTCATTCCCCGGTCTTTGAAGCTACCAGTGGGATTAAGACCGTCGTATTTGACAAATACACGTACTTGTCTGCCAATGCGTTCTGCGATCGCCGGCGCCGGTATTAAGGGGGTGTTACCCTCAAATAAAGTGACAACAGGCGTTTTTTCGCTGACAGGCAAGTATTCACGATAGGCTTCTATCAGTCCAGGCCAAGGTTGGCGATAAGATTTAGCAGCAGACAGGCTCAAAGTCACGGAGTTTATAAAGATTGAGGATTGGGTAATGGGGACTGGGGATTCTTAAGAGGGGCAAAGGTGAGACCAGTGCTGCGGGAGGGTTTCCCTCCGCAGGCAACTGGCGAACCCAAAGGGTTAAAGGGTAAAGGGTAAGGGAATGGTTGTACCCTTTTCCCGTTACCCCTTTCCCTTTCCCCTTTCCCTAATCCTAATTCCCAGTCTTTTGATTGGAACACGAGTATCAAAATTGCAGTCTTTTATGAGAGAATTTAGAATTTATTAGACTAAATGATTAAGATTATACAATATTTTCATAAAGGTTAAATTTACATTATTATATTATCTCTGATGGTGTGAGTTAAGTTGTGGATTTAAATAAGTGATGTCTACCTGTTCACCAAGTGTTTATAACCGTGAGTCTCAGGCTCTCTGGGCTAGCAAGTTGAGCAAGTCTTATTACCAAGATGATCAGCAAGCTAAACTTATGCATCTGCAAGCAGAGATAGACTCTCTGTTAGAGCAGTTGCAAAACCTGAAGCACCAACGTTTAGATGGTGTTAGCCAAGAATAATCTTAAGTTTGTTCAGACAGTGATCGCCAGCATCTCTCGACTCGGAATTTTCACAAGAGAGTTGCTTATTCAAAACGCTGGTTTTTCTCTGACCAGCGCTTCAAACTATAGTTATGAGCATTTTCCACTAGTAAAGCTAGGGAATGCGTATCTGAAAGCTTAGCGATCGCTGTCAACGTTTGCCGAGAGTTTTCAGTAAAATCTGTATAAATCACTTTACCAGTATCAGACAAAATTAAACTACGGGGACGAGATTGCTCTTTTTCCCCCTGAATCCCAGGTACAGCCTGATTCAAAGATGCTATTGATGCCGCAGAGATAGTTAATACTGTTTCCGGCTTGGCATTATTTGTTAAATCAATCAATTGAACGGGCCAATAACTCAATTTTTCGTGCATCTGCTCGAAGCTAGGAATAGCCTCAGTGGAAACATCACCTGATTGTTGTATGGAACGCCACACAGTTGGTAATATTGTCTTTACCTTTTGGGGATCTTGTTGATACAGTGCCTCTATAGTGATTGGAGACGGTTGCACCCATTCCAGCGCTGTATTTGTCAGGGCTAGGGGTCTGGGTTGAAGACCATTATTTTGATTATCTGGAATTTTGACGCCAGTAGCTAATAAGCGCAAAACCCCACCTCGTAATTGCACTGCTTTGATAGTGGCGGTAGTTGTTTGCTGTTCTCCATTGGGTAGCCAGACAACTATTTGAATTCCAGGGTCAGAAGTGATACCCAAAGTTTGCCAGAGAAACTTAGCAGAGGAAGTTTTAGGAGGCTTTAAGTTCTCAAATGGTGAGTTTAGCCAGCGTTTACCGTCATGAAATGCACTTACTTCCACCTGATACCATTGGTTATTTACGAGTTTGATATCTGCTGTGGAATTTAGTTGTAGCCACTCAGCGCTAGTAACTTGAGTGATTGGTTGCACCGAACCAATAATCTGACTAGGGTGATTAGAGAGATTTTGCGACTTTTTTACCTCACCATCAACTCTTGCTAACAGACTTTGAATATATGCAAGAGAATCTTTTTTGATTTGTGGTTGGGCGCTCAACCAGGAATTAGCATGTTCTCGCCCCCGTTGAACTGCTAAAATTAATGCTCCCCAAGCTTGTACCTCCGACCTATTTGGATTTACCCGCAACGCTGCAACTGTGCGATTCCACAACCTTCCTTGGTCAGCTTTAAGTAAGGTAGCAATTTCTTGGGCATTATGAGGCGATGCTTCAAACACTTGTAAAGCTTTTCCCCAGCGACCATCAATCAAATCGGCCAATACTTGTTGACTAGGACTGGCCCAACTTTTTTGAGCTTGGGCTTTGGTAAGTTGGGAGTGCAAGCGAATCAAATCCATTTGCGCTTGCGCCGCCTCTGGTAAAACCCCTCTTCGCTGTTTTTGGATGAATTTCAACCACTCAAAAGCTGGTGTCCACAGGCCGCTACGGGCAATTGTTAGGGCATTTTGGTACGCAGAATCTTTGAGGGCTGGTGGATTGAGGGTAATCGCCTCTAATTCAATGGGTTTGAGGAATAACTTGACAGGTTTGACTTGATAAACTTGTAACTGCGGTTCTAAACCTACTGTTTGATCAACAACTAACTCTTTTTGACTATTACCAGTTACCTGCTGCCATTTGGGCTGTTGTCCGTTGGGAGTTGTCCAAGACAACATCGATTGTAAGTTGGTGCGTTGTGGATTGTAATATATGATGTTACCGTAAGCAAACTTACTACTTCCCTGTTGGCGCTGACCTCGCAAATAAAACCAAACCCCTGGTGATGGTGTAGCACCTTCTAAGCGTTTCACTTCAGTTAAAGGTAAGGGAAGGTTAGTATCTTGCTCTGATGTCGCATCTAATACAAAGGATTCTTCTGGGCCAGTTACAGATAGTTGAGTTGCTAGATAGTAGTATTTTTCTGGCTGAGATTGAAACTCTGACTCTTGTGAGCGTTGATAAACCCTGAGTTCCATAAGTTCTTGACAATCAGACTGACAATTAGCCCGTTGTCGAAAAACTGGCAGTAAAAACGAGATTTCTGCATCCTTATCTAAGGGTAAGATTTCCCCAGCTATATGTTTTTGCTTACTCAGACTGAGTTTAATATCTTCGAGAGTGTGGGGACGCTCGTAGTTACCGAGGGGAATTTGCGCCCATTCTGGTAAAACTTTATTCAGCCAACTTACCTGAACTGGATTGAAGATATAGAGAGTGCTAATCCAAGCAAAAGCCATAACTAAACTAGCACTGCTAAGCAGAATTGCGTAGGCGCAGCCCGCCGTAGGCATCGCTAGCGTTGACAATAGACGATTTTGCTTTTTCGGCTTATTATCGGGTTTTTTAGCCACATCTTTGTTCGCGCCTGCATGAGGCTGATTTCGTTTAGCAGCTTTTGGCGTCAGCTTGCGCCAGCGATTTGCCATAGTAGTTCTCAATCAATCCAGTGTGTCTTTTTAAGTCCCCAGTCCCTAGTCCCTAAGTCCCTAGTCCCCAGTACCTAATACCCTGTTATACTCGCGCTTTCAGAAGTTGCCCAGACATATAAAGTCTAATTTTGTACAAAATCCGTACATTTCCCCATGTGGACGCCAGATAATCGAGAATACACTCTTCACGTAAGTATGTGAGCAGAGTGTAAAAAGTTGAAAGCTAGACTTATTCGCCGTAGTCATTGCATTGGGACGTTCGCCTGTCTACTAGTCGCGGCAGCGAACGGAGTTACACAAAAAGCAATAGCACAGGAGTACACTGACACGGGAATTACTCAGAAGTCGGAAATTACAAGTCAAGAGTCAGAAGCTATATTGTTCCCCCACAGCCCCCACTCCCCCACTCCCCCACTCCCCATCACAGAAGAACCGATGGCACAAGTCACATCGGTTTCTCAACTCAAGGATGTACAACCCACAGATTGGGCATTCGGTGCATTACAGTCTTTAGTAGAACGCTATGGTTGCATAGCTGGTTATCCAGACAGTAGTTATCGCGGTAATCGCGCTTTAACTCGGTATGAATTTGCTGCTGGTGTGAATGCTTGCTTAGATAGAGTCAATGAGTTGATTACTACAGCCACTAGTGATTTACTCACCCGCGAAGATTTAGCAACTTTGCAAAAATTACAGGAAGAGTTTGCTGCTGAATTAGCGACTTTGCGGGGTCGTGTTGATGATTTAGAAGCCCGCACCGCTGAAATTGAAGCGAATCGATTCTCAACAACAACTAAACTCAGCGGACTACTCATAGTTGGCGTTCAAGGACGGACTAGCAATCGTGGTGACGTTAATCCCAGAGATGGACAAAAAGATACAGATGATGGAGGTACAAACGCTAATGTTATATCCTTGGCGCAGCTGTATTTAACTAGTCAAATCACTCCCCGCAGTTACTTGTTTACAGGTCTTTTATCTGGTAACGGTACTAGTGCGCCTAGATTTAACAATAGTGTTTCCCGAAATGATGTTTTACTTGGCTACGAATTTCCTACAGATAACTTAATCATCAGTGACCTTAATTATCATTGGCTGGTGACAGACAACTTAGCACTAATGGTGGGAACAGAAGGCGTGAGTATGCCGGCTGCTTTTCGAGGACCAAACCGGGTAGAAAGTGCTGCAACAGGGCCGCTATCTTATTTTGCCCAAAGAAACCCGATTTTAAATATGGGGTACGGTCATGGTGGTATAGCTATTGATTGGCAATTTGCGAAACGCGCTAGTTTACAAGCAATTTATTCTAGTTATAGCCCAGGTAATCCCGGTACACGCAGCGGTTTATTTGACGGAAACACCATTACAGGCGTACAGTTGCTACTAACACCAACCGATGCTGTAGATCTGAGTTTGTATTACGTTAACAATTACTCTTCAGATGGTTGTTTACTGACT
The DNA here is from genome assembly GCF_010091925.1 of Nostoc sp. B(2019). Taxonomy (GTDB): domain Bacteria; phylum Cyanobacteriota; class Cyanobacteriia; order Cyanobacteriales; family Nostocaceae; genus Komarekiella. The sequence goes on along the minus strand of NZ_WVID01000025.1, from coordinate 8,659 downwards.
TTTGTTGGTGATGAATGCTTAACTACTGTTAATTCCAATATTGGAAAGTCAGCACCTCTGCAAACCAACGCTGTTGGCGCTACTGTAAATTGGCAAATTTCACCCCGCATTACTTTAGGTGCATGGGGTGGTTATACTAAGTCTTACATTCCAGGGCGATCGGGAAATGTAGAGACGACGAATTATATGGTGTTCCTGAATTTTCCTGATTTGTTTGCTAGGGGAAATTTAGGCGGAATTTATATCGGACAACCTCCTAAAATTACCAGTAGCGACTTACCTGTAGGCAACAATGTCCCTGACTTTGTGAATACAGGTTTGGGACGAGCAGGAGGACAACCAGGAACAACTACTCAAATTGAAGCATTTTATCGCTTTCAACTAACAGATAACATTAGCATCACGCCAGGTATAATTCATATCCTAGAGCCTGGTCACACACCAAACAATGACCCAGTGACTATTGGTATTCTGCGGAGTAGTTTTAGTTTTTAATTTTGTTTTTACATTGACATTACAACAAAAGCATGAGTTTAAATAAGTTTTGTTAACGATTGTATGTATTAAATCTGCTTATCTTATGGGAGCTATGTCTACAAATGAGCTAAGCCTATGCACGCAGCGCTAATATCTATCTGTAAAGCTATTTTCCAAAATACAAAAACGAAAAGTCCTAACGTAGTAATAGAAATAAAAAAGGTTTGGCGATGAACCAAACCTCATATATAAATCCAGTGCATAACAACATCCCGAATTAATTTACTCATGATTACTTTCCTAGGTCATCTTCCTATAGGATGTGTGCAAATATTCTGAAACCTGATAAGACATTACTCCAGTATCTCTGAATACCTGAAAGCATAAATAATTATTGAGCCATAACCTAGAAAAAGGCTATGGCTCAAGGATTTAGAGGCTAAATATTTTGATTTATAATATGATCATAAATCTGTGAGTTGCGTTATGCTACGTTGATATAACGGCAGTTAGGAGCGTCAGCTACCACCGCTTATCCTACCTCACAGCAATTTTTTTTTACTTTATAAATACCCTTTAAGGATAGTCCCACAACTTCAAGTATTTTTACATCCAGAACTCGCATCCAAGCATTTTTCTAGCTAGCAGACAAAATAAAAGACGGGTTTTATCCCGTCCAGATAGCTTGAAAGTAGTAATACACCTTGGACTCTGGAAAAAATAGCAAAAATAAAATTCAATAGGTTGTAAGGCTGGCTAATGACATAAACAATAGGAACAGTGATTTAGCCTATGCTAAATGTTTTAATCATAGTCCATCCTTGCAATTTCGATTAATATATCACAGGAAAATTGTAATGTTGTGCCAATATGCCAAATAGTTAACAACAAAAAAGACGGGATTAAACCCGCCTTTAGTATAACAAGTAAAAACATCTTGGTAATTTTTGCAATATATCAAAATACTATAATAATCATCTGCCAAAATGCCAAATTATTACAGATAAAAATTTTTGAACCACAAAGACATTAAGACACAGAGATTAAAAGCCGAAAACTGGGCTGGTTATAGTATTTTTAACCACATTGAAAAGGCTAGAGATTAAACTTGATGCTGAAGATTGGTTGTGGGCAACCTGGAAGTTAAATAATTTAAATTATACGTAGCAGTATTTATATACTGTCTTGTAGCCAAAACAAAAAGGATTGTTTGACCTTTAGCAATCCTGTTAAGATGCTTCGATGTCAAAAACACAACATCCCCTAAACCAAAAAGCCGGTTGGTCTTTGGATAAGCGAGATCCAAAATTCATCAAATCTTTGATGCCCTTATTAGGCTTTTTATATCATTACTATTTTCGAGTTCAAACTAGTGGCTGGCACAATATCCCACTTCAGGAAAAAGTCCTATTTGTTGGTTCGCACAATGGGGGACTCGCGGCTCCCGATATGACGATGATGATGTATGACTGGTTCCGCCGATTTGGTGTAGAACGACCCGTTTACGGTCTGATGCATCCCAAGGCCTGGCAGGTTAGCCCGCCACTAGCGGAACTGGTTGCTAAAACTGGAGCAATTGTAGCTCATCCTAAAATGGCTTACGCGGCTTTGCGTTCTGGAGCTAGTTTGTTGGTCTATCCAGGTGGAGCCGAAGATGTCTTCCGACCGCATTATTTACGTCACAAAATCTATTTTGCGGGACGACAAGGGTTTGTCAAGCTGGCGCTACGGGAAAATGTGCCAATTGTACCTATGATTTCCGTCGGTGCTCACGATACGCTGATTGTACTAGCTGACTGCTACAAAATTGTGCAGCAACTCCATGAGTGGGGGATGCCTTGGCTATTAGGGATTGATCCAGAAGTCTTTCCGATTTATCTAGGACTGCCTTGGGGATTAGCATTTGGCCCTTTGCCTAACATTCCATTGCCTGTGCCTATATATACGCGAGTTTGTCCACCGATTATATTTGAACGTTATGGTCGGGAAGCTGCTAGCGATCGCCAGTATGTCAACGCCTGCTACGAACTGGTAACAAGTCAGATGCAGCAGGAGTTAGACAACTTAGTCAAGCTAAGTGCTCAGTCACAGACAATCAAGCACTAAAGCTATTTGGAACTAAGGAAGGCTTGAGGTAAGGATAAGGTACAAACCGTTGCCGATTCATTGCATCAATTCGCTGCTCAATCTCATTCAACTCCTGCTGGAACTCCTGAACCATCATTTTGACTGGAGTTCCGCGGAAGGTAAGATTAAATACCTCATCATAATAGCCGAGGCGATCGTGCCGATAGAAAGATAAGTAACTAACAATTTTTATTTGAGCTTCCGCCTGATCCTTTGGTGGGAGGAACTTCATCAGTGCTTTCTCATCTGGAATCATCCCTTTACCAGTAATACCGATGTATGCAGCCTGGGGCATATTGGGAATATATGCCATGTAGTCGAATTGTGAATAGTTTACTGCTGCGTGCTGCGGGCCACAGGTGAAAATAACATTGGTAACAATCTCAATTAGTTGCTCTACTGTGGCGATCGCACTTGGCATTCCTTTAACCCGTCCGCCATCTGCTGAGGTTAGTTCCTTTGCCCAAGCTTGTAGTTCCTTATCCCCCTGAATATCTGCGGGTGTGGGATAGCAATACTTGAGATAATCAGACACAAACTTATTAATGGCATTCCACAGCAACATCCCATCATCCCGATAGGGGAAGTTCGGCAGTTTTTTCACATCCTCCAGGCCGCGACTCTTGATTTCTTGTGGGAAAGCAAACTTATCTAAGCTCCACTCAGAATAAGCTTTCTTGACAATTCCATAGGATTCCTCTAATGTACCCGCCATAATTCGATCAACGTGACCACCCACTTGGCCATCGACGTAGGGATTGATCAGCAATTGTCGGCCTTGATCGTTAATTGCTAAGAGGAAGCGTAGATGAGGAGCTAGCAGTAAATGTACAGGATGGTTAATGGCTAGTTGGCGGGGGGTGGAAATGGCAAAAGGCTCCATGACAAAGTGTGTCCAACACAGATGGCTGCTCATTTCGTGGTGGTTGGCATCCGCTACCTGAACGCACATCTTGGCTACCAGCCAATCCAGGGGTTTATCATGCGGGGTAAAAATCGCTCCACCCCTTTTAGGCTGCACTTGAATCGCGATCGGGATTAATTCTTTCTTCGTTTCATCAAAGTAGAAAAATGCAATTGGGGTGGGTAGATATTTTTTCATCCCCTTAAAAGTCCCACCCTGGACAAAGCTCAGACTACTATAATCGGCAACGTAAATATTGCCATTCGCTAGGGCGGTATCTAATCGCACATTGGGACAAGCCGCCTTGAGTTCTTCTTTTGTCACAGAACAATGAGGTGGAATCTGCATGATCCGCCGTAGCACCATCGGATTCACACCGGACAATCTCTGATCAGCAAAAGAGCGATCGCTTTGATAAATCTTACTGACTTCTGGCTTACCTTGCGTGGGAAAAAAATCATCAAAGGCTTGCAGTCCATCAAAGGGGTCGAGGGTGTTAGGCAGTGACGACCGAGTGAATACGTAGGTAGGTGATAAGGTGGAAGACTGAGGCACACGAGGGTAGCCTGGCGGAACTGAAAACGCTGGAATAACTGGATGAAGGGTAGCTAGCGGCGCTAAAATATCGTGGTCAAATTTATACTGATCGCGATCGGGCAAAAACTGGCGCGTTTCTTGGTCTATCTGTGGCAATAACGGCTTAATTATATTCATTCTGCCTCTTTTTTTAATCTTGGAGTATTCATATCGAATACCTTATTTGTACTGCATTCATGAATACAAACTATATTGTTATACAAAAAATTTACGTATATTTACTTTGCTTAGAAGGATATCAATAATTTTTCTGCATAAAATTTGGTTATATCCAGAATTTTTCTCGATTCTGTCTGCAAACTACAAAACTTATAGTTTTTTGCTGCTAACTATTACTCAGAGTTACGTTTCCCTTTTATGCAGATTGTCGGTTTTAGTTTTTACTCAATCTACTCGCTAGCCGTCAAATTCCGCTTCACGTTGATTTATGAGTGATACTTTGGCGTTTGGGAGTACCCACCGTCAAACGAATATATTCAGGGACTTGTAATACAAAACTGGGTGAGCAAATTTCCCAAAGCTTTACACTATCTAATGTAATTAGGGATTGAGCCTAGATGTTGGCTAAGTAAACTTGGCTCTTTAAAGGGAAAGGTTTATTTCTTTTCCCTTTTCCAGATCTACATCCGTCATTTTTGGGTTGGTGAACTACTAGATGTTTGTACAATCTTTCAAATCGCTCAAACACATACCGTCAATACTTTTTCTATCCTACAGTCGAGAGATATATAATTTGTTAATCGACATTAGTAACAAAAGATTGACAATTAGTAATCATTGTTTAATAACTGTTTTAAATGTTTTTACTATCAGCTTAACTGTCTTAACTGTCTGCTAATTATTCAATTAATTATTCCACTGTTTACTTAACTGTCTTAACTGTCTTAACTGTCTGCTAATTATTCAATTAATTATTCCACTGTTTACTTAAGTGCTTTAGTCTACAGATTGCTTTTTTTCTATAACTATGAAAAAGTATGAGAACACCAGACAAATTGCTAATAATTCATCGTCAGTATCGGAAATAAGTAATGACTTAAGCAGCTTTTTCAATACCTTATCTTCTTGTATAAGGAACTTCAAATAAAACGTATATAGCTCGTTATTTGGATTAGGAGCATCTTGTATTATTGCCTTGACACGAGCCACCACGAGCAAATCCGATATAGATACTTAATCGGCGTGGTAAGGATACTTGTGAACCTCAACGGTACTCAGTTTCGCCACGAAATAAAGACAGCAAAAAGACCCCAGAGGAGGTTACGCGCAGATCATGCAACCCTTTGAACTGCCAGAATTTTACATGCCTTGGCCCGCAAGGCTGAATCCAAACCTGGAAGCGGCGCGAGTGCATTCCAAAGCGTGGGCCTACCAGATGGGGATACTTGGCTCACAAGAAGAAGCAGAAAGTTCCCCAATTTGGGACGAACGCACATTCGATGCTCACGACTACGCCTTGCTTTGCTCGTATACCCATCCAGATGCGCCGGGAACGGAGCTTGACCTAGTGACCGACTGGTATGTTTGGGTGTTCTTCTTCGACGATCACTTCCTTGAAATCTATAAGCGTACTCAAGACATGGCTGGGGCGAAGGAGTATCTTGCAAGACTACCGATGTTCATGCCAGTGTACCCCACCGACACAGCCCCAGTACCCACCAACCCCGTGGAGCGCGGCTTAGCTGACCTGTGGTCTCGCACCGCGTTTACCAAGTCTGCGGCCTGGCGGCTCCGGTTCTCCGAGAGTACCAAGAACCTCCTGGAAGAGTCTCTGTGGGAACTCTCCAATATCCGCCAGGATCGGGTCGCCAACCCCATTGAGTACATTGAGATGCGCCGCAAGGTTGGCGGCGCTCCGTGGTCAGCGGATCTCATAGAACACGCCGTGTTTGTTGAGATTCCGCCCGAAATCGCCACAACTCGGCCGATGCGTGTATTGAAAGACACATTTGCCGATGGGGTGCATCTTCGTAACGACCTGTTCTCCTACCAGAGAGAAGTAGAGGATGAAGGCGAGAACGCCAATTGTGTGTTGGTCTTTGAGCAATTCCTGAATGTGAGTACACAGGAGGCGGCTAACCTCACCAATGAACTTCTGACCTCGCGGCTACAGCAGTTCGACAACACCGCCATCACCGAGTTGCCGTCCCTTTTTGAAGAGTACGGACTAGACCCGGTAGCTCGCATGAACGTTCTGTTATATATCAAAGGGCTTCAGGACTGGCAGTCGGGCGGTCATGAGTGGCATCTGAGGTCGAGTCGCTACATGAACAAGGGAGCAGACAATTCTCCGACATCCACGCTACTTCTGGGCGGCCCCACTGGGTTGGGGACATCGGCGGCGCGTATTGGATCGTTATACAGTGCCTTGGGTTTAGGAAGGTTCAAGAGCTTCACTCACGTTCCATACCAGGCCGTGGGGGCGGTAACACTGCCGAAGTTTTACATGCCATTCTCTACAAGTTTGAATCCGCATCTGGATGCCGCGCGGCATCATTCCAAGGAATGGGCGCGTCAAATGGGGATGCTGGACTCATTACCTGGCATTCCTGATGCCGTCATCTGGGATAACCACAAGTTCGATGTTGCCGACGTGGCTTTATGCGGTGCATTGATTCATCCGAATGCATCCGGTTCTGAGCTGAATCTGACGGCGGGCTGGCTGGTCTGGGGAACATACGCTGACGATTACTTCCCGGCGCTTTACGGACACAGCCGCAACATGGCGGGTGCAAAAGTGTTCAACGCTCGCCTGTCAGCGTTCATGCCTCTCGATTCCACCCCCATCCCGTTACCGACCAACCCGGTAGAACGCGGCTTGGCTGACCTGTGGTTTCGCACAGCCGGCCCCATGTCTGCAAACGCGCGGCGTCAGTTTCGCCGTGCTATTGAGGACATGACCGAAAGCTGGTTATGGGAGCTCGCTAACCAGATCCAAAATCGGATTCCAGACCCGATAGATTATGTTGAGATGCGCCGTAAGACATTTGGCTCGGATCTGACGATGAGTCTGTCTCGACTAGCTCAGGGCAGCGAGATACCGCAGGAGATCTACCGCACCCGACCGATGCGCCAGTTGGATAATTCGGCCGCCGATTTCGCCTGTTTAACTAATGACATCTTCTCCTATCAGAAAGAAATAGAATTCGAGGGCGAACTCAATAACGGCGTGCTGGTCGTTCAGCAATTTCTCAACTGCGATCTTTCGAGGGCTGTCGAGGTCGTCAACAACCTGATGACCTCTCGCGCCCGCCAGTTTGAACACATCGTTGCCACCGAACTGCCAGCCCTTTTCGACGATTTCGACCTGGACGCAAATACCCGCGCTCAACTGCACGGATACGTCGAGAAACTCCAACAGTGGATGTGTGGTGTACTCAAGTGGCATATAACGGTAGACCGTTATAAGGAATTTGAATTGCGTAATAGTTCGGCAGCAGGGCGGCTATCCAGTGGCCCAACAGGGCTGGGTACTTCGGCTGCGCGTATCAGATCGTTGGTCAGTGCAGGGGGTATAAGTTCAATACTCAATCAAGTAGGGTCGGGTTCTTTTGTCGGTGAATAGAGTTTGGTGGTGTGGGTTCAAGGTCAGTATTCGAGCAAGTGAGATCGGTTTTTTAGTAACTAGAGAATGAGATAATGACAGAATCTATTGAGTTGAATTTGGATGTTGAGATCGAACAACCTCAACTGAGTTTGAGTACGGCTGCTGCCCGTAATTTGTCCACGACCACTAAATCTGCACCACAGATGCAGGGTATTACCTCGCGGTGGTTGTTGAAGATGTTGCCGTGGGTGCAAACAAAAGGTGGTACTTATCGGGTGAACCGTCGGTTGACCTATACCGTGGGTGATGGGCGGTTGAGTTTCTCCAACACTGCAACCGAGGTACAGGTGATTCCCCAGGAACTTGGTGAGTTGCCTTTGCTGCGGGGGCTTGATGACACTGAGGTATTGAGTGCGTTAGCAAGTCGGTTTGTGCAGCAGGAGTTCGCACCTGGTGACATCATAGTCCAGTCAGGTCAACCAGCCAATCAGCTTTTTTTGATTGCTCATGGCAAGGTGAACAAGATTGGTGTTGGCAAGTATGACGAGCAAACCGTGTTGGGTGTGTTGGCTGACGGCGACTATTTTGGCGATCGCATCTTGGTAGAGTCCCAGAGCAATTGGGATTTCACGGTTCAGGCTCTCACCCGATGCACAATATTGACACTACCACAACAAGCATTTCGGGAGCTGCTCAACCAGTCCGAGGCGTTGCAGACTCATGTTGATCGCTTTAGAACCCGCCCAGAAGGATCACAAAACGAGTACGGGGAAGCTGCCATTGAGGTGACTTCAGGATATGTTGGAGAACTTGAGTTACCGGGGACTTTCGTAGATTACGAACTCTCACCGCGTGAATATGAGTTGAGCGTGGCTCAAACCGTGTTGCGGGTGCATTCTCGCGTCGCGGATCTGTACAACGAACCGATGAACCAGACCGAACAACAACTACGGCTGACTATCGAAGCATTGCGGGAACGTCAAGAACACGAGTTAATCAACAACCGC
>NZ_WVID01000024.1:33116-80176 GCF_010091925.1 Nostoc sp. B(2019) | reverse complement strand
CTTGGTTCAAGGTGGGTTCAAAACACAGCGTTACATGGAAGTAATGGAGTGGGTTGCAGCCAAAGCGCAACAGACTTTCAATGAAACTGGACGTATTACTGTGGTTGTTCAAGACAATGGCTCGTTGCATACCAGTAAGAAAGCAAAACAACGATGGCCGCAGTGGCAACAACAAGGACTTTACTTGTTCTTCTTACCACCCTATTGTTCCGAGATCAATCGCATTGAGTCAGAGTGGCATCAACTGAAAACTCATGAGATTGCTGGACAGATGTTTGATAATAACTACGACTTAGCCTTGGCAATTCTTGATGGCATGGAAACTAGAAGTGTCAAAAGTGGATATGCCCTTGAGCGTTTTATATTTAATTGCACCTAGCTATTTAAGTCAAACTAATCTAATTAATTTTATGCAGATGATTAATTATCAGTTGATACAATTGGTTCACTTGAAATTATTTGAAGTACTGGTTGCTCAAGTATTACCAATAATACTTTGAACTTACTAAACTTAGTTGATTATATTTAGGTTTAATTTGTTGATTTTAGAATTTGGATTTTTTCATTATTTTACAGATTAGTTTTTCTTGCTAAATATGAATTTTCAACCTTTACAAGACTCAGTTTGGCAGTTTCACTGACTAAATGTTTTTGGCTGTTATAAGTTTTTCAAAGCACAATGTTTTTTATAGGTTCTAGTTGTACGTAGTAGTAATTACTCTATAACAAACTCTAATATTATCAAATAATTTATGAGAAAGTTTATTTTATCTTTAAAATTTAGTTTCTATGGACTAATTTATGAAAAAGTTTATTTTATCTTTAAAATCTTCTCATCATTACTTTAAACTTTTTGCTTCTTCTATTCGCCTTTAAAACGGCTCATTATCATTAAAATACTGCACTATTAACATACAGTTGGATAGAGATTTCAGCCGATGTTTCTGGGGCTGACGACTGTGATCACAAGTGCTTGCAAAAAATTTAATCTACAACACAGTTACTCGAAAAGCATATTTCGAGAAGTTTTCAGCATATTCTGTTCTCTAGATTAAATGAATAGCTAGTAACGAAACAATAGAGCCAAATTGAAGAACCTGACTAAAAGCTTGATATGAGAATCCTCTTTTATTTTTGAAAAGCTAGACTAATAAGAATTTTATCTAACCAAAGTTAGAGCTTCAATATATCTAGCAGTAATCAATCCGAAATTCTAGATATGCTCTATGAATCTTAATCTTTTCCAGTCTCCCACTTAATCCCACAAAATCCCCCTCGTATTTTTTTTGAATCGTTGGAAATATTGGCTTGTGATAATTAACGAACAAAAAAAATCTCAAAAAACTCAATACTTTCAACAGTAAATAAAATGGCAAATAGTACAGATAACAAAGACATTCGTTTTTGTGCTGCTGAAGTAAAACGCCCAATTAAGAAACTAAGTAAGTTGGCGTAAGAAGTTGCTGTAGAAATAAGGCAGAAAGCAGGAGGTAAGAGGCACGTTTAAAAAGGGTTTTGGTTTAATTCATTTTTCTTTACTTAGTTTAGTTTTATTGTACCAGCTTACTTAATTTATGACTCTTAACATCCTTCCTTTAAAATATCTAAAAAACTTCAAATGTTTAAAAAAGCTCTACCACTATTCACTAACTATTCCTTACTATGTTTACTCGGAGTCGTTAGCATAAATCTAAAAGTCCAAGCACAATCTGTTACTAACTCTGTTAATTCTCAATCTCAGCCTAATCAAGAGCAGACTCTTGATAACCAACAACGGAACTCTGCTGCAATTAATCAAACAGGAGTCTATAACCTTGGTGAATCGGCTACTTATAAGATTCAAGGACTAGCTGGAATACATGTTGTGTGTCCGCGACCATCTTTAATATTAGGGACTTCTTTCAGTTCCTATGACGGGATTAGTTTCTCCAACAACGCCTCTTATGGTGTGAATGCTGCTTTAGTTTTCCCTCTGGGTGGAAGCCTAGAGAATACTTGCAAGCGAATGGCTGAAACTATTGCTCGTAAGACTCAATATGATGTAGAGATTATCAATGCTCGTGCCTGTGCTGAACTAATCGGTGCTGGTATCCAACTAAACCCTGACAGCTTTCCTACTATTTCTGCTGTCTGTAAAGGGGTTGCTATAAAGAGAACTAATACAAATGAACCTAACAAACCTCCGAGGTTCCAGCCTCAAGAATTACCTAACAATGAGGCTGAAAAAGACAACTAATTCATAACGAGGATAGACTCATGAAAAAAGTTCTTGGTTTCGCTATTCTTGCTACATTCTTAGCTACTCCTGCTTTTGCTGGTGAAACATTTGTGCGTAACGAGTGGACAGATAGTCACAGCAAAACAGACACTAACTTAAACCTTGATTCTCATACAACCTCAACTCGAAACGAAAATTACACTTCTTGGGCTGATAAGATTTACATCGATGGTGATGTTGACACCAAATATACTTGGGGTGGAAAAGAAGTTTCCTTTGATGAGTTTACTGTTCACGCTGCTGGTTCTGATCTAGCAGGTAGCTTTCATGAAAATGTTGTAACCAAAATAGACGGTACGATCAAGACTATTACTAACACCTACACTAATTCCCACGAAACTAGTGCAGGCGTCCGTTAATCTTGGTAGTATCTGATAAATTTTGCAAGGATTCTAGGGTGGTTAATCCACCCTGGGACTTGTTTTAGTTCCTTTGGCGAGATTAATTTATCTCACAAAGGCAACTAATTTTCAATGAGGACAAAGTAATGAAGAAAGTTCTTAGCTTAGCTATTCTTGCTACTTTGTTTGCTAGCCCTGCATTAGCAGGTGAGACTTTCGTCTTAAACCAGTGGAGAATTAACGGAAGCAGAACAAAGACTAGTTTAACCATCGATAATACAACATATTCAACTCGTACCGAAGATTACAATTCTTCGTCTAGCAAGATGTATATTGATGGTAAATTTGAAACCGAATACAACAATGGTAAAGTTGGAGAATCGTTTAAAGATTTTACTGTTCATCATGCTGGTTCTGAACTCAATGGTAGTTTTCATGAAGAGATGACAACTAGAGTATGGGGTACAATCAATACTATTATGAATTCATGTTCTTTTCAGACATTTTGCCAGTTGTAATGCATATTCTGGCAAATCTATGAAGCCAGCGAGAAGGATATATTCACAATTAACTCGGCGTCTAGTAATTTCCACATATTCCCGACATTCCGCCAGCAATCTTCTAGAGGATAGGCGCGATCGCTGAGGATCAGTTTTTCTAGCAGCGCTTGGTTGAGAGCATGACAATACTTCTCGAATAAGTACTCTTCACCTCTGGTGTGGTCTGGGAAAGGGGTAAAGGTTTAAATTCATCCCTTACCCTTTTCCCCTTTAACCGAGAAGTATTAGGGAGTACGGAGACTAATAGCGAGAGTGACTCGCAATGTCCAATACCAACATCTTGATTCAGTGATTTCAGGACTGCTAGTACATTCTCAGTATTCAACAACAGTTCACCCAATCCTATAAACACCACGAGCGGCTCTCGAAGTTCCGAGCCAAAATAAGTCGCCGCTTACAAGTTCGGTAGTTTTGATTAAACTATCTCGTCAAAGTTTAATCTCATGAATCTTGCCAGCAAATGTTAACTAAATCTTAAGACAGGGATTTTGTAACTCAAGATACAGTAATTTATGGGTTTTGATTTTTGAATACAAGAACGGCTTTTTTTTATTTGTCTAAAATAGCTATAAATAAGGCTCTCTCAAGGCATTACTCATAGGGATCAGTTAATCTCTAAGCAGCATTTAATCAAAAAATGATTTATGTATCTAAAGTATGAGGGTAAAATTACCTAAATCCTGGGATAATAGACAGAGATATCGAAAATTTTTCAAATCTGAAATTTTGTTTAAGTTAATCAATCAATAATCACAACAGTTTGTTAAGTTGGATCGAACCAAGATTTTTGCTGATTCAACTTATAGTTTTTCCAAATTAGAAATAATTACAACCAGGGGTTTTAGAATGCAGATAGTACAAAAGATTCACTGCCCAAACTGTGGTAGTAAAGCAGAACGCTATTATATTTCTGATAGTCAATTAACTCGAACACAGTGCCCAAGTTGCGACTACTTAATGATTAGTTGTACTCGCACTGGTAGAGTTATTGAGGCTTATGCCCCAGGAATTCACGCACACCGTTAACAATTAAAAATTGGAGAATCTTTTCTCTAATTTTTAATCAACTTATTTAAAATCTATATTAAGTTTGATTCTAGAAACTAAAAGTAGCTCCTGGTGCTAGTTACAAAAGATAATATCAAGCTTAGTACGTATCAGGCTTGACATTATCTTCTGCGCGGCTTTGGTCACTCAAAAGTTCGGTGTCTCAGCACTTAGAACTCAGCACTGCTATAACTGTAGTCTTGGCGTTACTGGATCAAGACAGGGAATGTAGAAGGTGGCTCATACTTTTTTATTGGAACCAGGACGCTGGGCAATGCAAGGAAGCTGGCTGGAACGTAATGGCTTGCCAATCAGCGTTAAGGGTATGACTTTAGTGGCTTGGAACCGAGATAACTGGTTTACTATGGCCACAAAGCTGATATTTACAGGTAGTGGCGATCGCTCGGAAATCTCGTTGCAATACAAGGGGCGTCTGCATGATGGAGAACGCCAGTATACTTTTTTACTCCAGCATAATATCTTAGGGCAGGTTGAAGGCGAAGGCTGGATTGGCCCAGATACCATTGTGCAGCGTTATTGGGTATTGGGCGATCGCCAGCGTCGTAGTGGCTTTGAAACCCTGCTCCGGGTGAATGATGCTAGCTATTACTTAACCAGTGGTATATTAGTAGGTCATTTTTTAACTAGCACAATGGAAGCTAGTCTAGAACGTCAGTCAACATAATAACTATTTGTCATTTGTTCAAAGTCTTGACTAGTCACTTTTGACTCTTGATCCTTTGACTAATAACTATTGGGATGAAATTGGGCAAACTAAATCAGAATCAAAGCATTTTGCTGTCTTAAAAAAGCCAGGAGTTCTCTATAATTCTGACTCCTGACTCTCCAAACTATTGTTGAACATTAGAGTCGAATTTTCTACTATGTCAGACCCCAACATTGGTCGCTTACTTAGCAAACGCTACCAGCTTCAGGAGTTAATCGGCACTGGAGCGATGGGTCGGGTTTATCGTGCTAAGGATATTTTGTTGGGAGGAGTACCCGTCGCTGTAAAGTTTCTTGCTTTGTCAATCCAAAATGAAAAGATGCGATTGCAAGACCGCTTTGAGCGAGAAGCGAAAACTTGTGCTTTACTAGGGCAAAAAAGCATCCACATTGTCCGAGTCATGGACTATGGCGTAGATGACAATAACACTCCGTTCTACGTTATGGAATATTTACAAGGACAAAGCCTGAACAATATTGTCCGTAAGCAGCAACTACCTTTGCCAAGATTCCTCAGCATGGTGCGTCAAATTAGCCTGGGGTTACAGTGCGCTCATAATGGCATACCAGTTGATGGCACAATCTGCCCAATTATCCACCGCGATATCAAGCCCAGCAATATGCTGGTGATTCAAGACTCTAGTTTCGGGGAGTTGCTCAAGGTTCTAGACTTTGGTATTGCTAAGTTAATACAGTCAGATGGCGATCAGACAAAATTCTATTTAGGGACGCTGGCTTACTCCTCTCCTGAACAGATGGAGGGTAAGGAACTAGATAACCGCGCCGATATTTATAGTTTAGGCGTGATGATGTTTGAAATGCTCACAGGCAAAATGCCACTAATTGCACCAACTCACTCATTTGGGGCATGGTATAAAGTACATCACTATCAACAACCACGTTCTTTTTCTGAGGCTGCCCCTGGATTGTTACTGCCAAAAGAAATAGAAAATTTGGTGATGAGTTGCTTAGCCAAACCAGCAGGCGATCGCCCCCAAACAATTAGTGAAATTCTTAAAATTTTAACATCCTTGGAACAGCCTGAGCACATACGCAAAATTAGGCAAGATAGCCATGCGCTAGTTCCTACTACTACAGTTAGCACTGAGCTTGAACAAAAGACCAAAGCCGATTTACGCCTATCCTTATCAAACGATGAAATTGCTCGTGCTATTTCCTGGCCCCAAAATAAACCAATTGCCGATATTGTATTTACCCAGCCGGTTCATATCAATGGAGAGGTTTTACCTGCCTTGTGGGTCATGCTACAGCAACAAGAAATTCAAAAGCGCTTAGTCTGTACCCGCTACAATCAATTTCTTTTTATCTCTATTCCCCATCCCGTGTTGCTATGGATTACTGTCATCTACAACCGCAAACATGGTGCTAAATGGTTACATTACTACCTTGATCTCAAAACCAGTCTTGGTCAAGAAATCGCTCGCTTATTACAGCACAAAGGTTACTATCGTCTTTTGTTCTTTGCGCGAGAAACACCAAGTCGCTGCGCCCATATCCTACTTTCCAGTATCGCCCCTGCTCAACGCCAACGATTACAACAGTGGGTAACAACTAGCAACGCTTTGGTGTCATCTGCCGATCCCCAAATTAGTAAAAGCTTACTCAAAAGCGAGTACGAAAAGATTAAACCTCAAATTTTAGCAAAGCTCGAAGGAATTGATACAGATTCTCCATACGACCTTTCGGGCTAAGGAAATATTCTAATATTACATATAGCATCTGTAGTATGAGAGTATTAGCTCAGAAAATGTAAACTTTTATAAATAATGTATATATATAGTTGTAATTTTTAGTTATAAAAAGTAGGAAGAGTAAAACATTAGCCGCAAAAGCTAGTCTCTATAACAGCTTCCTCTGCATTTATATCAGGGGAGCAAAAATTATGATGTTGACACATGAGAGAGATTTGCTTATGCACCAGTAAATTCAAGCTAAAGGCTTCAATAAATTCGGACTTCAGTAATATGCAGTCAAAATAGTTGGTAAGTCTTGGTTTAGATGGTGAATTGAACTCCTGCGCTTTGGTTTTATATTCTCAGCCTTTGGAATTGTTTATCGAAGTTGACGCCCCTGCATCCCCAGCTCTTTTCCTCCTTGGAACTAAGCAAGAGAAGGAGGTCGCCCACTGCGACATCAGAAAGACTCTATGCCATAGTGGAACCGGAATCTAAGCCCCACTGGTGCTTAAGAAGCTCCTGATAAGTTGCCTCGCGTACCACCATTTGCTCATAAAGCTTGACTAAAAAGTCTTTTGCTTGATCATGGCTCATGTGTTGTACCTGAGTGGCAAACGAGCGGATGCTAAATTGCTGTTCCAAGGATAATTCGATTGGTTGACTCATAATTAACTCCGAAAAAACAACGCGTAAAGGTGATATAGCTCACAGAAGTCCAAACGGGATAAGATTTGGACTTTTCTCTGTCCCACATTTGTTCTTCCGTATTAAGAAAGATAACAATTGTTTGACACGTTGCCCACATCCTAAGTGTGGACTTTTTTTGCTTTGAGTTCTTGCACCTGACTCTACTGATATATATCCCAAGTCCGTTAGGGCAGATTTCGGGAATATTTAGAATTTGTAAACTCAGTTCGGAACTCCCTTCTTAACTCTCCACCTCTCCAAACCTCTCCTAGAAAAGATCGGTTTAGCTAATGTCCCCCTTGTAGGAGAAAGGTATTAAGCGTGCATTATATTCGCTATACCTTATAAGGTGCAAGAAGTCAATTAACCAATTTATGTAAATTTAGCCTCCAAAGTTATCTAAGGAGGCTAAAAATATTTGTATCAAGTTGTAAAGAAGAAAAATGCTCAGGCTGAACAAATTGCTGAGTATATCTACTTGAAAGAGTCAAAAGTCAAAATTAAAGAGGAGCTAGCGCTGTAGCCGGGTATCCCAACTTGTTCGCTCTTAGCGTTCCCGCTTTCTTAGCAACTGTCGTCCAAAGTCCATAGTTTTTTGATCATTGAACCTTGACTATTGACTATCTTCCAGTGCGACAATGACAACTGTGATGTTATCGTGTCCACCTTCTTCTTTTGCAGCCTCAATTAGAGACAGAGCAGCTTTGTCAACCCAAGGCGTGTCTTGGAGGTAGCCAGCAATCTTTTGATTGACAAGTTCTTCTGTCAAACCATCACTGCATAGTAACAAGCGATCGCCAACTTTTACATCCAGTGGTTGCAAATCAATTTGATGTAGGTCTTCACGCCCCAAACAGCGCGATAATACATGACGAAAAGGATGAACCCGTGCTTCATCTGTAGTAATGTCACCAATTTTTATCGCCCGTGCAACCCAAGTATGGTCTTCTGTTACTTGCTCTAATTGCGACTCTCGGAAGCGGTATAGCCGCGAATCGCCAACATGAGCGCACCAAGGAGCCTCTGGGGCACGAAAAATTACCACTACAATCGTTGTACCCATATCAGCGCGTTCAGGATGATTTTGCTGATCCTGTAAAATCGCCTCATTGGCCCCCCACAAAGCTTGCTCTAGCAATTCTTGGGAAGACTTAGAAGATTGCCAATGTGTCACTAAATACGCCTGAATTTCTTGAGTTGCAATGCGACTTGCTTCTTCACCTCCCGCATGACCGCCCATTCCATCGGCAACAATGAAAAATCGCCCCTCTGGGTCTATATAATAAGCATCTTGATTAGTAGAACGAATAAGTCCCGGATCACTGGAACCCGTGAAATTAAGTTTCATAAATTTTTCTTCAACAATTAATACATACGATCGTAACGGTCAAGGCGTAAAAGTAGTCGGATCAAGATCACTGAAAGCCCTGCTGCAATTAAACCAGGCACTAATGCCCACCATACATTGTTAACCACTAAAATCGTAGCTGAAAGTGTGAAACCACTGATTAACAGAGCATAGCTTATTGAGAGCTGAATATTGCTCTGCCGTCGCAGCAGGCGTTCTGTTTCTATAGACCGAACGCGCACACGTACATCTCCCCGCTCTAGTTTGTCTAGTGTATCTTCTAATCTACGTGGCAGTCCAAATGCGGTACTACTTACCTGAGCTGCTTGGCGACTTAATTCATTGAGAAAGCTATTCCCCTCAGAACCATTCATGTTAGTCATAAGCTGCATTGCATACGGTTGAGCAACTTCCATAAAGTTAAAGTCTGGATCTAGACCTTTGCCTACCCCCTCTAGGGTGGAAAAGGCTCGCATTACAAAAGTGAAAGTAGCAGGGAATCTAAATGGTTGATCATAAGCTATTTCGTAAAGATCTTCACTGATTGCCGCGACTGATTGATTCTCAAAAGGCTTATCCATGAAATTGTCCAGCATATACTGGACAGAACGCCGCACAGGCCCCATATCATCAACTGGTGCGATCGCTCCTAAATTGACGAGAGACTGAACAACGCGATCGCCATCTTTTTGAGCAATGCCAAACAGTGTTTCCATCAATCCTTCACGCACGTTGGACTTGATCCGCCCCATCATGCCGAAATCGTAGAATATTAAAGCACCATTCGGGCTGACGGCAATATTACCTGGATGAGGATCAGCATGAAAGAAGCCACTATTAAGCAACTGTAGCAAATACGCTTGAGCGCCCTGACGAGCAATTAGCTTACGATCCAAACCCGCTGCTTCTAAAGCTTCGTATTGGCTAATTTTAATCCCAGGAACATATTCCAGGGTCAGCACTCTGGACGTGGTATAACGCCAGTAAATTCTTGGGACTTTCACCCAGTCGTAGCCACGAAAGTTACGGCGAAAAGTATCGGCGTTACGACCTTCATTAAGATAATCAATCTCTTCCCAAAGAATGCGGCAACACTCTTCGTAAATACCTATCCAATCTCTTCCCCGTCCCCATTTAGGATGGTTTTGAAAGTAGCGGGTAATTCCTTTAAGAATCTGTAAATCTATTTCAAATAACTTCTTCAATCCAGGACGCTGCACCTTGACGACAACTGATTCCCCAGTGTGCAGAACAGCTTTATGTACTTGACCCAAGCTAGCAGCAGCTAGAGGAATGGGTTCAAAACTATGGAAGAGTTCAGGAATTTTTTTACCTAATTCTTTCTCAATAGTCGCTTCTACTTGCTCATAGCTAAATGCCGGCACTTTGTCTTGTAGCTTGGCCAACTCTTCTACATATTCAATAGGGAATATGTCAGCACGGGTAGAAAACAGTTGCCCGACTTTGATAAAGGTTGGCCCTAAGTCTAGTAGGGTAATGCGAATCCAGACTGCTTGGGCTTTGCGTCTTGCAGCTTGCTTTACCTCAGTCACACCACCCGTGTAACTCCAATTTTTGTTGTATAGCCAAAGCTTGAACATTAAGGTCAAGACAAAAGACCAAATGTCCACAAAGCGCCGTCTGTTAGAGTAATTTTCCCGATTCCAACGGTATGCCTTATCTGAATAACCTGTTTCCATATGCTTTGCTTACCGTTGGTTTGTAACTAAATCACCTAGAAGAAAAAACACTCTGATTCCTAAACTATTTTTGCTCAAGTGCCATTTGTCATTTGTCATTTGTCCATGACTAATGACCAATGACTAATGACTAAATTTATACAGAATTGCTGCGATAACGTTGTAATTCTGTTCGCAACAGAGCAATTTCTGCTCGTAATTCATCAATATCTGCTTGCAAATCAACTGAAGTGGAACTGGGTTGCCCAGTACTTGTAGTAGTTTGACCAGCATTGGCAGCTTCGGCTGCTCGATTTGCCCTCTCTAGGACTTCATCTGTAAACTGGCGCAACTGTTCTCTAGCTTCAGCATCAAATTTTCCCAGATCACTTAAAGCATCTGTCAAGGCGACCTCTAGTCGCTCATTAATCACTTCAGCTACCGCTCTGCCTACGAAAAAGGCTTGCACAAAGGGGTTACTCATAAATTTTTGTTACGCTTATCCGCAAGAGAATTATAACTTGCCCGTATGCATTGCGGCTTCTGCTGTAGAGCGAGAAATTTGGTGTTGCAAACTTTTTAGTCTAAATAGCATTTTTTACCACTTAATCAGCAATTAAAGGCAAAACCAAGCCCATAATGTGGTAATTACGGTTATACATGGAAAATTTGTCGTAATTTCAAAACATTAAGTTTTATTACTGAGGGTATAAGGTAGTATTGACACGAAGCAGTCACAGTAGTGACTTATTGCTAAAGGCTTACGTTTAAGGTTTGACAATTATATCTAATTTAAATCAAGTGTTAAAAAAATATTAAAGACAAATAGATAAATCTTTTTACGTTAATTTTAATACCTTTTTTGGTAAAAATTTTACTATCAGAGTAGATGTACCTTTAATAGCTTTCTCCATTGAATCTGTAGAGATTGTTAAACCACGGTGCGATCGCTAATCAATCTAACAAGTATCATCCATCATGAGATTCCAGTAATTCTTGATAATATTGCTCTGGCACACTGGGTAAATACGTCGTCATTTGCAGGAATTGCCTGCTCAAGTTGAAACTTTGGGTAATGTTAATTTGGCTGAGAAAATTTAGATCGTGGGAAATAACCCAAAGCGCTCCTTGAAACTCATTGATACCAGTAACTATTTGTTCAACGGTTTCAATATCCAAGTTATTAGTTGGCTCATCGAGAATCAGCAGATCGATTTCAGAGATGCTAACGATCGCGATCGCTAATCTTGCCAATTCACCCCCACTCAGTACTGATGCTGTTTTATGAACGTCATCATATTTAAAGAGAAAGTGTCCCAGTTGTTGACGCAAAAGCTGATAGCTGAGATGAGGATTGGCAGCTTGCATATTTTCCAGAATTGTGTATTGGCGATTTACAAATTCATAGGTTTGGTCGAGATATACAGCTTTCATTGCTGGTGCAAGCACAACCTCACCTGACTCCAAAACCGCTGTTTGGTTTTCCATTCCCAAAATTGCTTTTACCAGACTCGATTTACCAGAACCATTTGCGCCGATAATAGCTATGCGATCGCCAGAGGAAATATGTAGCTGAATGTTCTGAATTAACAGGCGTTCTGACACCCTTAGATTTGCACCTTGAATATTAATCAGATTTCTGCGTTTTTGACTTTTTTCTTCTAGCTGAATACTCGTCGTTTTTGTTGTTTTTATCTTTGTATCTGTAACCTTCTGATTAGCTTTGGTTACAGCTGCTTCATGTTTCTTTTTCGCAGTTCCGGCTGAAGCCTCAGCTTTTGTTTTAATTAGTCCTGCGGCCGTTCTGTCTACACTGCCATTAAGAACCTGGGAGCGACCGTTGCGACTAGATTGCGCTGCGCGTTGCTGCTCTTGCATAGCTGTAGCTTGGACACGTTTGAGTTCCTTTCTAGCGACTTCGTGCGATCGCAATGCTACTTCTAACTCTATTTCTTTCTGTTCTTGATACCAAGAAAAATTGCCGCCATACACTTTCACACCTTCGGGTGTAAGTTCCCAAGTAACTTCTGTCACTTGGTCTAGAAAAAAAGGCTTGTGTGAGACAATCACAAATGCGCCGACAAAATCTAAAAGAAACTGCTTTAAGCTTTCTAATGCTTGCAAATCCATGTGATTTGTTGGCTCATCCAGCAACAGCAAGTTAGGCTGTTGAGCTAAACCAATTGCTAGAAACAGTTTCGTGAGTTCTCCGCCACTCAAGTTAGTAATTGGTAAAGATAAATCAAGTATTGTATGAAATTGTGCTTGCAAAATCTCCTCAATTTTCCACCATTCATCAGAGATGGAAATCAAAAAATTAAGTACTGTATCTGCTGTGATCTCTTGCCTAATAGTACTGATTTGTGGCAAATAATAAACAATCCCATTACGCCAAACAGAACCCGTACTGGGGCTAATTTGTCCTGCGAGTATTTTCAACAAAGTTGATTTTCCTACGCCGTTACGCCCAACTAGGGCAATGCGTTGACGTGAATGCGTCTTACCGGAAGCATCACCCGTCTCAATACTTACCTGAACTTTTTCAAATAAAGTCCTGGTTGTACTGAGTTCATAAGCTAAATTCTCAGCTATTAATATTGACTTTTTCTGCATTCTTGTCAAACCTCAATTTGCAAACTTCCACCCGCTTATTTACAATGACTACGGGTAGATTAAGTGCAAAACAAACTCAGCCGCAGACTTTTACGAAGCGGCTTTATGTCGAGAAGATTGATAACAATATTTTTAGTTCATGACTATTGTGAAGTAATCCTGTCAAGCATGTCGTGTTTATTATTCGTTAACATTTGTTGCTTGGACGTAACAGTTATTTGGTACTACTTCATTTGTGCTATCTCACTGGAGGTGTGGGGAGGTTTGATATTGGTTACAGTGTAGCATGAATAATTTCGGAAGGGTAGGAGGGCGATCGCTTTTTTTTGCTCTATGCCCTTTGCACCTCTGCGGTTAAAAATCTTTATTAACCATAGAGTCGCAGAGAAAATAAAACAGCGTAGGTTAATTGCCAAATATCGCCAGTCTGAGGGGTCTTTCATTAAGCCCTAATTAAACAACAAACAGCTCCATGACTTCTTTAATAAGTCGGGGATATTGTCGAGTCTGGTACTCTCTTTTTGATTGCATGGCTAATAGTGCGCCTGTTTTTATAAATTGTTAATTTAGTGCGATCGCTTCAACAAAAGGATTACTTATAGACTAATTAATAATAGCGGCTTTGGCTTCAGAAAAAGATGAATATCAAGATAGAATAGTTTATTTACCCTTATCCTAAAAACAGGCGGACTACTACAAAACTGCTAAAATAAATCCATAACTAATTGATGCCATATCCATTCTATGACCATAGCTCAAGAATTAGCTACTCAAGAAGGCATCCCCCAAGATGTTATCTTTCCCCCTAGTGATTTATATAGTGACGAGCCTCCTTTGGAAACTGAACTGCATCTACGACAAATAATCCTACTTTTCAAATGTCTGGAATGGTTGTGGCGAGATAGAAATGATTTCTATGCTGCTGGAAACTTAACTATCTATTACAGTCCACACCAACGCAAATCAGAACACTTCCGAGGCCCAGACTTTTTTGTAGTGTTGGGAACCGAACGTAAAACTCGTAAAAGTTGGGTAGTCTGGGAAGAATATGGCAAATATCCGAATGTAATTCTGGAAATTCTTTCGGAATCAACAGCCAATACTGACAAAGACTTAAAGAAAAAAATTTATCAAGATACTTTCCGCACGCCTGATTATTTTTGGTTCGACCCATATACACTAGAATTTGCAGGATTTCATTTAGTAGATGGAGAATATCAACCTCTACAAGCGAATGAACAAGGACATTTGTGGAGTCAGCAGCTAGGCTTATATCTAGGAATTTATGAAGGACTATTGCGATTTTTTACACCAGTTGGGGAACTAGTACCGACACCTGAAGAATTGGCAGAACAGGCAGAAGAAAGAATAGAACAGGTAGAACAAAAGGCAGAACGTTTGGCAGCAAAACTGCGAGAATTAAATATAGACCCAGATACAATTTAGACTACCGCGATCGCTGATTTTTGCAAAGCATTAATGTAGTGCGATTTCTCTTTCAATAAGAATGTTAATTTCATTCTATAGAGGATCATTTTCCTCTATTTCAAAATTAACTCCTTCATAAATATCACTGAAGGAAATTTGAAACTCTATTGACTAGATCGATAAAACTGCATCTAGTGATTCGTAGTCATTTAATACCCATTAACCATCAGCATTTTTAGCGAAATGTTCAACAAAATACTCGTATTTGTCAATCAAAATATATTCTTTTAATTTGGTATTTGTGTTTGCATAAAAACCACATCTGTGAAATATAAATTACTGAGGATAATGCTTGGCTAAAAACTCCTCAGCCTCAGTACTATCTTTAATCACTTCATCTAAGGTAGCAGCAAGTATATCATCAAGCATTTCGCGATACTGCGGGCCAGGATTGTAACCCAGTCTCTTTAAATCATTGCCATTCAAAAGCGGCTGCACATTAGCCCAACCTGTAAAATATTCCCAAATCTGACGTCTAAGCGATCGCGGACTCTGGACAGCGATTAAAATCAGCATTGGCAAGTCGTATTTTTGCAGCAACTTCACTATCTGACTAGGGCGTTGGCAAGTAGATAATGATGCCATCACCTCAGTTTGTATTTGAGCTAAGTTCTTTAACCTAACGATACTTTCTTCTTGCAATTGCAAATTTTTTGCCACTTTTACCCGATATTTTGGTGCTAAATATGCGATTAAAACTTCTAATCGCATTTGCCAGTGAATGAGGGTTTGCTGTGAGTCAAATCGTCGCAAACAACGTTCTAGCAAACGTAATTGCCGTAGAATTTCCGCATCTAGTTTCAGGGTAGGATGAATGCACTGCAACGCTCCCAAGTTGTCGAGTAACTGTAAAGCCGATTTCCAGTAAGAGGCTTCCAGAATATGTTTTAATTCTGTTTTGAGTCTAGTTTGTAGGGCTGGAGTTTTGCTATTCTCTTGGGCAGTGCGATCGTAAACGCCACTATTGATGGCATAGCGAATAAACTCTTCTGTTTGCCGTTCCAGCTGAAATCCGAAGCGCACAGCAAAGCGCACACCGCGATAAATGCGGGTGGGGTCTTCGATAAAGCTGTTGGGGTGTAAAACCCGAATTTGCTTGGCTTGTACATCCAGTAACCCGCCGAAGAAATCGATTAATTCACCAGCACGGGGGGAGGTGAGCCGCAGCGCCATTGCATTGATGGTAAAATCTCGCCGATACAAATCTTGACGAATAGAACTCGCCTCAACTTCTGGATTCGCCGCTGGGTAAGGATAGAATTCTGTCCTAGCGGTGGCAATATCTACCCATAAAGAATCTAATTCTGAGTCATTATGCCACAGCAAAGCAGCAGTTTGAAAAGCCCCATGAATTTCTAAGCGAGCAGCAGGGTAAAGTTGCTGGAGTGCCTTTGCTAGTTCCACACCAGCACCGACATCTGCTGATTCATGAAAGCCATCAACTACAAGGTCAATATCTTTGATCATTAAGGTACCTGCTGCTTCTTCTGCTAATAGCAAGTCCCTGACTGCACCACCTACTAGATAAAGATGCCAACCCCGCTTTTGGGCTGCTTGCGATGCTACGGTGAGTAATTGCCACAATTGAGGCGCAAGTTTATTTTGCAATTGAGGGAGATTAAGATGACGTTCTCCCCCTCTTTCCCCCTCTCTCTCTCCCCCTCTTCCTCTTTCTTCCTCTCTTTCTTGATGTAATTGCCGCAAGACATCAGTGCGAGTAACAATACCCACTAATTGCTCATTCTCCAACACAGGTAAGCGCCCAATATCGTACGTCACCATCAGCGCCTCGATTTGTGGCAGTGTTGTATCTGGTGTAATCGTTTTGAGATTTGTTGTCATGTAGCCCTTGACTGGCGCATGACTAAACCCATGATGCAAGGTGATATCAATATCTCGCCGTGAAATAATACCTACGAGTTGTGCTTGAGCATCGACTACAGATAAACCAGAGTTTCCATAACGCAACAAAATGCGCTGTGCTTCAGCAATTGTGGTTTCAGGAAGAATAGTGCGGACAGGAGAGGACATCAAGTCCCTAGCAGTGGGGGGATGGGGAATTTGCGCTTTTACCCCGTCCAGGAGTTGTTGTAATGTTGCCTTGGAGTCTACGCCTCGGAGATTCAGCGATGCTGCTTGCGAATGACCACCGCCGCCGAGGAGTTGGAATAAGAGGTTAAGATTTGTCTTAGGAATTTGCGATCGCCCAATTATTGTTAAGCGTACGTCATCTTTGTCTAAAGAATATTCATTCGCCAGCAGTATGGCATCAATTTCAGTTAACTCGACGAGTTCCGAGGCTAGGCTCGATAACCCTGGCACAAAACCCTCAGTTTTCAGAGTTACCCAAGCAATGGTATATCCGTGTATACAGAGATATTCCAAATTTTCCAGCGCTTGGGTTAATAGCTGCTGCAATTGAGGAGACAAGCCAGGGTCACGGTAAGTGGAAATTACTGGCAAACTAGCACCTTGTTCCATTAACCAAGCCAAAGCTAAGGCATCCCGTGGCGTGGACTGGTCAAATGTCAACGAGCCAGTATCAACGTGGATACCCAAAGCCATCACCGTTGCTTCGGCAGGAGTGAGGGAAATTTGTTGTTGCTGCAATTGCTCGGCAATTAAAGTTGTGGTAGCTCCCACAGAGGAAATATATAATTGCGTAGCCGGAATATCTGATTCTTGCCCTAGGTGATGGTCATAAACTATGATTTCTTTTACATGGGGTAAATCCAACCACTCAGCAGCTTTACCCACGCGATCGCGGTGTTGTGTATCCACCACAGTCAGGGAACGAATCTTTTCAGGAATAACTGAACGCCTTTCAATCAGAGGATATTCATCTCGATGCAAGGCCAAAAAATCCCGTACAGGAGGGTGAGAGCCGCCAGATAGCACAATCTTGCTCCCCGGTAACAGGCGTGTTAACCCTACCGCCGCTCCTAATGCGTCAAAATCAGCTGTTGTGTGGCAAAGAATTAAGTCCATAGTCAAAAATCAAGAGTCCATAGTCAAAAATCAAGAGTCCATAGTCAAGAGTCAAAATTTACACTTTAGACTTTGGACTGTTGACTTCGGACTGTTGACTAAAATGTAGCAATTTCTGCTAGCTTAAAAATAAGGAAAAACTGTCAGTGTCGCCCTTTAGGATATTCTATCTTTAGTATTTCGCTAGCTTGGGAGAAGCAAAAATGACCATAATATTCCAAATTGCTTTGATAGGTCTGGTTGCGCTATCTTTTGTCCTGGTTGTCGGTGTCCCTGTTGCTTATGCCACTCCCCAAAGTTGGGGTGAATCTAAAAAGCTGCTCTGGCTTGGTTCTGGCGTATGGATTGCGTTAGTATTTTTAGTCGGTTTGTTAAACTTTTTTGTCGTATAGACGACGGCTTCGCTCTGGCAAAGGCACATAATATAAGAAATAGAGGGGCAGAAAAGCCAAGTTGAAAGGTCAAAGGAAAAAAAGAGAGATCTTTTTCTTTTTCCTAGTTCCTTTTTCCTACCTGTGCTTTCCTGCTCCTCTACATTTTTTAAAGAAGAAATGTATATTGGCCAGAAGTATACCTGATTCAGAGGCAGTCATGGCAGTTTTTGAGGGAAGTTTTATTCAAACAGAACCTTTGCGGTTTGCAGTGGTAATTGGTCGATTCAATGACCTGGTTAGCGTTAAGCTCCTAGAGGGGTGTCAAGATTGCTTGAAACGCCATGGTGTAGACACCAACCCCCACGGCAATCAGGTAGACTATGTTTGGGTACCCGGAAGTTTTGAAGTACCTGTAGTAGCTCGCCAACTGGCACTGTCCCACCGATATGATGCCATAATTTGCCTGGGTGCAGTCATCCGGGGACAAACACCTCATTTTGACATCGTTTCTTCTGAAGTAGCGAAAGGCGTTGCTGCTGCTAGCTTTCAGACAGGTGTACCTGTGATTTTTGGTATTTTAACAGCGGATACTATGCAGCAAGCCTTAGAACGGGCAGGCATCAAAAGCAATCATGGCTGGGATTATGCTATGAGCGCCTTGGAAATGGCAAGCCTCATGCGGCAGTTGCGTTCTAACCTGGCAGAGCCATATTCTCGAAATACCCAGTCTTTGCCAGCTTCTTTTCAAAATGCCAACATAGGCAATTTGGCTGCGGAGTCGGAAGAACTAAGCTAGTTCGTCATTAGTCATTTGTCCTTTGTTATTCACTAATGACTAATGACTAATGACCAAATTCAGGGGTTGACAATCAAGGATAGATCTGAGATTATAATATTTACATTGGAATTGCGGGTATAGCTCAGTGGTAGAGCGTCACCTTGCCAAGGTGAATGTCGCGCGTTCGAATCGCGTTACCCGCTTGTTAAAAAATGTAAAATATAATCAGTACTCTAAGTCTACGCAAAGAGCTATTCAGCAGGCGTTAGATATCTATAAAATGCCAGCAAGTCGTTTTGTGTGCGGTGTACTACACTTGATCAAAGAAGCCTGTTTAAATAGCAGTATTGTAAGGTGCAACACGTCTTTTGGCAGCGAATTTAGCCAAAATATATCTAGATAAAAAAGTCACTCAAACAGGTTAAGGTTCTAACTTTACTGTCTCTGAACAGATGCTTATAATTTGTGAGGAACAAAGGGTAGAGGAATACTCAAAGATAACCGTGTTGCTTGTAGGAGTAGCTTTTCTAACCGGGTTGTTTTAGCAGTTGTCGCCACGTAGACTTAAGATCGTATTAGATATGTCAGTACAGTAAATACCTGCCAAATGTAAATACATTTCTTTTAAAGCCAAAGATGAAGAGGAAAAAATTTTTAACCCAAACTGCTAACTACAGGCAAGGACAAAAGATAGCTATCCTCTGGTCAGACAACCGAATCCCCTAAGCAGCAATCACGACAGCCTTTAGTTGGTTTCATCTACCTGTCTTAATCATGGCAGTGTTTGCCTCGCTATTTATACAAAAAGTTGATCAGAGGGAAATCAGTCGCTAAGGCATTGATCTTCTCGCAGTTTGTAAAAAACACGCTCAAGTTATTAGAACGCTTGTGCAATCTCAAAAACCTGAAAAAATAGACTTTAATACGGAATATCCCTGTCCCTGCCGTCGCCGGGGACGGTTAATTCCGATTACGCTGACAGAAGCATTTGGTTGCGATCGCTGTCAGCAAATATTTGTACTGGAAGATAATGGTTATGTCCTAGAACAACTTTCTACAACCTATCCCTACAAGCGAGCTTGGCGCTGGACGGGAAATAGTTGGCATGTTGTTCATCCTAGATTAGGAGAAAGCTATCTGCCTATAGCACTGGGCATTATTTTCGTGCTAGTGATTATATGGCTGCCGTTAGCACTGCGATTGGCAAATAGTTCCAGCATTATTGCTTGGGCAATGGTGGCGGTGCTACTAGCTATTCTGCCAGCACTAATGGTCTGGCTTACCTACAGACGTTAACTCAATGACTGTTGAAGTTTTGGATGATTACCCTGAACCTATTACTAGTGCTCAACGCGCGTATCAAGCTTCCTTAAAGTTGGGACTGACAAAGGGAGCAGACCGGAGTCGCGCTGTGTTGGCGATGGCACAAGCTCTAGAACGTTCATTTGACGACATTCTAGAAGCCAACACTTTGGATCTAGAAGCCAGTCGGGAAATGGCAGTACCAGACTTGATATTAGATTGGCTGAAGCTGACTCCTACAAGGCTAGAGACGACCGTAGACATTCTACAACGATTAGGGGAATTATCTGATCCACTACGGAGGGTCAGGAACGCTGACTATCAACTAGAAGACTCCCAGAGTTACTCGCAGTTAATGCCTTTGGGAGTAATTGCATTTATTTATGAGGCGTTTCCCGATTTAGGAGCGATCGCAGCAGGTTTTTGTATCAAAACTGGCAATACTCTAATCCTTAAAGGTAGCACAGAAGCTAGCCATTCTAACGCTGCGATCGCTGATGTATTGCAAAACGCGATCGCCGAAGTTGGTCTACCATCAGGCTGTGTAGAACTAATCACAGCAGAACATGGTGCTTCTGTTCGGGATTTAGTTACTCAAGACCAGTACGTGAATTTAGTGATTCCCTACGGACGTTCTAGCTTGGTTCAGCAAGTAATGCGACAATCAACTTGCCCAGTTTTAAAGTCCGCAATGGGTAATTGTTACCTCTACTGGTCGCTTAATAGCAGCTTAGAAATGGTGCGCTGGATGATTATGGATAGCCATCAGAGTGAACCAGACCCAGTGAATGCTATTGAAAAGGTACTAATTCATCGCCAAGCCTTGCCATCTTCTTTGGCAGTTTTGTGGAACAGCTTGAAGGAAAAAGGCTTTGAAATTAAAGGGGATGCAGAATTAGTAGAAGCTTTTCCGCAGTTGCATCTAGCAAAAGAAAATGAGTGGGGAAATGCTTATTTAACTAGAACAGTAGCTTTTAAACTAGTGGATAGTTTAGAGGGTGCGATCGCCTGGATTAATGAATATAGCAGCGGTCATGCAGACTGCATTATGACTGAATCATATCAGGAAAGTCGGCAGTTTGCTTTAGGAGTTAACAGCGCCTCTACCTACATCAATGCTTCCCCGCGTTTTTCTCGTAACCCTTCACGAGGAGATTCAGTATTTCTAGGAATGTCAAACCAAAAAGGTCATCGCCGGGGATTTATTAGCCTAGAAACTTTGACTACTGTTAAGCACATTGTTCAAGGAAATGGGCGATTTTAGCAGTGGAGAATGATCAATGATCATGCCAAAACTAGTAATTACCCCTGAGAAGCCAACATGTTCTGCTATACAGGAATTAATTAAGGAGCTTGACAATTATTTGGCGACTCTTTACCCTCCTGAGAGTAGACATGGTCTTGATATTCCTGCTCTACTTCATAAATCCGTGACTGTTTTCCTTGCCAGACTAGACAATGAGCCAGTTGGCTGTGGTGGTGTAAAGTTGTTTCCACAGGGTTACGCTGAAGTGAAGCGAATGTATATTAAACCAGCCTTTCGTGGCAAAGGAATTGGCAAAAAAATCCTGAATCAGATAGAACTATCAGCAAAGCACGCGAATATTTACACAGTGCGTATAGAAACAGGTATTTATCAACCCGAAGCCATTGGATTGTATGAAAAGATTGGATTTTATAGAGTACCTCCATTTGGAGAATACAAACCAGATCCATTGAGTCTTTTCTTAGAAAAAAACCTTGTATAGTTTAAGAAAATTCCTTGCTAATTTACAGCGTTTTGCAAGTACATAAGGTACACCCGTTCGTAGTGTTCGCGTAACGTCTCGCAGAGAGCGATTTATCGCTCTATATAAGGTTCTTAAGGGCTAAAGCCCTTACTACGAGCTTTGATTTAATTAAGCCCTTCTACTTAGAAGTTATTTCTAAATACTAGCTTATAAATTATTAACTAAATTTCAGGTTGTAGAGAAGCAAAGTATAGCCTCTCTACATTCACTAACTACGCCAATTAGCCTTTAGCTAAGTTCTTTTTAGATGTGTAAAAAACCTTGCTACCAGTATCCGGTACAAAGTGACAACTGACACCTGAACGCCACAACGACTTCCAAACTGGTTCCTCAGATTTGCGGAAGTATTCACCCATTACTGGTTTAATCGCTTCAGTCGCCTTTAGCAAATTGTAGTGAGGGATGTTCAAGAATATGTGGTGAGCTACATGAGTACCAATATCGTGATGGATGTGATTGATAAAACCGTAATTACGGTCAATACTAGAAATTGCACCTTTCAGGAAAGTCCAATCTTCTCCACGATACCAAGGAATATCTTGCTCAGTGTGGTGCAAAAATGTCACCAAATCTAGCCAGATAATAAACACAATGTAGGGTGCAGCGTAGTATTTCAGCAACCACATCCAACCCCATTGATAGGTGAGGAATAGCAGCAAACCTACCATACAAGTACAGAGTACGGTGCTGGTAATGACATCCCATTTTTCTGATGGCTTAAAAAGCGAGCTGCTAGGGGAAAAGTGGGAGCCTTCCTTATTAGGAGAACGCTTAAATAAATACACTGGATAAGCCAATAAGAAAACATAGTATCGGCCTATCTTTTGTAGTAAGGGCATCTCCTTATATTGCGATTCCGTCACAGGATACCAGCTTTCATCATTATCAATATTGCCAGTATTTTTGTGGTGAGTTCTGTGACTAATACGCCAACCATGATAAGGAACTAATATCGGTGTGTGAGAAAGATGCCCAATCAAATCATTAAGCCATTTATGCTTAGAAAAAGATTGGTGTCCGCAGTCATGTCCAACTACAAACAAAGCCCAAAACATCGTTCCTTGCATTAACCAGAAAATCGGAAAGAAAGCCCAAGAATCCAGGTAATTAGCTACCGCATAAAGCAGACCAATAATCAGGATGTCACGAAAGAAATAAAACAGTGATTTGATTACATTAGGCTGAAAGCATTCAGCGGGAATTGCAGCTTTTAAATCCTGAAGAGTAAAAGGTAGCTTTGTTGTATCCTCAGACAGTTCACAGTTCTGAGGATTGTTGAAATTGATGATATTTGATTGCACTGGATTCTTTGATTGGATAAAAATCGGAACCTTAGTTTGAGGCAAGATAATCTCACCTCTGCGATGCTTATGATACTAGTTCTTGTTAACACACAAGAGTAATATCTGGCAATTGACTAAACAATTTTAAGTAAAGAATTGCCAGAATATATTTAACTTTCAGCACAATAAATGCTCCTTTAAATTTAGGAGCATGATGCTCATAGCAAAACTGCTGGAAACGCTGTTTATCGCTTTGAGTAATATTCGTTGAAAGTCTTATAGCCAACATCAGTAGTATACAGTTGACACTGGTCTGTAATCTGCTTCATTAAAGACCAAGAAAACTGACATTCATTATGTAAATAAGGCTTCCAATTTTCTTTGATGCTGCTGTAAGCTAGCCGCAAATTATAAGAAGGAATAGCAGTAGAAATGTGATGGGGGACATGGACATTGATATCGTGGCAAAGAAATTCTACCCAACGGGGGTAATCACAATGAATTGTGCCAAATAGCTGTGCTATGCCCTCACTCCACTTGTTCGCTGCCACAAAAGGAACATCTTCAGATGTATGGTGAACAATAGTAAAAGTACTCATCCAAAAATGGTAGACCAGCCAGGGCATCAGCCAAAACTTGACAAATCCCCCGATACCTGTTGTGGCAATTAGAATAGGGAAAGCGATCGCAGCAAACAGAACTACTACAGCTACAGAAAGCTTAATACTTGATTGGTCTTTAGTCTTGAAATTCCGCCAATCAAAATGCACAACTGCCCAATGTCCAATGGAACCTACCCACCAGAGGCGTTTACGCATAAACAACTCAAAAGCAGATTGTCGAGTTTTATCCCAACCTTCAAAAACTTCTGGTCTAATGGGATGCCAGGCGTTGTCCTCATCCAGCTTATTGGTATGAGCATGGTGATAATTATGCTTAATGCGCCAACTATGAAAGGGGTAAATTAACGGCATCATGAACAAGTGCCCCACTAAATCATTTACCCAACGACGTTTGGCAAATGAGCGATGACCACAATCATGACCAACTACAAAAAAACCTGTTAAAGCAGTGCCCGTAAAGATCCAAGCTAGGGGCAATAGAAACCAAGGTGTGATTGTCAGAATATAGCAACCCAAGCCAACCGTAAAAACACTGATTAGCGCTTGTGTCCAAGCTTTACGACGGTTTTGCTGAAAACATTCTCGTGGCAAAGTTTTGACAATATCTTTGAGCCTCAGATCAGAATTGCCAAGGTCATCACTTAGTTTTTGGTTGTTAATTATTGATGTAGTCATGAACACCTGAAAAACAACAAACTCCTCCACCAAGTCACTAAATAAAGTGGCTTGCCGCAAAGTTTCTTAACATTAGCGCTTTGAATTATAACAATCTAACGTATCCAAGCGCACTTTTAAGTAGCTTTTTGAAGTCAATTTGAATTGGCGAATGGATATTGATACATAGAAAGCCCTTCGTCGTTAGTCCTTAGTCATTTACTAAGGACTAATGACTAATGACTTATTGCCTTTTGTCTGCGAGTTTCACATTAGTAGCTAGACCAAGTACTTGCAGTAATTGCACTGTCATCCAAGTTAAATCGATTTCCCACCATTCCAGCCCGTGACGAGCTGAGTATTGAAAAGCATGGTGGTTATTATGCCAGCCTTCGCCGAAAACTAGTACGGCTACCCACCAGCAGTTAGTCGATTTATCACCAGAATCATAGCTGCGATAGCCAAATTTATGAGTGGCGCTGTTTACCAACCAAGTGCAGTGGTAAACCCAGACAATCCGTACAAAAATCCCCCAAATAACGAACGGCCAGCCACCCAGAAGCAACAGCAATACACCCAGAGCAACCTGGATCAAAATGAAATATTTTTCTAAAAACTGATAAACTGAGTCTTCGGCAATGTCTTTGGTGAAACGAGGAACATCAGCGTGAGCGGGACAATAATGAATCAGCCAACCCATGTGGCTCCACCAGAAGCCTTTATTAGAATCATGGGGATCAGGGTCAGTATCCGAGTGTAAATGATGGATGCGATGTGTCCCTACCCACTCAATTGGGCCTCCTTGACAGGAGAGTGTTCCGAAGAAAACCAGGAGATACTCTAGCCACTTAGGAGTTTGAAAACTGCGGTGAGTAACAAGGCGGTGAAATCCCAGAGTAACGCCTAAACCACCAGTGACCCAGTACAGCAAGAAACCCACGCCAACTGCTGTCCAGCTAAAGTTACCAGGAACAAAGGCAAACAAAGCGCCGATGTGCAGTCCAATGAAAAACAGGGTATTAACCCAGTTAATTTGAGGTTTAGTTGAGGTAGCAATTGTCATGCAGAAACCTGAATTGGAGTTGTTCAACCTAGGAAAGCGGGATCAGAAAATCCGCATATCTATAATTTTTTGTGAACGAGGAAATTAATGAACAGTTTGGAACAGGTGCGACAAGCAGAGCTGGCACTGTTAGAAATTTTTTCTGTAATTGACACTCAGGTCAAGCATAATATTAAACGAGTTCTGGATGCATTTCGTAATCACCGTGTAGGTACACACCATTTTGCTGGTGTATCTGGTTACGGACATGATGATCTAGGACGAGAAACTTTAGATAAAGTTTTTGCTGAAGTGATGGGTGCTCAAGCAGCAGCAGTGCGGGTACAGTTCGTTTCGGGAACTCATGCGATCGCTTGTGCATTGTTTGGTGTACTCCGTCCTGGAGATGAAATGTTAGCAGTGGTCGGTTCTCCCTACGATACGCTCGAAGAAGTCATTGGTTTACGGGGTCATGGTCAAGGCTCCCTTATCGAGTTTGGCATAAATTACCGCCAATTAGAGCTAACCCTGGACGGAACAATAAATTGGCAAGCTTTAAGCACTAGCGTGGCTGAAAATACGCGTTTAGTGTCAATTCAGCGTTCTTGTGGCTATTCTTGGCGTCCTAGTTTATCAATTGCCGATATTGAAAAAATCGTTCACTTAGTTAAACAGCAAAACCCCAACACCGTTTGCTTTGTAGATAACTGCTACGGCGAATTTATCGAAACACGAGAACCCACGGCTGTAGGTGCTGATTTAATGGCAGGGTCTTTAATTAAAAATCCTGGTGGGACTATTGTGAATGCTGGCGGTTATGTCGCTGGTCGGGCTGACTTAGTGGAAGCAGCCGCTTGTCGCCTTACTGCTCCCGGTATTGGTAGTTATGGTGGTGCTACTTTTGACCAAAATCGTCTTCTCTTCCAAGGTTTATTTTTGGCTCCGCAAATGGTAGGAGAGGCAATGAAGGGGACTTATCTTACTGGTTATATATTTGACAAACTTGGTTATGCAGTGAATCCCGCACCTTTTGCTCCTCGTGGGGATGTGATTCAGGCAATTAAACTTGGTTCTGCCGAAAAATTAATTGCTTTCTGTAAAGTCATTCAACAGCATTCTCCCGTTGGTTCCTACCTTGATCCGGTTCCAGATGAAATGCCGGGGTACGAGAGTCAGGTAGTCATGGCTGGAGGGACTTTTATTGAGGGGAGTACCTTGGAATTTTCGGCAGATGGGCCCTTGCGTGAGCCGTATGTGGTTTATTGCCAAGGGGGGACTCATTGGACTCATGTGGCGATCGCTTTGGAGGCTGCGATCGAAGTAGTAGGGAAGGCATAGGAAAGGCTCACGCAAAGGCGCAAAGGCGCAAAGGCGCAAAGGAATTCTTAGTGTCTTTGCGTGCGATGTTTATAACCCATTTACAATACGCGAGATACCATCTTTAATCAGGAAGGCTCCGAAGTTAATCAGTAAGCCAAGGCGCTTGTCACTAAGGCGAAGGTAAGTTAATAGTTGCTTCTTGTGTACTGGATGAACAGTTTCCACTGATTTGAGTTCAATAATAACTTTGTCTTCAACTATGAGGTCTGCGCGAAAACCTACCTCCAAATGTACACTTTCGTAAACGACACGTGTGGGTTGCTCCTTTTCTACCCGCAATCCTCGCTTCCGTAACTCATAATCCAGGACTACTTGATATAAAGATTCCAGTAATCCAGGCCCAAGCTTTGTATGAATCTTGTATGCAGCATCAACAACCTCCCTCGCTATCTCATTTTCATTCATCTTTACTTTGCGTCTTTGCGCCTTTGCGTGAGAAATTACTCCGGTAACTTATATTGCCCAACAATCCGCCTAGCAAACTCCGGCACATGCTCCTCTAACTTCTCCGGGTGATTCCGCTTCACATACAAGTAATTACGCGTGAAGTGAGAATCAATAGAAAACCGGGCATATTCTAAACCCTTGGGCCCAATTCTTTCAATTACCACACCCATCAGTTTTGCAGCCCACATGGGGAGGGTAACACCTTTATCGTAAGCGGGAATACTTTGTTGTACAGCTTCTTTGCGATTACCTTTAGACATCACTGGTTGGGTATTTAATTGGTCTTGTACCAAATCCAGCATTTCTTTGCCTGTGTTATTTCTGACTACAATCCATTGCCAACCGAAGGGTGCGCCCATATAGCCGACGACTAAATCTGCTAGGGAGTTGACGTAATCAAAGCAACTCATACAGGAGGGCGCAAAAACATCTTTGAGTTGGTTGGTTTTCAAGCCGAAGAAGGGCACGGTTTCTGTTGAGCCATCCTCATGTTTGAAGTGAACCCGGAAGTCTTGCATAAATTCGTAATGCACAACTGTCTCAGGCGATCGGCTAGTTGTTTCTAAGAATTTTTGCAGTCCGGCACGATTAACATTATCTACACACGGTGTACCCAAAACATAGAGCTTTTCTAGACCAAGTTGTTTTTCTACAGCTCGTAGTGCCTGGATTTGGCAACCAACACCAATTACTAATAGCCGCTTCATTCCCGATTTTTCGACTTGTTCTAATACGGAAAGGTTAGGCGAAAGTGTTGGTTTATTTACTCGTGCTGCTAGTATTTCTTCTGGGGTGCGGGCAATGATGGGCATTGGTTGAAAGCGGTCTTCTTTGGTGTTTTGCACGCAGACGACACCTTCAACTAAGCCGCGATTGAGCATTTCAATGGCAATGGTGCTAACAATACCAGTCCATTGTGCGCCTGCTATGGGCTGCTGTTTTTGCGCCGCGATCATATCTTGGTGAACACCGAAGTAGAGTTCATCGGGGTTGTCGAGATTGCGCGATCGCCTGTGCGCTTGTTCTTCAAGTTCACCTATCTGCTGATTAATGAAGGCGCAGGCTTCCTTGACATAGTGAATATAGTATGTATCGCATAGTCCGCACTCACTACAGAGTTCTTTCGCAGGTCGGCGGCTGGTGGGTTTTAAAGCTTTGGCTTTTTTATGCTTGCTAGAATCAACAGAAGTCATATAAATGTTTGTCTTATACAGGAATCACTTTTACTACAATACCTTCAGACGTTATGAACTTCACGATAGAGATTGAACAAGAAGACGATGGACGCTTTCTGGCTGAAGTGATTGGTTTTCCCAGCGTGCTGGCTTATGGGTAGATAAGAAAGAGAAGAAGCAATGTTCAAGCATTAGCGCTACATGTGTTGGCAGATAAGCTGGAACACGGGAAGTAACGACAAATTAATATAGCCTTAGAGGATGTCTGACTCACAATTAACAACAACAGTTAAGGCTTAAGTAATTTTTACGAAGACGCAACAGTATTAATCAGCCTACGCTCTAGGTAATGATAAGGCTATTCAGATAAACTTATGGGACTCTCCGACCAAAATCACTCAGTGCAAGAAGCTCTAGAGAAGTTACGCACAGCAGCAGCTAGCGCCAGTGCAGCCCAAAAAATTGCTCAACGAGATTACGAGCAAGCTCAAGCCAAAGCTGATGAATGGGTACGACGATATCAACTTGCATTGAAAGAAGGTCATGAGGATTTAGCTCGTCAAGCACAATTCCAAAAGGAACGCTACCAAGCAATAGCTAGTAGGCTGAAAAACCTTGTAGGGGAGCAAACACCACAAGTAGATGCCATTAAACGTAGCCTGACTTTTTGGGAGAGCAAGGTTTCTGAAGCACAGAATGAAGTATTATCCAGCACAGTTAACATCGGTAGTGCTACGAGTGCCTTTGAGCATATAGAAAATAAATTTTTAAAGATAGAAGCTCCTATACAAGAGGTTTCGCAGTCATTCATCAGCTTTGAAGATGAAGATGTTAATGCTGAATTACAGCGACTTAAAGAAGAACTGTTACTACCATCTAAACCTCAAGACCAAGTTACAGGCAAAAAAGACACTAAAGTAATTTTAGTAGGGGCTATTCGGGAAACACAAAAAGCTGTGAAAAGCGCTGTTTTAAATCAAGAAGGCATCCAGAAAGATTATGAAAAAGCTCAAGAAGAAGCTAAATACTGCAACAAAAAGGCTCACATAGCTTTGAAAAATAATGATGAGAATCTAGCCTTTCAAGCCATACTTGGTAAAACAGTTTACAGCAAAATTGCCATTGTCCTCCAAACTCAGTTTCAGCAGCAAAAAGCAACAGTAACTATACTTAGACAAAACCTGATTGCTCTAGAAAATATACTGGAAACATTAGGCAAACCACACAATCAGGATTCAATACCAAATAATAACCAAACAATTTCCGATAGCTCAAACACAGTTATTGATGCTGAACTTGGAGCGCTGCGAAAGGAACTAGATCAACTGTAGATGCGAATTTCAATAATCTGGAAAATTTTAGTAAGTCGCAGATCAGAAACTATAGAATGAGATCGTGTCTCTCCCCCTTCTTTTGTAGTTTTGCGTAAGACTTTACATAACACTCCCAATAATTTCCTCTTCACAACCCAAACGCGATCGCTCTTACAGAAATACCTACTAAATTGCTTGAGTGCAGACATTAATATTTATTTAGTGCTTCGTTTACTAGGCTTTTCACCCAGCGAACTACTAGCAAGAAAGCTGGAAAATCCGACTAGCATCCAACCCAAGAAGATATGTTTTCGGTCACGCCACTCTTGAGAGTTAAGTGGCGCG
Source organism: Nostoc sp. B(2019) (assembly GCF_010091925.1). Lineage (GTDB taxonomy): Bacteria > Cyanobacteriota > Cyanobacteriia > Cyanobacteriales > Nostocaceae > Komarekiella. Next base: position 50,218 of record NZ_WVID01000024.1, on the reverse strand, counting down.
GGTTTTGCCAAAGCGTCTATAGTTTCTAGCCCCCAACATCCCAACACGCCTATCCCTAAAAAGCTAGCACTTGTAATGGAGGCGATCGCAATTGTTTCTAGAATGCGCTCATTGAGAGTCTGCTGTATTCTAAAACGCTTGGCAGCACGGCGATTACGGATAACAGCTAACTCATCTGTATCTACACGCTTTAACTGCTCTGTTTGAGTCAAATGGTAAGTAATTTTGTTACTAATCATGTCTTCCCACCTTTGTGTAGTTTTACTATGTAGACGGCATTTATATTTAGTAGGCACATAGTAAACTTACGTCCTAGCTTTGACTACATTCCACAGAGAGAATTAAACGTGTTAAGTTTTACTTCTCAAGAGCCTCGTCAGCTTCACCAAGAGGATGAAAGGCGTCATCTATGACAACGTGGTTTGAAGTTGAAAAATATTTGGAAGTTTGAAAAGAGCGTTGGCGATAAATTGGATTGTTCCGAGCAAGTCTTAAAGTACGTTGACAGCCCTGCAAAATAGCTCGAGTTTCTGCGGTAGTTAGTGTGATCTCCATGACTTGTTCTCCGTGCATACTAGGTTAAGATTATCACAATAAAGAAGTTAGATCAAAATCTGCAATTACCGCTCTATATCTAGGTTAGGAGCATTTATTAACCATCATGCTGCTTATTTGCTGTGATAGATGAAGCAAGCACCCAGCAAAGAACTGCCAAAAAAAGCAGACAAATTTACCAGTATCTCATCTATGACTACTGTTCATTAATTTGTTAAGAATTCAATGCCGCAAGTTCCTTCATTTAGCATCGGTTTGACAGTGAATACCGTCCAGGGACGCAATTTCAAACTACAAGAATTAGCACAATTATTACGTGAGCTTCCAACGAAAGGCATTCGTTATAGACTCGTTGAACTCTATGTAATTATTGCAGCGTAGATGCAAAGCAGCTTGTCGTCAGACATCGCATATATCATCAGCATAACTGAGCCAATTAGCTCGATGACCAAAATCCAAAAATTAAAACAGAAAATATCACTTGCGGACATTGCTTTTGTTTGCAGCAGATTTTTCGATTTCTCTTTGCAAGAAGAAGTTTAAAACAGTCCGCAAAACTATGATTGCTGCCAGCTTACCAATTTCATCCCATGTTGGTGCAACCGCTGTACGCAGAATATCCGCAGCCAATTCAAACTCCAACGCCACTGTCAACCATCTACCAAGACGCAACCGTAATTCATCTTTTGCTTCTTCTGGTACATTACGGCGAATAAAGAAAAGTTGAAATGCTGTTATTGTCGCTTCCACAGAAGCAACTCCGATCACAAAAACGGCAAAGGCTTCAACACCTACTGCCAAAAAAAGTGTGATTTGCTTAATTAAATCTCGTACCAATGTGCTTTATTCCTGAAATAATTTACAAAGAAAGAGTGCAAGAGTAGTAACGGCAACTTCTGCACCGTCTTCGGAAGAACAAGAAAAAATTTCGACAATTACAAATTAACTTGCTAAAAAATATCTGCTAATTTTTCATACAACTTCTAGCGAAAGAAGGAGTTTGAGGATGGTTAGGTCTGTAATCATGAATGCGGAAAGCTTTTTACCTGTCTAACAAGTGATATGCCACAATATTTCGGAAAACTACCTACAACCAGCCAACCTTGGACAATAGTTGATAAAGTACAAGCCGTAAACTGGAGTGATAAAGCGATCAATTTCGACTGTGGCAACTCACGTCTCAAAATTAGTATACTTGCCCCCAATTTAGTCCGCGTGCGTCTAGCACCAACAGGGGAATTTATGCCCCGCAGTTCTTGGGCAGTGACGTTAGATGATGCAGAATGGGCAACAACACCTTTTGCAGTGCAAGAAACTGAAACAATGGTGGAAATTGAAACAGAACAGATTCGCGTGTGCGTCGAGCGGCAAAACTGTCGCATAGCATGCTTCGACGAAGCTAATCGTTCCTTTGCTCAAGATGCGGAAATGAGCATGGGTTGGCGCATGGGTGCAGTTGCAGGATGGAAGGAAATTGCAACTGATGAACATTTCTATGGCTTTGGTGAACGCACAGGCTTTCTAGATAAACTCAGCGAAGTAAAAACTAATTGGACAGCAGATGCTTTAGATTACGATGCACTGACTGATGAAATGTACCAAGCCATCCCGTTTTTTATGGCTTTGCGTCCAGAAGTTAGCTATGGCATCTTTTTCAACACCACGTTTTGGAGTCAGTTCGATATCGGTGTCGAACAGCCAGGTGTCTGGAAGATGGAAACTCGTGGCAATGAATTGGATTATTACATTATTTATGGCCCCGAACCTGCCCAAATTTTGCGTACCTATACTCAGTTAACAGGGAGAATGCCCTTACCGCCGAAATGGGCGCTTGGCTATCATCAATGTCGCTGGAGTTACGAATCGGAAACTGTGGTGCGAGAACTGGCGCAGGAATTTCGCCAACGCCGCATTCCCTGCGATGTCATCCACCTCGATATCGACTATATGCGGGGTTATCGGGTATTTACTTGGAGTCCCCAGCGCTTTCCTAACCCGGAAAAACTCATCAGTGATCTAGCACAAGATGGTTTCAAAACAGTAACAATTATTGACCCAGGTGTGAAGTATGAATCAGAAGCCAATTATCACGTTTTTGATCAAGGCATAGAAAAAAACTACTTTGTGCGTAAAGCCGATGGTGAATTGTTTCACGGTTACGTTTGGCCTGATAAAGCTGTTTTTCCTGACTTTTTGCGTTCTGATGTACGTACTTGGTGGGGTGATTTACACAAAAGCCTGACTGACATTGGTGTGGCAGGAATTTGGAATGATATGAACGAACCTGCTATAAATGATCGCCCTTTCGGTGATGAGGGGGAAAAAATTTGGTTTCCTCTAGATGCACCGCAGGGGGGAGCAGGGGAAGCAGGGGGAGAGGGGGAGAATTTCTCTGCATCTTCTACTCATAGAGAAGTGCATAACTTGTATGGGTTGATGATGGCTAAAGCCTGCTTGGAAGGGTTGCAACGGCATCGCGGTTCAGAGCGATCATTTGTGTTAACGCGATCGGGTTATGCTGGTGTACAGCGCTGGTCTGCCGTGTGGATGGGGGATAACCATTCGTTGTGGGAGCATTTAGAAATGTCTCTGCCAATGCTTTGTAATATGGGGCTTTCTGGTGTGGCGTTTGTGGGTTGCGATATTGGCGGGTTTGCTGGTAATGCTACGGCTGAATTATTCGCCCGTTGGATGCAGGTGGGAATGCTGTACCCATTGATGCGCGGTCACTCGGCGATGACTACCGCTCGTCATGAACCTTGGGTATTTGGCGATCGCACTGAAAAGATCTGTCGAGAATATATTAATTTACGCTACCAGCTATTGCCTTACATTTACACTCTTTTCTGGGAAGCAGCAACAACAGGCGCACCGATTTTAAGACCATTAGTGTACCATTTCCCCAATGATCCCAAAACCTACACTCTTTACGATCAAGTATTACTAGGTGCGTCGCTGATGGCTGCACCGATTTACCGCCCTGGAATTGAGCATCGAACTGTCTACTTACCCGGTGGCACTTGGTATGATTGGTGGAGTGGCGAGCGTTACGAAGGCCCTATCCACATTCTGGCTCATGCACCATTAGAAAGAATGCCACTTTATGTCCGTGGTGGTGCGATCGTTCCTATGCAACCTGTCATGCAGTATGTTGATGCACCACTCGACCAACTCCGGTTCCGAGTTTGGCGTGGTAATAATGAATATCAATTTTTTGAAGATGATGGGCATTCAACAAAGTATCAAGATAACTGTTACTCTCTGCTCAACCTCAGTGTATCTACTGGTGATACTCAAACAGTAGTGGAAATTGCGCCGAGAGAGGGAAAATGGATACCTCCGCTGCGTGAAGTAATTGTAGAACTTGTAGGCGTTGGAGAGCAGCGTTTTCAAGACGATGGTAAGCCACATATTCTGCAATTCTAATAGCATTTCACAAAATACTGAAGCTGTAATGGATTAAAATCGCACACTGATTTGTCAAGCTTGTCCATAGTCAAGAGTCAAAAGTCCAAAGTCCAAAGTCTAAAAGTTTTTGACCCTTGACTTTTGATCTTTGATTCTCTGACGAGGTTTTTACTGACCCATTATTGCCAACTTTAAACTTCCAACAAGAAAATATGCATATAGGTAGATGAAAACCAAGTCAAGGGGTAGCATAAAATACAGGGGGTATGAACCCTTAGCTCCTAAGAAATGCTGAATTTTACTGCCCTAGATAGATGCGGTGACAAAATCCTCAATGTTAAACGCCAACCGCTTGCGGCTGCAAGATTTATTTCAAATCCCTGTACATTCGTTGGTGGCACAAATGGCAAGTGCGATCGCCATTCTGATTGGCAGCTTGGTACTGATTGGCTGGTGGCTTGACATCGAAGTTATCAAGAGCGGCTTCCCCGGTAGTCCCGCCACAATGAAAGTGAACACAGCACTGGGCTTTGTGCTCTCAGGCGTGTCGTTGTGGTTGTATTTAAGAGCAGGGAAAGGGGAAAAGGAGCAAAGCCAGAGGGGGAGAAATAAGAAGAGGGGGAGAGGGGAGGAAAGGGAGAGAAGGGGAAGAACAATTCCAAATTACATCCCCGCTCCCCCACAACCCCACTATTTTTCTCTCACAATTTCTAGGGTCTGTGCAATAACAGTTTCCGTAATTGCTGCGCTTACACTCAGTCAATATCTGTTCGGTTGGAATATCGGTATTGATGAACTGCTGTTTGGTGACTCTCCAACCTCTGTAGCGACATTGCATCCAGGGCGAATGGGGTTAAACACGGCACTGAATTTTATGCTGATCAGCGTAGCTCTAAATCATCTAGCTGATCCAAAAAACCAGCGCAGCTATTGGTATGCCCAAATTCTAGCTTTGATAGCCATTTTGATTTCCTTTCAGGTGCTCATAGGCTATGCCTATAAAGTAGAAATGATCTACGGCATTGCCCTTCACACAACATCAATGGCGTTACATACAGCACTGTTGTTCATAGCGCTGGGTATAGGCGTTCTGTGGGCACGGGCAGAACAGGGGCTAATGAGAGTAGTCATCAGTGATACTTACGGGGGTTTACTTGCACGTCGTTTGTTAGTTGCGGCGATCGCAGTACCTTTTGTAGTAGGGTGGTTAATCGTTGAAGGTCAACGAGCAGGAAAATACGATCCAGCGTTTGCAATATCAGTGTTTGCCATCATCCTGATTGTGATTTTTGCCGTGTTGATTTGGCAAAGTGCAGCAGTTATTGAACACTTAAGCAACCAACGCGATATCTCCGATGGGCTACGCCTAAACGCCCAAGATGCATTGAAAGCTTACGAAAATAAACTAGGAAGTCTCGTAGATGCCAACGTCATCGGCATTATGTTCGGTGACGCAAATGGGAGAATTGAGCAGGCAAACGATGAATTTCTGAGGATGATTGGTTACACGCGGGAGGATCTACGAGCAGGCAGTATTAACTGGAAAAATATTACACCTATAGAACATTTATACTTAGATGAGCAAGGAATCGCAGAAGCAAAGGCAAATATCAGCGGTGCTTGTACGCCCTACGAAAAAGAATATATTCGCAACGATGGTAGCCGCATCCCAGTTTTAGTTGGTTATGTACTGCTGGGAGAAAAACGAGAAGAGTCAGTAGCATTTATCCTTGACTTGAGCGATCGGCAAGCCGCACTACGCGAACGGCAAGCCGCGTTACACGAATGCAAACAAGCAGAAGCGGAGCAACAAAAATTAGTATCGCTGGTAGAAAATAGCTCTGACTTTATTGGCATCGCCACCCTTGAAGGTCAATTGCTCTACATAAATGATGCGGGTCAAAAACTGGTAGGACTTTCCAGCCTGGAAAAGGTAAGGCAAAAGGCAATATTAGATTACATAATGCCCGAAGATCAAGCCTATCTTCAAGAACATATTCTACCGACTGTACTTAAACAAGGTCGCTGGCAAGGAGAATTCCGCTTCCAGCACCTCCAGACTGGTCAAGCAATACCAGTCGATTACAACATCTTCACTGTCAATGATCACAAAACAGGTCAGCCAATAGCTTTGGCTACGGTGACTCGCAACATCACTGAGCAAAAGCAGGCTGAGGAACGAATACTACAACTAAATAAAGATCTACAACGTCGCGTCGCTGAGTTACAAACTTTACTAGATGTAATACCCATTGGAGTTGGAATTGCCGAAGATCCAGAATGTCGAACTATCAGGGTAAATCCCGCTTTTGCCAAGCAGTTGGGGGTATCACCAGATATAAATGTTTCCCTCAGCGCTCCTAGTGACGAAAAACAAACGAGTTATAAAGTTTACCGCGAGGGTAGAGAACTGCCAATAGAAGAACTCCCCATGCAGTACTCTGCTGCTCAAGGTGTCGAAGTTCTGGATTCTGAAATAGAAATCATACAGGAAAATGGCAAAATCGTCAAGCTGTTAGTCTATGTTGCACCGCTGTTTGACGAAGAAGGTAAAACCAGAGGATGCATCGGTGCATTTTTGGATATTACAGTCCGCAAGCAGGCAGAGGAAGTGCTCTGGAATCAGCAAAAATGGTTGGAAAATGTGCTCAACTTGATGCCAAGACCACTGCTGTTTATTGAACCAGGAACAGCGCGAGTGACTTTCGCCAATCGAGCCGCTGATATATTAGCTGGAGGCGAATTTCCCAAAGGAGTTCCAGCCGAGGAGTATCACACTGTTTACAACTGTACAGATGCAGCTGGCAATCCCATTCCCAACGACCAAACACCAGGGGCGCGGGTTGCCCGTGGGGAACGTGTGGATGGGTTCGAGATGGACTGGCACACAAGTGGAGGTGTACGCTCACTACTGATCTTTGCAGATACCTTGCCAGCGATGTATGGTTATCCAGCTACCTGTATCATGGTGTTTCAAGATATTAGCAACCTCAAACGGGTGGAAAAAGCTCTTTCCCTAGGCTATAAAAGACTCCAGTTACTATTTGATACAGCTAGCGACCTGCTATCGAGCCAGCAACCAGTACCACTAATTGACAGTGTTTACCGAAAACTTTCAGAGCAAATTGGTTTGGATGTTTACTTTAACTATTTGGTAGATGAAAGTTCTCAGGTCATGCGGCTAGAGTCTTACAGTGGCATTTCTCCAGAAACGGCAAAGGAAATTGAGTGGCTGGCATTTGGTCAAGCAATTTGCGGTACTGTAGCCCAAGAGCGTCATCCAATTGCTGTAGAAAATGTGCAGCAATTGGATGACCCGAAAACAGAGTTGATTCGCTCTCTAGGTATTAAGGCTTATTGTGCTTACCCGTTAATAGCACAAGGGCGGCTTTTCGGGACTCTTAGCTTTGGTAGTCGTACTCGTTTTAGCTTCACCGATAATCAAAAAGGGATGATGCAAGCAGTGTGCGACCAAATAGCGATCGCAATGGAACGTGCTAGCTTAATTGCATCTTTGCAGCAGCAAACTGAGCAGTTGCGAGAAGCAAACCGGATGAAGGACGAGTTTCTGGCGATATTGTCTCATGAATTGCGATCGCCCCTCAATGCCATCCTCGGTTGGGCACAACTGCTGCATTCTCGCAAGCTTAGCGACATCCAGAAAGATAGAGCAGTGGAAACAATCGAGCGCAATGCTAGGGCGCAAACCCAGCTAATTGAAGACCTGCTAGATATTTCGCGGATGATTAGAGGCAAGTTGCGCCTAAATGTCTATACCTGCGATCTGGTTCCAATAATTAAATCAGCGATCGATACTGTTAGCTTAGCCGCCCAATCGAAGGAAATCGATTTGAGATTTTCCCTAGTTTCTCCAAAGGAAGCACAAAATCCAGATTTAGAATTTAATAACGAACATGAAGCCCAAGAAGCAAAATTTGAAATTCCTCAACACCCCGAAAGTTACTTCCTTAGCGAGTCAAAGGATCTCAGTTCCAAATTTTTAGTTTCTGGTGATGCTGAGCGCTTGCAACAGATAATCTGGAATCTGCTATCTAATGCGATTAAATTCACATCCGCAGGAGGACGGGTAGAAGTTGAATTATCAGTAGTCAGTGGTCAAGAAAAACAAACAATTGACATAGACACGTCAGTGGCTTCCCCTAGGGTAGGACAATTGACAACGGACAAATATGCCCAAATTCAGGTGATTGACACAGGTATTGGCATTAGTTCAGATTTTCTCCCTTATGTATTTGATCGCTTTCGTCAAGCTGATAGCTCCAGTACTAGATCCTATGGTGGATTGGGGCTAGGATTAGCGATTGTGCGTCACTTAGTAGAACTGCATGGCGGTACTGTCAACGTGGGTAGTCTAGGTGAGCAGCAAGGAGCGACGTTTACAGTTAAACTGCCACTTTTGAAAAATCAACAAACAGCCTCCCCCTCTCCCCCTCTCCCCCTCTCCCCCCCTCCACCCATTCCCCCATCTCTCTTTGGCGTCCGGGTACTAGTTGTAGACGACGAAGCCGATAGCCGTGAATTCATCACTACAGTACTCCAACAATGCCACGCCGAAGTTCAAGCAGTAGCATCAGTCCAAGAGGCATTACAGGTACTTCTACATTGGAAGCCAGATGTTTTAGTCAGTGATATCGGTATGCCCCAAGAAGATGGTTACTCTCTAATCCGCAAACTGCGATCGCAACCCCCAGAACAAGGAGGAAAGATTCCCGCAGCGGCGTTGACAGCATTCGCCAGAGCAGAGGATCGGATGCGAGCCATACAAGAAGGTTATCAGCTACATTTGCCTAAACCAATTGAGCCAGCTGAATTAGCTACAGTAGTCGCCAGCCTTGTTGGGCGTACTTAATACTTGATTAAGTGTTGCTGATTAGACAGATGAATTTTGGTGTAAAGAACCCTTCAAACAGTTCGTTGCTTGTGGGTGGGCATTGTAATGCCCACCCTACAGCTGTAACGTATAATTTATAGTGATTTTTATTTGGATATAAATGAGAATTTATTATTAGCTTTTGTATGAGTTTTTACAGTATGTAAATATGAAATTAAAGCTAATATTTTAGTTGAAAAATAAACAATTACACTGTTTTTAAGCAATAGTCTTTTTTTAAATCATTTTAATTCTACTAAATTAATCACATAAAAATTTGACTATTCTGTTAATGCGTAAATACTGGCAACTTAGCATAGCTGGTAAATAAATTAGTTTTAATAATCTCTAATTACGTATCCATCAAAGTTTTTAGTATAAATACTTACGCTCTATTGCGGTGATCGCTACTTAATAGAAACTGCATCCGAAATAGACAATTTAAGAGTTGTATTTAAATTATGTAGCCTTAGCTAATTCAAAAAGGCTATAGCAACTGTTGACTTATAGCACTTTTAAGGGCAGATGTTACAAATTACACAAACATCTAGCTTCAACAGCGTGATTGGTGTGTAATATTCACCAAATCTACTTAGATAATCATGCACAAAATTGAGGGTGCATATTTCAACTCCTCTAACAAATAACCAGTATTTTGGGCATTGAAGTATCTTATATGTTTACCCTAACAAAGACATTTGCACAAATAGTAGTTAAACCACAACAGCCAGCTAATATTGACTTGCATGACTCAAAGCTAGCTTATTTCTTACAAGAAGTAATTGAAGGATTAGAAGACGGTATCTTAATTTTAACCGAGGCTGGTGAACTGCTTCATGCTAATGCATCTGCGCTTCGTCTTTGTTGTCAATTTAATCAAGGCAATTTCAGCCATAATTTTGTACCGTCAGCCATTTGGCATCTTTGCGAAACATTACTTAATAGTCAAAGTCAATTTTCTGATAAACTCATCATTTTGTCAGATGAAATTGTACTTGACAAATCAAATATTTTTCGCATTCGGGTGAGATTACTGGATTTAGATTGGTTTGATGAGCCTTGCTTATTAGTAACTATAGAAAATCGGTATGAGTCTTTAAAGAATTTAGCACGCACTGAAGTTAAAAAATTTGAGATGACGCCGCGAGAAGCCGAAATTTGGTTTCTCTATAGAAGCAACTACAGCTACAAAGAAATCGCTGCCAAGCTTTACATTACTCTGAATACAGTAAAGAAGCACATGAAAAATATTCATACCAAGCGACAAGCGTTTGTTACAGTTGATGATTAGTATCGCAATCAGAATTGATTTTTGAAATCTAATTAATCATTATTTTTTAGCTTAGAACTAAGAAATAATTCTTTATCTTTTCAGGAATCAATTAAGATTACTATAAAACTACTCAATGTAAATAATGGGGTTGGTGTGTATTAGCACATCAACCATACAATACACAGTCATTGGTTACTATTAGCTACATTCTGATTTTTAAGTGAAAGTATTCATTTTAATGTAATAGTTTCTAAATTATTTGCAAGTTTTGCCTACGGAAAATCAGGAGCTTTTTGCAAGCGCAATAATGTATTGTAAATCTGCCGTTTTAAGTTATTGTTATTTTGTGCTTCCATAGTAATTTTGTTAAAACGATCAATACTCAAACCATTATCTTCAACTATTTTTTGGGAGCGTGTACAGTAGTTCACTGCAATGTCTTGAGCTTTCCTGGGAAGACCATTTAGACTATTACCGTCGTTACAAACAATCTGGGGAATTTCTCCACTACCAATAAGTTTTTTAATTTCTTCAAAAGCGTGTTGACGAGCTGGCTCCATTGCTAACACTGCTTGGGCGTAGCTATTAATTTCAGTATTGTTAACTGCTGTTTGAGCGTAAGCTTTTGAATTCAATGACAAAGTACTGGAAATCACACTCGTAGTAGTTATTAGGCCCAAAAGCAAGGATTGGGAAACAGTAGAGGCATAACGGTGAGATAGCACTGCAAACAGAAGTTTGAGCATCGGCTTGAGACGCGGCGATCGCGCAGCAGGAGCGAGTTCTTGAGCGTTAGGGCTGATTGTCAGATATCGCTTTCGGCTGGGTAGAAAAAAGAAAGAGAAAATGTTATTCATCTGGTGTGTGACGCTGAACTGCAATAGGGATAGGATAATGACTTTGAACTATTTCAGGAGTGGTAAGTTCCGGGTAACATTCAATCCATCAGACTTTATATATTTATTGTCAACTTCCTCGACATATTTGACACAGTTCGATTACTTTAGTTTGAAGTACTGAGATTTCTGAAGCTCCCTGCTTTAGACTTATTTCTAACTCTAGTAGTAGAGGTAAGCAAGAGATTAGCTGTTCTACAGATAGGAATTTAATTTCTTGCTGTAAGAAGTAGATACGTTTGGGATTACCTATATCAGCAGCAGAGGCGATCGCTTGTTGGTTCCGTTCACCACTCTCTACCATGATCTTGACCCATAACCAGGTGCGAAATTGACCAATCAGTGTTGCAACTATCCGCAACCCAGGCTCGGAAGCATTGATGAGATCTGCCAATGTTCCCAGAGCTTTAGCTGTATCCCCTGTTCTGATTGCTGCTGCTAATTGTAAGCTATTTTGGGTAGTATTTCTGACTAACTGTGTAACGGTAGCTACGTCTAAAGGCTTATTGCTACCTTCGACATATAACCGTAATTTCTCTATCTCATTGTAGAGAAGTCGTGTATCGTTACCTACGGACTCTGCCAATAATTGGGCAGTCTTGGGAGTTAGTTTCACGCCTACAGCAAGAGCCGCTTGATTAACAGATTGCACCAATAATTCTGTCTTCCAGGGTGGGATGAGGGGAAATTCTCGGAACTCGGTGGCGAATTGTTTCAATAATTTAGTCGATTTGAGGCGTTCATCTGGTTTGTTGCGGCTGGTGAGCAATAAAAAGGAGTTTTCGGGGATTATTGGCAGTGTTCGTACTAGTTCTGCTAATACATTGTCTGGGCAGTGCTGACAAAGAGTATTATTTATCAACCACACCAAGCGCCCACCAGCGCCAAAAGTTGGTGTCATTACTTGATTTAAGCCTTGGATCGCAGCATCAGCTTGCTCTGGGGGAAATGAAGTGTAGTTAAAACTTGTCCAGACGGGATCGAGGACGCGATCGCGCAAAAGAGCAACCGCTTTTTCTATGGCAAAATCGTCTTCACCCCAGTAAACACAAATTGGCATAGACAAACCTCCGGGAAAATAGAGTGAGATGGGGAGTGAGAGAGTGAGAGAGTGAGGGAGTGGAGGAGTAGAAGAGTGGGGGAAGTAGTTTTGAATTCTTGTCCCTCTCTCTCCCCTCCTCTTCATCTCTATCAGCTTCCATCACACCAAAAAAGCTAAATACTTTTGAGATCAATCTGTTAATTTGGGTAATTTTCCCTAAAATCTATCAAGTTAGAGCGAGAGGCTAAGAAGATTGGACGACAACTATCAAACTTACTTAAATCGGGTAGCAAGAATGACGCTGCCAGAAGCCTACAGATCCCAAGTCCAGCATATCCAGGAATCTTCTAAATTTCAGCCGCACTCCGGGGCGAGAATTGCAGCACCTTTTCCTGGCTATACGCTAATTACCCCATCTGCGGATGAAGAATCACAAAACTCCGCTTTCTACGCCAAGTTACAAGCTTATCAGCAGGAACTTTTGCAGTTGCCTGTAAACAGTGATTTGATTATCCCTGTACCTCCTGCTAGCTTTCATCTGACTTTGGCGGACTTGATTTGGGACAGTGCTTACCGTGACGCCCATGAAAAAAATCCTGAATTTGAACAACAGTTACGCTCTTGCTGTGTCGAAATTTTTCGGCAATATCAACAATCCATGACACGCGAGACTAATCCAATTTACTGGCAAGTGCTGGGATTGATAGTCATGCCCAGAGCTGTAGGTGTCTGTTTAGTACCCCAAGATGAACGCTGCTACGAGCAAATTATTCAATTTCGCCGCACAATCTATCAAAATCCGAAGTTAATGGCTTTGGGTATTGAACAGCATTATCACTTCACAGCCCATGTAACATTAGGCTATTTTGGTGAAATTTCGCCAGATTTAGACCGTACAAATCTCAGTACCATGCTTTCTGGATTAAATCAGCAATGGCTGTTAAATTCTCCAGAATTTTTGATTCACCGAGTCGAATTGCGGAAATTTGACAATATGACGCACTATCATCGTGAACCAGATTGGCCGAGTTTAGATTTTTGAATTTAGACGCACATCAGCTAGATTTTGGTTTGGGAATTGAAAATTAGTAATAGGTAATATTTTTTAGTATTACCTATTTTTTATGAGACTAATTAGGTAGACACTATATTAAGTAATAATAGTTACTTTACCAGTTTCGATATCGTAACAAGCACCAACAATTTTGAGTTTGCCTTCACTGACAAATTTTGCCAAAATTGTTGAGCTTTCCTGTAATTTTTCAGCTTGATATTGAATGTTGGCTATAACGGCATCCTGAGTTGTATCACCCGTTGTGATCTTTGCCCTTGCTAAAGATGGTTTGATGCCCTCAGTAATTAAACCGATTCTGCCAGGAAGTGGCTCGTTTTTGATGGCTTCTGCTACTGCACCACATTGTCTATGACCCAGAATCATAATCAATTGAGAACCTAATACTGCTGTAGAATATTCAAGGCTACCTATAACCATGTCACTGATGACATTACCAGCAACTCGCACGACAAATAAATCCCCAAGCCCCCGATCAAAAATAATTTCCGCTGGTACTCTGGAATCTGCACAGCCCAAAATAGAGGCAAAAGGATACTGAGCTTTTGCAACTAATTGCAAACGTTCCAGTGATTGGTCAGGATATTGACGTTTTTGATTTACGAATCTTTGATTACCATCTAGTAAGCGTTTGATAGCTTCGTTAGGATTAACTGAATTGGGATTGTCTGAATGAACATCAGCAATAGCAGCTTGCTCTTTACTCCAAATACTAGGGCCAAAAGCAGTAACAGCAATGCTCAGCACACTTGCCAACTTCAAAAAATCACGACGTCCTACAAATCCATTAATTCGACTCATCAGTCTACCTAACAACAGCTTTGTCGTTGTTAGGAAGATATCAGATACTTGCTAGATGCAAGAGTACCCTCTTACACGGTTTAAGAGTAATTTAATCTTCAGTTGTTATTCAAAAGCCGTATCAAATGCGATTTCATTTATGATACTGCTTGTCAAATTCCACTTTGCCATACTCCAATTTGACTATTCGATCTGCTAGATGAAAATAGCGATCGTCGTGGCTAATCGCTAATACTGTTTTGCCCCGCTCCCGCAGTTCTGGTAATAGCTGAGTGTAGAATATTTCTTTGAATACTGGGTCTTGGTCAGCTGCCCACTCATCAAACAAATAAATTGGTCGATCTTCTAAATACGCTGTGAGCAGAGCTAATCGTTTACGTTGTCCTTGAGACAGAGCAGTAGTTGAAAATTGTCCATTTTCAACTTTCACCTTATGCTCAAGTTGGAGTTGCTTGAGGTATTTTTTCGCTTGAGTATCTAAGTTTTTATTTTCTAAACCTAACAGTTCCTCAAATAAATAGAAGTCAGAAAATACTACTGAAAAATGCTGGCGATACCACTCTCGGTTATCTTGGTTAATTAGTTCTCGTCCGAACCAAATTTCACCGCTTTCTGGGATATAAAGTCCGGCAATTAGTTTAGCTAGGCTGGATTTTCCACTGCCATTTCCACCTACGATAAACACTAGTTCTTGAGGATATAATGTCAGGTCGATGGGGCCGAGGATAAAGTTACTATCTTCTTGATCTGTCCGGTAAGTGTGGGTAATGCCTTTGAGTTGTAAGCTGTGCCAGTCAGATTTAAAAGCAGGTGGAACCGTCGATACTTCAGCGCGGCTAGCTAGAGATAAACCGAGCGATTCTATTTTTTGTAAAGCAACGTTGGCTTTGCCAAGTTGGGGAAGATTGGTGACGATGTTGTCCATCGGCAACATTAAGTAGGTAAAGGTGAGGATATAGCCAGAGAGGGTTTGAGGGCTGATGGTCAGCAAGTAAGGCAGTGCAAATAGTAAAAAACCCATTGCGAAAAAAAACAGGAGTTTACCCCAGCTAGTAGTTGTGGCAAACAGCGTCAAACCATCAACATTGTGACGACGAAATTTAGTAGCCGTTGATTGTAAGTGTTTTGTTAAAAAAACTTGACGGCGTTGATAGTTGAGCTTAAGTTCTTTGACTCCTTCGGTGATGGTACGAAAATGTTTAAATAGTACGTCTTGATCCTCACGGGCGAGGGCGAGTAATTTCCCTCCTCTATTTAATAACCATTGGCAACTACCTATTCCCACAACTATCAGACTGACAACTATTAGAAATACTAGCCAGGATAACCAGGTAATATACAGCAGGCAACCTAAAACCATTGCTAGGTCAATACACAGGAAAGGAATGATATACACAGCATTGGCAACAGCCTGCACATCCTCTGTTAGGGTTGCCAATAGTCGGGGATTGCCTAGCTGTTCTAGATGACTTAACTCTGAAGCTAGAATTTGGCGACCTAAGCGCATCCGTAGTTGCAAGATGGCATTTTGGGATAGGCGAATTAGCATCACTTGCGAAATGATACTGGTAATGAGTGCCACTATTACCAGTCCCACAAAACCCCAAGCTATGGATGTGAGGGGCGAAGTAGTGCTGCGAGTCGTAGCACTGCTGATTAAGGCGATTAGTCCAGCACTACTACCACCACTCAGGAATCCAGTGACGATCGCGATCGCCACCATCCCCCAAGAAGATCGCAGAAGAAAGTAAATTAGATTCATGACGAGTTATTAGAGATTGGGGACTGGGGACTGGGGAATGGGAAGATTTACTTCAAAGTGTTAATAATTCATAAATTTAGATGGCAATTATTAGTGTCTTGCTGTTAATTCTTTGTTTATCATCTGTCTTGTTTTACTGCTATGGAATTTATGCAGCGATCGCTTTCTTGAATTACCCCCATCCCATTACTCCTGAATTCCATCCACCTGTTACCATTCTCAAACCAATTTGTGGAGTTGATAGCGATGCTTACGAAAACCTCGCCTCATTTTGTCAACAAGATTATCTAGAGTACCAGATTATCTTTGCTGTGCGCGATCGCCAAGACCCTGGTATAGAAGTTGTCGAAAAAATCATCCAGCAGTTTCCAGATACGGATATTCATTTGGTGGTGAGCGATCGCATTATTGGCGCAAACTTGAAAGTGAGTAATTTGGCGAATGCTGTAACCGCAGCCAAACATGAAATTCTAATCATCGCCGATAGTGACATTCGTGTAGGGACAGACTATTTGCAACGAGTTATCCAGCCATTGAAAGATGAGGGTGTTGGTGTTGTTACCTGTCTATATCGTTCCTTAGCACAAGGATGGGTAACAACCTTAGAAGCGTTGGGGACTGCTACCGATTTTCATGCAGGTGTTTTAGTCAGTAATCAACTAGAAGGGATAAAATTTGCTTTCGGTTCCACTATTGTAATTCGTAAACAAGTGCTGGAATTGATTGGCGGATTTGGAGCGATCGCTGATTATCTAGCAGATGACTTTCAACTTGGCTATCTCCCAGCCCAAGCTGGTTACAAGGTTGTGTTATCTGATTATGTAGTTGACCATGTTCTAGCAACTAGTACCTTAGTTGATGCCATCCAGCGCCAAATTCGTTGGGCGCGTTGTATTCGCGTTTCTCGCCCTTGGGGCTATCTGGGATTGCTGTTTACCTACGGTACAGTTACTAGCTTATTGTTATTAATTACTACGAGAGGTTCAGTACTAGGTTGGACTGGGTTAATGATCACTTGGCTGATGCGGTTGGTAACGGGCTGGGTTGTTGGGGTGAAAGTTCTCAATGATTCAGTTGCCAAAAAGTTCTTGTGGATCATTCCTTTGCGCGATTTAATTCATTTTGCTATATGGTGCTATGGCTTTGTCGGCAACACAATCGAGTGGCGGGGACAGCGACTAAAGTTGATCGAAGCCGGCAAGTTGGTAGCGATTAAGGAGGCAGAGGGGTAGGGGGCGGAGGGGCAGAGGGGCGGAGTTTTTATGTTTGTTAACGAGTACCAAAGACTCGTTAACGGAGTTCAGAGGTGGATTCATCCGGTTCAAAGACTCGTTAACGGAGTTCAGAGGTGGATTCATCCGGTTCAAAGACTCGTTAACGGAGTTCAGAGGTGGATTCATCG
>NZ_WVID01000024.1:0-33020 GCF_010091925.1 Nostoc sp. B(2019) | reverse complement strand
AAAGACTCGTTAACGGAGTTCAGAGGTGGATTCATCCGGTTTAAAGACTCGTTAACGGAGTTCAGAGGTGGATTCATCCGGTTTAAAGACTCGTTAACGGAGTTCAGAGGTGGATTCATCTAGTTCTAACTCTCCCGTGCTCCTCCGCCCATCTGACTCTTGACTCAGCACTTCGGAAGCAGGACTACACCCCGCGCGATTGATATTCTGTATCTAATTATTCTGCTCTCTGGTTTAGATACATCTATCTTCAGTCAGGTAAAACGTCAAATATACATCTGATATCGTTGCTATTGATAGTAATTAATTGCAGTATTACTACAAATCTCTTAGTAACTTATTGGAGGTTTTTATGACTTCTACAAATATCAATTTTTCAGAACAAGGTATATCAAAATTTCAGAATTTGGATGTAGACGATCGCTTGGTTGTGTTGGCATTACTTTATGACGAAATTGCTGATGAAGTTCCAGCGATCGCTCTCAATGATGTGCCAAATGACAGTACAGCGAACTTGGTTGCCCAAATTCAAAATCTGCCCCAGGCAGAACAATTAAATGCTTTGCGTCAGTTGCTAAAAAACGAAGGAGGAGAAACGGCAATTCCTACTAAAGACTATGCCGCAATGAGCACTGATTGTAAATTGGCTTTTTGGTATCACTTAGCTCAAAACTTAGGAACTTCTATCATCGGCTTACCAGATGACTGTATACCATCTGAAAAAGCATCAGAAGTATTGGATTTACTCGAAACACCCAACCTTGAAGAATTAGTAACTTTCTTAAAGCAAGTGCTGTAATTCTGGGTTAAAAATAGTGGATGAAAGATAGTTTGATCCACATTTATCTTCTTTGAGAACTGGGAAAAGGGTAAGGGATAAATTTCAGCCTTTTGCCTTTTCCCTTTCCCCCTTAACCGAAAGGTATTGAGTTACGCAGATAAATACCGATAGTTTATCTGTAGTTCCTTTTTCGCTTCTTCGCATTTTTGCAAGAAGTCAAAATATCTCTCCTCTACCCCCTTCCACTATTTCAGAACTGCTTGATAGCGACCTAAAGCAATTAGAGGAAAGTATTGTTGATAGAGGTGATATTTGAGATAAAAATGTCCGGGGAAGCCAGTCCCGGTAAAGTTTGCCTCGTACCAAGTTCCATCTGGCTGTTGAGTTGCTAAAAGATAGCTAATTCCGCGCTCAATGGCGTCAAGTGCTAATTTGCCTGTTGCTTCACCGGCTGCTATCAACCCAATTAAAGCCCAAGCAGTTTGAGATGCGGTACTATCTCCTTGTCCTTTGAGACTAGGATCATCATAGCTGCGGCAAGTTTCGCCCCAACCACCATCTGGGTTTTGACATCCGACTAGCCAAGCTTCGCCCCGTTTGATACTGAGTTGGTGTCTTTGCGGATTAATTAAGGCTAGGGCTGATAGGACGCCACTAGTGCCGTAGATATAATTTACACCCCAGCGACCAAACCAACAGCCTTCAGTTTCTTGCTCATCCATCAGATAAGTAAATGCTCGTTCCAGGTTGTGCATATCAATTGATAAGTTACAAACACCCAGCATTTCTAGAACTCTCGCGGTAACATCTGCGGTGTTTGGGTCAATCATGGCTTTCAAGTCTCCATAGGGGATGGAGTTGAGCCAATCCTGATCGTTGTCTAAATCAAAGGCAGCCCAACCACCTGGTTTACACTGCATAGATGCAATCCAATTTAAGCCACGGGCGATCGCAGCCTGCTTTAATTTTTCATTAGGGAGTTTCGCTACATGTAGAGCCATCACCACAACAGCGGAATCGTCTACATCTGGATAAAACTTATTGTCAAATTCAAACGCCCAAGCTCCCGGTTTTCCCTGGCGATTTTTAAGCGCCCAATCTCCGTAGTCCAGAATTTGCTTTTGCAGTAACCACTCTCCAGCCTGCACCACAGCCGGATCATCTGGTGCAAAACCAGATTCTACTAGGGCACGGATTACCCAAGCTGTATCCCAGACAGGTGAAATACAAGGCTGTACGCTGTAGGTATTCTCTGTTTCCAGGGCAAAATTATCTATTGCTTGCAAACCTCGTTCCACAATAGGATCATTTACGTCGTAACCGAGACACCGCAAAGCCAGCATTGAATTTAGCATCGCGGGAATAATCCCACCCCAGTCACCTGTGGCTTCTTGCCGTTCTAAAATCCATTTTTCGGCGGCTTTGATGCCTTCTTCGCGGAAGGGTACTAAATTGAGGCTTTCTGCCAACTTGAACCCATCATCAAGGGTGAGAAATAAATCTGTCCAATCACCAGTGCGAGGTAATTCCCAGCGGACTTGCTCGACACCTTCAACGTATAACTCATCTAGGTTGATAGTTGGATTAGTGATAAAAATAGGTTTGCGATCGCAGACAATCAACAGCGGTACAGTACTAGAGCGGGCCCAGCTAGACATCTCATAGATATTAAAGGGGAAAGCTGTAGGCAAAAGCATTACCCAAGGCGGTAGTGAGGGGATACCGCGCCAGTTGTAGCAGCCAAGCAAGGCTAAGTGCAACTTTGTAAAAATCCGAGTTTTGCTGATACCGCCCCGTTTAAGAATAAAGGCTCGTGCCTGAATCATCGCCGGATCGCTTGCTGATACACCCAGCAACTTCAGCGCCATGTAAGCCTCAACCGAAGTGCTAAGCTCTCCGCCATCTCCATAGAAAAGCTCCCAGCCCCCATGCTGCCGTTGCTGAGAACGCAGATAAGTTTCAACTTTGTGTAATGGTCTTGTTTGGTCTGTCCCCCAAATTTTATGTAGGAGAACCACCTCAGCAGTAATAGTGACATTGGATTCTAACTCTGCCCACCAGTAACCTGCCGGATTTTGAATCGAAAGCAGATATTTTTGGCTAGCTGCGATCGCCGTTGCGACTTGATTAGCTGTCACCCTGTCTTGTGTTTGCATCAAAAACTATTTAACCTCAACACTCAACATCTAGTTATGAACACGGCAGTACGGTGTATTGTGTCTGAGTCACTGAAAATTTGCAAGAGATCATGGCGGCAATTGTATTAGGGTTAATCCTCTTATCCTTAACAATTTGGTTGGGATTACTGAGTTTTTGGGGGCAGTTTTGGCGAGCAGACCAGCAATTAGAGGTAGAGACGTTACATATAACGTCTCTAGAATCGTTACCTGTAGTTTGTGCGGTCATTCCTGCGCGTAACGAAGCTGATTTGATCGCAACCACATTGCGATCGCTCCTCCTCCAAGATTATCCTGGTTCTCTGAACGTCTTTTTGGTAGACGATCGCAGCACAGACCGGACAGCAAATTTTGCCGAAGGAGCTGCCTACGCCCTAGATAAACCCCAGCAATTGCATATTATCTCTGGCAAATCATTACCTCCCGGTTGGTCGGGTAAACTTTGGGCTATTGAGCAAGGCATTCAGGCTGTAGAGACGTTATACGCAACGTCTCTACAGAAACCCGACTATTTTTTACTCACCGATGCCGATATTGAACATGACGTTAGCAATCTCCGCCGATTGGTTGCTAAAGCGGTGCAGGAAGATTTAGACCTAGTTTCTGTGATGGTGCGACTTAGGTGTGAAAGCTTTTGGGAAAAGCTTTTAATCCCGGCTTTCGTCTTTTTCTTCCAAAAACTCTATCCCTTCCGCTGGGTTAATAGCCCCAACAATCCAACCGCCGCTGCTGCTGGGGGCTGTATCCTAATTCGCCGAGAAGCTTTAGAGCAAATTGGTGGTATTCAAGCCATTCGCCAAACTTTAATTGACGATTGCGCCCTGGCTCGTGCCGTTAAGGAGAAGGGCAGAGGGGCGGAGGAGCAAACAGAGAAACAAAGTAATTCTTCTTCCTCCCCTGCTTCCCCTGCTTCCCCTGCCTCCCCTGCTTCGCCCCCTACCTCCCCCGGTCGTATTTGGCTCGGATTGAGTACTTTGACTCGCAGCTTGCGCCCGTATCCTTCTTTAAAGACGATTTGGGATATGGTTGCTCGTACTGCTTATACGCAACTGGATTATTCTCCATTGCTGCTACTGGGTACTCTGTTGGGAATGACGCTGATTTATCTGATTCCGCCTGTGGGTGTCATTTTAGGTTTGATTTGGGGAAATTGGGCGATCGCATTTACAGGTTTATGCACATGGCTACTTATGACTTGGGCTTATTTACCTACAATTCGCTTTTATAAATGTCCTCTCTGGTTAGCATTTTGCTTACCTGCGATCGCTTTTCTTTACACCCTGATGACTCTAGATTCAGCCCTACGTCACTGGCAAGGACGCGGCGGTGCTTGGAAAGGACGCGTTTATCCAGGTTAGGGAGTGCTGTACACTCTTTGATGCTTCACTCGTTTAATATATTTGATGTCCTCTGCTGCATGCTAATACGATACATTTGCACTCACTCGCAAGCAGCAGAATTCCAGATACTAACTTAACTGAATATGAGCTCTTAGGTCAGCTTTTCGGCTTGTTAGTTTGTGATGGGTAGTTCTCCCAAGATACTTTTGAGTTTTAGTTGGTATTCGGTGCTTGTACTTGTTTTCGTTGAGATAAAAAACTCCATTTAGATGCGTTTGCCCTAGTCTAATTTACTACTTCTCAGACATCCTCTGATAATTCCTGTCTGAAGCATTGGTGAATTTAGGAAAAATCAGTATTTACTCTAGTGGCATTTATAAAAAAAGACAGCCACCATGTGTAAAAGCATTATCTAATACTTTACCTTAAGGTGAATTTACTAGACGAATGTGAAGAAAGAGTTAGCTATTTAGTCTACTTCAGTGAGATTAATTGCTAGCTTCAAATATAAACAAAACCATTGAGGAAAAGTTTGCATAACCTTTGGGAATGAGATGCCTAAAGGTCATTGGAGCGAATGGACATGCCAAACGTTCTTCTTTGGCTATGCATTTATATTGAGCATTTATTAGCGCAAATGAATAAAAAATTACTGCGTGTCAGGTAGGGAAATTAAGAGGAAGAGTATCAGGTGAAGCAAGTTATTATTGAAAACTCCATTATTAACTCAGTATTTCTCAGAAAAATATTAAATCAGCCTTTAAATATTATCTTTGGGATGAAGCTTCTGGCATTTGGTTTTGTTTTAGCAGCAGTATTATGCAACTATCAACAAGCAATTGCCCAAACTCCTAATCCTGGCTCACTACCGTCAGATAGATTAGAAGATATTCCCACAACTCCTTTACCATCAGATGTGCTACCGCAGCCATCAGAGCAAGAACAATTACTTCCTCCTCCCATACCAGAATCGCAAATTCTACAGCCGGATAACCTGAATGTTAAATTCAAAGTCGATCAGATTAAAGTTATTGGCAGTACAATTTTCAAACCCGAAGATTTTGCTGCTGTAACATCTTCCTTTGTGGGACGAGAACTAACATTTGCAGAGTTATTGCAAATTAAAGATGCCATTACCAAACTCTATACTGATAAAGGTTATGTAACTACGGGGGCTTTAATTACACCGCAGACAGTAGAAGCTGGGGTGATCCAAGTTCAGGTGATTGAGGGTAGTTTGCAAGAAATCAAAATCGTTGGGAATCGGCGATTGCAAAGTGAATATATCCGCGATCGCATCCAACTTGGTGCTGGTAAACCCCTGAATGTACCCCGTTTACTCGAAAAGTTACAATTACTTCGTCTCAATCCACGCATTCAAAACCTATCAGCCGAGTTGCAAACAGGTGCGCGTCCAGGAACTAATGTGTTACGAGTCGAAGTTGAAGAAGCAGATACCTTCAAGCTGACAGCAACCTTGGATAATGGGCGATCGCCAAGTGTAGGTAGTTTTCGTCGGGGAGTTGATGTTCAAGAAGCAAATTTACTCGGCTTGGGCGATACCCTGAGTGTTGGGTATGCCAATACTGATGGTAGTAATACAGTCAATACCAACTACACTCTGCCAATTAATGCCCATGATGGCACTGTCTTTTTTGGTTTTAGCCAAGGGTGGAACAACGTAATTGAAAAGCCATTCAATACCCTCGATATTCAGGCCAATAGCCGTTTTTACGAATTGGGATATCGGCAACCCCTAATGCAAAAGCCCACGCAGGAATTAGCTGTGGGGCTATCTTTTTCGCACCAGGAAAGCCAAACTGAATTAGGTATTGATAATATTGGCGGGTTTGCGTTATCACCTGGTGCTGATGCAGACGGAAAAACCAAAGTTTCTGCCTTGCGCTTTAGCCAAGAATATACCCAACGCAGCAACAAGCAAGTTTTTGCAGCGCGATCGCAATTTAGTCTTGGTGTAGATTGGTTTAGTGCAAATATCAATGAAGATGCCCCAGATAGCCGCTTTTTCGCTTGGCGGGGACAGGCGCAGTGGGTGCGACAGTTGGCATCTGACACTCTGTTTTTAGCTAGGGGCGATTTACAACTAGCAGCCGATTCTCTGGTGCCGTTGGAGCAATTTGGTCTGGGTGGACAACTAAGTGTGCGCGGCTATCGTCAGGATATATTACTGACAGATAATGGGATGTTGTTGTCAGCAGAATTTCGATTGCCCATCCTCCGCGCCCCGAAAATGGGAGGATTGCTGCAACTAACACCCTTCATTGATATTGGTAAAGGCTGGAATCACAATGGCAAAAATCCATCACCAAGTACGCTGGTGGGTAGCGGGTTAGGGATGCTGTGGACACAAGGTGATAACTTCTGGGCCCGTCTAGATTGGGGTATTCCCCTGATATCAGTAGAAGGTGAAAAGCGATCGCTCCAAGAAAATGGGCTGTACTTCTCGGTACGCTACTCACCCTTTTAAAGCGAAAACTTGAACAAAGACTCAGCGCACCTACCCTGCGGGAAGGCGTACCCCTCCGGGGAAGCAAGCTACGCGTAGCGTCTCGTAGAGAAGCGCCTATGCGTTTACCTCAGCGTTCCTCTGCGTTAAAAAAGATTACCAATTAATGATGTGAAAAATAATGCCATTTTGGGAAATCTAAGTATAAATAAAAACTTATAAATATAGGATCATGAAAGCAATTTCTGTTTGCTTAGGTTTGGTGAATAGTATCTTGATAGCTGGAATGCTTCTACCTACAATGGCTCAGGTGACATCTGATAGTACTACCAACACTACTGTTAACCAAAGTGGGAATAATTTCACGATTCTTAATGGTATTGAAAAAGGTAATAATTTATTTCACAGCTTCAGTAATTTTTCTGTACCGACAAATGGTTCGGCAATATTTGATTTAGTCAACACCCCAAATATTACAAATATATTTAGCCGAGTTACTGGTGGAAATGTTTCCAATATTGATGGCTTGATTCGCACGATTAATAATACGAATTCCGTCAATTTATTCTTACTCAATCCCAGTGGCATTGTGTTTGGCCCCAATGCTCAGTTAAACATTGGCGGCTCCTTTATCGGAACCACGGCAACTAACATCGGTTTTCAGGATAGCAGTGAGTTTGGCACAACAAATCTTACAGCCCCGTTGCTAACGATGAGTGTACCAATTGGTCTTCAGTTTGGCGCAAATCCGGGAGCGATCATTAATCGCTCCATTGTGAATGGAGTCGGGCTTCAAGTCCCATCTGGAAGAAGTTTGGTATTGGCAGGCGGAGCGATCGCCTTAGAAGGTGGACGCTTGCGATCGCAAGGTGGACAAATCGAATTGGCAAGCGTTGCGGCAGCCGGAACATTAGGGCTAATCATGAATGGCAACGATCTACGCCTGAGTATGCCATCAGACTTACAGCGAGGTGATATATCTCTGAGTAATGCAGCCAGAGCCAACGTCAGTGGAACGCCTGGAGGCAGAATTACAGTCAACGCTGAAAATTTGAACTTGAGCGGAGGCAGCCAACTGCGATCGGGTATTTCCGGGGTAGGCGCACCAGAATCACGAGCAGGCAACATTGAGATTAATGCTGCCAACACGATCAATATCAATGAGAGTGGCATTCTCAATCAAGTATTAGCAAACACGGTGGGAAATGCAGGCAATATTGACATTACCACCGGATCGCTGTTTATGACTAATGGCAGTTACCTAGTGACGAACACCAGAGGTAAGGGCAATGCAGGCCAGGTGAACATTCAAGCCACAAAAACGGTTTCTGTTGATGGAGTTGATCGCTTTGGTGAGCCGAGTTTAATACTTACGGGTGTCAATCCGGGCGCGATCGGCAATGGTGGAGACATCAATATTACGGCTGAATCGCTGTCTGTTACTAATGGCGCTTATTTAGCCAGTAGCACGCTGTCTAGAGGAAACGCAGGAACCATCAATCTCCAAACCAAAACCACTACCTTTAGCGGACAAGATGCCAATGGCAATTCTAGTTTTGTGTCGAGTGCTGTGGCAACCGGAGGAATCGGCACGGCAGGCGACTTGAATATCAAAACCGATGATCTGTTTATTGTAAATGGCGCTTTTGTGTCAACCGCCACACTTGGAAAAGGTGATGGCGGCATGATGAACATTCAAGCTACAAAAACAGTTTCTGTTGATGGAGTTGATCGCTTTGGTAATCCAAGCTTTATCTCTACAAGTGTCAATCCGGGCGCGATCGGCAATGGCGGAGAACTCAATATTACGGCTGAATCGCTGTCCGTCACAAATGGCGCTTATTTAGTCAGTAGCACGCTGTCTAGAGGAAACGCAGGAACCATCAACCTGCAAACCAAAACTGCTACCTTTAGCGGACAAGATGCCAATGGCAATTCTAGTTTTGTATCGACTGCTGTTGCAACTGGAGGAATCGGGACGGCGGGCGACTTGAATATTAGAACCGATGCGCTGTTTGTCGCCAAGGGTGCTTTTCTGTCAACTGCCACACTTGGACAAGGCAATGGCGGCACAATGAACATTTACGCCAATACTGCCAGTTTTGATGGATTCGGCGCAACGGGCGCTGCAACCTTTGCATCAAGTGCAGTGAATGAAACTGCCGACGGCAATGGCGGAGCAATCAACATCAACGCTAACTCACTTTCTGTCACGAACGGTGCGCTCTTAACCACAATTACAGTCAATCCTGGAAGTGCAGGCGATATTAACGTGAATGCCAATACACTGGAAGTCTTGAATGGGGGACAAATCTTATCCACAAGTTTTGGTTCTGGAAAAGCAGGCACACTTACCTTTAATGTCAGCGATCGCATTATCTTATCCGGTAGCGATCCGACGTATTCTGAGCGGAGTAAGTTGCCAGGTTTCAATGACGCTTTTAGTACAGGAGCAGCGAGTGGATTGTTTGGCAATACAGTCGATGGCGCAACGGGTGCAGGGGGAGACTTACAAATTCGGACGGGACAACTACTAATTCAGGATGGTGCAAGTGTCAGTGTTAGCAATCAAGGCACAGGCAATGCTGGAAATTTGCTTGTCACCGCAGACTCAATTCGCTTGAAAAATTCTGCTAGCCTCCGCGCTGAAAGCCGAGCCGGATCTCAAGGCAACATAATTCTGAATGCTGATAACATCCTTTTACGCCAGGGTAGTAACATCACGACGGATGCAACGGGTTTAGCCACCGGAGGTAACATCACGATCAAGTCCCCCATTATCTTAGGACTAGAAAATAGCGATATTTCTGCTAATGCAGTACAAGGTCGGGGTGGCAATATTCAAATCACCACACAAGGTCTTTTGGGACTGAAGTTTCGGCAACAATTGACTCCTGAAAATGACATCACAGCCAGTTCCCAATTTGGCGTAAACGGTACAGTAGATATCAACAACTTTGGAGTTGACCCCAGTTCCGGCTTAGTCGAATTACCTGTAAACTTAGTCGATTCATCACAGCAAATTGCTACAGGTTGTTCTGCAAATCAAGGCAGCAGTTTTGTGGCAACGGGAAGAGGTGGTGTGCCGCAAAATCCCAATCAACAAGTGATGAGCGATCGCACTTGGTCTGATATGCGCGATATCTCTGCATACCGGAAAAATGGCTCCGTCACAGCACAAATGACAACATCGCCAGAGGTTCTTGTCCAAGCTACTTCTTGGCGACGTAATGCCCAAGGAAAAATCGAGTTACTTGCAGATAAATCTGTTGTGAATATGCAGCAAGCATTAACCTGTGCTGCGGTTCCGAAAACTTAACTTGACCAAATAAAGTATGTACGCTTGGTAATTATTTATGGCTTTCCGAATTAAACAAAGTCGTTGGCTATATGCCAGCCTAAGTATTTTCAGTTTGTGTTTAGCATTTACTATTACACCAGTAAAAGCATCTTTTCGAGAAGCAGCGTCTACGCTACCAATAACAACCCCTACTCTTGTATCTTCCCAGCCTATTAACTGGCTAGAACAAGGACGGAACCTCTACCAATCGGGACGTTTTGCGGAAGCGGTGACGGCTTGGCAAATGGCGGCACAACAGTATCAAGCTAAAGGCAATCGCCTGAATGAAGCCTTAAGTTTAAGTTACCTCTCCCTGGCACAACAGGAACTTAATCAGTGGGAAGCTGCTGGAAAATCTATCGAGCAAAGTGTAAAACTTTTGCAAACGGCTAAACCCTCTGCTGATGCGATTATCTGGGCGCAAATACTGAATACAAAAGCCAATTTAGAACTACGTACTGGCAATGCTGAAACTGCCCTTGCAACCTGGCAACAAGCTCAAAAATATTACGAGCAGGCTAGCGATAGAATGGGAAGCCTGGGCAGTCAAATTAACCAGGCACAAGCATTACAAAGTTTAGGATTTTACCGTCGCTCCCGACAACAGTTAGAAGAACTAACACAAAAATTGGCAGCAACGCCAGATTCGGAAGTGAAAGTTAGTGGGTTGCGATCGCTTGGTTTAGCTTTGCATGTGATCGGTGATAGCAAAAGCCAGCAAGTCTTAGAACAAAGTTTAGCCACAGCGAACAAAATAGCAGCTAAAACCCAGCTAAGTTCTATTCTCTCAACTTTGGGAAAAGTTGCCTCTGACTCACTCGACCCGGAAGCAGCATTAAATTACTTTGAAGACGCAGAAACGGCAGCTACGAATCCGAATGAAGCTTTACAAGCACGTTTGGCTCGTTTCAAATTGTTGGTGGATTCCGACAAACTTGAATATGCTATCGAACTCGCACCTCAATTGCGGCAACATCTGGAAAAACTGCCACCCAGCCATACTTCCCTTTATGCCGCGATTAATTTTGTGGCTACCTTAAATCGATTGGAAAAACCCGATCAAGTGTTACCAATCAAAGATCTGGCACAACTCATGGCAGCTACAGTCAAGTCTGCACAAAAGATTGAGGATGCAGCCGCAGAAGCTTATGCGCTGTATCAGTGGGGACAACTTTATCGTCGCACCCAGCAGTGGTCTGAAGCGAAGGAATTAGCCCAGAAATCTTTGAATATTGCCCGTCAACTCCAAGCTGACGATATTATTGCTCAATCGGCATGGCAGGTAGGACAGTTGTATAAACAAAAGGGCGATCGCCCAGAAGCGATTTCAGCCTATACCGAAGCTGTTAAGTCGTTAAAAGCATTGCGTTCCGATTTAGTTGCCGTTAACCCTGATATGCAGTTCTCTTTCCGTGAAAGTGTGGAGCCTGTTTACCGGGAACTAGTAGGTTTACTTCTGGATGAGCAACCAACACAGGCAGCCCTAATGCAAGCCCGTGAATTGATTGAGTCACTGCAAGTCGCTGAACTCGATAACTTTTTCCAGGAAGCTTGTTTGGATAAAGCACAACAAATTGACAAAGTTGACCCAAAAGCAACGGTTATTTACCCGATTATTTTAAGCGATCGCCTAGCAGTGATTCTCTCTAAAGCGGGAGAACCTCTGCGTTATTATGCGACTCGCAAACCCCAAGCAGAAATTGAGCAAACTCTCGATCATCTGCTAGTTGCCCTCAACCCTGTTTCAGATTCCCAGGACAGAGAGCGACTTACCCAACAACTCTATGATTGGTTAATTCGTCCTGCTGAACAAGAACAAGTTTTTAAAGATACCAAGACATTAGTGTTTGTTTTGGATGGGAAGTTACGTAACATTCCCATGGCCGCTTTATACGACGGTAAGCAATATCTGATTGAGAAATATGCTGTTGCCCTCTCACCAGGATTGCAACTCATGGCAGCCCACTCGCTTCAACAAAACAAGATTAATGCGATCGTCGGTGGTATTAGTCAATCTCGTGCTGGTTTTGCTGCCTTACCTGCGGTGGAATCGGAAGTTAAGCAAATTTCCCAGACAGTGCCATCTGACCTGTTACTAAACCAAAAGTTTACAAGTCTTGCCCTAGCTGATCGGGTGAAATCCAGTCGTGCTGATATCGTCCATCTCGCAACCCACGGACAGTTTAGTTCCCGTCTTGAAGATACCTTCTTACTTACGTGGGATGGACAAGTTAATGTGAAGGAATTATCTGAACTGCTAAAAAATCGGGGTGGCAATTCATCGCAAGCAATTGAATTGTTGGTACTGAGTGCGTGCGATACCGCAACAGGTGATGACCGCGCTGTCCTGGGACTGGCAGGTTTAGCGGTCAAATCCGGTGCCCGTTCCACCATCGCCACCCTATGGCCCGTCAAAGATAAGGCAGCAGAATTGCTAATGACTCGCTTCTACGAGCAACTACGACAACCCAAAATTACCAAAGCTGAAGCACTGCGACAAGCACAAATAAACCTGATTCGCCAAACAGATTTTCGTGACCCGTTCTTTTGGTCTACTTTTGTTTTGGTTGGGAACTGGCTTTAAGTAAGTAATGTTGCGTAAAGAAAAGCATGAAATAGTACAGATACTTTATAGCGTCAGAGATAAAAATCGCCTATAAATAATAAGATATATGCCTTTTCAGCCTACTGATTAGGGATTCTCAAACGAACTGAATACTGCATTTAGATCAATGTATGTTTTGTATCAAAAGTTAACAAAAATAAGAGGTGAAACATCATGAAACGTCGATATTTAGTTAGTACATTGAGCGTTATTGCTCTAGTTGCTAATGGTGTATGCAGCAGTGCTTATGCTGTAACATTTACTCCGCCGACCAATAATGGCGCTCCTAGTCAAGCAACGGGAGGGGCTTCGCGTGGTAGTTTCTTTACTCCCAAGAAAGGAAATGGTGTCCCCAGCCAAGCAACGGGAGGGGCTTCGCGTGGTAATCTATTTACCCCAAAGAAAGGAAATGGTGTCCCCAGCCAAGCAACGGGAGGGGCTTCGCGTGGTAATCTGTTTACCCCAAAGAAAGGTAACGGCGCTCCTCAACAGGCAAGCGGAGGAGCTTCTCGCGTTGGCACTTACTACTTGAATCCTTCGACTGTAGCAGCAACAGGCCCAGCCGCGCTAATTGCACTCCTACCCCAAAGTTTCTATGGCACAACGGTGTCTGAACGTCCGACTGTGATGGTGTATATCCCTGCTTCTGATGCTCAAGAAGCCGTATTCAGCCTTAAGGATGAAACTGGTAAAACTCAGCACCAAATGACCATTCCAGTTGCGGGAAAAACAGGGGCGATGTCTACTACGGGCTTCGCCTACGCAATTAAATTACCTGCTGATGCACCAGCTTTAGCCGTTGGTAAAAACTATCAATGGTTCTTAGCGCTAAAAATCGATGGACAACTCAGTCCGAGTACGCCCTATGTAGATGGTTGGATTCAACGCATTCAACCCAGTGCTGAACTAACAACGGCAATGCAACAGCAAGATGCATTGAAGCGGGCAACTGCTTTTGGTAAACATGGAGTTTGGTATGACTGCGTAGCAACGCTTGCGGCATTGCACGCAGAACAACCCAACAATGCAACCGTTATTAAGCAATGGGAAGAACTTCTGACTTCAGTTAGCTTGAAAGAGATTGCAACGGCTCCATTAGTGATATCTGCAAACTAAGGAACAAGGTATTGGTGAGGCAATGCTCATACGTGTCAACTTAGAGCCAGGGCGAATAGAATTCGCGCCACTTGCTTCTCCTGGCGGAGACGCTGCGCGAACAAGTCGGGAAACCCGCCCACGGCGCTGTCTCCCCAACGCAGTGGCTTGGCTATACAAACAAAGCCCACCTCCGTGGGCTAAGAGAAAATTAAGGTTTTTTAACCCACGTTCGCCTTGGCGTTCCGCAGGAAAGGTGGGTTTTGCCTGTGTAGACGCGGTTTCTAACCGCCTTTTTAAGGTTAAGTTGACACCATTCAGTAATGCCTCACCTAGACATAACTAAAATCAATTAACTGTATGGCATGTGGCGTAAATTCCAAACTTCTATTCAAAGCACTCGCAGCATTTTGATTATTACTCCTAGCGTTGCCCTAACAGTCATGATTGGGCAATGGTTAGGACTTTTTAGTTTGCCAGAATGGAAACTCCGTGATGAATGGGTACGACTGCGATCGCAATCAGAAATAGCTGATGAAGTTGTAATTGTCACCATTGATGAGCGCGATATTCAATCAGTAGGTAAATGGCCTGTTCCTGACTGGTCATTAGCAAAATTATTAAAAAAAATCAGGGAACAACAACCCCGTTCTATTGGTTTAGATTTATATCGGGATTTGCCAGAGGGAAGCGGTCACGAGCAACTTGTGCAAGTCTTCCGCACTACTCCCAATTTAATTGGAGTTGAAAAAATTACTGGTGAGCGGGTCAATCCCCCACCGGAACTGAAAAAAAATGATCAAGTAGGCTTAGCTGATTTGGTGCTAGATGGCGATCGCCATGTGCGTCGTGCCCTGCTAACAGCTGAAGATGCTAAAGAAGAGGGTAATATCAAAGCGGGATTGGCAACCCATGTAGCGCTCAAGTACCTAGAAGCCGAAAAGATTACCTTAGAAAGCATTGACGAAAAACAGCAGAAGTTTCGATTAGGCAAGACAGTCTACCAACCGCTCAAAAATAAAGAAGCAGGCTATAGTAATGCCGATGTCGGAGGCTATCAAATTCTGCTCAACTGGCATGGTTCGGAAACTGCTTTTCGTACAGTTGCCATGCGCGATGTCTTAGCAGGAAAAATTCCGGCAAATTTAATGCGCGATCGCATGGTATTTATTGGTTCAACTGCTGCTAGTACTAATGACTTCTTTAGCACACCCTTCAGCTCCTCCTTGATATCTGCTCAAAAACCGACTCCTGGTGTGCTTATTCATGCCAATATTGCTCTCCAACTGGTGCGAGGAGCAAAAATAGGAAAAACCAATCTGCACGGAATTTCAGGTATTTCTGCATCACTCTGGATTGTTTTGTGGTCTATCCTTGGTTCTTGTAATAGTTTGTGGTTAGCCAAGGTGCATAGTAGGTGGCAGATTCCCGGTGGCAAAATTCTCTGGGCAACTATAGGTTTGAGTGGGGTGTTGATAGGGGGTAGCTACTGCATATTTTTATCTGGTGTTCTGATTCCGGTCACGCCTGCCCTAGCTGGGTTTATTATCAGTGTAATTGCAACTACAAATGCCTACAAGCAGCAAAAGTTAGAAGAAACGAACCAGCAATTAGAAATTGCCAACAATCAACTTTTAGATTATTCCAAAACCTTGGAGACAAAAGTCGAGGAGCGAACTCATGAACTGCTTGAAGCCAAGCAAGCTGCTGATGCTGCTAACCAGGCAAAGAGCGAGTTTCTCGCAAATATGAGCCACGAGCTACGCACACCACTCAATGGTATCCTTGGTTTTGCCCAGCTACTAGCGCAGTCGCCCAATTTAACAGAGAAAAACCGAGAAGGAGTCAGCATTATCCATCAATGTGGTTCACACCTGCTGATGCTAATTAATGACATTCTCGATCTCTCAAAAATTGAAGCTCGAAAATTGGAATTAGTCACCACTACTGTGCATTTGCCTAGTTTTTTACATGGTGTAACTGAGATTTGTGGTATCCGAGCCGAGCAGAAAGGGATTAGTTTTAATATTTTAATTAGCGATCGCCTACCACTTGCCATTCAAACAGATGAAAAGCGACTACGGCAAGTTTTAATTAATTTGTTGGGTAATGCAATCAAGTTCACAGACAACGGTAGCGTGACGTTCAAAGTAGAGATACTAGAAACTGAGCAAGACACTGGTCAAATTTCCAATTCTGAATTACCAATCACTAATATTCGCTTCCAGATTGAAGATACAGGTGTGGGGATGTCACCAGACCAATTGGAAAAAATCTTTTTGCCTTTTGAGCAAGTGGGTGAGGCAAAGCAGCGAGCTGAAGGTACAGGCTTGGGATTAACTATCAGTCAAAGAGTTGCGGCATTGATGGGAAGCCAAATTCAGGTGCAGAGTCACTTGGGCGAAGGGAGTTTGTTTTGGCTGGATTTGACAGCATCGCTTGCCCATGAATGGAATGAAGGCAAAACTACTTCAACCCATCAAAAAATCACCGGAGTTCGAGGTGATGCTCCTCAGATTCTCATTGTTGATGATGATGACAACCACCGTTCTATTTTGACCACTTTGCTGCAAGAAATTGGCTGCTCTTACCTGGAAGCGGTTGACGGTAAACAGGGATTAAAATTGGCAACTGAACATCAGCCAGATATGATTCTGCTCGATTTAGCTATGCCCAATATGGATGGCTTTGAGTTAATGGTTCACCTGCAAGCGCATTCGCAAACTAGTTCTATTCCAATCATCGTTTCTAGTGCTAACGTATTCGAGTCGAATCGTCAGCGGAGTTTACAAGCAGGGGCAACAGCATTTGTAGGCAAACCCCTACAAATAGATGAATTACTCAATACATTGCGATCGGTGCTAAAAGTTGACTGGATATATGTCCAATCAACACCTCAGCAGTTAATTTACAAGCAGGAGCAAGTAACCAACAGTGAATTAATTTTGCCATCCCAGGAAGTGTTGCAACAACTATATCACTTAGCCATGATGGGGGATATTCCAGCGATTGAGGGAATATTAAACGAAATGATTGAGCAAAATAAACAGCTAACTCCCTTTGTGACTGAGTTGAGCAAACTTACCGCTAATTTCCAAACGACAAAAATACGTAAAATGCTCAAATCTTTTGTAATTATTGAATCAAGGCAATGATAAATGATTATCTCTAAGCCAATAC
Organism: Nostoc sp. B(2019); assembly: GCF_010091925.1. Classification (GTDB taxonomy): domain Bacteria; phylum Cyanobacteriota; class Cyanobacteriia; order Cyanobacteriales; family Nostocaceae; genus Komarekiella. The sequence continues at coordinate 16,035 of NZ_WVID01000024.1, read as the reverse complement.
ATATTCTTTTAGTAGATGACAATCCAAATAATTTGAAGGTGCTGTCAGAAGCGATTCAAAGATATGGTTGGAAAGCCCTCATGGCTACAGATGGAGAATCAGCAATCGAACAAACGGAATACGCCACTCCCGATCTCATTCTCCTTGATGTGATGATGCCCGGTATCGATGGATTTGAAACTTGCCGCAGGCTAAAAACTAATTCTATTACAGAGAATATTCCAGTAATCTTTATGACTGCTTTGTCTGATTCTACAGACAAAGTGAAAGGACTGGAAATTGGTGCAGTTGACTACATTACTAAACCTTTCCAGCAAGAAGAAGTAATTGCCAGAATAAAACTACACTTAAAAATCTGTCATCTCACTCGTACTTTAGAACAACGGGTGCAAGAACGCACCGCAGAATTAACCCAATCTTTACAAGAGTTACAGCAAACCCAACTACAAATGATCCAGAGTGAGAAAATGTCAGCACTGGGTAATTTAGTAGCAGGAATAGCCCACGAAATGAATAATCCCCTTGGTTTTATTTCAGCTAGCCTCAAACAAGCAAAACCAAATATTGGTGATATTATTCAACATTTGAAGCTTTATCAAGAGAGTTTCCCATCAGCTAGCGAAGAGATTATTAATCATGCCGAAGAAATTGACTTGTATTATTGTACAGAAGATTTATTCAACATGATTGATTCAATGATCATGGCTTGCGATCGCATCAAAAATATTAGCAATAGTTTAAGGACTTTTTCGCGGGCTGATCGAGACTTCAAACAATCATTTAATTTACATGAAGGAATTGACAGCACAATTTTAATTCTCAAACATCGTCTTAAAGCCAATGACCAACGTCCACCAATTGAGGTAATTACAGAGTACGGAAATATACCTCAAGTGGAGTGTTTTTCTGGCCAGATAAATCAAGTATTTATGAATATTCTGGCAAATGCCATTGATGCCTTGGATGATTCTATTGCAGACCGTAGTTTTGCAGAAATCACAGCTAATCCTAACCGCATTACAATTACAACACTCATAGCCGATAAACAGGTAAAAATAATTATTGCTGATAATGGTATTGGTATGAGTGAGGAAGTAAAACAACGTATATTTGACCACTTATTTACTACTAAAGGAGCCAACAAAGGTACGGGGTTAGGATTAGCGATCGCAAAACAAATTATTTGTGATAAGCACAATGGACAAATTGACTGTTTATCTAAGCCTGGTGAGGGGACAAAGTTTGTAGTTACACTGCCAATTTAGGCATTGCTTCGGTATTGCCAAATTAAATTTACGTAAGACTCAACAACCACTATCTTGCTATCTTTGATAGTTGTTGGCAAATCTTTAAACTCTATTAATGAGCTTTTGATTTCCGTTAACGAATTAACGAATTTAATATTATTCCAGCATATACTCAGAAAACAGCAAACTTGTCAATTGCTCTAACACTTTTATTCCTGTTAATGAACCTCGAATTAGTCGAGTCGCGGCAATAGGTTGTCTAAGCAATGCCATCGCTAACGCTAATGGCTGAAGGGAACCATCGGGGTTGATTGCTGGTGTTAGGTCAGGGATATCATGCCCAGAGTCGTCGCTGACTACTCGCAACATGGCAACGGCTACCCCAGACGCGTTGAAAAACTCTAAGGCAGCAAATCCTTCCATGTCAACAACATCAGTACCCAAAGTCTCACCTAAATGGAGTTTTTCAGCAGCAGACCAAATGACGCGATCGCAACTCAAAGAATTGACTAAAGACACTTTATATGATAGATGAGAATGCAACTGGGTTGTGAAGATGCGATCGCATTCTCGAACTTGCTTCTGATAAATACAATTCTGATAAAGTACAATATCTCCAACTGCGTAGCGCTTGCTTAAGCTGCCACAAATACCCATGATTATGACTCTGGGTTGTGAATCATTCTGGAAGTGTTTATCTGTTTGCCATTGTTCTAAGTATTTAGTTAAAGGTTTCATCCCAATGGGAATCGCTATTACCGTTGGCGTTGAGCTATTGATCCGGCTTAAGCCGCGACACACAGCTTTGTACTCTGCTCCTTGAGGCACAAGAATCGTGTGGATAGGCGGTAAATTAATCATTAATCTATATTTGTAATCGTAAATATATGCAGGGGTAAGATTCTTGTCATTTGTTGCGATCGCTGCAATGTTCGTCTTAGTCCAAATGCGACCAACCAAATGTCAATTACGAATTACGAATTAGTCTAGTAGTCATTCAACACTTCCAGAAAGCAAGTGATTACTGTAGCATGGTAACTGAATTCTTAAAAAATTTGATACGCTATTACCTATAACTGCTGCCATAATCAGCAATACTGGTGAATTGGAATGAGAAATACAAAAGCTGACAGAATCAAACGGATTTGTCAGGTTTACTTCCACAAGCTCAACCAAGACAAAGTAGAAATTCTGTATTGGTTTCTATTCCAGTACCACAATTTGGTACAGTATTTTGTTGATTTTTTCTGGCAAATGAAAATTTTCCCTTATTTATGGCAACAAGTACTTTTATCAGAGACTTCATGTTCTGCGATCGCAAAGCATGAGCAGAAATTTTTCCTTCCTTCTGCGTAATTCTTAAGATAGATTTAGCAATGGTCGAGTATTTAGAAGCGGAAGTTCATGGTCTCCGTTTCTGCCCAAATATGGAACAATGTTTGAATTAACAAAGTTCTAACTAACCATGAATAATAATTGTGTCACCGCACGATGATTTTCCAAAATGGTAAAACCTAATAGCTCGAAATCCGCACGAGAACGCTTCAATATTTCCAAATTGGCAATTGACTTTTCGTGGCTGACGGTGAGTTTTTGGATTGCCGTGACGGTAGCTGGGCTTTTGGCTTTCAGCTCCCTCAAGTATGCTTTGTTTCCAGATATTACTTTTCCAGTGGTGGTAGTAAATGCCACAGCCCCGCTGACAACTGCTCTGGATACAGAGGCCAAGCTCACCCAACCAATAGAGGAGCGCTTACGCTCTTTAGCTGGACTTGAGGATATCCGCTCATCTACCTATCCTGGACAAACTGCCGTTAGCCTGTCTTTTGTTGTCGGCACAAACCTAGAGACATCAACCCGCAACGTTGAAACTCAAATCAAGCAATTGACTCTGACTCAGGGAGCAACTTACAAAATTATTCCCCTGAACCTGAATGAGTCAGCTGCTATTAGCTATGCCATTGAGAGTCAGACGCGAAATCTCACAGATCTGACGAAGTTGGCAAATGATCAAATTGTAAGTGCGATCGCCAAACTGCCTGGAGTCCTCAAAGTCTCACTGCTAGGCGCTCCTACCGCTCCTACCTTGCAGCCATCAAGTGTCCCTCAAAGCGGGGCGACATTAGTCAGATTTAACGGCAAAGATGCTCTGGCATTTCAGGTAATCAAACGTGGTAATGCAAACACTTTAGAAGTGGTGAGTCGAGTTGAGCAAGAAGTCCAAAGGCTGCGGTCTTCCCTGAAGGATGTCACACTCACCTTAGCTGCTACTCAAGCAGAATATATTCGTCACGCTACCCAATCAACAATAGATGCGCTGATGGAAGCAATCTTGTTGTCCATCATTGTTATTTTTCCTTTTTTGTGGAGTTGGCGAGCCACTTTAATTTCTGCGCTGGCGATTCCCACGTCTCTTTTAGCGACGTTTATCGTCATGGCGATTTACGGCTTTAACTTAGAGACAATCACATTGTTAGCTTTGGCTTTGGTGATTGGTACTGTGATTGATGATGCAATCATCGATGTCGAAAACATCATGCGGCACATCCAAGATGGCGAAACTCCTCGCCAGGCCGCCTTCTCAGCTACAGAAGAAATTGGGTTAACAGTCATTGCCACTACTGCTACAGCGGTAGCGGTTTTTTTACCCATTGGTTTAATGGGTGGAGTCATTGGACAGTTCTTCAAGCCATTCGGGATCACGGTTTCAGCAGCCATGATTGCATCTACACTGGTTGCACGGACTTTATCCCCAGTACTAGCTATCTATTGGTTGAAGCCTGCCGCTTCTAGTTCATCTCGCCGAGAAAGTAACAAATGGGTAGCCTTTACCCAATATTATCGAAACTTGCTGCACTGGTCTTTGAAGCACCGAAGGATAGTTATCGGATTAGCTGTACTCAGTTTAATTGCGGGAATAGCACTAATTCCCCTAATTCCTAAAGGATTTATTCCCAAACTAGATCGCGGCGAGTTCAATATTACTTATACGGCTCCTTTGCCGAATATCCCTGATTTAGCTGCTTTGCAAAGGCAAGCAGCACAAGCAGCACAAGCAGGAATTTCTCCTTCTGCTGCCTCCATCGCCATTCCCAATCCCTTAAATGATTCTCTTGAGGTGGCGAAGAAACTGGAGGCGGTAGTTAGACAATCTCCGGCTGTGGAAACGGTGTTTACTACTGTGGGTTCTCGTGAGGGTGAGCCAAACAAAGGTACGCTCTATGTGAAGCTGAAGGACGATCGCAACATCAAAACTGCGGAACTTCAAGACCAATTCCGTTCTTCTCTACCCAAGCTTGCTGGCGTGACTACCAGTGTCGAAGATATTCAATTTGTCGATACTGGCGGTCAAAAACCTTTGCAAGTATCATTACGAGGCAATGACCTCCAAGCCCTCAGTAAAGCCGCTACAGCAATAAAAGAGCGCCTCCAGAAAATCCCAGGATTCGCTGATGTCACAGTCACAGGTGAAACGAATCAACAAGGCACAGTTTTTCAAATTGAGCGCTTGAACAACCAGCGGGTAGCCTATATCGGTGCTAACCTCGGTCAGAATTTATCTTTGGGTGATGCCACTGATAAAGTGGTAGCTGAAGCTAACGCGGTGTTGCCCTCTGGTGTTTCCTTGGACTTGGGAGGGGATTCGGCCCGCTTGGGTGAGGTTTTTGGTAGTTTCGGCACTACTCTGGCTCTATCGGCGCTGTGCATTGTCGTGGTACTGATTTTGCTATTCAAAAGCTGGGTAGATCCGGTGGTGATTGGCGTCTCTTTGCCTTTGGCATTGGTGGGGGCAATGCTAGCACTACTTGTTACCAAAAGCGACTTCGGGATGATCTCGCTCATTGGCTTTGTCTTTTTGTTGGGGCTAGCAAATAAAAATGCCATCTTGCTTGTGGATTACATCAATCAGCTACGTAACTCTGGCTTAGACCGCACAGAGGCAATCCTGAAAGCTGGCCCGGTGCGCCTTAGACCAATCATGATGACCACAGCCTCAACTATTTTAGGCATGCTACCCATTGCCTTGGGTTTAGGTGCTGGTTCCGAGTTGCGATCGCCTATGGCTGTAGCGATCGCTGGTGGACTGGTAAGTTCGACTATCCTCAGTTTGATTGTTGTCCCTGTGGTCTACGCAATTTTAGATGATTGGTTTCCCCGGTTTAAGAAGCAGGGGAGAGGGGGAGCAGGGGAATTTTAGATTTTAGATTTTGGATTGAACAATCTAAAATCCAAAATTGCAAATCCAAAATTGAATGAGCAGGGGGCAGTTGATGCGAGTGTTTGTTACGGGGGGTACAGGTTTTATTGGTGCTCATTTGGTGCGGTTATTGCTGCAACAAGGATACACAGTCAAAGCGCTGGTACGCCCCAGCAGCAATCTGGAAAATTTACGCTGTTTGGATGTGGAAATTGTTCAAGGCGATTTGAATGACCCGAATCTCTGGAAACAGATGGAGGGTTGCCGATATCTATTTCATGTAGCAGCACACTATTCTCTATGGCAGAAAGACCAGGAGTTACTCTATCGCCACAATGTTTTGGGTACGCGTAATGTGCTAGCCGCAGCTGGCCAAGCGGGGATTGAGCGCACCGTTTACACCAGTTCAGTAGCAGCGATCGGAGTAGGTTCATCTGGTCAAATAGTAGATGAAACTCATCAAAGTCCCTTAGAAAAGTTGGTGGGTGACTACAAGAAATCTAAATTTCTGGCGGAACAAGAAGCCATGCAAGCCGCTGCTACAGGTCAAGAAGTAGTTGTAGTCAATCCCAGTAGCCCAATCGGAGCATTAGATATTAAACCTACCCCAACAGGTGATATTATTCTGCGATTTTTGCGGCGACAAATGCCCGTATACTTAGATACTGGTTTGAATTTCATCGATGTGCAGGATGTGGCATGGGGACATTTACTAGCTTTGCAGCGGGGGAAGTCAGGCGATCGCTATATCTTAGGTCATCAAAATCTGACACTCAAACAATTATTGGAGGAACTCGCCGAGATCACAGGCCTAAGCGCACCCCAACGCACTGTACCTGCTTGGTTGCCCCTCAGTGTTGCTTGGATTGATGAAAAAATCCTCGCCCCCCTAGGGAAATCGCCTTCAGTGCCTTTGGATGGCGTCCGCATGGCAAAACAACCCATGTACTACGATGCCTCAAAGGCAGTACGAGAGCTAGGTTTACCTCAGTCTTCACTAAATGCAGCACTCAAGGAAGCCGTGTATTGGTTTATTTCCAGGGGATATGTCAAATGAGAAATGGTCAAGGGTCAAGGGTCAAACCAATTCGCAATGGGCTACGCCCCGCTACGCTAACGCAATAGGCTACGCCTCCCAGTCCCCAGTTCCCAGTCCCCAGTTCCCAATTCCCAGTCCCCAGTCCCCTCAAACAGACAAAAGTGTAAATTAAATACACATCAGCATAACTGTGGTGTTTCTATCTATATAAACAGGAGTGATAGCCATAATGGCGATTAATCTACAACAAGCTATGGATATTGGGAAGTATTTAGTTACCCAGCGTTTGAAAGGACGTAAACGCTTCCCCCTAGTATTAATGTTAGAGCCGCTTTTTCGCTGTAACCTAGCCTGTACAGGTTGTGGAAAGATCCAGCATCCAGTAGACGTATTAAAGCAAAACCTTACCCCAGAACAGTGCTTTGCTGCTGTGGAAGAGTGCGGCGCACCTGTTGTATCGATTCCTGGGGGAGAGCCTCTGTTGCATCCCCAGATTGATGAGATTGTGCAGGGATTGGTTGAGCGCAAAAAATATGTTTACCTATGTACAAATGGTTTGTTATTAGAAAAAAGTTTGGATAAGTTTCAACCTTCTCCTTACCTGACTTTCAGCGTACATCTTGATGGAATGCGCGAGTGGCACGATCAGTGTGTAGATCGCAAAGGCGTTTTTGATATCGCTGTCAAAGCTATTCGCGCCGCTAAAGCCAAAGGATTTCGTGTCGCTACAAACACCACCATCTTTGACGGCGCTGATCCTAAAGCAATGCAAGAGTTCTTTGACTTTCTAGAAACACTGAATACTGACGGGATGATGATTTCTCCTGGCTACAGTTACGAGTGGGCGCCAGATCAAGATCATTTTCTCCAACGAGAACAAACACGCGCCCTTTTCCGGGAAATTCTCGCTCCCTTGAAAACAGGTGAAAAAAACTGGAACTTCAATCACAATCCGCTGTTCCTAGATTTTCTCACTGGTGAAAAGGATTACGAATGCACGCCTTGGGGTAGCCCTAGTTATAGCGTTCTTGGTTGGCAAAAACCCTGTTATCTATTAAATGAAGGTCATTATGCCAGCTTCAAGGAATTGCTAGGCGAAACTGACTGGAGTCAATACGGCCGCGCCAGTGGTAATCCTAAGTGTGCCGACTGCATGGTTCACTGTGGCTACGAACCAACAGCAGCTATAGATGCAATGCAACCGCAAAATATGGCACGTGCTCTTGGTAGTGTGTTCGGTAAGAATTAGGAGGCAGGGGAGCAGGGGAGCAGGGGGGCAGGGGAGAATTATGACTGGATGAATCCACCTCGGAACCGGATGAATCCACCTCAGAACTCCGTTAACGAGTCTTTGAACTGGATGAATCCACCTCGGAACCGGATGAATCCACCTCAGAACTCCGTTAACGAGTCTTTGAACTGGATGAATCCACCTCAGAACTCCGTTAACGAGTCTTTGAACTGGATGAATCCACATCGGAACCGGACGAATCCACCTCGGAACTCCGTTAACGAGTCTTTGAACTGGATGAATCCACCTCGGAACTGGATGAATCCACCTCAGAACTCCATTAACGAGTCTTTGATACTCGTAAGCAAGCATAAAAACTCACTCCTGTTGCCTTTGCGCCCCTCTGCCCCTCTGCCTCCCTGCCCCTCCGCCCCCCTGCCCCCTGCCCATCTTCCTAGGAGATAGTATGTCAAAGAATAACTCAGTGTTAGGAGTAAAACGGCGATCGCTATGGCAACTTGCCTTACAGGGAGTGCTAGATGGTGGGCCTTCTACTTGTCAATTTGCGATTACTAGTGTATGTAATGCTCGTTGTGGATTCTGTAATTTTGCAGTGGATAGGATGCCGATGGATGAGCGGCATTCTGTAACGCTGGAGCAAGCAAAACAAGCGGCGGAGATTCTCTATGGCAATGGGGTGTATTTCTTGATTTACGTGGGTGGCGAGCCAATGGCTCATCCCCAACTAAATGAGATGATTGCTCATGCATCCAGCATCGGTATGGCCCCTATGCTTGTGACTAACGGCTCTCTCCTCACACCGAAGCGGATTGATGAGTTAGCTGATGCTGGGTTGATGAGCGTGATTATTTCCATTGATGCGGCTGAGGTGGAAAAACATGAACAGAATCGTGGACTTAAAGGAGTGTGCGATCGCATCCGGGATGCTAACATTCATTTTCAGCGTCGGCATATCAGTACTACTGCCTCAGTAACCATGAGCCGACTGATTGACGATTACCATCAGTTGCCACCATTCCTCAAGTCGCTGGGTTTTGACAGCGTAACTTTCTCTTATCCGCTCACCACCCTGGCATCATCCTATCTTGGTTACGCCGAGTCGAACTTGGTAGACTACACTGCCGAGGAGTTGGATGAGCGCTTCGATACTTTAAAGGCGCTCAAACAAGATTTTCCAGTTGTGAATCCTACCGCTTCCATTGAGGATATGCAACGCCATTTACGAGGTGAACCGGAGCAATTCGGCTGTCTTGGTGGCTGGAAGTTATTTTATCTGGACTGGCATCTTAACCTTTACCGTTGCCACAACTGGGATAAACCCATGTGCCACATTACCGAGTTTGACAGTTCGCAGCGGGTTCGTGATGGGTGTACCGCCTGTATGATTGACTGCTACCGCGACTCCAGCGTTATGCAGCATATCGGTGTTTCCGTCAGTGATGGTGTGCAAGCAGCAGCCAAGGGAAAATTTAAGCAAGCTTGGAAACACTGGTTTAATCACAATAACCTGGCTTCTCTCAAAGCTGTCTGGGAGCAAGCAACTTGGTTACGTCGCCTCTAGTCGATTTTCCTTTGCAAACACATATAGGACTTACGCACACTCTACGAATTCTTCTCTACGTTCGCGCAGCGTGTCGCAGACAGACGCTACGCGTTGGCGGAGCCTCTCGCAGAGAAGGCGTCTTGGCGGTATGCCTCCGGCATGCTACGCGAACGATAAATCAAGCTTTTTGGCAATTTTTGCGTAAGTCCTGATAGCCAGTTCGACATAACACTATATAAACGAGTTTTAATTTGATACAATTTCTTTCGGTTAAGAGGAAAAGGGAAATGAACGTATGTTTGAATTCATACCTTCCTCTTTATCTCTGAACTTTTTTCCAGCTAAAAAATAAGGTTCTGAGTGCTTATCTGAAAAGTATTGGCTCTTAATCTAGGTGCAACTTTTTCATTCATTTATATTGTTTCAATTTTAACTTTTTGCTACGTATAACAATAATGTGGAGTACAAAATATAGCAGTTTTTAAGTTAATAAACTACTAACTTAGATAGTGTCGGCTTTGATAGAGTAATGGGAATATCTAAAATTTAGAACTATCATCGAGAATAAACAGCAATTAGGGATAGGTTCATGAAAAAATTGATATGTAGCCCTCTTGTAGCTTCCTTACTGATAGGAGTAACAAGTCAGCTAGCCATTACTCAGAGTTTAAACAACCATTCTCAAATGGGACTAACTTACTCAAACCCGTTCACTGGATTAAATAAATATAGCGATGTGAATATTTCTCAAACTACCCAAGAAATTGATGAGAAAACAGCCCTAAATTTAGTCTGGAAGCTACCACAAGTGCAACGCAAAGCACGAGACATTGAACGGTTGTCTAAGGGAACTATAAAAGTTGCAGCAATGGTCGATGGTCATCCTAATCCAAAGGAACCTTATTACAAAGTTCAAGTATTTGAAAAACATCCAGATGAAAATGTCACGATTTACTGGTTTCACGTTTTAAAGTCAAATGGCGCTATTGAGGTTCTAGATGTGGTGACTAATCAATATATATCCCTAGACAAATGGAAGCCTGATTAATATCAAAACTGCTCAGTTTTCATATACTTAATCATCTGGTTTTGCTAATTTACAGATTGCCCAAATAAAATCAATGTCTGAACAAAAGCCCGTAAATCCCTGGAAATACAAACCTTGGTGGTGTCAGCCCTGGTCTATAATTCTCACAAGTGTCACGTTGATTAGTGGTAGTTGGTTATTATTTAAAACTATCTGGCTGACAATTCTTATCTCCATCCCTCTATTAACTTGGATGGGATTTTTTGTATTAGTCTGGCCACAACTAATGATTCGCAGTGGTATTTTAGAATCGTATCAAAATGACAATCCCCGTTCGTAGTGAGCGATTCATCGCTCAAAACAAGGATTATCAGGACTAAAGTCCTTACCCTCCGGGTGACGCTCCTACGTCGCTAACGCTGCGAAGACAGTTAGTCGCTCATGGGGGAAACCCCCAGACGCTCCTACGTCGCTAACGCTGCGCTATCGCCCTACAGCCCTTTGGGCATCCTACGGCGGGCGTCTCACGCCACTTGCTCCACTTGGGGAGACCCCAAGACCGCAGTGGCTCCCCTTGGGAGAAGACCGCGCTAACTCACTACAAACTTTAATTTATTTACGCCTAGCTACTTAACCCGCCGAAGGAACTCAATATTAAGATTTAGTTTCTCTCCTAGCCACAGAGAATGTTTCATGTGGTCTGCCACATCATCGCCTGTCTCAGGGTGGATTAAAACATCCAACCCCTCACGATTGAGCATTAACCACGAGACAATCTGGCCAAATTCATTGGGTGAAAAGGCAACTTGATACATCGCTTTTGGATGTGGCCCAATAGGTAAATCATGCCAACGTCCAAGCTGCACTTCAAACCTACTGCTCAATCCTTCACGTACACGCGCAGCTACATCACGACTCGCAGTATCGAAGTAGATATGAGCATGAAAGCCAATAATTTCGGTAGTATCTTCTTTGATCATTTTCATCTCCTCTTTTCGCTCTCAACTCTAATTTGACAGCTTAAGGCGCTTTTTGAGAGCGTGAAAAGCATAATTTTATTAGTATCGATAAAATAATTTTCACTATTTGGTATTGTTAATTTGATACTGTAAAAATAAAGTTCTCATGAGTATATGGCGAAGTTAGTGGTTCTCAAACTCAATAGTGATTTGAAACACCAAAGATTTTGTGTGCCACTGAAAAATGGCTCGGATTTGGATTGCCTGGATATAAAAGCCTCCGGTAACTTGCCTCTCGAAGCTAACTTGGCTAATTACTTAAATCACTGGCTGAATAAGTCTCAGCTTGTGGCAATACTTAACTGTATCAAGTACAAACAAAACACTGTCAATAACTCGATTAATCAACGAATTTTATATTTTTGGCAAACAGTTAAGGTATTAAAGTACTCCCTATACTTACAAAAATTTTGCAGTATTAATAATACATTATGCGAAGACCTAAAATACAACGGCACGGTTCGAGTCTTAAATAGCACAGATAATAATCCCATACAATCTTATCGTTCCTGGCAACACCTAACTCAATATCATCATGATCGATAAACACATTAAAAAGCTTGCATTGTCCTGGTTGCAGCTCACTATATTTATGTTGTTTAGCGGCATGAATTCTAGACCTCTAAAAGCGCAAGTTATTGATAACGTACAACTACCGAACAATAATTCCACACCATCCCAACAACTCCCACCGCCGCAGGATGTTCAACCGCCTTCGCCTTCCCCACCTCCCTCGCCTCAACTACCACAGCCACTCCCCCCACCAGCAGAACTACTTCCCCCTTCTGCTCCAACTCCCACACCCGAAGAATCACTTCCTAGTAAAATTCCTTTAACTATTACTGTTGAACGGTTTGAAGTTGTTGGTAGCACAGTCTTTAGTCCCGAAGAGTTAACCCAGGTACTTGCTGAATTTACCAAACGACCGATTTCACTGGCGCAATTGTATCAGGCCCGTTCTAAAATTACCGAACTATACATTAACAAGGGTTATATTACTTCTGGTGCTTACATCCCACCTCAAACAATCCAATCTGGTGTTATCAAAATTCAGGTGGTCGAAGGTAAATTAGAGGAAATCGAGGTAACTGGTAATCAACGACTGAACTCTAATTATGTCCGCAGCCGTATAGCAATCGCGACATCACCACCTCTAAATCGGCAACGGCTTTTAGAAGCACTGCAACTTTTGCAACTTAATCCTTTGATTCAAAACTTGTCTGCGGAACTGTCAGCGGGGTCACGTCTTGGTACAAGTATCCTACAAGTGCAGATTAAGGAAGCAAAAACCTTCAATACTCAAATAGTTCTTGATAATGGGCGATCGCCTAGTGTTGGCAGCTTCCGGCGGCGAGTGCAACTGGGTGAAGCTAACTTACTCGGACTGGGAGATGGTCTGAATCTAGCTTACACTAATACCGATGGTAGTAATTCATTTGATGCCAGCTACACATTGCCTCTCAATCCCAAAAACGGGACACTCACTTTCAACTATGGCACTACATCAAGTGATGTTATTGAACGTCCTTTCAACACCCTAGATATCCAATCAGCTTCTCGCTACTACGAATTGACATTCCGTCAGCCAGTAATTCAAACTCCCACACAAGAATTAGCCCTTGGGTTGACAGCCTCCCGACGGGAAAGTGAAATATCTTCTCGGCTGTTTCAAGAACCATTTGGACTTCCGCCAAATGAACTCTCGCCAGGAGCAGATGAACGAGGACGCACCAGGGTATCTGCGTTGCGATTTTTTCAAGAATGGACGAGTCGTAATAACCGTGAAGTGATCGCTGTGCGTTCTCAATTCAATTTGGGTATCGGTGCGTTGAATGCTACGATTAATCAAGACCCTCCCGATAGTCGTTTTTTTGCTTGGCAAGGTCAAGCGCAGTGGGCACGTCTTTTAGCTCCCGAAACCTTACTGTTACTGCGTTTAAACACGCAACTATCATCCAGAGCGCTTCTGCCTTTAGAGCAGTTTGGCTTAGGTGGTCAAGATAATGTTCGGGGCTACCGTCAAGATTTCTTACTGACAGATAATGGTACTTTTGCGTCTGCTGAAGTGCAAATCCCCATACTCCGCCTACCCCAAATAGATAGCACCTTACAGGTCATTCCCTTTGCTGATTTTGGTGTCGCCTGGAATAATTCGGGTAGAGACGCTCCTAATCCTAATACTTTAGCTTCCGTTGGGTTGGGGTTACGCTGGAGACAAGGCGATCGCTTCACCGCTCGTCTCGATTGGGGAATTCCTTTAGTATCTGTTGACTCTAATGAAAGAACATGGCAAGAAAACGGGGTGTATTTTTATTTACTCTATAATCCTTTTTAAAGTCTAATTCTAATATTGATGTCAATCGCTTCTCCAACAGAGAAAATAGATGACACACACTATCCTCGAACCACTGCCGAAAAACCAATGGTTAATTAATAGTCTAGAAATACTTTTATTTAGTTTATACAAAGCTAACAACAGGCAACAGTATACCGTCGTGTAGATAACGGTTCTTCACAAGGTCAGGCACAATTACAAGTAGTCAAAGTGCGATGTCTTCGACGTACGCTGCAACTAGGTGATATTTATCGCCTCTTGCTCCCCGATTGTGATATTCACCTTGTCAAAACCACTTCCCAAAGAGCAACTGTATCTATCTATGTTTTAGGTAATGATACTGGCTACATTTGGCGTCACCAATTCATCCTAGAATCCGAAAGCGTTAAGTCGTTTCGTTCTATGTATTCTAATGCTCCCTGCAAGGAGGAAAAAGAACATGTCCAAATTCGATAGACTGCAACCCCCCGTTTTTCAGCAAGTTGAAGAAGAACGCCTGCACCGCAAGCAACATCTAGCCGCTGCCTTTCGCCTGTTTGGCCGGCTTGGATTCAGTGAAGAAATAGCAGGTCATATTACAGTTCGCGATCCTGAGTTTACAGACCATTTTTGGGTGAATCCGTTCGGAAAGTACTTCGGGCATATCCGTGTCTCTGACCTGCTTTTAGTTGATAAAGAAGGTGAAGTTGTCAAAGGTGATGCTCTTGTGAATCAAGCTGCTTTCGCTATTCATTCCCAGATTCATCAGGCTCGACCCGATATTATCGCCGCCGCACATGCCCATTCAATTTACGGTAAAGCCTGGTCTAGTTTGGGTCGCCTGCTTGATCCTCTGACACAGGATTCCTGTGCTTTTTACGAAGACCATGCGTTGTTTCATGATTGTACAGATGTTGTGTTAGATACCTGCGAAGGTAAACGAATTGCTGAAGCCTTAAGTCAGAATAAAGCCATAATCCTGCGTAATCATGGCATTTTGACGGTGGGGTACACAGTGGATGAAGCTGCTTGGTGGTACATTAGCCTAGAGCAATCGTGTCAAGCACAACTCTTAGCAGAAGCCGCGGGTAGACCCAGTGTGATCAAACACGAAACAGCTCGTTTAACACACAGCCAAGTGGGAGCGCCTTCAGGTGGGTGGTTCTGTTTCCAGCCACTTTATGACAGGATTGTGCGTGAAGAACCTGATTTACTTGAGTAGTGCTGTTAGAAGACGGGAGTCAACTGTACCGCAATTATAAATTAGCAGAGCAAGATGAGGCGATCGCTCACTATAACAATGTGATAAAAGCCTTCTATATAGTGCATCAAGTTTAAATTGATGGATAAGCAAGTTCGTAGTAAGGACTTTAGTCCTTAATTTTTTAAGCACTAAAATGCTTACTACAAACCCTCAAAATAACACAATGGCTTGGCTATACGTATAAAGCCTGCCTAGGCATCAAACCATCCCGTTGCATTTCCCAGGCAATGGTTGTGTGGATAATCTTATCTAAATCATCGTGCTTTGCTTGCCAACCGAGTACCTTGCGAATTTTATCAGCACAAGCCACAACACAGGCAGGATCACCTGGACGGCGTGGTGCAGAAATAACAGGAAAATCAACTCCAGAAACAGCTTTGACTCTTTCAATCACTTGCCGCACGCTGTATCCTTGTCCGTAGCCGCAGTTCAAAATTTGGCTTTCTCCACCTTTCTCCAGATAATATAAAGCATCCAAGTGAGCAGTCGCTAGATCCTCAACATGGATATAGTCACGAATTCCAGTTCCATCTGGTGTGGGAAAATCAGTGCCATAAATTCGCACTTCTGGCTTACGCTTAAGTGCTGCATCACAAGCAACCTTGATGAGATGAGTTGCATTCAGTGACATTGGCCCCAATCGTCCACCAGGGTCAGCAACCGCTACATTAAAATAGCGTAGAATTACGTAGCGCAAGGAAGAGGAGATGCCATAGTCTCGAATCAACCATTCGCTCATGAGCTTTGAGCGTCCGTAAGGGTTAATAGGCTGTGTTGGATTAGACTCTCTAACTGGGCTGGCGTCTGATTCTCCATAGACTGCTGCTGTACTTGAAAAAATGAATTGATTGACACCCATAACACTACAGCAACGCAGCAAGTTGAGAGTATTGCGGGTGTTATTAGCGTAGTAGTCTAGGGGATAGGCAACTGATTCTGGGACAACCAAACTAGCTGCAAAGTGCAGCACTGCACTAAATTCATGCTTGGCAAAGACTTGATAAAGATGCTCGCTGTCTGCTAAATCACCGATAATTAGCTTCCCATGTAGTAAGTAGCTAGGTGCAATTAAATATAAAACGCTCAAGGGCATATCCACTTTTGACACTTCTAGTTTCCATGCCATCAAGAA
>NZ_WVID01000023.1 GCF_010091925.1 Nostoc sp. B(2019) | reverse complement strand
CCCCTGACATTGTTCATCCTTCGTCTCATTAAATCTTATTTTCTCATCTGTAGTCTTATTTTAGAGAATTGGTATTACTTGCTTATTGAGCAATTATACCAATGAAGGCTAAAGCCATCCAATCGTTTAACTGCGACTCAAGTCGCTTACCGACTTATCCCCGTGTCTAAAGCCAGGGGCTTACGTCTCGTCTTTTGGTCAGAATAATTCGTAATTCGTAATTACAATCAGTGGTAGCTCTGGGACTCGCCACGCAATTGTTGACTACTAAATTGAAAACTCTTGTGGTAGCTCTGTACCTGTTAAATTATGAATTACGTAAAGCCTACGGCATAGCTACGCTTAGAACACAACGGGGCGTAGCCCCAGAGCGAATAGTAATTATTTAGTCAATATTTGCCGCTTTTCTTACACTTTATCTTTGACTGGCGGCACAATATTTAACTTATTTAAACTTGTATCGATTACTCTAAGTACTTTAAAATCTTCCTCCGGCAAAGGGTAACTGCTATCACCAAAACCTGCACTGACAGGTTGCTTTTCTAGGAAGGAGAAAGCTTGGCGAAACTGATGCGGTGCTGCTTTAATTGGTGAGTCAAAGTGGCAGGGAATAATCCACTGGAAGTTCCAACTAGCCACTTGATCAGTCCAGTCGATGGTTTCTCTTGGTGCTCGGTTGAGAATGAGCGTCTGTAAAATGGGTGCTACAAATAAACGCCCACCCCCTTGCAGTGCATTAAATGATCGCTGCCAGTTTTCTTTCCATTTAAAGGGATACAACCCAAAATAGGCTCTATTTGAGCGTTCCGGTGCTTTCAGGGCATCTCGAAACACCTGACCCCATTCACTGATCTCCAGGGCGCTTGGTTGGAAATACAAAGCAAATAGTGAAATACGCTGCCATCCCTTACGGCGGTTTACCGGAATATCTGCAACGATATCAGAGGCTTGATCTTTGGCATGGAACAGCAAGGGATACGGATCTAACTGCACGATCGCAGGCGGATCTTCTGGTATAGAAATTACTGAGTCTGTTACCAGTAATGTGTGCGATCGCTTGTGGAAGAATGCAACCTCTGCAAACTTACCTGGCCCCAGGTCGATGGGGCCCAGCATTGCATAGTCAAACTGTTCTGCAAAGGGAGTTTTAGTACTGTCTTGTGGGAGTACCTGAGTACGTTTAGGCGGTAAGCCAAGCCAGCTAAGTGGCAGATTTAACGGGAAACTCCACTGATTGGGAGCGACAAAGACCTGTGCATTGGTAAAACATCTAGCAAAGGGGCCAACGAAGACTTTGTGTTCTAAACCAGAGATAGTTGGTAGAATTATGTACTTGACGTTGCCGTGTTTTGCTACCAACTCATTGACGAGGCGGATACACTCTGGGGTAGGTGCAACAGGTGCATACACCAGAAGACCCCCATCATCTAGCTTCACGACGGTCATCCGAATTGGCACGACAACGTAGAAGATGCCTTGAAGTTGGTCAAAAGTCCAGATTGTGTCTTTAACTACTTCTTTGCGGATTGTCCGTCGTTTGCCATAAGGGTAGAGTGGCAAAATGGGCCATAATTGCCATAAAAACTCTCTAGAATGAATCTGTTCTACATTGTCTGCGCGTTCATCATCAGTCACTCCGCGACCCCCTCAAAATTCCCAATGCTCAAATTGTTTTTATTCGTCCATGAAGTTGGAGTTTAGCAAATTGTAGAGTCAATAATCGACCTTGTATCAAAACTCTATGCCATGCCTGATTGTCTGCAACACGCTTTGCGATCGCTAGCAGAGGTGTTATCAGTGCAATATTTTGGTAACTTAATGAGTATCACTAGTTACTAAAGTGGTGGCGGATTTTGACTTATTTGCTCAGGTGAAAGAGTAGACATATTGAAAGCTTTCCAGTCTTTTGTAACGTACTTAAACTTGCCAATAGCTATATCACCGATTGTGTCTCGTTCACCCCACTCAGAATTTAAGTCAGGCCAGTAATCGCCACCCATGCTCAACAAATAGCGAGCTTGAGAGCGATCGTCCTGTCCTCCAGTATTGTCAAGTCCTAGCCTGGCTTGAACAGTGGTAAACATACCTGCCACGTCGTAAGGATTAATTTTAACCCGGCCAGTTGTACACCAGAAGTGAAAGTTGTATCCATTGCCTGCCTTGGCTGAAATACTACCATCCTGCTCGTAACGAATATCTGCGGATTTGCTATTATCATTAGCAAAATCTTCTCGATATGCAGCCCCTTCTACTGCTGTTGAACTTTGGAGAAGATGCCATTTACTATCTATCTTACTGAGCATATAAGCCTTAATATCTTTGATCTGAACCCTGGTATTAGCAGCAGGATTACCTTCAGCAGCTTCGTATAGTTGCCCCCATGCCATCATGGCTTTAGAACTTTGTGGATTATTTCCCATACCTATACGAGGAGCAGATGCCCAGCTATAACTCTTTGGAACACCATGCGGCATCCCCTCATGAAGCGGTTTCATATCGTTGATGATAGTTGCGATCCAATTATTTGTCGTCTGATTTTGTGCATCCACTCTGAAGCTAAAACAACAGCCAAGAGTAATGACAAAGATTGAGAAAAGTACAGACAATTTTTTGATTCGCATATCACTCATCTTTATTATTCTTTGGGAGAATAACATAAATGATGGTTCATTTAGTATAAGTGTAGCTATTTTGATATCTGACTAGCTGCGATCGCATAGCGGTATCTTTTGCTCAGCAAGCCTTAGAGAATAGCTGTATTATGGCACGGTGGAAGCTTTATGTATTGCCAAGCCTCTGTAACATCCGTGCCATTGCTCTGATTTATGAGAGAGTTTATTTAGTTTGAAAGATATTTTGTACCATTTTTTTATCTGCACTAGCGGCCGCTTGATCTAACTCTGCAATCTCACTGGAGTTCAAATACCAACCCAAAGCACCAATATTATCCCTTGCCTGTTCTATGGTTTTCGCGCCAGGGATAGGAATAGTTCCTTTACAGATGCACCAGTTAATTGCTACCTGTGACATAGACTTATTTCTGGATTGTGCAACTTCTCGCAAACATGCTAAAAGCGATCGCATTCCTGGCAATAACTGCCTAAACAGTAGACCTCGGATACCTTTAGGAAAAGGGCCTTTTTCCGAGAATTTTCCTGTCAACAACCCCAATGCTAGAGGGCTGTAGGCAATTAGTTGTATTCCTAGTTCATCACAAACGTCTTTGATCTGTAGCTGTGTGACAGGATACGTAGACAACAGCGAGTACTGAACTTGCAGGGTAGCAATTGGGACTCCTCGCCCAGCAAACTTGTCATACACGCGTTTGAGGCGTTTCGGGCCGAAATTAGATAGCCCTACTCCTTTAACTAACCCTTGCTCATAAAGATCCGCAAGACCATCTAACAGCCCTGCTTCTTGCCAGGGGGCATAATTGGCTGTTGACCAGTGCATCTGCACCAAATCTACATTTCTTCCCAAGCGCTGGGCAGAAGCCTTGCAGGCCTGCACCATTGATTGGCGTGTCCATCTCCACGGGTAAGCAGCAAGCTTGGTAGCAATGCAAATATTTTCTTTGCCTGTACCTACGTATTCCCGATCAAATCGTCCGAGAAGTAGCTCACTGCGACCATTTAATTTCCCAGTTCCATAAGAATCACCCGTATCAAATAAAGTGACGCCGTTGCTCACACAAAGGTTAAAGACAGCTTGCAACTGGTCATCCATGCTTTCGTTGTATCCCCAGAGCAATTGGTTGCCCCAAGCCCAAGTCCCGCAGCCCATACTTGGAAGGGAGAGTTTTTCGAGAGTCTGCATCTTTGCACTCTATAAAGATTGCCTTAATAAATTTTAGGCAATTTGTTCAATACCTTTGCCATTGCCGTTTAAAACCCAATGCAAAAGCGATCGCACCGCATTACCCAATCTGAATATAGTGGTATAAGAAGTCTCAGCTAGGCAGGTATGGGGCAATGGTGCGATTAAAAACGTGGCAATGGGTAGTCTTAGCAATCCCGATCGCTTTCATCATCACTTTCTTATTAATATCGGCAGGATCACAAATCCATGCATGGGGTATTAGTTGGATCTGGGGTGTATTCACCCTTATATTTGTAGGTTGGCGTTGGTTATTGGTGAAATGGACTCAACCTGCGGTTAATCAAGTGGAAGCTGTATTGGCCGAAGTCCGCGAAGAACTGGAATCAACAGCGGAAGATACAGTGATGCCAACAGCAGGAAGCGACGTGACAAAGCAAGCAGAAGTCGCCCTGCAAGAGATTGTGAAAGCCGCACAAAGCGATCGCCCGATTTGGGAAGACTGGCAAACCTTCTGGACACGATGTCAGGATTTGGTTGTGGCGATCGCCCGGATTTACAATCCTGAAGTTCAATATCCTCTATTGAACATTTACGTTCCCCAAGCTTATG
This sequence comes from Nostoc sp. B(2019), assembly GCF_010091925.1. Classification (GTDB taxonomy): domain Bacteria; phylum Cyanobacteriota; class Cyanobacteriia; order Cyanobacteriales; family Nostocaceae; genus Komarekiella. The sequence goes on along the minus strand of NZ_WVID01000023.1, from coordinate 88,971 downwards.
GGCTGATTCGGGGAACGGTGGATGATCTCGATCAATGGATGCAGAAGTTATCCCCTGTGTTGAATCAGGTGACGGTTGGACAAGCATACCAAGCTTATGAAGTCTACCGGAAGTTAGAGCCATCCGCTCGGAAATTCTGGCGAGCTTGGAACTGGGCCCAGTGGCTCTTAAATCCTGTGGCGGCGGTGGCAAAACAAGCCAGCCAAGGTTATAGTAACCGAGCAACTCAGGAATTGTTGGTGAATTTAAGCCAATTGCTCCGGGAAGCTGCCCTGCGGAACTTATGTCAGCAGGCGATCGCTCTCTACGGACGTAGTAAACTGCCTTCAGCATCCGTTACTACACCAACTCTACCCAAGGCAAAAACCCAAGCACTCCGAGACATCCTTACTCAAGCAGAACCAGCTGAGGCGGTTGAGCAAAAACCCGTCAATATTCTGTTAGTGGGGCGCACCGGTTCAGGAAAAAGCAGCCTGATTAATACACTGTTCCAAGCTGAACTCGCAGCTGTTGATGTTTTACCCAGTACTGATCGGATTCAGAATTACCACTGGCAGACTCAAGGCGGGGAAACACTAACGCTTTGGGATACCCCTGGTTATGAACAAGCCAACCGTGCCGATTTACGAAAGCTGGTGCTTGATTATGCCACAAATGCAGATTTGCTGTTGCTCGTCACCCCGGCCCTTGATCCTGCCCTGCAAATGGATGTGGACTTTCTCCAAGACATGAGAGCGGAAGTTGCAGATTTACCTGCAATCGCGATCATTACCCAAGTAGATCGCCTGCGCCCCATTCGTGAGTGGCAACCACCTTATGATTGGGAATGGGGCAATCGTCCAAAAGAAATTGCTATTCGGGAAGCTACCGAATATCGCGCTAAACTGCTGGGTAAATTCTGTAATCTAGTTTTGCCCGTCGTCACAGGTGATACTCAAACAAGTCGAGTCGCTTGGGGAGTAGAAGCCCTATCTTTGGGACTAGTGGAAGCGATCGCACCAACTAAGCAACTCCGTCTTGCCCGCTTTCTGCGTAACCTCGAAGCCCGCACCGTCGCTGCTGCCAAAATCATTGACCACTACACTTTTCAGATGGCGACAACGCAGGGACTAACAGCACTGCTCAAAAGTCCTGTCCTCCAATTCGTTTCTACGCTGTCAACCGGATCTCCAGCTCTGGCTTATCTGCTGGCTGAGCAAATTCCCGTAGAACAGTTGCCTATTGTGATTGGTAAACTCCAGATGGCGTATGAGCTTTTCTCACTCTTAAATACTAGCAATGCTAACCCGCTTAACTTTGAGTTGCTATCCCTCTGGCCGCTGCTATTGGAAAATCCTTCCTCACCTGACCGCAACGCCTGGGCATTTGGCCACGCCCTAGTAGAGTACTGGACTCAAAATCTGACAGTTGAACAACTCCGAGAGCGGTTTAAATACTATCTCCAACAGGTTTAAGTCAGTGTGTAGGCATGAGTACCTGAGACTGTAACAATAGTCATTGTAACTACGTTGAGTCATACTTAACCGTGAACGCACCTACCAACATATCAGTACAAACTCAGACTCGCAAGGCGGATCATATTCGGATCTGCCTAGAAGAAGATGTTCAGTGCCATGAAGTCACCAATGGACTGGAACGCTATCGTTTTACCCATTCTTGCTTGCCCGAATTAAACCACAACGATATTGATATCAGTACGACTTTTCTAGGAAAACACCTCGGCGCACCCCTGTTAATTTCTTCCATGACTGGAGGAACCGAACAAGCGGGAATAATTAACCAACGTTTGGCCCAAGTTGCACAACACTACAAAATTGCAATGGGTGTCGGTTCCCAGCGAGTAGCAGTGGAAAAACCCCAGGTGGCTGATACTTTTGCTATCCGCAAGTATGCTCCTGATGTTCTGTTATTTGCGAATTTGGGCGCTGTGCAACTTAACTACAAGTATGGTTTAGATGAATGTTTGCGGGTAGTTGATATCGTAGAGGCTGATGCATTGATTTTGCACCTCAACCCATTGCAAGAGTATATTCAACCCAGAGGCGATACTAATTTCCGGGGATTGCTTGACAAAATTTCTACCTTGTGCAGTAAACTACAAGTGCCAGTGATTGCGAAGGAAGTAGGGAATGGTATTTCAGCTGTAATGGCAGAGAAGCTTATTGCCGCGGGGGTAACGGCAATTGATGTGGCTGGTGCAGGTGGTACTTCTTGGGCAAAGGTGGAAAGCGAGCGAGCAGAAAATGCCCTGCAACGCCGCTTGGGGAGGACGTTTGCCGATTGGGGTTTGCCGACGGCAGAGTGTATTACGAGTATTCGAGCGATCGCCCCTAATATACCCTTGATTGCTTCGGGGGGATTGCGTCATGGGCTAGATGCAGCAGTGGCGATCGCTCTGGGAGCAGATATAGCTGGTTTAGCAATGCCTTTTCTCAAAGCAGCAGCGGTATCAGAAGCAGCCGTTTCCGATCTGGCTGAGGTACTAATCGCCGAAATCACCACAGTATTATTCTGCACTGGCAACACCAGCTTGTATCAGTTAAAGTGCTCTGGGAGTTTAAAACGCATAGAATAGATAAGCAGGTCGTTAGTCATTAGTCATTTGTCATTAGTCATTTGTCTAATGACAAATTACACTTGACTTTTGAACGCCACTTGCTTTAAGCCGGGAAACCCGTCCAACGCAGTGGCTCCTCTTGACTTTTAACTAATGCGTAATTTTCTTAAACAAACTTTTGCTAGTTTAGTTGGCAGCTTACTGGGACTAATTATTTTCTCCGGTCTGGGAACTACTGGACTGCTATTTTTACTATTAGCTGCCACCTCCTCCAAAAATTTAGGCCCAGAAGTTAAAGATAAGTCAGTGGTGGTTTTTGACTTGTCGATGAAAATCACTGATGGCGCACCTAGTTCCAGCGAAGTGCTTCAGAACACACTCTCAGGTGTGGAAGATAAAAGGATGACACTCCGTAAAGTTCTGGAAACTCTGGAAAAAGCGCGGCGCGATCCGCGAATTGTTGGTATTTATTTAGATGCGACACGCACAAGAGATGCTAGTAGCGTCGGCTATGCATCTCTTAAAGAAGTCCGTCAAGCCTTGGAGAAATTCCGAACTACGGGAAAAAAGATTGTAGCTTATGGTGGCAATTGGAGTGAACAGGAATATTATGTGAGTTCGGTGGCAAATACCATCGTACTTAACCCTGTGGGACTAATGGAAGTCAACGGTTTGAGTAGCCAACCGATTTTCTTGACGGGAGCATTACAAAAGTATGGTGTTGGCGTTCAGGTCGTGCGGGTAGGAAAATTTAAGGGAGCAGTAGAACCGTTAATTCTCACAAAACTGAGTCCAGAAAACCGCGAACAAACGCAAAAATTGTTAGACGATGTTTGGGGAGAGTGGCGCACGGCTGTGGGAACAAGTCGTAAAATTAACCCCCAACAGTTGCAAGCGATCGCCGATAATCAGGCAGTACTGGAAGCAACGGAAGCCAAAACCAGCGGTTTAATAGATCAAGTAGCTTATGCAGATCAAGTGGTAGCTGACCTCAAACAATTGACAGCTAGTAAAAAGGAAGACAAAACATTCCGACAAATTAACTTGGATGACTACGCACAAGTTTCCGGCAAATCGTTAGGTGTAGAACGCAACTCCAAAAATCAAATTGCCGTTGTTTATGCTGAAGGTGAGATTGTCGATGGTAGAGGTGAAGCTGGGGAAGTCGGAGGCGATCGCTTTGCAAAAATCTTTAACAAACTGCGACAAGATAATGATGTTAAGGCAGTAATCCTGCGGATTAATAGCCCTGGTGGTAGTGCTACCGCCGCTGAAATCATGCAGCGAGAAGTCCGGCTAACTCGTGAGGTGAAACCAGTTGTAGTATCAATGGGTGATGTCGCCGCCTCTGGTGGCTATTGGATTGCTAGCGACTCTAACCGCATTTTTGCCGAACCAAATACAATTACAGGTTCAATTGGTGTGTTTGGGGTGCTGTTGAATGGTCAAAAGCTGGCGAATGATAATGGTATCACCTGGGACTCAGTGAAAACCGCACGCTATGCTGATAGCCAAACAGCTTCTCGCCCAAAATCGCCCCAAGAGTTGGCGCTTTACCAGCGCAGTGTTAACCGGATTTACAATATGTTTCTGAATAAAGTTTCTCAAGGTCGGAAACTACCAGAACAAAAAGTAGCAGAAATTGCTCAAGGACGAGTTTGGTCAGGTGTGGCGGCTAAACAAATTGGTTTGGTGGATGAAATTGGCGGTTTGAATAATGCGATCGAATATGCTGCTAAGCAGGCAAAGCTGGGTAACGATTGGGAATTACAAGAGTACCCGCGAGTTAGCAGCTTTGAAGAACGCTTTTTCGGGCGAGCAACTCAAGAGGTGCAGACTGCTTTGGGTATTGAAGGGACGAAACTCAAACAATCCAATCCCCTCACAGCCGAATTTGAGAAACTGCAACAAGAAATCGGGATTCTGCAAAAGATGAACGATCCACAGGGAATTTATGCCCGTTTGCCTTTCAATATTAAGATTGAATAGATTGTTTAGGGTGGGTATCGGGCTTAGAGAGTCAGCGTCAAGTTAGTTGTAATACTTAGTACCGTTTTACGTAATTCAAAATGTCAAAAACCCTCGTTTTATGGGCTTTTGACATTTGATTTAATGGTATGTTAATGCTGTACTACTCCCTAATTACCCTTGAAACCAGCTGACATTAGCAACAAGGATGTGTAAAGTAGTTGAGAGCCAAAAACTACTCTTAATACTTGACACATCCATCTATGGATAGAAAAAACCGACGCTTTTTGCTGCTTGTTGTTTCTTGTAGTGTGACTGGTGTAATTTTAGGAGGTACTGCCAGCTTGGCACAAAGCAGTCTTTGCTTGCAAGAGAGTAAGGTTACGAGTGAGTGCCTAACCCAAGACCCAATTCAAAAGACTCTACAAGGAATGAGTACCGGATTGTTAGCCGGTGCTGGGGCTGCTTGCGGTGCAGTATGGCGTTTACGGCATGAAGATTAAAAGCGATAGTTGCGATCGCGCACCCACATACTGATAGGTACTGCGTTACCTTGGGGATCGACTTTGGCTTTCACCACTATGGGTGGCCGCTGTCCTCTTCGATTCCGTTGGGCTTGTCGGATATCGTTGTTAATCTGCTGCCGTTGGTTTTCTGGGATGTAATATGTTTCTAAACCATAGTTAACGAAACCATCCTCATACACACCTTTTAAGGCTGCCTGATTTGCTCTTAGGGAACTGGGGCGATCGCCAGTCACTCGTACTGGTCTCCAAGCTCTAGGAACACCACCACCAGACGAAAATTGCTCTTGCAAAATCACGTATATGTTGGTTCCGTCGGGTAATCGTCTGCCACTTCCACGACCTTTACTAACCAACGTTTCCCAGCCAGGCAATCTTCTCAAAGTTGCAGTACGGGATATGTTATAATCCAGCGCCAGGGAATTACTTTGCTGTACATTATTAAGATTTACAGGCGCAGTTTGCAAAATTACTGTCTTGCCAGTCATATCTGTGTACAGCGCTTGCGCTGGTACTGCCATAATCAACCCTGTTTGGATGAGCAACGGAGCTATTAGCCGCCAAATGGGTAAAGGCTTATTCGATTTTTGTTCAGATGCAATTAGATAATCGCGAAAAGTTAACTTTTCGGAGAATTCCGCTTCAGGAGACAAAGATTTATTTTTAGATTCAGAAGCGCTACTTTTCATGAGCGTAGTCCTAAAAAGAAGGGGTATTGAGGAGGTTAAAAGTAACAAGATTAGGACTAACGCAGAGAAACTCTATCTAAATTAGGGGATGCAGGGGAGCAGAGGGAGAATAAATACTAACTCTTGACTCTTGACTCAGCACTTTTTACTTCTTACTTGCAGCAGGTTTGCGGCGTTCAAACCAGAGTCCAGCGCTAATTAAAGCAGAACCGCATAGGACAAAGACGAGGGACTTGAAGAGTAAGTCAGTATCGTACTCCAGCATTCGACTGATAACTTGCAGCGTTAGCAACAGCATACCGCCCCAAAAGGAGTTTCTGTTGTTTAATTTCAACCCTTCTTGAATTAGTCCCCAGGCTAATGTTGCTAGAAGTACATTGAAAATAAAAACGCCAAGTTCATCAATCCGGCTGATAGTTTGATGCCAAAAAGGTACTACAACAATGAAGGCAATAAAAGTACTAATGACAGCTGTCGTGAAAATCACTTCGCGGCGAGGAGGGTTATTTCGTTGACGCATCAGAAACAACCATTGAAATACCGCCAAGCCGCTGAGAATCCCCAAATCGATGATCGGCAGAGACTCGAACAAGTTTGTCAAAGTCGTTGGCTGATTATAAGCATAATCAGGAGATTCCCAACTCCAACGAAAAGACAGAACATAAAAGACCGCTCCAAAAGCCACCAACGCTAAACTACGGGCAAGGGTTTGAAACAACCTGTAATTTATGCTGGGGAATAGCAAGTCATCATAACTCCAGAATAATGCAGGTGGGAGCGCAAAAGCAAAAGATGCCACCCAAGGCGCTACATCAGCATAATTCAGCAGCGGCAGCGGATTGAGGTTAGCTTGCAAGGAACTAGCAAAGCAGAATGCTGCTAGACCAAAAATCCAACGCGATCGACAAAAATATGCTAATGGTACAAATAGCAGCCATGACAGTAGAGGCATGTGCTGCACCACTAGCCGCGCCCAAGTCGATTCACCTGAAGAGTATAGCAAGTCTTCCAGTCCTGTCCAGTAACCGATTTGCACTAAGATAATTGCCAGAATTCCCAAGGAATTTATGGACAGACTGTAAGCCATGACTAAAACACCCAATCCCCAAGCCAGAAAAAGTTGGGAAGTTGTACCGCTAATATTGAACATTTGGGCCATCAAGGCGAAATTTGCGCCTAAAATGAACGCGCCTAAAATTAGTAATCCTTCTCCCAGTATGCGTTTACTTTGTTCTGGTTTCTTTCCTTCAGGTTGTCTCCAAGTGTAAAAACCAGTGATAGTAATTGTGAAAAACAAGCTCATTAATAAGATAAACTTGACTTCTCGTGATCCTGATTGCCAGTTTGCTCCGACAAAAGTAATTATGCCTAAGCATAAAAGTATGCTGCCTATAGCAACCACGATCGCAACAAAGCGATCGCGTGCAGCAGCTTCCAGGTTTTTAAATTGATAACGTTCTGCTATTTGCTCATACAACGAAGAACTAATTAGTCCTTCATCCCTCCACAGTTGTGCCTCTTTGCGTAGTTTTTGCGGAAAATTATCTAAGATCATGACCTACTCCGGTGCAGTGGGGTAATTTGGCAATTGCGATCTAAAAGGCGGTCATTGTATTTTCAGTATGGAGCCAAGTACCTTAATTACATTGTTCTTGTGTAACAGTTTTATTTAGCATTCCAAGACAACACAATTATTTATATATCCACATGGACAAACCTTCTAATTTATTACTTAAACTCACACGACGTTTGTTTACAAATGCAGATGAACAAGAAAGGTTTATTGAGGCTTTAATGAATCCCCAACCTTTTCAACCAAGTATTCTTTGGTGTAAGGAAAAGCCAGATTTTACCTCTTTTTCGGTGGAAACACCAACGCATTGGCAGCCAGATTTTATAGACCGTCTCTATCTAGGAGAAAAACCTGGTCAACATCCACTACATGAAAAAGGATATTTTTATTGTTTGGATTTCTCTTCAGTATTTGCTGCTGCTACTTTGTTAACAATTCCTCAGTCAGTGCGTTTAATTTTTGATATGTGCGCTGCACCAGGAGGGAAGAGTATCTTTGCCTGGAAGGCTTTACAACCGGAATTAATCATCAGTAATGAAGTAATTGGCAAACGTCTAGGAATGCTAATTTCTAATTTGAGGCGTTGTCATATTAGCCCTAGCGCTGTAGTTAATAGAGATTCGAGTATATTTGCAGAAATGATCCCATTTTCTAGCAATTTAGTGATAGTAGATGCTCCTTGTACTGGACAATCTTTGCTTGCTAAAGGTGAAAAAGCTCCTGGATGTTTTCATCCAACCGCTATTAATAAAAGTGCAAATCGGCAAAAACGGATTATCGCTAACTCCGCTAAAATTGTCTCACCACAAGGCTATCTTGCTTATATGACTTGCACATATTCTACCGAGGAAAATGAGCAGGTTTGTGAATGGTTTTTGGAAAGATTTCCTGATTTTCAGGCAGTGCAAGTTAGCAATTTATTAAAATTTCAGTCGCATTTAACTACAATGCCTTGTTATCGGATGTTTCCTCAAGATAGGTTAGGTGCTGGTGCGTTTACAATACTATTCAAAAATACTAATGAAAGTGAGAGTCAGGAAGTAGATTTAAATGCAATCTCCTCTCAGTACATCTATCAAAACTTTAAGAAATTGAGTTGATTGCACCCATAGCAAATATCTAAGCTCAAACCAAACAAATATTTTGTTTTCAAGAGGGCTGTGTTTGTCAATCAGCCTAAAGGAAGACCCATTTTACACTCAGTCAATTTTATGATTGTCAAAAGTTTGAAAGTTACGAGCGCTAGAAGCTAGTGTTCAGATTTTCTACAAATACACACCTAAAAATTAACCATGTAATCTCATCTTTGTCTGTAGTTTAAATGCCCTTAAATAAAATTTACATAAAATTCTATGCTTTAGAATAACTCTTGCAATAAAAAATTATCTGTTTCATAACCTGATATTAACCAAACAATATTTGGTATTAGATCTTGCCTTTTTGAAATAAAAATTGTACAAAAAACGTAAGTTGTACACTTTCTAATTTATATGAGCCGAAAAGTCAGCAAAGTGTTTAAACAGTCTGGGGTAATTCCTTACAGAGTTAAAAATGGCAGAATCGAAATTTTGCTAATTTCAACTCGGAACTATCAACACTGGGTAATTCCTAAAGGAGATATTCATAATGGAATGAGTCCACCTGATTCAGCAGCTAAAGAGGCGTGGGAAGAAGCTGGAGTTATTGGACAAGTAGATGCGAATGAACTGGGTACTTATAAGTACCGCAAACGAGGCAGGATTTATCAGGTCAAGATGTATTTGTTACCAGTCGAAACTGTGAGTGAAGATTATCCAGAAGCAAACCAAAGAAAACGGCAGTGGCTAGATGTGAATAAAGCCATTAGACGGCTTAAGTTTAGTTCACTCAAACGAATCCTTAAAAGCTTTTTCCAAAGTAAATTAATTTTTGTGCATCTTGATGCTGATCAAATGAATTTTTCTATTGATGTTTACACCCAATGCCCCGAATCTGAGGAAATGCCTTAAAAATGAGCTAGATATAATATCACTCATGTTCGGTAGCGATCGCTCTTGGGATTTGACCAACACTCGCCAGTTGCACTATAAAGCTGGAACCTTCATATAGCTTACTTTTTACAGAAATAGAGCCACCACAGCGTAATAGCAACTGCTGTACAATCGTTAACCCCAACCCCGCACCACCATAATCTTCAGTTGCTCCTACACGGACTCGATAGAAGCGGTCAAAAATTTTGGGAATTTCACTTTCGGCAATACCGATACCTGTATCGCGGAATTCCAATTGAACAGAATTGCCATGCACACGGGCAAGCACCCATACTCGACCACCATTGGGCGTAAACTTAATACTGTTGTGTAGCAGATTTATCACAATCTGCCTCAGCCCACCATTTACACATCGAACAGCAGGCAGTTCAGTAGGTACTGTGTAGGCTAGCATGATGCCTTTTTCTTGCGCTACAGGCTGGTAGGTACTGACTACCCCAGGTACAATATCTGAGAGACGTACCGATTCTAAAGTCGTCTCCTCCAAATTACGCTCTAGTTGCACCAAATCCAATAAACCAGTAATCAAAGAATTTTGGCGATCGCACTGGGTATTTAGCATTTGTAAATAACGTTGTCGCTGCGGCGGTTTTAGATTAGGAGAATTCAACAAAGAGAGTGCTGTTTTCATGTGCGTCAAGGGTGTGCGTAGTTCTTGACACACATTGTTCAGGTATTCATCCTTGAGTTCCTCTTTACTATGCAGGTTTTGATTTTGCTGCTGCAACTTAGCTGTGCGTTCTGCCATGATTTGACGATTAATTTCATCTAATCGCTGGAGTTGTTTTGCCAAAAGTTGATTCATGAGTGCGGGTTCGGGCGCACTTGGGCAAATAAAATCAGTAAGCAACATTGGCAATGATTCTGGTGCAGTCGCCTGTTGAATACCATCTAATACTTGTTGAATTATTTTTCCATCAACAGTAGTTATAATCAGCAATGGCTGATTTTTTTTAGTATTTGCCTTCCCCAAGATAGGATTTTCACGTTTTTTAAGTGGTCGATGCGCCAAAACTAAACTACAAAACTGAGGCGACAACACCATCAGAAAGTTTTCGCGCCGCAATAGGCTATTTGCTGGTAATTGAACGCGGACATGAGCAGAGGATGAGGGGGATAAGGTAGAATGTTCTTCCTTGTCGTTTCCTGCTTCCCCTATCTCACTCTCCGCGAACTGATAAATATAGATGAGACTAGATGCACCCATCAAAGATTGATAACGCGCTAATTCTGATTGCCAAATTTTTTCTGGTGGTAGTTTTACCCATAAAGTGGCTACAATTTGCTGCTCAATGAGTAAGTCTATTTGCGCTCTTACCAGTGATAGCAGAGTAGCAGGACTGAGGGACAATGGTTTAGGAGGCGATTGCACTCCCAAAACTAGCTGATAAATAGATAGATCCTTAGTCAGAGAAACATTCATGAGTTAAGTACAATTAAGGAAAAACGAAGAAGGATTAAGGAAAAAATAATACTGTCTTCGATTTTCACCCCTATGTGTACATTTTTGACAAAAAAGCTACCGAAAAAACATAAATTCTGAATTATCTAATTATGTGACTCACTACTTCTGGTTTTAGAATTGCCAGTAATTATCAGAATCTACCAGCCACGCGCCCCAATCTTTTGACAAACAATTCGCATTGCTTTACCTGGTGAAGAACTTGCTACAAAAGGAATTTCTCCTTTCTCCTTATCCTCTTCAAGTAGCTGTCCCCCTGTTCCGTAAATGGCAATGCGATTTAGAAAAAGCCGCGATTCTGTGCATGATGCAGAGAATGTAGTCTCGAATATGCCGTCTCCGTAAAGTCCGTAAAGCTTGTATGTTGTACCACGAATAGTTTTAGTATCCAGAGCGACGCTGTTTCCTCCTTTATCGTGTCCCACGGTGACATATCTTTCAGCATTTTGGGCGTTGGCGTAGCCTCTCTGAAGGAGACTCGCCGCAGTACCACTTAACAAAATAGCGATCGCTCCCACCGTGCCACTTATTTTAAGAAACATACGCTTTGAAAGTATAAGATTTTTACATTTCTAGCCACAATCAAGAGCTTACGGCACGGTATAAGCACCGAAATAAAGTATTATACGTGCTTTTCTTCAGTGATGTTACTTATGGAAAAGGGGACTGGAGACTGAGGCTGAATTCTTCCCAATACCCAGTACCCGATCCCGCGCAATTAACTCTGTATCTTCAGTCTTTCCTGTAGAGCATCACGCGCGTGTTCTCGGTCGTCAAAGTGGATTTTTTCTGTGCCGAGTATTTGATAGTCTTCGTGACCTTTACCAGCAAGTAATACACCATCACCAGGTTGTGCTTGTAAAATAGCGGTACGAATGGCAGTAGCGCGATCGCCATTCACAATTGGCTTTACTGTTTCGGGGATTCCCGCCAAAATATCTTGTAAAATCCGTTCTGGGTCTTCAGTGCGGGGATTATCCGATGTCACCACCGCCACATCAGCTAAGTCAGCAGCAATTTTACCCATTTTTGGGCGTTTAGTGCGATCGCGATCGCCGCCACACCCAAACACACAAATCATCTTCCCAGGTATAAACGGACGTGCGGCTTTGAGTAGATTTTCCAAACTATCCGGCGTGTGGGCATAATCTACAATCACACTAATATCTTGCTCAGGAGTAATTTGCACTCGTTCCATCCGTCCGGGAACTCCCGGAAACTCAGGTATCACAGATACGAGCAACTCTAAATCTAGCCCTAAGTGTAAAACTGCTCCTACTGCTGCCAATAAATTTTCTAAATTGTATTGCCCAACTAAAGGAGAACGAAAAGCCACATTACCCTTTGGTGTATGCAAAATCCCGCTAACACCATTCGGCTCATAGCTTAAATCACTCATCCACAAATCAGCACTATTGTCGTTGACACTGTAACTCCAAACCTGCTCTGCATTTAAAGACGCAATTAATCGCTTACCGTAGGTGTCATCAGCGTTAATTATCGCCCGTCCCTTGAGATAATCAGGACTAAACAACAACGCTTTGGCAGCAAAGTAATCTTCCATATCGCTGTGATAGTCTAGGTGGTCTTGGGTGAGATTGCTAAACACCCCTACCTCAAACTGACAACCCAAAACTCGACCTTGCGCCAAAGCGTGAGAACTAACTTCCATCACTCCAAACTCACAACCAGCATTCACAGCTTCCGCCAACTGTTGTTGTAATTCCACCGCAAACGGCGTAGTGTGAACAGCAGTCTGCTCAAAACCAGCCCAGCGAGTGTAGAGAGTTCCCATCAAAGCTGTAGATAGATTGGCTTTGGTGAGCAGATATTCAATTAAGTGGGTAGTTGTAGTTTTGCCATTAGTACCAGTTACACCTACCAACTTGAGTTTTTGCCCTGGATAACCGTAAAAAGCACTAGCTATCTGGCCACAAGCTTTAGTCATATCCGTAGCACTAATGACCAAAGCCTCAGCCGTGGGAGGACTTTTCTGGACAGCTTCGGGAGAGATAATCGCCGCCACCGCACCCGATGCGATCGCACTTGACCAAAATTCCCCACCATCTACCCGCGTTCCTGGCATTCCAATAAACAAATCTCCCACACTGCAAGCATGAGAATTCGTCTTCAATCCCCTGACTTCCACATCCTCCAAAGCAGGATGGCTAGTCAATTGCTCAACACTGTCTACCGCTGCAAGTAATTCCCGCAATTTCATCTTGTGAACCTCGTCACACATTTCTATTGCGCTTATTCTGCATTATTTTTTTTCTAATTGGATAAATACTTACGCAACATTTGCTCCAACTGCTGCACACTAGCACGCGGAGAAGGACGCGGCAAAAGTTCCTCACTCAATCCTCCCTCCGTGCCCTCTGCGCCTCTGCGGTTCGATAAAAAAAGTACTGGCACTTCATACTGATACGCACCGAACCAATCTTCACGAGTCGTAATATCCCGAATTTCCAACTCAAAACTGAGATTTTCAATTTGTTCTAACTTTTCCTGCAAGCCTTCACACAAATGACATCCAGGTTTACTGTATAAAATTAATCGCATTTGCTTCAACTAATTTTGAGATTGATTGATCGCATCTCTACAAGTCATGATATGCGTAAATTCGATAGCTGTATCTTCCACGCGTAATTTGAAATTGGTGATAGGTTTTAGTTAAACTGCCTCAAAATAGAGTCATTGCCAAGGAGACATGCTTGTTATGACTCAAGTCAAATCTCAAATCACATTACAAGAATTCCTCGCACTACCGGAAGGGGATATCACCTACGAATTAGTTGATGGCGAAGCAAAACCTAAAATGTCACCAAAAAGATTCCACTCACGATTAACCCTTGCTCTTAGTGTACTCCTAACTCAGTGGGGACAAAATCGCGGTGAGGTTGGTATCGAGTGGGCAGTTACTTTAAAACGTAAGGGTCGGGACTGGGTACCAGTACCAGACTTACTTTATATCACCTACTCTCGGCTTCAGAGTGATGTAATCGCCGACGAAGCCTGTCCCATACCTCCAGATTTAGCTATAGAAATTATCTCTCCTAACCAAAGCTTTGGAGAAATGAGCGCAAAAGCTACAGATTATCTCGATGCAGGTGTAATGAGAGTTTGGGTTGTAGATGCAAGAGCTAAAACAGTAACTATTTTTTATCCTGATGCACGACCTCAAACAAAAAGTGGTGTAGATAGTTTAGAAGATTCTCTACTCGAAGGGCTACAAATTACACCCCAACAAATTTTTCAACAAGCAGGAATTCCTTAGAAATTCTGCGCGAAGATATTGCTCCTCAGATTCGCAGCTTTCCGGTAGAAAAATACGTAATTTTTTATCGACTTATCGAAGGAGGTATTGAAGTAGTGAGGGTAATTTATGGAGCAAGGGATATCCAGGATATTTTTGAGTAGATTATATTAGTTTACTTCTGAGTACAGGTGATCGCCTGATTATATATTTTCACCCTAGGGGCAATCATTAAAATCTAAAACTTTTCGATATTAGCGATCGCCTGATTTTATATTCTGTCAGTATGAGCGATCGCTATTTCAATAATGCTGCGATCGCACTGCATACTCAATCATAATTTTATACACCGATGCTAGTGATATCTATAGCGGTCTACGCCAACCCATTCAGCATATCTGGGAGCAAAATCTAAAAACCCCACTCAAAACTGAGCAGGGCTATGTAAAGTTTTTTGCTAAAATTCTCAGTTTTTATCTTAGAACACGTTCATTATCGTAATGATGCTAACGCTTGTCAGCATGATTAAAGCACCCATAATCATAGATTGACTTAATGTATTGGAACTTTTTGAATTGTTCATTTAAGTAAAATCCTTTTTTTAAGGTTCTCTTAACCATACCAACATGAGTATAAATATCTATAAAAGGATAAGAAAACTTAAAATAGTGTAAAGTTTCTTAGCAAACACTTAAGGTAATTGCTTAGAAGAAGTTTTGAGATGACGGTGTAAGTAGTATTTTTAACATACGCCGGAGTTAAACGGATATCTCAGGATGGTAGCTTCGCCTATTGGCTTTGATGTAGCGATCGCCGAACATCCCAATTACCTAATCTCCGAGCGGATTATGCGCCTTTTGTAGTGTAAAATTTACATTAATCAAGGTAGACATTTGAACAAAGAATTATCATGACAGCTTTCACGGCATCCCAAAACCAAACGAGCGCTTTTGACCTAGAGCAATTAAATCAGCAATTTGAAACTGCCACTCCAAAAGAAATTTTGGCATGGTCTATAGAGAATATCCCAACAGGGCTAGTGCAAACTAGCGCCTTTAATGTGGATGATATGGTAATTACACATATTCTTTACAGTGAACTCAAGCATCCGGTTCCTGTAATATTTCTCGACACCTTGCACCACTTCCGTGAAAGCTTAGAACTAGTTGCCAAAGCCAAAGAAGTTTATAACCTAGATCTGCAAACATACAAAACTCCAGATGTAGACACCCGCGAAGCCTTTAACGCCAAATATGGCGAAGCACTTTGGGACAGAGATATCGCCCAATTCCACCACATCACGAAAATTGAACCACTGCAACGGGGTCTAGACGAACTCAACACTGTCGCTTGGATCACCGGACGCCGCCGCGACCAAGCAGTAACCCGTGCTAACATGCCCATATTTGAATTGGATAACCAAGGTCGGCTGAAAGTAAATCCCATTGCCACCTGGACACGCCAAGATAGCTGGGTTTACGTAGCTGAACACAAAGTGATGTATAATCCTCTGCACGACCAAGGTTATCCCAGCATTGGGGATGAACCTATCACCACCAAAGTAGGTCAAGGCGAAGACGAACGCGCCGGACGCTGGCGGGGAAGTAATAAAACTGAATGTGGAATTCATATTTAGTCATTTGTCAGTGGTCATTAGTCATCTCTTACAAAGTTGAGGCAGTCCGTTGGTGGGGTTTCCCCACTTAAAGGAACTGCCGTCTGCTCTAAGGAAGCCTTAGCTCAGACTTTGCGCTTTGTCATTAGTATTAGACAAAGGACAAAGAACAAAGGACAAGTATGATTAAAATCCTCCATCTCTCCGACATCCACATGGGAAGCGGTTTCTCCCACGGACACATCAATCCTGAGACAGGATTGAATACACGATTGGAGGATTTTGTCAATACTTTATCTCGATGTATTGACCGGGCTTTGGCAGATGCAGTGGATCTGGTGATATTTGGTGGCGATGCTTTCCCAGATGCAACACCGCCGCCTTATGTACAGCAAGCCTTTGCCAGCCAGTTTCGTCGTCTAGTGGATGCCGAAATTCCGACAGTATTATTAGTGGGGAACCACGACCAACATTCCCAAGGACTGGGAGGCGCAAGTTTATGTATTTACCGCACCTTGGGAGTGCGAGGTTTTGTTGTTGGTGATACATTAACTACTCACCGTATTCAGACCCGTAATGGAGGAATGCAAGTAATTACCCTCCCCTGGCTAACCCGTTCAACACTGATGACTCGCCAAGACACTGAAGGTTTGCCTTTGGCGGAAGTTAACCAACTGTTAACGGAACGTCTGCAAGTTGTCTTAGAAGGAGAAATTCGCCGTCTTGACCCCGAAGTGCCTACAGTGCTTTTGGCTCATTTGATGGCTGATAATGCTAGCTTGGGAGCAGAACGCTTCTTGGCAGTGGGTAAAGGCTTTACTTTACCCCTATCTTTACTGACGCGGCCATGTTTTGACTATGTAGCCTTGGGACATGTCCACCGCCACCAGAACCTAAATAAATCCAATAACCCCCCAGTGATTTATCCAGGAAGTATTGAGCGTGTAGACTTTAGTGAAGAAAAAGAAGACAAAGGCTATGTAATGATCGAGCTGGAGCGGGGTAGCGCTGAGTGGGAGTTTTGTCCCTTACCAGTTCGGACTTTCCGCACAATTGAGGTGGATGTCTCAAAAGCAGATGATCCGCAAGCCGTATTGATCAAAGCGATCGCCAAGCATAATATTCAAGATGCTGTAGTGCGGCTAATTTATAAACTCCGCTCCGAACAGATGGATATCATTGACAGTGGTTCTCTACATACTGCTTTAAGTACAGCCCATACCTACACCATTCAAGCAGAATTGGTGAGTCAGTTGGCTCGACCCCGCATTCCCGAATTGAGTGCGAGTAGCAGCATCGACCCAATGGAAGCGTTGAAAACTTACTTAAATAATCGTGAAGATCTTAAAGATATAGCAGCATCTATGATAGAAGCAGCACAGAAGTTGCTAGCAGATGATGTGGAAGTGTGGCTAGAAGGAGCAACTTCTGATTAGTCTCGAAAGGCTCAGATTCTCGACTTCTTGGAGAAGTCGAGAATCTTGTTGTGAAGTAAGCACATACTTGATGTTCTATCTATGTGCCAGATTTGAGAAAATTGGTATAACTAATTTTACTGAATTTGGCTTTTGACCCAGTTACGAAATTCCCTCACCAAATCTAAATAATCTTTTTGTCCAACTTGTTGTAAAAAATTAGATATTTCTGAAATAGGCAAATTTGGAAATGATAAACTCTGCTCAACAGCTATATATTTCTTATCCTGTAAAATATTTATACTAAAATAACTGCCATCATATCGCCAGATTTCAGGTACACCCATATCGGCATAAACTTCAAAACGATTCTTAGAACTACTAGTAATATCAATTTCTACTACTAAATCTGGTGGAGGATCTTGCTGCAAATTAATTCTTTTTTTGCCTCTTATTACATTGATATTTTCAATGTAAAAACATTCATCTGGTTCGGCTCCACTAAGTTCTGGACGTTTAAAAGTAGTAGAACCAAGCGGTTCAATTCTAACTTCTAATTCTTCAGCTATGGTTTCGACAAATCGACCCAGAAGTTTTTTGTAACTTTCATGTTCAGGTGAGGGAACCATGATTTCTAGAGTACCGCGATTGTAAGTAAGTCGGAGACGGCGACTAGCATTAAGCTCAGTGAGTAAGTTCTCATAAGTTTGCCAACTGATACCTGAGAGGTGGATAATTTCTGCGGGTTCAATCAGAGTGTTGCTAATCATAGCGATATGTGATGTATGCTCTCGCTGTACAATAGCTATTCTTACTTTCACTGTACTTTATAGCTGTTAGTCTCAGTTTGTGGATAGGTGCAACTGTTGGCCAGTCATTACAAGCTTTACAGGCTTTGCGATCGCTCATAGTAAATCCTTGATCCATCAATTAGCATCCTATCTCGCTCTTTCAAGCTTTGCCGCACAAAAGTATGGTAAAAGTATGTATATTGTATGGGTGTATTGGATATAATATAGCTAGGGAGCAATCCCCAATATCTACAAAATTTGATTTAATGCTCTCTCATGAGGCATTTAGGAGTAATAATGATGTCCACAGATAAACAAAAATCTCCCCTTCAGAAGATTACTGTCAATCTTCCTCCAGAAACCATTGACGTTCTGAAACGACTTGCTGATCAACAAGGGATTACAGCTACAGCTGCCTTACGTAAAGCAATTGCAACAGAGGACTTTTTAAGAAGGGAAGCTGTTAACAAGGAAGCAAAAGTCCTTATTCAAGAACCAAATGGTACAACCAAGCAAGTGGTTTTTATTTAGGTAAACTTTGTGGTTCCGAATCCAAGTGATTTAGATGAAAATTCAGGTACGAGTGCAGACTGTGGTTCTACCAATGTGCCAGATTTAGATTCAGTTACCAAAACTGAAGACAGACAAAGTGATTATCGTTCTCCAGAAACTAAAGTTTTCGATGGAGAACGGTGGCGAGAAAGCACTCGTACCTTTCTCTCTCTTGCACTATTTCTGAGCATATGTCTGACCCAAATTTTAGTTTTAGCTTTCGTTTCTGCTCCTCTTTTGCTTCCTTTTGTAGTACCAAGTGAAAAAAGTAAAGAGCAAAATGAGGATAAAAACGTAGTTAAATTGGGCGATTCAGCCTTCATTTATGTTGTCAAAAATGAAGAAGAAGGAAAGGCCAGTAAAGAACTTATTACTTTAATTTGGACTTCTCAAGTTACTTTGATTGGTAGTGCTCTCGGTTTCTATTTTGCAGCTAACAGAGACAATAATAGTTCTAAGACTAAATGACTTAACATCATCGACTATACAAACGATGAGATGGTAGAGATCAAGCTCTCAGCAATTAAAATCGATACGCAAAGGACGGTACACACATAAATAGAGATAAGTATCCAGTTGCTACACTCGGAGTAAAAACTACTAAGCTGGTAAATAGCAAGTTTGAACTCTACCGGAAATTCTGAATCGCATTTATCGGTGATTCGGGCTTTCTCACTGGCTAACTACCTGTAACTGAATTATGTTTGATGCACTATCTGACCGTTTAGAAGCCGCCTGGAAGAAACTGCGGGGACAGGACAAAATTTCTCAATCCAACATTCAAGACGCTTTGCGGGAAGTGCGCCGCGCCTTGTTGGAAGCAGATGTCAATCTCCAGGTAGTCAAAGATTTTATTACCGAAGTCGAAACCAAGGCACAGGGAGCCGAAGTCATCTCTGGCGTGCGACCTGATCAACAATTCATCAAAATTGTTCATGATGAACTGGTGCAGGTGATGGGGGAAGAGAATGTTCCCCTAGCACAAGCAGAGGAGCAACCCACTGTTGTGCTGATGGCTGGGTTGCAGGGTACTGGTAAAACCACAGCTACCGCCAAGTTAGCCTTACATCTACGTAAACTGGATCGCAGTTGCTTATTGGTAGCAACAGACGTGTATCGTCCAGCAGCTATTGATCAGTTGGTGACATTAGGTAAGCAAATTGACGTGCCAGTATTTGAGCTGGGAAGCGACGCTGACCCAGTAGAAATTGCTCGGCAAGGTGTGGAGCGCGGCAGAGCAGAAGGCGTCAACACAGTCATTATAGATACCGCTGGTCGCCTGCAAATTGACGAAGACATGATGGCGGAATTAGCCCGCATCAAAGAAACCGTCCAACCCCACGAAACTTTGTTAGTGGTGGACTCCATGACAGGTCAAGAAGCAGCCAATCTTACCCGCACATTTCACGAGCAAATAGGAATTACTGGGGCGATTCTCACCAAGCTAGATGGTGATAGCCGTGGTGGTGCAGCGCTATCAGTGCGTCAAATTTCGGGAGCGCCAATTAAGTTTGTGGGCGTGGGCGAGAAAGTCGAAGCACTACAACCGTTTTACCCCGATCGCATGGCGTCGCGGATTCTCGGAATGGGCGATGTTTTGACTCTGGTAGAAAAAGCTCAAGAAGAGATTGACCTAGCAGATGCCGAACAAATGCAGGAAAAAATCCTGTCAGCAAAATTTGACTTTACCGACTTTCTTAAGCAGTTGCGCTTGCTAAAGAACATGGGATCGCTGGGAGGCATCATGAAGATGATTCCAGGGATGAACAAGCTGTCAGATGACCAACTCAAGCAGGGAGAAACCCAGCTTAAGCGTTGTGAAGCGATGATTAATTCCATGACTCGCCAAGAACGCCAAGACCCCGATTTATTGTCGAGTTCTCCTAGTCGCAGACGGCGAATTGCTTCTGGCTCTGGTTATCGAGAGGCGGATGTCAGCAAACTCGTGGCTGATTTCCAAAAAATGCGATCGCTTATGCAGCAAATGGGTCAAGGTGGCTTTCCTGGAATGCCGGGAATGTTTGGCGGCGGCGGTATGGGCAATGCCTTCGCAGGAGGCGCAGGTAATCGTCCGGCTGCCCCTGGATGGCGCGGTTACAACACCAGCGCAGCAAGCACAAAAAAGAAAAAGAAAGATAAAAAGAAAAAAGGTTTCGGCAATCTTTAGTCATTGGTCAAAAAACTTTGGACTTTGGACTCTTGACTCTTGACTAATAGCAGTGAATGCTAGGCAAGTGCTAAAATTAGCATTTCAACATCAAGATAGATGCTAACTAAATTACCAATACAATAGGAGAATGATTCTTTAACCATGATCAAACTGCGCTTGAAGCGATACGGTAAAAAACGGGAAGCAAGTTACCGCATTATCGCTATTAACAGTCTCGCACGCCGCGATGGTCGTCCCTTAGAAGAGTTGGGATTCTACAATCCCAGAACCGATGAAGTGCGATTAGACGTTCCCGGTATCGTCAAGCGACTCCAACAAGGCGCTCAACCCACTGACACCGTCCGTCGCATCCTAGTAAAAGCTAATGTTTTTGAACAGGTCAGTGCCACCGCATCCTAACGTCGAAACACAATCCCCAACAGATAGTCCCAACTATGTTGGACTAGTACTCTTCTTGATGCAGCCGTTTCTAGAATCTCCAGAAACTTTAAGCGTCGATTGTGAAATTTCTCACACCCTCAAACGGGCTTGGGTTCGCATTGCTTTTGATAGCACAGATAAAGGGAAAGTTTTTGGTCGAGGGGGACGCAATATTCAGGCGATTCGTACAGTAATTGCCGCTGCGGCAGAACTTGCTGGACAGTCAGTATACCTGGACATTTACGGCAGTACTACTCCTGGTCGGGAGGGTATGTCTTTTGATGAAGACCAGGAAGACCGATCGCCACCGCTAAAAACGAGAGAAGAACGTGGAAACGGGCCTAGTAGACCTGTTGTTAAACCTCGTTCTCGCTAGGTTAAAAATGCAGAAGAAGTCTGAGCGGTTGCGGATACTTCCTCTGTGAACTTCTGAAGGTTTGAAAGCATTTTTAGATCAAACCTACACAAGGTAGAGGCGCAATTAATAGCGTCTCTATTTTTCCAAGTCTATTAAGAAAATTGTAATTTATACTAGTATAAATTAATTACAAAAATTAAGTGAAATTGCGCTTTTGCGCCATGCCAGAAAGATATTCACCTTTGTCAAGAACTACAGCTAACGAATTAAAAAATACTATGGCAGATGCCTTAACAATTCAGCTGCCTAACATTCCCAGTGCGATCGCTCTAGCGGGAGATGGAGAAGAAAATCTGAAAATGCTATCTCGGCAAACAGGAGCTAGCTTAGTACTACGCGGTCAAGAATTACTCATTTCAGGTAGCCAAAAGCAAATTGATCTGGCTTCTCAATTAGTGCGATCGCTTAAAGATATCTGGGTCAAAGGCAATACGATCTCCAGTGCTGATATTTTAACAGCCCGTCAAGCTTTAGATAGCGATCGGCAAGAAGAACTACAAGAGTTACAGCGAGATGTCCTCGCCAAAACTCGTCGAGGCGAAGAAATTCGTGCCAAAACCTTTCGTCAACGTCAATATATCGACGCCATACGTAAGCGTGACCTCACCTTTGGCGTTGGGCCCGCCGGTACTGGTAAGACTTACCTTGCTGTTGTCGTCGCCGTGCAAGCACTCCTAGCCAACCAATTTGAAAAGCTAATTTTAACTCGTCCTGCCGTCGAAGCTGGTGAAAAACTCGGTTTTTTGCCTGGAGACTTGCAGCAGAAAGTTAATCCTTATCTGCGTCCACTATACGACGCCATCAATGAATTCATCGATCCTGAAAAAATCCCTAATTTAATAGAACGCGGTGTAATTGAAGTTGCGCCACTGGCCTATATGCGGGGACGCACCCTTAATAACGCTTTTGTGATTGTGGATGAAGCTCAAAATACTACACCCGCCCAGATGAAAATGGTTTTAACTCGTTTGGGTTTCCGTTCTCGAATGGTGATTACGGGTGACATGACACAAACCGATTTGCCACTTCACCAGCAATCAGGCTTAGTAGTAGCCTTACAAGTTTTAAAACACGTTGAAGGCATTACCTTTTGCGAATTTTCTCAAAAAGATGTCGTACGTCATCCTTTAGTTCAGCGTATTGTTGCTGCTTATGAACAGTACGAAAAATAGATATTTA
The DNA here is from genome assembly GCF_010091925.1 of Nostoc sp. B(2019). Lineage (GTDB taxonomy): Bacteria > Cyanobacteriota > Cyanobacteriia > Cyanobacteriales > Nostocaceae > Komarekiella. Next base: position 66,352 of record NZ_WVID01000023.1, on the reverse strand, counting down.
GTCATTAGTCATTGGTTATTGGTCATTAGTAAAAAACTAACAACCGACAATAGACAAATAACAAAGGACAACTAGTTATGAGCAATACTTTGAAAGAGTTTTTAGAAGCTTGTGAGAATCTTGGGACTTTACGTCTAATTGTCACCAGCAGCGCTGCTGTATTAGAAGCACGAGGTAAAGTAGAAAAGTTATTTTATGCAGAATTGCCTAAAGGTAAATATGCAAATATGCATACCGAAGGCTTTGAGTTTCACTTGAATATGGATAGAATTACTCAAGTGAAATTTGAAACAGGTGAAGCGAAAAGGGGTAACTTTACAACTTATGCCATCCGGTTTTTAGATGATAAACAGGAACCTGCTTTAAGTCTATTTTTGCAATGGGGTAAACCAGGAGAATATGAACCAGGTCAAGTAGAAGCTTGGCAAGCTCTAAGAGAGCAGTATGGGGAAGTTTGGGAACCTTTACCAGCAGAGATTTAATGCAGGTAATTGGTAATTGGTAATTAGAAAGACTAAGTACCCATTACCGATTATTTGGATAATATGATGTTACGAAACTGAATACCTTTTAGTGGTTTAGATGATGTAAGTGCATTTGCTGCAATGTTAAGGACTTGTATTTGATTGATTTGTGAAGGAATCTCTACAAAATTGACACTCAGCTTAACATTAGCATTTTGGATAAATTGTGTACTAGTGTAATAAGGGACTTTCACTGCATCAATTTCAATTGATTCAGCAATATATGTGAGACCTTCCATATCCAAAAATTTACTTCTGTAATCAGTGGTATAGTTAGCATATAACCTAAGCTCTCTGTCTTTAAGAGTATTTGTGATCAATACATCACATTTGACGTTTTGATTTGATTTTTTACAACTTTGAAGTTTAAAAATAAACCCTTCTACTTCGACAGTTTTTTGAGGTGGTTTTTCTTTTTGAGGAGTTGAGTCACCTTGGTCATTGAGTATAGGTGTAGGAGTTGAATTGGGTAGAGGATTTTCAATAGTAGATTGAGGTGTAGGTATTGTTTGAATAGGATTTGGTAAACTAGTTTCAGAGGGTATTTGTGGAGTAGTTCCAGAAGATAAATTTTCAGGGCATTGTAGTTTTAAAAAACCTCTAACTTCTGGAGTTGTAATAGTCAATATTACACCTATACCTGTTAAAACAAGACTAAAAATAGTGATAAATTGATTAAATCCTACTTTTTTACTGCGGTATTTTAAAACTTTGTCTTGGATGAGCCTCCAAAGTTTCACAATTTGCTCGTTTTCATGATCTCCATCCCAACCTACGAGATTGGCTGGTTGGATATCTAGAAATTCACCAGGGATTCTAACACCTTGAATTAGGACAGGAATTAGTACCTTTTTATTTCTTTTTGCTTCCGAAGCTAAGTCTTTTAACAAAGCAGATTTAATAGAATTATTTGACCATAAAACTATAACGAATTTAGCTTTATCTAATACCTGGACAGTTTCACTTATAATTTTACTGCCGATTGAAATATTTTGGGTTTTCCAAATATCAATACTGTAGTAGTTTAAAGCATCTTCCAGTAGATTTGCTATAGCTTTGTCAGATTCGGAGTAGAGCAAACAAACTTCACTATTACGTGGGTTCATTCATTATTTCCCTAGTCTTTATGTACTTCAGTAAGTCTAAAAGTAACTATTGTTTTCCAAAAGTATAATTTGCAAAACAATTACATCTGGTATGAGAGGAGCATCCTCAAAATCAGACAATCAGTGTTTTATGGAATTGTACACTATTGATATCCTCTCATCGCTAACCTCGCGCTTTGCGTTTAGTGGGGTGTTCCTTGCGAAATTAGGCAATGATTTACTTTTCAAATAGTAATTTATCCTAACTTCTATCAAAATCTTATGTATCTTAGAATACTAAACATTATACCTTAATATGTAATTGGCTAGCTGGATGATGAGCGATCGCTCACGTGCATGATTATCCTGTAGATGATTTTTTCCTAATAAAAATAAACATTAAACAAAAAACGGCTAATGCTTGCAATAAGGACAATTTGGAGTTTTTGCTTGGTTGTTTTATTCCTGCTATGGAGTGGCGAAGCCATTGCAGGAGAGTTGTCTGAACGGTTAGCAGATTTTCCCCGGTGGGAAAAATTAACTTCAGTAAAGCAGGCTTCGGGAGATTTAGTCTACCCTGAATGGATGGCTGGTTATTGGCAGGTTACAAGTACCTTAGTGGATTTGGTTGCACCTTTAGCACCAGATATCGTGACGCCTGGGTTTGAAGGTAATCGCCGACAACTAAATCGGCCTGTGAGTTTTCTAGTACGCTTTATTAGAGAGCAATCGCCTATAACTGGCCTAAAAATTCTCCCGCGGATAGATAACAAATCATCAATTTTGGTAGCAGATAGGGCATTTAATAGTTTGAATTTGGCACGGGCTGACTTAGGAGATGAGGCTGTGTTATCAGTTAAGGTTGATCCAAATTCGCCTAATCGTCAGATTACATTTTTGCCAGGAGAACGCCAACTAGTTTCTATCGTGACTGCACGCGCCACAGAAACCATACTAGATGACAAGTTCATCACCACAGAAGTGTTTCAACAACTGTTTAAAGGTGGTTCACGCCCTTATTTCAATTCTGTAGAATCAACCACCGCTTACCACAAGCTTCCTACATCTAATCCAGCAATTGAAGCAGATCAAGTTACTGCTGTCTACCTTTCACCTCAAGATCCAAATTACTTTACCGCAGGTTCTCGACCAGTTGCACTTTATCGTTATCGCCTAGAATTTTTCTCCGCACAATTACCTACTTCTAAAGACTGATTTAGAAATTTCGCTGTTGACTACATTGTAATACACAAGTAGTATATAAATTCCAAGCTAACGCTCGTGCTCTTGGGCAGTGTGCATCATGGCAAAATTTAGAGATATTCTCAAATACTACGATCGCTATCGAGCGCCCATAATTTTTAGTATTACCGCAGCTAGCCTTTTTGAAATAATTGATCTGGTAATACCTTATATCACAGGGCAGATTTTAAACGTACTTTCGGGACAATCGCTAGATCGTCCAGTAGAGAATGCGATCACCACAATTAGCAACCTTACCCAACTACCACAAAACCGATTACTATCTCTTGGGGTGCTAATGAGTGTAATCTTCTTAGTAACCGTTGCCAGAGCACCGATTCAAATATGGACAACTTGGTGGTTTCATTGGGATATTGCTTTACGCACCCGGCGAGATAACTTCAAAAAAGCATTAAACAAAATACTCACTCTCCCTCTGGAATTTTACGACGAAAATAACCCCGGTCGTATAGCTGGAAAAATTTCTAAAGGATTGGAGAATCACACCTGGACTTATCCAGAAATGGCCGGACAATTGATTCCCAAGCTATTTAGAGTATTGGGAATTTTTGTAGTTATCTTGTTGATTGAGTGGCGCATCGCTATATTATTTCTGATTTCGTTTGTGGTCATCCTCGGCTTCACCATCAAGGATTTAAACAATTTGATGGAACAAGAACGACGGCTAGATAAATACATGGAAAATACTCAAAGCCGCAACTCAGAAATTATTACCAACATCAAAACAGTTAAAGCATTTGCAACAGAAGCACAGGAATTAAAACGACAAACACAAAGGCTTAACCGAGAATTTAAAGTAGTAGGTTATCGGATTCATCTTGGCTACATTAAGCTGGGTACTTCCAGAACTACAATCATTCAGTTTTGTGTGTTTGTAATCCTAGGTTTGACCCTTGTGGCTACGCTAAAAGGTCAGATTTCCTTGGGACATTTTATCACTACTTTAACAGTTTCCAGCATGGCTTATGCCGAGTTGGAACCCATCAGCAACCTCGCTGAGATTTTTGCCCGTCGTTATGCCTCAATGTTGGGGTATCACGAATTTATGCAACAACCAATAGGTGGAGATGGAGTCAGTTTAGAAGAGAGTACCTCAGCCTATAGTTTTACTGGAAAAATTGAGTTTTCCAATGTGACTTTTGGGTATGATGCTAATCGTCAAGTTTTGCAAAATATCAACTTGTTAATTGAGCCATACCAAACAGTGGCGTTAGTAGGGCGTTCTGGTTCTGGTAAGTCTACCTTAGTAAAACTGCTATTGCGGTATTTTGAACCGCAACAAGGTCAAATTCTGATTGATGGTCAAGATATCCGCACCTTGGATGTGAGTAAGTATAGGCGGAGATTAGCGATCGTTCACCAAGAAGTAGATGTTTTCAACGGTACGATATTAGATAACCTCACCTATGGCAAGCCAAATGCCAGTTTTGAGCAGGTTCAGGAAGCCTGTAGGATTGCCAGACTCGATGAAGTAGTACAGCAACTACCCCAAGGTTATTACACTGTTGTGGGGGAACGTGGTGTCAGGTTGTCTGGAGGACAAAGACAACGCTTAGGAATTGCTAGAGCGTTGCTAGTAGAACCAGATTTACTGGTTTTTGACGAAGCTACCTCTAGTTTAGATTACGAGTCTGAGCGTTCAATTCAGCGGGCGATGCGATCGCTCCAGGGAACTCGTACTACCATTGTCATTGCCCACCGTCTAAGTACAGTGCGGGAAGCAGATAAGATTGTGGTTCTAGATCAAGGAAGGATTGTCGAGGTGGGTAGCCATGATGAACTCTTGCGTCACGAGGGTATTTACCACCGCTTACACTCTTTGCAAGAAACAGGAGAACTCCTGAGTTAGGCGTTAGAAACCGAGTTTTGCAAGACACTCGGTTTCTGCAACCGACAATTTTTGGAAAAAGCTTGAAATTTCAAAAAAGTGATGCTACTATTGTGAATCGTGAGACAAATGGGTCGGTGTCCGAGTGGTTAATGGAGACGGACTGTAAATCCGTTGGCTAGCGCCTACGCTGGTTCAAATCCAGCCCGGCCCACCTCACGAAAATATATGAGCACTGTATTTTGAGCTAAAGATAGGCTAACATAGCTCATAGTTGTATTCCGCCCGTGTGGCTCAGTGGTAGAGCACACCCTTGGTAAGGGTGAGGTCACGAGTTCAATCCTCGTCACGGGCTTTTTAAATATGATGCAAGTCTAACGTAAATTCAAGGGTTTCAGCCCTATAGAGGGATTTAGAAGTTCAAAACTAAATCCCTTACTTGCGTTTATAGCTATGATTTGACTACTGTGCTCAGAGTGTTTGGATATATTACTTGGTTTTTTGTTCTGAACTAGGATGATCCAGTCAAATTAATCCTCATTTGAGGGTTCATGTTAAGTTCAAACGAGCGCGGCAGGGTTCGAACCTGCGACCGATTGCTTAGAAGGCAATTGCTCTATCCACTGAGCTACGCGCCCAAGCTAATATAATGGCTCCCAAAGGAGTCACTTATACGATTATATCGTTTTCTGTTACCAACAAGCAATCGAAAATTGCAGATTTACTACTAGCAAGGCTAAGATCCAAGTCGCTAGTCAGTCAATCTAAACTAAAAACGAAGCAGATGGGGTATTGGTCAGATATATTGTGTTGTCAAGGGGTTATTTGCCCGTTAGTCTCAATGCCCCTTGGTGGGCGATCGCAATCATTAAGCTTATTCCATCAGCATGTTAAGTAATTCTACTATTGGCAATGCTGTCAAATGCGATTATTTATCCGATATTAAGAATGCCCCTGTGAGGAGTTATTTGCTAGTGCCATGTTTATTCTCAAACGGCAGGATGTTGAAATATCAAGCATTCAGCACCCAAAACGGGATCAGCAAGTGCCGATCCTCCATTATCAGGGGCAGACCTTTCGCCTGATTAGTGTCTTTAAAGCTAGTCAAGAGGAAGAAGCTAGAGCCTTGTGGAGAGAATTAACCGATAATCGGGGTAAAGCCTGTGTATTGCTGGAAGAACCGGAGCGCTTTAGCGTTTGGGGTAAAATCCGTTTAGATCAGCTAGGTAGTGATACAGGTGGTCATGGCAAGACGGAGATTTTGATCCAAGCCAGTATTTTGCTACTACAAGCAGTTTATATCGACATTGAAGAGTTTTTAGGGACTCGGCAAGCAGCATTATTTGAAAAAGATATTGCAGAAGTATTACAGCAGAAGCAATTTCCTCAAGCATCTTCCCTAGAAGCAGTTAAACACTTGATGTCTACAAATCCTTTGCAAACAGCCAAACTGCCTACTTGGCAAGAAAATCATCTAGTTAGCCTCTTGCAAGAACTGCATCGATTGGGAAAAGCATATTTTGGCAACGCCAATTTTGCCCATCAGGCGCTTTATAGGTTAGAAGATATGCCAGAAGCAGAGCGATCGCTGTTTATCAGTTGGCTAAATCAATCGTCACTGAGTAAACTGTGGCAGTAGCATGGAAAATGTTTAATAAAATTCCTGCCACTGGTACTTGCTTTTGGCGTTTGATTGTGCATTGCTTGGCGAATAGACTGCTAGCCACACAGTCCCATCAGCCAAAAGACTGGCAGAGTGCATTTACATAATCAAGATATGAATAATTCTTACGACAATTCATTCCGCTCTAAATCCCTTTTCACCACTGGGAACATTGTCATAGCTAGTGTGGGTTGGGCCGTACTCGCACTGTTATACTTTTTGTTATTTAGTGCCAAAATTCCCGCAGCAGATGGCATGGAAAGCCGTGCCGAGTGGTACGTGGTTGGGACAAATATTTTTGAAGCCTTCGCTTATCTGGGTGCCTGTATCTTATGCTTGAGGAACTGGCTTAGTCCGCAAATTGTCAGTGGTCGGAATGTATGGCTCTCAATTGGCTTAGGTATGCTTTCTTATTTTATAGGGGGGATAATTTTTGGTTATACAGAAATAGTTTTAAAAGAAGAACCGGATGTGTCTATAAGCGATATATTTTTTGTGCTGACTTATCTGTTCTTGGGCGCAGGCATGATTTTAGCCGTGGCTTCCAGACGAATCAATCTGGAAAGATGGCAGTGGCTCATTGTGTTGGCAATTGCAGTGTTTGGTAGTTTGTTAGCATGGTGGATTTCTATGCAACAGGCAACTTCCTCAGAGCCACTAGTCGCTATTTTGAACTGGTTTTATGTAGTTAGCGATGTAGTTCTGTTAATTATTGCCACCACTCTACTGCTAGCCTTTTGGGGAGGAAGAGTTTCCCAGTCTTGGCGAATGATTGCAGCGGCAGCATTTTCGCTCTACATTGCAGATATGTGGTTTAAATACGCCCAGGGGCCCAATTATCAAAGTGGGGAGATATTAGAAGTGTTTTGGGTGTTTAGTGGAGTTTTATTTGGTATGGGAGCTGTTCTAGAATATGACGCATCATTAAGGCGATCGCGGCGTACCAGTGGACGAAAACGAGCTTAGCAAAGATTTTTGGTGTCTACCGTGAGAAAACTAACAGATTCCGACAAGCAAGAAATTCTCAAGTTATATCGAGAGACTGCCGAAACAACCTCAACTTTGGCAGATCGCTATGGTGTCAGCAACTCGACAATTAGCCGCCTGCTTAAAAGTACCTTGCAGGAAGAGGAGTACGAATATCTCGTTTCTTTAAAACGTGCTGCTAGAACTCCCGAAGGTAGAGCACAGGTAAACTACGAGCAGTTGCCTTTGTTGATTCCGCCAGAGCCAGAGAAAGAACTTCCTCGCAACGGAAGCCCTCGCTTGAAGTTGCCGGATATTGAACCACAGCCGCCTGTGGTCAAGGAGGAACCTTACTCAGAGGATTCTACGGAGGAGGCATCAATTTCCGCTAGTAGACGAGTGCGGCGACGCTCCTCAGCAGAAGAAAAACCACGGCTACGAGTAGCAGAGAAATTAGAACCTGTAGAACAAAAGCCGCCGGAAATAACTAGCATCCCTAGCCCCATCCTAGAGACTGAACATCCAGAAGCAACCGTCATAGCCCAAATGTTGGGCGAAGACTTGCTAGATGAATCAGAGGAGTTAGACGATTTAGAAGAGGACGATTTAGAAGAAGACGATTTCGAGGAGGAAGATTACGAGGATGAAGACTTCGACGAGCCAAGACCTTTAGTCGCAAGACGAAGACCAGGTGAAGCACCAGTTGAAGTTTTACCACTGTCAGCAGCCCATTTGCCCAAAACTTGCTATTTGGTAATTGACCGTTCGTCAGAGTTAATTACGCGACCGCTGAAGGACTTTGGCGACTTGGGACAAATTCCCAACCTCGAAAACCAGCAAAAGACTTTGCCTGTGTTTGATAACCATCGAGTAGCAAAGCGCTTCTCTACCAAGCGCGATCGCGTAATTAAAGTTCCCGATAGTAAAATGCTGCACAAGGCTCGGACTCATCTGCAAGCCAAGGGCATCACACGACTGTTGATTGATGGTCAGGTCTATTCCTTGTCTACCACGCTTTAGAGGTTATGGAGACACCTGCTGGCTATGGTGTGGTATTGGTGACAACTGGCAACCTACAGGAGGCAGAAGCGATCGCAAATGCCCTTGTGGAAGCTAAACTTGCTGCTTGCGTAAGTCTGTTGCCAATCCACTCAATCTACACTTGGCAAGGGGAACTGCACAAAGAGCAAGAATGGCAATTACTGATTAAAACTGATTTGGCGCAATTTCCTATTTTGGAAGCCAAAATTAAGGAACTGCACTCCTATGAAGTGTCAGAAATTATTGCCTTACCAATTGTTGCCGGTTCTCAAGCCTACTTGCAGTGGATTTCTCAGCAAGTTAAAAGCTAGGAGTGAGGAGTCAGGATTTTCATAACTCCTCACTCTTTACTGTTACAGAATAACGAACCGCAGCGGAAAGTCTGAGCGGAGGTTTCCGACGCTCCTACGGACGCTCGTTCCTCGCTACCGCTTCGCTAACGCTAACGCTGCGCTATCCGATGGTCTGTTTTACTGCCGAGAGTTTTATTTTATTGGTATGTCATTAATTTCAGTATCTAGCGTAGCATTTTGCTTTATTAAATCTTTGGTATGGATTGTGTCGTAACCTGAAGCTCTGAGGAAATGGGCAAGGCGCACTGGTAACTGAGCATCAACAAGAAATTTCATGAGGCAATTTTATGAATGCTTTTGCCTTGGCTGAGTCGAGCAGCAAAAGACCAATAACAACAGACGCGATTTATCGCGTCTTTTATGATGATCTAGAATTTTCATCAAAAAACCTTAACTGAACCGTATTGAGAATGGCGCTAGAAGAGGAAGCCAATCATTGACGGCGGCCAGAACACAATTAGTAGTGTGAGGAGCAATACTAGCTGTAAACAGCCCTTGCAAAACGCTCTGCCAAGTAGATAATGTCCTGTTTACGAGCAATTTGATTAATCCATTGTTGGGGAATATTTTCCATCCCGTAGTAAATTCCTGCTAACCCGCCAGTCACAGCAGCAGTAGTATCAGCATCTCCACCTAAGTTAATAGCTTTCAATACCGCTTCAGAATAAGATGAGCTATTTAACAAACACCACAGCGATGACTCCAGTGTATCAATCACATAGCCACCTGAATTAATCTCTTCTACTGGCAACTTAGCAATCTCACCACTGAAAACTCTGCCAAAATGCGGCTTTTCTAACAAAAATTCCCGCACAGAATAAATTGGTTGGATATCTTGTAATGCTTGTAAGTAAGCTGTTTGCGGGTCAGCCCCTTCTAAGAGTGCCACTGCAATACTAATATAAATGCCGCAGGCCATTTGCGATCGCGCATGAGCATGAGTAATCGCAGAAACATCATGCACCCGCGCCAACAATTCGCCCAAAGTTAAGTTTCTGTGACAATAAGCCATCGGCAAAATTCTCATCAAAGAACCATTGCCATTACTATTTTCAACCTTGCCACCTGCCTGATGAGGTTGAACTCCCTGTTTCAGGCGCATAATTGCTGTGTGGGTAGTTTGTCCAATATCAAATACATCGCCACGGGGAGTCCAGTAAGCTTCCTTGTACCAGCGCCAAAAGGAATTAGCTATAGCATCCAACGAATACCCTCTACAAAGACATTCTGCTAGGCAAAACGTCAGCGAACTATCATCAGACCAAGTTCCTGGTGGTTGATTCCACGTGCCATAACCCAACATGGACGTTACTGGAGATTTGACTCGTTCAGCGCGGCTAGTAAACTCCACTGGCACACCCAACGCATCACCGACACATAAACCCATCAAACCAGACAACGTTTTTGCAGCGGTTAGCATTATTCAATCTCCATGAGAATTACCAAAAATTAACTTAATAGATTCCCTTATGTCTTATTGCAATAGATGTTACAGCCTATTGTTTAATCCTATGTGAAAAACTTGGCAAAAAAGTGTTAATTAAACATTTTATTTGCTATATACTGACTAACTTTTAGTTCCAGATTTTGTGCCAGTTTAAAAAGCGTCTACTTTTGGTTCGTTAACACAGTTGGAAAGACACTGAAATATAATTATAACCGCTTATTTATAAATTTGATGGAGGATTCATCTGCAAATATTTTGCGTTAATAGCAATAATCATTTAACAAAAACTAGGGATTATCTGGAACATTCTTATCTAGGTTTCGACCTGGAATATACAGGTAAAAACTATAAATTTTGGTCAAGTTTATGAAACGCTTGCTCAAGTCTTTTCTGACATTTTCTGCATTGTCTTCATTAGTAATTGCTCCTGTTCTTCTATCAGCTAGCGAAGCTTCTGCTCAAACAAAAAAGGGTACTGACGCTAGTTATGTGGGTGCTGGTGTTGCTGCTGGCGTTACTAATGGTGGACAAGGTAATAACGATGCTGCCACATTTGGTGGTAATGTCACAGGCCGCGTGAAATTGAGAAATACACCGTTTTCTGCACGCGGTAATGTTCTCTGGAGTGATAAGACGAGTGCTATCATCCCAGAAGTTTCCGTAGATGTGCCCATCGCTAATAGAACTAATGCCTATTTAACTGGTGGTTATTCTTTTGTAGAGAAAGATGGTTCGCCAACTCCCATCGGTAACAGAGATGCAGTAGTGATAGGTGCTGGTGTTGAATCGGAAGTTGCTAATAATTTTCTCGTCTACACTAATGCCAAAGTAGGACTTAGTGCCTACCAAAATAGTGATGCTTCCGCTGTTAGCATCAATGGTGGTATTGGCTATCGCTTCAAATAAAAGATTACTTAGTCCTAAGTCAATCTATACTTTACTTAGGACTCAGCACTCAAAACGCACAACTATAAATGAGCTGGTTTTGTTAAGTGTTGCTTCACTGACAAAGCCAGCTTTGAGCGTGGTAAAATTAAAATATTCCCCATTATCCCGGCCGGATTACCGGGGATCATCTGCAAGAATGCTCATATTTTGCAGCTTTGCCGTTCACTGATGTCTTATTGAGAATACTATAACAATTTTACTAATGGTTAAATCTGCTCCCCCCATAGTCAACCGTAAGCCTTCCAAAGTAGAAGGCATCAAAGAAAAAAGTAACTTTTTGCGTGAACCTGTAGCAACCGAAATACTTCAGGACACAACCCACTTTACCGAAGATGCTGTACAACTCCTGAAGTTCCACGGTTCTTACCAGCAGGATAACCGTGATAATCGCGCTAAAGGTCAGGAGAAAGATTATCAATTTATGCTGCGGACAAAAAATCCAGGTGGTTTAGTACCGCCGCAGCTGTATCTGGCTTTAGACAAGCTGGCTGATGAATATGGTAATCACACATTGCGAACAACCACCCGTCAAGGGTTTCAAATGCACGGGATTTTAAAAAAGAATCTCAAAACAGCAATTGCCACCATCGTCAAAAATTTGGGTTCGACTTTGGGAGCTTGCGGCGATATTAACCGCAATGTGATGGCGCCACCAGTCCCATATAAGAATCGCCCAGAGTACCAATATGCTTGGAAATATGCTCAGAATATTGCTGACTTACTGTCAGGGCAAACGGGTGCTTATTACGAAATCTGGTTAGATGGGGAAAAGGCAATCAGTGCGGAAGAAGACCCAGAGGTGAAGGTAGCCAGGCAGCGTAATGGCAATGGCACAATTATTCATGGCACTGAAGAACCGATTTATGGCACGCACTACATGCCGCGTAAGTTCAAAATTTGCGTAACAGTGCCAGGAGATAATTCGGTTGATTTATATTCCCAAGACCTCACCTTAGTAGTAATTACCAATAAGCAGGGAGAATTAGAAGGATTTAATATCTTTGCTGGTGGCGGTTTAGGTAGAACACACAATAAAGAAGAAACATTCGCTAGGCTAGCAGATGCAATTGGCTATGTAGCCAAGGATGATGTTTATGACGCCGTGAAAGCGATTGTCGCTACCCAGAGAGATTATGGCGATCGCACTGACCGCCGTCATGCCAGATTAAAATATTTAATTAACGATTGGGGTGTGGATAAATTCCGCGCCAAAGTCGAAGAATATTTTGGCAAACCAGTTGAACCCTTCAAACCACTGCCAGAGTTTAAATATCAAGACTACCTCGGCTGGGATGAGCAAGGCGATGGCAAGTTATTCTTAGGAATTTCCATTGACAATGGGCGGATTAAGGATGAAGGTAGGTTTCAACTGAAAACTGCCTTACGGGAAATTGTTGAGCAATTTAACTTGCCTATCCGCCTAACGCCCAACCATAACCTGATTTTTTACGACATCGAACCAGAGAATAAGCAAGTTATTCAAGACATTCTCAACCGTCGTGGCGTCGTCTCTGAACCTGAAAAAATCGAGCCTTTGGTGCGTTATGCAATGGCTTGCCCAGCTTTGCCCACTTGCGGCTTAGCAATCACCGAATCGGAACGGGCAATACCAGGCATTTTAGAGCGAATTCGCAACCTATTGGATAAATTAGGTTTACAAAACGAGCATTTTGTGGTAAGGATGACAGGCTGCCCTAACGGTTGCGCTCGTCCCTACTTGGCAGAACTGGGCTTTGTTGGTAGTGCTCCAGAATCTTACCAATTATGGTTAGGGGGTTCGCCAGATCAAACCAGACTGGCACTACCTTACATGGAACGCCTGCACCATAACGATTTGGAAACCCAGCTAGAACCCATTTTTAACTACTTCAAGCAATCACGCAAATCAGGGGAAAGCTTTGGGGATTTTTGCGATCGCGTTGGTTTTGATGCCATCCGCGAATTTGCTGCTAATTACGAATCTCAAACCGTTGCAACGGCAGAGACTACAGACGATAGCGATGGTTTAGTGGAAACAATGGCAGACTCTACGATTGCAGAAATTACCGAAGAGAGTGGGTATCAGGAAGTAGCGATCGCTAATACTACCATTGCTACCGGTAAATCGCGGCGTCGCGTCAGCCTACAAGATGACATTTACATCAAGGTGAAGGAAGCCGCAACTCGCCAAGGTAAGCCGATGACTCAGCTAGTTAACGAGGCGGTAGAGATTTACTTGAATAATCTGCCGTCAGAACCTCATCCTTAATATCCTCGCTGTCAACGGTGAGCAGGGCAGAAAATTCCATGTCTCAACTGCAACGAATTGCGATCGCCCCCTCCCAATTCCAACAAGGGCAAATTTTACTTACCAAAGAACAGCAACATTACCTAGGGCGTGTGTTGCGTTTGCGTGAGGGCGATCGCTTTATTGCAATGGATGGCATAGGAAAATGGTGGTTGGCGCAGCTAGAAGGAGAACAAGCACAGGTTTTAGAACCACTTACAGTAGAAACCGAATTACCTGTATCGATTACGCTCATAGTGGCGTTGCCCAAAGGCAATGGATTCGATGAAGTGGTGCGGTTTTGTACGGAGTTAGGAGTAGCCTGTATTGCTCCTGTGCTAAGCGATCGCACTTTACTTCATCCCAGTCCCCAAAAACTCGAACGCTGGCGGCGCATCGCTGCGGAGGCCGCTGAGCAATCAGAGCGCTCTTTTGTGCCGACAATTTTAGAACCTGTTACTTTTAATACTGGTTTATCATCAGTCATGAGTGATTTGTCATTGACAAATAGCCAGAAATATATCTGTGTAGCTCGTGGCGACTCTCCCCATTTAAAAGATTGCTTGCAGCATAAACAAGAAGGGACGATTATTGTTGCAACTGGCCCCGAAGGTGGATGGACAGAAAAAGAAGTTCAAGATGCGATCGCGGCTGGATTCCAACCTGTTTCTCTCGGTCGTCGCATCCTCCGAGCAGTTACAGCGCCAGTAGTAGCTTTATCCTTGATTACCGCAGCTTGTGAAGTATAAATGATTTATACCTCACGCAAAGTCATCTTTGTGTGAGACATCACTCCAGCGTGCATTTAAAGTAAGTGATGATTGAGCAAGTTGCGATCGCCTTTGAGCGTAAAGACTATCAAACAGTTGCTAAATTACTCAAACAGCTGTTAGCAGAATCACCAGAAAATCCTTGGGTGCAATTTTACCTCGCAAGACTGCACGAAGTAACCCAAAAGCGCCAAGATGCAGAAAAAATTTATCGGCAATTGCTGCGAGAGACAACCAATATCAAAATAGTCACACAAGCACGTCAAGGTTTGCGACGGCTGCAAGAACTTGAGCAGGAAGAAAGACAAAGAACCATTTCCCAAGCTACGGCCCAAGCCAGTAACACTGAACTTGGCGTACTAGTTTTAGAACCTTTGAGTAACGATCTCAAAACAGAAGCATCTCGAAAATTTGCCCAAATTATGCAGCTAGATACCTATACTGCAAGGTTAATACTACCAAGCCGTGGCTGGAGATTGTACCGCAGTGGACAAATAGGAGAACTAAAATTTTACGGTGAACAACTACAGCAGGCTAGCATTCCCTGCTTCTGGACAACCATATCTCAAGTTCAGCAAATTCAAGTTTTTCAAGTCAAATACTTTTTAGAACCTGCCCTACAAGCTACTGTTGTTTGTTGTAACCAGACAAATCAACTCGGTTCTTTAACTTTTGATTGGTTAGAAGTTAAAGCACAAGTCATGGGACTATTACCCATATTTGAGGAAGTTGTAGATCGCGACGTGCGCGGTAAACTGGAACGGAAGACCCAAATACAAGACTATGCCCAGTTTTGTGATTTACACTTACCTGGCAGACGTTGTATTCTGCGACTCTATGATAATGGCTATGACTTCCAGCAAGGTGTAAAAATTATTCCCCAAGCTAGCCAAAATACGATCCGAATCAATTGGAATAGTCTATTGAGTTGGGTTGAGCAGCAACTACCCCAAGTCAAAATTTGGTCAGATTTCACACCCTTTGCAGAGACAGTATTGGAACAAATAGAAATGCTGGGTCAAATCCAATCTCACATTCACCTGCTTCGTAGGGAACAGACTAATTGGGACCCAGCTTTTCATTTATATAGTGGACTAGTATTTGTTAAAGGTGTGATGATAAGTAATGGGTTATAACGTTTCCCCAAATTACCAAACTTAACCAGGAGTTTTAACCTGACGTGCCATTTCTAAGTAAGCACTCATATTCGCCCCTGGACGACGACGACCGTTAGAGCTAGTAGCCGCAAGAGCGACATATTTGGGCGCAAAAGTAGTTTCAGTAGGCTGTTCTTTGACTACTTTAGCTGCTGCGGCTTTTGCATTTTTGCCAGGTTGAATCTTAAGACCCTCGGCAGTTTGGACTAACTCAACATCGGCTGGTTTTGCCTTTTTAGCTGATTTTGTTTCTTTAGCAGCTTTTGCGCTAGTCTTAGCTGCGGAGGTTTTTGTTCCGTTCAGTGAATCTGACTTAGATGAAGCGGGTGTATCTGATACAAATGTTTCCGTTGCTTTCTTCGCACTCGATGCAACTGTTTCCGCTGCTTTCTTCGCACTCGATGCTACCTCTTTAGCTGCTTCTTTAGCTGCTTCTAGCGGCTTTGCATCTTTGGTTTCGTCTAATTCTAAGAAGTAGCCGTTGCTTTTCTTCTTTCCAGGTAATAGCCCAGTAACGAAACCCAGAATACTGGTAATTAATTTTTTGATAAAACCGATCATTACAATTGCTCCTGCCTCTTAACTATCTGGAGTTTGACCGCAATTATTACAAATTACGGCTGAATGTTACATTTTTTTACGCCACTCTGTCCTGGTGACAACCCTTAACTCAAGGTTTGTGCTTAATTAACATTGTAGTAACACTACAGGGCAAATGTTCTTAACTCTTTCTTGCAAGCACTTGCAACCTGTATACACCGAGAACTAATTATGAAATTTTACTGTAACTAAGAGCAAGATTCTGAAAGTAGACTTAATATAAATTAACATTTATTTGTTTTGCAGATGCTCAATTTTGATTAACCAGTGGAAGGAGTGTCATAGCTTGTTGGCAGATAGCTATAATACTCAGTTAAATTTTCTACAGATTGGACTTAGACGAACTTATCTAGATATAGATGAATACTAAAAATCAACAGCGCAATCCCGTTTTATTAGTACATGGCATTGATGACACGGGCGCAGTTTTCTATAGAATGGCAGACTATTTAAAACAAAAGGGTTGGTCTGTATATGCCTTAAACCTAGTGCCTAATAATGGTGAGGTAGGTCTTGATGAGTTGGCAAAGCAGTTAGCCAATTACGTTGCTGCTACTTTTGCGCCAGAACAACCACTGGATTTGGTAGGCTTCAGCATGGGAGGAATTGTCAGCCGTTACTATATCCAACGACTGGAGGGAATTAAGCGCGTGCAGCGGTTTATCACTATATCTTCACCCCATAAAGGAACTGTGGTTGCTTATGGTTCCCAGCGTCCTGGATGCGTGCAAATGCGTCCCGAAAGCATTTTTCTCAAAGATTTAAATTCTGATGCTGCCATGTTAAAGCAGCTAGATTTTACCTCGATCTGGACACCTTATGATTTGATGATTGTCCCAGCGAATAGTTCACAAATGTCTATAGGACGCGAAGTAATAGTACCAGTTGCTCTACACCCCTGGATGCTGACAGACTCCAGAATTTTAGCAGCAGTAGCAGAAGCACTAACAAAGCCGATTAAGTCTTATCCCCAATTTGAGCATATTCGTAACTTCCAAAAATTGCCTCTGGGTGGCGGTAATACTTCAACTCCATCAAGTTATAAAAGGGATCTTCTAAAAAGAAAGTTCGATGTTCCAAAAGAGAACCAATAAAACGATTTTTGGGTTCTTCTCTAAAAAGAAGCTGTTGTAGTTGTGCCCTTTCTAGTAAGTCTTCCCAGTCACGTTCTTGGGTAAAAATTAGCCCAAAGTGTCTGGGATAAATAGTCCGTTGAGGTAACAAAGGTTCTTTAGTGACGTGAGCTACTAATTGATGACCGTAGAGATTGAGAATTAAAGCGTGAGGGTTTTCACGACCGGGAATGCAGCCTAAGCCTTCTACATAATATGCTTTTGTTTGGGCAATATCAGTCACGGGGAAGGCAAGATGAAATAACGTTTGGTTCATAGCTTGCATTGAGAAGACTGGTGGTTGAGACTATTTACAATTTATTTTGTTGAGATTCAGTTACGGTCAATGTGAACACAGTTTTAATTAACCTTAACTTATATCCTTATAGCCAAGTTTGGATTTAGACGCCCTGTTTGCGACAAGCCTTTGGCTGTGATAAAAATTTGCACAGTTCTAACTTCATCCTAGCCTGTGGCAAGCTACTACCATACTCTAAGGTGAAGCAAGCTACAAAGCAGCGTCTCCTTTGGGAGAAGTTCTGTTAGTAGGAAGCTGACCCTTGAACTTCCTTATGCATCTACATAATTCATACTTATAATGATTCTTGTGCAGCAATACTAATTTATGTTTGCGTGGGCAAGAGTGTAAATACCCAGGGGGTGCGATTCTAAGATATTGCCTGTATTTTTACACTAAAGCTTTCAGAGCGATCGCTATTCAGTAAATAATATAAGCATATTACATAGCTTGGGGGAGCTAGAGGTCAAACGGTTAAGCTTTAAATGTAAAACTACTCGTGATTGATTAGTGATGATATCTTTAATTAATTCTGTAAATCCCTGGTTAGTTGGAGTATGTTTAAATACAATTTTGTTGGGCATAGCTGCGATCGCCCCCAAAAAATTGCTTACCCCGGCTGGATTATTCCACGCTTGGTTATTAGGCGTACTAATTTGGGTAACTCTCGGCTGGCAAGGATATGTAGTAGTCATGTTCTATTTTATAGTTGGTTCTGGAGTTACCCGCATCGGCATGGCCCAAAAAGAAGCAGAAGGAATTGCCGAAAAGCGTTCTGGAGCGAGAGGCCCAGAAAATGTCTGGGGTTCAGCCTTAACTGGGGCGCTATGTGCTTTGGGAATAGGAATAATAAATTCAGGATTTCTCTTACCCAGTCCCCAGTCCCTAGTCCTTCGTCCCCAATCCCTACTATTGTTGGGCTATGTGGCGAGTTTCAGTACCAAACTTTCTGACACCACTGCTAGCGAAGTCGGTAAAGCATACGGTAAACGCACCTTTTTGATTACCACACTGCAACCAGTATCTCGTGGAACAGAAGGAGCAGTTAGCTTAGAGGGAACTTTAGCCGGTGTAGTGGCATCAGTTGCGATCGCTTTAGTTGGCTGGGGAGTTGGTTTAATTGATCTATGGGGAGTCGCTTGGTGTGTGCTGGCAGCGTTTATTGCTACCAACTTAGAAAGTGTGATTGGGGCAACCCTGCAATCTAAATATACCTGGCTAACCAACGAAGTGGTAAATATTTTCAATACATTAATAGGTGCGATCGCTGCAATAATACTTGCCTGGACATGGACAAGTATCATTGCCTAATTTTGCCCACTTGTTCCCTATTCCCTGTCTCTACAAGTCAGTTCACGAATCAAATCCGATTAGCATAGACCATACCAGCGATCGGGGGAAATTATTTTATTTACTAGTCATATAACTTTGCATTCATTTTCTATGTAATTAGTTCACGAAATCTTTATCATATTTATCCATAAATGACAAGCTAATTTCTATATGATTTAATTTGAAAGATGCTTAAGTGTTTAACCATTTCCACGTAATTAGTTCATGGAATCTTCATCCTTTTTAACCATCGATGACCAGCCGATTTCTCTAGAGGAAGTAGTAAAATACCTGCAAGCCTCTGGAAAATTGGGACAATTCATTGGGGACATTCTCCGCCAGCGCGTAATTGAGCAGGAAATACAAACGCGAGATGATATTGAGATTACTCCAGCATTAACTGAACAGACAATTATTGATTTTAGGCTGAAAAATCAACTAGCTGATCCCCAAAGTTTTCAAGATTGGTTAAACAAAAACAACACAGACTACGCTACCTTTCACGCATCAGTCGTTTTTGGTTTCAAATTAGAAAAGCTGAAGGCTGTAGTTACCGAACCAAAAATTCCAGAATATTTCATTGAACGTAAAATTTTTCTGGATCGGATAGTACTCTCTCGTATTTTGGTTGAGAATCGGGAACTCAGTGAAGAACTACAAACCCAAATCGAAGAAGGAGGTAGCTTTGAGCAATTAGCTAAAGAGTATTCGGTTGCAGATGACCGAATTGTACACGGCATGATGGGGCCAATCAGCCGAGGAAGTCTACCAGATATACTACGGGCGGCTGTTGATGTGGCAAGTCCTGGACAATTAGTAGGGCCAGTAGAACTTGAAGGACGCTATGGTTTGTTTCGAGTAGAACAATTTCTGCCAGCGTCTTTAGAAGATACTCAACTAAAGCAAGCATTACAAAACGAGTTATTTGAGAAATGGCTAGCAGAGAAAATTCAAAAGCTGACGGTGAAATTACAAGTGAGTTAAAAATTCTGGATAACGAATCTCTACTAAGCGTGCTAGCCTCTTTACCTTGGAATCAGCCACCCCTAACCTGGCTCACGCCCGAACAAAAATCCAGATTACAAAATCAGTCAGAAATCCGTCAGTATCGTCTTGGGGAAAAAATTTGGTCAAATGAAACCGGAGGTTCCCAATTCTTTATTGTGGCTGGTAAAGTCCGCTTGCGGAAAGAACTCCGAGGAAACTTTGGAGAAGAAAATATTGGCAAGCCGTTAGCCGCTTTGGAGGTGGGGGATTGGTTTGGCGACTTACAAAAGCTTTCTGTAGATTGTAAAGCTGTAGCTGCTAGTAAAGAAGTGGTAGTAGTGTGTTGGGAAACAGCACTGTGGAACGAAGTTTCTAACCCACAACTAGAAGAATTCTGGCAAGGGCCCTTAGAGGAAAAAGAGAAAGGCAAAGAGGCAGAGGGAGGGACATTTTCTCGGTCTCCCACTTCTTTACTCCCTCACTCCTCCACCACTTCACTTCCCCACTCTTCCACTCTGGTAATCCCAAATTATCCTTTTATTTCTAGCTGGAATACGGCTGCTGCTTGTTTAACAATGGCGGCGCAACAGTTAGAAAATGGTGTGCAACTGGAATGGGTGCAACGCCAACTCAGAGGACAACGCCCAAAACATGTTGTGGAAGCAGGGGAAAAATTAGGATTGCTGTTGCGGCGATTGCAAGTGAATTGGCGTGAGTTGCGCCAGTTGTCATTTCCAGCTTTATTGCTGTGGAATCCTGATTCAGTTCAGACTCCCTCTTGGGTGGTGGCTTATGGGGTAAAGGGCGATCGCCTAATTATTGCTAATCCTCTAAATCCTGATCGGACTTGTGAAAGCCTGCCGCAGTCGGTAGTTGAGGCGTCCTGGGATGGGCAACTGTGGCAAGCAGAACTTATATCCAAGCAAGAAAAATTTAACCTCGGTTGGTTTACACCAGCAGTTTGGAAATATCGGGGATTGCTAGGTGAAGTTTTGCTGGCGTCTTTTACGTTGCAGCTTTTAGGATTAACAACACCGCTAATTACGCAAGTCGTTATTGATAAGGTGATGGTGCAGGAGAGCTTGGCAACATTGGATGTCATGGCGATCGCACTTTTGTCAGTAGCCATATTTGAGGCTATACTCGGTACTCTGCGCCTATTCATATTTACTCATACAGCTCGTCGCTTAGATCTAAGTTTATCAGCACAGCTATTTCGCCACCTGATGCGTCTGCCTTTAGCTTATTTTGAGTCGCGGCGCGTCGGAGACACAGTAGCACGAGTCCAAGAACTCGAACAAATCCGCCAGTTTCTCACAGGTACAGCATTAACCGTGATTCTGGATAGCATCTTTGCTGTGGTCTACCTGGCATTGATGTTTTACTATAATGTCCCACTTACCTTTGTGGCTTTAGGAGTACTGCCACTGTTTGCCATTTTGACGATAGTTGCAACACCAATTCTTCGCAACTGGCTCAATGAAACATTTAACCGCAGTGCCGATAGTCAATCGTTTTTAGTGGAGACAATGACGGGAATTCACTCCGTCAAAGCCCATGCAGCCGAACCAGTAGCGCGCGATCGCTGGGAAGGCTTATTTGCCAGATTCATCCGCACAGGCTTTAAAGCCTCCACCACCTCCAACATCAGCAGCAATATTGGTGACTTTCTCACCAATTTTTCCACCATGCTGATTCTCTGGTTTGGAGCCAAGTTAGTCATCGAACAAAAACTTACCGTTGGTCAACTTGTTGCCTTTCAAATGCTGTCTGGGAGAGTCACAGGGCCACTTTTGCGCTTAGTGCAGTTGTGGCAAAATCTGCAACAAGTCCTACTTTCTGTAGACCGTATTGGTGATATTCTTAACGTTGCTCCAGAAGCCGAACTTGGAACTGGTCTAGTTTTACCACCCCTCAAAGGTCAAGTCACCTTCGAGCAAGTCTTTTTTCGCTACCAACCGAACATTGAACCAGTCCTTCGAGGCATCACCTTCAATGCAGAACCAGGTCAGTTTGTTGGTATTGTTGGACGCAGTGGTTCTGGTAAAAGTACCCTTTCTAAACTATTGCAACGCCTCTATCAAATTGAATCAGGCCGCATCCTGATTGATGGTTTTGATATTAAAAGTGCTGATTTAGCCTCACTACGGCAACAAATTAGCGTAGTTCTCCAAGAAGACTTTTTATTCAATGGTTCCATCTTGGAAAATATTACTCTCGGTAATCCTGACATTGGTGCAGAGCAAGTAGTAGAAGCTGCCAGACTAGCCGTAGCACACGACTTCATCAGTCAATTGCCCTACGGTTATGAAACCAACGTTGGAGAACGCGGGACAGCTTTATCTGGCGGACAAAGACAACGCATCGCCCTAGCAAGGTTATTTCTTTCCCCAGCGCCGATTTTAGTTTTGGATGAAGCTACCAGCGCTTTGGATAGTGAAACTGAACAACAGGTATTACAAAACCTACAAAAAATTTCCGCTAACCGTACCGTGTTCCTTATTGCTCACCGCTTTGCCCCTCTCAAACGTGCTGATTTAATTCTAGTGTTGGAGCAAGGCGTAATTGCTGAGCGCGGTACTCACTCACAATTATTGCAACAAAAGGGTTTGTACTGGTCACTATATCAACGCCAGCAAGCGAACGTCTAGTAATACGAGCGGGATTTACAGCAATTTTCTAATGGGTAAAATCCGACTTGGTATTAGAACCTGGAAACGAGAATTTAAACAGGTTTGGCTTAAGTTAACACCAATGAATAAATATATTGTACCCCTAGGTGTGTAGTCTATTCAATTGAAAACCGCTCTGTTTTTGGTGAGTGCTACTTAAGCACTTGCCATTTTTTGCTATTATCATGATATCACTTTGATAACAAAAGTAGCAAACGATGAAACAGCAAATCGCGGAATTTCCTGCATTTAAAGTTAACGGCTTCCTAGCTTTGAGCATAATCCTAGCTTTAGCAATTTTTGGTAGTTGGCAGGTTTGGGCAACAATACAGGGATTAATAGAAGTCTTAGGCAGAAGTCTTAAGGTGGGAGATTTTGCCGATTTAGCAGAAATAGGGGCATGGTTAGGGGCGACATTGCTTATAGTGCTAATTCCTTCGTGGTCTGGTTTCTTTACGGTCGAACCAAATCAAGCAGTAGTACTAGTCTTTTTAGGGCGTTACGTTGGTACTGTGCAGGAAGCAGGCTTTTGGTGGACTAACCCTTTTACCAATAAACGCCAGGTATCTTTGAGGGTTCGCAACTTTAACAGCAAAATATTAAAAGTAAACGATGCTCAAGGCAGCCCAATAGAGATAGCAGCCGTAGTAGTGTGGCAAGTAGTAGAATCAGCTAAATCTAGATTTGCAGTTGATGACTACGAACAATTTGTCGGCATCCAGAGCGAGACAGCGATTCGTACCCTAGCAATTCGCTATCCTTATGATGCGCCTGATGAGCAATCAATCCCTTCGTTGCGTGCAGTACCTCATGAAATTGCACTTTTCCTTCAACAAGAATTGCAAGCGAGACTGGAAGTTGCGGGAGTTGAAGTATTAGAAGCAAGACTTTCTCATCTTGCCTATGCTCCAGAAATTGCCCAAATGATGCTGCGTCGTCAACAAGCCAAAGCAATGATTGATGCACGGCGACAAATTGTTGACAGTGCAGTGGGTATGGTTGATGAAGCACTAAAACGGATTAGCGAACGACAAATTATTGACTTGGACGATGAACGTAAAGCAGCTATGATTAACAATCTGCTGGTTGTCTTAACCTCAGAACAGAACATTCAACCAGTGGTTAACGCTGGCAGCCTTTACACCTAAGACATGAGCCAGAAAAAACGGTTTTTACTGCGTTTAGACCTTAAGTTATACGAAGTGCTGGAGAAATGGTCTTCTGACGAACTAAGGAGTGTTAACGCTCAAATTGAGTATCTTCTAACTGAAGCCGCACGCAAAACAGGAAGATGGAAAGAAGATAAACGGCAAAAAGATAATAAACAGCACAAGATGGATACACAGACGCAAGATACATCAGAATAGTCGTGAATTATGGAATGGCGGAGAAAGTTGAAAAAGTTCTGAGTCAAGAGTTAGTATTTATTCCCCTTGTGCTCTCCTGCTCCCTCTACTCCCCATGCTCTTTTAATCACCTACTTCCTAACTCCTACAGATAGAATTTTTTGGTAAAAAATTCAGCCTTCCGGTGCTAGCCAAAAGCATAGTAGACCAACCATTATGCTATCTGGCGTGTTTGTAAACAGTCTGCAATGTATCGCATTTACAGTCATGCCACAGTTCGGCACAACATAAGATTCTGATGGGAGGATAGGGCGTGAAAATTGGTGCTCACTACTTGGGTAATAAAGAGTGCGAGTTTACAGTTTGGTCTCCAACGTTAAATAGTGTAGCGGTGCAAATTTTGACGCCAGAGCAGCAGGTAATTCCGCTCAAACCTCAAGCAGAGGGATACTGGCAGACAAAAGTGAGCGATGTGTATCCGGGTACGCTTTATCGGTATCTCTTGGATGACCAAAATGCTTTCCCTGATCCAGCATCACAGTATCAACCTGAAGGGGTTCATGGGCCGTCTCAAATTGTCGATCAACAGTTTGAGTGGACAGATGAAGCATGGGGCGGGATTCCATTGGAGTCGATGATTTTCTACGAACTTCATGTTGGTACATTCACGCCTGAAGGAACTTTTACCGCAATCATTTCCCGTCTGCCAGATTTGAGAGAACTGGGGATTAACGCCATTGAGATCATGCCGATCGCTCAGTTTCCAGGAGACACTCATATTGAAGCTTCTCTGACATACCGTAACTGGGGTTATGACGGCGTTTACCCTTATGCTGTGCAAAATTCCTACGGTAGTCCAGCCGATCTTAAGCAACTAGTGAATGCTTGTCATCGACACGGTATTGCTGTAGTTCTGGATGTGGTCTATAACCACTTTGGCCCAGAAGGTAACTATATGGGTCAGTTCGCGCCCTACTTTACTAAAACCTACAAGACTCCGTGGGGCAATGCGATGAATTTCGATGATGCCCTTAGTCAAGGTGTGCGAAACTATTTCATCCAAAATGCTCTGTACTGGTTGCGAGAATTCCACATTGATGCATTGCGGCTTGATGCCATTCAGGCAATTTATGATTTGGGAGCTAAGCACTTTTTGTGGGAACTGGCCCAAGCAGTGGATAATTTCTCACAAGGGCAAAAATGGAAACGCCACTTAATTGCCGAAAGTGACCTGAATAATCCGCAAATAATTCGTCCGCCAGAATTGGGTGGATACGGGATTGATGCCCAATGGAGTGATGATTTTCACCATGCATTGCACGCACTTTTGACGGGCGATCGCCAAGGATATTATCAAGACTTTGGACAATGCGCTGATTTAGCAAAAGCTTATACAGATACTTTTGTTTACGATTGGAAATACGCTCCGCATCGCAAGAGATTTCATGGTATATCTTGCCGCGATCGCTCTCCATCACAGTTTGCAGTCTGCATCCAGAATCACGATCAAATCGGCAATCAAATGAAGGGAGAACGCCTTACTCAGCGAATTTCATTTGAAGGATTAAAATTAGCAGCCGGGGCTGTGTTACTCTCACCCTACTTACCCCTTTTGTTCATGGGAGAAGAATACGGAGAGACTGCGCCCTTCATGTACTTTGTTAGTCACTCCGATCCAGATTTGATTCAAGCCGTTCGAGCCGGACGCAAAGAAGAATTTGAAGCATTTCACTATGAAGACGATCCACCAGATCCCGAATCTGCGGAAACCTTCCTACGTTGTAAACTCAACTGGGAGTTACACAACGAAGGTAAGCACAAAGTTTTGTGGGATTGGTATCGCCAGTTAATTAATTTACGCCAGACGCATCCAGTACTGCTCAAGCAAGACCGCAACTTCATGGAAGCAACTAGCGATGAAGATAAGCAATTAGTTGTAGTGCGTCGTTGGTGCGAATCTAGCGAACTAATATTTGTGATGAATTTTAATTCGTCTCCAGTGTCAACAATCCTACCAAGTCAGCAAAATGCTAGCAAACTATTAGACTCAGCAGATACGTCATGGTCTGGGCCTAGCTCTCAAGCACCTGAGCATCTATCTGTAGGGCAAGATCTGAAGCTACAACCCACCAGTATAGTGTTGTATGAACTGGAAACGTAAGTACGTCCATAAATACTTTGTGTCTTAGTGGTTTAAAAAGGATTTTTCTACCACAAAGACACAGAATAAACCTACCATATCTTCACTAAAAACAAATCTATCTATGCGAATTCCCACCGCAACTTATCGAATTCAGTTTACACCTCAGTTTGGCTTTGAAAACGCTAGAGCGATCGCCGCTTACTTAGCAGACTTAGGTATTTCTGACCTGTATGCCTCTCCCATTTTCAAGGCACGATCTGGCAGTACGCATGGCTACGATATAGTAGATGCCACTCAACTCAATCCAGAATTAGGAACTACCGAATCGTTTGATGCGCTAGTTGGCGAACTACAAGCCCTTGGTATGGGCTGGTTACAAGATATTGTGCCCAATCACATGGCATATACTAGCGAAAATCACTACTTAGTGGACGTATTAGAACACGGCCCAGATTCTAGCTATACTGACTACTTTGATTTAAGTTGGAATGCTCCATTTGGCGATCGCCAAGAGCGAATTCTGGCTCCTTTGCTGGGAGACTTCTACGGTGTATCTTTGGAAAACGGAGACATTCAGCTGCAATACGAACAAAACGGTTTAACCGTGAACTATTACAGCTTAAAACTGCCGCTGCGATTGGAGTCTTACACAAAATTTCTCACCCATAACTTGGGCAAACTCACGCGTACACTGGGACGCAATCATCCCGATTTCATTAAGTTATTAGGGATTCTCTACATTCTCAAAAATGTGCCTTCAGAAGTTGCGGGTAAACAGCGACAAGACCAGATCACATTTATTAAAGGATTAGTTTGGGAACTCTATAGTACAAACGATGCTATCCGCGAATTCGTTAACGAAAACCTCGAAATTTTTAACGGAGAAAAAGGTAATTCAGATAGCTTTAATCTGCTAGATGAATTACTAAATGATCAATTTTACCGTCTCGCCTTTTGGAAGGTGGGAGCGGAAGAAATGAACTACCGCCGTTTCTTTACTGTCAACGAACTAATTTCTGTGAAAGTTGAAGAATTGCGGGTGTTTAATAACACTCATAGCTTAATTCAAAAACTGGTTGAGGAAGGAAAGTTCACTGGGTTAAGAATTGACCATATTGATGGACTTTATAACCCATTACAGTATCTAGAACGTCTCCAAGAAAAGATGGGAGATGTATACATCACTGTTGAAAAAATTTTGGAACTCACCGAAGACTTGCCAGAAAACTGGTTAATTCAAGGTACGTCTGGATACGACTTTTTAAACTACGTAAATGGCGTGTTTTGTCAATGTGAAAATCAATCACGATTCGATAGAATTTACCATAATTTTATTGGTGTAAGAGTAGATTATCCATCACTTGTGAAAGAGAAAAAGCACCTGATATTAGAAAAGAACTTAGCAGGTGACATTGATAATCTGGCTCTGTTGTTAAAGAATATTTCTAGCAAATATCGCTATGGCAACGACTTTACACTGAATGGATTAAAACGCGCGATCGCCGAAGTGTTGACTCTCTTCCCAATTTACCGCACCTACATTACTCCCGATGGCATCCAAGATAGCGATCGCGACTGCATTCAAGAAGTAATTCGCCAAGCTAAAGCACAAACACCCCTATTGCAGCATGAGTTGACCTTTATCGAAAAGCTGATGCTACTGGAGTTTGATAACTCTCTGACTCAGACAGAACGCGAGCAGTGGATATATTTTGTACTACGGATGCAGCAATACAGCGGCCCACTAATGGCGAAAGGTGTAGAAGACACTACGCTATATGTTTATAACCGTTTGCTGTCGCTCAATGAAGTGGGAGGTAATCCCAGCCATTTTGGTATAAATTTAGCTGACTTTCACGCTTTTAACCAAAAGCACCAAGCAACGTGGCCTCACACGATGAACACTACAGCCACCCACGACACCAAGCGCGGCGAGGATGTGCGAGCAAGGTTAAATGTGCTATCAGAGATTCCTGATGAATGGGAACAGCAGGTGAACACTTGGAGCGCGATTAATCGAGGACATCGCAGTGAGCGCCAAGGCTTTGCTATACCAGATCGTAACGATGAGTATTTTTTATATCAAACGCTGGTGGGTGCGTTTCCCTTTGCCGAACAAGAACATGAGTCTTTCGTGGAACGGGTTAAAGACTACATAATTAAGGCAATTCGAGAAGCGAAAGTCCATACCGCATGGTTGCGACCTGACAGCGAATACGAAGAAGCATGTGCCTCTTTTATCGAGAAGGTTTTAGATTTTTCCATCTCGGCAGAATTTCTAGAAGCCTTTGTCCCTTTTCAACAAAGGATTGCGGACTATGGTATTTTCAATTCCCTTTCCCAAACTTTACTGAAGATTGCTGCACCCGGTGTGCCAGATTTATACCAAGGAACGGAACTTTGGGAGTTAAGTTTGGTTGATCCAGACAACCGCCGTACCGTAGACTTTGAGCAGCGACGGGCTTATTTGAGCGCCATTCGAGAGCAGGCGAAGACAGACATTCTCGGCTTAATTCAGGAGTTGCTGAGCCACAAAGCAGATGGCAGAATCAAACTGTTTTTAACGACTCAATTACTTAAGGCGAGAACAGAGTATCTCTCATTATTTCAAGATGGCGACTATCTACCGTTAAATATTCAAGGAACTTACGCAAATCATATTATTGCTTTTGCGCGGCGACAGGGGAATCAAACAGCGATCGCGATCGCGCCTCGCTTTTTCACCAGCCTCATCCAACCTGGAGAATATCCCCTAGGCGAGTCGGTATGGCAAGATACCCACCTGCAATTACCTGCTGAAAGTTCTTTTACCTGGAAAAACGTCTTGACTCAGCAATCCTTAGAAGCTAAAGAAACGCTATCCATCGGATCTGCTCTCGCCCACTTTCCAGTTGCTTTGTTGGTTAGTAGTGCTGAGTGAAAAGATGAATCTGTCTTACGCAGAGGAGCCAGTGCGTTGCGCGTTGTAGCAACTGGCGTCGCAGAGAGTAAAAACTCTGCGTTCCTTTGCGGTTTCCTTTGCGTTCCTCTGCGTTCCTCTGCGTTCCTCTGCGTTTAAAAAATAATCCCGAACTCTTTAACACCCCCTCAACTTGAAAATGATATTATGACCACTCCACCAGCACTTGCAACCGCGCAGATTGACGCCGTGCGGGCCCACATAAAAAAAACGTGGAAAACGTTGACGCGATCGCACGAACACTTGTTGCAATCTGCAAAAGATACCAAGCTAGACCACAAAACAGAGACTCCCTGGATTGTCTATATTTCGCCTCAAGAAGACTGTCCCAACGTTCAAACTGTGTTGGAGCGATCGCTATCTCCCAAAGAGATGCAACAAATGGAAATTCGCACTCTACCAACCGAGGTTGAGGCGATTCGAGATCACGGATTGCTATACCTACCAGGGCCTTATGTCGTACCAGGCGGTCGTTTTAACGAAATGTATGGCTGGGATAGCTACTTTATCCTGTTGGGGCTATTACGGGATGAGGAATGGGATCTAGCAAAAAGTCAAGTCGATCAACTGCTGTACCAAGTGCAGCATTACGGCACTATCCTCAATTCCAACCGGACTTATATGCTGTCGCGATCGCAGCCCCCTGTCCTCAGCATGATGGTTCTAGCGCTATTCCAGCACACCCAAGATGAAGAGTGGCTGAGGTTAGCCGTACCACTGCTTGAACAATTTTATTACTACTGGGTAGTACCACCCCACCTGAATCCTGCAACTGGCCTGTCCCGATTCTACGCCTTTGGGGAAGGCCCCGCGCCGGAAGTTTTGTTCTCTGAGCAGGATGAGCAAGGAAGGAGCCATTACGATCGCGTTAAGGAATACTATAAAACGTTTGAGATTGATGATTATGATGTCAGTCTTTACTACGACCGGGAAAAAGACGAACTGACCAACCTGTTTTACAAAGGCGATCGCACCATGCGTGAGTCGGGTTTTGATATCACTAACCGATTTGGCCCTTTCAGTGTTGATATCCTCCATTACGCTCCCGTGTGCCTCAACAGTTTGCTGTATCAGGTTGAACAAGACCTTGCGGAAATTAACACTGTGCTAGGTAACGAAGAACTGGTGCAGCAATGGCGTGAGCGAGCAGATATCCGCCGCGATCGCATTGATCAGTGTCTCTGGGATGAAGAACAGGGACTTTATCTGGATTATCACTTCCAAAGCGGAGAACGCCGCCGCTACGAGTTTGCCACCACGTTCTATCCTTTATGGATAGGACTAGCCTCAGATGCACAAGCCAAACGCGTCGCTGAAAATCTCTCTTTGTTTGAAGCACCAGGAGGAATCTTTACTAGTACTCGCGTCACAGGTAATCAATGGGATGCTCCCTTCGGTTGGGCTCCGCTGACGTTAATTGCAGTCCTGGGACTTCACCGCTATGGGTATCATAAAGAGGGCGATCGCATTGCCCAGAAGTTCCTTGTCATGGTCATTGAGGAATTTAAGCGTCACAAGACCCTAGTTGAGAAATACGATGTTGAACATTGTTCTGCCAACGTCTCTGACGAAATCTGCTTTGGCTACAGTTCCAACGAAGTTGGTTTTGGCTGGACTAATGGAGTTATTCTAGAACTTTTGGCAGCATTAAATTTAGGATAAAATTCAGGAGAATTTTCACAAAATAAATATTTGAGCGTTGCTGATTGAGAATATGAATTTACCTCACGCAGAGGCGCAGAGAGTATGAGTTTAGAATACTTGATTTTTAAATTTCATATCCAAATTCAGCAACGCCAATATTTTAGTAAAAATCTGAATCCCACTTGTTTTGCATTGCTCGTTTAACGTGCACTTACCTCATACAAATATACTTGTAGCGATTTTCAGGTTAAACTCCAATTTGGAGCAATGAGGAGGTCTCTACAGCCAAAATTGGCGATCGCCTGACAGCATACTCGTAGGATAAATTCCATTCAACCGCAGATAAGCCATGCGGTCTGCTCCATAAAGGGGCATTGGTAACCGAGGAGTTTGTAAGGCCCCATGATGCAGCAATGTTAGTTTTAAAGTGGTTTCTAGAACACTTTCAATTGATACTTGATGTCCTTCTCCACGCACCGTCAAACGTAGAGGACGAGACAAACCTACCCGATCTGAAACCTTAGTTGTTACCAGAACCGCTTCACAGGATGATAAACGAAGCGCCAACCCTTTTTCTGGGGAAGTCACAATTTTTTGTTGATTTAAGTTGTAAAGCCTAGGAATCCCAGACTTTTTACACTCCACCAAAATAAATTTTGAGTTAATTGCTTTAGCCCATTCTAGTAAATGCTCAACTTCTTGACCACAAAAAGATCCATCCCGGTAAATTAAAACAGTTTTTCCTCTTAGTTCAGTTGCTGGAAGTAATGTTTCTAAAAGTCGTTGCGGGATTTCTTCACCTGGAATCAAAGCATCTTCCAAGCGATAGCGAATAAACTTCCCTTGTTTATCATAGAGACGTACACTTGCACAGGCATTCAGAGTTCCAGGTAACTTTTCCTTAGACTCTCTTGAAATATCTAACCCAATAAAATAGTCAGCAATCTCTAAAGGTTCAGCCAAAACGAAAGGTAAATTCCCCAACTTTGCCAAAATCCCTGGAATCACCTGATTGAGAATTTGTCGATGGTCAACACTGCTTAATGTATCAGAATAAATTACCTGGCTAGCAATTCCACGCTTGAGTAATTGCGAGTATACCCGCTGATATAAACTACCACCATCGTCATTATCGGCACTGCGGTCAATCTCTGGCAGAAACGTCAAAAAGATGTCAGTTGGAACCGTCACTAATTCATTAACAGTTTTCTCCAATTCATGAACGGCTTTCTCCAGTTCGGCTCTGGCTTCAGCACCACTTAACTGAGGTAATGCTTTTCTGTGAACAATCTCACTTTCAAATCCGTAGTTTTTCAACCTTTGCCGAACTTCCTCTAGAAATCTATCTACCTTCATATCACAAAGCTTCAAAGCGGCAATGCGAATTACTCTTGATGGTTGACGATAATCATCATGACGGCTGTAAACTCCACCTTTAGAAAGTCCTTTAAGGACTTCACCTCTAATACCCTTAACACCTTTACCAAAAAGGAGTGGGGTTTGCTCAATTGCTACTGATGGTTGCCAGAATAATGTTGGATAATCACGGCTGTTGATACTACGTCCCAACTGAAATCCATAAGCAGCTAAAGCAATGCCTGCTTGGTTTTTATATTCAATTAAAAGTTTTTGTCGTGCTTGGTGAGTAATTTTAGTTGCCTTGAGTAACTCTCCATATTTAACTTGCAATTGTTCAGCTGTTTGGGCAGTGACGCAGGGACGCAAAGCCATAAGCGGATAGTGAAACTGCTTTTTGTTCTTGCCAAACTGCACAGCAAGGAGTGGTTGATTGTCTTCTGCTTCCTCAAGTTTTTGTTTACTAATTGAACCAGTCGCTTTCTCGATTAGTTCTTCTCTGTGTTCGCCAACTGTTCCGACAATTCCAGTAATGGTACAGCTACCACCCCGTTCAATTTCTTGAACTTTCAGACCAATCAAAAGCTTCTCTGGGTCTTGCCGATAGGGGTGATTCTCTAAGAAGTCAGCCAAATCACCCCTTGATACAATACTGCTGTGAATCGTTAAAGTCAGAGCAGGCTTTAACCCCTTTGGCAATTCAACAGTTTCTGCCCAAAAATCAGGTTTTCGTATGACTTCTACTCCCGAATCCGCCCAAACAGTTACAGGTGCAAAGGGACGATTTACCTTTAATACTTGAATAGCAAGCTGGGCAAGGATTAAAGGTGTTGCTTGTGGCTGGCGTACCCATTGAATTGAGTAATAGCGATCGCCAATATCTTCTTTCAATTCCTCTTGAATTTCCAAGATTGCTTTTCGCCACTTATCTTCGCTAGGCATGGGCTGACCTAGTTGAGCCAAAACAAAAAAATATCCGTTGTGCCAAGTAACTTTAATCTCAGGGAACTTGCGACTAAAACGGAAGCCTAAACGATTGCCATCCTGTCGTTCAACTTCTGGAGTCAGCCGAAAGGACATCAAATTAGGTTGTGAGATCGTGAGTGGGAAAATTTCACTTAAAGATGTTGGAGCTTGAGAAACGGGCGTAACAGTCATGCAGAAACCTCAAGTTCAGAAAACTCACAAATTGAATTGAATGGGCAGTATTGGCAGTTAATGCCTGGATTGGGAGGAAAAATTCGGTTAAATTCAGATGGGGAATGCCTGTAACCTCGCAAATCTTTCTGATGTTGTTGGGATATCCGTGCTAGTTCAATCTGAAAAGCGTTTAACTGAGTAACTGTTGCACTGATGGAGTCAGACCACTTCCCATTTTCCAAGTTGTAAAACGATGCTACAGTGGTTTGAGTAGGGTAAAGTAAGTTTGCTGCTAGCAAGTAAACATAAGCTTGTCGTCGGTCAAAGTCAGTTTGACCAGTCTTGAAATCCAAGATGTGCAGTGTGCCATCTTGCTCTTCAAAAATGCAGTCAATAGCAGCGAATAAGTTGAATTGATAATTACCTTGCTCAATTAAAATCGGTTCTGGAAATCCCTCATCACCTCGACTCAACTTGATAATGTTCTTCCCAAAAAGAATAGGATTTGAATGGTAGTTTTTCAGGATAGAAATCACTCGCTCTTGAACGACCCCTAACTCTCGGTTTAATTGCAGAATTTCTGCCACTTTCGCAACAGCATCCCTGCCATACAACATTAGGGGGTCTCGGTGAAATTCATAAACTCCCTGTTGTGCCAATAGACCAATCCGCTGAGGTGTCGTGTCAGTTGCCAAGAGTGCTGCAACAGATGGTTCTTTGTGACGAGCCTTAGTAAAGCCCCGCTTCATATCACAATGCCAACGCTCTTGCCCTACCGATGGAGCGAACTGTAACCAGAGGTTATAACTAGCAAACGGTCGCCGAGGAGTTTGCATTTTCTTTCCTCCAATGTTTTGATGCTAAAAAAGTTTCTTATCTTATGTACACCATAGTCAGTGTCCAATTCGTTTATTGACTACATTAGTCAACCCGTTATTCAGACGCTAACTTATGTTGACTAATAAAGTCAACCCCTGATATTATTTATAGCTAAGTAGGAAAAAACAGTGAGTCAGACTTTTGGCAAAGTTATTCGTCAAGCCCGTAGGGACAAGGGATACAGTCAGCGTGATCTGGCTAAGTTAGTAGATGTGGATTACACCTACCTGTCCAAGCTGGAGAACGACCATGCCGCGTATCCCCCTAGTAAAGGGGTTATTCAGTTATTAGTGCATTATCTAGATTTAACTGAATGCGAAGAGGAGCTAATCTATCTTGCTGGTCGAATCACGACAGATGACGAGAAAGTTTTTCAGGAGTTGGTCAAACAGAACTACAAGCAGATGCCTGCTTTGTTTCGTATGTGGCGGGACAATCCTCATTCTGTTCAAAAACTTCTTCAGGAATCTACCCAACCAGATGAGGAGGAAAAGGAAAGTTGAGTGTAATTAAGCCGGAACAGCGATATACCAAAAAGGAGATTGAACGTAGGGCGGCGGATCTTCTCAGTCAGATGCAGGCAAAGCCCAATTATGCTGGTAATGGACGACGAATTGATGCTAGTCGTGTCGCTGACTTTCTGGATATAGGTGTTGTGTGGGAAAGTCTGCCTTCTGATGACCAAGGGCAGATAGCAGCTATGATTTTGCCACTACAGCGGGAAATTGTCATTAATAAAAATATTCCCAAACTGCGTGAAGGATATGGACAATCCACAATTGCTCATGAAATTGGACACTGGTTACTCCATATCAACCAAGACGAAGTTGAGAAAATTGTAGATCGGATGGAGCATGATATCGAGGTAACTTTACCGCCGTTCTTATGCCGTAGTGCTAGTGACCAACTTTATCAAAGTATTGCTAACACTCAGATAGATTGGAGAGAATGGCAAGCTCAGTATTTAGCCAGTTGTTTGCTAATGCCTGTGCATATCTTGGAACAAGCACAAAAACCACGTGATTTAACGAAATGGTCTCACCTTTATGCAATGGCGGATGAGCTTGGTGTAACTATATCTAATCTGAGAAATCGTCTAAGAGGTTTGGACTGGATTCGCATAGCTGAAAACTCTAAGCAAATTTATTTAGGTGATGCTGCACCTAGCAAGAAAACAGGTGCGTTTTGATAGAGAATAATGGGGAACAAGCTCCTGCTGTCGCAAGCGACAATGCACACACTTTCAGTGGTCGGACTTTCCGCAGATGAACATAGATGAATTACCTGTGTTCATCTGTTAGCTTTTAACTGTTTAGAAATTACGAGTTTTTTAGTACATTATTGGCATAACATCGTCGAGTTTGAGTTGCAAGTTTGGAAATAGGTAGGATGTAATTGCATCTCCTAAACGATATTGTTGCTGTTGATATGTACTATTAATTAATTGGCAGATTGTAAAGGTAGGTTGTTTAGGATTACCAATAAATTGCAAGCCTCCTAAACCACGAAAGTCTATAATCCAGTATTCTAAAATATTTAGAAAAGCATATTCTTCAACTTTTCTAGCATAGTCATCCTGCCAATTTGTGCTAACAACTTCGGCAACAAGTTTAATTGTATTGCCATTACAAATAATCGGCTCCTTTTGCCAAAGCGGTTCGTTGTTAAGTTCTGCTTTATCTAAAACAATGACATCAGGACGTAGGGCTGTAGTTTCCGCAGCAGGTGGCTTAATCAAACAAGTTTTTGGAATTAACCAGTTTAAATTAGAACGAAGAATTTCGACATAGATTCTACCCGCAATGCTTCCTGAAACTTCTTCATGAGGGCCTGTAGGCTCTATGTCGCGTAGTTCTCCGTCAATGAGTTCGTAGCGAGGATTATCCCCATATTCAGTTATGAATTGCTCAAAAGTTAACAGCTTGGGTGGAGTGTAAGTCATAGGTCATGTTTTCAGATAAGACCTTGATCTGTTATGGGTTTATTTTAACGCCGTCCTAGTGGAGCGATCGCACTTAGAGACTTCCAATTAAATATACAGAATTAATACGAAAGCTCCCAATCGCGCAGCATCGAAATAGCATCTTTGTATAAAGACAGATCCACCTGATTCACTTCCATTCCCTGCCCAATTCCTTCTAGAAGGGTGATTGTCAATTTTCCTCCTAAGTGTTCACGGAACTCAGTCAGTCCCCTAAATAAACAATGAGGATGATCTGGTTGATGTAATTGCTCTGCCAATTCAGATACGTATAAAGTAAACCCTAATTTTTTAAGTGTGCCTAAAATCCTTTGCCATTCTGATTGCAAAATTAACCCTTTTAAATAAGAATAGGTGCTATCTAAAGCAATGCCGATCGCTACAGCTTCACCATGACGTAAACTGTAATTCGTTAAATGTTCCAGTTTGTGAGCAGCCCAGTGTCCAAAATCCAAAGGACGCGATGAACCCATTTCAAAAGGATCACCACTACCAGCAATATGCTCTAAGTGCAACTGGGAACACCGATAGATTAGCCTTTCCATGATGTCCATGTCTCGGTTAGCCAATTTATCGGCATAAGTCATAATGAAATCGAAGAAATCTGCATCTTTGATCAGCGCCACTTTCACCGCTTCTGCAATACCCGATCGCCAATCTCGATCATCAAGAGTGGTCAGAAAATCTAAGTCATTCAATACAGCATAAGGTGGCATAAATGTGCCAAGAAAGTTTTTCTTCCCAAAAGCATTGATTCCGTTTTTTACTCCGACGCCTGAATCATTTTGCCCTAACACTGTAGTCGGTACTCGTAACAACCGAATTCCTCGGTGAGCAGTTGTTGCTGCATATCCCACCATATCCAGCACAGCTCCACCTCCGATTGCTAAAACGTAGGAGTGGCGGCACAATCCAGCTACATTGATGATCTGATGAATTTGCTCGATGAATTTTGGTTCATTTTTGACTGTTTCTCCACCAGATACTATTATCGGCTCACTACTCAGAGTAAATACATCTCCATAATTCTGGGCATAAACTGATAATTTTTTGAGCAATTCATCTTGGTATTTTAATAGCCCTCCATCTACTACTGCCACCACTTTTTTGGGAGTTGTCTCGCCATTAGCAGCAATCACTTGTGCTAGCAAAGGATTGTTTAACTGAAACAATCCTCTAGTAAAGTGAACATCATAGTTGAAGGTTACGCGAACACATTGGTTTAGTGGTTGCAGAGCGAGATTAGTCTTTTGTTTAGTGTACATTTTCATAGGATTACTTTTTAGTTGCCTGTAAATAAATGGGTTATTCCAACTATAATCAATAGCAAATTGACAAATAAAAACCTATTCCATAGCTTGAAGCTGGAAATAATTTAGAAGTAATAAATGATGGGTTGTAAATGTTTTATACCCAGCGAATAAAATTAAAAACAACATTTATTCGCAAATTTATTTGACGTCTAGATTGTTATTAGGATGTTTGCAATAGATAACATTATTGCATAAAGTCAGAAGTTTATTATTAAGCTAACTCCAAATTTACTATAGTTAAAATGACATCTTTACAGTATCTTATTTAAAGTGGGTAGATTTTTATAGATTCAGTAAATATATTATCTTAATAATATATTCTGTAACTCGTATAATAATAAGGTATCAATTTTAATGACAAGTTTTATACTTGTATTTTTAGAGAAAACCGTTGGAAAACTTCTCCTGAATTAATCATGAGTAGGGTAAACAAGTTACTGCATCACTGGCTGTTACAATCTGCTTCAGAGAGAGATCTTGCTTGGCTAGAACAGAAACAAGCGCAGATTGCTAGCGGCGCTGCTGAGCGAGTGTTTTTCACGGCTTTTAGTGCTGTGCCACGTTATCTAGGTAAAGAGGATTTGCAGCTAACATCCCAAGACTTGGAAGCAGCACAGGAAGTGCTCCCCGGTTGGTTTCCTGGTCATTGGAGTGTAGATCAAGCAGGTCGCACACTCTTGCTTTTAGCTTTGCCCCATGAAAATGCACAGGACTACGTGCGATCGCTTGATAAAGTCTTCACTACTGCCGATATGGGAGAGTTAGTTGCCCTTTATCAAAGTTTGCCTCTGTTGCCACACCCAGAGCTACATCGCCAACGCGCTGCTGAGGGAATTCGCAGCAATATGAGTAATGTTTTCCAATCCATAGCGCTACGAAACCCTTACCCTGCGGATTATTTAGACGATGCTGCTTGGAATCAGATGGTGCTGAAGGCGGTGTTTGTAGAGAGTCCTTTGCATCTCATCTGGGGTCTAGATCGCCGTGCTAACCCAGAATTAGCAAAAATGTTGACAAACTATGCTCATGAACGTTGGGCAGCCAAACGCTCAGTTACGCCAGAACTTTGGCGACCTGTGGGGCGGTTTGCCGATACTGCAATAATTAGTGATCTGGAAAAAGTGCTAGCTGATGGGGATATAGCCGAGCAAGAAGCAGCAGCGCTAGCTTGTGCTCAATCGCCTTTACCCGAAGCGCAAGCATTACTCTCCCGTTACCCAGATTTACAGTCATCTGTTCAAAAGGGTCATTTGACTTGGAGCAGTTTTAGCCGCGATCGCCTCTTAGTCTGCAAATAAAGAGACTAGGGACTGAATTCTTCTTACCATTACCGAATTGCCCAATCCCTAATCATTAAACTACATCATGATGTACATCGATCCTCACATTCACATGTGTTCCCGTACTACCTACGATTACCTCGTAATGCGGGAATATGGCATTGTCGCCGTTATTGAACCAGCCTTTTGGTTAGGACAACCCCGAACTAACGCCGGCACATTCAAAGACTACTTCAGCAGTCTTGTGGGGTGGGAACGGTTTCGTGCCAGTCAGTTTGGCATCCAACACTACTGCACAATTGGCTTAAACCCAAAAGAAGCTAACAACGAGGCGCTAGCAGCAGAAGTTATAGAACTGCTACCGCTTTATGCTTGTAAAGAGGGAGTTGTTGCCATTGGTGAAATTGGCTATGACGACATGACAGAAGCAGAGGATAAATACTTTTGTCAACAATTAGAATTAGCCAAAGAATTGGATATGCTAGTGCTAATTCATACACCTCACCGCAACAAGAAAGAGGGAGCCAGCCGCAGTATGGATCGCTGCATCGAATATGGCTTAGATCCTTCACAAGTAGTTATTGACCACAACAACGAAGAAACTGTAGAGGAAGTACTAGAACGGGGTTTTTGGGCAGCTTTCACAATTTACCCAAAGACGAAAATGGGTAACGCCAGGATGGTGGAAATTGTTCGCCAGTATGGGTGTAACCGGATCATTGTGGATAGTAGCGCCGATTGGGGTATTAGCGATCCGTTAGCAGTCCCGAAAACGGCTCAGTTGATGTTAGAAAAAGGCATTCCTGAAGAACACGTACGAGCAGTTTGTTACGAAAATGCCCTAGCTGCTTATAGTCAAACTGGGCAAATGCAAGCATCAGACTGGCTTAATCCTGCATCTGTTGATCAACGTCAGCAGTTCAATGGCAATTCTGTATTACGGGGACAGGAACCAGGAATCAAGTCAGTTTCAGATTATGTACTGATTGAATAGAAAATCATTCATATATGCACATCAATTCAAACAAGTAGCTAAGTAGGAGAAAATTTTTCATCCTTTTGTTGTTTGATGAAAATATGAGGCTCTCTTATAAAAATACTTTGTGTCTTTGTGTCTTAGTGGTTCAATATTTTTTAAACACCAAGACACAAAGAAAAAGCTTTTCATTGGAAGGAGATAAACGAATGAATGTTGCAAGCTTGAATTTTCAAAGCTGGCGGGGTTATTTAGAATTGATGCGTCCTGCTAATATTGTTACTGCTTGGGCAGATATTCTAGTTGGCTTTGCGGCCTCTGGTGCGATTATTTTTGATAAATTAATTAGTGGACAAACAACTCTTGCAGTCCTAATTCCATTAGCCTGGTTGTTATTAGCCACAACTGGTTTATACGGCGGCGGTATAGTTTTTAATGATGTTTTCGATGCTGAATTAGATGCGAAAGAGCGACCAAATAGAGCAATTCCCAGCGGTCGTGTGTCTCGTCAAAGTGCTACCTTATTGGGAAGTGTGCTGTTTGCAATTGGGATTGTGGCGGCTTTTCAAGTCTCTTGGTTGAGTGGTGCGATCGCTATATTTATCACTCTGTCATCCCTTCTGTATGACTCACTTGCTAAACATCATCCTTTTTTTGGCCCTTTGAATATGGGTTTGTGTCGTGGTAGCAACTTACTCTTAGGTGTTAGTGCTATACCAGCAATAGTATGGGAACGTTGGTATTTAGCTCTAATTCCTGTTACTTATATCGCTGCTATCACTGCAATTAGTCAGGGAGAAGTTCACGGAGGCAAAAAGATTACGGGAATACTAGCATTACTGTTGATTTCTATAGTTTTAACGGCAGTTTTAGCCTTGGGATTGTTAGAAGATTATACAGTTATGGCAGCATTACCATTTGCTGTTTTATTAGCTATTCGAGTAGTTCCTAATTTTATCCAAGCTGCACGTGAACCAGTACCCGACAAAATCCGAACCGCTGTGAAAGTAGGCGTGTTATCTCTAATCGTATTAGATGCAACTGTCGCATCTGGTTTTGCCGGTTTGTATTACGGTTTACTAGTTCTACTTTTGCTACCAATTTCTATGAAACTAGCGCAAATATTTGCTGTTACTTAAATTTGTAATGTAAACATTAAACGCATTAATTTTGAGAGGCTCGTAGTGAGCGATTCATCGCTCATTACCAACTCCTAGAGTTGCTAAGTACTAACTTTTACTATCCCGCAGGGAAGTCCACGGAGGTGGGTTTTGTCTGTGTAGCCGCGACTTCCAGTCGCCAGGGCTTCTAAAAATATTATCAAATAACAGGGTACAAAACTGGAAAATGAGAATTACAACAAACAACAACTTGCACCTAACTTATTGCACTAATATTCATCCTGGTGAAACTTGGTTAGAGGTTTTCGCCAATTTAGAAAAACATCTTCCCGAACTAAAGTCACGTTTATCACCTAAAGCACCGTTCGGAATTGGTTTGAGGTTAGCAGATATAGCCGCAAAACAACTTTTGGAAGGTAATAATTTGGCTCAATTCCAAACGTGGCTAACTCAACAAGATTTATATGTTTTTACCTTAAATGGATTTCCTTACGGGGGATTTCATCGACAGGTGGTAAAAGACCAAGTTTATGCACCAGATTGGTCAACTCAGGAACGCCTAAATTATACGTTAAGCTTGACAAAAATTTTGGCAAATCTTCTACCAGAAGGTCTCGATGGCGGAATCTCTACACTGCCTTTATCCTATAAACCTTGGTGGGAAAAAGACCAAGCAAGTTGTGAGACAGTTCTGAAAAATAGCTGTTTTAACATAGCATCAGTTGTAGCAGAAATGATTCATATCCATGAACAAACAGGAAAACTGCTGCATATTGATTTAGAACCTGAGCCTGATGGACTAATTGAAAATACTTCTGAAGTAATTGATTTTTTTAAAAATTGGTTATTACCGATTGGTGGTAATTATTTATCAGAGCAATTAAATATTGAACGGAATTTAGCAGAAAAAAAATTACTAGAACACGTTCGTATTTGCTATGATACTTGCCATTTTTCAGTTGAATATGAAGAACCAAAATCTGTGTTTGAGCGTTTGCAATCAGCAGGAATTAAGATTGGCAAGATTCAAATTAGTGCGGCAATTCAAGTAAAGATACCTGCTGATGTTGAGAAGCGTAGCTTGATAGTTGAGCGCTTACGACCCTTTGCTGAATCTACTTATCTTCACCAAGTAATAGAACGTCGTAGTGACGGTACGCTTTATCACTATCCTGACTTAATAAATGCGTTACCACATTTAGAGCAATCTTTAGCTGAAGAATGGCGCACTCACTTCCATGTTCCAATTTTTATTCACGATTATCAAGTTTTGCAATCTACGCAAGATGATATTGCTACTGTTTTACAGTTAATTCAGACTAACAATGCTTGCCAACATTTAGAAATTGAGACTTACACCTGGGATGTATTACCATCAGAAATTAAGATAGATTTGCTGACTTCTATTCAGCGGGAATATGAGTGGGTAATAAAATTAATTTATAATTCGTAATTCATAATTCGTAATTAATGAAGTCAGATTTAAACTGGGTTTTTTGGTTTGAATTTGTAGGGGTGCAAGGTCTTGCGCTTTACTTTTGGAAAATTGGTATAAGAGAGGATTAAGTTTATGCATAAAACGGTTGTTCTAAATGTCGTGGGATTAACGCCTAGTTTATTAGGAGAAAACACGCCGTTTTTATCTTCTTGGGCTGCTAAAGGGCAAGTTGTAAACGTCGCACCAGTATTACCTGCTGTGACTTGTTCTGTTCAAGCTACTTATTTAACAGGAAAATTACCTGATGAGCATGGGATTGTTGCTAATGGCTGGTATTTCCGCGATGAGTGTGAAGTGAAGTTTTGGCGACAGTCTAATAAATTAGTGCAGGCTCCCAAGGTTTGGGATATAGCTAAATCCATTGACCCAAACTTTACTTGTGCCAACCTTTTTTGGTGGTACAACATGTATTCTTCGGCAGATTATGCTATTACACCGCGTCCAATGTACCCCGCAGATGGGAGAAAATTACCTGATATTTATACTTATCCAGCAGATGTGCGATCGCAAATTCAATCTGATTTAGGTCAGTTCCCTCTATTCGATTTTTGGGGGCCAAAAACTTCTATTAGTTCTAGTCAATGGATTGCTAATTCAGCAAAATGGATTGACGAACGCTACAACCCTACACTCTCACTAGTTTACCTGCCACATTTAGATTACTGTCTGCAACGATTTGGTGACGATGAAAAACAGACTCAAGCAGATTTGCAAGAAATTGATGCTGTTTGTAGTGATTTAATTGAATACTATGAAGCACGTAATACCCAAGTAATTATTCTTTCTGAATATGGCATTACCCCTGTTTCCAAAGCAGTAGATTTGAACCGTATATTACGAGAAAATGGTTTAATTGCCGTGCGGGAAGAATTGGGGCGAGAACTGCTCGATTTTGGTGCTAGTATTGCCTTTGCCGTAGCTGATCACCAAATTGCTCACGTATATGTGAATGATCCAGCTTATATCCCCAAAGTTCGCTCTATTTTAGAAGCGACTGAAGGCGTAGCGCAGGTATTGGATGAAGCAGGTAAGCAAGCCTACCATCTCACTCATCCTAGATCGGGAGAGTTAGTGGCGATCGCTCAATCAGATGCTTGGTTTACCTATTATTATTGGCTCGATGATGCAAAAGCGCCTGATTTTGCTAGAACTGTAGATATCCACCGCAAACCTGGTTACGATCCTGTAGAACTTTTCCTCGATCCGCAAATAAAATTTCCTCAAGGAAAAATTGCTCTCAAGTTACTGAAGAAACAACTGGGTTTTCGCTATCTTATGGATGTGATTCCTCTGGATGCTTCCTTAGTACGTGGTTCTCACGGTAACATTACTACTTCTCCAGATGAAGGGCCTATATTTATTACTCATCAAAGTCACTTAGTTGAGACAAACCGAATTGAACCAACAGATGTTTGTTCGTTGATTCTCAGACATTTAAATAGGTGAAATTGAGCAAAAATACCCACTTTAAAGAAGAAGTCAGAATTCAGAATGCTTTGAAGCAGACCTTACGATATCCTCACACAGTATTCCTAATAATTACTGATGTTTAAATATACATCTAGAAAGGAAGCTAGAGAAAGTAAGTTCTTTGTGCATTTATGAAATTAATCCAAATACTAAAAGTAACTGTAATTCCTGTTTTGACTGTATTTAGCTTTCTGGGAGCATCAAATATAGCATTAGCTGACTACTTAAAGAGCCAAGGGACAGGAGGTAATTACCGTTATGAATTATGGTCTACCGATGATAACAACTATTACTACTTGAAAATTTGGTTACATGAATCAAGTTCAAAAAGTGATCCATACTCCACAACTATAAAATTTACCTCTAGTAGAGAAG
This sequence comes from Nostoc sp. B(2019), assembly GCF_010091925.1. Classification (GTDB taxonomy): domain Bacteria; phylum Cyanobacteriota; class Cyanobacteriia; order Cyanobacteriales; family Nostocaceae; genus Komarekiella. The sequence goes on along the minus strand of NZ_WVID01000023.1, from coordinate 22,559 downwards.
CTCTAATTTATTTTGATTGCAATTACACTGGTAAAAATTTACCAGAATGTTCTCGATGAAAGTTTTGAAACTCTCTCAAACCATCCTGGAAGTTAGCAGTGATATTTAGGAGCTGCTCTATATAAGGACTTTAATAAAACCAGTGGCACAGAATTCAATTATAAATTCTAGCTAATTCCTGAATTCTTTTTTGTTAAAGTATTTCACCTCAATTATCCTACTATTTAAAAAATATCTGCTACATATTCATTGTAGGGGCGCATAGCTAGCTGTGCGCCCCTACTGCTGCTTATTCCAAAGATACAAACCAAAGTTGTTGCAATTCATAGTCATACCCATTATGATTTAAATACAAACTCGGTATGACTACGATTTAGTTAGCTCCAGCTAATGATTATTCGTCTATTTGCTAACTAAAATGTACTTTGGGCAATCTGAGTAACTTAACGGAGAACTTTTTTACCCATGACTGAACCCCATAATTTGACAACAGCTGACGGTATCCCTGTTGGTGATAACCAGAACTCACTCACTGCTGGGCCACGTGGCCCTGTATTGATGCAGGATTTCCACCTGATGGAAAAACTGGCTCATTTCAACAGAGAACGTATCCCTGAGCGGGTTGTACACGCTAAAGGTGCGGCTGCTTTCGGTACTTTTACTGTTACCAACGATATCAGCCGCTACAGTAAAGCTAAACTTTTTTCTGAGATTGGCAAAAAAACCGAAGTTCTCCTGCGCTTTTCTACAGTTGGGGGAGAAAAAGGTTCAGCAGATGCCGAGCGTGACCCTAGAGGCTTTGCCATCAAGTTCTACACTGAAGAAGGCAACTGGGATATCACAGGCAACAATACCCCTATTTTCTTTATCCGCGACCCGCTCAAGTTTCCTGATTTCATCCATACCCAAAAGCGCAATCCCCAAACCAATTGCAAAGACCAAAACGCCAAGTGGGATTTCTGGTCACTCAGTCCAGAATCACTCCACCAGGTGACAATCTTGTTTTCTGATCGGGGAATTCCGAAAACCTATCGACACATGGACGGGTTTGGTAGCCACACCTTCAGTTTGATTAATGCTCAGGGCGACCGCGTCTGGTGTAAATTTCACTTTAAGACGCTACAAGGGCATCAAACCTTGACCGAGGAAGAATCGGCTAAGATTAAGGGCGAAGATCCCGATCATGCGACTCATGATTTGTTTGAAGCGATCGCCCAAGGAGATTATCCCAAGTGGCGCATGTGTATTCAGGTGATGACAGAGGAGCAAGCGGCAAAACATCCAGACAATCCCTTTGACCTAACAAAAGTTTGGAAGCACTCTGAATATCCCTTAATCGAAGTCGGGATACTAGAGCTAAATCGTAACCCTGAGAATTATTTCGCCCAAGTTGAGCAAGCCGCTTTTAGTCCGAGTGCGGTAGTTCCTGGCGTTAGTTTCTCTCCAGACAAAATGTTGCAAGCTCGCATTATGTCTTACCCAGACGCTCAACGGTATCGCCTGGGTGGTAACTATCAGCAACTACCCGTCAACCAGCCCAAATGTCCAGTGATGCATTACCAGCGAGATGGCTTCATGGCATTGGGTAACAACGGCGGTAGCACTCCTAACTATGAACCCAATAGTGCTGAGGGTACGCCCAAAGAAAATCCAGCTTATGCAGAACCACCTAGTCATTTGGGTGATGTCACAGTCGATCGTTACAGTCATCGTGAAGGAAACGACGATTACACCCAAGCAGGTAATCTCTATCGGTTAATGACTCCTGAGCAGCAAGAGCGTCTTGCTCATAATATTGTCGGTAGTCTTAGTCAGGCAAGACAGGACATCCAGATGCGTCAACTTTGCCACTTCTTCCGGGCAGATGTTTCTTATGGTCGTCGTGTAGCGGAAGGATTGGGCATTTCAATTGATCCCTCAATGTTTTCTGCAACTGCTCAACCTGTAGGTAACTGGTAAGCCTTATCCAATTTCGTGGGGTGGGCATCTTGCCCGCCCTAAAGCAAATTCATTTGATTAACTTACAAAATAAATCGAGGTAATTAAACATGAAATTAACAGCAACAGAAAAAGGCTTATTAATTCCTAAAGAACTATTAGGAGAAAACCAAGAGTCTGAAATTATTCAAGAAAATGGAAAAATTATTATTACTAGCATTAAACAAACATCTTCTATTTGGGATTTAGGTTCAAATCCTGTGGAATGTGATGTAAAAGATGGTGCAATTAACCACGATCGCTATCTCTATAACCCGTTAACGGAGATAAAAGCCTCGTGAACGGAGCTAAAATACTCGTCAACGGAGATAAAAGACTCGTTGACGGAGCTAAAATACTCGTTGACGGAGATAAAAGCCTCGTTAACGGAGATAAAATACTCGTTAACAGAGATAAAAGACTCGTTGACGGAGATAAAAGCCTCGTTAACGGAGATAAAAGACTCGTTGACGGAGCTAAAATACTCGTTGACGGAGATAAAAGCCTCGTTAACGGAGATAAAATACTCGTTGACGGAGTTCAGAGGCTCATTAAGTAGATAAACAAAAATATTTATGGTTATTGCGATCGCACCCTACGCAAAGCATATCGTAGAGAAGTAGTTTTAGGTTGTGCGATCGCATTATTTTGCTTCACTACATTTGCAATGACATTGTGTAATTAATTATGTTGCCTACTTACTAGACTAGGGTTTAAATCCCAGGCGGGTAATACAGCCGATGCAGATTACCTAAATTACTGAAACCAACGGGAAACAAAAGCAACCATTCTCTTGAATCAAGGCTGACGATTCCGCCGCAAGTATTCCAGATTTTCACGAATGTTTATTGTATTGGGATGATTTGCCCCCGACCGTTGTTCAGCGATATCCAAAGCTTGGATGTACAAAGGTTCGGCATCGCTGTACCTTCCCTGAGAATCGTAGAGTAATGCCAAATTGTTCAGGTTTTGTGCCACATCTGGGTGTTCATGCCCTAGCAGACGTTTCATCATCTCTAAAGCTTGGATGTACAAAGGTTCGGCTTCACTGTCCCTTCTCTGGAAATAGTAGAGTTCTGCCAAATTGCTCAGGCTATTTGCCACATCTGGGTGTTCATCCCCCAGCAGGCGTTTTCTCATCTCTAAAGCTTCGATATACAAAGGTTCAGCATCGCTGTACTTTCCCTGTGAACGGTAGAGTGCCGCCAAATTGTTCAGGGTTTGTGCTACATCTGGGTGTTCATCCCCCAGCAGGCGTTTTTTCATCGCCAAGGATTGGATGTACAAAGGTTCGGCATCACTGAACCTTCCCTCTGATTTGTAGAGTAATGCCAAATTGTTCAGGTCAATTGCCACATCTGGGTGTTCATCTCCCAGTAGGCGTTTGTCTATCTCCAAAGCTTGGATGTACAAAGGTTCGGCATCGCTGTACCTTCCTTGTGAATAGTAGAGTAATGCCAAATTGTTCAGGCTAGTTGCCACATCTGGGTGTTCATCCCCCGGCAGGCGTTTATACATATCTAAAGCTTCGATATACAAAGGTTCAGCATCGCTGTACTTCCCCTGTGAACGGTAAAGTGCTGCCAAATTGTTCAGGGTTTGTGCCACATCTGGGTGTTCATCCCCCAGCAGGCGTTTTTTCATCGCCAAAGATTGGATGTACAAAGGTTCGGCATCGCTGTACCTTCCCTGTGAATAGTAGAGTAATGCCAAATTGTTCAGGCTAGTTGCAACATCTAGGTGTTCATCCCCAAAACGTTTTCTTGTAGAAGATAAACATTGTTCGCGCCACGGTAAAGCTTGCACGTAGGCTCCTTGACCTTGGTAAAATCTACCCAAGCCCAAAAAAGGCCAGATTAAATCATCATTACTTAACCACGCTTGGTAAACTGTGGCAGCTTCCCCAAGGTGAGGGATGGCAAGAGTTACTTTAGCAATTTCTATCAATGTGGGTGTGTTAGGAATATCTTTTGCTACGGCTACCATTGCTTGACAATAGCCACGCTTGAGTTCATCTGCTTCCGCCAAATCTTCTAACTTCTGCTGCAATAATTCCTGAATGCGTTCGTGAACTTGGTAGGTGTCCTCTGCCAATTCTTGCAGCAAATAACGCTCAATTAAAATAGTGCAGTTAGCTTTGAGGTCAAATTCCAAATCGCTAGCACTTGCTGCTGATTCTACCAATGACCAAGGGATAGGAGCCAAAGCAAACAAACTCAACAGACAAGCTAATTTTTGCGCCTCTGGTTCCAAGCATTGCCAATTCAACTCAAAAGCTGCTGCTACACCAGACTCACCTGCTGATGCTTGCTTTTGTAGCTGTGCGAGGATGTCTGCTAGCATAATACTCTCCCTGGCTCTCGGCACTGTGCTGCTATTTGGTAAAGTCCAATAGGTACATAACCCACAAATCGGCAAAGTCCCTTAGCAAACTCTAATTCCTTCTCAACCCTATCTTTTCCCAGCAGGGTTGTTAATAATTCTAAGGCTGCATCTGCTGACAATTCACCTAGCGGCAGTGATGAATATGTTAACCCTGTGTTTTGACGAGTGGTAATTAACACCTTAAACCGAGAACCTTTGGGCGGTAGGTAGGGTTGAATTTGCTTCCAGTCTTTGACATCATCAAATATCAATAAAACTTTGCCAGCTTGCCACTTCTTCCAGCAGTAAGCAACTTGACCTGCTAGGCTTAATCCATCTGGTGGATTGAAGTTAGGTAAATTCACAACTCCAAACTCTACTAACTGGGTTCCCAAATCAATACCTTGGGGATTTAACCAACAACACCCGCCAGAATAATCTTCCAAATATTGCCATGAGTATTGAATAGCTAACTCTGTTTTACCCACGCCACCTTGGCCAGTCACATCGCTAATTGCTACAACATCATTTGCTTGCAATAGCTGATGCAATTGCTCTATTTGCTCATCCCTGCCAACAAACTTACGAGCTTGACTCTGTTGGATATTATGCGGGATATCAAACGGGTTGAAATGAGATTTTTCAATATCTCCATCCCAACTGCGAGAATAAAAATGAGTCGGCAGTTGTTTTTTATCTAAGCTTTCAAATCGCTGCTTAACTGTCTCGGTAACTTCCCTCATATTCGGGGGAAAAGTCCCATTAGCTGCTGCAAAAGCCTCTCTCACAGCTTGAGAAAAGTATCCTGTTTTATTTTCCGAATTTACCTGAGCTTTTTCTCCTTCCCGCGTAGCCACTAACACAAATTGTTGACTATCTTGCTTTGGCTGACCACTCAAAAAAGCTTTTCCACCTAAGTTAGTTGGTCTTCCCTTCGACTCTAAAACATAATTGGCGCAGGCATCAATAATACAAATATGATTACGAATCTGAAAATTATCAGAACCCAGCAAAACTAATAAAGAATTAAAATCTAAATTCTGCCAATTCTGTTTATTTGCATCAGCACAAAGCAACCGACGCTCTCGTTCTGAGGTCATCAAACCATGTCCCGCCCAAAAAATGTAGAGTAAATCCCCCGACTGTGGGGATAAAAAGTTAGTCACAATGTCGGAGATATTTTGCTCTGTTGCTAACTCTACATTTAACCCACATTCCCCAATTAACTGATGATTTTCTTCCAGTGCTGATAAACATAACCGGATATTTTCTTTCGGTACACCGTGCAGATGCAGCCAACGAGCAAATTTCAGCGCGTCATCGGCTGGCCCTCCACCTGGCACATTCCAAGCAGTTTCGTGGTACTTTTCAATACCCACAATTAACCCAAATGTCCGCTCAGGTTTAGCCATCAACTGCATGATGTTGCACCAAGCCCCAGCGAATGGAATTCGCGGCTACACAAACGAAGTCCGCGCAGGTGGACTAATGTCAAATTAAGGCTTTCAAACCCGCGTCGACGGGTTCTGTCTGTGTAGACGCGGTTTCTAACCGCCGATTTCTGCCTTTTGGGAGAGGGGTTTTCTAGATACCGTAAAAAGTAAACCATTATGGCAACCTCGAAATAATCGCCTCCCAGGTTTTGGCATTTGTCCAATAAGCACCGTGGGAACGGGGAAATGGTTGTTTACTATCCACTACCACATCCTGCACGCGATCGCGGAAAATTTTATTACCAACGTAACTGAGAAAATCCCGGAAATCGTAGATATTCAACCATTGAGGGAAATGCTCTGGCAATAACTGCCCATATTCTAAGCTGTAGAGAGCGTTAATCTCATATAAAAATGGTGCTTGGGAACCAACTGTTACCAATAATTCCACCTGAGACAACTGCTGCTGCACTAGCAAATCTACACAAGCGATACCTCCCAAGCTATGGGCGAGTAAAACCACTGGCGGTTCTGCTTGGGCAATTTGTTCCTGGATAAACGCCCTGATTTTTTCACCCCGCGTCTGATACAACAAAATATCACCAGGCATAGGCGAAATTTTATCAGTTAGTTCAAGGCGGTTTCCTCTGACATAATTTGTTCCGCTGTGCTGCGCTAGCCCAACAAGTGGCTTTAATAACCAGCCACCCAATCCTAATTCTGCATCTGTCAAAGCCAGAGTCAGCAATTCCACAACATGATCCCGCAATTGGGCATCGGTGAGTATGGGGGGAAATTTTTCTTGCTGTTCGCTAATAAACATTGCTTGAGCTGCGATCGCTCTAGCTATTGGTGCATAATATTCACTCAAATCAGATTCGGAAACCGTGAGTAACGCCTGATGATACGGTTCACTGTGGATAACAGCCTCTCGTGCTGGCTCAAATACCTCTGCTATTCCCGCCTCTTGCAACTTAGCTTGCAGTTGAGATGGCGGAGTGAGATTCGCTACACGAAATTGTAAAACATCCCCTGGTTCTTCCCCAAAGGGATTTCCTGACTCAATCGGTTTCAAAGACAACAGCCGTAATTCATACAGAGGATCGCGGTATAATTGCTGCCACAATACAATATCTGCGTCTTCTTCTCCTTGAGATAAAGCCAGTGTCGCATTCTCCAAGGGTACTGATGCCCGATGATCATTGAACTTTGCACCTAATTCCCCCCAAAGACAGGGAGCAACTTTGATATCAGGGCGTTGAGCGTGAATCTTTTGCTCAATTATCTGAAAGGTTTCGTTGTATTCTCGTTCTCTAATGCCTGTACCATGTACAAATATTACGGTGGTCATTGTGTATCGGTGGCCAGCGATGCCTGGGTTGGGCTATGCCTATGCAAAGCTTTCCTCTGTATTATTCCTTAGTACTTTCTCTGACACAAGTTGATTTCATTCACTTGGTTTATTAAAAACTTCTAAAATTTGTCGGCAAATCTGTTTGAGCTTATCTTCGATTTCACCGGACGGCGAAGATGCGCCAACAACACTCCAGTTTTCTACCGTAGAAAGTCGCCACGCTTCACCGCGATGGTCAAATCCTGCTACCTCAACGCCGATCGCACGACGTAAGCCGTTGATGGGATCTTGGTAAAATCGGATTTGAATCAAAATACTGCGACTTCGCCAGGATTTGCTGATACCAGGAAAGTGAAAGCCAATATCTATAGAATCTGGATCAACCAACTCCCTGGTTTCAGGGTCATTTTTCCAGGGTTTAAGATCAGATTTGGCATCAGGAAATTCCAATTTGAACAAATTAACTACCGTAGCAATGTTGCTGGCGAGTTCAAGGTTGGTTGCCTGTTCAGCTGCGTTCACTAAAAAATACTCCTATATTGCGTCGGCATCTGGGGATGTGAAGACAGAAAAACCGCCAGAAGGCTTACACTATTGGTGTTTCAGCTTATCAATACCTTTGAGATTTAGCAACTCTAAATCTTATTTTCCTCACAATCATCAGATTCCTCTGGTCGTGGAAGCTCCCGCATTTATGCCTGGGGTTTTTGACCAACAGATGCTAAAAATTGCTTCTTGTTGTGACTGAATAACACCTATTAAGTAATTGTACTTAAAATTTTTAAAATTGCAGATGAAACTCCGCCATTTGCGAAAAATATAGGATTTTCTACAAAATCCTTTGCTGGCAAGAAGGATAAATTGCACCAGCGATCTAAAATTACACTGTTAATAGGCAAACAAAAAGCAAATAAATTCAGTGTATGGTGCGTCAACGCTCGATTTTGTCATTTATTTTGGTATTATTGGCCACGTTTCTCATTAGTTGTGGCGGCCCTGGTGTTGCAGTAGCACCTCCAACCTACACAGCATCTCAACTTGAGAAAATCCAGACTTATGTTCCTAAAATTCAGACTGTGCGCGATCGCTCACAAGAACTGAAAACCCTGATTCAAAGAAAAGATTGGATTGACGTGAGTAACTTTATACATGGCCCCATCACAGAAGCAAGGCTGAGTATGACTTATATCACTCCCAACCTTCTACCCAAAGACCAACCCACAGCACGTCAAATAACGCGAGATTTATTTAACCACCTGGTTAAAGTCGATAGAGCTGCTAACACTAAGAACACTCAGCTGGCCTTGAGTGACTCCCAAGCGGCTTTCGCAGATATTGACAAATTTCTCCAGTTGCTTCCTCAAATGAGCAGTCAGGTTGAATAATGAGTGCTGAAGCGCGGTAGCGGGGCGTTTAGCCTGTGCTGAGTGGGGGAGTGGAAGAGTGGGGGAGTAATTTTAAATTTTTGTTCCCCTCTCCCTATCCCCCCATCCTCCGCTCCTATTTCCCCCATCTTTACCCCAAAAAAGTCATGAATGTAGTGATCATTGGTTGTGGCGTAGTTGGGGCTGCGATCGCCTATGAACTGAGTCAAGTTGAAGGGAGCAAAATCACAGTTTTCGACCGACAACCACCCGCCCAAGCTGCTACAGGTGCAGCACTTGGCGTTTTGATGGGTGTGATTAGCCATAAAATCAAGGGTAAGGCTTGGCAGATGCGACAAACTAGCATCCAACGCTATGAAACCTTGGTTCCAGAACTAGAAGCCATAACAAGTCGCAAAATCTCTTTCAACCGCCAGGGAATTCTCAGTCTTTGCTTTGAAGAAGAGAATTTTCCGGCATGGGAAAAGCTAGTAGAAATTCGTCATTCTCAAGGCTGGCAGTTGGAAATTTGGGACACTGTTAAACTCAAAAATATCTGTCCGCAAGTCAACAATGCAAAAATTACTGGCGCTGTCTATTCTCCTCAAGACCGCCAACTTGATCCAACTGCTCTGACGTTAGCTTTAGTTGAGGCTGCCCAACACAACGGTGTAACTTTCAAATTTGGCGTAACTGTTTTGGATGCGCCAACTCCACCCCCTGAGTCTTCCCCCGAATTTTGCTATCAACTAGAGACTACAGAGGGAAAAATAGCAGCGGATTGGTTTGTAATTGCGGCGGGACTGGGTTCAACGCCACTAACGGCAAAATTTAACCAAATGGTTGATATCCGCCCTGTGCTGGGGCAAGCATTGCAAGTACGTTTAGATCATCCATTGGGAAATCCCGACTTTCAGCCAGTAATCACTGGTAATGATGTCCATATTGTGCGTGTGAACGATGGAGACTACTGGGTAGGCGCAACAGTAGAGTTTCCTAGCAACGACGATGATATAACGCCAAATCATGAACTGCTGGAGTCTGTTCGAGAACAAGCGATCGCTTTTTGCCCAGACTTAGCAGCAGCAACTATCATCCGCACTTGGTCAGGGTTACGTCCCCGTCCCGAAGGACGCCCAGCACCCGTTATCGGTAAGCTACCAGGATTTAGTAATGTCCTCCTGGCCACAGGACACTATCGCAACGGCGTTTTACTAGCACCCGCCACAGCTCATACAATTCGTGAGATGATTATTTCTCAGGGGACTGGGAAATAAAGGGAAAAGCGTAAAGGGAAAAGCGTAAAGGGATGATTTTTACCTTTCCCCTTTACCCCTTTCCCTTTCCCCAATGCCCAATCCCTTTTATAAAAAATACTTTTTATCTTTGTGCCTTTCTTTATATTTAAGGCGCGAAAATTTTGCATTCCAAATTCATAGGAAAATAGCGTGTCAATAACAGAACATAAAATCAATGTAGATTCACTGGAATGGTTTTATCGCGAATCTTCACCAATTGGTAGAACTGACTTGCTACCTGTGTTGTTGCTGCATGGGATAGTATCACAAAGTTACAGTTGGCGTCATATTATACCTGCTTTAGCCAACCAGGGCACAAGAGCGATCGCTCCAGATTGGATTGGTTATGGCTTTTCTGCAAAACCAGAAAAGCGAGATTTTGCCTACACTCCCGATGCTTTCATTAAAGCTTTAGAAGGATTTATCAAAGCGTTAGAAATTGAACGTTTTTCTTTAGTTGTGCAAGGATTTTTAGGTTCGGTAGGGCTACAATATGCCTTGCGTCATCCTGAACAAATTGCTAACTTAGCTATTTTAAATACACCAATTTCAACTGCTGCTAAATTACCCTGGAAAATTAAACAAATGGGTTTACCTTTAGCTGGTGAAGTGATGACCCAAGACCCCCTATTAGTTGACCGGACGCTAGAAGGTGGTAGCCGTTACCGAATAGAAGATCAGGATTTAGATGTTTATCGCAAACCATTTTTGAAAACTTCTGCTTCTGGGCGAAGCTTATTAGGAACTATTCGCAATTTACAACTCGAACCAGCAATGACAGAAATCGAATCTGGTTTTAAAGAATGGCAACAACCAGTTCTTATTCAATGGGGTATGATTGACCCTTGGTTGCCTGTACACATAGCAGAAAGTTTTGTCAATTCTGTTCCGAATACCGAATTAATCAAACTTAATAACGTCGGGCATTATCCTCAAGAACACTACCACGAGGTGATTCTGCAAGACCTTTTACCCTTTGTGCGTCGTAAAGATTCCTAATGAGAATAGAAATCTGGCAAAAATCGATATTATAAAAATGAAACCACTGTCTTGAAAAATTCTGAGCATTGAAAACTGACACTCAGACTTTTCACTGATAAACACAGATAAACATCTATGATTTATCTGTCTTGAAAAGTTTCCTAGGTTGGTAAACCCCGAAGTTCTGAGCGCCGGACGCCGGCGCTCAGACTTCTCTCCGCCTACAGAACTTTTCGCTGTGTTTATTGATGTTGATTTGTGGTTAAAAATATAAGTTAGAGGTTTTGCTAGCAATGGCTTATTCCTGGTATAAAGCATTTCATATTGTCGGATTTGTAGTTTGGTTCGCCGGTTTGTTCTACCTGGTACGTCTTTTTATCTATCACGTTGAAGCTAATCAAGAACCTGAACCAGCACGCACGATACTGAAGAATCAGTATCAAATTATGGAAAAACGCCTCTACAGTATCATTACCACTCCAGGAATGTTTTTGACGGTAGCAATGGCAATCGGTTTATTAAGCACTGAACCGGATGTCTTAAAAGAAGGTTGGTTGCATATCAAACTACTATTTGTTGCCATTTTAATTGGCTATCATCATTACTGCGCTCGTCTCATGAAGCAGTTAGCAGCAGATGAATGTAGCTGGAGTGGTCAACAGTTACGTGCTTTAAATGAAGCACCTACAGTCATGTTAGTTGTGATTGTATTGCTGGCTGTATTCAAGAACAATCTACCTACAGATATCACCGCCTGGGGAATTTTCGGCTTGATTATTTTTATGGCGGTTACTATTCAACTTTACGCCAAAAAACGCAAGCGAGATAAGGAGAAGCTGATAACACAGATACCCCAAGTTCCTCAAGAACAAAGTTAAACAAAATTGCCTGAGATAATTTAAATTAAGAAATTTTAGGACTTACGCACACTCTACGAATTCTCGGCGTTCTTCTCTACGAGACGCTGCGCGTTGGCGGAAGCCTCTCGTAGAGAAGGCGGTATGCCTCCGGCAACAAGGCGAACGATAAATTAAGCTTTTTGGCAACTTTTGCGTAAGTCCTGAATGTTAAAAAACATATTTTATATCTCAGGCTTAGACATATCAAATAAACCTTTGGATACATCTCATCCACTTTTAATTAAACTTTTCCTCCGCGCCTCTGCGTGAGAAAAAATACTGATACGAATGTTTGCTTACAATAGCAAAGAAAGTAAACTCACGATGCAAAATAAGTTATTTAATAATCGAGTGGGCATACTGGCTACAATGCACCAAAAAGAGAGAGTAATTGCCCCACTCTTAGAACAGGAATTAGGAATTAAAGTTATAGTATCGCAAGATTTTAATACTGATATTTTTGGAACATTCACTAGAGAAGTGAAACGTTCAGGTAGTCAAATTGCAGCAGCAAGATTAAAAGCCGAAAAAGTATTGGATATTACAGGAGAAACTCTAGCGATCGCAAGCGAAGGTAGTTTTGTACCTCATCCTAGCTTTCCTTATATCTACTCTAACAGAGAAATTGTCATTTTGTTAGATAAAGAGAATGATTTAGAAATTATTGGCGAGGAATTTTCCTTAGAAACTAATTTTAATTCCCAGGTGGTAGATAATCTTGAAGAGGCAGAAGATTTTGCTAGAAAAATTGGCTTTCCCGAACACGGAATAGTTATCATGTTTGAGCTATCAGCTAAAAATGATATTAAGATTATCAAAGGTATCACTACAGAAGAAAAGCTTTTAGAAACTGTTAATTTTGCCCTGAATAATTCACTAGATGGCAAAGTGCATATAGAAACAGATATGCGGGCACTTTATAATCCTACACGGATGAAAAATATAGATAAAGCCACCCGTGACTTGATAGTAAAGGTTAACAGCCATTGTCCAAACTGTTCTACACCTGGTTTTGTAATAACTAAAAACATTAAAGGATTACCCTGTGCGATTTGTTATATGCCTACCCCCTCAACTCGTGCGGTAATTTATCAATGTAAAAAATGCGGTTTTAGTCAAGAACAATTATTTATTGATGGTCAAGAGTTTGCAGATCCGTCTCAATGTACTTACTGTAATCCCTAGGCTTTAAAATGAGCGCTAAGATTTAGAGAAAAATCCCCCCCGTTAGGTAAAAACATGAGGGGATCTAGAGTTAAAGTCCGGTAGGGTAATCGGGCTATCTAAGTATTTAATATTTATGCCTTCTTTCTTTGTTCCTCCTGAAGACAGATAAAAATTTTATTGAAATTATGTGTTGGTATCTTTTAAAAAAACCCCCTTTGCTAGTTAGTAAAGGGGGATGTAGGGTTAAAGTTATTCAGGTGATCGGAATATATATTTTTATTATTTATGATGCTTATATTCATTCCTCCATTAGATAGAGAAACATATTATCCAAATCATCAATTATGTATCCTTTATTACGGAAGGTGAATATTACCCAAAAGTCAACAAGCGATTCAATATTGTGAAAGCGATCGCGTGTTAAAATATCCTACCTTTTATGCATAAAATATTGAACTTTAGCAATTAATAAAAAATCTCTCTTGAGGTTGACCAGCAAGAGAGCCGCAATATGGTTATGGTGTGAGGAGCAAACTGAATATTTGCTTTCGTTTATAACCTAACAAGTGAATGTGACAGGTACGTAACAATTATATGAACATCATGCGATCGCTTTATCCCTGAGCTAGAGCATTTTCTCTAAAAACTGCTTGGCGCGATCGCACTTAGGATTTTGAAAAAACTCGCTGGGTGTGGTATCCTCTGCTAAACTTCCTTGGTCAAGGAACATAATCCGGCTAGCAACTTCTCTAGCAAAGCCCATTTCGTGAGTGACGATGGCCATTGTAATTCCAGTTAACGCCAAAGCTTTCATCACTTCCAGCACATCTTTAACCATTTCTGGATCTAAAGCAGAGGTGGGTTCATCAAACAAAATCATCTCTGGTTCCATTGCCAACGCACGAGCGATCGCAACCCGTTGTTTCTGTCCACCGGATAATTTGGATGGGTAGACATCGGCTTTTGGCTGTAAACCTACCTTACCGAGCAATTCTAAACCCTTCTGTTGCGCTTGCTGCTTACTAACACCTTTTACCTTAATGGGTGCGTAGGTGACATTTTGCAGCACTGTCAGATGAGGAAACAAATTAAAGTGTTGAAACACCATCACCAAACGCTGGCGAATCTTGCCAATATTTATTTTAGGATTAGTAATTTCTTGCTCGTGAAAGTAGACTCGTCCTCTGGTGGGGTATTCTAGCAAGTTCATGCATCGCAAAAAAGTAGACTTCCCTGAACCGGAAGGCCCTAAGATGGCAACTACTTCTCCCTGATAAATCTCCGTAGAAATATCTTTGAGTACGTCGAGTTTGCCAAAAGATTTACACAAGAATTCTGTGCGAATTACGGCATTACTCACTTTGCCTTAACCTCCTTTCTAAAGCGGATGCGCCAAACGTCAATCCCATCACCAGAACGTAGTAAATCAACCCAGCAAACAGCAGGGGTTCAAAATAAATATACTTATTTGCCCCCACAATTTGGGCGCTGCGTAAGATTTCTACCACACCAATTGTTGACACCAGCGCGGAATCTTTCAAAAGTCCGATAGTTTCATTCACCAACGCTGGCAGAATGTTTTTCAATGCTTGAGGTAAAATCACATCCCACATCATCAACCAATAGGGTACACCCATAGACAGCGCTGCTTCACTCTGTCCCTTATCTACCGCCTGAATCCCACCCCGAATGGTTTCTGACATATATGCGCCTGAGTTGAGGGTAAAAGTTAGCACCCCTGCCTCCAATGCTGAAATATCATAGCCTGTAAGTTGGGGTGTTGCGTAGTAAACCAAAGCCAACTGTAACAGCAGAGGTGTGCCTCGAAATACGGAGGTGTAGGCGTTAGCAAGCCAGGTAAGCGGCTTGATACCAGTAATTTTTAATAGCGAGAGAACTGTTCCCCAAATTAACCCCAAGGATACAGATAATAGCGTGAACAACAAAGTTAAAGGGATTCCCCGAAGAATAAAGGGAATATCTGGAAGGATTCTGCTGAAATCTAGATTTAGTCCACCTTTATTTGAGGATGGGGTATCGACGGTAACGTCCTGCGAAAACCACTTGGTTGCGAGTTTTGCTAATTCACCTTTATCCTTCATTTGTTGAAGGACTTTGTTAAACGGTTCAACCAGAGAGGAACCTTTAGGAAAAGCGATCGCTGATCCGCTAGCTTCCTCTGAAGGAATAACGTTAAACTCTAAATCTGGGTTGGCTTGGGCGAATCCCTTAGCAACGGTATCTTCAACAATTGCTGCATCAATTCGCCCAGATTTGATTTCCTGAACTACTTCCGGCACTTTGTTGAGTTGTTTTAGCTGAATACCCACAACTTTTTGGGCAATTTTCTGAGCATTTTGCTCTTGGATAGTCCCTAGTTGTACACCAACCTTTTTTCCTGATAAATCCTTTGGCTGCTTCAGGTTGCTATTTTTGAGAGCGACAATTGTGTCTTTTGCTTCGTAATAAATAATTGAGAAATCAACATTTTTTTGACGTTCTGGCGTCGGAGTCATTCCAGCCATTACAAAATCAGCCCGATTTGCTTGGAGTGCGGGAATTAAACCATTAAAATCGGACTCCATTACCTTGAGTTTGAACCCCAGTTCTTTGGCAAGGGTATTAGCAATATCAATATCAAAGCCAACAATTTGGCGATCGCCCCCCTTAGTATCATAAAACTCATAAGGGGGGTAATCTGGCGAGGTAATCAACGTCAGCGTATCTTTGCCAACAGATGAAACTGCTTGTAAGGGATTGCTATGACTCGCGATGCTGATTACCAGTATTGCTGCAAACAACATCGTCAATAGCCATGCTTTTGTGTTCTTCATAGGCTTGCTGATTATATGGATGCACCTTTATTAGGGAATCATATAACTATAACTTTTAAGTCACAAAAGCCTTCATAAATTAAAAAACTGCCTCAAAGTACAAACACGAGTGCTAGTGGCAGAAAACGCATACAGCACGATGTTGGTAATTTTTAAGGCAGCGATCGCTTGCTTGCAGAAATGTCTACAATAACTAAACTAACTTAAGTAAATTCTGAACTTTTATTAACAATCAAGTACTGGACTTGCTCGTAACAACAATCAATAAAATAGCTAAACCAAGTAACTATTCCTAAGAATTTTGAACCTTCTTCGATTGTGGAATGTAAGAACATTTTTTCTGGAGTAGCAACATCCACAAAAACTGATATAGCAAAGAATAAAAGTGATAGAAGCAAAATTGTATAGTTAGTCTTTTTAAATAAAGATCTAAATTTCCATAAATAAATTAAAATTGCAATAGCATATATAGTAAAGAAAATTAGCTCAAAAAAGTTTTTAACAGGACTAGGATTTGCAAAAGTGCTCAAATCGATAAAAGGACGATAATAATATTCATGAATTTGAAATAAGTCATCTAAAAGAATAACCAGTGTGATGCAACCAGAAAATAGTAAAAATTTCGACCATTTTCTTGATTTTAATCCACCCTTTTTTTGTAAAAGGAAGGAACTAAATATAGAAGTTGCTACTGATGCACACCAAAACAATATACCAAGCATAGAAATCATGCCTGTGTAAGGCGGTAATTTCGCAATTTCATTAGGATCTACAACTAATTGATAAAACGGAATGCCCTGACTTTTAACTATAATTTGTGTCGCTATAAGAAAAATAGTTGTTGGCAAAACAACTCTAACAATGATTGAAGGTAGATTTTTAAATAACCTAGAGTTAAACGAATTTGATTGCATGTCCATTCTATAGTCATTCCTTAAATAAAAATTCGCGCTCTTAAAAAACAGAGCGCATATAAATTTGCAATTTTTACCTGTAATAAATTCCGACATTACAGGCACAAGTGCCATAGCAGATGAAGTATGCATCTGATAAGCGCTTTAGAACCACATACATCTACTTTGCCAAAGTGCCTAATCTAGATGGGTATTAAAGTTAAGCAAAGATTAAGCTCTAGCTAAGAATATTTTAAACTAAAAAGTCATTGAAGTTTTTTTACTCACAGTATTTTTAAAATAAAAAACTCCACCCACTCGTGGATGGAGTTTTTGGATATGGGGGATAGGGGATAGGGCATAGGACATTAGCCTACGCCTAGCACTCAATACTCAGCACTACTTACCTACTTACAGTTACCATCTACACAGTATGCTGATTGATAGGTACTGGGACGTTTGCCAAAAATTGTGTAACGATTATCGCGGATTTGTTCGTAGAAGCGATCGCCTACCCACTTAACCCCAGGTAAAGCTCGATAAGCGTCTACAAATATACTTCCTAGCGGCAATAACCGCCCAATTTCTTCAGCGGCGTCACTACCTTGCCAACGTCTTTGAGGCGCATTACCATCAATTAAAATCATGCCTTGTTCGCAATCTTGGGCTGTGATTCCCCATCGGGAAAGTGTTTCCTCCTCTTGCATAGGGGCGTAGCGAAACAGCTTTCCTTGGTCTAAGGTTTCTAACAATTGCACCAAATTAACGCAGAGATTACAATTTCCGTCGTATATCACGTAGTAATTCATTTTTCCTGTTGTATCACTGCATTTAGTGTAATTATTTTATATTTAATGTGCTTTGCAGTATAACTAGACTAGTTATCTAAAGTTTCCAGTTTGATCAATTTCTTTGCCTTGACCAAATAATTCATAATTCGCTCTGGGGCTACGCCCTACTGCGCTCTAAGCGTAGCTATGCCGTAGGCTTTACGTAATTCGTAATTTAAGGGGGACAGATTTTCAATTAGCATGGTCATAATCACAGGTAGTTATTGAAACTTTTTCCACTTGTTTTGGAGCTTTCATCTCAGCAAATAGCTGAATTGCTTGGTTAAAGTTCACTTGACTTTCATCAGGCTTTACCATCTGGGAATAAGTTAAACCTAATTGAAAATAAGCTTCAGCTAAGTCACACTTAGCACCTATTTTATCCAAAAGTTCAATTGCTTCCAGATGATTAGTTAGGGCTAACTTAAAATTAGCTTGTTGTCGATGGATTTCTGCCAAGCCATTAAGTGTTTTTGCTTTTACCTGCATATAGTGGCTCTCCTCAGCAAAGGTCAAAGCTTTGGAGAACATTTCATTTGCCTTGGCAAAATCTCCTAAATTGACGTATGTTTGACCTAAAATCTGAATAAAGTAGGCAAATCTTCCGGTTTGTTCAACTTTTTCATTTTTGATAGCATGATAGGCTACATCTGCTAGTAAATAAGAAGCATCACACAAACCTAAATAGGAATTTACCAAAGCTAAACACACCGAAGCTTTTTCTGCCCAGCGATGATGATCAGTATTTTGAGCTAGGTAAATGACTTGTTGAAATAACTTTGCAGATGCTTCTAATTCCCACAAATCGATTTTGTAAAGACCAATGCTCAATAGAGAATCTACCTCTAGCATTCTGAGATAGTAGACTGTATGTTTATTTTCTGGCTGAGGTACGAGTGATTTGAGTGCTTGGGTTGCCAGCGTAATAGTTTTTCCTTGACAGGCGATCGCCTGATTAATCTTACCAGTTATCCAATATAAATCACCTAAAATATTGTACAATTCAATCAAATATTGCTCATCTTGAATATTGCTGACAATTTGATTAATCGCAGCCAAAATTGGCTGAATTAAACCCATACGATATAGCGTACTACCAAGAGTTAAAAACTGTCGCCATTGATTATTTCTACTTTTGAGAATGACCTTGCCAGCTAACTCAAATTCCTTAATTTCTACATAGTGATAATAGGCTTCTAGAGATTGCAAAGCATCTTTAAATATTTCAATTTTTTGAACACTAGCTGTCCAAAACTCTGCGGCTTTGTGGTTAGTGATTTCCCACTCATCGCTGGTGCGTAAGCGAGCGATCGCCTCGGCTCGAATCACCGGATGCAACCAATATTCGCCTTTATGGCACTCTACCAAAGAACGATTTTTCAGAGAAGTAATGATTTGGCGATGCTCAGAAGATGGCACATCCCACAGTAAACAAAACAGCCCTTGAGATGGAATAGTGGGTACGTCCTGGTAACGATAACATCCCAATCGGCAAAGCAAGCGATATGCTTGCAAGTCGAGGGTTTGCAGACGGTTAATTTGACTAACCGCTAAATTTTTTAAGTCGGTTGCTGCTAACGGATCAGCATTATTTTCTCGCCAATAGGCAGCCATATCACCCTCAAAATCCTCCTGAATCGAACCGCAGAGAATGCCCATTGCTTTAGCATTGCCTCCATAGGTGCGATGCATGGTTTGTATGGTTGGCTGGTCGATGGGTATTCCACGGTTGTTAAAAAACTGTTTCCATGCGATTTGATTCAAGCCAGGAAGCCGATAGTGTTCAACATTTACCGCCGATTCACAAAGGCGATCGCGACTCGTAATCAAAGTCACAGATTGCACCCTTGCATCAGCTAAAACCCGCAATAATTCTACATAGCTGCGATGAACACAAATCAAGTGTCCTTGCTGATCCAGCGCTGGTTCCAGATTGTCAATTAACACCCCAATGCGCCGAGTGTGGAGTTGGCGCTTTAGTCGTCCTAGCGTTACCCCAAATTCTACCCCAGGTTCTTCTTGAAAGTCCTGTTTTAGCCATTCTTCTACTACACGTTCCGCAGATGTAATATTTTGCGTTTCCTTCGCCATCAGTAATTCTAAAACTAACTCAAATTCCTGATGGAGATATTGCTGAGCTAAGGTAGTTTTGCCTAAACCTCCCTCACCCTGAATGACAATGACTTTAGCTCCCTGATTTACCAAAGTGTTGAGGTGAGCGATCGCTTCTGTCCGTCCAATAAAATTGGCGTTTTGCAGTGTTGGGTAGAGGTGCTGAGGCGATCGCGAGTAATCAAGTAGACTGGAAATAACACTTGTTTTCCTTAAACACCGCTCTAAAGTGCTTCGGCAATTACTTTTAGTAATCTTCTCCCGCAATACTTTGGAAAGCAACTTCCACAACTGTGAGCCAACATCCTTAGCATGTCCTTCTGTACAACCGTAACAATTGGCGATATCTAAGTATTTTCTACCCAACCAAACTTGCCCAAGAATAACTTTTTGCAGATCGCTCAACCGTTCCCCGGTCTGAGCAGGAATTATGGTGTCTAACCATGCTAATGCTGCTTCAGCGTCCATTGCGTAACGACAGGGTAGTTTATTTCAGATTTTAGAGTCAACTATAGTTACTCTACAGTTCCCCTCCCACCTTTTCGGTTAATTTTCTGTAAATCAGACTTTTTTCCCGACTTTTCAAACTTCATTGAAAATTCATCAGCAAGTTCTTAAAAGGATGGTTATTATTCAAACGGTAAGTGCTAAAGTCTCGTTGATTAACTGTCAAAATCCGTCCATGTCTAAGATATTCTGCTAGAACAATCAGAGAAGCATCTGCCATATTCATTGGCAAATCTGCATACTTTTCCATAAGTTCAACCATGCGTCCAACATGACGACTTCGTAAGTCGAATATCTCGAATGCTTCCTCAGCAATTTAGATTTCCCAATTCCATTGCTAATCAAACACCTCTTCTTAAGCAAAATGTGAGAATTCCACCCGACTCTTTCAACTGAATCACATCAAACTGCCGACTTCAGCCGACTGACAAAAGAAAATGCGATCGCTTAGGCTATTGGGCATAAAGCAAAAATATAATGTAAAAAAATATGCTTAATACCCTTAGCCCACTTGCCAAAGATTTAGCAGGTCAAAGCTATCCCCATCCTCACTACTTTCAAACACAACACCGCCTTCGTTCCCTCATAGATGATTATCTTGCAGTTGAAAAGCTACAAGAACGCCTGCAAGATTTACCAATACAGTTTGACAATCCCCAATCCCGTCCTTGGAAACTGATTAATTGGCAGGCAATTAACCGCAATCAAATTATCGGCATAGATGCAGAGGTATTTTTAGCTATCTTGATAGGTGCGATGGATACAGAAGCACCCATTCGAGGTTATACCCAAACTAGTCGGCAGTATTTGGAAGAATTGCATCCTCAAATGGCCCGCTTTGTTGGCGGAACAATCGGTGAAGATGGCGACTTTTTAGAGCTTGGTTTGTGGGAAAAGGAGGAGCGTCAGCACACACCCGCATTAATTAAGGTCTACACCCAACTAACAGGCGAGAAAATTACCCCAAAACTTCGCACTGTTAGAGGCTATCTGCCTTCTGATGACCCCTACGAAGACTTGTATCGCCACGGCTTACACCGCACTGCTACTGAATACGGTGCTACCTGTCTCTATCTCTGGCTGATGGCTCACACCACCGGCGCACTCCAGGATGTTCTAGAAGAACTGGCTAAGGACGAAATCAACCATCTGACGAAATTCTGGGGATTTGGGGTTTGGGCTTTCCCTGATAGTTCCCTGACGCGAATTGGACGCACGTTAATCAAAACGCGATCGCATAACTACAAGCGCAACAACCTGCTCCGTACCCTACGACGCATGATGGGAACACTCAACTGGAATTCCTGGACTTTGAGCAACAAGGCAACTCTCATCCTTACCTTCATCTATGCAATGCGTCGTCTGTGGAGTTGGAACAATAGCCTGACACCAGAGTATTTGCAAAGTTTATTTGGAATGAGTCATTAGACTTTTTGCACTCTTCTTTGCGCCTTAGCGCCTTTGCGTGAGCTTTTCATACTGTTATTCTACAACGCCCAAAATCCCATGAATTCAACATTACCTCCCGATTTAAACCCTCAACACTTACCCCAGCATATAGCTGTCATCATGGATGGCAATGGTCGATGGGCGACCAGTCGAAGACTACCGCGCATTGCCGGACATCGCCAAGGAGCAAAGACGCTCAAAGAACTGTTACGATGCTGCAAGGATTGGGGAATCAGCGCTCTCACAGCCTACGCTTTCTCTACTGAGAATTGGCGACGACCAACCGAAGAAGTGGACTTTCTGATGCTTCTGTTTGAACGACTGCTGCGCCGCGAGTTAGCTCAAATGCATCAGGAAGGGGTGCGAATCTCGTTTATTGGAGATTTGTCAGTTTTACCCAAGTCTTTACAAGCAGAAATAGAACGTTCCAGTGCACAGACGCGGAACAATCAAGCAATTCACTTT
The DNA here is from genome assembly GCF_010091925.1 of Nostoc sp. B(2019). Taxonomy (GTDB): domain Bacteria; phylum Cyanobacteriota; class Cyanobacteriia; order Cyanobacteriales; family Nostocaceae; genus Komarekiella. The sequence continues at coordinate 632 of NZ_WVID01000023.1, read as the reverse complement.
ACTGTTGCAGTTAACTACGGTAGCCGCAACGAAATTATGAGAGCCTGCCGTCAGGTAGCAGAACTGGTGCAACGGGGAGAACTCACGGTCGAAGAGGTAAACGAGAGTCTTGTGGAAAAACACCTTTACACAGCAAATACCTCAGAACCAGATCTGCTAATTCGCACTAGTGGAGAGATGCGGTTGAGCAATTTTCTGCTGTGGCAAATGGCATATACAGAGATGTATTTTACTGATATTCTTTGGCCGGATTTTAACCGAGCAGCGTTTCATCAAGCATTGTTAAGTTACCAAGGACGCGATCGCCGTTTCGGTCAAGTTAAAGCTTCACTATCAGCTTAAGTCTAGTTTGACTGAATCTTGGAGTTTTTAACCAAACCTACAAAGCGATGTCTGTCTTGAAAAGTTCAGATGCCTGCGGCGGGCTACGCCTACGCAACCCTAATTAAATAAGTAAAACTAATAACTCCTATCAGCTTTACAAACCTTAAAAGCTTGATTAAATTTTGTAAAGTAGTGTAAATTACATTCACAGGCAAAAACAAAGCCTGATTCATTCATAACCAAACGCACTCATAAAACCATGACAGCAACCTTACAACAGCGCCAAAGCGCCAACGTATGGGACAAAT
>NZ_WVID01000022.1 GCF_010091925.1 Nostoc sp. B(2019) | reverse complement strand
ACTGCGAGTTTTCGAGGTTGAATTTTGGCTGGAGTAGTTGCAGGACTTGGCGCTGGTGGTGTGGTGGTAGGAGCAACTGCGAGTTTTCGAGGTTGAATTTTGGCTGGTGTAATTGCAGGACTTGGCGCTGGTGGTGTGGTGGTAGGAGCAACTGCGAGTTTTCGAGGTTGAATTTTGGCTGGAGTAGTTGCAGGACTTGGCGCTGGTGGTGTGGTGGTAGGAGCAACTGCGAGTTTTCGAGGTTGAATTTTGGCTGGAGTAGTTGCAGGACTTGGCGCTGGTGGTGTGGTGGTAGGAGCAACCGCAAGTTTTCGAGGTTGAATTTTGGCTGGAGTAGTTGCAGGAGTAACTACCGTTGGTGTAGAACTTGATGCTAGTGGCGTGGAGCGGGTCAATTTTGGTGGGGATGCCTTTACTGGCTTGGGAGCATTTAAGTTATTGGGTCTTGAAACTTGCCCTTTTCCAACAGAATTATTGGCAGCCCGTTTTGAGGTTTCTTTCGGCGTCTTAGTTTCATCTGGAGGAACTTCAACGTACTCAATGGGAATTGCTTGAGAAAACGCTCGCTTTTGCTCAGATGCGACAGATTTCAGCCAATAATTGCCAACAATAAACAGAATAAAATGCAGGAGGATGGAAGTAAACAAACAAAAGAGTAGTTCTGTTGGTTTATCTTTCCTATCAAGCTGGAATTTATGAGACTCAGCCATGTTATTGTGCTTTCTTGACAGCAAGTCTATCCATATAGTGTAGATGGTAAAAAGCCAGTATAATTCTCTAGCGATCGCATACTGCGGGCGGATACGCCATCGCTAGCTGTATAAACACCCAAAGCTTGGCAGTCTTACTGTGTTCTAATCAGAATTAGCTGATTCTGATGTTTGTGTCAAACGTGGTGAATGACGCCGCCAACGGGTTAAGCCATAGACACCAGCAGCCAAAATCAATAGATAGGGACTGTAAACGATTAACCAAATACCTAATTTAAGTAAGCGAACTGTAAATGCACTAAAGGAGTGGGTAGAGTTGTTCCAAGTTTCCTGAATTTGCTCCCCTAATGCACGCTGTGGGCTAGTGCTAGAAATAGCTACTTCTAAGTTCAGTGTAATAGTGGCATAAGCAACTTGATTTTGTAGGTTTTTCAGTTGGGCATCAATTTGCTCTATGGATTGCCGGATGTTACTAAGTTCTTGAGCGACATTTAACACATCTTTTACAGAACCGGCTCGATCCATAATTTTTTGCAAATTGGCTTCAGTCTTTCGTAGATTAGTTAACCTGGCTTGTAAATCCACTAAGCGATCGCCTACATCTTCAGCAGTGATATTGCGATTATTTAATGTGCCCAATTTAGCAAATTCATCTAAGGTAGGTTCTAATAAATTTTGCGGTATTCGTATTTGTATTAATGCAGTATGACGCGTGCTTTCTTTTGTAGGCTGTTGTTCTTTTAGTCCAATTAAGTCCCCTTGTTGCTTATTGATAATTTGCGAGACAGCATCAATACTCTTATCTACAGAGTTGACAATCAAAGTCATCGCTGCCTTTTTGATCAGTTGGGGACGCGCACGAGGTATCGGTGCAGCTTCAGCTTTTTGAGCGGTATTCCTAGTTGTTGATGCAGCTTGCTCAGCTGCAATTGGAGGCAATGCCTGATTTGACGGTTGGGGAGCAGAAGCACAACTAGTAAAAATTACCCCTCCTAGTAGCGCACTCACAAATAAAGCTGATTTGCCTGGTAATTGAGTTGAGGCGTGCATAATCTATCCTTAGATGGATGAAGTTAACCTAAGTATCGCCGAGAAAAAAATTAAAGCTGGCATTGTTGCAATTTATGTAACCAATATCAAGTAGAGACGTTGCATTGCAACGTCTCTACAGATTGCAATCCAACATCTCTAATTATTTCATTACCCTAGTTGCGTTAAAAATTGCTAGCAAAGCTACGCCAACATCAGCAAAAACAGCTTCCCACATTGTCGCCACACCTAAAATACCCAATCCAATAAATACACCTTTGATTACCAAAGCAAAACCGATATTTTGCCAAACAATTTTATGTGTTTTTCTCGCAATTTGTATTGCCTCGGCTACTTTTGACGGTGCATCAGTCATGATCACAACATCAGCAGTTTCGATTGCCGCATCTGAACCTAACCCACCCATTGCCATACCAATATCGGCTCTAGCAATCACTGGCGCATCATTAATGCCATCCCCAATAAAAGCGACTTTGCCATGCTTTCTGGTTGTGCTGATTATCTTCTCAATGGCGTTGACTTTTTCTTCTGGTAATAACTCTGCTTGATAGGAATCTATGCCAATCTGTTGAGCAATACGGGAAGCGATCGCCTGATTATCTCCGGTTAACATTACTGTTTTCTCTACACCCATTTGCTTGAGTGCTTGAATAGCTTGCTTAGCGTCTTCCTTTAACTCATCGGCAACAACAATATATCCAGCATAAATATGATCAACTGCTAAATGAACAACTGTTCCTTCTATCTGGCAGTTATCATGAGCAATCTTCTCTTTATGTAATAGGCGATCGCTTCCCGCCAGAACTACCTGATTTTCTACTTTAGCTCTGATTCCATAACCTGCAATTTCTTCATAATCTCTTACTTCGGATACTTCGATATTTTCACCATAAGCATCGCGGATAGATTGAGCAATGGGATGATTAGAATGTAACTCAACTTTGGCAGCTAATTGCAGCAAGCTTGACTCACTAAAACCATTTATTGGCATAATCTGTACTACTTTAAATACTCCCTTTGTCAATGTTCCAGTTTTGTCAAAAGCAACTGTTGTGACTGCATTTAAAGCATCTAAAAAAGTAGAACCTTTCACAAAAATTCCACGTTTAGCCGCACCTCCAATCCCCCCAAAGTAACCCAATGGGATACTGATTACTAATCCACATGGGCAGGAAATAACTAATAGAATCAAAGCACGATAAACCCATTCTGAAGAGGTTGCTCCAGGAATGAATAAAGGAGGTAAGATTGCAACTGCTAGAGATGCAAAAACTACTATTGGTGTATAATATCGAGCAAACTTAGTAATAAACTTCTCTGTTTCTGCTTTTTTGCTTTTGGCATTTTGCACTAAGTCTAAAATCTTGGCAATGGAAGACTCATCAAAAAGTTTTGTTACTTGAATTGTCAAGACACCCATTTTGTTAAGCATTCCAGCTAACACTGTTTCTCCTAACCTTACCGTTCGCGGTACAGATTCTCCAGTTAATGCAGATGTATCAACTTGTGACTTACCTTCTATAATTTCACCATCTAAGGGAATCTTTTCACCTGGTTTAACGATGATAATATCCCCAATATTTACTGTTTCTGGTGATACTTTCTTCAGTTCTCCCTCTATTTGGATATTGGCATAGTCTGGACGTACTTCTAAAAGTGCTTTGATGGAATTACGGGAACGACTGACGGCAATATCTTGGAATAATTCGCCAATTTTGTAAAATAGCATTACTCCAACAGCTTCGGGTAATTTATGAATTGCGATCGCCCCTAATGTAGCTACAGTCATCAAAAATGTTTCATCAAATACTCTGCCTCGAAGTATATTGCGTCCAGCCGTTTTTAAAACACTCCATCCACTCAAAAGATAGGCAGGAATAAAAAGCAAATATTCACCTATAGAATAGAGTGTATTGTGTAATTGGTATTCAAAAATTACACCAGGTAAATATAAACTTAAAATCACAACTAGAGGAATTACCTCATTTTTTAGATTGAATTCTCCATTATGATCGTGATTATGATTCTCATCATGATTATGATTATGGACATGGTTACGATTCTCATCATGATCATGTTCACATCCGCAACAACTGGAAGATTCTGAATGTATTTTTTGCTTCATTTCTGTTTAATTTAGATATATGAGCTTTTGTTCAAATTTAATAAAAAGAATAAGTTTTTACAAGTCTATAATTTAAGACTGATAATCTCTATCATTTTAAGATTCCCGACTTCTTAAAGAAGCCGGGAATCTTGTTTAAAAATTACTTGACCTGTAACAGTTAATCGGATAACCTTAGCATTTAGGTACATTATTCAAGGAAACCGATGAACAGAAAATTAATACTTAATTTACTTTCTAGTTCCTCAATTTTTGTGTCGCTAATGTCTACGTTGGCAGCATTTAATCCTGCTCAAGCTAGTATTACTCAGCGATTAATGCACACACAAGATGGTCGCACCTGTATCACTAACCCACATGGTGGAACAGATTTTGTATGCATTCGAGATTCAGAGACAAAGCAAGCGTATTCCTCTACACGTTCCTCAACTATTGCCACATCAATATCAGATGAAAATATTGCCATGTTGAACTTTACTGACGAGGAAAGCGATGCTGCAATTAAGCTATTTCAATGTGACTGTCCATACTGTATAAATTCTTTGCGTCAGTTGCGCGGTACAGGAAACTTGGTGTACTAAGATTTGCTAGCGCTTGTGGTGGCTATAACTTCTCCTAGATAGACGTGATTAATCACATATCTAACGTATAAGAAACCAAAGAAAGCATTTTTATTTTTAACCACGTACACCACTATATTTAGCCCAAACATAATAAGATGTTCGTAGTAAGTACTTTAGTGCTTAAAAAAGCAAGGACTAAAGTCCTTACTACAAACACGTATGACATCAAAATTAATGAGATAAACCACTACTTTTGAGAATCTTATTACTTTTATTCAACTACCTCATTGACTGGGAATCTATCAATTAACTGCATCGCTCGATAGGCATTGCGCTGAAAAGATGCCGGCAAATGTGGTACGTGGGGAATCTGCGATAATAAATCCAAAGTCCGGCGTAAAATTCTCACTACATCGCCTTCATCCAAGCTGGTATTTTCGCAGAGTTCTGTCCACTCCATTCCTAAAGCCCACTGTTCCACTAAGGCAATTAATTCAAACTCCAACCATATAGGTAGCGCTACGTTATAGCGCCGTTGTAGTTGGAACATCTGGCGGCGAATTCCGCGCAATTTTGCCAAAGCTTCGGCCACTTCATTACTCAGCTCGAAATTAACCTTACTGTCTGGACGGGGAGTTTCTGTCACCAAAGCCGCTATAGCAGCTGCTAAATGTTGCGGATCTAAGTTGTCCAGTTCACTACTAGCGAATGCTAAACCTAGCCACAATTCATTTTCTCCCCGAATTGCAGCAGCGATACGCCCTAATTCCGTGGGTACTAAATTATCTAAACAGCCAAAGTGTTGGAGAATTTCAATTAAATTAGTAAACTCTTCCCAATAACGTTGAGATTGTTGCTCTACTTGAGCTTGCATCACTTGAAGTTCAGCCTCTAATTCAACATAACGCGCCCTACGTTTAAAAATAGTGGCGGCATTACCTGATTGATGTAAAGGATGAGATTCTAATTGCTCTTGGATAGCGGTTACACGACTAAGTTGTTCTGCTACTTCTGGAGCTAGATGCAGAGACTCATCTGGCTCAGGGATACGCTGGGCGATCGCAAATGATTCTTCATTACCACGTCGTGACTGTCCCGGTTTAAAAGGCATCTCTGGCGGTGGTAGTACTTCGGGCGGGATGTCAACTCGTGGTAGTTCGGCATACAAATCGACTACATCCGCTGTGGTGGCTACATACCAGCGGTTATCTAGCCCTAAGCATACTAAGTAAGGAGCTTGACCAGAACCAGGTGTTTTTCCTACTAAAACTGCTGTTACGGGGGAAGGTACGGTGATGTGTTTCCCCTTGAGACTCAACAGGGTTCCCGACACTGCAAAGTCCAACATCATTCCTAATTGTTCTTGTCGGTCTTCCTGCGCTTGCTCTTGCAGAGTTTTCAATATCTGACGTTCAACTTTCAAGCGTTGCCGCAATTTCTCATACACAGCTACTTCATTTTCATCAACTGCTGCGATTTGCTCTTGTAATTGGACTAACTGATTTTGCAGTTCGGCAATTTCCTCGTATTCCGGTCTTAAATGTAAAGTCGCCATGTACTGCCCAAAACTGCGTTCTATCAGTTCTCTGGCTTGCTCCAGAGTATGAGTTTGCAGTAAGTTCAATACCATCCCGTAGCTGGGCGTAAACTGGCTAACTAAGGGATCTGGCTTAGATGTGGCCAAATACGCTGCTTCTTTTGAGCCTTCAAAAGGGGTTTGGACTGTCACCACATGACCTTGTTTATCCATCCCTCGGCGGCCGGCCCGGCCTGCCATTTGTAGGAATTCCGAAGCGTTTAACAAGCGGTGTCCAGTGTCAGTACGTTTGGAAAGGGTAGAAATAACTGTTGTCCGGGCGGGCATATTAATTCCCGCTGCTAGTGTCTCAGTGGCGAATACAACCTTAATCAGCCCTTGCTGAAATAATTCTTCTACCAGCACTTTCCAAGCAGGCAATATTCCGGCGTGGTGTGCGGCAATTCCCCGATACAGGGGGGCAATTTGTCCAGAACGTCCGGCTTCGGGGTTGCGGGTTAAAAAGTCATCAATTTGTTGCCGCAAAATCTGGGACTCATCATTATTTACCAGCCATAAATCACCTACTTCTGCCACTGCTTTATCGCATCCCCGGCGGCTGAAGATAAAGTAAATCGCTGGTAGCATATCCCTTTGCTGTAGCTGGCTGAGGGTGTAAATTATTCCAGGAGCCTCTGGTCTTCCAGCTCTCCCCCTCTCCCTTTCTCCTCCTCTCCCTTTTTTCTTCTGAAGGCGGGGGTTGATTTTGGTTTTGCTATCATTCAGTAGAGGAAATAGCCCTTTGGGATTGCAATAATGAAATTCTAAGGGCACTGGGCGGAAATCGGAGTAAATCAGGTCAGTTGGGCCGTGAACGCGATTTAACCAGTCGGTGAGTTGATCGCTATTGGCAACCGTTGCTGAAAGGGCTGCCAGTTGAACTTCACGGGGACAATAGATAATTGATTCTTCCCAAACTGTCCCCCGTTGGCGATCGTTCATGTAGTGGCACTCATCCAACACTACCGCTTCCACGTCTACTAACGAGATACCAATTTGCCCAATGGGTGTCCCATAAAGCATATTCCGAAAAATCTCTGTAGTCATCACCAAAATTGGTGCATCTCTGTTAATGGAAGCATCTCCAGTTAACAGTCCAACGAGATCAGACCCGAATTTTTCTCGGAAGTCACGTAATTTTTGATTCGACAGCGCTTTTAAAGGAGTAGTGTAAAATACACGTTTTCCTCGCGTCAAGGCGCGATAAATGGCGTATTCCCCTACTAATGTTTTGCCCGAACCTGTGGGCGCACACACGACTACGGAACGTCCGGCGTTGATGGACGCGATCGCATCCTGCTGGAATTGATCCAATTCAAAGGGAAATATCGACCCTAGGTTAAGTTCTGGAGAAGGCGCAGGATAATTCACTCAATCAAATTTGCAACCGGATTGTTTACTATATTAACGGCTATTTTGTCAACTTCGTTAGGTTATGAGTCAAAAGTCAAGGGTCAAGCGTCAAGAGTCAAGGGTTAATATTTTGACTTTTGACTATTTTCCCAGCTCTTGCGATCGCTCTGTGGCCGCTTTGACTGCTTCAATTAAAGCTGAGCGAAATCCTGCCTTTTCTAGCTTGACAATACCCGCAATAGTTGTACCACCGGGGCTGGTAACACGATCTTTGAGTTCTGCTGGGTGCATTTTGGTTTCTTGCAATAGCCTTGCTGTTCCCAATACAGTTTGCAAAGCTAATTGATTGGCAACTGCTCTAGGTAAACCTGCGGCTACCCCGCCATCGGCGAGTGCTTCTACTAACAACGCTACATAAGCCGGGCCACTACCAGATAGTCCTGTTACCGCATCCATCAATGTTTCAGAAACTTCCACGACTTCGCCCACAGCTGAAAAAATTTGCTGTGCTATTTGGTGGTGCTTGATGTTGGTGTAAGCACCGAAACAAATGGCAGTAATTCCTGCGCCTACGGTTGCTGGGGTGTTGGGCATTGCTCTAATCACTGGCAATTGCTCAAAGGCGGCTTCTAGCTGACTTAAAGGCACACCCGCCAAGATCGAAATAATTAGGGGTGAGTGTTCTATGGTGATTATATCTGCTAATTCTTGGGCGATCGCACTCAAGATTTGCGGTTTCACTGCCAAAAAAACAACTTCTTTTGCTTGTGTGAAAACTAAGCGATTATCTGCCGTTACAGCAACATCATATTGCTGCTTTAAAAAATCCTGGCGCGAGGGTTGTGGTTCGCTGACTATGACTTCTGATGGTTGATAAATTCCACGTGCAGTTAGGCGGGATAACAGCGATTCTCCCATTACCCCACCGCCAATTAAACCAAATTTAATAGTCATTGTTTAACAGTCAAGAGTCTAAAGTCAAAAGTCCAGAGTCAAAAGTTTTTGATTCTTGACTCTGGACTCTTGACTTTGGACTAATTTAATTTTATTGTGCCATCCGGTTAGATTCGTTGCCCCAAGTTTGATTGGGACTTGCGGGACGAGATGGGCGTACTGGTGGTTGTGGTACTTCATGAAGAACTCCACCTTGGGTGCTAACTTGCACACAGCTTGGCGTAAACAAAAAGATGCTCTCACCGATGCGCTCTTGATGTCCATCTAATGCGTAAGTACCACCTGCTACAAAATCTACTGCCCGCTGGGCTTGATCCGGATCCATGATTGTCAGATTTAATACTACTGACTTGCGTTCTCGCAACGCTTGAATTGCTTGGGGCATTTCTTCAAAAGTGCGCGGTTCAAGTACTAAAACTTCTGAAATCCCGTTAATTGCTCCTGGCATACCAATAACATTCCCCATTGGCTTTGTTGAACCTGCTGCTATCTCATCACCCATTGTAGGCACTGGTTCGCGCCAGCGTCGATTTTGAGCTGTGCTTTCTTGTGGTGCTGGCTGGGGATTCTCTTGCTGATACAGATTTTGGTAGCTATCTGTATCTGCTTCTTCTTCGTAGTACTCGTATTCCACCTGTTCATTTAGACCCACAAAGTCTCGAAGTTTAGAAAAAATATTGTTCATTGTGTACTCTCCTGGTGCAGAAATCCTTCATTGTTATGGCTGTAAATTAATTAAGCCAGCGGCGATCGCTACATGGGTGGATCTATTCAGCAATTCTACTGCTGTTTGTAGCTTCTATTACATCTTATAGTGATGAACAGATACTTATAAGAAGTTCTGTCCAATTTGGGGACGGAATAATGAGTAAAGATTATATCCTAAGGATTGCCCGAAAGAAATTTCTTTTCGCCCCATTTTTCCTTGGTGATTGCTCTTGTCAATACTATAGCCTTTGTCTCCTATTGCACCAGTCTGTTAAAAAAATTTTGTCCATCAAATCTTTACTATTGATACTCAACCAAAAGAGAAATGTCCAGTAGTTAGAGGCGATCGCTAAATTAAGATGGTTTCTAATCGTACTAACCTTATACTTGCTAGCACTTAATACTCTACCGAAAGGTGGATGTCCAATATACCTAGGGGCGATCGCCAAACAAGATAGTTCCTAGTCGTACCATCGTTGCACCTGCTTGCACTGCCAATTGATAATCGCCTGACATCCCCATCGACAAGTGCTGTATATTAATGTGCGACCAGTTTTGCTCCTGGATTTCCTTGGCCAGTTCACGATTTCGAGTAAACACATTCAAAATTTGGGCATCATCCAATCCTAAAGGCGGAATTGTCATCAAACCCTGAATTTGTAAAGTTTTGCATTGATTTAGTGCGGATAAGTCAGCTAGCAGTTCTGGCACACTCCAACCCGACTTGTTGGGATCAGGGAGAATTTTCACTTGCAAGCAGACTTGGGGACTAACTCCTAATTGTTGCGCCAATTGATCTAAGCGCTGTGCCAGCTTCAAATTATCTACGGAGTGAATCCAAGGAAAATGTTCAAGGGCTTTTTTAGCTTTATTGCCTTGCAAATGCCCAATAAAGTGCCAGGTAATATCCGATAAGTCTTGTAACTCGGCTTGTTTACTGGCAGCTTCTTGGATACGACTTTCGCCAAAATCACGAATTCCGGCAGCATACGCAGACCGAATAGCCTCAGCAGAAACTTGCTTGCTAACAGCAATCAACTTAACTGAAGGTGGAAGTGATGAGCGAATGGTAGCAATACGTTCGATTAGCGAACTACTCATTGGAATGTGCGTTGGAAAACACTCTGAAGTTGATCGTACTCCTGAGATTGTCCAGTGCGCCGCAGAGTACGTAAGCGATTTTCCAGCATCATTCTAGCCTCGGTACGTCCTATAGGCTGAAACTTAATCCCTTTAACATCATTTGCCACCAAGAAAAATAAGCGTTGGGCATAAAGTGTAGTGAAAAGATCCTGGTTCTCATCAACCATACAGATCCTATAGAGCAGACCCCAAGTTGGATGATTTATGTAAGTTTCTGAGTTCTCTGGATTCATTTAAGAGTCAAGGTAGGAGTATATATATATCTTTTCGCAGTCAATTACAAACATTCAGACGATAATACCTTCCTTTCGCCAGAATATTTGCTTAAAATGCGAAACTGCGGTGATGAAGACCTTGATCTAGTTGCTAATCGGCAGATGAAGCTAGTAGTAGCGAGGGAAAGTGGTACAAAAGAGGCGAGTGAGTTGAAGCGCCTTTGAGAGTCCAGAAGAGTCCAAAACCTATGGCTGGGGTGAGAATCTCTACCCAATCTATTGACTCTGGATTGTTGACTTTTGACTTCACGGAGCGGAGTAAGTCTTGAAAGTTTCGGGTGGCAGAGAAAACGCCCTGTGATACCAAAGACAAAAGTCAATCGACTTCTCTCCATACTGCCACAATTGTCGCTTTATGGCGCAAAATAGCTAACGGTCATTTGTGAAGCGACTTGCTGTAGCTACCCAGTGTTAAACTAGTTGCTTGATAGAGTTCTATTCTTCAATAAGAGTGTACACAAAACACTAACAGCGATCCCCGCGCGTAAATCTTAACCGTTAGCCCTTTCAAAGTGGGTAAAAATCCCAAAAAAATTTCGCTAATTTTGGGCTTTTCACTTCGTGTCTTCTCTGCGTTCGCGCAGCGTGTCGCAGACAGACGCTCCGCGAACGTGCCTTGGTGGTTGAAAAGTCAGTTTTTTAACCAGTAAGGCACTAAGACACCAAGAAAAATACATTATCAAACCTCGGTTCCAATAATCAGGCGTACTCCCCAAAATAAGATTAAAGTTGCGATCGCCAGCCAGTCCCGCGCTCTTAATTTTAAGTCTTGCCACTGCACTCGATGTTCGTTAGGACTGGTAAAACCCCGCACCATCATTGCATTAGCCATTTGCTCGGCTCGTAAGAGCAGATTTTCTAAAAGTCTTTCTGCAACTGTTATCCAAACCTTGACTGCTCCTTTTAACCCCAGTTTTTTCCAATTAATTGCCCTTGTCATCACAGAGCGAAATAAATTCTGTACTTCTTCTAAAACTAGGGGAATAAACCGCAAGGATAAAGTTAAAGTTAGGGTAATTTCCGTGACAGGCAACTTTAGTTTTCGCAGAGGTTGCATTAAGCTTTCCATCCCAGATGTAATTTCTTCTGGTGCGGTTGTTAGCAGATACAGGTTAGTGCTGTAAATTACAGTAAACAAAATCGTACTCAGCCGCACTGCCAAATCCAAAGAGTGGCGAGTTACTTTGACTGGGCCTTTGTGAAATAGCACGTAGCTGTATTCTTTTTGATTACCTGCTTGCTGTTGGGCAAGATTGGAAGTGTTAGAGGTTGATGGCTGGGTTAATATTTGTTCGTTAGCTGGTAGGCGTGGCTGATAGTCTATACCAAGTCCATCAGGACTAATAGCTGCGATCGCTAAGACAAAAAACGATAGCATCAATAGCCAACCCATTTGCTGTCGCCATACTCGTCGGGGAATTCTGGCGACTAAGGTGGCGATAATCAACAGTGCCACTAGCAGCACACGCCAAAAAATATTAGCAAAACTGTAGCTTGTTAAAAAGCTCATCAACCACGCAAATTTGACTCGCGGATCGATTTTATGTAGCCAAGTTTGGGGTTGTTCTAAGTAAAGTCCAAGTGGCAGCGATCGCAATAAATCCATCTTTTAGTCATTAATCATTAGTCATAAGTCAAAAGACAAAGAGAGAAGTCTGAGCGGAGGCTTCCTCCGTTGGCGCAGCCCGCCGCAGGCATCAGAACTTCGGAGACAAACGACGATTATTACACGCGGGTAGCACGATTAACACTGCCGCTTTCGACATCACGGACTTTTTTACTCCGCCAGAGTAGACGAATAGGAGTGCCTTTAAATCCTAATTGTTGGCGGAATTGCCGTTCGATGTAGCGACGGTAGTTGTCGTTAAAGCGTTTTGCTTCATTGACAAATAGAGCGATCGTTGGTGGTTGTGCGCTTACTTGTGTACCATAATAAATCTTGCCCTGACGTCCACCGCGTGATGCTGGCGGTGAATGCCAACTAACGGCATCTGTTAAGACTTCGTTAATCACTGATGTGCTGACACGGCGTTTGTGTGACTCAGCCGCCTGATTTACTAACTCTAAAATCTTTTCTACTCGTTGTCCTGTTAAGGCACTCACAAAAATGGTTTCTGCCCATTCGGTAAAATGTAACCGTTCTTGGAGAGTTTTTTCGTAGTCATAGATGGTGTAGGAGTCTTTTTCGACAGCATCCCACTTATTCACAACGATTATACAAGCTCGACCTTCTTCGACAATCCGCCCAGCTAATTTTTGGTCTTGCTCGGTAACTCCATCTAGGGCATCTAAAATTAGTAAAACCACATCGGCGCGGCGAATCGCTTTGAAGGCACGGTTAATGCTGAAGAATTCCGGGCCGTATTCCACATTTTTCTTTTTGCGAATTCCCGCCGTGTCAATTAAACGGTAGGTTTGTCCATCCCGTTCAACTACGGTATCAATAGCATCACGGGTTGTCCCAGAGATGGGGCTAACAATTGCCCTCGCTTCTCCGACAAAAGCATTCAGCAAACTGGATTTACCCACATTTGGGCGTCCGACAATTGCAACTTTAATTTCATTAGTTTCCGGTACTTCTCCCACGGGAGGGATGTGATTCATTAACTCGTCGAGTAACTCACCTGTACCGCTGCCATGAATTGCAGAGACAGGGAAAGGTTCACCCAATCCCAATTCCCAAAATTCAGATGCTTGCATTAAGCCTTGTTCTGGGGATTCACATTTATTTACAGCTAGTAAGACAGGTACGGGTTGTTGGCGCAACCACTCAGCAATTTCCTCATCGGCTGGTGAGGGCCCAGTTTGACCATCAACAACAAAAATCGCAGCACTTGCTTCTGTGAGCGCCGTCATTGCCTGTTGACGAATCAGCGGTAAAAATTCGGTATCATCGTTAAAGACTAAGCCGCCAGTGTCTACCACCAAAAATTCGCGATCGCGCCAGTAAGCCGGCATGTAAGTGCGATCGCGTGTCATACCAGGTTCATCGTGGACAATCGCCGTTTGTTCCCCGGCGAAACGATTAACCAGGGTGGATTTGCCCACATTCGGGCGTCCGATAATAGCAACAATTGGCAGTCCCATAAAACCAGGGTGATAGAGAGACATAATATATCACGTCTCTACATTTTAGCCACTTTAAGTCTTTATTTAATTTTCTGACCACTAAGAGGATTGCCAGTCAAATTTAAAGAAACCGTAGGACAGACAATCTAGTTCAGCACAGCATAATTAATAACTAGACAGCTAGAAACAAACAAAAAGTTACTTTATGAGCATTACAGCCTTCTGCGTTACCAAACTTCTGAGCGACAGTTTCCGCGCAAGAGAGTTCTATCTGCCTCCTGCCTTCTTGCACTAGTAGTCACGTCGATGGAGATTTTGTTTTGAGAAGTCGTAAGTGGCGCAAAAAAGCTAGAATATCAGCTTTGCGATTTTTGATATTGTGCTTATTGTTGGGAATTTGTGCGTTATCTTACGCCAAATATATTGAACCGAATTGGATTGAAATTAATTCTTTACAACTGACTTTGCCACATCTCTCATCAGAATTTAATGGCTATCGCATTGTCCAAATCAGCGATGTTCATCGAGATAAGTGGATGACTCAAGAACGGTTCAAAAAAATTATCAACTTAGTCAACCAACAAAAACCTGACTTAGTGGCGATTACAGGAGATTTAGTAACCCACTTTTCGCCCTCAGTCGTCCCCACTCTCAAGTTTGTCTTGGATAAATTCACTGCCAAAGATCAGACTGTGGCAGTATTGGGCAATCATGATTACCTCAACAACTCCAAAGCAATTATCCAAGCAATAGAAGAAAGCGGTATAACCTGCCTTGATAATGCTATTTACACGCTACACCGAGGCAGTGCAATGCTTCATATCGCTGGGGTAGATGATATCTGGCTTGGTAAACCCCGTTTAGATTTAGTACTGAAGCAATTACCTAATGAGGGTGCTGCAATTTTATTAGCACATGAGCCAGACTTTGCTGATACTAGTGCTGCTACAGGACGGTTT
Organism: Nostoc sp. B(2019); assembly: GCF_010091925.1. Taxonomy (GTDB): domain Bacteria; phylum Cyanobacteriota; class Cyanobacteriia; order Cyanobacteriales; family Nostocaceae; genus Komarekiella. The sequence continues at coordinate 96,445 of NZ_WVID01000022.1, read as the reverse complement.
GACTTGCAGCTATCAGGACATTCCCACGGTGGACAAGTGCATCTACCTTTCCTCACAGCAATGGTTCTACCCCGATTTGGTAGAAAGTATTACTCTGGACGCTATCAGGTAGGAGATATGATCCAATACACTAACCGAGGTGTAGGTATGACTGATATGCATTTGCGATTTGCCGCCCGTCCTGAGATTACTGTGTTTACCTTGGTTGCACCGAATAAACGTTAAACGCATTTTGACACTCCTCACACCTAAAGGTGTGAGGATTCTTGCTTCGCGGGGATTCCAATGAATTTACCCTCAGCAAGCATCTTGACCGTATGTCCTACGGCTGCAAGTCCACGCATTGAGACTACTTGGGCGGCTGCAACATCTCTATCAGTTGTATAGCCGCAATTTGAACAAATATGAATACGTTCGCAAAGCTCTTTTTTGCCTGTCTCAACTCTACAGTTAGGGCAAGTCTGACTAGTTTTTCGTGCATCTACTTTTTGAAAATAGACATCACGCTTAAAACAAGTTTGCTCAAGGATATTAAAGAATTGTCCAAATCCCGCATCAAGGCAATGCTTGCCTAACATTCCACGGGACAAGCCAATTAAATTTAAATCTTCAACAAACACCATCCCTGCGCCGTCGCAGACTTGATGAGACAGTTTTCTGTGCCAATCCTTACGGCAATTAGCAACGTATTCATGTAACGAAGCAACTTTGTTTTGGGCTTTCTTCCAGTTGTTCGAGCCTAAGCGTTTTCTACTAACGCGCTGTTGCAGCAATTTCAGCTTACGTTCGGCATCAGTAAAAAACCTCGGACGTTTGACTAAAAGACCATTGGAAGTTGCAACAAAGCTAGTTAGCCCTACATCTATTCCTACTGCTTCCCCGTGTGGCATGGTTTGAGGTAAGCTAACATCCCATTGGACGGTCAACATTACATACCAACCAGAAACACGTTTGACCACTCGTGCTTGCTTAATTACTCCTCCATCTGGGATTGAGCGTGATTGGCGAAGTTTAACTACTCCAATAACGGGTAATTTAACGTAACCATTGTTCAACGGGTTTTGCCCTAACTGGGGAAAAGAAAAAGACCGCATCCGTCCCGACTTTTTGAATCTGGGGAATCCATGATTTTGTTCCCACATACTTACAAAAGCCTTTTCAAGTCGCCTCAATGTTTGCTGCAAAGATTGAGCATTGACACGTTTTAAATACTCGTTTTCTTTCCGCGCAGCAGTCAAAGACTTACACTGACTTGCAAAAGTTGGGCGTGGTGCGTCAGCAGGAATTATATAGCAGCTATGGAGACTGCAAGCGTTAATCTGACAAGATCGTGATTTATACCAGTCTTTACGTTCAGCTAAAGCATAGTTGTAAACCCGTCTATGAGTTTCCATCCATTCTTCAAACAACAATATTTGTTTCTGTGTTGGCTTTAGCTTGAACTCGTAAGTCAGGTTAAACACCTTGCTTTACCTCCTGAATTATTTTATGATTATTCTAATAAGAATTAAAACGCTTTTTAGAATAAAGAATAAAGTCGCCCTATAAGGGCGAGGCTCTGACCCCAAATCTTTGGTAGAGAGAAAGCGTGAGCGGTATTCTTAATTAGCAACCTCGCCCGCCTGGAACTCGAAGTTTCAGGCTATCCCTTTTCTGTCACTCTCGCAAAACAATAATCGAACCCAGATTCTAGAACTTTGATTTAACAAAGGTTTGACGCTTTATTTTCTAATCTTAATTAAAAATTCTAGCCAAAAAGTGAAAAACAAAGCCCCGACAGACTTTCAGCGGTTGGGTTTTCCCACTCTGACAAAAGAGGGATAGTTAAACACCTGCTTCTAACAATAGAGCCTGCATAGCTTCCCAAGAGAGTCCTTGTTGAATATAACGAGGTGCTTCGGGATTGTAGGGACTTGCTATACGGTCAATGCTAATAATTTTTGCTTCATCTGGCAGCACAGGCACATCTGCATCAAATGCGGTGGGACGCATCAAAGAACTGGAAAAGCCTTTAAAAATAACAATTTTATCTTGCTCATCAGCAATTTCTCCCATAACAATTAAGACTTCTTGCTGACGTTTGGCAGTGTATTGTTCCAGTCGCTTGCAAATGGAATTCATTCTTTGAATTTTGAATATTTCAGTAGTGCAGCAACGATTACTGCTGTGTAGCTGAGCGTCCCTGCTTGCCCAGCTTTATGAGGACAAAGTAGCTTAAATAGATTACATAAACTACTAAACTGATTATGGCAAGAAAGCCTAAGAACCCAGGCTTAGTATTAGGATGAAAGTATTCCTTGAATAGTAATGGGGCCTCGAACCAGAGGCGACAATAGGGAGCGCTTACCACGTTTTGGGAAAAAGCACAACCCAAAAAAGGGATAAAAGCTAGTGCGCCTAAAATACAATACACACTCATAGCCCAGCGCCAAGAGGTAAAAACCAGTTTTAACGCTCCACTGGTTTGATACTCAATTTCATCGTTTAAATCTACCCAGAACCACAGTGAAATGGGGATCAGTATCAGACCCATCAACCCAGAGATGAAGCTAACTGGATACTGGGCAATCATTAAATAAACCGTGATTGCTAGTAAGCTTGATACTCGCCAGTAAATACCTAACAAGCGTTGTATCGCTTCAATTTTTTGCACAAACGCCCAAATCAAGAGAATTAGGGGAATAATCACGGCAAATAACACTGCCAGTCGGTAGTCAATCCAGATGAAAGGACGAAGCCAAATATCATTCATAATTTTTCTCAGACGATAAATAAAATACTTTTAGCCAAAGGTGAGTATCAATAACTGCGATCGCTGTCAGCTATTAGCTAGCTAGTAGTAGTTTATATATCTTACATAACAGTTTAATCAAACCAAACAGCCTAGAGGCTAGCCACAGTAATATGGCTATATCCAACTGATTACCAGAGAAAGGCAGTGTAGCGGTTTACGCCGATGCAGGAAGATAATTTGACTGCTTCAAATTTCGTCCCTCATTTCTCTGTTAAACAAAAAACAAGCAACTAGAAGTTCCTCAACTTAAATCTTGCTCTTACCTCCAGCAATATTAAGGAGAGTTTTAAAACTCATCTTAATCTCCTATGCATTCGGCACTCCTACACAAACCCCCATTTTTGAGAAGCTAGAGTTTTTAGACAAAACAAGCCCTCAGAGGAAAGTCTTTAGACTTCCCAAACTCCAGATTAATCATCAAGTTTCCACTACTTGGGGATGATGATTTTGGGAAGTGAGATTTTATGTAGGAATGGCGTAAAGGCTCAAGATATAAGTAAATAGCTCCTAGTTGCTTGCCGACCAAACGAACAGAAAGTTCACCAACTAAGTATCTAGTCTTCGTAAACCCGGCACTCAGCTGCCTCTGGGTTGTCATCACAATACTGTTCTAGAGAGTTTTTTGGCTTACTTTGGCGCTTGTGGGAAGCTTCGGCTTGTAATTCTTCTACTGCATCCCAAGCCGCAGCACACTCTGGTGAGTTGCTACCTGCCGCATCACAGACAGCACGAGCTTCTTCCACTTCTTCATGAATTTTTTCTTGGATGTCGCTGTTTGCTTTTTCTTGGATGTTGGTCATTGCTTTAATCTCGTTGTGAGTTGTTAATACTAGTATAGAAAAACTTCAAAAATGGCTACTTTTGGCTCTATGGCTCACCATTCTAATCACTTAGCTGATAAGTTAGTGTTTGAGCCTGATGATCCATATACTAATACAGTAAACTGCCGCATCTATACTGCATTCACTTTTATCTTTTAAGATTTTGTGGAGCCAGTACTACAGATGAATAATCATACAATATATTTAGATGCATATATCAGGGAATGACAACTCCAGTTTCCTGGGATTAGGAGATACAAAGGGCTGGCGTCAACTCTTGTAGGATGCAATTCTTCTCAAAATAAAAAATCAAAAACTACTAACGTCAACAGAGAAAAAAGCCCAAAACTCATGGCAGACCAAATGCAGTGGGCAAACGCCCTATCAACCCGTCATTCTTTGGAAGCAGCTGTTACAGATGTGGTGGAACGAGCTGTCTCATCGTTAACAGCACCTCCAGATTTAGGGCTGGTATTTATTTCGTCTGCTTTTACGAGTGAGTATTCCCGACTCTTACCTTTGTTGGCTGAGAAACTTTCTGTACCAGTGCTAATTGGCTGTAGTGGTGGAGGTGTGATTGGGACAACGGTTAGTGGACAAACTCAAGAACTAGAAGCTGAACCAGCGATTAGCTTGACTTTGGCGCACCTGCCAGGGGTGAAGATTCAAGTATTTCATATTATCGCTGAAGAATTGCCCGACTTGGATAGTCCGCCAGATGCTTGGCTAGATTTGATTGGTGTGCCACCATCACCGACACCCCAGTTTATCTTGCTGTCAAGTTCTTTCTCTTCTGGAATTAACGACTTATTGCAGGGGTTGGATTTTGCCTATCCTGGATCGGTGATCGTGGGGGGACAGGCTAGTGGCGGGGGTATGGGTGGTCGGATTGCCCTATTTTGTAACGATCGCCTGTATCGTGACGGTACGGTTGGTATAGCTTTGAGTGGCAATATTGTTATGGAAACAATTGTCGCCCAAGGATGCCGACCAATTGGCAAACCATTGCAGGTAACAAAAGCCGATCGCAATATTATCCTAGAGTTGGATGAGCAAGTACCGCTGATTGTATTGCGAGATTTAATTGCCAATCTCAGTGAAAAAGAAAAGACTTTGGCACAACACTCTTTGTTTGTCGGTGTGGCAATGGATGAGTTTAAGCTTTCTTTACAACAGGGAGACTTTTTAATTCGCGGCATCCTGGGAGTAGATCCAACAGCCGGGGCGATCGCAATTGGCGATCGCGTCCGTCCCGGTCAACGCTTGCAATTCCACCTGCGTGATGCCGAAGCCTCCGCCGAAGACTTGGAATTACTCCTACAAAGCTATCAACACCAACGAGACTCTGAACCCTCTGCCGTAGCTGCCTTGATGTTTGCCTGTCTGGGAAGAGGTGAAGGACTTTATGGCAAACCCAATTTTGATTCGGAGCTATTTAGGCGTTACCTTCAAGATATTCCTGTAGGTGGTTTTTTCTGTGGCGGTGAAATTGGCCCAGTTGGTGGCAGAACTTTTTTACACGCCTACACTTCAGCATTTGGAATTTGCCGCCAAATCAGTACTCCTTTCCAGTAAGAGTGTAGTGTTGTTATCAATTAAAGTTAGAGTTCCACTAGTAGCAATGCCTGCGGTGGGCTGCGTCAATGCACTATATGTTTGAATATAGCGCCGCACTTCTAGGGGAAATTGGGGGCAATCAAAAACAGCATCCCCATCGGCAATAGTTGCCCAGAAGTCTCGCAAACTAGGAGCTAATTCTTTTGCTTGGGATAATGTGAGGTTTAGGGGTGGATGAGTTAACAGTTTAACTATAAACGGGAAAGAGCGATCGCCCATCCACTGTCGCGATGACTGTTGCAAGTCGGGAAAATCAGGTATTGACTCTACCCTATGTGATAAAATTTGCAACCATTCTCTACCTAAGTTATCTCGATGAAACTCCAACACCCGATAGGGATGAGGATAGCTGACTAAAGAACCAGTGGTGATATCATATACACCTTGCGAGCAAGCAATATCCTGAACATGTAAATGTCCGGTAAATACTAGGCTGACTCCATAATGTCGTAGCAGCTGCAAAAGTTCTGGTGCATTTTCCAACATATAGCGGTTTCCGATGGGATGACCCGATTGATTGGGCAAATGCTCGACAACATTGTGATGCACCATCACCAAGACTAATTCATCCCCAGCCGCCGCTAATACCTCTTCTAACCACCTTAGCTGTTTGGTATCCAAACGCCCCACCTGCTCACCTTGGTCATTAAAAGAGTTAGAATTCAGTCCAATTATCCTAACTCCAGGCAACAACTGACGAGTGTAGTAAATTTGCTGGGGATTATCATAGCCAGATTTAGAGTAATAGTAGGGGAAATCAGCAAAAGCAATTGATTGCTGATTTGCCATTAACACCGGAACGTCATGATTCCCAGGAACAACATAGACGGGAAAAGGTAGCTGAGCTAATCTTTGTTGTAACCAAGTATGGTTTTCTGGTTCACCATGCTGAGTTAAATCTCCTGGAAGCAAGAGGAAATCTAAATCGAGTTGTGTTAAATGTTCTAATACACTTTCAAATGCGGGGATACTAACTTCCACCAAATGAAAACGACTAGGATGATTCCAGATTGTGTGGGGAAGCGCAAGGTGTAAGTCACTTACTATCGCAAAGCGAAAATTGAGGGTCATTGATTTAATAAAATGTTAAAAGTAGAGGGTTAAAACAACTCTTTTCCAAAGAGTATAACCTTTGCTTTGTTTCCCTGCTGAGTAACGTCTCTACTTAACATTTATATACATTAAAAATCGATTACACAGTATAGTATACCTCAAAATCACCGCAGTTATAAACGTCGGAAGTGAGTGTTTAAGCTTCTCTCAAAATTAAAAATTAAGCAATCCTATTTTCTACATTTTGACATCTATAAAATGTAAAAATAAATAGGTGGTAATTTGTTAATCAGAGCAATATGGAATCCTTTTTCAAGTTAAGTATAGCTTTTGGTTTGTCAAACTGATGAGAGAGAAGATCAGGGGGCGAGACTCGCTTCAAGCTCAGAGTATCACAGGAAATTTTTACGTAGAGGAGAGTAAATTTTGGCAACTGTCCGAGTCCGCCAACATGTTAACCCACTTGCCAACAAGTATCAAACGCCAGCAAGCCCCCTTGAATGGGAAAAAGTTTATGCAAAGCCAAACCAACCGCTACATCTAGATATTGGCTGCGCTAAGGGACGGTTTTTATTGGATACGGCAAAGATAGAACCCAACTGGAATTTTCTCGGTTTGGAAATTCGGGAACCGCTGGTAGTAGAAGCGAATAAGTTGCGTTCTGAGTTGGGTTTAACAAATCTGCACTACTTGTTTTGCAATGTGAATAATTCATTGTGGTCGCTTTTATCTTCCCTCCCCACAGGAACTTTGCAGCGCGTGACTATTCAATTTCCCGATCCTTGGTTTAAAACTCGCCACGCTAAACGCCGTGTAGTGCAACCAGAATTAGTGGCGGAATTAGCTAATTATCTCGTGGTTGGGGGAGTTGTATTTCTGCAATCAGATATAGAATTTGTGGCTGTGGAAATGCGCGATCGCTTTGCTGCTCACCCAGCTTATCAGAGCAGCACAGAAGAATGGCTAGCAGAAAATCCGCTACCAGTCCCTACAGAACGAGAAATAAGTGTTATGTCGCGGGGTGAGCCTGTTTATCGAGCTTTGTTTGTCCGGCGAGAAGTTGTGAATTCTGACTTATGACAAATGACAAACAATGATTTTATCGGGCTAGTAGCCTCGTATATCTACGCCTTTGGCCTGCTTATCGTTGGCGAGGGACTGCGTAGACTGTTTGATGTCCAGCCAGATTTGACCCGCAAAGTGATTCATATTGGTGCAGGGATGTGGGTTTTCGGCGTCCTGCTGCTATTCAACCACTGGGAAATCGGAATTATACCCTTTGCTACATTTATCGGACTTAATTACCTGTTCTATCGCTACAGACTTGTCGGTGCAATGGATACTGAAGACAGTTCACCTGGCACAGTTTATTTTGCTGTCTCGGTGACGTTGCTGTTCGGGTTACTGTGGCGACCAGATGGGCCTACAGATAATGCCCCAATTGCTGTAGCTGGGATAATGGCAATGACCTGGGGCGATGCTCTAGCAGCATTAATTGGTAGGCGCTTCGGGCAGCATAAATATCAGGTAGGAAATTCTGTGCGTTCTTGGGAAGGTTCAGCAGCAATGTTTGTGGCGAGTACAACTGCCATATTTTTAGTACTGTTGCTGCTACCTGGTTCATCTCTTAGCCCTCTAGCAACGCCTTTAGGCTTGGGACATGCCTTTCTAGTGGCCCTAGTAAGTGCTACTTTCGCAACGCTAGCTGAGGCAGTCTCACCCCACGGTACAGATAACCTCAGCGTGCCACTAGTAGCAGCAGGGGTTGCGTGGATTGTAATACAGCGTTTTTGACTTGAACAAGTGCGGAGGGGCGGAGGGGGAAAGGGGAAAGGGGCAGGGGGAAAGGGAAAAAAGTGGAGTTTTTATGCTTGTTAACGAGTATCAAAGACTCGTTAATGGAGTTCCGGGGTGGATGAATCCAGTTCCGAGGTAGATGAACGAGTATCAAAGATTCATTACTACATTCCAAAATATATCTCCTCCGCCCCTCTGCTCCAATACTTTTCGGTTAAGGGAGAAAGGGCAATGGGTAAAGGTGAATTCAAACCCTTTCCCTTTCCCCATATCAAAAAAGAGTAGTTTACGCTTATCCGAAAAGTATTGCCCTCTGCTCCCCTTTCCCTCCCCCTGCCTCTTAACTCACAAATTCCAATTGCGGCGGAAATAGAAGAAACCTTCTAGAAACTCTTGTAAAGCCGTGTTGCTATTTAACCTTTGCTTACTCCACTCTCTTGCAGTTTGTTCCAGAACTTCTGAGAAACTGGGATAGACGGGAGATAAATCTGCTAAATGCCTGACCCTAATTTTTTGGGACATTGCCAAGGCAATCAAATTAATTAACTCCCCAGCTTCTATCCCCAATATTGAAGCTCCCAAAATTTCACCGTTACGTAGCACAATTAATTTACAGATACCAGTGGTTTCGTCTTGTAGTTGGGCTGCTGCCACTGTTTTAAAATATTGCCGCAAAACTAAAACTTCATCTCGATTAAATTGGCGTTTTGCTTGCGCTTCTGTCAATCCCACTTGCGCCAGCATTGGCTGAGAAAATACCGCCCAAGGAATGCATCGATAGTTGACTTTGAGCTTGGGGAAAAAGAGGGCATTTTTCAGAGCGATTTTCGCTTCACAATTGGCGACATTGGCAAAGTCATAACCACCAATTATATCACCACAAGCATAAATATGGTGGTTAGTGGTTTGCAGTTTATCATTCACCACTAAGCGACGCTGATGCCATTTCACGCCTACTGTTGCCAAATTTAGAGATTCAAGATTTGGTTGCTGTCCAGTCGCTACTAAAATCTCATCAGTTTCAATCGCTTTATCTCCTGCCTGTACCCACTTTTTATCCTCAATTCGCCTTACCTGAGTTACTAGTTTTTCCGTGAGCAAGCGCACGCCATCGACTTCCAACTGCGCTTGAAGTAGTACGGCTATTTCGGGATCAATATTAGGCAGAATAAAAGGATATTTGACTACCAACGTAACGCTACAACCTAACCGTGCTAAAGTCTGAGCTATTTCAATACTCTGGGGAATACCGCCGATAATTACCCAATTTTTAGGTAATGTCCTTTCATTTAAAGATTGCCAAATATCAGACAGGGTAAGGTAGCCAGTAGCTTGCAATCCGTCAATTTCTGGAATCGCTGGACGGGAACCGCTGGCTAGCAAGTAGGTACGTGCGCGTAATGGGCGATTGTTGACAACAAAAGCTAGTTGAGGTGAGGACTGAAATTGACCATTACCAACTATGACATCAACGCCTTGGGCCGCTAGGATGGCGGGAGAATTATGTTCTTGAATATTTGAAACAACGCCGTGAGCATACAGCATTGCCTCTTGCCATGCCACATATCTGTCGCATGTTTGTGAACTATCAGCGTATATGCTATTGATACCAAAACCAGCTACATCACCCTTATTCTGCGCGAGGTTGCTAATTTCGTTAATAGCCTGATGATAAATAAATCCGTAATTTACTTTGGATTCTACCAAGGCAACTGTGGCGTGTAGTTGGGTCGCAGCAAGGGCAGCGTAGTGTCCTGCAAGACTGCCACCGATAATTACGACATCGTAGTCATTGGTCATTAGTCATTAGTCATTAGTCATTGGGCATTGGGCATTAAAAAATAAGAAAAACTGATAATTAATAATAGGGACACTGTTGTGCCCCTATCAACTGATAAAAAACTCAGCACGGGCTAAACTCCCTGCTACTGCGCTTCAGTACTCAGTACTCAGTACTCAGCACTCAGCACTGATTTTAGTGCTGTTAGTAAGCGCTGATTATCGGACTCAGAACGTACAGCAACCCGGAAAAAGCGATCGCCTAGTTCTTTAAAACTAAGGCAATCGCGGATTAAAATCTGGTGATGCTTAAGTAATTGCTGCTGCAACTGCGAAGTAGCCTGTTTTGACTCAACCAGTAAAAAGTTAACAGCACTTTCTTGAGGATGCAATCCTGAAATTGAGGTTAAACCCTGAAAGAGTTGACTTCGTGCAGGTGGTAGCCATGTCCAGGTTTGCTGTTGAAACTCTGTATCCTGAATTGCCGCAATTGCAGCCGCAGCCGCCAGCGTGTTTACAGGCCAAGGGTCACGCCATAGCTGCCATTTGGCCAGGCGGTCGGGGTGAGCGATCGCATATCCTAGTCTGAGTCCTGGGAGACTGTAGAATTTTGTTAGCGATCGCAATATTACTAAATTCGCATATTCCTGCACCACAGGAATCAGACTTTGTTCCTCATCGGGAGGCAAAAAATCCATAAACGCTTCATCCACCACTACTAAAGCAAACTGCTCTAGGTAGGGCAAAATTGAGTCGCGCGAAAATAGCTTCCCCGTGGGGTTGTGCGGGTTGTTCAGCAACAGTCCTTTGTCCTTTGTCTTTTGTCTATCAGCAATCAATGACGTAGACGCCTTAGCGGCTTCCCGCAGGGTATGACTAATGACTAATGACAAAGGACACTCCAGAACTTTAGCGTTATACGCTGCCAGAGTTCGGTAGTAGTCGCCAAAGGCTGGAGTGATTAACATTACTGCGGCTAATTGCGCCAATTCCCTACCTGCCAAAGTAAGTAATTCTGCTGAGCCATTACCCGGCAGAATCCACTCAGGCGGCAGTTGATGGAAGTGACTGAGAGCTAGTCTCAGGTCACTGTAATTTGGATCTGGATAGTGCTTAAGATTACCAATTTGGGACTGAATAGCAGCGATCGCGCTGTTTGGCGGCCCCAAAGGGCTGATGCTAGCAGAAAAATCCAGAATAGCATCAGGGGGACAGCCAGCCAGTGCTGCTGCCCAGGCTAAATTTCCCCCGTGTGCTGGTTGCCGCATCAAAAAAAGATTCCCAAAGACAGAACCTATGATTTTGGGGGTGCTACCCTTTCTCTAAACAGCTTTCCTGCCGAGAAGGCAGGTACTTTTGTTGCCGGAATTTCCATTTTTTCGTTTGTTTTTGGATTTCGACCTTCACGGGCTTTACGTTCCCGTGATTCAAACGAGCCGAATCCCACCAGCGTTACCTTATCGCCAGAGGAAACAGCTTCGATGATTGTTTCTAAAGCGGCTGTTAAAACTGCATCGGCTTGTTTCTTGGTAACACTAGCCTTTTCAGCTACGGCATCAACTAATTCACCTTTGTTCATATTAGACTCCTTGAGGTTTATTTGAGATTCTCTACGGATGTACCCTGATACATCTTTACTAAAATCTCTGTTTGGAGAAATACAAAAGTCATCCTTTGGGAGTATTTTTACTCAAGATCGCTGTAAATCCCATCGGCTCGACTTTTCAATGAATCATTCTAAGGTGTTGTAGCCTGTAGTGGATAGATGAAACCATTAATTTATATAGATTTCAGGATTTTTTGTAGTTTTAGGGTGGTTGTTTCACTAAAAACAACCCTAAAAGTAGGAAAAAATACCTAGTAAAAATCCCTGTTACTGGTAAAACAGGGGAGTGAAGGAATGGAAAATAGGAGATAAGTAGTTAGTATTTGTTAGATTTAATTACTCATATAGAAGTTTTATTAACTAGATTTAGCAGTTTTTCTAAAATCTGGTCATGAGTTCGACGAATATCTCGTTTTTTCTGAATTAAATACGAATATTAGGTTTGCGCTCATCGCGGCACTGCCTCATCGTTATACATCTACACTAATTTCTATAATCGCCTCACCTTGTCGCAGGCGCTCTTTAGTATCTGGAAATGTAGCCCTGAGAATCTGCCGGAGATTACGATTTGTAACGTTGCCACAAGTTAGCCAAAGAATTTGTGGAGGTGTCCCTAATCGACAAGCCAAATCAACAAAATCACTATCTTTCGTCATAATCACTGCGAAAGCTGCACGCACTGCATTAAATATTTCTGCGTCTTGAGCATCTCGTAAGCCTAAATCTCTCAAAGCTGTAGCACTAACTGCAAAAGTACTGGTTAGCCAAACTGCCAAGGTTGGAGGTAATTGAGCATCAATCCAGATATTCATGCAGTCAATCGAGGAAAGTCTGTCCGTCGTGCTGCAAATAACAAACAAGCTTGGATGTCTTCTGGCTCCAAATCAGGAAAATCCTCTAGAATTTCGGCTGGACTGACATTTTCAGCCAGCATCTCTAAAATGTCACTTACACGGATTCGCATTCCTCGAATACAGGGGCGACCTCCACATTGCTCAGGATTTTGGGTAATCCGACTCATTAAGGTAGATTTAGTCATCGTTTTACTATTCCCTACCAGAAATTTTCTGTCGCACCCAAGCACGAAAAGCACGGGTAGTAGCAATTTCTCCATCTTTTCTAGCCTGTTGAATAAATCGGGGAATCTCCTTGACTGATAAAGGCGTAAAAGCAGGGCTGGTTTGGGTTTCTGAGTATTGCCCACCTTCAAGCGCGTAAACCCGCAACACACTGCCGTTATAACGCCAGAATTCCGGGACTCCCATCGCAGCGTAAAGCTTAAACTTGTCGATTGCAGACCTGGAATATTCTATCTCCAGTACAAGGTCTGGAGGCGGATCAGTGGCTAGATCAATATTTTCTTTGTCTCGAACTAGCGATTCGTTTTGGATATAGTAGCTACTATCTGGCTCGGCTCCCCGCTCTAAGTCATCCCGCGTCAAAGTCAGTGAACCAGCGCGTTTAATCTCCAAGCCCAACTCTTCGCACAGCACCCCCACAAAAACCTCTATCAGGCGGTTTGAGTTTTCGTGCGGCATCAGTGGGTTCATAATTTCTATTGTTCCATTGTCATAAGCAAATCGGGAGTTACGCTCCGAACCCATTTCAGCCAGCATAATTTTAAATGTTTGCCAGCTGATATTTTGAAGTAAAACCCTAGTCTCTGCGGGTATTGTTGTTGCCACCATAGTTCACACCCCAACAAACTTTTTGCCAGTACTGTACCCCTTAATATTACAGTTCAGGATAAATATGCATTCAATCAATTTGTACCAAAAAAGCAAGCGGAGAAAAACTAAAATAACTGATTTAGGTTTTAGTGAAAATGACTTGTGGATTGCTGCGTTGGCGTAGCCCGCCGTGGGCATCACTCTGCAACAAAATCTTACCATTGTCTCAGTGATCGCGACTTTCAACGTATTAAACAAGTAAAAACATTATCTGTTCAATCTTGGCTTACAAGCTGAAAACTCATGTTTTTGAAAATTATTCACAGTTTCTAGATTAATTCTCACATTTCTCATAGTCATTAATCAAAAATAGAAACTACATTAATACTAGTTACTCGATGCATAGGCTTTGTTCTTTTCTCAGTTGTGACTAATTATTCTGTACTCACCTCTGCGACTAGCGAGTTCTTTTTCAATTTCATATTCATCTAATAAATGTTTACCGGAAGCAACAATCCTAGTACGAATTTTCTGCAAACGTTCTCCCAATGGGCTTTTATTTGCAGAGTTTTTCAAACCAAGAAATTCAACAAAATCTAAAACTTCCTCTTGTTTGTCTTGTGGAAGAGAACGCCACTTTGTTAATAACTCTTGTTCTATACTCACTATTATTTACCTACTACTATTACTACTTCTACTGTGATTGGTATTTTTATTTTAAAATGACATTTAAACTTAATTCTACTCGTGAACAAGAAGATCCCCAACTTCTTAATGAAGTCGGGGATCTGAGCCTTTGCCAGAAGTGACTTATCTACCTGCCCATCATCTTTATTACCTCGCCGGAGTCTTTAATCCACGACGCTCAAGGACGTCTCGCACCTGTGGGCTAGGAGTGTAGTTATAGCCGTAGGAAGAGTTTTCTGTGTCATCCATAACTTGAGGTGTGAGCAACACAATCACTTCATTGCGCTGATTGGTTCTGTTCGTTTGTCTAAACAACGAACCAATCAGCGGAAGATCACCCAAGATGGGAATCTTAGAAACACTTGTCCGGTCTTGGTCTTGAATGATGCCAGAGAGAATTAGCGTTTGACCATCTCGCAAGCGAATCGAGCCAGAATTAAGAGAGCGCTCAGATACCAAGAATATTTGTTGGCTACCACCTCCACCAACATTTATGCTAGCTGGGGCTTGTGGTGCTTTGACCACAGGAGCTACTGACAGAGAGACAAAACCGTTATCATCAATCCGCTCAACTTTAACAGCTAGGGTTAAACCTACTCGGTCTTTCTCTGCTGAAATCGTTTCTGTGGCAAGGTTCGCATCACGAACTATTTCCCTTTTAATGTTGCCTACCACTTCTTGAGTCAAGTTAACATTGGCGGTTTGACCTTCTTGCACAATTAAGGTTGGGTCAGTCAATATCTTAGCGTTGCCATTTGTAACTTGAGCCTGCAAGCTAGCAAGGAACCGTCTTGGGAATTGGAATAAAGTTGGAAGAGATGTAGTAGCTGATCCAAGAGCGCCTTGTGTAATGCTAGATGTACCATCAGCATTTCTTGTAATGATGTTATCGGTTGCCGGAGTGATATCAGAAAAACCTGGCTGTAAGGGGTTTCCAGTAGGTGCAGTAGGTCTATAGAAGTTGCCACTTCCTGGGTTTGCGACTCTAGTGATGTTACCGCTTGGGTCTACTACTATTGTACCTGGGGTAGTTCCTGGAATAGATACAGTACCATTCGGGTCAAGGAAGGGTTGTCCTGTAACTGGATTGCTAATGACTGGTGTACTAGTTACGCTACTTGTTGCTTCAGCTCTTGTGGCTGGTCTAGAACCACCAAAATTCAGAGATGCTGCACCACCATCATTAGTGAAGAAGTTATTGCCAACTCCAAAAGAAAAGCTCGTGTTGTAGTCTTGAGTGTTCAAGAGGTTAACATCGATAATTTTGACATTGACTGCCACTTGACGACGGCGGATATCAAGCTGAGTTAGTTGAGCCATTGCCATTTCGACTAACCTAGGAGGCCCAATCAAAGTCAGGGAATTGGTACGCTCGTCGCCTAATGCCTGTAAACCTCTGAGTAATGGGTTAGAGTCTTTAAACTCAGCGCGTTGAGTTTCCAATCTAGTTTCTGTGGTCGTCTGAGTTTGAGTAATGGGAGTAGCTCCAGCACCCACGGGTACAGCATTAACGCTAGTAACTTGTCGTTCGCGGCTGACGGCACTTTCTGCCCCTAGACCAACTAGAAAGTTCAGGGCAACTCCTACCGTAACCTGATTGAGTCGCAGGCTACGCATAACCATATCACGAGTCGCATTAGGTAGCTTAGGCCCTACAAAAATTGTGCGATTACTACGATTAGCTTCTAAACCACTCAGGCGCAAGACGTAGTTAAAAACATCTTGTACTGGCTCGTTTTCTATATCTAGGGAGATTGTCGAACCATCACCCCCTGAAGCGGGTTTACCTTCGCCAGATGCCGCTCCTGCGGTTTCGCCTCCGACATAAGCCAAGTTCAAACCAGCAGCACGGGCAAGTAGTGACAAAACCTCGCGCACTGGGGCATCTCGCAGCACCAAGCGGGGAACGCGTTCCTGAGTTGCCAAATCAACAGTGCTAGGAGAGGCATCGGTCGCGGAGATGGCGATGTCTCCCACTGGTGGGGCGACAGCTCTAGGTAAGAAAGGTGGAGCTTGACTTAGAGGTTGACCAGGGCCAGCTGGTTGTGCAGGTGTGCCGTCAATTGTGACTTGTGGGTTAGGAACAAGAACGTTTGGTTTTTGCCCTGTTTGGACTGGGATGGGAGGCGATGCTGTTGGTGTTGGAGGTGTTGGCGTTGTTTGTGTTGGTCTTGGTGTTGGCGCTGATGCTGTTGTGCCTGCGGATGGGGTAAAGCTGAGGCTAATTCCGTTTTGCTTTCGCACTACAGGTTGAGTGTTGGGGGCGTTGTTACTACCAGTCACCATCACCCGGATGCTATTGGCATCCAGTTGACTAATTTCGACTGAGGTAATTCCTGGAGATGGGTTGTCTTGGCGGAAACTATTACCTTGTGGTAAACGTAGTTGAGTATTAATAATATCTGCGACTAAGGCTTTGCCTCTTTTTGTAGTGAAAACTTGCGGGCGCGAGCCTGAAGAAGTTTTCAAAACAACACTAATTCCACCATCAACTGGATTTAACTGTACATCAGTAATTTGAGTAGTTTGTGCCAAAACTGGTTGAACTGCCAAGAATACAAAAGCGGCAGCACCCAAAATTAAACTATTACCGTGAAGCTGTTTCACAGTTCATTCCTCACCTTATAAAACCTTGTTAACCAATAATCTTTGAGTAGTTGTGCCGCTATGAGTGCTGAGTATTTTTTCTACTGACTACTCAAGACTCAAAACTCAGCACTGTTTATTGTTACTTCTTGGGGGCAGTTTTAGCTGCTGCTAAGTCCTCTGGAGTAAGTGGCATTAATGCCTGTAGCTGGAAGGATGTGTTGATTGATGCAGGCCCAGACCGCACCACCACCGTTCTATCTGGTAAAACTCTAGTTTCAGGTGGAGCTAAGGTTGATTGATAGTCTCTAACTATCAATAAAGGCTGTAAGCGCTCAATGTTACGAATTATCGATTGTGTTTGTTCATAAGTTCCAGAAATTTCAATATTGACACTGCTACGTTTTAGCTTGCCATCAACCTGTGTTCCCAGAGTTCCATCGGCAATCGGTTCTGGTTTCTGTGAAGCTGGCACATACTTTTTCAGTTTGGCTCTCTCTGTATTAAAAGAAGCTTTTTGAGCATTCCCAGATTCGACCAAGCGATTCATATCCAGCAGTAATGTATCTAAGGTTTTCTCGTTAGCAAATAAACCTAAAACCTGGATTTTTTGCTGCTTTGCCTGTGCTAGCTCGTCTTTTACTTTATCAATCTGTTTGAGGCTGGCTATCTTTTGCTGAATTTGCCCTTGCAGTTCGGCGCTTTTTGCTTGTTGCTGCTGATAGTTTTCCCAAGCTGGCATCACCAGGTTGAATAATATATAAGCTGCTGCCGCTAAACCAAAAACTCCTGCCAAAATGCCTATGATTTTGGGTGTGAAGCTAATGCCAAAGACGACGGGGTAGGCTGGCGCTGCTGAGTCAAATTCACCGCCTTGTTCTGCAAAATTTAAATCATCACTTACTGTCATTTTGAAATGACTCCTGTTTGTTGCATACTGCGAATTCGAGCCACTAATCCTACTGTGCCTTTTTGCTCCAACTCCCGGATTAATTCCGAAGCTGGGACATCATTCATACTCGATTGAATAGTGTATTTAACTATTTGGGGTGGCTTAATTGGTATGGCTGTAGGAGATCTCACAGCATTTGGTGGTATTGGCGCATCTACTAAAGTTGCTGTGATAATTTTGCTTTCTGAGGACTTTAAAAACTGAGACTGTTGCAGAGTTAATAAGAAATCGTTGACATCGTTATAGGAGCGAGCCAGGCCAGTAATTTCTAAGCCTCCAGCGGGATTGTTTGGTGGCTGCCCTTGTGCTGCCGGAGTGGGTGAGATTTGCTTGACGTTCTCAATTTGCACTGATGCTGGTATGCGATCGCGCAAATCTTGTAACATGGCTGACCAAGGACGAATCTGGTCAAAAACAGTAACCAAAGCTTGCGTTTCCCCTTTAACTGCGTTTGTCTCTGCTTTGATTTTGTTAATATTTCCTATTTCTGTATCTAATCTCTTGTTTTCCTGATCTAGTTGTGCTATTGTCCCCTCTAATTCAGTAATTTTCGCTTGCAAAAACCACCAACCACCTGCCACCAGAAGTGGAAGACACACACCTAGACCGACTCCCACATAAGCGGGTGTTAAATTCCCTGTAGGTAGTGTTAGTCCTGCCTTTTTGTCGGGCTTTTTCTGGTATGCTGGGCGGTCTTTAAGAAAGTTAACATCAAGACTGTACATGTTCTCACACCAACTAAGATAAATATTATGGTTTGAGAATTCTCAAACAGCGTGGTTGTCAAAATAGACAATCCAAAATTTTTATCACACCTCCCGCATTCCTAAACCGAGTACAATCGCTAAACCAGAGCGTTGCACTTGGGGATATTTATCGTTGTCAACTTCTAAGGACAAAGAACCAATGGGATCTATCTGAGTAGTTGGCAAGCTCAATCTTTGGGTAAAGAACTCATCTAGCTGTAAAAGTCCGCCTCCTGGCCCAGCTAGGAGAATCTGCGCTACCTCCAAATTTTCACTCTGGTTGAGGTAAAAATCGATGGAACGGCGTAGTTCATCTGTTAGTTCTGCCAATACTCTGACAATAGCCGCCATCCCAGGATCGATTCCTGTAACCCCAGTTTTGCCGCCATCTACGGGAGTTGAAGGAATGGTCATTCCCTGCAACATTCCCATATCTCGTGATGTAGGTAAGCTCATAGCCCTCGCTAGAGCAGTTTGCAGTTGATAAGTGCCAATGGGCACAGTGCGCGAAAATTGCGGCACTCCGTTAACAATGATGGCAATTTCTGTACTATCGAACTCTATATCAACTAGTACCGCTGCTTCTTGCGGCCCAAATTGCCGCAATTGATCGCGAATAGTCCGAAGCAGAGCAAAACTGTTAATTTCTAAAACATCAATTTGCAATCCTGCCTGCTCGAATGTACTTATATAGGTATCAGTCACGTCCTTGCGGGTGGCAACTAGAAGTACCTGTACTTTTTCAATACCATCCTCGTCTACAAAATACCCAAGTTTCTGATAATCTACATCAGCTTCTTCGCGGGGATAGGGTAAATACAAACCTGCTTCGTGGTTTATCACCATTTCTCGCAGTTCTTTATCATCTAACTCTGCCGGTACGGGTATCAGACGGACAATAGAATCACGCCCTGGTACAGCAGTAGCTACGCGAGAGGCTTTGATTTTACTCTCAGCTAGCGCCTGTTGAATTAACTGCGCCATTGCTGGAGGGTCAGTGATTTGACCATCGGTAACTACGCCTTCTGGAACTGCTACTGATGTAAAGGCTTCTATTTTTAAGCCTTGACGCTGTTTGCGTAGCTGAACTATATTTACCCGTTCTGGGGCAAGTTCAATGCCAACCCCTTTATTAGATTTGCCAAACAGACTATTGAAGCTTTTAACCACAGTTGTGCCTGCTAGACTGGTAAATTGAAAATTTAATGTAGAGATGCGATGTATCACGTCTCTACTGGTAATCGATTTAGCCTATAATCTCGACAATTTTGCATAAGATTTTCACCCCGAACAAGCGTAAAAATACTGGTAAGATGATTCAATTGCGAAAATTTAAACAATTAGCTGCTTGGGCAATACTTGGCTTATTTACCAGTTGGATTCTAAGTTGCAGCACAGGTAACGTTGGTACAGGCACAAAACAGGCTGCTTCAGGAGCAACAACTGTTGAGTTTTGGACGATGCAACTCCAACCGCAATTTACCAATTATTTCCAAAGCCTGATTACAAATTTTGAATCGAAAAACTCAGGTATAAAGGTTAACTGGGTGGATGTACCCTGGGCGGCGATGGAGAACAAAATATTAACAGCTGTCTCAGCAAAAACGCCACCTGATGTTGTTAACCTCAATCCAGGTTTTGCTTCCCAACTCGCCGGCCGAAATGCCTGGTTAGATTTAGATACAAAAATCTCAAATGAAGTCCGTTCCTCCTATCTGCCGAATATTTGGAAAGCAAGCACACTCAATGGCAAGAGTTTCGGGATTCCCTGGTATCTCACCACAAGGCTAACCATTTATAACACTGATTTATTAAAACAGGCAGGTATCAATAAATCACCTGCAACCTACGCAGAATTAGCACAAGCAGCACAACAAATTAAAGATAAGACTGGCAAATATGCCTTTTTTGTGACTTTTGTTCCGCAAGATTCCGGTGAAGTGCTGGAATCCTTTGTGCAGATGGGAGTTACTCTAATTGATGCCGAAGGTAAAGCAGCGTTTAACTCTCCCCAAGGTAAAGCAGCGTTTCAGTATTGGGTGGACTTGTATAAAAAAGGCTTGCTTCCTAAAGAGGTATTAACGCAAGGACATCGCCATGCGATCGATTTATACCAAGCTGGAGAGACGGCGTTTCTAGCTTCGGGACCAGAGTTTCTCAAAACGATCGCCAATAATGCCCCGAAAATTGCTCAAGCTTCAGCGATCGCACCCCAACTAACGGGTGATACAGGGAAGAAAAATGTAGCTGTAATGAACATAGTTATTCCCCGTGAAACTAAAAACCCTGACGCCGCTGTGAAATTTGCTCTATTTGTCACTAATGACGAAAATCAATTAGCCTTTGCCAAAGCTGCAAATGTCCTTCCTTCTACAGTCAAAGCACTGTCTGACAGCTACTTTAAAGATGTCCCGGCTACTGCTTCCACAGTAGAAAAAGCAAGAGTTATCACCGCTCAACAACTGCAACAAGCAGAAATATTAACCCCTACTTTGAAGGATTTCAAAAAACTGCAAAAGGCAGTTTACGAGAATTTACAAGCAGCAATGCTAGACCAGAAGACAGTAGATAAAGCTGTAGAAGATGCGGCGCAACAGTGGAATCAAAGATAATTTATAATTCATAATTCATAATTCAGAATTATGAATTATGAGTTATGTTTGTGGTTGTTAAAAATTCTCCTACTAGATAAAGGGAACCACATAGGACGATTAAATCGTTTGTGGTAGCGGTTGAAGTTGCTGAATTTAGTGCTGTGAATAAATCTGGATGTATTTGGCGATCGCTCAAATTTGGACAGAGGTTATGAGCTAGGCTGGCTAATTTGTGTAGGTCAGCGGAGGTTCTTCCTGGCCAAGGTTCTACTGGTATTGGTACTAAGTAAAGGCGATCGCCTGGGCGCAGTAGGGCGGTAAAAATATCAGCGTGATCTTTATCAGAGAACATTCCCATAACCCAATGTATGGGCTTGTTGTTAACTGTGTTTAAGCTATCGATATACTCACGGAGGACTTGGGCTGCGGCTGGATTGTGAGCGCCATCAAGTAATAATTTATGGTTTTTCCAAGTAGTCCATTGCATCCGCCCCAACCATTGAGTTTTTGCCATGCCTTGAGCGATCGCTTCTTCTGAAATCTGCCAACCCTGTTGTTGAAGAATCTCTAAAGTGGCTAAAGCCAAAGCCGAATTATTTAACTGAATTTGTCCCGCTAATGGCAAAGGATATTTAATCAAGTGATGCGCTAGTTCTTTTGTCTCCCCCTGCTCCCCTGCTCCTCCGCTCCCCTGCCCCTCCGCTCCCCTGCTCCCTCTCTCATACTCTGCCCATCCTGGGGCTATCTCGCGGGAAGGCTGAGGCGTAAAAATTGGGCATTGTAATTCTAAAGCACGCGATCGCATGACTTTTTCGGCATCCGGTGGCAATAGTCCAATTACAACGGGACATCCAGGTTTGAGAATACCAGCTTTTTCTCTGGCAATTTCAGCGACAGTAGAACCAAGTTGCTGCCAGTGTTCGCGGCTGATGGAAGTTATGACAGTAACTAAAGGCTGCAAGCAGACATTAGTAGCATCTAAACGACCTCCTAATCCTACTTCTACCACTGCTATATCAACTTGTTGCTGAGCAAAATACAACCAAGCCGCCGCTGTAATTACCTCAAATTGAGTTGCGGACTCATCCCCAGCCCGAATAGCCGCTTGGACTTTTTCTAATAATTGGCTCAATTCGTGAGAGGGAATTGGCTGTTCGTTGAGACAAATGCGTTCTGTCCAATCGACTAAATGGGGAGAAGTGTAGCGGCCTGTACGATAACCAGCCTCGGTAAGTACAGAGGAAAGATAAGCACAGACCGAACCTTTGCCGTTAGTACCAGCAACGTGAATTACCGGGACTTGGTGATGGGGATTGCCGAGCTTTGCTAATAATTTAATAATGCGATCGAGTCCTAGATGGACACCAAAGCGGTGAAAGGGTTGTATTACAGAATCGATATCCACGATTGGGGATGGGGAATTGGGGATTGGGGGAGTGGACGAAGAGAATAATTAATCACAAATGACCCTTGACCCTTGTCCGATGAATAAAACCGACTGTCTCAGTAAAGAGAAACAGTCGGTTGAAACAGTGATGATATTGAATCGAGTTTAAGCTTCTCTATCCAAAAAGCCTTGAATTTGTCTTAAAGCCGCAGCGCCAATATTAAACACTGCCCAGCCAGCAGCAATGGCGATTGGTGCTAAAACGATCGCTATACGGAAATCAATATCCATGTCTAGAACCCCTCTCTTCAGTAGAAATTAAACTTTTGTCAACTCTTCTCATTTTTATTTTTAGCTGAAGTGGGCAATTTTTCCAAATCAATGTGTAAAGAATGTTTAAATTGTTGGGCATTGGGCAAAGGGGAAGGAGAGGCCCCCTCTGGGGATAAGGGGGAAAGAAAAAGATCATCCCCTTACCCTTTAACCTTTTCCCTCTCTCAAGAGTTCCCAGTCCCTAAGACTTGTTAAAGCCGATATCAGTCCCCTGACCGGCATGAACCAAAGCTAACTTTTGGTAACGTTTAGCGTGTTCGATTAATTCTGCGGCTTCAACTTCTGTTACTTGACGCTGTACTTTGCCAGGAACACCGACAACAAGGGACATAGGCGGTATATTCTTAGTAACCACAGCACCAGCACCTATAATGCTACCAGTACCCACCCGTACCCCGTCTAAAATCACTGCGCCAATGCCAATCAAAGTTCCACGTTCAATGTAGGCGGAATGTACTACAGCGCGATGCCCTACGGTAACGTAATTTTCTAAAATTGTTGGAAAACCAGGATCACCATGTAGAATTGCTCCATCCTGTATGTTCGTGCATTCGCCAATATCAATACGTTCTACATCTCCCCTAACTACTGCTCCATACCAGATGCTCACCCCTGCTGCTATTTTTACAGAGCCGACTACAACAGCGTTAGCTGCGACGAAGGCAGCTTGAGAAAAATCAACAGATGTCCAGTAAGAAGCGGTAGACACGATAGAATATGAATATGGTACCCAGGAACACTGGAGAAACTCCAACCATTGAGGCTGGTTGCACAACCAGAATATCACAGCGTCAAGCCTCTACGCTGAGGCGAACACTAGTGAAAAATGTTCCTGCCGCAACTCCGTGTCCGTGCAGCAGTGAGCAAGTAACCCAAAGTGACGGAGCCGAAGTGTAAAATCCAACCCACTGGTGCTGGTGAAGACAAAACTATGTTTGTACGCACTTCATGATGAATCCAGGCTTGCAGTACCCAATGTTTGGCCCTGAAATACAGTGTCCCCATTGTCGCCAGACTATTCCGGCGCTGACACTAACAGATACGTATTTATGTCCGCGTCATGGCGCTTTTGAAGCTAATCCTAAAAACGGAGAATTGATCCATCTCCAGTCTGGGCGTCATTGGCGAAGATGGAATAATGAATGGTATAGGCAACATACCCATCCTGATGGTATTCGGTTTGAAATTCACGAAGCATTAGACAAGCTGTATACCCAAGGCTACCGAGCAACACGAGTAATCATTGCTCGACGCTATCAAGAATTGATGAGTGGCTATTTAGAACGCAGCACACCTTGGCGTTCTGGACAGCCAGAAATCACGGCTGCACGACTATACGGCTTACCTGTGGAGTTTAGCCCTGATTCCCCAGAAGATCCCTGTTGGGAAGTGATTAATTTTGACTTGGAAAAAGAGCCTGGAGTCCCTGTGCGCTATCCTTATTTCAGATTGTTTGAGTAATTGTCATTAGTCATTGGTCATTGGTCATTGGTCAAATGACAACTGACAAAGCGCAAAGTCTGAGCGCCTGTTTCCAGCGCTCAGACTTTGTAAGAGAGGACAAAATTATGCACCATGCTTCAATTCGGACGGCGAATATTCATCGGGCGATCGCTTTCTACGAACAATTAGGGTTTACAGTTTCGGAACGCTTCACTACAGGCTATACCCTAGCTTGTTGGATGGAAGGATTAGGAGGCAGAATTGAACTAATTCAAATTCCTCAACCAAAACCGGCCCCAGATGCATTTGCTGACGAACATTATGTAGGGTACTATCATCTTTCATTTGATTTAACTGAAATTACACCAGATTTACCCAGTTGGTTGACAAGTTTACAAGAACGTGTATTGCTAGCGGCAGAAAATCAACCAGAACTACCACCGCTAAAGGTACTTTTGGAACCGACACAACAACAGATAGGCGATCGCATTTACGAAGTTGCTTTCATTGCCGATACTGATGGCTTACCTCTGGAATTCATCCGAATCTTAGAAAAACTCTGATAATTTAGCCTTTTTATTGATTATTATTGCTGGTATAATACTTAACCTCTGTAGCGTTGCCGAGGTGAGAGATTTTTCCAAAAATTAGAATATAGTCATCCTCATCAAGAGATATGTAAAATAATTGACATGGTATATCTGCCACATACATGTCTGTATCTTCCATCTGGTATCGATATCGTTTTCCGCTATTAATACTTGTAATTTGGCTAATAGCAGTGTTTTTACTTAGCGGCAAACCTGCTAAGAGCCAATATACAGAAACATATAACAATAAAAATCATTATTCAAGCTTGGTAGTAAAAAGAACTATGCCCCTAACAGTGACAGAGAACGTCCGCAAAATAGTGCTGGAGAATGGTCTGACTGTCCTGACAAAAGAAGTGCATACTGCGCCAGTGGTGACAGTGCAAGTGTGGTATAAAGTCGGTTCGCGTAACGAAGAACCGGGAGTAAATGGCATTGCTCACCAGTTGGAACACATGATGTTTAAAGGCACAAAAAATCGTCCAATTCAATTTGGACGTTTGTTTAGTGCTCTTGGCAGCGACTCAAATGCTTTCACCAGCTATGATCAAACTGCGTATTACGGCACTGTAGAGCGGGATAAACTCAAAGCGCTGTTGGTGCTAGAAGCAGACAGAATGCAGAATTCTCTAATTAATGCAGAGCAACTCGCGAGTGAGAAGCGGGTAGTAATTTCTGAGCTACAAGGTTACGAAAATAGCCCGGAATACCGCCTCAACCGCGCTGTGATGCAAGCGGCATTTCCCAATCACGCTTATGGTTTGCCAGTGGGTGGTACTAAAGCTGATGTCGATAGGTTTCAGGTGGAGCACGTACGCAAGTACTATCAAAATTTCTACAGTCCTGATAATGCTGTATTAGTGGTTGTTGGAGATTTTAAAACTGCAAATATCCTTGAAATAGTTAAAGAAGTATTTGGGAAATTACCAAAGAGTCAAGAGTCAGGAGGCAGAGGGGAAAGACTTACTGCAACTTCTCCTCTACTCCCACTCCCTCACTCCCCCATAGTCTTAAGAGAACCAGGAGCAGGGCAACTGTTGCAAGTGGTATATCCGCTACCGGATGTCAATCAGCCGGATGTACCAGCGTTGGATGTGATGGATTACATCTTGACAGAAGGGCGGAATTCTCGCCTTTATCAAGCATTGGTGGAATCGGGTTTAGCTAATGAAGTAACGGCAGGTGTTACGAGTTTGCGCGAATCTGGCTGGTACGAGTTGTTGGTTACGGCTGCACCTAGTCAAAAATTGAAAAAAATTGATTCAGCGCTGAGTCGGGCGATCGCCAATGTGGTAAAAAAAGGAATTAAACCAGAGGAAGTAAAGCGAGCCAAGACCCAACTAACAGCAGACGTAATTTTAAGTAACCGCGATATCACCAGTCAAGGAATGCAACTCGGTAATGACGAGACAACTGCTGATGATTATCGCTACACAGATCGCTACTTAGCAGCCGTCAGCCAGGTAACAGAAGCAGATGTTGTGGCTGTGATCAAAAAATACCTGAAAAAAGAAGCACGTACAGTTGGCTTTTTTGAACCAACTCAAAAGCAGTTCAAAGAGATTAGTGATAAACCACACTCAGCACAAACTACAGAAAATTTCTCTTTGAGCACACCTGAGCTTTCGTCGGAAGTAGTGAAGTACTTACCGCCTATAGATTCGGCAACAGATACCATCACGCGGATTTTACCGCAGCAATTCACATTTGCCAATGGTTTGCGGGTATTGCTATTACCGGATAAGAGTACTCCCACCGTTACCTTGAGCGGCCACATCGAGGCGGGGATGGAATTTGACCCAGCCGATAAAGCTGGACTGGCTGCTGTTGTGGCAGACAACTTGATGAATGGTACTAAAACCAAAGATGTCTTAGCTATTGCTAAAGCTTTAGAAGAACGAGGGGCTAGTTTGGATTTTGAAACGTACCGGGAAGGTGTGCGTATCGAGGGCGATAGTCTAGCTGAAGACTTACCCATACTCCTGGAAACTTTAGCAGATGTAGTCAGAAATAGTACATTTCCAGTAAAAGAGTTGGAACTGAATCGCCAACAAACTTTAACTACTCTTGAACTGGAATTAGATGACCCATCTGAAGTAGCAAAAAGAACGTTTGTTCAATCCATTTATCCGAAAAAACATCCATTACACACCTTTCCTACACAGGAGAGTTTAGAGCAGATTAGCCGTAAGGATGTAATTGATTTCAAGGCAAAACATTATCGTCCAGACACGCTAGTGATAGCGCTGGTTGGAGATTTTGATCTAGACAAAGTGCGATCGCTCCTGAAAGCTAAGTTTGGTGACTGGCAAGTTATCGGGCAACCACCAAAGTTAAAATATCCCATAGTCTCACTGCCAGAAAAAATAGTGCGTGTCAACCCAGTTTTACCGGGTAAAGCCCAAGCGATTACTTATATGGGTTACACAGGTATTAACCGTCAAGATCCCCGATTTCATGCAGCCTTAGTGTTAAATCAGATTTTGGGAGGCGATACCTTATCAAGTAGACTGGGGGCAGAAGTGCGCGATCGCCAAGGTCTGAGCTATGGAATTTATAGCTACTTCCAAGCAGGGAAGAAAGTCGGGACATTTTTGATTGAGATGCAAACTAGTCCAGAAGACACAGGAAAGGCGATCGCTAGCACCCACCAGCTGCTACAGCAAATCCATCAACAAGGCGTCACCGCACCAGAAGTTGAAACAGCAAAACACACCCTAATTAGCAACTACAACGTTTCTCTGGCAAACCCAGAGGAATTAACAGATAGAATTCTCATGAATGAGGTGTACGGACTCGATACAGTAGAATTACGCTCTTTTGCTCAAAAAATTCAGCAAGTCACCCTTGCTCAAGTCAATCAAGCAGCTCGTGAGTTACTCCACCCAGATAAAATTGTGGTCGTCACAGCCGGGCCAGCAGTATTGGCAGAACAAAGAATTAAATAGAAGTGGGAACAAGTTAATAGATAATTAAGTAATATACTTTCCTGAAATTTACAATACCAAATACCAATTCTCCAAAATCAGGCTACAGATTCAACGAAAGAAAACATACATTAAATCTGACTTTCTTAATTACGAATTAGTACTAAGACTAGCAACAGAAATGATCGGGTTATTTACGCCAATTTACAAACACTTATACCAAGTTGTAAGTACAATTCTTACCTTCCTCACTTCTGTTCGGCTACAAGCAACACTGCGGTTATACGTGATGTTAACGTTGCTTTTATGCTGGAATTTTACTAATGCTGCTCCAGCAGTAGCCGCGAATTTATCTAGCAATTTACTGAAGCAACCAGCCACAGAAATTACAGTTAGCTTGGGTAATTCGGCTAATGAACTCAAGTTTGAGCCAAATCATTTAGAATTAGTGGCTGGTAAACGCTATCAACTACGGCTCACGAATCCCAGCCAACAGAAGCACTATTTCACTGCTAAAGATTTTGCCGATGCCATCTGGACACAAAAAGTCGAAGCAGGCAAAGTAGAAATTAAAGGAGCCATCCACGAACTGGAACTAAAGCCTGGTGCTGAAGCAGAATGGGTGTTTGTCCCCCTAAAACCAGGTAAGTATGGCTTACGTTGTCCAATTGCAGGACATACAGAAGCGGGTATGACTGGAGACATTGCCATCAGCAATTAAGAATTATTTGATTAATGCTGATAGTATGTCAGATGTGTTAATTCAAAGCACTAGAGCTATGAGGCAGAGTGTGTAACGAAAAATAAGTTAACTTAAATATAGATATTATTTCTCAACTAATCTAGAAAAAACATTCACTCTTAAGCCGCAAGACGCCAGTAATTATTAATTCCCCATGAACATTCTCAGTAACTTACTTTCTCAAGCAACTCAGTCTACTCCTCCAAAAAAACAACGCCGAGGAATTGAAATTAAATCGCCGCGTGAAATTGAAATTATGCGGCAATCAGCAAAAATTGTAGCTACCGTGCTCAAAGAAATTTCTGAGCTAGTAAAGCCAGGAATGACTACGGCTGACTTGGATGCTTATGCAGAAAAACGCATTCGTGAAATGGATGCAACACCAAGCTTTAAAGGATATCACGGTTTTCCAGGTTCTATCTGCTCCAGTATTAACAATGAAGTTGTACATGGTATTCCCAGTGCCAAGAAAGTTATTCGGACTGGGGACGTATTAAAAGTAGATACAGGTGCTTATTACCAAGGCTTTCATGGAGATTCTTGCATTACAATTGCCGTCGGCGAAGTTACCCTTGAAGCGGCTAAACTGATTCGTGTAGCAGAAGAAGCTCTTTATAAAGGTATTGAACAAGTGAAAGCGGGTGTATACCTGCTTGACTTGGCTGGAGCAATTGAAGACCATGTGAAAGCCAATGGCTTTAGTGTAGTGGAAGAATTCACTGGACATGGTGTCGGTCGTAACTTGCACGAAGAACCGTCAGTATTCAACTTCCGAACTCGTGAAATGCCGAATGTTAAACTACGTGCAGGGATGACGCTGGCAATTGAGCCAATTGTGAATGCTGGTTCTAGACATACGCGGACATTATCTGACCGATGGACAGCAGTAACCGTAGATAATGCTCTATCGGCCCAGTTTGAGCATACAGTCTTAGTGACAGATACCGGTTATGAGATTTTGACCGATCGCACTAAGGTGTAATTACTAGTTTTAACTATTTATTGTTGAGAGAGGTAAAACGTTTAAAGACGATTTACCTCTTTATTTTTGTCTGAACAATGTTAACTTAATAGACCTCTTGCACGAATATTTAAAAATAGCGAGATTTTATCTATAAATCCTGACATACATAGAATACAAACAAATATTTCCTAATTGTTTATATCTAACTTGAAAATTCATTAGAAATGATTTATAAAAAACAAATATTTGTCTTTAAAGACTGACATTCATTAAAAAAAAAGAGTTATAAAGAAATATTTAAGCTCTAGCAAATGTTATTTGCTAACAGAAAGGTCTTTCAAAAAAAAGTTAAAAAAATATGACAACTACCCATAAGAACACACCATGTTTGAAAGTAAAACTTCGTCAAACTTGTCTTTGAATACATCTCAATGGGCAAAAGACTCTTTCGCCAAATCACAAATATTGACATCTTCTGTTGAGAATTTAAATTCTGATTATACTTTTGGGAGTAAGAGTTCCTCGCAAACATTCCAAAATCAATCTTTGACCCAGCCTATAGTAGCGGCTGCGAATCCCAATCCTAATCCTTACTTAACTAATGCGGCGATTCTTCCTGATTTCAACGGTGATGGGAAAACAGACAAACTTTGGGTCAATTCTCAAACCGGTGAGATTGTGGTTCGGCTAATGGATGGAACACAAGTTCTCCAACAAGGTTCTTTGGGACAGTTTGACATATCTGCCTGGACTTACAAAACTGCCGATTTTAACGGTGATGGCAAGACCGACTTCTTACTCCGTAATAAAACAACAGGTGAGAATAACCTTGCACTAATGGATGGAGTCAACGTTGCGAGTGCGGTTGCTCTGGACAGAGTTGATCCAGCTTGGACTCCTAACATTGGCGATTTCAATGGCGATCGCAAAACAGATATCTTCTGGAATAATGCTACAACCGGCGAAAACGCTATTTGGCAGATGGATGGCACAACAGTTCTCAGCGCAACTGTTCTGGAGAGTACAAATACAGCGTTGACTCCTACTGTGGTTGATTTCGACGGCAATGGCAAGAGCGATATCTTCTGGCGCAATGAGACAACGGGTGAAAATAACGTTTGGTTTATGGATGGCGCACAAGTAAGTAATTTTGCTCTGCAATCCCAAGATGTAGGCTGGACTTTTACCCGTGGCGATTTCAACGGGGATTTAAGCACTGATCTGCTGTGGCGCAACGAGACAACAGGTGAGAACAAGATTTGGCAAGTGAATGGCATTATCGTAACTGAGGGTGCTGTGGGAACACTTGACTCAAACTGGAAATCTAACATTGGCGATTTCAACGGTGATGGCAAGACCGACGTTTTATGGCACAATCAGGCAACCGGTGAGAATACCGCTTGGTTGATGGATGGTACAACAGTTAGTAGCCAAGCTTTTCTACCAAGTAATGCCGCAGCGTTGACACCATCGCTTGGTGATTTCAACGGCGATGGCAAGACAGATGTTTACTGGCGCGATCAAACAGCAGGTGCAGACACCATTTGGACTATGGATGGAACCAGAGCAACTGAGACTGCTGTAAGCGATGCAGATAAGCTTGGCCCAGAGTGGTACACTGCTTAAAACCTCGCTGTAGAATGGTCTGATTAGTTGAAAGATTGACCCGTTTTTGGGCAAACTGCAATTACACTGTTGCAGCTATTACGCAGGCAGTGAAAATAAATCCAAAGTCGCAAATATTTATACAGGATGCTATCTACCAATGGCAGGCTCGTACCGCCTGCCCAGTATTTTGTTTAAAACTTGTAACTCAAAACCTGAATCTCCCCATTCTCCGGTAATTTACCAGGGCTAAGAGAAACAGTATCACCAGTGCTACGACGCACTGTCATACCTTGCATCAAGGTGAGAAAATCATCCAGTGGCGAAATATCGCATGTAGCAGGGTCAGCCGCTTGTGTCCGGTAATGGGTGGGAACCACCAACTTAGGATTTAATACCTGAACCGCCTGCTTTGCTTCCTGGGCATTGTAGGCTTTTGCACTACCTCCTACAGGGATGAATGCCACATCGGGACGCCCCATGAGGATTTTTTGCTCAATGGAAATGGGTGCAGCGGCTCCCCCTAAATGCAGGATATTAATTCCTCCTTGCTTCCAGCTCCAGGCGGTGTTTGAACCGAACTGCTTGCCACCTTTGCGATCGTGGTCTATGGCAATTCCCTGGAACTTGATGCCTTGGAACTCGTAAACTCCTGGTTCGTAGATTAGCTTGGGATTTCCCGGTAGTCCATCTACCGCACCTTCATCCAGTAATTGACTACTAATCAGTACTAAATCTGCTGAAACTTTTGGTGGACGATACTTAGCAGTACAGCCGATCGCCCGAAATGGATTGACGAGAATTTTTGCACCGCCACCGGTAAATAGAAAGCAAGTATGACCCAACCACTGAACTGATAAACCGCTAGATTGTGCGTTAGCTTGAGATTCAGAACTCAAGGTAGTAATGAAAGCTGTGACCAACCCCGCCCCAGCATAGCCCATCAACTTTCGTCGTTTCATTAATTACTCTCTCGACTGTAACTGTTCCAGAAAGTTTCGCAATAACTGCTTTCCCGAAGATGTCAGGACACTCTCTGGGTGAAACTGGACACCTTGAATGTGAGGATAGTTCCGGTGTTGCACTCCCATAATAGTGCCATCTTCAACCCAAGCGGTGATTTCCAACACATCGGGGCAAGTCTCGCGCTCAATCACCAGACTATGATATCTGGTGGCGGTCATGGGATTTTCTAATCCCCGGAAAACTCCTATCCCAGTGTGAGACACCTGAGAAGTTTTGCCGTGCATTAACTCTGGAGCAGAAACTATTTTACCACCGAACACTTGACCAATACTTTGATGTCCTAAACAGACACCCAAAATTGGCAATTTAGGCCCTAGCTGCTCGATCAATTTTAGAGAAATTCCAGCATCTTCTGGGCGACCAGGCCCAGGGGAAATGACTACGACGTCTGGCTTTAATGCCCGAATCTCATCTATGGATATCTTGTCGTTACGAAAAACTTTAATATCAGCTGCTACTGGGAACTCTGCCACTAATTCTCCCAGATATTGCACTAAGTTATATGTAAAACTGTCGTAATTGTCGATGACTATAATCAAAACTAATAGCTCCTGGTTTGATTGGGGTTACGTGGACTCAATTAATTGGAAGCCCCAAGGTTTCAGAGCCGCGATCGCTATTTCTCTATCTACACCTTCATAAGCTTCCCATTCCAAGGGGTGCTCTTTAGGATGTCCGTCGCCGACATTACCTGCTACTTTGATCACCGGCAAGCCCGCTATGCGATCGCGCTCCAGCCCTTTTGGCAGGGCTAGTTGGAGTTTGTTACCGACAAACTTCGTCGCTGGACTTGAATTAGCTACAGATTCACGGATTAAACAGATATCACCAGCAGTCCCCCAAGTAGTTTGGTAGATATAGAGGAACGATATATAGCTTTCTGGTTTGATGGCTCTTTTTAGAACTTGCATTATCTGTAATCCTTACATTAGGAGTGATAACTCATACGAGTACTTTTCTGATGGTTGCAACTATTTTAATTTTGCAACTCTAATCAAAATAACGTTTATGTCGTTTTGGTAGCAATCGTGGAGAAACTTTTGCGCTTGCCCTTTGTGGGTGGATTTCATAAATAAAGCCCTCATAAATACGATGAGGGCATTGAGTTATACCTATGTTAGTTGTTAATTGCGGAAACTTCTTTTACTCTGCCTGTGCTTGGCAATTTCTTTGCGTTTGCGTTTTTCCAGTGGCGTTTCAAAGTGACGATGTTTTCTCATGTCTGGGAAAATTCCTGCTTTGGAAACTTCTCGCTTAAATCGACGTAAGGCTGACTCAATGTGTTCATTTTCACCTACGATTACTTGGGTCATTATCTTTCCTACTAAATTGACTTAATTGATGGCTGAATAGTGGTACGGAATTCAGTTAACCAGAGTACAAAAAGCTGCT
Organism: Nostoc sp. B(2019); assembly: GCF_010091925.1. Taxonomy (GTDB): domain Bacteria; phylum Cyanobacteriota; class Cyanobacteriia; order Cyanobacteriales; family Nostocaceae; genus Komarekiella. The sequence continues at coordinate 63,334 of NZ_WVID01000022.1, read as the reverse complement.
TCCTCAACTTCAATTCCATTTCCACAAAAGCAAAGCTGTGCGGACGGACTATCTCCCTTCAGACGCCTTTAATCTGGCATCTAAATTTTAAATGGAATCGGACAGGGCAGGATCACAAACTACATCTAGAAAGCCGACATAATTAAGGATACTAGAGGAGGGAGCAAGAGTGTAGCAGCTACCAGCACTGCTACCAAAGAAGAAACCAGTACAGCGCCAGCAGCACAGTCTTTAGCAACTTTTGCCAAATCATGGTATGTCTGCTTAACAGTCAAGTCTACAAGAGACTCAATCGCTGTATTGAGTAACTCTAATGCTAAAACTAAACCACTAGTTATACCAATAACAGCTATTTCCACGGCTTGCAGATGTAAAAAAACGCTTAAAGCGATCGCTAAAGCGCAAACACTTACGTGGATGCGAAAGTTACGTTGAGTTTGAAAACTATAGCTGATTCCTGCCCAAGCATACTTAAAACTAACTAATAAATTAGAGGCAACCTGCCAGGAGAATTCCCGTTCATTTGTCACCAGTGTTTGTAAGGTGTTGGACGTTGGTGGTGGGGAAACTTTTTGGGACATAGGCTTAAAAATACAAAAAAATAGGAGCTACAGTGGGAATCTTTGCCATTTATCATGGCTTGATAAACTTTGGGGCAGTTTTAGGGAATTTTCTCCAGAAATATTATAAAATTATTACCCAAGATTAACACTTACTGACACGCGAATCACTGCTATTCTATGTCAATAGAAATACCTATTGCGTGTAACAATATCACCTGCTGTTCTAACATTCGCCCCAAACTTTCTTCGTCAGGATGATCCCAGCCCAACAGATGTAATAAGCCGTGAGCAGCTAACCAAGCTAGCTCAGTTGGTAGACTGTGTTTTTGCTGTTGGGCTTGACGTTGGGCTGTATCTACAGACACAATAATATCACCTAAGTACAAAGGCATGGAGCCAAGCATTTCTTCGCTTTGAGGAAAGTCTACCTCTAAAGCAGCAAAGGCCAAAACATCTGTTGGCTTATTTTGTTGCCGATATTGGGCATTGAGGGTCTGAATTTGCAAGTCATCGGTCAAGCACAGACCGATTTCGTAACTTGGCGCGGCTGGAAGATGAGGGTGAAGTATTTCCAACCAGATATCAAACCAGTTTTCCCAAGCTTCAGAAGTGATTGGGGGATGTGTGTCCCCAATCTTTCCAGATGCTACTGGGGACTCGTAATCATAATTTTCTACATATAGTTCAACTCTCAGGGGCACGTAGTCTCCTAGGCTGAGGTGAGCATTTATCGTTAGCGTGTTAGATAAGCAAGACCAACGAGGACAGCTAAAAGCCCTACGGCGGTCAGTGCAAAATGTTTTAAGGACGTGCTACCCTTTCGCACCATGTTTCGCATGGCAAGTTTCACGTAGCTGGGTTGAGGTTCTGTTGAAGGGGAGTTACTCATAATTATTTGATCACAGACTCTTTTATAAATGTAACAGTTGGTATGGAGTAGAGTTGCGATCGCACCAATATCAATACTAAAAAAATAAATAAAAGGTACTAAGTATACAGCAAAAAAATACTTAGTACCCATAACTAATCTTTAAATTATGTAGGGGTGCTTTCTACGAGTTGGTTTTCTTGCCGTAGATAAGCTTGAATGAATGTATCAAGTTCGCCATTCATCACATCTGTAATCGCGGTAGTTTCCGTGTTTGTACGCAAATCCTTCACCATTTGGTAAGGATGAAACACATAGTTACGGATTTGGTTGCCCCAAGAGGCTTCCACCATATCACCACGAATTTCAGCAATTTCTTGGGCGCGTTGCTCTTTGGCGATGACCAGCAGCTTGGCTTTAAGGCGAGCAAGAGCCTTCTCTTTGTTTTGCAGTTGAGAACGTTCTTCTGTACAGCGCACGGCTAGCCCCGTGGGGAGGTGAACAACCCTTACCGCTGTTTCTACTTTGTTGACGTTCTGTCCGCCTTTACCGCCAGAGCGAGTTGTGGTGATTTCCAAATCTTTCTCTGGAATGTCCAACTGTACAGAGTTATCTATTTGCGGCATTACTTCCACCCCGGCGAAACTGGTTTGTCGTTTGCCATTAGCGTTAAAGGGTGAAATTCGCACTAAGCGATGTGTGCCTGTTTCAGACCGCAAATAACCATAAGCATAACGACCAGTAATTTCTAGGGTTGCTGATTTGATTCCGGCTTCATCACCCTCAGACTCTTCAGCTAGACTTACCTTATAGCCGTGAGCTTCTGCCCAACGTGTGTACATTCGTAGTAACATAAATGCCCAATCCTGGGCATCTGTACCACCAGCACCGGCATTAATCGTTAGTACAGCGCCTTCCGCATCATAGGGGCCGGAAAGTAACTGTTGTAACTCCCACTGGTCAAGGTCACGATTGAGCTTGGTGATTGTGGATTCTGCTTCTTGCAACAGTGCTTCGTCGGTTTCTAACTCTAATAACTCAACTACTGCTTTAGTATCTTCTAGACTGGCTTGCCACTGATCATATTGCTGAAGGTGGGCTTTCAGGTCGTTGAGTTCTTGTAGCGTTTGTTGAGCTTGGGTTTGATCATTCCAAAATTCTGGCTGAGCTGATATTTGTTCCAGGTCTTGAATTTTGGCTGTTAATGCAGGTACGTCAAAGATAGTGCTGGGTTTTACCCAGGCGACCAGACAACGTTTCGATTTCGCGTTTGAGTTCTAAGACTTCCATAGTGGTTGCTAAACGAAAGATAGAGCGTTTTAGATTGGGAGATTGCTCTTGATTCTATTTATTTTAGGACTTACGCAAAAATTGCTAAAAAGCTTAATTTATCGAACCGCCTTCTCTGCGAGAGGCTCCGCCAACGCGCAGCGTCTCGCAGAGAAGACGCCAAGAGCGCCTTCGCGTAGCGTCTCGTAGAGAAGAATTCGTAGAGTGTGCGTAAGTCCTATATCTTTTTGATTTTAGCTGGAGTTTGGCAAATTTTTTCTACACTACTTGTATAAGTTACTTCAGTGTTTTGATTTTACTGTTGCAGATAGGCTTTGATAAACAAATCGATTTCACCATCTCAAACCTCTGCTACAGCAGTTGTTTGCACTTTGGTACGCAGATCTTTCACGTTTTTGTGGGGATGTAATACATATTCACGGATTAGCTTGTTGGATAAAGATTTTATCAGCTGAGGTTGAATTTTGGAAAGTTGGACACCTTGAGTTAGTGCGATCGCAAATAGCTTACTCTTAAGAATAGCTAAGGCTTTCTCTTTGTTGTGTAGCTGACTGCGCTCCAGGTTACAAGACACAGTAATCCCAGTAGGAATATGAAACAACTGCACCCATGTTTCTGGGCGGTTAACATTCCTGTGACAACGTGGCAAAGTGATTTGCAAATCCTTATCTGGAATTTCAACCTCAACAGACTCATCCAAGATAGGGCTGACTTCTACACTGGCAAAGCAAGTATGTCGTTTACCATCACCCTTCAAACAAGAAAGCCGCATTATTTTTGCATGAGTTCCTTGTTCTGATTTAAGGTAGCCATAAGCATAACGCCCGATAATTTCCACAACATACTTAATTCCAGTGAGATCCGCATCAGAATCTTCTCCTACATGTACTAAATAATTTTGCTTGACACTCCAACGGTGATACATCCGCAGTAGGATAGCTCCCCAATCTTGAGCATCTACGCTATCACTAGCAGTAATAGTTAAGAATGCTCCATTTTGGTCGCAGGGATTAGATAGTAACTGTTGTATTTCGAGTGTGTTGAGTTCTTACTGGAGTTGCGTGAGGTTGCTTTGCGCCTCTTGTAACAATTGCTCATCAGCTGATAATTCCAACAGTTCCAGAGCAACTTTGATATCTTCTAGAATGGTGCGCCATTGCTGATATTTTTTCTTGTTGGAGATAAGGAATTCAATCTCTTTAAGTGTCTGATAGGCAGTAAGAGAATTTTCCCAAAAAGTAGATTGAGCAATTAATTGATCTGGGTCTTGAATTCTTGTAATCAGTTCTCTGAGGTCAAAGACAGTCCTCAGCTTTGTCCAGGATATTCGACAATCTTTCTACTTCACTTTTGATATTTAATAGTTCCAGCATAGTTTTACATTCCTGAGATATTTTTAACTGGATGTATATTATCCTAAACCGAATAGTTTGGCGATCGCAGGCAATAAATTATTAGTCGATTCAACTAATGTGGCAACAGCAGGTAAACCAGAAAATATCCCTTTCAACATGGTGATTGCATTTTTTGCAGTTTTTTGCTTGGTGGATTCTTGGGGATTTGTACCTGCTTCTGCTAAAGCTTTTACCTGTAACAATGCATCAGCTTTGTCTGTTTCAGGCAAATCTGAGGACTGTGAAATTACCTCTTGCAACTGCGTCAACAATTCTTTAATGCCTGGTTTATCTGCATCGGTTGCATCAGGCAATTGATTGAGGGCAATACTCACATTACCGCTGATGGTTCCTAGATTAGCAACAGAACCACTCCCAGCGATACCGCTGACATTACTGCTGCCTTGAATATTGATGCCGCTGATATCAGACATAATGGTATTTCCTTGTGTATAAGATTTAGGCTGCTGGAGTGCAGTGGTGATCATATTTTTTAAATCACTAATATAACTATCTTTTTCTACAAGCAATAATTGCTGGCTCTGTGATAAAGCTTTGAGTTGATTATAGTCATCAAAATATTCTGCACTCAGTTGAGATTTATCGCTACCTGCTGCGGTTTTAGCTCTGAGCAAGATTTTATCTTCGCCGCGTTTCTCCATTGCCACGATTTCTAACTCGGCTTCGGGATGATTTTCGGCAAGTTTTTTGAAGGCGATCGCAACAGCGCGGGGGTCAACGCCTTGATTGTGGTAAAGGTCGAGGGTGTCAAAAATTGGCTGGATAAAGTCGGCAAAATCCCCGTCTGTAAATACCTCTTGTTTATTATCAGGTTTGCGGAGGGGGTCGGGGTTTTCTTTGGTGGGTAAGCGCATGAAGACATATTCACACCTCACCCCATGCAATTTAGTTGTATTTGTAATACCCCAATCTTCAATGTAAGCTCCGGTGAGTGTTGCACCTGTTAAATCAGTGCCGTCTAGTTGGGTTTGCTTCAGCTTTGCTCTTGACAAATCAGCATCTTGCAAATTGGCTTCACTGAGGTCAGCGCCGATAAAGCTGGTATCTGCTAGGTTTGCACTACATAAATTTACACCTCGTAGCGATAAACTATCAAAGTTTTTGTCTTTTGCTTCTCTTGTTGTTACCAACTGCCGAATTAGTGATTTTTCTAGATAAGTCGTCCAAACGCCAGCAAAATCAAGCTTTTGCGCTTGGAACCAACAAGTGTGAGTCAGACTAGCATTTCTAAAATCTGTATTTTTGAGCGTCGCTAGAGTGAAGTTAGCATCTGTTAAATTAGCGCTGCGAAAACTAGTGCCATCATCACCACATGCAATAGCAATCCTCCAAATGTAGACATACTTCTCATCTCCAGCTAACACTCGCCAACTCATGTAAAGCGATAATGCAACTGTAGCCACAGTAGCAGTTGCTACCCCAGATCCTGCAACTACTCCCACCTTGGCAAACACCATTACACTTGTAGTCAAAGCCGCTATTAGAGCTGCTGCTACAGTTGCTGCCATAGCCGCACTACCTTCAACTGCTGCCACTACTACCGCTACAGTTACAATTACAGATGCTGTTAAAGATGTTGCCATAGCCCCCATCCCAGTCATAGCTGCGCCTAAGGTTACAACTATTAAAGCCGTTAATACACTTTGTTGACGGATGGCAAAAAGAAAAATAAAAAATACCGTTAGTATTATAATCACGGCTAAACCAGCTGGGTCTTTGCTACTAATTACTAGAGATATTGTATTGGCACCAAAGTATGGCAGGAAAGAGCCTGCTATTGTTGATACAAGTAATGATGTTAATACCAAAATAGTTACTGAATGCAATTGCAGCCCAGCTTTGGCATGGCTGAAGTTTGCGCCTGTCAAGTTGGCGTTGGTGAAGTTTGCCCCTCGGATGTCGGCATAGCTAAAGTTTGCACCCGCAAGGTCTTGTCCTTTGAAGTTGCGTCCTCGGAGATTTTGACCTGAGAAGTCTAAAGCCATGTTCAACTGTACAGAGGTGAGTAAATTTTACTACACGCTTACCCCTGTAAATTCAGGAATGGTTAGATATTTTTCGTTAATGGAGTTCAAAGACTAGTTCACGAATATCAAAGACTCTTTAATGGAATTCAAAGCTTCATTTTACAGGTGCGATTTCTGTTAATTTAGCGATGCCTACGACGGGCTATGCCTATGCATAATTTGAGCAACTCTTTTAACAGTGTTAGCGTCCATTATGCCGCCTGCAAATTGGTAGTGGCGTTGGTAGTAATTGAGAGTTCACTTCCGTCCTGCCAAAACTTGTTCGGCACTCAAATCCAACTGTGGAAAAGTAAAAGAAATGATGCGTTCTTGTCCTCGGAATGCAACAGCATCATAGAACCCTTCCACTAGGGTGCATATTGTTACTATCTCTTGAATCGGGTCAACAATCCAGTATTCGGGAATTTCCAGAACAGCATATTCAGAACGTTTGCTGCGATAGTCTGTGGTTTGTGTAGATTCGCTGACGACTTCTACCACTAATATGGGGGGAGTTTCGTTGAGTTCGATCACCGCTTCTCGATTAGAAAGTGCTTCCCACTGCTGTGTTGGTAATACTACTACATCTGGAATTCGTGAGGTGTCCCAGCGTCCAGAGCGTGGCGAACGCACTCCGACAGAAAACTTTTGTGCTGTCCAATTCTTGCCCATTTTGGCACTTTCATCATCAAAGCTTCGTTCTAAAAACTTAGAGATGCCACCGTGCTTGCCAGTGCCAAGGCTCATGGGAATTAATTCTCCATCTACCAATTCATATTGGGTATCCGTGCCATCGTTATACTTAAGATATTCTGCAAAAGAAAATTTTTTTGTGGTTGCAGTCATAGCGATACCTAGGTTGGGCTGCGCCTACGCAATCCTCATTGATGACTCAATATAGTTATTCTACTTGCATTACAGCAAATACTGATGGAACGTTCAAAATTAATTGCTATTCTTGCAGATGCGATTTCGGTCATTTTAGCAATCGCACATTGGTAAGCTTCTGTGGCTTCTTGGTGATAGCGTTCACTTCGCGTTGAGTGTAAAGATGACGATGGAATCAAAGCAAGATGACACTACTATTCTTCAGGAAGCTGAGAAGCGATTAAGGCGACTGTCTCCAGAAAGGCTACGGGTAGTGAGTGATTTTCTAGCTAATCTAGAAGAAAGAGAAGAAAACGAGGCGACGGCAGAACTTTTGAATGTCCCTGGTTTTGAGCAAGCTTTGCGTGAAGCTATGCAGGAAGCTGAAGCAGTGGAAATTGTAGCATTTGACAACATTCGTCGCCATGTATGAGTTGGTAAGTGTGTGGTGTGTTTGTCAAGTATTAATGTAGAGATAGACACAGCACAATCAGCATTATAGGAATTACTAATGAACCGCTCAAAAATAGTTGCCGTGATTACAGGCGCGATTTCTATTCTGTTGGCGATCGCCTACCTCATCTTAGTCCAACTGCTGGACTACCGGGATATGAAACCCGCTCCCATTAGCCAAGTTGACCAAATGCCTGCGATTGTTGCTTATACTTGCCAGGTTGACAAAATCCTCTAAGTGTAAGTTAAATTTAGCCAACTTGTAGAGACGCAATCTATTGCGTCTCTTGTCATTTATGTCAAGCAATAAAAATTAATATTAACTATTGAGTCCATCCTTATCCATTCATAGATTAGAGATAATAGTTATTATCGGAAAATAGAATCCTCGATTATATAAGAATTAATTAGAGGAAATATCGCTAATTTATTTATTTAAGTTATTCCATTCGAGCGAAGATAAATGTAAACTATTTCTAACAACATTAAAAAAAGATAAATTTGCTTATCTGCGATCGCTGGGTTTAAAGGGATCAACAAACGTTGATCCCTTTAAACCCTACAAGTTTGACTGCAAATCTAGAGGTGCTTTGATGGCTCAGTTTCTACTTGAGACTGTTTGGCTAGTTCCTTGCTATGCATTAATGGGTGGGCTGTTGGCTGTGCCTTGGTCGCCGGGGATCATTCGTCACACCGGGCCAAGACCGGCTGGTTATGTCAATTTGGTGATGACATTTTTGGCGTTCGTTCATAGCGCGATCGCATTACAAGCAACTTGGAATCAACCCCCCCAAGAAGTATTTATACCTTGGTTGTCTACAGCTGGTTTAGACCTAACCATTGCTTTAGAAATTTCCTCTGTAAGTGTCGGCGCGTTAGTTGTCATTTGTGGCTTGAATTTGTTAGCGCAGATATTTGCAATTGGTTACATGGAAATGGATTGGGGTTGGGGACGTTTCTATTCCTTATTGGGATTATTTGAAGCGGGATTGTGCGCCCTTGTTCTGTGTAATAACTTGTTTTTTAGTTATGTAATTCTGGAAATCCTCACTCTCGGAACCTACCTACTTGTGGGCTTATGGTTTAGTCAGCCGTTGGTAGTTTCAGGTGCGAGAGATGCTTTCTTAACAAAGCGGGTGGGAGACTTATTCTTGCTGATGGGGGTGTTAGCACTATGGCCCCTTGCTGGAACTTGGAGTTATCCAGATCTGGCGCAATGGGCGGCGACAGCGGATGTCAACCCTACGACAATGGCGCTAGTAGGGTTAGCTTTAATTGCTGGGCCGATGGGCAAATGCGCCCAGTTTCCCTTGCATCTGTGGTTAGATGAAGCGATGGAAGGCCCTGTTCCAAGTACGATTTTGCGGAACTCGGTAGTAGTCGCTAGTGGTGCATGGGTGCTAATTAAATTGCAACCTGTGTTAACTCTGTCGCCCATAGTTTCCTCAGCCATAGTAACGATTGGGGCGGTGACAGCGGTGGGTGCTTCTTTAATTGCGATCGCTCAAGTTGACCTCAAACGCTGTTTATCTTATTCTGTCAGTGCTTACATGGGCTTGGTGTTCATTGCTGTGGGAGTACAGCAAGACGAAGCCGCGCTATTGTTGGTACTCACCCATGCCATATCAGCAGCTTTGTTGGTGATGAGTACTGGGGGAATTATCTGGAACAGCATCACTCAAGATGTCACCCAATTAGGCGGATTGTGGTCACGTCGCCCCATCTCAGGATTAGCCTTTATCGTCGGGACTTTGGGGTTAATTGGTTTTCCACCGTTGGGTAGCTTTTGGGCATTGATGAAGTTAGCAGATGGGCTGTGGGGAACGCAACCTTGGTTAGTAGGAGTGGTAATAGCCGTCAACGCTTTAACAGCTTTTAGTTTAACCAGAGAATTCGGTCTACTTTTTGGTGGTAAACCGACACAGATGAGTGAGCGATCGCCTGAAGCTCACTGGCCGATGATTCTGCCAATGGTGATTTTACTCGGCTTTACTTTGCATCTTCCTTTAATATTACAAAGCTTATCACTTCTACCTGATTGGACAATCATTAATAAGGATGTTGCACTACTTTTAATTTGGTCGAGTATTTTCGGTTGCAGCATTGGTGGTGTGATTTATTTAGGCAACATTCCTAAACCTATTCGTCTGCCTTGGAAAGGTTTACAAGACTTGTTGGCATACGATTTTTATACCCCGAAACTCTATCGGATGACTGTTATTTTCGGCGTTGCCCAAATTTCCAAATTTGCCGACATGATTGACCGCTTTGTAGTTGATGGCATCGTTAATATGGTTGGTTTGTTTTCACTATTAGGTGGCGAAAGTCTCAAGTACAGTACTTCTGGACAAACCCAGTTTTATGCATTCACAGTTCTTTTAGGGGTAAGCGTCTTAGGAATGTGGGTAACTTGGCCTTTCTGGGGAGTACAGTTTTTAGATTTGATGTTTTAAATCTCTACATTCGTGTGGTAGTGACCATTTCAATCTCGGCTAACAGTTTAATGTTTTGAGGAGAATCGAGTGAGCGGAAAACAGGCTAAAGTAAAGGTTTCTAGAAGAGGTTTACTCAAGTTTGGTGCAGGTGCGATCGGTACAGGTGTGGTGGCAGCAGGAATAGGTTCAAACTTGATTGCACCCGAACAAGCCTCAGCAAAAAATGATATAACCCCCGAAAAGGCACTACAAGAATTACTAGACGGAAATGACAGGTTTGTGAAAAGAAAACGTCGAAATCCCAACCAAGGATATACACGTTTGTTGGAAGTTGCTAAAGGTCAAAACCCCTATGCTTCTATTTTGGGTTGTGCAGATTCACGAGTTCCTTCAGAGATTATTTTTGACCAGGGGCTTGGAGATTTATTTGTCTGCCGTGTAGCTGGTAATATTGCTACACCAGAAGAAATTGGTAGCCTAGAATTTGGCAGCTTAGTATTAGGTACTAAAGTCATTATGGTAATGGGACATGAAAGATGTGGTGCGGTAGATGCCGCGATCAAAGGTGCTCAAGTACCAGGACAAATTGGAAGTTTGCTTGAAGCAATTAAACCGAGTGTAGAAATCTCAAAAAAACAATCAGGAGATAAGTTAGAAAATGCTTGTAAAGCAAATATTTTGGCGCAAGTTCAAAAATTGAAATCATCGCCAGTGTTATCTGAGTTAATCAAGACTGAAAAGTTGAAAATAGTCGGTGGTTACTACGATTTGGATACTGGTAGAATCAATTTAGTTAGTTAGTTATTTTGTCATTAGTCATTAGTCTTACCCTACGGGAAGCCGCCCTTTGGGCATCTATGTCATTTGTATAAGGATTAATGACTATCATTTCTATTACGAAGACACTGCGCGATCGCTCCATTCAAAATACAAATAAGTCTTTTGTTTGGAGCTTTATAAAATAGTTTTGAAGACACTACTTATTATCAGTTTTTTGAATTTAAAATTGCCATGTTAAGTGTTTTGATTTGGCTTCCAATTTTAGCCGCAGCTTTCATAGTATTATTACCTGGAAGTTTCTCCGCCAATCGTATTCGTTTAGGAGCATTATTCTTTTCGGGAATAGTTCTTCTCTGGAATCTTTTTATATTGCTGAAATTTGATATCAGCAATCCAGAGATGCAATTTCAAGAGTATTTACCCTGGAATGAAACTCTAGGTTTGAGCTATCAATTAGGAGTTGATGGGCTTTCTATATTAATGTTGGTGTTAAATAGCCTACTCACCTGGATTGCTATTTACAGCAGTAATCAACAAACTGAACGTCCCCGGCTTTTCTATTCGATGATTTTATTAGTTAGTGGTGGAGTTGCCGGTGCTTTCCTAGCAGAAAATTTGCTGCTATTCTTCTTGTTCTACGAACTAGAGTTAATCCCTTTCTATCTACTGATTTCTATTTGGGGAGGAGAAAAGCGGGCTTACGCTGGTATTAAATTCCTGATTTATACTGCTGTTTCAGGGGCATTTATTCTAGCGACCTTCTTAGGCGTGGTCTGGTTGACTGGTTCTACTAGTTTTGCTGTTGATGGAATCTCTACAGAAAACCTGTCAACAGCAAAGCAAATCCTTCTCCTATCAGGGATAGTATTAGGTTTTGGCATCAAAATTCCCCTGATTCCTTTTCATACTTGGCTGCCAGATGCTTATGTTGAAGCTTCAGCACCAATTGCCATTCTTCTTGGTGGCGTGTTGGCAAAGCTAGGAACTTATGGACTATTGCGGTTTGGATTAGGGATGTTTCCCCAAACTTGGAGTACTATCGCGCCAACTTTGGCAATTTGGGGAGCAATCAGTGCTATCTATGGGGCAGTAATTGCGATCGCTCAAAAAGATATCAAGCGCATGGTAGCATATAGCTCCGTCGGTCACATGGGCTATATCTTGCTAGCTAGTGCCGCCGGTACTCCTCTAGCACTTGTTGGTGCTGTCGCCCAGATGTTTAGTCACGGCATTATCCTTGCCATTCTCTTCCATTTGGTGGGAGTCGTGGAGGCGAAAGTTGGTACTCGTGAGTTAGATAAACTCAATGGCTTAATGAGTCCTATACGCGGTTTACCCTTAATTAGTGCCTTGCTGGTTTTAAGTGGGATGGCTAGTGCTGGTATTCCCGGTTTAACAGGATTCATCGCTGAATTCATCGTTTTTCAAGGCAGTTTCTCAGTCTTTCCCATCCCCACATTGTTGTGTGTAGTGGCTAGTGGATTAACCGCAGTTTATTTTGTCATCCTCCTCAATCGCACCTGTTTTGGCAAACTTGATAACTTTGCCTACTATCCCAAAGTTTTATGGTCTGAGAAAATGCCAGCTTTAATTTTGGCAGCGCTGATTATCTTTTTGGGAGTACAACCGACTTGGTTAGTGCGTTGGAGTGAACCCACAACTACAGCAATGGTAGCTGCAATTCCTTCCACAGAAAAAACCGTAATCTCTCAATTTGCTTTGAAGTAGTAAAGAAGATTACGCACCTATACAGGAAGGAAGCAGACACAAACAAATTAGAGTTCGTAGTTAGTGCTTTAGCGCTAAAGCACTAACTACAAGCCACAAAATCTCTTCTATTCAATTATTGTCTACTTAATTTACGTCAAGAATTACTACTACTAAAAATAGCAATTAGCAAACACCAATTATCATGACAGCAATTAAAACAGCAATTAAATTACCTCCTTCTCAGCACGAATTTGCCGAAGTAATTCATCGCCTAGAAGCAGGCGGTGCAATGTTGCCAGATACGCCAGAAAATCTGATGCAAATTATCGGTTTATATAAAGCTTATGCCGTGCCGATGGATTTTTATTGGCGTGACCTACTTTATATTGCTGAACGCGAATTTTTAAACCCGTTGCCCTTTTTTAAATACTTCTTGCCTAAAGAGTATTTAGAACGGCATAATCATTACGCTGGGGATGATGCCGATTTGCGTATTTGGCGCGGCGAAGCTACTGCACATCCAGAACTGTTGGCATTTATCGAGAAAGGTGAAACCTTCAAAATGCCAAAATTGTTGCATCACTTATTGCACGATCGCATTAACATGGAATTTGCGGAAGCCTGTATGCGGGCAATGCTGTGGCACAGAGGTATGGGTGGGCAATTTGACCCTTATCTAGACTCAGAAGAATACAAAGCCAACGCTGATAAGGCAATTAAAGCTTATTTCCAAGGCAATCCAGTGATGCTAGGACTGTATAAGCTGTTCCCAGATATGTTTTTGGAACAGTGCCGCCAGATGTCTTACTACGCTAACCTGGGCTTGTTCTGGGAAATCATGGCCCCGGTATTCTTTGAAATGTCCGACCGCTATGACGAGGGCACAATTACCAGCGTTCCAGAGGCGATGAGTTTCTTGGTTAATGGTATATTTGCGATCGCAGGTCGTCCCATTTATCATCACGTTTATATTCGTGGCGAATGTTACGAAATTATCCCCAAATCTAAAGGCTTTATGTGGCTATATGAAGCCGCATTACCTTATGTAGAAGCAGTTTTCTATCGTACTGCTCCTTTCCGGGGTACAAAATCTTATAATGCTCAAGCACGTCAAGTACCGGAAAATCAAAAAGACTTCCACTATGGCATTCTCTACGCCGATGTGTTTCCAGTAGGTACTGCTGGTATTCCGCCTACATTGTTAATGCAAGATATGTTGCATTTTTTGCCACCATATCTTGTTGATTACTACAGCAAACATTGCCGTGGTGAAGAAGATATGTTGATTCAGTTGGGAGTTAGTTTCCAACGGTCAATGTATTGTGTTACTTCTGCGGTAATTCAGGCATTGCGGACAGCACTTTTATATCCTTTAGATGACCCAAATCCCAGGCATTTACAAGCCAATCGAGATTTCTTTGAGATGCAGCTAAATCGCTTTACTCGTCCTGAATATAACATTCGTGATGCTGCTCGTTTGGGGAGTATTCAAAAGCAGGATTATAGATAAAATATCCTTCTTTTATTTAGAACCACAGATGAACACGGATGAACACCGATAAATTATCTGTGTTTATCGGTGTTCATCTGTGGTTGAATTTTCATGAATCCTTATGCTAATAGCTAAAGAATCGTCTTCAGACTATAAGTCTTTGTCACTACCACATCTTTTCAATTTATTGCATCATAGCTATTAGCTTGGGAATAAATTTCCAAGCTAATAGCTAAAGTTTTCTTTAGAAGACTAAGAAAGGGTTTGAGTCCATGCAAGCGTGGAGTTGGGCTATCAGCCTGCGATTTTAATCGCAGGCGGGCTATGCTTTTATGACAATTTGACTGTTACAAAAATGTTAGGTAATGACAAGCCTTTTTAAACAGGGCTTTGTCAATTTAATATCGCCAACCGCCACCCCAACCCCAAGGTCTTCCGTGGTAGCCCCAAGGTCTTCCGTGGTAGCCCCAAGGTTTTCCGTGATAGCCCCAATGTTTTCCGTGATAGCCCCAAGGTCTTCCATAGTGACCCCAGTGACCTCCACTTTGAAGCTCCTGTTCTTGTTCGGATAACTCTACCAGTAAATCAGAAGTGTTTATTTGAGCTGCCATAATTAACTACCTCCGTTTAGCACATAGGTATTACATACAGATGTACAAAAACAAAAGTATTTAATACCTCTGCTTTTAGTTCTAAATTTATTTGATACAGATTAAACTATCTAAAGTTAGAAAGTAGTAAGCTAAAGTTCTACCTTTTGGTTGATGACAACTTCTGTTGTCAATTATTTCCTATCAAAATCAAGCGTTTACATCAGAAATCACGGTGTTTTTGGGTTTTGCGATCGCATTCTTTAACTACAAAATTTAATCGTCTAACAAACTCATCAATGCTTGCAATTCTTGCTCTTGTGGTTCTGGTAATTGAGAGCGTAACTTTAGCAATTCACTTTCTATTGCTTCTGCCACATAGGCCATATTAGACTCTTGTGCAATTTTTAGCTGATTTTCTTTAATTTCGATTTGTCGAAGCAGGTTTTCTTCAATATCAATGGCATTGTAATCGTGAGAAATCATAGCTTTACATTTATTAAAAGTTCAAGAATGACATTAGATCGGCTGCCTATATGTTATCCAGCATTTGTATCAAACTTAATTAAGTAGTATGACTACTGCAAGTACAAATATGTTACTATTGCGCTCACTTCTAATGAACTCAACTAAACTAGCGATGTCTGGCGACAAGCCGCTGACGCTCCTTCTCCCAAAGGGAGACGCTTACGCGAACGTCGCTACCGCTTCGCTAATGCGTCTACGCTCTTATACCTGTGCCGCTTATTACTCCTAGATTTCTCGATTTATTGTTGTAACACCTCTTGATTACCTCGTCAGCATTCTAATTTCTCAACAGTCTACAACAAGCACCGACTCTACACGACAAAAAATTTGTGATGGAGCGTGTTCTTAATACTGGGAGTCCACCATTAAAAACAGACAAGCCAGACAACGATTGCAGCCGGAAACTACTACTCTCAAATTAGTAAAACCCGCTTCATTTATGCTTTGAGAGTTCTCAGCCCAGATTGTAAAATAAAGTTAAGTTACAAAAGCGCTTTTACCTCAGCATAGATTTTACTAAAGCGACGAATTGAACAAATCCTAGAGAATTTTTGCAGTTATCAGCAAGATAATTAACGGAGAACGATATTGCTGAATACAATTACAGACCATGTTTCGGTAGCAGACACACAAATACGCTCAGCAAGATTATGGATGCCTGAACGGGTGATGTTTACACCTGCTGCTTTAAATGAGCCTTGGGGACAGCAAATTTTAGCGCGTGTCCAGTCACTAAACTTACCAATAGAAGAACTACCACGCAACCGCCTTACAGGTTTACGCGGTGAAGACGAGCGCGAAACTTACAATATTGCCAAGCGCACCTTAGCGGTTGTGACAGCTCCACCTAGTCATTTCAAGCTTAGTCCTATCCCTCCATCTGCTGATTGGCAATTTCATCTTGCTGAGGGTTGTCCTGGACATTGCCAATACTGTTATCTGGCGGGTAGTTTATCGGGGCCGCCTGTTATCCGCACCTATGCCAATTTGCCGCAAATATTAGAGAATTTAGCAGTCTATGAACGACCAGGACAGGTAACAACTTATGAGGTCAGCTGTTACACTGACCCATTGGGTATTGAGCATCTGACGGGTAGCCTGGCTGAATGTATCCGTTATTTTGGCACTCGGACTGATGCACATCTACGCTGGGTATCAAAATTCTCTGCGGTAGATGGCTTACTTGACCTACCTCACAACGGTCATACTCGCTGCCGGATGAGCGTCAATGCAGCACCTATTTCTGGTAAGTTTGAAGGTGGTACAGCATCGGTAGCATCACGGCTTGCGGCATTACGGCAGTTGGCGCTACCACGGGAGCGCGGTGGTGGCGGCTATCCAGTAGGGTTGGTTATCGCGCCAATTATGCCTATAGATGATTGGCAAATGCACTATAGTCGATTGTTTGACTCGATTAGTGAAGCGCTGGATATAGATTGTGACCTCACTTTTGAGCTAATTTCCCATCGCTTTACACCAGGGTCGAAAGAGGTGTTGCAAACTTGGTATCCCCAATCAAAGCTAGACATGGATGAAGCAAAACGCAGTGTCAAGCGTAATAAGTTTGGTGGTGTTAAGTACGTTTACGATGCTGGCACAATGAAGGCTATGAAGCGCTTTTTTGAGGATGAGATTCAACGGCGCTATCCTGATGCTGAGATTCTATATTGGACTTAAAACCTGCCAGAATTAAGTCTTCTGTTGGATAATCTAGCAACCACGGCATCGCAAACTGCTGCGGTTCTTGGGGTGGATGAGTTTTCTGCCAAGCAATAGTTCGCCGCAGTGCTTCATCTAGAGGCAAAATTTCCTCATATCCTAACTCCTTACGGATACGAGTTGAGTCTACAATCCAATCTTGCTCTAAGTTAAGCGGCAACTTCCAGTCTTGTGGTAGCTGGCTGTTGGGTACGACAAAAACTTTACCCTGCCAGCCGACTATTTCTCCGATTTTAGTGATACGTTCAGCTTCGGTGAGTACTTTTACTTCAGCAACATGATAGATGCGATCAGCTGCATTTTCATTTGTGGTTGCTAGTGCGATCGCATACGCTATATTCTCTACATAACCATAAGAACCACGCCATCTTGCAATACTTTCTGACAAAACAATAGCAGGGCGGTTATCATCCATTCGCTGAAGATAGGAATACAGGCGATGCAGAACATCTCTAGAACCATAAACCATTGGCAGGCGTAAAATCGTTCCTGGTAAGTCACACCCCATCACTATCCGTTCCACTAGAATCTTTTCATAATCAACTGGCACATTGAGAGGTCTAGAAGGCATTTCCCGGTAGGGACAGAGTTGTTGACGTAGGGACGAATCTTCAGTAAGTGGTACAGGTACAACATCAGATTCCTTGCCCCAAAGCACATCGTATGCCCGATACACATCCATACTGCTGATGACAACGACACGCTCAGCAATGCCCTCAAATGTGTTCATCAGGGTTAGCGCGTCTTGTTCAGTGTAAGCAATCATATCTATTACGACTTGAGGCGAAAGCTGCTGAAACTGGCTTCTCATCTCCCAAAGATGCGAGCGATCGCCCAAAATTTCATGCACATCTCGTGGTAAAGTAGCTGTGGTTGTTCCGCGATGAAATATACTCACTTCATGACCCATTGCAACCAATTGATGGACTAAAGGGGGGCCAATAAAATTTGTGCCACCAATAATAAGAATTTTCATTTTTGCTATCCTTTTTACGAATCAGTTATTTACTGATATTGTTATTTTCTATTCCATTACTATTTATTGATGTCAAAGTCAGTTATAGATTAAATAGATGCAGATGTTTTGAGGATGATATTGTCAATTAACCCATATTCTTTGGCTTCTTGGGCACTCATGAAAAAGTCGCGTTCAGAGTCAAGTTCAATTTGCTCTGGCGATTTCCCAGTATTGGCAGCTAGTATGTTGTTAATTAATTGGCGGAAATATAAAATTTCTTTGGCTGCAACCTCAATATCTGATGCTTTTCCCTGAACACCTCCTGATGGTTGATGAATCATAATCCGAGCGTTTGGTAAAGCATATCTTTTGCCTTTAGTTCCTGAAGCTAGCAAGAATGCTCCCATTGAAGCGGCAGTACCCATACACACAGTACACACTTCTGAGCGAACTTGGTTCATTGCATCGTAAATAGCCATTCCTGCTGTTACTGAACCTCCAGGACTATTGATATATAAGGTGATATCTTGCTCTGGTTCTTCAGCATCTAGAAATAGCATTTGTGCAACGATAAGGTTAGCTATCTCATCTGTAACTTCGTGACGCAAGAAGATAATTCGTTCTGCAAGTAAACGCGAATAAATATCTAATACTCGCTCACCTTTTGCTGATTCTTGTATAATAAATGGAATGCTGGGTTGAGTGGGATTCATATTTGGTGACTCCAAAATTTAGCTTTAACTGCAATACGGTTCACTTAAGGCTAATACTCTTTGTGAAAGTCAATTTTTTTAACGTAGACGCGTAGCGGCTTGCCGCAGGCTACCGCAGAGACGCAGAGAACACAGAGAGAAGGAAGAAATGCTTAACTAAACTGTATGGATTAAGTTGAGTTTCTAAATGAGTTAGGATTTGGATAATGATTCAAACGCTCCCATTTGTCCAAGACGAATTGTAATAATCTCAACAGATGTAATTGCTTTGTGGGGGCCATTTTTGGTATTAGCTGGTGTAAACCAGAATGTTCTTACTTTGCATTCACGTCCAGCAGTTTCGATAGTTCCATCAAGGACATAGACACACTCATCACAAGGATAGTAATGAACTGGAATTACTGTACCAGCAACCATTTGTAATCTATAAATTGAACCTTCTGGCACTGGTTCAGCTAGTGACAATAATTTTGTTCCTGGAACAGGCTCAAAGTCAAACCATGTTTCAGTTTCAGTGTCAACAAAAGTCTATTTAGCCATATTTAATTTTCCAAAAACTCAGTTTAATTTGATGCTAATACTTGTCTGACCACAGCTTGTAATTTTGCCAAGCTTCTGTTGTATCCATCTCTGGCATATACTTTTCTACCAAAGCAAATGTTTCTTCAATCAGTTGATTTAATTGAATAACAGCAATTTCGGGAGATTCGCAAAAAATCTGCTTGAGACGAAATGAAAGGTTTGGTGGGACAATTGTCATCTTATTGATGAATTTATCCATACCCTTAAATGGCACAGAATTTACAGGATGGTAGAAGCGATTTAAACCTAGTAGTACTCCTATGATGTTCTTCACTGCTTGCAAGAATTCATCTGTTAAAAACAGTACATCATCTCTTTTGATTCCATAATTCTCTACAACCCATAATCCGCGAAAATGCAAATGCTTTTTCACCATTGCTTGGGCTAATTGCTCAGGATAATTTGCTACTTTAGTCTTCCATTTTTCAATGAGTTCGACACCATGTAATGGCAGCATGTCAACAATGCCAGCTAGCACGTTCAGCAGGGGATTATCTGGATCATATTGCTGTAGCACATTTTCTAAATCATGCTCCAAACGCTGAATGGTGAAATGACCAAAATCGCACTTAATATCTTGGACAAAATATTGTTCAACTATATATCCAACTTCGCGATCGCTAGCATGGATTCTATAGTCTAACCCCTGATTTTTTTCATACGCTGCTTTGAGTTCCTCGTCAGATGGTAGTTCGCCGTAATAAATGCTCATATCGATGTCTGAGTAGGCATCGGCTTGTCCGCGAGCAACAGACCCAGCGATTCCAATTGCTTTCACTTTTGGATTAGCTAAGTATGTAGCTGCGTTTTTTTGCGCCAAGGCAAGCAATTGTTTATTGACGTTGTTCATTTTCGATAACTAAGATTTGCGGCAACTTTTGATTCAGTCTGTAGTCCCACCCACCATTCAAAAAATAATCAAAAATAACACTATCTAAAGTCTCATATCTACCGATAGGTGTTGATGAATATGCAAAGCTACGATTATTCGGTACTAATGTCTGCATTGCCGCCTTGGACTCATGCATAAATTTACCGGGCCACGGTTGAGAAAGATGCATTGGTTCATTTTGCTTGATTGTTTTCTGGCTCAACCCTTTATGTTCTAGATGAAGTTTAGTACCCCCATCTACGGGTTTGAGTATCCAGGTAACAATTGAAAGCTGACACATCATACTGTCACACCAAGTGAAGGCCAGCCGTCTTGGCTCCTCAAGTTCAATCACTTCGCAGTCTATGTTTTCAATCAGTCCTGGCAATGTCGAATGCTGAAATTGAAATTTGTGTCCCAAACGCGGCTCAAAGTCATTTTCCATTAACCACGCTGCTAATGCGTGACGGTTGGTAAGTACTTGCCAAACCTGTTGCGGGGGATAGGGATAGAACACTTCCATATTCAATCGGAGCATGAATTTTCCTCCAAATAATTGCCAAGAGCATCCAGTTTTTCTTGCCAGAACTGCTCGTAATCAGCAACCCAGTTAGATATCTGCTTGAGTGGCTCTGGGTTGAGCCGATATAAGCGCTGTCGCCCCGCTTTTCGCACTTGTACTAAGTCCGCTTCACAGAGAATCTGTAGGTGCTGAGAAATAGCTGGCAAACTCATGGCAAATGGTTCAGCCAATTGTTTGACTGGTTGCTCACCAATACGTAACAGATCCAGTAGCGCCCTGCGTGTGGGATCTGCGATCGCCACAAAAACATCGGCACTGGCAACAGGTCTACTCATTGCAGATTCAACATATATTTAAGCTAATGCTTAACTATTTACATAATATATAAGCATTAGCTTAAATGTCAACTTTTTGCCTATCTGGTGTATTAATCAAGCTGCTTAAGGCAATGTCTACCTTTCTATGTAAGCAATCAAGCCTTTTAACTACATTTAACTGCCGAAGCCGAAGTTACTTTTGTTAAGTCACCAGTAAATATAGCTGTATATTTATAAGGTGATGAATCAATGCATATCATGGAATTTCTATCAGCGCGACGGGGAGTCCACCATGAATCTGCTTGTACAGTCAAATTTGTACCATTCAATGATAATTTTGTGACGACCAAAGAGTTAGTTTTACCATCATTCGCTTTTTTGGCGGACAGAAATGTCGCATAGTAAACATCGCCATTAGTTGGATTAAGACGGGCTATAACTGATATTTTCGCACCGCCGCCGCTACCATAACTAGATAGCCAACGACCGTTGGCATAGCGTCGAAAATCATTACCAGTTTGGCTACCAGTAGAGGAGAAAATACCATACAAAACACTTCCTCCATCCCAAAGTAATCCGTAGCCTGTACCGTCGTCATTCGTTGTTTCGTAGTCACTGCGACACCATTTTTTAACACCATTATCGAAACGGATAATGCGAGGATCTTTGTTCCGAGAGGATACTTGCTGATAACCAATATAGATAGTTGATTGCCCAATAACTACCTTGGGGCCATTTTTAGCTTTGATAGTCGCTTCACTATTATCACAGCTAAATGTCACACTTTTAGCAATAGATGACTGCACGCCATTTTGAGCGATCGCTAAATCAGATCCTAATACTATTGAGAAAAACAAAAATCCCAGAGATTTTGACAATTGACGGTGATAAATCATTGAATTGAGGTGGTTAGTTTGTGCAAAAAATCACCATACCATAAAACGAATTATTTCGTTTCCAAATAGCCAAATCCCATATCAAAGCATCATTGTTTTAAGCTCCAACTATCAAGTTAATTACCTTGCGATCTAAGAGGAACATCAGCCTTTTCAAGGTGTAACGTATTTTTCTTGGTGTCTTAGTGTTTTAGTGGTTCAAAAGTGAATTTTTGAACCCCCAAGGCCCCAAAACACGAGAGTGAAAAGCCTAAAATTCGGTAAACTTTTTTGGGATTTTTACTTACCTTGAAAGGGCTAGAGGGAAGACATTCTGACTTCGGACTCTTTTCTACTACAATTGATTACATTTTGTATAAAAAATTACTTTAGGAAATATACTTGTGAATTTTGGAGATTCAGCCGAGAGATTGTTGCTTGAGACGCTTGTGAGCGTACATTAACTCGTCAGCCTTAGTAACCAGTTGTTCTAGTGACATATTGCTTTCTGGAGCGTAACGCTCTATCCCCATGCTCATCGAAAGTTGATAACTACGATTTTGCTGTTGATTGAAACTGGTGATATTTTTTTGTAGACGCGCCTGAATACTATCAGCATCTTTGAAGCGACTAGCGACAAAAACAATAAACTCATCTCCACCGAGGCGAGCAACAAAATCCGAGTTACGAAAACTTTGTTTGAGTACTTGAGCAGCATCAACAATCATCGCATCTCCCATGTCGTGACCAAGAGTATCATTAATCTGTTTGAGTCCGTCCAAGTCAATGAAGATCACCCAACACGACACATTCATGCGGTGAGCGAGTTTTAACTGTTGCTCAGCTAGTATGAAGAAGCCACGTCGGTTATGCAAACCTGTTAATTCATCAGTCAGCGATAACTGCCTTACTTCCATTTCTGCTTGTTTGCGTTTGCGAACTTCCTTAATCAGCTCCATGTGGGCGATCGCCTGACGGCTCAAGCGGTGCAGTCCATCCAACTGCTTATCGGTCAGATAACGAGGAATTGTATCAATGACACACAACGTCCCTATGGGAAAGCCATTAGGCGTAACGAGTGGCGCACCTGCATAAAAACGAATCTTGGGATTACCTTTAACTAAAGGATTGTTAGCAAAGCGATCGTCCTGGATGGCGTTGGGAACTACTAATATATTATTTGGTTGAAGAATGGCGTGAGAGCAAAAAGCCCACTCTCTGGGTGTTTCAATGGCTTCTATCCCTATCTTAGATTTAAACCATTGGCGATTGGTATCAATTAAGCTGATTAAAGCGATCGGAGTCTTACAAATGTAGGCAGCAAGAGCAGTCAGATCGTCAAATGCTTGTTCGGGCAGAGTATCTAGAATATTGTAGTCTTCCAAAGCTTTGAGTCTTTCTGCTTCATTTTTAGGTAGAGGAGCAGGCTGCATTTTTACAGATGAGTGTCTGAACCTTGGGCAAGAGAGTTTGAGTGACTGAAAACATTGGAGCAACTGTAGAACTACCTTCTTAGTATCAAGGCTGGTGGAGAAAAACATCTCTGCAAGGAAATTTAGCAGTTGTTTGACCGCACAGAAATATTGTATTGCTTTATGTTCTTCATGCCTTTGGTTTACTCTGTTGTCCATTTCGCTCTGACTATTGCTGTGCAAATTCCCTGAGTATATGGATGCTTACAAGGTCTTATGTCCGCAGCCAGGCTAAAACTTATCAAAATTGACTGAAAATTATCAAAACTTATTAAGTTGCCAAAAGGCTTCGCAGAAACTTAATATTTTTGAACACCACTAATTTGCGTAAATGCTACAAGAAGCCGCTCCGCGTCTATGCGCGAGGCAAAAAATATTTATGCAAGAGACACCATGATTCAGAGTGAGCGTAAAGCGCACGCTACGCGAGCACAACGAAGGAATGAAAATATCTCTTGGACAGTCCCCAATCCCCAGTCCCCAATCCCCAGTCCCCAATCTCCAGTCCCCAGTCCCTATTTTTATAGGAGGTCTAATTTAGGTGTAGAAGATAGACCATGCGTCACTGATTGAAGCTACCGATTACTTCTGTCGAATAGGAATCTCAATCACAAACTCTGCACCCTTTCCAGGTTCGGAAATACACTTAATCTTGCCCTGATGTTTTTCCACGACAATTTGATAGCTGATTGATAATCCTAAACCAGTGCCTTGTCCCACTGGTTTAGTAGTAAAGAAAGGGTCAAAAAGTCTTTGTTTAACACTATCGCTCATCCCTGTACCATTATCCTTAATAGAGATAGCTACCAAATCAGAATTTACTACTTGGGTACGAATTTTAATAGTACTTGGATTTTTGCTAATTTCTGCTGCTGTTCGTTCTTGGTTGAACTTACCCAGAGCATCAATACCATTAATCAGGACATTCATAAACACCTGATTTAATAGCCCTGCATAACATTCAACTTGTGGCAAGTCACCATAATCTTTAATAATTTGAATGGCAGGATGCCCAGACTTGGTTTGAAGATGACTCTGCAAAATTAGCAGAGTGCTGTCAATTCCTTCATGAATATTGACAGGTTTCATGTCAGCTTCGTCTAACCGAGAGAAGTTACGTAATGTCAGCACAATCTCACGAATACGCTGCGTACCGATTTTCATAGAAGACAGCGTTTTGGGTATGTCTTCTTTCATAAAATCGAAGTCAATGTTTACTAAAAATTCATCAATTCCTGGTGCGGTGTTGGGGTATATCTCCTGGTAAAGGTTGATTAAGGTAAGTAAATTATGCATATACTCATCAATGTGTGCAAGATTCCCGTGGATAAAGGTAACAGGGTTATTTATTTCGTGAGCGACACCAGCAACCATCTGCCCCAAACTGGACATTTTTTCTGTTTGAATAAGTTGTGTTTGTGTAAGTTTTAATTCCTGTAGTGTTTTTTCTAATCGCAGGTTTTGTTCATTCAATTCTTTAGTTCTAGCTGCTATTTTTTCTTCTAAATTCGTATATAACTGAGCATTCTCTAGGGAAATAGCTGCTTGTGAAGATAAGAGCTTTAATATTTGCAATCTGTCAGGAGTAAATGCTCCAGCAGTCAAATTATTTTCCAAGTAGACTAAACCTATAAGTTTGCCTTGATGAATGATAGACGTACACAACATAGACTTAAGTTGATTTTTGGCAATATAAGGATCTGCTGCAAACCTCCCATCAGAATTTGCGTTTGCTAAAACCACATCTTCCTTAGTTCTTTCTACATAATTGATCACAGATACAGGCAACTGCTGGCTAGTTTCAACTAGTATTGATTGACCTACTATCAATTCATCTTTATCTACAACTGCTTTAGCTTCAATGAGCAACCTACCTTCCTTTTCTAGGATCAGGAAACCAGTTTGAGCACCAGCATTTTCAATTACAATTTTCATTAATTTTTCTAGCAAATTGCCCAGTAAGATTTCTTCTGATAGGGCTTGTGATGCTTTAATAACAGTGATTAAATCTAGTCCACTAGCCTTAGTATTAGCAGTAGATACAGTTATGTCAGTATTGGTTAATCCTATTTGGTCTTTAGTTGATGCCTTGGCAATTAAATCTGGGTGTCTCAATTCCAAATCTTTAACTTTAGCGATCGCACCCCAGCGAACATAGCCATAGTAAGCTTTTGTCATGTATGATGAGGCAAACTCATTTCTTCCTAGAGTTAGATAGAATTCTGCTGCTCGCTCATAAGCTAGTGCCTCTTCTTGAGTATATCCAGAACTATTTGCGCCCCGAATAGCACAGTCATAATATTCCATTGCTACTAAAGTTTGCCCTAAAACTTGTGCCTTTTCTGCCTCTACAAGGTCATACTTGTGCTGATTATTGACTGGAGCATGAAATGCCCATTCCTGCAATTGTTTCTGATTTGCTTCTACTATTTCTATGGTTTCTCTTAATGCATTATCATTCTGTGAAGCTTCTTGAGAATAGCGATGAAGATAAAGAGCAAGACGTGCAAGAGAATAATAAAAATTATATTGGGCTGTATGCACAGATCCAGTTACCGCAGCTTCGTAAGGTTTAGCTAACTGGGCATTCTCAACAGATTGAACATAATTTCTAAAAAAATAACAAAGAATAGTTTTAGCCCAATACACATAAAAAATAGCTGTAATATTGTCTGCCAACTTCGGCATCATTGTTAATTCATTGAAACTTTCACCATTTAGGTAAGATTCATCTTTGACTCCTTGGATCATCTCTAACACTAATTCTCTCCAAATATAGAGAGAGAAAGTAAAATAATCATGTTTTATTTTATTCGCCAAACTTATATATTGAACTTGTTTTTTCTCAATATATTCTAAGTTTTCTCCAGCAAAAAACCGATGGGTACAAACTGCTGTAACATTATATCCTACATACTCAGTATCGCCTGTTTCTAAACCACTTTGCACTCCCTCTTGCAAAGGTTCTATAGTTTCTTGAATATGTTCTTTCCAATGCCTAATAAAAATATTAAATAGTCCATATACCTTAGCCTTTAGCTCCTTAGCATCGAATTGTTCTAATAGCTTTAAAGACAATTTACCAAATCGATATCCTGATTCAATATCCTTAAGAGGCCCACATAAAATCAATCCATAGCAACCATAAGAATAAGCTGCAAAAGATGAATTTCCATATTGGACACAAAGATTGACCATCGTAAAAGCAATCAGTGGTAATAGTGAAGGTTCTGCTATATAACTAGGAGGCATTGCCGCCATGAGTATTCTCATGGCAGCTAATTTATTAGCATCAGTCATTTCAGGCAGATTTGCTAACTCCTCAATCCTCATCTCTTCTGGTGGAGTCTTAGACAATGGCACTCCGAGCATTTCTAGCACCTGCAAATCCAAATTTAATGCTTCTCGCATCCTATTTTGAGAAACATAAAATTGAACCTTTTTTTCATATACTTTGACTTTTTCAAGAATAGTTTTGCTGTGCCGTATGACACTTTCAAAAAGGGCTTCTGCCTGCTCAAAGTTCGTGTTTAAATATTCTGCCTCTATTGTTTCTACATGGAGAGAAAGAGTCAAATTATAATTATCTTGCCAGCTACTATCTACCAGCATTTCTAAACCCAGCCTAAAAAATTTGACAGCAGATTCATAAGCGGCTGAATCCTTGGCTTTGCATCCAGTTATGAGATTTAATTCGGCTAAGTTATATCTTTCTTCCTGCGATTCAATTAACTCAGCACCGATATTTAACTGGTTAACAATATCAAATATCTTTTCTTCCAGCGAATTTTGGTCTAGATTATTTAACAGCAGTCGACCAATTTTTAGATGAACTTCCTTTTTTTGATTATCGGGAATTAAAGCATAAGCTGCTTGTTGTACTCGATCATGCAGAAATTTGTAATCAATTACAAAATCATCAACTTGCTCTAAAAGTTGCGGCAATTTGTAAGCATCATTTAGAGGCAAAATTAGACCATCTTGAAGTGCTTCCCAAATTTCACCTGCTGTATCCTTTCGAGATTTTTCATTAATAACAGATAGTATATCCAAATTAAAGTGGCTGCCAATACAAGCAGCCAACTTTAAAGTTTCCTGAGTATTTTTCTGTAATTTTTGAATTTTACCGATCATCAATTCTACAACATTATCAGTGATTCCTATCTCTTGAATTTGCTTAATTTCCCATTGCCAGCGACCTATACTAAAATCAAATGAAAGCAGATTTTCCTGATAAATAAACTTGAGTAACTGAGTTAAAAAGAAGGGGTTTCCACCAGTTTTATTAAAAATTAACTCTGCTAGGGGCTTAGCTTTTTGTATATCACATTTAAGTGTGTCGATAATCAGTTGATATACGTCTGTTATTTTTAAAGGTTGGCAGATAATTTTCTTAACACTTACATCAGTCTTTTCAATCTCCTGCAACATCAACATTAATGGATGAGTAGTATCGACCTCATTGTCTCGATAAGCTCCAATCATTAATAGATATTGACTATCGGGGTCTGTAGTTAATAGCTGAATTAGTTTGAGTGAAGCTGAATCTGCCCATTGTAAATCATCCAAAAAAAGAACTAATGGATGTTCTTTTTGGGCAAACACACTTATGAACTTTTGAAAAACTAAATTAAAACGATTTTGAGATTCCGTTGCTCCTAATTGTGGTACTTCTGGCTGTTTGCCAATAATCAGTTCCACTTCAGGAATGACATCAATAATAATTTGAGCATTAGGAGCCAAAGCCACTAGTAGCTTTTCTCTCCAAGCAGCTAGCTGTACCTCACTTTCTGCCAGCAATTGTCGTGTCAGTTCTTGCAGGGCTTGAATTAAAGAGACATAAGGAACATTCCGCTTAAACTGCTCAAATTTACCCGTGATAAAATAGCCTCTTTTTTGTATAACAGGCTTATGGATTTCACTCACCAATGCAGATTTACCAATTCCTGAATAACCAGCAACTAGTAATAACTCTTGTTTCCCTTGATTTACTTGTTCAAAGGCAGTCAATAAAGTATCTATTTCAGCTTCTCGACCATATAGTTTCTCTGGAATTTGCAGTTGGCTTGATTGATCCTGCTGACCAATTTGAAAGCTAGATATTTGAGCAGTTTTCTCTAGTTGATTGAGACAATTTTCCAAATCAGCTTTCAGACCAAAAGCACTTTGGTATCTATCTTCAGCAGTTTTGCTGAGTAACTTCATGACAATTGCAGAAATCACTTGGGGAATCTCAGGCATTAACTGATTTACTGGTACTGGCTGTCTCGCAATATGACAGTGTACTAATTCCATTGGATCAGTGATATTAAAGGGTAGCCTACCTGTAAGCATTTCATAAAAGCTGACTCCCAAAGAATAGAAGTCCGTACGATAATCAACTGACCGATTCATCCGTCCTGTTTGCTCTGGGGACATATAGGCTAAAGTTCCCTCAAGTAAATCAGGATTACTAAGTTTAGGTTTTTCTTTGGAAAGAAGAGATGAAATAGAAAAATCAATAACTTTAACTTGATTTGTTTCCTTATTAACAAGAATGTTCTGCGGTTTAATATCTTTATGAATAATGTAATTTTGATGCAACTCACCTAAAGCTTGGGTGATATGAATTCCTATTTTTAGAAAATTGAATAATCCGATATTTTGCTTTTTTATAATATTGTAAAGAGATATTCCGTCAAAATCCTCCAATATTAAAGCCAAACTCTTGTTATATTTTTCTAGGTTATAAGCTTTAATAACTCCTTTTATATCTAAATTTTTAATTAGCTCATACTCATGTCTTAATCCGGCAATATCTTTTAAGTCAGGATACTCTAACTTTAATAATTTAATAACTACTAATATGCCATCTTTATTTCTTCGTGCTCGATAAACAGCGGTCTTCATTTCATCATAAATTAGTTCTAGAATTTCGTAGTTAGATAAGTTAATCATGGCTGATAGTAGTATTCGAGATGGATTTTGAGGCTTATAAGGAAAGCCCTAGCATAATCGATACATTCACAAGTTAGTTCTAAGGCTGACTTTGTAAGTGTATCGATTGTACAGCTAGTATAGGTTTTAGCAACCCAATTAGTGCTTAATTCTGTTCAGATTGTCAAAATTACACAATTGAAATTCAACGTATCCTTAGAGCCAAGAATCCGACTCACGAATAATTTCCTTTGTATACTTGATCTGAAACTGTTGCTGTAAGATTGCTCGTGTCGCTTGCATTGCTGACATCACCGTAGCCTCGACACATCCAGAATTATAACCGTTGTTAATCCAGTCACCTGCCAAGTAAAGATTTTCAAACCCAGATTCATCGGTTTTGAGACGGTACTTAGTGCTTCCAGGCACAGAAAGCACATAGCGCTCTGTAGGATTGATGTTAACTCGCCAGTATTGAGCATCAAACCGTTCGACCCCTTGACGATTTTGAAAATCTACAAGCAAATCCCAGTTCAACCCTTGAGGGTTTTCCGGGAGAGTCGCATCAGGCCAAAGATGTCCAATGTGATTTTTGAGGAAATTAATCGCTTGTGTCTCTATTTTTTTCTGTTCTTGTGCTGGGAAACCATATTCAGTGTTGGGAGGAATTCCTGGGTCTGCAATCACTCCAGTGAAGTAAGCAAGGTTATAAGGATAGTGCTCAGAAGGCCAGTTTTCTCGTTGAAGTAACTCGCTCATATCTGCATAGACATCGAGAGGCTCAACATAAGCACCTAGCACAGGACTGGGCAACTTCCATCCTAATTGTGGCAAGCTAGGCTTGAGCCATAGCTGTCCGCCTTGAGTGGTAACTGTTTTGACTTGAGTTACCATATTGCGCCATTTTTGATGAGCCGGATTTTTCTGGGCATGAATTAATTCATCACACAAAGAGGGTAAAGCGGCTATAGAAATGCCAAGAAGTACAATATCAAAGTCGCCATTTTTAGCACTGAGGGTAAATTCTTCTATAGGCTGCCACGGTGTCCAATATGACTCTAAGTCAATGTCTTTTTCCTGGAGCTTTTTAGCCTCTTCATCCACAATCTGATCGTAGAGAGGCTCAGTGGGCCAACAAAGGAGGTCTTTAACCTTAATGAGCGGTTGATATTCCTGCTCTGGATTTTTTAAATTAATCTGACGAGCCATTGTAATACTGGCTATAGACTTTTGGTCTTCGTCTAAGTGCAACTGCTTGGCGACATGAAAGAATTTAAATTTAACACCTCGACGCTCTAACACTTTATAGAGCGGAGCAATAACAGTATCACCCATCCCTGCTTGCATTTTCCACATGATCGCACCGTTGTACTGGAAAATGATCGTTGTGAGGATGCGAATAGCTGTTCCTGCTGCTAATTGTGGCTTAGCAACGTTACCTTCTGGAAACCCATAAACGAGGTCGTATAAAACTCGAACAAACGCAGAATTGACGCTTGCTTCCCGCGCTCCGTGTTTTCGTAGCCACTCCTTATAGTCATACTCATCTAAACTATCTAGGGAGCGATAATAAATTACCTCATCTATAAATAAACCACGGATATTTGCTAGTGCAAGGTCAATTAGTGTCAAGCGCCAAATGGTATGAGCATTTAGCCCAATATTAGCTGCTAGTTGACCGTGTAAGTGTTCTGTAAATCGCTCTACAAGCTTCAGAATTAGCTGGCGATGTTCACGTCTGTGAGTCTTAGGATTAATGGGCAGTAATTGAGCTAAGTTATAAGCAAGATTCAGAAACACTTCTTCGGAACTAAAGTCAAGTCCCTCTAAAGCTGTTCTGATATCTTGGTTGATGTTCCCAAGCCATGCTCCCCAACGGCTAGGTTCTTTAAGTAATAACTGAATAAACTGGTCAGAAAGTTGCAAGATGCCCCCATCACAGAGAAATTCGAGAACCTCTTTGCCAAATGCCATCTGTTGAGTGAAAGCTTCTAAGCAGCCTGAATTCTGAGAATAGCTATTCGTAGGCTGGAACTGCTTACATTCTGTATACATTTGCAGAACGAATTTAATAGTTGTACAAATGTGCTTCCACATCGAACAAGTACGACCACCTTGCCACGGAACTAAGGAATTTGTCGGAAAGTCGAAGGGTAAGTTTGTCCAATGCTGATTGATGTATTCTTCTAAAACAATCAGACTGTGGGGCTTGAATGCGTCTTCTATAGTACTGAAAGGCCCATTGCCTCCCAATTCGTCATAGCATTGCTTGAGCAGACGAAAGGCATTCTCATAGAATCCAAAAAAAATGTGCAACCCATGTTCTTCAATGCGGTAATCAGGCTCATGATAAGGTTCATGGGGTTTGATGTTACGTCCACTTGCACACTTTCCTCCCAAACGCCAACCCATTTGATAAATAGTAATCTCGTAAAGACTTTCCCACCCTGGCTGGCTTGTTAATTCAAATGCTGTGGTTAAAGATGCTATTCCTCCGCCCAAAATAGCGAGCTTTTGTGGTTTAAATTTTTCAGACATGGTTATTTGTCCTTATGTGATAACTATGAACAGGCAATAATTATTGAAAATCAGGCTTATGGCAATGGGCATAGCAAGAGAGATTTTCATCTTTCGTTGTGAGTACAACTCATAGAGTCTTGTCCATAAATGCTCAAGTTGTCATGTTGAGCGGAGTGAGATTCTTTCCTACCCAAGCAATCCACACCCTGCGGGTACTCCTTTGGAGAACTCATAGAGTAGCCGCTTCTGCGGCTACAGAATGACATCCCTGATTTTTGGACTTTTGTAAGAGGTTAAATGATGAATAGCAAAGACGGTCTTAACGAAAAGTATTTACAACTTAAAAACGCATTAGCTGACGTTAGTTAGATGAGCAAAAGTTATGCTCATTTCTGTGGTGCTTGCCAAACAGTAATGCCATTATTGAGAATGAAGTCGAAATTAAGCAAGAAAGCCAGCTTAACAGGAATACGTGTTGATTCGCTTCCTGGAGAATACCCTTTGTGCAAGCCCATATCTTGAACAAGAGGTTGGCTAGCGTAGTTATTTATTATTAACTCAAATTGATCGCCGAAATTCTTAAAGCCTAGGAGCTTTCCACTATAAAAGGTTTGTAGCTGCATTGTGGACTCAAGTAGCGCTTGGTAGCACGCTCGTTTGCTATCTTCGACATCGCGCAATTGCTTAAGACTAACGAAAGGCAAATCTTTCTCAATGAGGTAATCAAGCAGATTAAAAGGTAATCCCAAACCAGGAATAATAATCTGACTATTGTTGCCAAAAAGTAAGCCAGTGATCTCTCGGATTACTTGTTCAAAAGTGTCCCAAGTCTTAATTGCTTGATGTTTATCTCCTTGCGCAATTCGACGGACTTCTAATAGTCGCTCATCTTTAGCCTTGGCTTCGGGAGAAAATTCTTTAAATACCAATGTGTCTGCGGTAAATAAATCTGGTTCCTGATCAATTGTTGGAATGTGAAGCTTGCCAAGTTCTTTCATGAAACCATACACTTCTCGCCCTGAAACTAAGACGGGTGAATTATTAACATAAAGGTAAGGCAAGAACCAAGCAAGACGTTCTGCAACAAAGAAGGGCCCGATTTTTTTTCCAACTACTGTCAACATCCAAAAAACTGCTTCCGCTTCATCTACTTTTCCTTTATCACGATCAGGCGGATAGATGGAACTTAAGGAGTCTATAGTGTTGAAAGTAAGGATGACATAGTTTGTAGCTGGGCGATATTCGATTTCCCCGTTGCTTGGATTGTTGAGATATTTATCACACATCTCTTGGAGGTTTGTCATTGAACCTTCGATGACAAAGCCATACATTTTTGTCCCTTTGATTTCATAGGGTTGATTAAAAGCCTGGCCATCTGCTCGTTCAATATATTGAGGGTATGATGGGCGAGCACCTCCGCAGAAGTATGTTTTAACAAAGCTAGTAATGTCTTGCTCCATGTTTTTGCCTTTAATCGCTAGATCTTGGAGCAGTTGATCTGGTTTTTGTTGGATCTGGGTGAGGTAGTTGGTTAAATTTTGCGGTTCTTGAAGTAGTGCAGTAAATGCACTCATAGCACCTAGGGCTGTATGTAAACTAGTCTGCATTTGCTGAGATGGGTTATTGGGATTCAAATGTCTGATCTATAGAATTCCCAAAAAGTTATCCCAAGTAACAATCTACATATAAAAAATATGGCGTTGCTGAATCAGGTATGAAAAGTGTCAACTTAACGTTAAATCGGCGGTTAGAAACCGCCCTGGCTCTAAGTTTACTTGAAGCAACTGGCGTCGCAAAGGTAGAAAGAACAATTCATTCGTACAAGATGAAGGCGATCGCTTACCCTTTAAAGGGCACAATACCAGTTCATAATTCATAATTCATAATTCATAATTATGAAAGTCATATTTCATCTGGGTTTCCGGGCTGGAATCTGTTGCCAGATTTTAGAGAATTGGTATAACTTAACTGAAAGTCAAAAAAAATGAGAGAGAAGAAAAACTTGCTTCTCTCTTCTTGAGTTTTAGTTAGTAACTTCTATCCTAACTATTTGAAGTTTCTTGAGAAAACTTCTTATGGATAGTTCTAGTGGGTTCTCCATCAGAAGCTACCGTCATAAGATAGTCAATTAAGCCATCGGAAAAAGGAATACGTAAGTGGAAAGTACCATCTGGTTTAATTTTGATGGTATGGCCACCAAGGGTTACGGTTGTATTTGGTTCTGTTGCTCCGTGGATAATTAACTCGGCATCTGCCACAAACCAGGAATCTCCGTGGGGACGACTGAAGACACGAACAATACCTGAACGGGCTATGAATAACCAGCGATTATCATCAGTGGTATAGCCAATTTCAGTTATGTAGTCGCGATCGCTCACTGGAATTGCCACAAAGCGATCGCGTGTTACTTCTTCACATTCATACTGCTGTACAAGCTGGGGACTCTGATAACTCAAGTCAACATCAGTGACATCATAAAGCCGCACGAGCAATTGAGAGCCGCCCTGTTGTCGCAGTTCTTCCTTTTTTGTGTCGGAAACGTACCAAGAGACATAAGCCCACTTGGGGGTACGGGGTGTGAGGATAATACTGCTTTCCTCACCTGCATTTACCAAGCTAGAGGCTGATGCGTTGACTAAAGGTGCATTTTCCTCTGTGGTATCAGTATCTAGAGGGCTAAAGACACGAACAATCGGTGAACGGGCTATGAGTAACCAGCGATCGTCATCAGTAATGTAACCAATTTCAGTTATGTAATCGCGATCGCTCACTGGAATCGCCACTAGTCCATCGCTTGTTGCTTCTTCAGATTCATACTGCTGTACAAGCTGAGGACTCTGATAACTCAAGTCAATATCAGTGACATCATAAAGCCGCACAACCAATTGGGAGCCGCCCTGTTGTCGCAGTTCTTCCTTCTTGGTGTCGGAAATGTACCAAGAAACATAAGCCCACTTGGAAGTACGGGGTGTGAAGACAATACTGCTCTCCTCATCTGCATCTACCAAGCCAAACACTTCTTCTACTGGTGTATTGTCAACCGTAGTATTACTTAGTGTTTGCGTATTTAATTCCGCAGTTTCTTCAATGCCATAAACGCTAGCCCATGCTCCTATTCCTGCGCCTGCGGCCAAAGTAGCATCGCCAGCAAAGTTTGCTGTAGCTGTTTGAGTGATATCTTTCTCTGGGCTAGGCTCTACCTGAGATACTTCCTCTGGCAAATCAGCAGTGGGTTCAGCCGCGTCCGCAACCACATTCAATACTTCTTCTGGCAGATCTGGCAATTCGGGAATTGAGGTTGTGGTTTCCGCCGAAGATATTTCCACTTCATCAGAGTCAGGTGAAGCTAATTCAGCAGAAGTATTGTTTTCAGCAGTCTCATTAGTTACTTGTGCTTCTGAGTCTTTGCCGGGGATGGTAATGGTAGACAAGATGCTTGCGGCATCTGTTTCTTCTGTTTCTAAAGCATTATCTTGAGAGGTGATACTTTCTAGCCAGTTAAATTCTGCTTGAAGTTCTTCTTCTGTCGGGTCTTGAGTGACTTCTGTATCCCAATAATCTTCTAATTCAAATGTAAATTCTGATACATCTGGTAATTCAGGCAGCGAAGATGTTACCTCAGAAACTTTTGAAGAATCAGGCGATTCCAGAATTGAGGTAGGGATTTCAGCCGCAGGTGATTCTACATCGTCGGCTGCCTCTTCTGGAACATTGGGCAATTGGGGATATGAATTATTAACGACAGCCGCAGGTGCTTCTATATCCCATGCTTCACTAGACTCAGGAGGAGTTACCTCAGTATAACCATTTACTACTTTTGTCTCATCAGTTTCTTTCCCGGAAATTGCAGACCACAAAGCGGCCCCTGCTCCTGTTGCTAGGGAAACACCACCGATTAAGGCTGCTCCTCCATTGCCAATATTTTTGTCCGATCCATTGGATGCGGCTGAGGCTATGCTTTCAGCGTGGTTGGAATTATTTGAATGTGCCAGATTGGATGCCGTTTGAGTCGGTTTCTCTGCCAGTTCAGATGATGTTTGATTATAGATGCTGAAAGAAGTGCGCTCAGGAGTTTCCGACGTTAGCGGACTCGGCGAATCGGCGCTATCTGATTGGAACTTCTGGTGTGTTGAGTCAACAGACGTTGCTTCGTTAACGGAAGGAGCAACACTGGCGTTCAGCGTCGTTGTTGGTATACTTTCTTCACCAGGCTGACTAGGAGGTGATTCCGGTAGGTTGTCTTCCCTAGTTGACGATGAGCGTCTTCCCAGGAACCACCAGAGTAACAATCCACCTGTAGCAGTAACAAACAAAGGCAACAGTAACCAAAATGGTGTTTCCCTGTTCACAGCTGGATCGTTAGCAGGAGTCACAAACGCTTGTTCGCCAGCAGGAGGAGTAGCCGCAGGAGTCACAAACGGCTCGCCAACAGGAGTATTTGCGTTAGGTGAAGCCGTTGCAACAGGTGTAGTCTGTGCATTGGGGGAATCCGTTGTAGCAGGTGTAGCCTGAGTGACTACTTGCGATACGCTTGAGGCGATCGCTTCTGCTTCAGTTGCTCTAGCTTGTTCTATAGCCTGCTGTCCCGGCGGTGCTAGTGTAAAGCCAAGAAAGCTCGCTACATTTGGGCTAGGATTTTTCTTGTAAACGTAAACTAAAGGTTGTGAGAAAGGATATTTAGGATCGTCTGGTAAGGTTTGATGCAGTTTGAGAACTCGCACGCCTTCCAACTTTGACACCTGATTAGCTAGCACATAGCTGATGCCGTCTTTGCCTAGTTGTTTGACGATTTCGGCGGTATTATCTTCAGCTAGTTGGGTAGCATTAGAGCCTGTGGCAAATTTAGCATTCTTGAAGGCTGGATAATCACGAAAATTCTCGCGGGTATCACTCGTTTCTGGGCGATCAATTACCCGAATCTTACCCGCTGATCTGCCTAGTTCCGACCAATCTGTAATTCTTCCCCGAAAAATCCGCGCGAACTGCCGACTGGTCAAACTCTGCTTAAAAGGATTTTCCGCGCCTACCACGATCGCAACTTTCTCTCGGCGCAAGCGAACTTGCTCTAGACCTTGTGCTTTTTCTTTTGGCGTCAAGCCACGACCAATTGCTGCTATGTCGATGTTGCCATCTAGTAAGGCTTTTAGTGCCGCATCTGTGCCGTTAGCCGCAATTTCAACTTTTGTCCCAGAAAATTGTTTTTCAAAATTTTCTTTCAGGCTTTGGTTGATTGTAGCCAAGCTATTTGACCCATCAATCCTTACTGTCGTCCCATTATCCACCGTTTGCGGCAGTGAGAAAGAGGGAGTATCAGGTGCAGATTGTGCCAGCATTGGTGCTGATACAAACATAGTTGCTGCTACAGGAGTCGTTGCTAAGGCAAGCCATAATGCCAAACTGACTATCGAATTATCTTTTTTTTCTTGTTGCCACATATGCCCCTTATCAAAGTAAAGGAAATAGAAAGCCCGCCAGCCCTAATCATTATCTTTTTATAGATGATGGAGGAGACGCGCTAATTATACATCCCTGTTATCTTGCTTCTCAGTTTCGGTAGATACTAGTGTAAAACTATACTTTAAAACTACTTTAGTTTGTCTCAAAGTTATATTTAGCGACTGTTTATTGTTTTTTTTCAGTATTCCAAATCAGCGCTTAAATCCAGAATCAAAGAGAGTTTTGCTCATTTTAGTGCCTATTTTAGGATATAACTTTTCCAATTTGATTCTAGTGTTACTTATCGACCTGATTCACATTAAGTAAAATCATCAGAGCATTCATATTATGATAATTTATACCTTGATTGCAGAGTTTATTTACTTAAAATCTTGAAGGATTTCTAGTGCAACTTATACCACGTTATTAGCATGTCGCCGCAATTATGGATTATTGAATTACTATAAAGTGGCGAAGTTGAATAAATTAAACATAATTTAACAATTTAGTGAATGGCAGCGATAATTGCGAAAGCTGCCTCAGATTTAGATATGAGACTTCTTGCAGAAGTCGGGAAAAGGTGAAGGAGTAAGGGTGAAAAGGATGGAATTTCCCTTTTCCCTTTTCCCTTAACCGGGAGGTATTGCTGCATCCTTTGTATAACAATGACAATCTGGCTTATCAATCAGTGACTCAACCAGTGCATTCAAGGTAGTAGCAGCTAAGGCCCCACCTCCCAAAGTTCCTTCAATTGTAATAAAAGGTACTTCGTTTTGCGTTAGTTGTCGCTTAGCGGCGGGAGCATGGCTAAAGCCGATGGGCATTCCAATCACTAGTGCAGGCTGAATTTTCTGGTTTGCAATGGCTTGAGAAGCTTCCAGCAGTACTGAGGGGGCATAACCAATCACTAGTACACAACCCTTAGTTACTTGCTGCAATTTTTTTCGCCATTCCTGATGTTGCCAAAAAGCAAGTTCTGCCTCTGTGACAGTCGTGACGTGGGGGTTATCAATCAATGTTTCAACTTGGCATCCCAAGTGAACTAATCGTGTTTGATCCAAAGCAGCAGCAACCGTGGGGATATCTACAACAATCTGACAGCCTGATTTGAGTGCTTCCCGACTGGCGGCGATCGCATCTCGACTCAACTTCACAAACGACACCAAGCTGACATCGCCACAAGCCAAAACCAGCTGAGAAATTAAGTGTTGTTCAATTTCCGAACGGTGAGATAAATCAGGTAGTAAGCGTTGTAGCGATTCGGGAAAAGCTTCTGAGTGCGTATGAACTTCGGCATCCAACCCACTCCAGAGTTGTTCGAGTCCCCCTAATCCGGCTTGAGTTTCGACATCGAGTAATTTGAGTTGTGCCAAGACTTCAGCTTGCATAATTTGACAATGGCGATCGCGCCCCAATAATCCTTCGAGTGCTGATGCAGTTTGCCGCAATTGGACAATTTGTTGCATCACTGCTCGATATTGGTGCTGAAGTTGCCCGATCATGTTTGTAGTTGTGTCTGCTTCTGGTTCCACTTCCAAAATGTGGCGGATGTGGTTTAGTTGGAACCCTTGTTGTTTGAGTGCGACAATCCGTTGCAATCTGAGGACATCTTTCTTGGTGTAGAGACGGTAATTGCTAGGCGATCGCACTGGTTGCGGTATTAGCCCCAATTGATGGTAATGCCGCACCATCCGAGGAGTTAAACCGCCTCCCACTGCATCAGTAAGTTCTTTAATAGTTAAGCAACTAGTATTCATTTGCAGCATATCACCCTTCTCACTGCTTCTCTACTTTATACTTCAGATACCCAATAAAGATAATATCGTTCACTATCCACCCAAGCTCTTTCAAAGTTCTTGATCGGAATAATCTTTAAATCGTTTGAGTTTAAATTCAGTTTTTTATTTAAAATCAGCAAAATTTTGTTTCTGCTCTCTTGACTCTTTAACAGAGAAGTAATTTGTC
Source organism: Nostoc sp. B(2019) (assembly GCF_010091925.1). Classification (GTDB taxonomy): domain Bacteria; phylum Cyanobacteriota; class Cyanobacteriia; order Cyanobacteriales; family Nostocaceae; genus Komarekiella. Next base: position 24,470 of record NZ_WVID01000022.1, on the reverse strand, counting down.
TTAATATCTCCGCTTGTTCAACATCTTGACGACCTTTTTTAAATATGGTAAAACTTCCCATTCTTTGAACTTCAGGATAGTAAAATTTCCGATTAAGATAACCTGATAATGCAGCCATATTTGCATCTCGACTAGCAACAATAAATTCATTCTCTAACTGAGATTTTTGAATGTAATCAGCCGTTTCATGACTAGCAGAAAATGGGATAATTAAATCTCTTGAAAAACTCCAAACTCCTACAATAAACTGGATATAAAGGATTAACATAAAGGCAATATGATGCCATTTATGAGCCAATTTAAGTGAATTCTTTCGGATAGAAAGTTTGTTAATCAAAAATGTAGACTCTTGATAATAACTTTCCAGCCATAACGCGGCTATAAAAATTAAATAAAAATGACCAAAATGTCGAGGCACACCTAAAAATCTTAAGTATGTAAATGCAAATATTATACAATTACCTATGGAGTAGAAAAAGAGAGGAAATGGCTTTACGCATAATTTAATTAAGGTTAAAGCTACAATAACTAGGGCAATTAAAGCACAAATAATTAAATCTAGCCATCTTTTATGTGATGGTATTATTAACAAAAAACTACCAAATAACCTACCTATGCTTCTCAAGAAATGACGTATATCTAATTGAATCAACCATCCATTTTTTAATCCTCCATGAAGATAACTATCTGCTGGAGGAGTAATAATATAAATGGCTAAAAGAAAAGAAAATATGATAATAGCAATACTTAAAAATAAGTCGTATTTTGGGCTTTGACTAAAATATTGCTTTCGATGTTCACTATCTACACAAAATTCTACTAGCAAAGTCAATGACAAAGAAAATGATACAAATAAAGCATGGACACTACTATTTGCTAGTAAACCCAATAATATCGCTAAGTAAAAGTAAGTTTTTTTTCTCGATGGGAAACTTGTACAAAAAGTAAAAACAAACAAAATACTGAATGCATAGTTTCGAGAAATTAAAAGATATTCATAAAAAGGGAAAAAGCCAAATGTAAAAAGAAGTTTTTGTTTATAATTAAAGGGGCTATATAAGCAAAAAATAGCAATTGAAACACTTGTAATAGCCCAATGAAAAATTTGCATAACAACGGGAGTATCAGCAAATTTTCTCAAAAAGGCAAGAGAAAAATACCACAGTACAGGATGTCCTTCATAATTAATATTTGCAATTAAGTTTCCAAAAGATTCACTATCTCTGACAATGAGCCAGGGATTTAGTTCATCTCGCCACATCGAATGGTTAAGAATACCTATTAAACCGAGAACCGAAAAAATAATTATAATAAACCAAGGAGAACGAAAAGATAATATCGAAATATGATTGATTACTTTTTTGACTAGCATTTTTGGTTGAGAGTTTTTTATCAAAATTAAAATTATTGAAAGAACTTTTATTTCAAAAATAGGTTTATTGAAAGTTTCTTCATGTTTTTAAGGAGAGCAGCATGTATTATTTGATATAGTTAAATTCAAAATTTACTAACCTGCAAAATAGATACATTCTTTCTAGTTTAGGATACAGCAAATTACTAAGGTTTCGTGATTTTTAGGAAATTTAGAGTAAGTTTTTAATCTGTGCCTTTGTGCGTTTATGAGCTAGTAACTCTTGACATTAACATCAATGTCAAGGTTTAACGTGAGAGAGTCCCTGTTAATTCAACTCTCATGTACCCACAGCGTTTTACCCAATTCACCGAAGAACACGCAGATACCTTAGCAGCCTTGCTCTGTGGCTTGCTGTTATTTCTCGGATGGTTCGCCTTGCATTTTGGCTGGTTGGGATTGGCGTTGCTGCTGTTACCTGCGGCTTATGTGATAGGTGGTTATGAAAGTGCGCGTGAGGGATTGACTACTCTATTTAAAGAAAGAGAACTGGATGTAGATTTGCTGATGATTGTGGCGGCTGTTGGTGCTGCTAGCTTGGGCTTATGGCGCAGGGAATACTATTTAATTATTGATGGGGCGATTTTGATTCTCATCTTTGCTATAAGTGGCGCACTAGAAGGCTATGCAATGCGGCGAACTGAGCGGAGTATCCGCAGTTTGATGAGTCTCACGCCAGACACAGCAAGGGTTTTGCGTCAGGAAAGGGAAGAGGAGGTTTCTATTAGTCAGCTCAAGGTTGGTGATGAGATTGTTGTTAAACCCGGAGAGTTAATTCCTACTGATGGATTGATTGTGTCTGGTTACAGCACCCTCAACCAAGCTGCGATTACAGGAGAGTCTTTACCTGTAGAGAAAACTGTAGGTGAGGAAGTGTTTGCAGGTACACTCAACGGCTATGGTGCGTTACAAATTAAGGTACATAAACCAGCGGAAAGTAGTTTGATTCAGCGGGTGATTCGCTTGGTAGAACAGGCGCAGACTGAAGAACCACCTTCGCAACAGTTTATCGATCGCTTTGAACGGGGATATGCAAAAGTAATTGTGGTAGCTGGGGTATTACTAGCAGTTTTACCGCCATTTCTTTGGGGTTGGAGTTGGGAAACTACGATTTATCGCGCTTTGACTTTTTTAGTGGTGGCTTCTCCCTGTGCGCTGATGGCTGCAATTATGCCAACCCTGCTTTCAGGAATTGCCAACGGTGCAAGACAGGGAATTTTGTTCAAAAATGGCGCTCAGTTGGAGAAGATTGGCAAAGTCCGGGCGATCGCCTTTGATAAAACTGGTACTCTCACAACAGGACAGGTGCAGGTATTTCAGGTAATTCCAGCTAGTGAATACACGCACAAAGATGTATTGCAAGCAGCAGCAGCGGTGGAATCTGGCTCAGAACATCCCATCGGTAAGGCAATTGTGCAGGCGGCTAGTGATTTGGATTGGGTTAGTGCGGTTGAAGTGCAAGCGATACCCGGACAGGGAATTGTAGGAATTGTCAAAGAACAAAAAATGATTGTGGGGAATGCTGCTTTTTTACAACAGTATGTGATTAATTTACCTGAAGAATTGCGGGAAATGGCTCAATCTCTGGAGCAAGAGGGTAAAACTGTTGTTTGGGTAGCGAGTGGAGGAGGGGAAGAGGGGTATCAGGTGATGGGTGCGATCGCAATTGCAGACGAGGTGAGAAAACAAGCAGCCGCAACTATTACCCGTTTAAAGAAACTGGGAGTTGAGCAAATTGTCATGTTGACGGGGGATAATGAGGAAACTGCTCATAGCGTCGCTCAAGAAGTTGGGATTGATCGGGTATATGCCCAACTACTACCAGAAGATAAACTGGATATTATCCGTCGTCTACAGCAACAGTATCAAACTGTGGCTATGGTAGGAGATGGGATCAATGATGCACCTGCTCTAGCTCAAGCATCTGTAGGCATAGCGATGGGAAAAGCTGGTAGCGATGTCGCATTAGAAACCGCAGATATAGTACTGATGGCAGACAGGTTAGAAAAAATTGCTGTGGCGATACATTTGGGTAGGCGATCGCAAGCCATAGTGAAACAGAATATAGTCGTAGCGTTGGGTTTTATTATGTTGCTTTTGGTGGGCAACTTTTTGGGGAATATCAACTTACCCATTGGCGTAATTGGGCATGAAGGTTCTACAGTGTTAGTTACTCTTAGTGGACTCAGATTGTTGAAATAAGCCACTCATTGGCAAAGGTATAAATTCAATTTGTCCTGTTTTGCTATTCCGTACAACTTTAACTAAATGAATATTTTCTTGCTGGCGTTGGCGAAGCCCGCCGTAGGCATCGCCACTTGGTTTGAAAGAAATTATTCCTGTGGCTCCAGTTGCTTTAAAATTAGTATCAGCCATTGCCTGCTGCACATTTACACGACTGGGTGATGGTGTTTTTTCCAAAGCTGCCAGCAATGCACGAGTTGCATCATAAGATAATGCAGTATGCCAGTTCTCTGCTTTTCCCCTAAAGTTTGCCTACTTCTTTAGGAAATTCTTGATTGAGAATAGTTGTAGAATGCCAAGGTATGTATTCTATTTTTCTCCTTACTAGAGTAATAATATGTAAGAGGCTGTTTCTAAAGAAATGTAAAGAGAGTAGAATCAGATTAAAGTTATCAAAAGAAAATAGAATTTGGGGCGAGAGAATGGAGGTGTCAAAATGGCACGCAAACCATATCCCAGTGATGTAAATGATGCAGAGTGGGGAATTATCGAGCCTTTGCTTCCAGCTTCAAAACCCATTGGTCGTCGCCGTCAAGTAGATTTACGAGAAATTATCAACGGAATTTTCTATGTCTTACATGAGGGATGTACATGGCGTGGATTACCGCATGATTTACCACCTTGGCAAACAGTATACAACTACTTTAGACGTTGGCAACAGTTAGGAGTGTGGCAGGAAATCCATACACAATTACCGAACCAAGTTCGTGAAAATATGAATAAAAAAGAAGAGCCAACTGCTGCCATCATTGATAGTCAATCAGTGAAGACGGCGGAAAAAAAGGGGAGGTATATGGCTATGACGGTGGAAAACAAGTTAAGGGACGTAAACGCTTTATCCTCGTTGATACTTTGGGGCTTGTATTGGCAGTTGTTGTTACTGAGGCAAACTTTCCAGAACGTTTAGGTGGCGCAGCAGTTGTAATGGAAGCCGCAGAAGTCGCTGTTGATTTAGTTGTGATTTGGGTAGATCAAGGCTTTAGCGGTGAGAATTTTCAGCGCGTGATTCAGCAATTATGTAACGCCAAAGTTGATGTGATTTGTCGTACTCAACCGGGATTTCAAGTATTGCCCAAGCGATGGATTGTCGAACGTACATTTGCCTGGTGGAACCAATACCGTCGCCTGAGCAAGGATTATGAACTTTTACCAGAAGTGAGCGAATCTATGATTTACACAGTCATGATCCGTTTAATGTTGAAACGGCTAGCAAAGTCTTCTTCGATTACTTCATAATCATTTACAAACAGCCTCTAAATTTAAGGATATCAGAACGTAGATTAAATAAACTACGCTTATATTCGGCTCAAAATGATAAAACTATGACTCATGTAATTGAAGATTTTATAGATTCTCTTGAAGTTGACAATGGCGATTCCTCCTCGACCCCTGTCTACGACACGCTGCGCGAACGCCCTGTCAAACCTACGGCTTGAATTAGTTAGGGGCGGCACGTTTTGGGAAAGAAGATTCTTTCCCAAAAGCTGCCTTGTCAACTCGTCATCGCCCAAAAATTCATCTCATCGCCTCCCTTCGGGTAGGCGAGAGACTTCTTTTTGTTTCAGCTAAAATAGCGATCGCCCACCCCCTTTGTTTCAAAGGTAGTGAAAGAATTTGCTAAAAGCTAGTTAACATTAGATTCGGCGTGTTTACTGTTCGGGAGTGCAAAAATGTCTAAACATCTGGGTCAAAAAATCGCACCCACACCGATATCAACCGATATTGGGGTGGTGGATTTAATTGATAACTACTTCACTGCTTACAACTCGGCGCGTTTGCGGGAAATTTGTCAATTACTGAGTCGTGATGTGCTGACGGAGGGTGTCACGGTGGGAGTTAGTCTTTCCGGTGCAATGACACCAGCAGGATTTGGGGTTTCAGCACTTGCACCCTTAATTCGCAACGGCTTTATTGACTGGATGATTAGCACTGGTGCAAATCTTTACCACGATATGCATTACGGTTTGGGTTTTGAACTCTTTGCTGGTAATCCGTTTTTAGATGATGTGAAATTGCGCCAGGAAGGCACTATCCGCATTTACGACATTATTTTTGGCTACGACGTGTTGCTGGAAACCGATGCATTCATTCGCAAGATTTTGCAAGCAGAACCGTTTCAAAAGCGGATGGGAACCGCTGAGTTTCACCATTTACTAGGTAAGTATGTCCGGGAAGTAGAAAAGCAATTGGGAGTGCAGCATTCCTGCTTACTAGCAACAGCTTATGAATATGGCGTACCCATTTATACGTCTTCACCAGGAGATAGTTCAATTGGGATGAACGTAGCAGCTTTGGCATTAGAAGGTTCGCAGTTGGTATTAGATCCGTCAATTGACGTGAATGAGACAGCAGCGATCGCCTACAGTGCTCGTGAATCAAAAGGTAAAAGTGCGGCTGTAATTCTCGGTGGTGGTAGTCCTAAGAACTTTTTGCTACAAACTCAACCGCAAATTCACGAAGTCCTCGGACTAGAAGAAAGAGGACACGATTACTTTGTGCAGTTTACCGATGCTCGTCCAGATACAGGCGGTTTGTCAGGAGCAACCCCTTCAGAAGCAGTCAGTTGGGGTAAGATTGACCCGGAAGAGTTGCCTAATACGATTGTTTGTTACACAGATAGTACAATTGCGATACCTCTGGTGACAGCGTATGTTTTGAATAAGTGCCAGCCTCGTTCCCTAAAGCGTCTGTATGATAGACGAGAAGCCATGTTTAACAAACTTCAGACAGACTATCTAGCAGCTAAAACCCAATCATCAGACCAGATCCCAGCAGCGGTAACTGAGAGTGCTTCACAGCAGATAGCAACTTATCCTTGCGGTAGGTTGATACCCAACACTCGTTAAGCGAAGAGTTATCTATTACCCGAATCTTTATTAAGATTCCAATAAATCAGGTAGCGGCGATTACACGACATCGCCGCATTCTTGTGAGGGAGTGACGTCAAACTGTGTAAGGGCACAATATATTCATTTGATATGAGCAAACCTATAGCCAGTGTTTTTGCTTAAACTATTCTCTGTCCAAATTAAAAAAGTACTTTAAGTCTCTCAGTCTTAATACCGTTAATTACTACGGTCAAATTGTATTGTCAGTATGCTAAATTTGCATTTATTTAAATTAATATCACTTCATTAGTGATTTAACTCACTTACTTGCTTTATCTTTTTTGATTTAAATAATTTTTTAGGGTAGTTTCTACATCTAACAGTGAATACCTCAAAGCCTTTTCATATATAAGCTTTAGCCGTTTTACCATCAGAATCAGTTACTATATTTGGTATATATCTTTCACCACGAAAGTTGAATTTCATACTTAAAATATACGGATTAGCTCATAGAGAAGTTACTTAATTATACGGAAGACTTTTCTTGCAGCGAAAGTTACATTCTTATTCACATAGGTAATTAGGCAGTACGCAAGAACAAGTTGCCCATATTCATAGCTACAAGCCTTAATAAACAAGGACTAGCGCGAATTAAATAGCAATTTATTTCTGCACTCGCCTCAATATGGGTTTTGAGGGAAGTCAATAATTTAACTCCTCAAATATGCATTCTCAAAGCACCAAAGTTTTGGGCTAATACAACTGGTAATTCTTTAGGGAACTGCCAAAATTTATGCTGTCTAAAAATCTAGGATACAAGTCCAATAAATTAATTAATTCTATGGTTAAACGAAATAAATCTGTTAAAAATCAGCACTACCAATTTTTAGTAATAACAGCATTATTAACTGGTAGCTTTTTCCAATTTATCGCTCCTGTACTAGCTGACGGGACTACTGCGGGTCAATCCATCAGTAACACTGCGACTGCAACTTATGAAGATCCCAACAATCCAGGGACAATCATAAATGCGACTTCTAACACGGTAACTGTGACTGTGGCAGAGGTTGCTGGTATTACTGTGACGGCTGCTGGTGTAACAGATGCCACTTCTAGCCCTACTAATACAACAGTTCAGGTTGGCGACTTACTTATCTATACCTATACTCTAACCAACGTAGGTAATGACCCAACCAAATTTCGTATTCCTAACCAAGTTACAACAACTGGGCCAGGTATACTTTCTGGCACATTACCAAATGGTGGTACGCCTAATAACCTGCAATACAGCACCAACGGCGGCACAACTTGGATAAACGTATCTCCAGGTGGTGTAGATACACCCTCGGTTCCGTCTGGTGGTACTGTGTTGGTGCGTGTGCCAATTACTGTACAGAATGGTGCTAACCCCAACGATGTAATTACTGTCACCCTTGGTAACACCCCTGGTGATGCTCAAAACCAATTGCGGAGTCCTGATGGTGGTGACGTTTTTACTGTAGATAACCCTGATGGTAGTCCTGGTGAGGTAGCTGGGCCACCAGTTAACGGTACACGAGAAGCTAGTGCTACCGATCAAATCCAGGTAGGTTCAACGCTCAAGACCTACGCTTTAGCAACAATTCTCAAGACTCGTAGTGCTTACAACAATGGTGGCACGATCGCAATTACAGATGACAAGCTGACTTACGATTTGAGTTTGCGAGTTGAGTCCAACGATCCCACAGGACAAGGAATTACACCAGCAGCTTTGACGGGTACAAGCATCAATGTTAATGGTGTTGCTAGCACCCATATCTTGGTTTCTGATGCGATTCCTGCGGGTACAGATTTGGCAGCCGCACCAACTGCACCTCCTGGTTGGCAAACTGTTTATACCACTAGCCCAGTTACAACTAATGCGAATGCAGCTAGTTGGACTACGGTAGTACCACCCTTGGCTTCAGTGACTCGCGTTGGTTTTATCAATAATCCAGCTACTATTACTTCCATCGCTCCTGGTACAACGGTGAATGGCTTCTCGATTCAGCTCGCCGTTGAATCAACTGCAACTTCACCGTTAACTGTCGCCAATATTGCCCAATTATTTGGTCAAACTCCTACCAATAATTTCCCGGTATACGACGAATCAGGCGACCAAAACCCCAGTAACTACGACGGGCCTCCAGGCAACATGACACCTCGTGCGGGTACAGATACGCCTGTTGCTGTTGGTCAGCCTGGTGATGGTGTTCCCGATACTCTACCACCTAATAGTGTTGATGACGGTTTTATTAACAACCCAACAACTCCAGAAACAGGAGTTGACATCGGCAATAACAATAGCGGTGATGGCACAACAGGTGGTGAAGCGAACATCTTTACACTACAGACGCCTGTGGCTTCAGCGATTCTCAACGGGCCGCAAGGTGCGCCAGATGCGACTGGGCCATCGGGTCAAACTAACGATGATTTCACTAACAAATCTTCCCTCGTTCCTACTGGTACGACACCTGGTAGTACACTCGATCCCCAATCAGTTGGCTTCACAAACACAGTTAAGAATAGTGGTACTAGCCCCGGTAACATCACGATCGCGCCAACAGTACCAGCACCAGCGAATCCTAAAGATTTGCCGAATGGGACTAAAGTGACAGTTACTTATAATAGTCAGTCTGCTGTCTATACCTACAATCAAGCAGCAGGAACCTTTACAATCACTGGTACACCAATTGTGATTTCTAATGTTGCTGCTGGTGCAAGCATCAACTATGGTGTGGAAGTTGATTTACCAAGTAACACATCCCTGTCAACTGATACTATCCCCGACTACACAGGCGATCAAGAATTTGGCTTCCCAGTTTATATGGTTAGCTCCATTGATACCAACAACGATAATACATCTGATAGTCAAAATATCACTATTGATCGCGTGTACACTGGCTTCCTAAAACTGTTAAAAGTATCACGAGTCTTACAAGGAATTGGGCCAGTAGTCCAGGGGAATGATGGTACTTTCAGTACTGCTCCGAAAAAACCTGCACCAGGAAACATTATTGAGTATCAAATTCAGTACACAAATATTTCTAATGCTCAAGCTGGAACAGGTAATGTGATTTTGAATGCTGACAAGCTGGTGATTACTGAAGATGGTACGCAATCTCCTAATAATTGGGCGCTAGATAACGATAGCAATACTCAAATTGATACTAGTAATATTGTTGGCTCAGCTCAAGATTCTGGGGCTGCAACCATCCAATTTTACAGTGGGAATCCAGCTAGTACCTCTGGCATTGACCAGACTGGAACCACGGTAAACACTGATGTCACTAAGTATGTGAATACCGTTACTGGCGCGATCGCACCGGGTATTCAAAGAACATTTACCTTCAGACGCAAGGTGAACTAGATAGTTTCACCCTTAAAAGCAGAGAAAGATAAGTCAGCAATCAGGACTTGGGAAATTTTTTTGAGGCTATTGATATGAACCGTGTTTCTATTGCAAGTATAGGAGCGTTCGCGCTAATTACAACAGTTCCTTTTGTCAGTCAAATACCGGGAGTAGCTAATATTTGGCATTCAGGAAGTGCCGTTGCTCAGAATATCAAAACTCAAGGGCAAATACAATTGCGTCTAGAAGCAGAAAAGCAAGTAGTGGCAAAGGATCAGCAGGGTAAGCAAAGCCAGAAATGGGAACCTTTGAAAGGTCAAGTTATGGTGCGACCGGGAGATATATTGCGCTATACCTTGATTGGTGAAAATAAGAGCGATCGCCAACTCAAAAATTTAACTCTCAATCAACCCATTCCTCAAGGAATGCAATATGTGCTGAAGTCTGCCAATATCACCAACAATGCTCAAATTACCTACAGCATTGATGGCGGACGCAGTTTTGTGGAAAATCCCACCATTAAAGTCACTCTCCCCAAAGGCAAAGTAGAAACTAAACCAGCACCCGCAAGTATTTACACTCACATCCGGTTGCAGATTTCATCAGTAGCGGCGAAGGCGATAGTCAAAGCAACTTATCAAACCCAGGTGCGTTGATTTGCAATTCTTAGTGGTTAGAAAATTGATTTTTTAACTACTAAGATACTAAGAAAAATAGATTTTGAAAGAGCCAACGTAACTACTTGCAGCAGTTAGCTTGTGGGTAAATGCTATTTAAAAGTTATAGATTTCAGAGATAGCAAATCCCTTAATTAACAGAAAATGTGGCGACCCAGAGGAGATATGTTAAGTGATTCTTCCTAACAGCAAAAAGCAAATTAATTCTAGTAAGCGCTGGTGGCGACGGTTAACAGCAACTATTCTTTTAGGAAGTGTTTTGCATACCATACCTATACCAGCGATCGCCCAACAGGCTAACAATCAGGTTGGTCTTAAGTCTGTAATCAACTTAATAAATCAAGCTACTTATACTTATACAGATTCTACTAGTAATTATAATTTTCAAGGAATTTCTAGTCAGATTAACCTGAGTCCTAATCCATTAATTGACCCAATAGGGCGGATTTTAGGTTGTGCAGGTGCACTTATACCTGACTATAAAGGTTTTTCAGTCAGCTTATACGAACCAAACCTTAGTGATCCAACAGGGACAGAATTAGGAAAATTGACTTCTTTGACTCGGACAGAGTTACCCGATATTCCTAACAACAATATTCCTGGCGGAAAAGCACCGAACACTGAGAATAGTAACCCTTACTTTATTACAAATAATCCCGCAGGTATCTATAATTTTCTACTTGATCCGAGTAAGAGTCAGACAGATGCAGGGAAAACCTACATTTTTGTAGTTAATCCACCACCAAGTTCAATTTACAAGCAGCGACGGCTCAAGATTCAAATTGTTGGTAGTACTGGTAGTGTTAATAACGGTGTAATTCGATATCTTGCTACCTCCTTGGACGGTCAACCAATCAGTCTTACAGGCGACACCAAGGTAGAAGGCACAGTTGTCTTTGTTCCGAATGCAGAAGTAGTGGGACTGGACTTATTAGCATTTGAACTTACCACAAATATGTGTCAAGCAAATCAGGTGCAGGTGATCAAAACAGGCGATCGCGCTACTGCTGAACCTGGAGATACGGTGATTTATCGCCTGTCGGTGAAAAATCTGGCTGATACTGATTTGAATAATGTAGTTGTCACTGACAATCTACCTTTAGGATTTAACTTCTCGCCTAAATCTGTGCGAGGTGAACTCGATGGCAAACCAGTTACCATCACCTCGGAACGTAACGGCAACACTGTAACATTCCGCACACAAGCAATAATTCCCACAGAGAAAGTCCTGAATATTGCTTATGCTGCTCAACTAACGAGTGATTCTCTACGCGGTAATGGTCGCAACAGTGCGATCGTCAATGCACAACGTGCTGATAACGGTTTTAGTACCAAGGATGGCCCAGTAACACATCAGTTGAAAATTCGACCGGGGATTGTCTCAGATTGCGGGACGATCATCGGCCGCGTATTTGTTGATAAAAACTTTGACGGTGAACAGCAACCTGGTGAACCAGGGATACCCAATGCAGTGATTTTTATGGAGGATGGCAACCGCATCACCACAGATCCTAAAGGTTTGTTCTCCTTAGCCAATGTCTTGCCTGGAAGCCACACGGGTGTACTAGACCTCAGTAGTCTCCCCGGCTACACCCTAGCGCCCAACCGGAAATTCCGGGAACGTAATAGCCAATCTCGCTTGGTGCGCTTAGAGCCTGGGGGCTTGGTACGCATGAACTTCGCAGTTACTCCCACCTTCCAGGAGCAAGTCAAGAAATGAAACCGAGACTTTACTTTATGGAAAGCGGCGAGAGAACCTTGTTTGTGGCGTTGTCGTCAAGCCGCCTCGCTGCTTGGGGGATACGGGATATGGGATATGGAAAAATTACCAATGACCAAAAACCACGTCTCTTATGGACATGGTTTTTTATAGGAGCTATCAGCCTCGTTTTGTATCCCACCATAGTCAAAGCTGAAGCCATTGAGGATATGCAAATACAAACTCAAACTAGCAAAAACCTCTTTTCCACAACATCTTTACCAGTTGAGATTGGTATCGAAAACCAAGAAGATTTTCAGGAGCACAGCATATCCACTGAAACTGTAACTCTAAATATTAAGCCAACTGGTACTGAAATACAACCATTTCAACCAGCAACTAATACCCAGTTGCCTAGAGGCTTAAGGGAAATTGCAGCAAGAGCCAAAAACAAGCAAAGAAGCCCAAAAGAAATACAACCATTTCAACCAGCAACTTATATCCAATTACCAAAAGGCTTAAAGAAAATTGCAGTAGTAGCTGAGGACAAAGAAAAAATTACCCTCTCCCCAACCTCAACAACCGTAAAAATCCTGACGCCCACGGTTGACAGTGTTGTAGATGTCGCAGCTACCACTGTGATTGTCCAATTTCCCGTTGGTAGTCAAGTGGAATTGCGAGTGAATGGCGAGTTGGTAGACTCTTCTTTAGTGGGACGGACACAGAGTGATATCAGCACTAACTTAGTAACGCAGACATGGTACGGTGTCTCGTTAAAAGAAGGTGATAACACTATCTCTGCACAAGTAGCAGGGACAACAGAACTGCCTGTGACAGTGCGGATAGCGGTACGAGGAGCGCCACAGCAACTAACTATAGAAACGGTTGAGTCTCGGATTCCAGCTGATGGACGTTCCACGGCTACAATTCGGGGTCAACTTGTGGATGCAAATGGTAATCGCTCTAACCGGGATGCTGTTGTCACCCTGATACCTTCGGCTGGGGATTTGGTTGGAGTGGATTTTAAACCCGATCAACCCGGATTTCAGGTAGAGGCGAAAGCAGGACAATTCACGGCTAGTTTGCGATCGCATCTCAAAGCGCAAATTGTCCGAATTCGGGCAATAGCTAATGATTTAGAAGCCTTCACCCAACTGCAATTTGAAACAGCATTGCGTCCCAGCTTGGTGACAGGGGTAGTGGATTTGCGTTTGGGTGCTAGAGGGACAAATTATTACGGAAGTTTTCGTGATTTCTTGCCTCCTGACAAAGACAATAGAACGCAATTGGATTTTCACTCAGCAGTATTTGCGACTGGTGCGATCGGTGAGTGGCTATTTACGGGTGCATACAACAGTTCTCGTAGTCTCAACGAAGATTGCAACTGTGATAATCGCCTATTTAGAACCTACCAATTTAGCGAGCAAAACTATCCTGTCTACGGCGATAGCTCCAAAGTTGATGCGATCGCTCCTTCAATTGATAGCGTATTTCTGCGTTTTGAGCGTTCAACTCGTATCCCCGGATCTGCTCCTGATTACGCCATGTGGGGTGACTACAATACTGAAGAATTTGCTCGTCTATCACAGCAATTTACTTCTATCACTCGTCAGCTTCACGGTTTTAAAGCTAACTACAATTTGGGAAACCTACAAATTACAGGTTTTTATGGCAACCACTTAGAAGGATTTCAACGAGATACCATTGCTCCCGATGGTACTAGCGGTTATTACTTTCTCTCTCGCAGACTACTACAACCAGGTAGTGAAAATGTCTTTATCGAGTTAGAAGAACTCAATCGCCCTGGGACTGTACTAGAACGCAAACAACTAAATCGAGGGCCAGATTATGAGATAGATTACGATCGCGGTACTTTATTATTCCGCGAACCCCTGCTTCGCACCGATATTGATCAGACTGGACAAGTATTAGTACGTCGGCTTGTTGTTAGCTATCAATATGACAGCCAAGACTCTGATAGCAATATCTATGCTGGTCGCCTGCAATATAACCTCTCTCGTAAACTCAACTCTGAAAGTTGGTTAGGAGCAACTTATATTCAAGAAAATCAGGGGGTGCGTGAGTTTCAACTCTATGGCGCAGATGCACTCATCGCTTTAGGTGACAAGGGTAAGTTAATCGCAGAATATGCCCACTCTACTAATGATTCTGAATTCATGGGAAAGGTTAGCGGTGATGCCTACCGCTTGGAAGTTGAGGGACAGATTGCTAATGGTATTCAAGGTCGTGCCTATTATCGCTTTGCTGATACAGGCTTTGCTAATAATGCCACTATCAGCTTTGTACCAGGACAAACTCGCTATGGAGCGCAGGTAACAGGAAAATTGACCTCAAGCACTAACGTCAGAGTGCAATATGATCATGAAGATAATTTTGGTATTGCACCTCAACCGCTAGATACTTTTGAAGAACTGTTTGCACCACGTTCTGAGGCGATACCCGGTAGTAAAGTTGATAATTCGTTAACAACAATTACTGCCGGCATTCAACAACGCTTGGGTAGCGCTACCGTTGATGTGGATTGGATTCATCGTCATCGGGAAGACCGCATCTCTAGCAATGCTCTAAATAGTAATTCTGATCAGTTGCGTTCACGCCTTTCAGTTCCCATCGTCAAGAACCTGACTTTCCAAGCGCAAAATGAACTCACCTTATCTTCTGATACTGATAGTGTTTATCCAGACCGTACAGTTTTGGGGTTAAATTGGGCTGTAATTCCTGGTATCAATGTCAGTCTTGCCCAACAGTTTTACACTCGTGGTCAATTTTCGGGTAACTCCATCACTAGTTTAAGTGTCAACGGTGAACACAAACTTGGGCCCGATACCACCTTGATCGGTCGTTATTCTATTTTGGGTGGTGCTAACGAAATGACTACCCAAGGGGCAATTGGTCTGAATAACCGTTGGTCTATTGCTCCTGGGTTGCGGTTGAACTTGGCTTATGAACACGTATTTGGTAGCTTCTTCGGACGGACTGCGACGGGTCAGCAATTTGCTCAACCCTACGCCTTTGGTCAAGCAGCATCGGCGATCGCATTTAATGGAGGTGATAGCTACAGCGTCGGACTAGAATACAGTGATAATCCACAGTTTCAAGCCAGCGCTCGCTACGAGCATCGTACTTCGTCTGGTGGTTCCAACACTGTTATTTCTGCTGCTGCTACGGGTAAGATTTCTCCGGCTCTCACAGCCTTGGTGCGCTATCAACAAGCCAACTCTTCCAATCAAAAGCTGACGGGTTTACTAGGAGATACGGTTAACCTAAAGCTGGGTTTAGCCTACCGCGACCCCAACAACGATCAGTTCAATGCTTTATTGCGGTATGAATATCGCCAAAATCCTGCTGTGATTCCTGACACCATTCTTTTGGGCACTGGTACGGGTTCTGAAGATCATACCTTTGCTTTAGAAGCTATTTATGCACCCAATTGGCAATGGGAATTTTATGGCAAGTATGCTCTGCGTAACAGTACATCTTACATAGCCAGTGATTTAGCTGGCACTAGTATGGTAAATCTAGCGCAAATCCGAGCTACATATCGCTTAGGATACAGCATGGATTTAGTGGGTGAAGCTCGCTGGATTGGTCAAGATAACTACACTGAAACAGGCTTTGTCATAGAAACAGGCTACTACCTGACTCCTAACTTGCGCCTTTCGACTGGATATGTTTTTGGTCAAGTCGATGACCGGGATTTTTCCGGGACACGTTCCACCGGTGGCTTCTATTTAGGTTTAACGGTTAAACTCAACGAATTATTTGATGGTTTTGGACAGCAAAAAATTACACCACCCCAACAACCAGTGGTTGATCAGGCTGGGGAAGTAGAGAAAATAAGAATATAAATATATTTATACAAAATCTTTTATGTGATTTCCCTTAGAAGTTAAATCTAAAAGTTAGTAGTTAGCGCTTCAGCGCTAAAGCGCCTACTACAAACTACGAAGTATTTTTTATCTAATTATGTCCATTTACTTAACTAGTAGTTGCCAGATGCAAAAACTGTTTATGAACATTAGGATGAAACGTCCATTGCTAAGCAGCTACCAAGGAAAATTAGCTAGCCTAGCCTTTTTTTTATGTATCCTGGGACAGGGAATACAGCCTAGCTGGGCTGAGGGCAGTAAAGATTTAGTCTCCGATGGTGGTTACAGACCTTATTTGGAATGGTCAAACTCGACTATTGCCGGTATTACCAGGCAACCGAAATTCCAAGTCTATGTTCAACAAGGAGAAACTGTTAATCTTGGCTCTAGTGTTGAAAGCAGTTTCTCTAACCCACAAGATATTGTTTATACAAGTCCCTTTGGTGGTCAAAATGGTTCTTGTGATGTTAATGCCACTACTGGCGTGGGTTTCATTAACACCGTTGCCAAAGAAACAGCAGGCCCTTT
The DNA here is from genome assembly GCF_010091925.1 of Nostoc sp. B(2019). Classification (GTDB taxonomy): domain Bacteria; phylum Cyanobacteriota; class Cyanobacteriia; order Cyanobacteriales; family Nostocaceae; genus Komarekiella. Next base: position 7,823 of record NZ_WVID01000022.1, on the reverse strand, counting down.
ACCCAATGCAGGAGGCTACAACCCCTGTAAGTTCACTGCTACAGAAACGGGTATTTATACAGTCGAGTTTCATTCACCCAACCCTGCTGCTACTAATCAACCTCCTGCTCTAAGAGTAACTGACCCTTTTCCTACAGATGGCAACCAAAACTATGCGGTAGCTGCTTGGGATATCACAGTTAGAAATAGTAACGGTATCACTCAAAAAGGGCGGGTATTTACTAATTACATTGCCATGAGTATGGGAGCAAATGCTGGTTTAGGTGCTCCTAGTGACGTAGGACTTAACTCCAAACTTTATATTCAAACTAAAGATGGCTATCGGTACGAAACCGATATGAATGGAGTCGATCCTTTTGGCTTTGTCTTTTTTGCTAATAGCCGGGGATACCTTGACAGTAACGGTTCTACACTTTATCGTTCTGCTAGTTCTAATAGCAATGCTCTCAGCTTTTTTGGTGGCGTACAAGTTCAAAATCCGAATGCTGCTGATACAACAACAAACGTGACTCACCTAGTTTTTTTGGAGCGGGACAACACTACAACGCTTATCGCTTTGGGCATTCCTACAACACCACCTGTTCCCGCAACACCGACAAATTTCCAATTTACAGGGGGGACTGGGGGAAGCGGCAACCAAACTTCTGTTGGGGTTGGAGGCTATTTTAGCTTTAATTCCAGTACTAGCGGTAGTTATCAAATCATCATTGACACCAACAATGATGACATATATGACCCCAGTAGCGATCGCGTGTTACAGAACCCACTGTCTTCTGGCTTTAATGTGGTGTTGTGGGATGGGAAGGATACTAATGGAACCAATCTCCAACCCCTAGCTAATAATTCACCTTACAAAGCTCAAATTACCACTAGGGCGGGCGAATATCACTTCCCCATGTTGGATGCTGAGAATAATCCTCTGGGGTTCAAAATCACAATGGAAAACCCTCCGGCTCCGTTTCCCAACATTTTGGATCGAAATGGTCAACAGATTGGGCCAACTACAGTTTATTACAATGACAGCAACTACACCACTGCCAATGGAACAGCAGTTAATTTAGATGGTACGGGAGCCACTAACCCCCGAAATGCTGCCAGAGGAGTCAATAGTGCGACAGGAGAGCATGAATTTAGTAGCGGCTATGGTGACTTTAAAGGAATAGATACGTGGACATATTTCCCCAGTCAAGCAGTAATTACTCCCCTAGTAATTACTACAAACAACCAGGCAAATGTTAGAGGAACTAAATCTGTTCGCTTCTTAACAGACAATGATGGTAGCGCTACAGTTACCGTAGGTGATATTGTTCAGTATCAAATAACCTACTCCAACTTAAGTCCAGGCAACAGTGATGCTATCAACTTTGTCATTAATGATTCTTTGCCTGCACAATTAACCTTTGTAAGTGCGGCAATTACTGCTAGTACTCCGGGGAATAATATCACGCTCAATTCCAGTTACAACGGCTCTGGTGCTGTTACTAATTCTGGTACTTTGCGTGTAGGCAACACGATCACGATCGCAATCACTGGCACAATTAATAATGCCAATGGCGGTAATGCAATTAGTAACCAGGCAATTGCTAACTTTAACACACCCGATAATCCTTCTGGAACAGTTGGCACAGCGCTCACTGATGCAGACTCGGCTGGCGCTACTACTAACCCGCCTACCCTCGGCAATTTCTTTTCACAAACTGCTAACGATAATGTGAATACTGGTAACAATCCCAACGACACCGCAGACGATGAGCCAACTTTATTCACAGCATTAAATGTTGTTACTGCTACTCCTAAGCTTTTGTTAGTTAAACGCATCACCCGCATTAATAACCAGGACTTAAATGATATTGTGGATGGCCGCAGCGATGTTGCTGTTAGTGCTGCCAACTATATACCAGAACCCCATGCTGCTGACGATAACGATAGTAAATGGCCTGCTAGCTACTTGCGAGGATTGATTAATGCTGGCACTGTCAAGCCAGGGGATGAGTTAGAATACACTATTTACTTCCTCTCCAAGGGCCCTAGCAACTCTACTAATGTCAAATTCTGTGATTTAATTCCTGTTAATACTGCTTTTTTTCCTACTGCTTTTAATGGTAAAACTCCTAATGATGGTGGTCTAACAACAGCAAATCAAGGTATTGCCTTTGCTATTGGTTCTAATACGCCTACAGTTTACTTTAGCAATATAGAAGACTCAGGCGATCGCGGACGTTTTTATGTTGCTAACGATCCAGCTACACCATCATACTGTGGCACTAACACTAATGGGGCTGTGGTGGTGAATATTACCCGGAGTCCAGATTTACCCAATTTACCCGCAGCATCTCAATCTGGTAGGCCAGCTAACTCTTATGGCTTTATTCGCTTCCGCGCCAAGGTGAAATAGACTTAACCACCGCTGACGGGTGGAATTAAAACTACTTCATCGCCATCTTGCAATAGGGTATCTGGTTCGGCAAATATTAGATTGATCCCAAAGCGGGTTACGTCTCGCCATTGGGTAAGTTCAGGGTGTTCAGCTATGAGGCGATCGCATACTGCACTTACCGGTGTACCAGATGGAATTCTCAGTACCAGTTCTGAAACCCCAAAGGCTTCTTGATAAGCAGCAAATAATTTCACAGTAATGGTGATTGCAGGTTTAGACATACAACATAATTTAGCAGCACCAGCAAGCAATTTAATCCTTGACCAGCACCCGGAACTCTCGAAATTTATTATACATTACTAAGCATCTGGCTACAAATAAACAAAGAAGATCTTATGATTGTTATTAGTCAGTCGTACTCATTGCTGACTATTTTCTGCTCTATAATCACAACCCTGATGAATTCAGCTAATTATTTTATCAACTTAGGATATTTAAATTTTATTAAAAAATTCTAAATTTAACTCTAATTTAGATTGTTATATGCAGGGTGGATTTCAATACCTTTTGATCAAGGGAGAAAGAAAAAACTGAAATTCACCTCTTACTCTTTACCCTTTACCCAAACCACAAAGGAGATTCAGAGTGCGCTTATCCAAAAAGTATTAGGGTGGATTTAGTTGTAAGCAAATTTACGCCTTGAGAGCGTAGGTATGTTGTCGGTTGATGTTGCCTGCGCTAGATGAATTGATCAGATTGCCCCACTAAAATACTCATTTGGCTGATAGATATGAGCTATTGCCTAAATCCCAATTGTACAAATCCTGCTGACCCAATGAATGAAAACGGCAAAATTTTCTGTCGTAATTGTGGGGCAAATCTATTAATAGAAAATAGATATCGAGTAATTAAACTTTTGGGTATTGGAGGCTTCGCTAGAACTTTTGAGGTAGAAGATAATGGTACTAAAAAAGTCCTAAAAATGTTGAGTTTATCTCGATTTAGTAATTTACCAAAAAAACATAAAGTCATCAATTTATTTAAGCGAGAAGCCGAGGTATTGGGCCGCTTAAACAATTCAGGAATTCCTAAAGTTGATCTAGATGTAAAAAAACACTTGACATGAAAATTTAAAAAAACATTGAAAATGGCTTGACATCTAGATTACATCAATGTTTAGATTTATAAAATCTATAGTATGTTGCTGTGCGTTTTTTGAAAGAAAAGTTTGACGCACGGCTACTTATCATGTATTTTTAAAATAATTTGTATACAGGGCGTATACAACTGCTCATGATTTGGCACAATGGGGTATATTTTGTCCAGTGTCATGTGCTGGCGGTGAAATTGACCAAGATAATCTCACTCTTCAATCAAGCGGGTGGTGTCGCAAAATCGACGACAGCCCAAAATCTTGGCTATCATCTTTCAATACGTCGCCACCGGGTATTGTTGATAGACATAGACCCCCAAGGTTCCCTCACCACGTTCATGGGGTTGGAACCAGCTGATCTAGAAAAAACTATTTACGATGCCTTGGTATCGGAGTCAGACGAACCCATCCCGATACATCGGGACTTAGACGGCATAGACTTAGCTCCTGCTAACATTTTGTTAGCTAATGCCGAACAAGAACTTATATTTGCTGAACTGAGAGAATTTCGACTTAAAGAGATACTTGCTCCTTTATTAGATAGCTACGATTTTATTTTGATTGACTGTCCGCCCAGCTTGGGTATTCTCAGTCAAATTAGCTTAGTTGCCTCTACTCATGTGCTGGTTCCCATTCAGTGTCAGTTCAAGGCATTGAAGGGAACAGACTCGCTGTTAAAAACGGTGGCAAGAGTACAACGCAAGCTGAACCGCTCTCTCAAGATAGCGGGGTTTTTCCCCACAATGTACTCTGCTAGTAATTCCTTAGACCAAAGAACTTTAGAATCAATTCGTGAGCAGCTGTCGAGTTTGGCTACGATATTTCCCCCCCCTACCTCGTGCTACAGCAGTGGCAGAAGCAGCTGAGTATGGTAAACCTTTGGCATTATGCTCTAATAAAAATCCTGCTATTCTCCGCATCTTTGATGAAATAGCAGAAGCGTATGGAGGTTTTATAGATGAGTCCCAGACGAGCAAGCCAACCACCTGCTGATAGAAGTAAACTCAAGAACGTCGCCCTGTTCAAAGAGGATGATGAAAATTTAGTCCCTACTAAGGTGTCACTGGACAAGATTATTCTCCCCTCTACTCAACCTCGGCGTTATTTTGACCCCAAGGCTATGCAATCTTTGGTAGAGTCAGTAAAACGTGAAGGCATCCTCCAGCCATTATTGGTCAGACCAGTAGAGGATAAGTATGAGTTAGTAGCAGGAGAGCGGAGATATAGGGCAGCGCAAGAAGCGGCTTTAACGGAAGTGCCTATAACGGTGCATGAGATGTCAGATGAGCAGGCGGTACAGTATGCTCTGACTGAGAATCTCCAACGAGAAGGCTTAAACCCAATCGAAGAAACTGAAGGAATCTTGCAACTGTTGGCGCTGCGATTGGGATGCGAAACAGCAGAAGTGTCCTCTGTACTTTACAGAATGGAAAATGAAGCCAAAGGAAAAATTACCCGAAACGTTTCGGGTAATTCCGAAGCAGAAATAGTAGAAAAAGTGTTCGCTGATTTGGGAAAGATGAATTGGCAATCATTTGTTCGCACCCGGCTACCACTGTTGAAACTGCCTCTTGATATTTTATCAGCCCTGCGTGCTGGACAAATTGAGTACACTAAAGCCAAGGAGATTGCCAAGCTGACATCGAAAGAAGAAAGGACTAAACTCCTAGAAGCTGCTGTTTCGATGTCTTTGTCCCTCTCAGAAATTCAACAGCAGGTCAAAACTAAACAACCAGCTGCCACCCCTCCACCACTGCAAAGTCGTTTAGAAGCTACATACAAGAAAGCGAAAAAGTCAAAGGTTTGGGAAAATTCCCAGAAGCAGAAAAAACTAGAATCTTTGTTGGGAGAGTTGGAAGCTTTGATGGCTGATGAGGGGTAGTTACCAGAATTAAATTTGACCAATGAACAGAGTTTTAGTTATAGCGGTAAAAGGTAAAGGGTGTAGGGTAATTCATGCTAGTTCTTTGCTAAAAATTCTTGAACAGTCAGAATCTCAATGCTTCTCCAGGGGTTTAGCACTAGCAGATCATCATCTCCGGTCACAATACATTCTGCTTTTCCACTGACTGCTAATTCTAGATATTTGTTATCTTTTGGATCTCGACATTCATTAATCTGTTCAGTCACCTTAATGAACTGTACAGTTTCGGACAAATCCACCAGGAAATCGTTGCGTTCTTGTAGCGTGGTGTACCGATTAAATTTGGGTCGAGCGAGTACCTGTTCTAACTCCAGCCAAATGGACTCGGACACCAACAATTCTCCTAAATCTTGAGCTTTTCTGAGTGCGCGATCTGGTTTGCTCCCTGGTAATAACACCGCGCTAATGATGACATTGACATCACACACAAACCGTCTTTCATTCGTCGTCATTCAAGATTGACTCCAAAATCTCTGGCGTTAAACCCCTTTGGGCGGCTCGTTTGCCAATTTCATCCATTGTCTGCCTGAGCTTGGCAATGGCTTCTTGCTTGCTTGTCATTGAAGACTTTAGTAACACTGCAATCCGGGCTTCAATTTGTTCCCGTTCTTCTTCCGTGGCATTGCGGTATGCCTCTGCTACCTCGGACGGGACTTTGATGGTAATTTCTTCTTTAGCAATCATGGTTTGTTCGCTTCCATAATCTCTCATATTTAATCATGTTACTTTCTCGGCTCAGGTTCCCCTATCAGGCTGTTTGGAACAGCATTTAAGCATGGTCATAGTTATTTCAACGTCAAGGATTAAAAACTGGGAGTTCTCTAGGCGACTTCAGTTCGTCCTGGCCAATTGAGTTATGACATAGATATAAACTAATGCATTTATAGATTTTCTGAGGACTTTACTTATGGAATTTAGCGGAAGTAATAAAAAAGTAAGTAACAATATTTTATTACTTACTCAAAAGCTTTATCTATAAAGGATTACAGAAGCCATTGTTTCGCACTGTTCTTGCTCGGTCGCGTTTTGCCCTTGGTGTCATCTTTGCTAGACCCAGCCCAGTTTACGGTTTAAACGACTCGTCAAATGTCACATAGCTCTGTCCTATACCACCGTTTTTACCCAGTCTGAAGCGCGATGCACTCAAATCACAAAATTTTCGGTGATGCTAATATCCCCTAAAGCCAATTTAACGCTAAACTGTTCTCCCAGTTCACCACTAAATTCTAGTTGTATCCAGTTATCCTCACTTCTAGCTTTAACTTTCAATTCTGGGTAAGTAGCTCCGGATTCATCCAACACACTTAATCGCAGATTAGGTGGCAGATTAGGTTGATCAGCAGTAGGACAAACCCGCAGGCGAATGTCCACTTCCTCATCGGCTTTTGCTACAAGCGTGATAATTAGCACCACTTGATGACCTGCCAGTTGCATTCCTAAGTCAATTAGCTTGCCTGCGCTTACATCAGTAGCTGGATTGTCAGCATCAATTTTTCTCAGATGATGAGCGCTTCTAGTAATAAAAGCTGGATTGATGGCTTCTGCCAAGAGCAGTGCTTCTAAAGTCTGCCATTCAGCCGCAAAGACCTCCTCAAACCATTGTCTCAGGGATACCGATGTCGGCACCAGCTTAGTGTCCCTCAAGTACCTTGGCAAATCTGCGAGCGATCGCAATTTGCTTAAGGGTAGTTCCTTCGTCTCCACTTTTTCAACTAACCCTAACAGCGTCGCTTCTGTCAATGATTCATTCAGTTGCACAGCCACATAGCTAATACGTTCTGACCAAACTTCTGCCGGAAACTGACAGACCTGGGAATCAGGCAACACTGGTCTACACTCTAATTTACCGTAATTTTTTACTTCTAAATCAGCAATATCCATCAGTGACTGCATCACCGGATTCCAACTATCGCTCTTTTCCAAGTCAGTTTCAAATCCCAGGTACTGCAAGTAATAATTCACGGCATACACTGCCAAAGTATTGTAATAAACATGTTCAGCTTTCTGAGGATTGGATTGATGACGCGCAAACTGTTTCGCTTTTAAATGAGCGGACAAAGTTAGCGAAACTGTAAATTTTAAATGTTCGATTATCTGGGTCATAATTGATTACTCCGCTCAGTCTAACTAAGTCTACAAACATTCCCAAAAAATAGGTGCAAATTCCCGACAACAACGCTGAAAAAAATTACTAAGTGCTGCTACTTTAATTCCTCCAAGTTTTACTGAAATTTCTTCCCAGCTTTTTCCAGATATCCTTGCCAAGGCTATATTTTGAAAATTAGCATCTAGCGGGACTTAAACAGAAATTAAGCCCAAATGTAGCCCAAACTGGCTTTATAGGCAGCAAATAGGTCACGATTTAGGAT
>NZ_WVID01000021.1:67481-116395 GCF_010091925.1 Nostoc sp. B(2019) | reverse complement strand
TCTTGCTGCTTGTTTATCCCAATATAATGATATCTCTAAATTCGCTTGTCAATAGCATTTGAGATGCGCTAACCCTGGAAGGCTAACAAGGAGAAGACTTAAATTAACATTAGAGGATTTGAAGGATGATTTAGAGGATAAGCTTACAGGAAATCTCACCAAGCTAGGAGAAAAACACTACTATGTTATGCAATGTAGCTATTTGCGTTATACCTTAACGAATAATCAGGAATTAACTGAATTACTTGCGGAGTCTACTAAGTCATAAATTTTATAAAACTGGTTTCACAAAATGCTAGTAGACTCCGAGTTTACAACTTTTGGTCAATTAATGCCTTATATTTCTACTCTTGGTCAACTAATAATTGTCAGTAGGTTTTCTTGCAGCGATCGCCCTAACGAAAGAATAAACATTTCAGAGTCTATCTTGGTCAACAATTGGTTGTTAGTTTGGACAACTTATGGTTGTTGTCGCAAAAGTTACCAATTTTATGTGGGATAGCTGCCCTAGTGACAATAGGCGCTACGCTATTGTCAGCGTTAGTTGCATCGTTCGGCAAAGGCTGCAAAATAATTTGTAGCTAAAAATGCTGTATTTTGGCATTGCTTAGTACTTTTTCTGCGACCTTCTGCACAACGACAAAATTGATATTCTAGGCGATCGCACGATCATGATCGCCTAGTTGAATGTGCCTGTCGTGCCACGTTTACAATGAAGAAAAGGATACACTTCTTTGAAAGCACCCTTATAATTATTTCTTTAGTGCGATCGCGGGAGGCAAAACATGAGCTTGGCTGGGTTAAGAATTGTGTTGGTAGAGCCAGCTGGGCCTTTAAATGTCGGGGCGATCGCCAGAGTAATGAAAAATTTCGGGCTACATCATTTAGTATTGGTAAATCCTCAGTGCAATCCGCTGTCGGTGGAAGCTTTAAAGATGGCAGTCCATGCTAAAGAAATTTTAGAATCTGCGGTATTGGTAGCAACTTTACCAGAAGCGTTACAGGGATGTGTACGGGCGATCGCCACCACCGGCCGCGTTCGGAGTTGGGAAATGCCTTTAGAAACCCCCCGCGCCGCGCTACCCTGGTTACTGGAGGAACCAGAAAAACCCGCAGCCCTAATTTTTGGCAGGGAAGACCGGGGATTAAGCAATGAAGAATTAAACTATGCTCAGCGGTTTGTTTGCATTCCCACAAGTCAGAATTATCTATCTCTGAATTTGGCTACTGCTGTGGCAATTTGCTGTTATGAACTGGCACAATGTGCAGAGTTACCTGAGACTCAGACCCGATCTCAACCTGAACTCGCACCTTTGGATGTTGTGGAAGCATACTACCAGCAACTAGAATCACTACTGTTGAAAATAGGTTATCTTTATCCGCATACGGCAGCTAGTCGTATGAAGAAGTTTCGCCAACTGTATAATCGCGCTCACCTGGAAACAGGCGAAGTAGCAATGCTGCGCGGGATTGTACACCAGGTGGAATGGGCGCTTAAAAACCAGCATAATAGTGAAAACTTGTAATTCATTGTTTAATATGTATCCAATCATCCCTAAAACAATGAATATGGCTTAAACTTATAAACACAAAAATGCTACTTAGTAGCAGAGAGGATTTTAGTATCAAAGTGTTTGAAGATTAAGTTTTGGGTCAGGAATCTGCAATCAAAAAGTCAAGCGTGTCACAAGGAGTAGCGGTGTCAGAGTCGAGTGACAAACTAACAGCTTTCTCGCGGCGTCAACCTTTAAACAATCGCCAGCATCCACCGAAAGTCCAAAAGGTGGTACAGAAGAAAGCGAAAAACAGCCAGCAGCACTCTGCTACTGGTGGAGAGGTGGCGTCAACACGCGTCAAAAAAAGTATCAGTTCTCCCCCACCCCCTACTGGTACACGTAGGGTGAAGGGGTTAGTCATGCCAGCAGCAGTAAAACCAATTCCGACTGCAAAAGGGAAGATTCCACCCTTGCAACCGGGTGCTGTTAAGTCAAGAACACTGCGTGTAGAAAAGCAGTTGTTGCCGAAAAAAGGCAGACCAGTATCGCGTAAAACGCGGTTAAAGCCAATGGCAAGAACTATGTTGTATGTCCTGCGATTATTAATTGTGGGAGTTGGTATTGGCGCAATCGTCGGGACAGCGTTGTCGGTATTAGACCCTGCTAATCGCATCACTACAACTTCTTCGGGGCAATCTAATACTAATGTTGGTGTTGGGCGATCGCAACCACAACCTACCCAAAATCCATCAGTTTCGAGCTTATATCTATCCCAAGAAATTACTCCTTTGAAAAATGCTGTGCAAAATCTGGCAGCAGCTAACTCAGATCTAACACCTGGAGCATTCTTAGTAGATTTAGATACTGGGGCTTACGTGGATGTGAATGGTTCCGCCAGTTTTCCGGCGGCTAGTACGATTAAAGTGCCGATTCTGGTTGCTTTTTTCCAAGATGTAGATGCAGGGAAAATCCGCCTAGATGAAATGCTGACCATGCAACAGGAAATGATCGCTGGCGGCTCAGGAAATCTGCAATACAAACCAGCAGGAACCCAGTACTCCGCTTTGGAAGTCGCAACTAAAATGATTACAATCAGCGACAACACAGCGACAAATATGTTGATTGCCCATCTGGGAGGTAGGGAGGTGCTAAACCAGCGTTTCCGCAGTTGGGGATTGACAACCACAACAATTCGTAATCTACTTCCAGATTTGCAAGGGACAAATACTACCAGTCCCAAAGAATTAGGGAATTTGATCGCTATTGTGAATCAAGGGAATTTAGTGAGTATGCGATCGCGCGATCAAATCCTTGATATCATGCGCCGAACTGAGAAAGATAATTTATTGCCATCCGGTTTGGGTGCAGGTGCAAGAATATACCATAAAACGGGCGATATTGGGACAATGCTAGCAGATGCCGGTTTGGTTGATATCCCAACTGGCAAACGCTACATAGCCGCTGTGATGGTACAACGCCCTAATAACGATCCTCGCGCCGAGAAACTGATTAGCTCAATTTCTCGTTCTGCTTACGAACAGTTTAGCCAAAATGCTGTCACGCCCAATAATCCGCCAGCTACCATACCTGGAACTGGTTATCAATCCCCAGTTATAACTCCTCCTGTACCGAACACTACAACAACTAATATGCCCATCAGCGGCTATCAGTCTCCAATAATAGCTCCTCCACCCAACGGCATGGGAAGTACTACACCCATAAACGGGTATCCATCCCCAGCGATGAATCCCCAATATTACCCCCCAAGATGATTTCGGATTTTATGAGTCTATGACTTAGTACAGAAGAAAATATCTTCCTTTTCATCAATTCTCATCCGTTCTATTTCCTCCTGCTTAACAACTTCAGTGACCTTAATCCGTTTGACGTTAAATCCAGCATCAATTAGACGTTGTTCATAATCTTGACCGTAGCATCTAACATGATCGGATTGACCAAATGCTTTTGCTCTTTCAGCAGGATATATAATTGCTGGATCTTCATAAGTAGTTTCTAACATTATTGGTACTTGTAGGACAGCCCAACCTTCATTAGTTAAGACTCGATAAAACTCGCGCATCGCCTTTCGATCATCTAAAACGTGTTCAAGAACATGGCTGCAATAAATCACATTAAAAGTATTATCTGGATATTGAATATTCGTGATATCCATCTTTACCATAGCGGCAGGATTATCAATATCTGCGGACAAATATTCTAAATTCTGCATTCCACTCAGCCGAGTACCTAAACACCCTTCTGGTGCAACGTGGAGCATTTTTTTGTTATTTGAATCAAAAAGATTAGTTTTCGTTTGAAAGAATAACCAAATTAGTCGATGTCTTTCTACTGAATCGCAGATAGGACACCTAACATCCAGTCTGCGGGGATAGCCGTATGGTAGAAAAGATCGCAAATTGCTTTGGCAAATCGGACAAAAACGAGCATTTCCAAAAAACAGAACTTGTCCTATAGGCCCTTTGACAACTTCGCGAGCCAAAGATCTAATTATTAAATTCATGATTTGTGGTTCATCTAAATAAAGAGAACATCAGTTGGTATTTAAGACGGCAATTCAGGAAATTGTCGTCTTAAATACCTAACTCACCGATAATAAATTCCGCTGCTAGTACCATTTCGAGTTTTTCAAAGTACTTGAGCGTAGGATTAAATGTTGGATACTGGAAATATCATGAATAAATTTATAGACTTATAATCAAGATATTTCACACTATTAATACCCAGTTAGCTCATTGACAAACTTGGCAAATTTATCCAAATAAAATTCCATACAATTTATTTTGTCATAGAGCAATTCTCATATTTAAAAATTAATATATCTTAAACTTTTAACTTTTCTGATACCGCATTCCTGGCAGTTGGGAAATTAAACCCATAAGTTCTAACTGCAACAAAGCGCTGGAAACTGAGCCAGCAGGCAAATCTGTTTGTTGGACAATAAAATCAAAGGGTAGAGCATCACAAGCGATCGCCTCTGGTACGCCTGCGGCGATCGCATCCATTACCCTTTGTAGTTCTGGCGATAAATCAGGTAAACTTAACTGTTCAAATGTCGGGGATATCTCCACTACATCCAGTTGTGGAACTGCTCCCAGCATAGTTAACAGTTCGTCTATTTCCTTAAGAATAAAAGAAGCTCCTTGATTGAGTAACTTTAAACAACCTTGAGCCGGGTTATCATCTAGTCTTCCAGGTAATGCATAGACATCTCGACCAAATTCATTTGCATAAGTAGCCGTAATTAAAGCGCCAGATTTCAAAGGTGCTTCCATTACCAAGATGGCGCGGCTTAAACCTGCAATAATCCGATTACGGCGAGGAAAATGAGTGCGATCAGGTGGTGTTTTCGTTGGATATTCACTCACGACTAACCCAGCAGTCAAAATCTGTTTGTACAGATCTCGATTTTTGTGTGGATAGATGACATCTACACCAGTACCTAAAACAGCGATCGTGCGTCCACCTGCTTTCATCGCGGCGCTATGGCTTTCTGTGTCAATTCCCTCCGCCATACCAGAAACAACTGTAAAACCATTTTTAGCCAAAGCTGTGCTAATTTGGCGAGTCCAACGGATACCATACTCCGATGGTTGGCGTGTCCCCACAATTCCAACCAGTGGTTTTTGTCCCAGATTTTCTTGCAATTCAACTTCACCGCGATAGTACAAAATCGGCGGTGGACTGGGAGTTTCCAGCAGCAAGCGGGGATAATCTGTATCTGCTGGTGTCCAGAAATGGGAGTTTTCTTGCTGGTGTTTGGTAAATAGGTTTTCTGGGTGTAGACGCGATCGCTGTTGTATGACTTTTTCCAATGTCTGAAAACCAAAACCCTCAACTTCTCCCAACTGAGCCTTACTAGCTTTCCAAGCTATTGCTAGCGTACCGAAATGCTGTTGCAACCGTCGCAGTAATACTGGGCCAATCCCAGAAATTTGCGACCAAGCTAGCCAATACGCACCCTCTTCTACCACAATTCCATCCTCACGCCTACTGGTTTGAGTATTCCCAAAATTAGGTTTACCTGTTGATGTGGATGGGGAGTGGGGGAGAGAATAATTAATATTCATAATTCATAATTCATAATTAAAGAATGGGTACAGAGCAAGCGCTAAATTGAAAATTTAGCGGTCTACAATTAGTGGATGGCTCTGAACCCACCACTCTCTTACAAAGTTTGGATCGGAGGTTTCCTCCGCTCCAATGCCAGTCGCCTGCGACGGGAAACCCGTCTTCAGCGCTGGCTCAACTTTGCGCTAATTGCAATTATTAATTAGTAATTATTAATTATGAATTATTTTGACTTCTATGCTTTCCAATTTAAAAATCGGGCATAAATATAAGCTATGGTTTCAGACATGATTGTTCGCACACCTTCGCTAGAAACCCACCACTTATTTGGATCGTAATTATTATTTTTGGCTGCAATTATACCTACTTTAATTTGGGGAGCAAGTATTTGCTTGAATAACAGCCAACTTCTGCGGGAATGAACATCCCAAGAGAGAAGATTAATTGATTTTATCTTGACATCTGAATTAGATAGCCAGCGGCGAAATTCGGCAGCAGATGCATAACTGCGATCCTTGGTAACAGAAGGTGTGGGAACGGCTATTACTTTCTCTGATGCTAAACCGAGCTTTTTGAAGGTGGCGGCTGAAACTTCTGCAAAGTTGTTGTATCCAATCAGATAACTTCCCCTGTCTATACTGCTTCCTGTAGTAATAATTAGGCGATAAGAACCACTATTAAATTCAGTCAAAGCCTGTTGGATTCCATAGTCTGGCATCCATCCTTCAACAACCAATGCATCTGCTGTTTTGATGGGAGAATTTACGGCTAGAAATGGGTGGATATGAGTAATTATCAAGAACGTTAAATAAGCGGTAGTAACCAGAAATATCAACCATCCCTGAGCCGTAAGTATCCAGATTTGTTGGCGTTTAAATAACCGAAATTTGGGAATTTTTAGGTATTTGTGAGATCTTCTCTGCATTAAACCTTTACTGAACTCTGGTTTTTCAAATAAGCAAATACAGATTTATCGCCAATATCAGGAGGAATTGCTTGCACTACTTTACGCAAGGCGAATACTAGAAACAAAATTGCCCAAACTCCTAATAAAATCTGTTGTGCTTGAATTGGTATAATACCTACTAAATGTCCTAACAATAGTAGCGGTACAGTAATAGTTAATACCTTGGTTTCCAGACGATTAAAGCAAAAAGCTTCTTTGAAATAAATGCCTGTTAAAGCAACGAAAGTAAAACCAACTCCGAATAAGGTAACGGGGTGATTGTAAACAGTGACAGCCAGTGGTTCACTACTAGACAGTGCGAAGGCTATGGCTGAAATGCTACCGATCGCCCAAAAAATTTGCAACAATCGGTGTAGTGATGCCATGTAGATATGAATGGTAAATAAACTCACGCCGAGAGCCAGACTAAAGCAGGCATATAAAGGCGTCAGTGTGGTGAAAATAGTCGGGTTATTTTTGAGCAAAACCAAAGCGCTGCCGATGGCAAAGCTAAGTGCAGCTACCATTAAACCAGCACGGTAGATAATTACGCCAGTGCGATCGCTCTGAGTAATTGTAAATTCTCCGAACTGACCTTGATAAACTTCTGGTGCGGATAGTGTTTGCGTAGTCATATAAAAGCAATGAGTAAGGATATCCAGCAGTTTGCGCCGCTAGTACGCAAATAGTGATGGTGATTCCCTTGTCAAGTGCGAAGGGAATTTTCTGACTGGTTACTTTTATTATGATGGGCAATAAGACTAACTTAGCATCACAATATTTCTTCGCCTGCAACAGCTAGGAATAACAGGCGCTTTGGAGCTTAGTGATTTTTCACAAAAACAAGACTTGTAACGCATCTTGCCGGTTTATCTGCAACTGTAAATGAGCATTACCGCTATTAATAGCAATTTCTACCCAGCCATGACTGCCAACTAAAGCGAACGCTTCTCCAACATTGACATCAGTGTAAGTTTCACACCCAGGTATAGTCAATCCAGCGGCTTGCACACACCAGATTTTGCCTTGCACGTAACTCCCTGGAATGTTGCTCACTAAGTTGCCAAAGTGATCAATGTATTGAATGCAACCCGTTACACCAGTTGTGGTTTCGTTACAATAGTTTATATCCAGCTGTACTAAATCTGTGGGATTGATTTCTCGTCCTAGCTGTTTGAGAGGAACACCACTAGCAAGATTCGCTCCTACTGGTGCAAAAATATCCCTACCGTGAAAAGTCTTGCTTGGTTGAGGCGTTCTCCAATAATCAGGGTTTGTGAGTTCAACAGCAGCGATCGCGGGACTTTGACTTAGTACCCCACTGAAGATACCATTGTCTGGGCCTACCAAAAAACCTTGAGCAAATTCTACTGCGATCGCCCGTCGCCTGCCTCCCACACCTGGATCTACCACCGCCAAATGTACTGTTCCAACGGGGAAATATGCATAAGCATTCATCAAGCAAAACCTAGCTGCGGCGATGTTTTGCGGTGGAATTTGGTGCGTTAAGTCCACCACCGTTAAATTAGGGTTTATTTGAGCTATGACTCCTTTGATCACGCCTACATACACATCGCGATCGCCAAAATCGCTTAACAGAGTGAGTAGTGGTTGATTTATCTGCTTTTCAGACACGGCTGGCTCATTAAATTACAATAAGTCACTTTTTCTGTAACAACAGCTACTAAATTTATGTTATGTTAGGGTTACGAGACATAAAAATAAAATTAAAGAGGTAATCACTATGGCCAACAGCAGACTACAAGCTACAAGAAAAGCAAAAGAAGTTCACAGAGTGAATATTCAAAAAAGCCTAGAGCATCGCTTACAAGTAGCCAGAGCACAAGGTAACGAAAGCCTGATTCGTCAACTGGAAGCTGAAATGAAGTATTTCAGCTAACTCAAGTTTTCATTGTTCATAGTTTTGTTATGTTTAACCCGCTAAACCGGGTTTTTGTTTTTAGGGGTAGGGAACTAGTTCCATGCCCCTTTTATTAATGTAAATTATTTATTTAGCTTCACCAATTGAATATCGGAAAAGTTTGCTTCTTTTGTGTAAGAAGCTGTAAATCAATATAGGCCCTAATGTAGAAGCGATATATCCAAAAGTAAATTGTATTAATGGGTCAGTTATGCCAATTTTTACTAAAATAGTTCTCGTAGTTGAGCCAACAAGGATGTGAAGTAAATAGATGCTCATACTAAGCAGACCTAAGTAAACAAAAATGTCTGCAATCGATTGTGAAAACCGATTCAGCCATTGAAACTTATGAAATGGTTGATTCCAAGTAGTAAGTATATACATAAAAGCAAAACCTATGATGCCATTCATAAATTTAGTAACTAAGCCATATTCCCTACCTAGGAAATAGTTAAGACTGAGCATCAAACAAGTACAAGTTAACAATAGTAAGAAAATTAAACTAGATGGTATTTTCTCTAGTTTTAAACGAACTTTTGCGATACATGGTGCAATAGCAATTCCAAAAGCATAGAAGATATTGAAATAGCAAATTTCTACAAACGGTTCTTTCAGGTTAAACGAAAGTGCAAATAGAGCAATTGAAATTACGTAATAAACTAATTGAGAACCAAGTTTTTTGATTGTAATAAAAGATAAAACTGTTGCTAATAATAATGCATGGAAAAACCAGAAAATAAAGTTAGGATAAATTACTGATTGAATTAAGCCTATGAAAGAAAACTTGATACTACCAGATAAAGAGCGGAAAATATAGTAAATTGGGGCCCAGCAAACTAAAGGAATAAGTATCCTGGTAAACTTAGAATTGATAAATTTTGCATAACTATTATTACTGCTACTAAAAATACTAAAGGAAATGCCAGAAATAATAAAAAATATTGGCATGTGAAAAGTGTAAATAAAATTATATATCCACCCCATATATGGTATGTCTTGCTCGTATAATTGACGGATACCAGAATCTCGATTCCCAATTACATGACCTAGAGCTACGAGAGCGATCGCAATTCCTCGAATAAAATATAAATCTTTAGATAGAGTTGCTTTGATATTAGAATTAGCTTCTTGTTTGATAACTGAAGATTTTTTCATATTTTTATCTATCGGTGAAAATTACCAATTTTAAAGTGTAATATTTCAAGACTTTAAAATCAAAGCAAAGTATTAGCTAAATAGCTCTAAGATTGATAATGTGCTTGTCTATAAAAATGCGATCGCTTCTTTATAGATAGTTAGCGATCGCATCTTATAGCTCTACTTAGCTAATTAGTAAGCACCAGTCTTTTGCAGTACAACACTCACAGTTTTCAGCAAAATCTTCAAATCTAGCCAAAGCGACCAATTTTCAATGTAAGTGATATCTAATCTCACCCCATCTTCAAAGTTCTCAATATCAGAGCGGCCAGAAACCTGCCACAATCCAGAGATCCCAGGCAGAACTTCTTGTCTGATAAAGTGAGTTGTTTGGAATCTCTCTACATCTCTAACAGGAAGAGGACGTGGCCCAACTAGGCTCATTTCCCCAATTAGAACATTAAACAGTTGTGGCAATTCGTCTAGACTGTAACGACGCAGGAATTTGCCAACTCGTGTTACACGAGGGTCGTCTTTGAGTTTAAATAAGACGCCATCTTTGATTTCATTCTTTGCTTCTAGAGATGCTTGCAACTTTTCCGCATTTGCAACCATTGTGCGGAACTTCCAGATTTTAAACTCCTTACAATGCAGACCAATTCGCTTCTGCTTAAACAAGATTGGCCCAGGAGAATCCAGCTTAATCAGCAGTGAAATTAATAAATATATAGGTGCTAGTAGCACTAGCAAAATAGTTGCACAACAAAGGTCAAAGCCGCGCTTAACCCAAAAATCACTACCTGCAATAATTGGTGCAGGAATTGTTAGACATGGCACTTCACCAATCATCCACAATACAGTTTTAGGCGGTAGAACTTCCCTTTCTGTAGGCAAAATGCGGAGGGTAATACCAGCACTCATGAAATGCCAAGAAATGTACAAACGGTTCTTAATCGCATTCCAAGAAACGAAAGCCTCAACAATGCCTTGATTGCGAAGGAACTCTAAGGTTGACTCTCGCTTATATCTGTCTAAAGAGCTAGCCTCAGCCACTCCCATCAAGTTGTAGCAGTTCTCTTTTTCGATTAACCTAATGCTACTTTGTTGATCTTCTGCATCTGTAATCAGAAAAACGGGATAACGAATTGCTCCTTTCTTTCGCACCAAGTTGGTAGCAACATCAAAACTCAAACGAGCAATACAGATGAAGGCTACAGAAAAAAACCAAAACAGGATAAAACTTGAGCGTGAGACATAGCGATTTGGTTCGTAGAGAAACGCAATCAGCAAGAGGAAAAATTCTGACAGAGAAACTGCTTTGATTAAGCGAGCATAATTACGGCGGTGAATGCCTGCCTCATATAGTCCTTGGGCTGCCATCATACCTATTGCTACTGCGAGAGTTAGCAGTTGAAAAGATGATCTTTCAGTCCAAGGAGAATCTAATGGAGTTCCATAGAATATTGCTAGCTTCCATGCCAAGGTCAGAGAAATGGCATCAAGTAGGATAAGTGTGATTACTCGAAGTACTCTGAAAGCTAATCCTCTCTGTATTCTTGTACCTTTAGCCGATCTTAAGTCTGGTTTTAAATCTATTAAAGGGAGGTATCTGGATGTCATTATTCCTATACTCTCTGGGTTTCAGATGGAACTGCACTCTGGATTTGATAGATGATTCAGTCATGATTGACTGGCAAAGTCTATTGAAATAGACTCCAAGCTAGCTGCAACGTTTTAGAGCATGGTCAAACGCTTTGGTCATAGCATTCCATGCCAACTTAGGCTTGAGCTTTAAGTCCAGTAGACAATCTGAGTAGGGAGCATATCTAGAAAACCAGGTATAGCGATCGCTAAATCTCCCAGTTAATATTGCAATCATGAGAACTTGTCGCCTAGCCACTAATAGGTTATTAAGCACTGAGAATTTCCTGTAATAAGAGTCTGGCTACAAACCAAGGCTCTAGTAAGTAACGCCTCCAGAGCCTTCGTGGCTCACTAAACAGGCGATACAACCACTCCAAGCCCAACTTACCCATCCAACGAGGTGGAGTGGGAACAGCTCCAGCTACATAGTCAATACAGGCTCCACTAGTAAGAATGGTATTGGTCTGGATATGCTCTAGATTGTCTAGAATCCAGTGTTCTTGGCGTGGCATACCCATGCCTACCATTAATACGTGGGGTTGGTAAGCGTTAATTGCTGCCAGGGTGGCAACGTTTTCTTGATTACCTCCCATATTGATGTAGCCGTGAGCTGTCGCAATCTGTAAACCAGCAAACTTCTCTCGCAAAATCCTAGCTCCTTGCTCTGCTACTCCTGGCTTTGAGCCAAGATAGAATACACGCCAACCTCGCTGAGCTGCTTCAGACATTAAAGGCCATACCCAGTCAGCATAGGTAACTCTTTGCTCTCGCTTGAGTGGAAAACCAAGTAATTTTCCTAGGAATACCAAAGGCATACCATCGATATGAACATAGTCTGCTTTTGCATAAAAAGCTCGCATTTTAGAACTGTGATGATAAAGATAAAGACTATGCAGATTGTGATTGGCAATGATCCATTTTTTATCCTGCTCGATAGATTCTGTAATCAATGAATTTAGTTCAGGTATGGCAAGCGCATCTACTTGAACACCAAGAAATTTGTATGGCGATCGCTTCATGGAAACTTGTTCTAAATTTTCTAAATTTTTCTTGAGAAAAGACAAAAAAATCACCCTTAAATAGAAAAGTTATGAACAAACTTTGCTCTCAGGGTTACTTGAATGAATAGATTTTTATTACTTGACTGCCTGTAGAAGCACCTCAGCAACCATTTGTGCTTTTGCACTCCAAGAATATCTATCTTGAATTAGGCTATGTGCAGTTTCCACAAGTGGCTCGTATTTGTTTAGATTCAAAGTTGCCTCCAAAACTGTATTAGCCACCTCTTGGGCAGAGTCTCCTGAAATCAACAGATGTTTTTGATGATGAAATTCCTCTAAACCTCTCAAACCTTCGGGTGTAGATACAACCAATTTTCTACTAGCGAAATAATCTAATGCTTTATTACGTGCTCCGCCAGCAACCGCTTGCTTGGGGAATGGCAAAAGACCTATATCTGCATATTTTAGATGCGTAATAAAATCTTTTCGTTCTGGTAAGAAACCGACAAATGTTATGTTTGACGGTAATACTCCTTCCACTTCCTTAGCATCACGTCCAATCACAACAAAATGTACTTTTTGCTGGTGATTTTCTAGATATTTAGCTGCTTCAATAGTCATAGATACAGACATATCGTTGCTTGGAAACTGAAATGTTTTAGGAGCTACAACAACAGCTATTTTTGCTGGTCGCAGTGCATGATATGGATCTTTGTCAGGAGCATCTTTAACATTTACTATGTCTTCAGTAACGCCATTTCCTATACAGAAAATTTTGTGCGATTTCTTACCATACCACTGCTTAATTAATTGTGGAGTTGACTCACCCGCAGCAATGATTGGATTCCCAGAAAACACAAGTACACCCTGAGCAATGTATGTCTTAATAAATTGCAGAAATTCTTTAAATGGATTAGCAACAGAAGATAAGCGGCTCCAATATTCAAAAGCAGAAAAAGTATGGAAATCCAACACAAGAGAGCAGTTTTTCTGTTTTATAAACGTGAGTGAAATTAGAGCAGCTAATCCAGGTAGAGTTTCCTGAGCATATACTATATCTGGACGGAAATCTTCTATGCACTTTTGTACTGCTCTAATATATGAACTCAAACTTCTTGAACCAACAGATACAGAGGGTGCATAATCAACTGCGGAACAGTTTAAGCCAAGTTGATAAACCTCAAAATATTTGAGTAGATATTGTCCAAGGTAGAAAGGTCTAGTAAACGCACCGAATGGTTGAGTTGAATCAAGAGTAGAGACTATCAATAAGCGTTTACTCATATTGATTGGATATCCTTAATTATTAACAAAATGTGTTTTTAAACCATAGGTTTTACCATAGCAAAATAAACTAATTTAAGATTTTAGGCTTTTTCAATACTTCATTTAAAAACTGAGTAACATTCTTACTTTGCGATTCAAAAGAATAAGATGTATGAACTTTCTCCATATTCAAGCGGAGTGAAGCCAGCATTTGCTTATTGCGAAGAGATTTGGCTAAATCTTCAACATCAGAAAAAGTAAATCCGAAAGGCTTATCTTTCCAATGCTCTTCAACGAACTTACTGGTTTTAGTCACAGCTAATGGGGTAGTAGAGGTTAGCGAAGAAGCAAAGCGAGTAGATAGACCTGAAGTAACCCAATTACGCATTGTACTGTTGTACTCGTTGTACATAACTAGATGAGCGTCAAATTGTGAAATATATTCAGCAAATTGACCTTCAAATATCTCATCATTAGAGAAATCAGGGTACAGGTGAAGATTGGGAATATTTTTTGTATCTGCTTGTGATGGAAGAAAAATATGAATACCTTGCTTTGCTAATTCCTGAAAAAACGAACCTAAAGCATCCCGACAACTATGAACTTTAAAACCTAAATAAGAGTTTTTGTGCCATAGTTCACTAGCTCGTCCAGTAAAGACAACATGAGGATTATCATCAAATCGATGAAGTAGTGGTATATTATTAGACTTAATATTAGTGTTGGAAGAATAGGCTTTTTCAAAGAAGGGTTCAACCATTACTAAATAAGGCTTATTCTCTGTATTAGGAATATTTTTTACAAACATATTCCTTTGTGTATGAGAATAAAATATATAACTGTCAATCAGTGAACTCACATTACGATAGCGCCAATTCATGCGGATTTCAGTTAATTTATTAACGGCATTGGGATAAGTATTCACGCAATGAACAATTTTAGCCATCTGGTAAATTGTTTTCACCATTTGCAGGGGCTTTAAAATCAACGCACCCTCCCAAGAAAATAATATATCGGGTGTCCCTCCGAGGAAATTTTCTACCTTTTGTTGCTTCTCTGTGGAGAAATCATCCCAAAAATGAAATATAGGAATTTCATTTTCTTTAAATCCCCAATTCTCAATTTGACTTTGGGTTGCCGCAGATTTCTTCCAGTCCAAAACTGCAACGTTTAAGCCTAAACTTTTAAGCCCCTGTATCCAATTTGTACAAGTTGGATTTGCTAGAAAAGTTATAACAAGAACTTTCATTTCAAGCATCTTTCTTATGTATTTGATTAGAATTTATGCAATCTTAGGTTATTTATGTATGAGATTGGGGGAAAACTTCTAGTTTAGTAATATCCAAAACAAATTAAGTACTTGTAATTGTGAATATCTATGCTTTTATTTATTCAGTTAATTTCCTCACTAAAAGTAGACGATGCACTCAAATTTTTATAACCCATTACCGCACGTAAATAAGGTAAAAACCAATAAAGAAACCAAAACGATCCAGAATGCCGCATAGTAAAAACAGTCCATGCTTGTACTGGAAAACTTTTGATGTCAAACGCTCTTTTTAAGCGTTCATTAACCGGAAGGTTAGCATCTACCCAGCTCCCTCGAACAGAGTTTTTCGAGCAAGTACCTACGTATCCTGGTGCTATCCATACTGAACACCCCAGCTTACGTGCTCTAAGTCCATAATCCAGATCTCCTAGATTATGAATAAAAGCAGGATCTAAATTACCTACTCTTTCTGCAACAGAACGGGGAATAAGGATGCAGTTTCCATACATAGTGTCGCATTCTTGAAGTTCCTGACTAGGCTGCACAAATTCGTACTTATTCGAGTACCAATGCTTGGAACGTACAGCACCACCGTAAGTCGGTTTTCCTGTAGCTGCATCTTGGGTTGAACCAACAATTATAGAATTTGGATTATCATGTTCTGTAAGGTAATGGTGGGTAGCAAGCAGTTTACTCAGAGCATTTGGTTCAAGTAGAGTGTCGTCATTAAGCCAAAGATAATAGTCATAATTATTTTTTAAAGCCTCAGCAAAGGCTAATCTCATTCCTCCAACCCAAAATAAATTCCCATTACCCTTAAGAACTTGAACTTGTGGATAAGAAGCCTTGATTGCATCTGAAGTACCGTCAGAGCTACCATCATCGGTTAAATAAATATCAAAATGTTTCGTCTGCTGATATAACGCAGACAGACAAGCGAGAGTTGTATCACGCCTGTTATAACAAGTCATAATGACTGCCAATTTTTCATGCTTCATAAGTTTATTAGTCATAGTGTTAAATCTGGCCTAAATAGACTTGGGATGCAAAATAAACCAAATGTTGAAAGCAGAAATTTTATTATTAGATACCTTAAAGTTTGGTAATGCGTTTTATCAAACTACTTAAATTAACATCAATATTAAAGCTACGTAACTTATTCTCGATTCTTATAAGTTCCAATATATGTCGATGCAATACTGATTTATGTGGCATATTGTATTTAACTATTCTTTCTATTAGCCATTGATATTTCTCTGATACACTATCAAGATTACTTAACTTTGCTAGTTGTTTATTCCAATCTTTATAAGCAAACATATTGAAATAATGAATGGATACAATTTCGTCAAAACTATTTAGTTTATATTCTTTAGCTAAACGATTGTGTAAAGGCAAAGGATAGCTGTAAGATGGAGAAAATGTATATAAAGCTTCTGCCATTGAACATGCAGTAGCAGATAGTACAGCCATCTCTGTAAAATAATTTCCTTGAGGCGGTTCAAGCTTTTGTTGCATAACTTTCTCAAAATTATTTTTCCAAGCTGTAAAAAATCCAGCTTCTTTTCTGGCAACTACTATTCCACTGTTCCAATAGCCTCTAATCTTCTTGTTAGCAATTGGGGTTCGGACAAATATTTCTTGCTTAATATCAAGTAATTTATAAAGTTTTTGCCAGTAATCGTCTTGAATATCGTTTTTACCTTCAGAGCCAATACCTTTTCCATATTCAGGACGTAGCCCTATATTGTAGTTTATTGGTAATAAAAACTCTTGTGGTTCAGCAAAAAAGCATTTGTCGCTATCTAAAAAGACTAAAAACTTTGCATCTATATGCTCTTCTGCATAAGCAGAAGTTACAATTTTATTTGCTAAGTAATAGTCTTGATAATCTATATTAAGTATAATTTGCTGATGACAAACTTTTAGGGAGTCAAATAGCTTTATAGTTTGACTAGAAATAGGCTCGCCTTTCCGAGGATGGAAACTAGAAATAGGAGTATCTTTCAACTTACCACCGAATTTACGAATACTTTCTGCCAATAGTAAAGATTGCTGCTCTAGACGTCCTGGTTCTGTACAAATTAAAAAAACTATATGATTTGACATATTTATTATATGAAACCTAAAATAATTAATTTATTTAATTAAATAAATTTCTATTTTTAATTAGTCACATGAGTTAGAGTTTTATTTTTTATCTGTTCAAGCTCTAAAACAAGGGATAGCGATATAGATATATAGTAAATCCATAAAAAATTACTAGTTAACAGGGTATTAAGTTCAAAAATATTAAAACATAGCATTAAAAATATCATATTAAACATCCAGAAACATTCTACTTTTTTACTTATAAACAATAAATATATGGCATCAAAAATAACTTTTGAAAAATTGAATAATAACAGTATCAATCCCACTATACCCAATTGAAGAAACATATCAATAAAACCATTATGAGAATGATTTGCATTCACTTCTTGACGTATCCATAAACCTTTAGCAACTTCTAAAGATATAGGCGAACTCCAAAAACCAGCATACCCATATCCAAACCAGGGTTGACTACAGCCAACTTCAATCGCTCTTTGCCATAGAGGTAAGCGCCCGTTGAACTCTAAGTCTTTACCCATGATGTCAACCACTATGGTTTCTAGATTACCTAAAATCAACATAGCTACAGTACCGTTAAGCATAAAAGCCACAGCCAAAATTGTTTCCCGAATTCTGAATTTTTGCTTAGCTATTTTATAAAGAGGCATGATATATATGCACAGTAAAAGAAATCCTATACCTGTTCTACTAGTACTCTTCCAAAGCAGTACTAACATAATGAACAGTATCGCTAGCTTTAGCCACCAATACTTTCTGCTAACTAATAAAGCTAGGAGAAAAACCATAGCTCCC
Organism: Nostoc sp. B(2019); assembly: GCF_010091925.1. GTDB lineage: Bacteria > Cyanobacteriota > Cyanobacteriia > Cyanobacteriales > Nostocaceae > Komarekiella. The sequence continues at coordinate 98,718 of NZ_WVID01000021.1, read as the reverse complement.
ACGGTCATTGCTCTAGCTAAATATTGCTTATGTGCATATATACCTTGCCACACAAAAACATTATTTGAAATAGCTGTACCATAGGATGGTACTGTTACAGCAAACACTAGACTTAAAATTGCTGCTATACCTATTACCCAACTTAGCAAGCGCATTTGCTCTCTAGGAGAGTAGCGTACAGCTAAATACGTACCGAGCAAAGTTGTACGAAATAAAGATTTAAGTTGAGTTGCAGTTTCTTGTGTATTCTCAGTCCACAAGATTGAAGAACAGGCAAAGAAGCATAATAATATTAAAGACCAATCTCTTGTAGCTACATATACTACTCTTCCTAATGGTTGTCTAATAATTAATAATGCTACCGTTGGATAACTGACAATCTTAACAAGTTGGTCCAATACTGGGTGCAGTCTACAATCGCTAGTTAAAATTAATAAAACAACACTAAATGTTTCTAACCATTTTATTATGTTAGTTTTCAAACTTCATTCTCCAATAATTAGTATTTCCTAGTTTTAAAGAATATATTTTTTAAAGTTATCTTGAAGATAGAAGTTCATTAAATATAGACAAGTAGTGATTTGCTTGAATCTCTAATGTGAATTCTTGTTCTGCTTTTTGACGGGCCCAGTAAGATAGTTTTTGATACCTTTCATGATTTTCTAATATCCAAATAATACCTTGAGCTAAATCTTCAACTTTATAAGCTTGAGCTAAATAACCATTTTTTTGATGTTCAATCATATCTGGCATACCGCCAATATTGAAGGCAACACAGGGAATTCCACAAGCAATTGCCTCCATCACGGTATTCGCCAAGTTTTCCTGAGTAGAAGGCAGAACAAATACATCTGCTGCTGAATACAATAAAGCTAAAGATAAATCATCGTTCAACGTACCTAGATAATAAGACTTAAAACCAAACTCAGGAGGATTATTAGGCTGAGATGCTCCGAAAATAACTATCTCTAACCTATCTGACCAGCCAGCTTTGCTAAGATTTTGCAGAGATGCTTGTAGCAGATGAAATCCCTTACGTTTATCACTAGTTGACTGTAGCGAACCGAATAAGATTAGTTGTTTATCTTGGGGCAAATTTAGCAGTTTTCGTGCTATTTGTTTATTAATAGGTTTATAGGTTTGAGTATTAATTCCATTTGGAATTACTTCTATTCGTAGATCTTTAAAAAGTGAGCTAGCACTGGCACACTTAGCTAACCAGGAGCTAGGCGTAACTATAGTCAGGTTAAGATTTTTCCAGGCTTTAGCTTTGCGTTGCCATACCCAACGGGATAAATCCCAATCTTGGGAACTATGAAGTTGCGGACATTTACCACAAGCATCAGTGTAGCGAGTACAGTCTTGACTGTAGTGGCATCCCCCTGTAAAAGCCCACATATCATGGAGAGTCCAAACGATTGGTTTAGCTAATTTAGCTACTGATTCAATTAGTAAGTATCCATTATTGACCCAATGTAGATTGATGATATTTGGATTCAATTGGCTAATTTTGGAGACGAGGCTATCTGGAAGCCACTGAGGCGAATGAGTAGCCTGATCCCGATTAGTGTAAAACTTTAATGGTAGCTGATCTAAAGTTAATCTCAAACCAGTAACAGCTTGTGCAATTCCAGATGAAGCTCGTGATCCAATGACATCTCTATCATCACTTTTTTTAAGTTGTACAAGCATCTGTGTAGGAATATCAAGATTCTGAAGACCTTTATGTAATCTATATGCAGCACGAGCCGCTCCACCTTCAATATCAGAACTGTTAACCAATAAAACCTTCATTATTAATTTAATTATTTATAAACAGTTGTATTTTGAAATTTCAAGTTATCCGTTAGTTTTCTATAGCTGATAACTAAAATTTTCAGATTTATAACAATTGATATCTTTAATTTTTTTAGCTGGTACACCAGCCCACACCTCATTAGCTGGAATAGATTTAGTGACAACACTTCCAGCCCCAATTACTGAATTTTTTCCAATATGACAACCAGGAAGAATGGTTACACCACAACCAATCCAAACATTTTCATCTATGAATATACCCGTTTTATCTTCATCCCAAGGTAAGTCTCTGTATGGCTTTTCATGCGATATTGTATGATTACAGGCAATCAGAGATACATGCTGTGCAATAATGCAATTCTGTCCTATGTATATTTCTCCTCCAGCAGCACGAATATTAGCGTATGAACCAATAACAGCACGCTTTTCGATAATTAATCGCCCTGGAGTATTGCTATATGGAGATTTCGCTACAACAACAACTTCTACAAATTCTCCTATATTAACTTCAGGGCTAATCTTGATAGCATTAATATCATCGTATTGCAAAACTATAGATAAAGGTATAGATATACCTTGATTATGATGTAGGATATGCAAGTAGTTCAGCCAATTTCTAACTAATTTTTGAAATATTTTAATAACTATTTTTAAAGGTTGCAATATAAACATGAGTTTTCATAGTACCTAAAATATCTAATTTTTCTGTGTTTTTAAGAAGATGCGTTTCAAAGCTTGATAACTTGCTTGAGACATCCTTAAAAATGGGAATACAGCTTTTGATATTTTTTCTTGAGTGCGGATTTTTTTCCAATTCATTGGTTCTTGTCTTATTTTCTTATATATGGTGGCGTGACTACCATTGCAGGAACCAATAGTATCAAGTCCCATAAGACTTGTAAATTGATTAAAGCTATAGCGAAGATGAAAAGTTTCAGGTAAGTGACACTTAATTACAGGATAAAAACAATTGGCAATTACTAAATAGCCATCAATTTTAACGCTCTCAATCATTTCAGCCAATAAGCTTAAAGGATCAGGAACGTGTTCTAGAACATCTGTACAGACTAAACAGTCATATTGTTTTTTTAGAGAACTAATAAATTTAACGTTAGAGTAGGCTTTTAACTTCTCAAGAGCAAGTTGACTAGGGTGTGGTTCGTAAATATCAACTACTACCTCTTGATTTTTACCTGCAATTAAACGAGCAAGTGTACCAAAACCGCCGCCATAATCGAGAACCGATATAATGTCGTTATTATTTACATTAATCCAATCAGCGATCGCGTGGCGATGGAGAATGGAAACATTATGCTGCTCAATAAATAAACCATTAAGTAGCCAAACTGGATGACTATAAAATAAACTAACTTTTTCTGGCTCATTTTTTATGTCATTGCATCCTAAACTATCCCAAACGTCATCCATTAGCTGCCAAATTTCTTCAACTTCTATTGGCTGGCGTTCAACATCTAAAAGTATTTTTTCAATTTCTTGTTGGATGTCATCTGACAGATTGGGTGAGTCTATGTTTTTTCTCATGGTATTTTTTAACTCTTCAAATTCAAAAATGAAGTGATTTAATACTTGTTAAAGTATTTGATTACTTAGATAATTTATTAGCGAGATGTTTGATTTTCTGTTTAAGAACTACAGATATCCTGGAATCATAGAAATTGTTTTTTTGAGTAAAGAAATCTGCTTGAGAATTGCGAATAATAAATAATGGGTGCTGAAGGGGAAAATCTATAGGTACTACTGGCATATTTGCAAAATTATTATAATTGTTAACTGTGTGAGTTGCATCTAAAGAATATCCAATATTAGAGACTAGGTTTACGTTAGGAAGTATACTTAAGCCATTTTGAATCCAGCAGCTAAATGTCCATGCATAAGCCCAACTATTGATCTTTTTCTCATAAGTGTATTGAAAAATATTTTGCCAAAATTTTACCGCTGAAAGCTCTAACAGGATGTCTCTTAACCAGTCTTCATCACGAATTTTTGGCCACAGCTTCATTTCATGATCATAATGTTGCCATGCTCGTCGCCATGTAGCCCATCCCCAGCAGTGATTGTAACGTGAGAAATAGTAACTATCTTGATTCCGAACTCGACCATACTGAAAGTTATTACCTGCTACAACCATGATTCTATTGTCATCTCGGTATTTATCGAGCAATTCATCACAAAATGGGAAGAAAGTAGGATGTGGTAAACAATCATCCTCAAGAATTATGGCTTCCTCAACCTGACTAAAAACCCAATCTAAGCCACTAGAAACACGCAATCTACAGCCTAAATTAACGTCAGAGAAGTTAGTTAGAACTTCGCAATTCCAATCGACTTGCTCAATAATTGCACGCGTAGCTTCGCAATTTTCTGCCTCTCCAGGACGGTCAGCACGTGGCCCATCTGCAATCACAAAAAGTTTCGGTGGTTTTGCCTGACGAATTGCTGCAAATACTTTTTCAGTAGTATTTGGCCGCTTAAAAATTATCAAAACTACCGGAGTTCTCATAAGACTTTAATTGCTAATATTTAATGCCTAAACATTGTTGATAAACATTTAAGGTTTGCTCAGAGACGTAATTCCAATTCCATTTCTCGGCAATCGTGAGATTATGTCTGCCCATTTCTGCTAACCTACATTTATTGTCTATAGTGGATTTCATTGCCTGTAATAACCCATCTTCATGATTTGAATCATAGAGAAAAGAACCATATTCATCCAATACATCATTAAAGAATCCCATGTTTGGAGCGATGCAAGCTCGACCGTATGACATTCCTAATATAGCTACGCCAGAAGTGGTAAATACTTTATAAGGAACTACAAAACAATCACATGCATTTATATAAACTTGAATTTCATCATTTGGAATGACTTGATGAAAAAATAAGATATTTTCATGCCCCTGAATTTTTTCTAGTATTGTTTCTTCTAATTGCGTCTCATAAGACTTACCTGCAATTAATAGATATGTTTCAGGCTGTTGTAGTTTTTTAAAAGCTTCAATTGCTTCTAAAACCCCTTTATAACGATAAATACTGCCAAAAATCAGAAAATTTAGGCTTTCTAAGGAGATACCTAAAATTTTTCGAGCTTCTATCTGACTAATTTTATTTTCGTAAGTGCCTATGTAGTTGCCATGCGGAATTACAAAAACTTTATTTTTATTTTCTAGCTTAAATGCTCTAGTAATTTCGTTTTTAGTTGTTTCGCAATGAGTAATAATAGCATCAAGAAATTTCCCAATAACTGCTGATTGGGTTGAAGATATATTTTTCTGACCATCATCCATCTTGTCATGCCATTCGTGTACAGTCCAAACAACTTTGACACCCAGCAGGTTGAGGATGAATATCTGGCTAGTAAATATTAAAAGTTTTATTAATCGAGAAAATGAGTTTTTGCCAAGAATGAAAGGATGCAAGGTATGAAAGTGTAAGATATCAAACTTACCTTGTCTCAAAACTAATGGTAGAAAAAAGATTCGTCCAAAAACATTTTCTACCTTGGGTAGACATTCTTTTACCTCAACTCCTTTAGAGTTTAAGTTATTAATTAATAGATTTTTATAGGGATTGCCAAACCAATCAGATACGAAAATTGCGTTCAACTGTTTCATGCAAATTATTTATTATTAAATCACTGCTGTTATGACAAGTAATCAATTGAGCTAATTGGAAAAAGTTGAGTTTTACTTCAAGATTTCTACAATCATATCGAAGTTATTCACAGCATCTTGTCTCACGCGGGGTAACGCCTCTTTGAGTTGCTCACTGACCTCTTGACGACGATGCCAAGCAGTACGGATTGTCGCGCAGGCTGAGTCAGAATCGATAAACTGTTCAATTGAGATTAGTAAGCCATTGTTAACTGACTCATTTCCTAGTAGATCAGTCATAATTCCTTCAGCTTTAACGGAATAACCGACGACAACAGTGCAGATATTGCTGGAAAGTCCAGCGATCGCAGCATGCATACGCTCAGCAATCAACAGATCACAGCGACTAATTAACCCCTTAAATTCTGAGGCAGAGTGGTCTGCACCAGCAAGATGAACCCTAGGATGAAAATCAAGGCTTTTATGTAGGTTAGTAGCAATGAAGCGATCGTCATTACCCAGGTTAGTACTTTGTGCATGGGGGATGAGCAGCACTTGAGCATCGAATTCATCAAGGATCATATTGATCACTTGAAGCCAACTTTTTAAGTGCTGCTTTTCATCACAGTTAGAGAATCTAGTTATACCTTGACTAGGAGCAATTGCCACAACTGGACGGTCTGGCGTAACTCCGTAAGATTTTAGTAAGTTACTGACTTTATCTGGTGGTGGTGGTTCAAGCAGAAATGCTACATCAGCGGTATGTTTTACTAGATTTGGCGAAAGACCTAGGTCTTTTGTCAAATATTTGTAGGAAAATTCTTCTCTAACAGTAATCAACTTGGAATGACGGGCAACACCTAACCATTTCTGTGCATCATCATTAGTTTTAAATGCGATTGATTGACCTAGAAAAACCACAGGTATTTCAGCGTGTAATGCTAATTCCAATGGGCGGAGGTGAAAACCGAGCGCTCCAGGATAATCAGAAGTGAATAGATCTCCACCGGAAGCAATAACAATTGATGCTTCTTTAAATAGACTATATTCAGGAGCTAGGGACTTATTAAATTTAGAACCCTTAGTACGCAACTTTTGCATCAAATTCTTGTGTTTAGTTGCCATATTGAGCAGGTTGACATTATCTTGCTGTAATCGCTTTTGGTCATAATCTGGCGTTTCAGTAAGAATATCTATGGTTAGATTGGGGTGTCTTTTGAATAATTGGTCAACAGTAGTTGTTAGTAGTGCTTCGACACCTCGATTGCGTAATCCTGTTACTCCTGTAATTAATGCTTTCATGCGAAACTAACTTTCCTGACTGGCTAAAAAGAATAAAAAGGTGGTGCTTAATACTTATCTATGTGATGTTTTCCTACCTGTTAGGAGATTTTTCACAAACCCCTTGATCTGCCAAACCATTCTTTTCCAGAGAGGATCATCGTACAAGGCGCGATACCTACGAAGTAATGGCTCAATCTTCTGGACAAAGATGGAAAAATCCTGAGATCTAACTGCATCTTTAAAGGCGGTATGGCTTGCTGCTGCCATTAATATCCGTAATGCTTGCCGCTTTTGAAAATTTTTACTTAAACCCTTTAGGCTTGCCTTGACTCGTTTTGGGGGATGCCACTCACCCTTGTTTTCAATTAAGTGTAAGCGGTATGCTAGACCCTCACGTCGATGGCGGAATCCCGAATTTTGTGAACGAGCAACCTCTTGAGCATCGATGCGCTCAAGATGTAACCGACCCTTAACCACGGCTTCCTCAAGCATGTCGTGAATTATTGGGTGACGCACAACAATCACATTCGTACCCTGGCTATCTTGAACGTATTGAGGTAGCCAAGCGTCACCAACAACAACATCTGCTGTCTCGGCAACTACATCATCACAGTAGTCACATGCTTTGTACTTGAAAAAACCAAGTCCCCAATCATAACCGTACATAACATTAACCGGACTGGTTTTTGTGACTACTTGACCGTCTATGATGCCAGTAACCTCAACGCCATACTTACTAGCATCTCTACCAGGCAGTTTTTTCCGAAAGTCGATCGCTAGGAGTTTACCAGGCTCTATGCCACACTGCCAAGCAAACATCTCTGAAAAGTGTACGCTTTTGAGATGTCCACAAATTAAACCTACACAGAACTTGATACGTTCTGCTAATACAGAATCAGATCGCATTAACAAGCGAACTGCCTTAATAAAACAAGGAATGCCAACGATCGCATAGCGTCCAGGTTGAGTGCGAACCAACTGCATTACTTCGGACATCTCAATGGGGTAGTATCGAGACTTAGCGCCATCCCGCACCTGTTCTGGAGTTGTAGACAAATGGTATTGAAACAGTCTGGGATCACTTTCTGAAGGGCGGCGCTGATGGACGTGAATTACACCATCGACTAAACCTTGACTAAGAAGATTGCTGACTATCCAGGTTCCCATACCACCAGAACTACCGCGATCGCGAAAATCATCCTCAGATACGTAGCCTGCATAGCTTGCCAGATGATAGCCAATTTTGTCGTTATATTCGCATTTGCTAGCAAACAATTCCTGTCCAATCTGAGTCTCGTTTAGACTACTGCTTGAGAATGGACATACACTTTGTACTGAGGTGCTTAAAGAAGACTGAACGGCAGATGAATCAACGGTAGCTTTGAATCGACCATAATCGTCTAACTTCATCTGAATAGGTGAGCCACTTACTGAAGCACAAGCACCACAGCCGATGCAGTAGCCGCCATCAACTACAGTATTAAATAATGTGGCAATCTCTCCAATGTGGTCTTGAGTTATTCCTTTAGTCACCATATTAAGAACACACAAGTAATTGTACGGCTAAATAATTTATAATCATCGTTCAATTTTTTATTTTCAACATAGACTGTGGCAAAAACGAACGAAATATATCTATAAATTGCCGAAATTCTTTAGGGGCAATCAAGATAATTGTGACTGGATATACTATCGCCCCAACTAATACAGAAATTAGCAGCAAAATAGGCAAATTTATGAAATTGCTTAGGAAATATTTAGTCCCTAAAATAGCAGCGACCATTACTAGTGAGCCGACCATCGGAGCAATATATTGTTGCAGATAAGTAATCAAATTAATGTGAATTGTCTTTTTTAAGAACCACAAAGTAATACCTGACATCAGATAACCAGTTATTACATATCCTGCTGCAACAGCTACTATTCCCCAACGAACTGCTATGGCAAAAGCAATAAAGTATCCGATAGTTTTAATAAAATCTAGCCCCAATTTCCAGGCAGATTTCCCGACAGCCATAATCACCGGGCCGTTAAAGTAGAAGCCAGTATACAAGATACCAATAAGATTTAAAATTTGCATTACAGGTATGCTTGATATCCATTTTTCTCCAAAAAACACAATTACTAGCTCAGAAGATAAAGCAGATAAACCTAAAAATATAGGAATACCAATAAAGTTGCTTAACTGAACTGCTCTATAAAACGCTAAGCGAGTTTTTTCTATATCCTGTTGCAAGCGAGAAAATAGAGGCAAGGCAATAGGAGTAATGACCCCGATAAATAGTTGTGTTACTATCTCCAAAAGTCGGTAAGCAATGCTGTAATAACCTAATGCTACAGGCCCAAGGAAGTAAGCAATCAAAAGGTTATCACTTCGAGTGCTGATAAAAGAAAGTAGATTAATACCAACTACATTGATTCCAAAAGAGAACAGTTCCCGAAAGTGCTTCTGGGAAAAACTAAGTCTTGGTCGCCAATCGCTAGCCCACCAGATAAGCAAAACCCGAACCAAACCATTTACCAACTGCTGACTAACCAGGCTCCAAATTCCAAAGCCCATATAAGCCATAGTTACGCCAACCAAACCACTAGCAGATACCCCTACAAGTTCTCGTACTGCTAAAGGTTTGAAATCAAGCTTTCGTTGGAAAATTGCCTCCTGTGTACTACTTAAAGAAGTAATTATAAAGCTGAGTGATAACCAGCGAATGACTGGTGTTAACTCTGGTAGTTTAAAAAAGTTGGCTATTTCTCCAGCCATAGCCATGCTCAAGGCTGTCATTATTAAGCCGATGCTAATGTTAGTCCAGAAGGCAGTATCTAAGTGTTCTGGTTCCAATTCTTTACGTTGTATGAGAGCTGCTGAAAATCCCTGGTCAAGGAAAATTCCGATCAAACCCAGGAAGATACTGGCCGCAGCAACTAAACCGAAAGCCTCTGGCCCAAGCAGACGAGCAAGTAGGAAGAAAACAATAAAGGCGATCGCTTGACGACCCCAATTTTGAATTGCAGACCAAAGTACACCTTTAATCGCCTTTTGTCGAAAACTTAATGACTCTTTAGGTGGTTCCATTTATGAGATGAATTTATTTCTGTCTGCTGATAGCTAGAGATTTTCCTGACACAGAACCAGACTCAACCGATTCTCTGGAATAGTAAAAGTAGCTGTCAGGCTCTAATTTGATATTCACACCGTTAATCACCATACCCAACACTTGTTGACCTGACTGTTTAAGGAACTCTTTAGCAGCATTGGCACTGGCATAGTTAATTACCCCAGGACGTACCACCAATAAAATCCCATCAGCCAACTTGCTTAACACAGCAGCATCAGCCGTTCCCGCTAGTGTGGGCGTATCGAAAATGACGAAATCATAATTTTCTGCAAAAGAGGTAACTAATGCAGCCATCCGCTTGGAATCTAATAGTGCTACTGGGTTAGGAGGTACAACCCCAGACGGCAGAACGTAAAGATTGAGCATTACCTCCTGTACGGCTGCATCAAGAGTAACTCGGTCAACAATCACATTCGATAACCCTACGGAATTCGTTATTTCCCAGATATGATGCTGGACTGGATGGCGCATATCGGCATCTACCAACAGTACCCGTCGCCCCAACTGAGCCATTGTCACAGCTAAGTTTGCAGCTACCTCTGACTTACCCTCTTTAGACACAGAACTGGTAACTACGATCGCCTTAAGCTTTTGATCTGAACTCAGGAAATTCAAGTTGGCTTGCAGCATTTGGTATGCGTCACCAACAGGGAAGTGCGGAATGTCTCTGCCAATTACTTTCGGAATCTGTTGATCTACTGGTGGATAAGAGCTTTTTTTGCCATTCTTACTTACTGAAGGAATCACCCCCAGCAAGGTATATTGAAACAATTCTCTAGCTTCTTTGACTGTCTTGATCGAGCGATCAATCAGATCTAGAGTGAAAGCAGCAACTATACCCAGCATCACACCGAAAACTCCTCCACCCCCGATAATTAGAAGCTTGCGAGAACCAATTGATTGATCTGGAACTAAGGCAGGAGATATGACGCGAGCATTCCCAATATTTTGATTTTCAGCTACTTGGACTTCTTGCAGTTTTGTCAAAAGTGCTTCATAGGTTGTTTGAGCCGCTTTCCGCTTTCGCTCAAGTTGCCGTTGGGCCTGTTCTAGCCTAGGCAAAACATTTACTCTTTGTTTGTAGGCAGACCACTCATTCGATAATGTACTGATTTGTTCAACCAAACCGACTCGTTGTGCCTCAGTGCGGGCAAAATCTTCAATGAGGTTTTGTCGCAGTTCTCCAATCTGGACATTTCCCATAGATACTTGTTCATTACTGACAACTACTTGCTCTATTCGTCCTTCTAATAAACTTTTGAGAGCGACGATTTTTTCTTGCAAATTGATAATAGTAGGATGTTCTGCCTGCAAACGGGTTTGCTCAACCGCCAGCTGGTTTTGCGCTTCTTGAAGTTGACCAAGCACTTGCTGAATTCCGGGTATTTGACTCAACGAGGCAGAACTTACAGATTGCTGCGAATCAATGTTGGCCTGATTTTGTAACTTCTGTGATTGAGCCGTAACATAAACTAATTGAGCTTGAGCTTGATAAATTTGTTGTTCTAAATTAGAAATTGTCTGGACTGCTAGCTCTGATTCTGCTTCTAAAGTGATTATTTTGTGTTCTTCTTTGAATTTACGCAGGGTTGACTCAGCTTCTCTTACTGCTGCTTCAGTGCCAGGTATTTCTTCTAAAATAAACTTACGGGCTGAGACTGCTTCAGCTCGATTTGCCTCTATATTATTCCTGATATAAACTTTCATCAGTTGGTTGACAACTGTTGCAGCTAAAACTGGATCTTTGTCTACATAAGAGATTTGCAAAATCTCAGTTCCTTTGGCATTTTCTATCTTCAGTTTTTTAGTAAAATCCTGTATTGTGAAGGGTTCGCCTTTACTATTTTTTAAGTTAAGTGTTCTAATGGTTTCCTGAATAACTGGAACTGATGTAACTATCTTTGCCTGAGTTTCTAAAGGATTGTTTGTAGTAGTTAAAGAATCCAGTCGCCCTATAGCTTCCCCCAAACCTGTTAGTGAAGAGGTACGATTTGGCTTGATCAACAAACTGGCCTCTGCTTTATATGAAGGCTTTAATGTCAATGTATACAAGAATGCAAGGGTAACAACTACTCCAAATAATCCTACTGCTGGCAGCCAGCGTCGTTGCACAATAAGTAGATATTTTTGAAAATCTACCTCTTCCAAGTTTGATTTAGATTCCATAATGGCAGATATTGATTAAGCGTACTGATACATTCAATTTCGATCGCAGCTGGCTTGGCTTCTTTACCGGAAATACTTACTATTGTTATCGCCAACCATCCGGGCTTGCGTACGAGTAAACTCACCTACAGAAGGATTTCCTGCGGGGTGAATGACTCCGCTTGCTTGTTGCCAAAGTTCTACAGATGCAATCGAAACTTCATAGGTGCGATCGCATTTTTTAACGTGATACCATTTTGTTTGCTCACACTGATCACACCAGAATGCTTCTAACCATTCACCCTCTAAGGAGACTGCGGTCTTAGTTGCCACTAAAATTAGTGCTCTTTGCCGCCCTATCCCTCTTTCTTGCAGTTGTCCAGCACTATCAGCATACAAATTATACTTTTGACTCACGCTATGCAGGTAGCATCTATGAATTGGACAATAGATAGCCCGCCGCTTTGAACGTTTCCGATTTTGGTGACACCTATTCTGCAATTCGACCTCACTTATCAGTAGAAACACCACAGACAAGGACAAGGTTGCGTTGGAGGGACTGAGATCTAAAAGATCATCGAAGCCCAACTCCTAAATCCAATATCAGCTATTTAATTAAAGTGAGATTGAGTGATTAATTAAAATCAATCCACTATCAATGTTTGAGGTGTTTTTACCTCAGTCCCATAGAAGAGTTAAAGTTTAATTTTTTAACTCCAGTTTTAAGCGAAAACTTTTTGCTAAAAGCCCTTTATAGGGAGCTTGAGCAGAGTGCAAAGCTTCGTGCTTACTCTTGTTGACTATTAAGCACACTCCTATAAGTAGATGACAGCTTACTTAGTGATGTATCACATTGATTTCGATTAGTAATTCAATTCCAAAACCCTTGAAATTAATCTGCTTTGGCAATTTGCAACTTATCAAAATTAATACGACAATGCACTACTCAGTAGGGAGATTGATCAACAGTATAAAGTACTGCACTCATGCAAATTATCTGAACATCGTAGTTGCTCGTTATTTGATAACTAGACTTAGTTCGTCAGTAGATCTTTCCTGACACATACTTCTCCTAATAGCAGAGGATTTTGGGTGTTTTTTATCACAACTTGTTTAAAGCTAGTAGCGCTTTGATATGTAAGTATACAACAAGTTATGTTTTTTTGGAAGTATTTAGATTAACTTAATTTTCAAAATGTTTCAGCACTTACCCAAGAGACTACTAACAGGGTATTACATGGAACGATAGCTATAGCTATGACTATCAGCCGCTAAATCCAGCTTAAGAGCATGATTAATTAGTTGGAGTTTTTAATGTAACGCTTAAAAGTTATACTACTTTGATGCTAATCATCCACAGTACAATATGTAATCTCAAAGCTTACCTATACGTACGTATTAATATGAATACAATACTTAAGCAATATCTCGCAGTTCAGGACTGATACAGCTTAATATGTAGTCCCTGAAAAAATAAAATGCGATCGCTTTGAGATGGGATAGAGCTAATACCAATTCTGTATAAAGATTGAACGAATCACATAGACGCACAACGGCTACTCTTCGAGTTCTCCAATGGAGTTCCCACAGACCATATATATCCATATATAGCCGTAGTCACATAGGTTAGGACAGTGTTGATTGCTCAAAGCCTTAAAGCAACTGGGTTTTTACTCAGCACGGGCTAAACGCCCCGCTACCGCGCTTCAGCACTCAGTACTTTGCTATATATAGAAGTAGGGTGGGCATTGCAATGCCCACCCTACTATTGATTGAGAATAGATTCCCTTGGACTTAACTAAGACTTTGGTTTGTAAGTCGAAGCAACATGCAGTTCTTTCAACTGCTTAGCATCTACTCCCGAAGGTGCGTCAGTTAATAAACACCGCGCTTGTTGCGTCTTTGGAAAAGCAATTACATCTCGAATAGATTCTTCCCCAGCAAGCAGCATCACCAAACGATCTAAACCGTAGGCGATGCCACCATGAGGCGGTGTACCATATTCAAATGCTTCCAAGAGAAAGCCAAACTTATTCTGTGCTTCTTCGGGAGACAAACCGATCGCTTCAAATACCTGCTGTTGAATTTCCCTTTGATAAATCCGCAGACTTCCGCCGCCAACTTCCAAGCCGTTGAGTACTAAATCATAAGCTTGGGCGCGTGCAGTCTTCAAGTCACTCAAATCATCAGGATGCGGTGCAGTAAACGGGTGATGTAGTGCTTCTAAACGTTTTTCGTCAGCATTCCACTCGAACATGGGAAAATCTGTAATCCAGAGCAGGTTGATTTTTTCTGGATCAATTAACCCAAACTCCCTAGCGATAACTTGCCGCAGTCTGTCTAAAGTTTTATTAACGGTAGCAGTATCACCAGCCCCAAATAATAGCAGATGTCCAGCTTTTGCACCTGTGCGGTGTAAAATTTCTTGTTTTTGTTCTGCTGACAGATTGTCTTTAATAGCGCCAATAGTATCGATTTCACCATCATCCCTAACTCGGATGTAAGCTAAACCTTTAGCACCAGCTTCGTTGGCTTCTTTGAATAAATCCCCGCCTGGTTTGATGCGGACATTAGAAATTACATCGTTACCGTTGGGAATTGGCAGAATTTTGACGACACCACCATTACCAACGGCGTCCCGAAAGACTTTAAAACCAGAGTCTTTCAGCACATCCGAGACGTTGACTAACTCCAATCCATAACGAGTATCTGGTTTATCACTGCCATAACGTTCCATCCCCTCAACGTAAGTCAGACGCGGGAAAGGACGATGTAACTCAATGCCTTTAACCGTCTTGAAGATATGACAAACTAACTTTTCGTTGAGTTCGATAATTTCTTCTTGAGACATGAAACTCATTTCCATGTCCAATTGGGTGAATTCTGGTTGTCTGTCGGCGCGTAAATCTTCATCACGGAAGCACCGGGCAATTTGATAGTATCTGTCTAAGCCGGATACCATCAGTAATTGTTTGAATAACTGCGGTGATTGTGGTAAAGCAAACCACTCACCAGCGTTAACGCGACTGGGTAGAATATAGTCTCGCGCACCTTCGGGAGTGGAACGGGTGAGAATTGGGGTTTCGACTTCGATAAAACCTTCCAAATCTTCCAGATAGCGGCGCATGGCTTTGACAATTTGATGACGCAGTTGGATATTTTGCGCCATGCGATCGCGTCGCAAATCTAAATAACGATATTTTAACCGCAAGTCTTCCCGCACCGTCTCGGTGTCAGCAGTGGAAACTTGAAAGGGTAACTGTTTGCGGACACCGTTGAGCAGTACAATTTTATCGGCGTAGATTTCAACTTCACCTGTCGGTATGCGGGTATTCAGGGATTCTTCAGGACGTTGAGTTACCCTACCAATGATTTCAACAACGTATTCATTTCGTAGGGCATTTGCCTGCTCGTAGGAATCCGGGGTGCGTTGCGGATCGCTAACAATTTGGAGGATTCCAGAGCGATCGCGTAAATCTAAAAATATCACACCCCCATGATCGCGGCGACGGTCTACCCATCCGTACAAGGTAACAGTGTCTCCAATATGTTCTTTTCGGAGTTCGCCGCAATAGTGAGTTCGCATAGGTGTTAGGTCTGTTTTTCCGGGCTAGATTTGGCAAGAAAATGTCAAAGCTTTCCCATTATCTAGCATCAATAGTAATTGTAGTAGTTCTAGTGAAATAAAAAATAGAAAAACTATGGGAAGGGTGAAGGGGGAATGGGGAATGGGGAATGGGAAAGACAGTTATTCTTTTGCCCCTCTGCCCTTCCGCCCCTCCGCCCCCACTCTCTTTACTGGGAGCGGCTAGTCATATTGATGCGATCGCTTAGTTGACGTAGTGTTTGAGCTAAGGTGCGATCGCTTTCTCGGAGTTGGGTGATTTTATCACAACTGTAGATTACCGTTGTATGATCTTTACCACCAAACTCTTCGCCAATTCTAGGCAAACTTAGAGCCGTATGTTGCCGCATTAGATACATCCCTATTTGACGCGCCCAGCTAATTTCCCGACGGCGTGAGTTGCTTTTAAGGTCTTCAACTGAAACATCAAAAGTATCCGCTATAATTTTCAAAATTGCTTCTGGAGTAGCTGCCACTTTCTCACTAGATGGCTCTAAAACTGGTGCGATATTTCCCACAGTCATGGGTAAACCCCAAATAGAAATATAGGCTAGTGCCCGAATTAAAGCTCCTTCTAATTCTCGAATATTAGAAGTATAGTTAGAAGCAATATACTCAATCACATCTCTGGGAAGACGAATATTTTCATACTCAGATTTTTTCTGTAAAATTGCCATTCTAGTTTCTAAATCTGGTGGTTGAATATCCGCAATTAACCCCATAGAAAAACGAGAACAAAGACGTTCTTGTAAGCTAGGAATATGGTTAGGAGGGCGATCAGAAGCTATCACAACTTGTTTTCCAGCTTCGTGTAAAGTATTAAAAGTATGAAAAAATTCTTCTTGCGTATATTCTTTACCTTCCAAAAACTGAATATCATCTACTAACAAAACATCAGCAGCCCGATAATGTTCTCGAAAACTTTGCATACTATCCTTACGGATTGCTGTAATTAAATCATTAGTAAACTGCTCAGTAGAAACATAAAATATTTTGCAATCAGGACAAATTTCACAGCGATAGTGACCAATAGCCTGCATTAAATGAGTTTTACCTAAGCCTACGCCACCGCATAAAAATAAGGGATTAAATTCTCTACCTGGAGATTCAGCAACAGCTAAAGACGCAGCGTGAGCCATACGGTTATTAGCCCCAACTACAAATCGGGAAAATATATACTTAGAATTTAATTTTGTAGCTTTTTGTTTGTTTGTATCAACACTCTGGGCAGTACTGCTTGAAACTGGTAATTCTTCAGTAACATTTCGTGTACTCAGATGAGATTCATCCCCTTTGGCAACAGTAATATAAATTTCCACAGGATGCCCTAAAATATCTTGCACCACATGGGCGATTGTATTGATGTAATATTTTTGTAACCAATTGCGAGCAAATGGGTTAGGAGTACGTATAACTAAACAATTATTTTCTAATCGCTCCGCACTAGCAGTTTTGATCCAAGTTTCAAAGGTGGGTCGGGATAATTCTAGCTGTAAACGCTCTAATACCTGACTCCACAGACTTTCTATGGGAATTTCCATTATCTACTACCTTTGCTGCTAATCGTCACAATAGAAGATATGAGCAAGCACCAATTTAGCATTGAGATACTCAAGACCTAGAACAAGCTTTCTAGTTGTGATCATTCTGGGATATACCCGGTAGGCAATATCCTACCACCGACTGACTAGCACGGAGAAGTAAAAATACATGAAAAACACAGACCATTACTTAACGAATAAAAATATTGATACCAATAATTTGCCCCACAGATGGAGAGTAAACAGTGTTTTATTGATGATGCTAAAAGGGGTTGCAGTGGTGTTTTTGGGAAGCTGCTCTTTTTTACCTACCAAGTCATTAGAGACTCAACAAAACGATACTCAGCCTCAAAATACTACTGTCTCCAATCCGATAATTGCTCCCCCGCCAATTATTTCGTCCTCTGGAGATCCCAACTTTGTAGTCGCAGTAGTGCAAAGGGTTGGGCCTGCGGTAGTTCGGATTGATTCTGCTAGAACAGTCACTTCTCGTGTACCAGACGAATTTAACGATCCATTTTTCCGGCGGTTTTTTGGAGAAAACGTACCATCACAGCCTAGACAGCGGGTAGAACGGGGTAGTGGCTCTGGATGGATTATTAATTCTTCAGGTCAAATTTTGACCAATTCCCATGTGGTAGATGGTGCTGATAGAGTCACCGTTACACTTAAAGATGGGCGGACTTTTGATGGCAAAGTACTGGGTGAAGACCCGGTAACTGATGTGGCTGTAATCAACATTGACGCCAATAATCTGCCAACTTTAGCTGTGGGTAACTCCGATGGGCTGCAACCAGGGGAAGCAGTAATTGCTATCGGTAATCCTTTAGGTCTAAATAATACCGTTACTTCTGGGATTATTAGTGCTACAGGTCGCTCTGGTAGTGATATCGGTGCTAGCGATAAGCGGGTTGATTACATTCAAACCGATGCTGCTATTAACCCTGGTAACTCTGGTGGGCCACTGCTAAATGCTCGTGGCCAGGCGATTGGGATGAACACAGCCATTATCCGAGGCGCTCAAGGTTTGGGCTTTGCAATTCCCATCAATACGGTACAAAGAATTGCTCAGGAATTAATTGCTAATGGCAAAGTCGAGCATCCTTATTTAGGTGTGCAGATGGTGACACTGACACCAGAAGTTAAAGAAAGAATCCAAAATAGAGTTGGCGATCGCCTCAATCTTAGAGCAGATCAGGGCGTTTTAGTAGTTGCTGTTGTGCCGCGATCGCCCGCATCTGTGGCTGGACTACAATCCGGTGATGTAATTAAAAGCATTAATAACCAACCTGTTACAAAAATTGAGGAAGTACAAAAACTCGTAGAAAATAGCAAAATCGGTAGTACGTTGCAAATACAGGTTGAACGCGATGGACAAAGTTCACAAGTAGGAGTCCGACCTGCTCCTTTACCTGTACAACGTGAAGGCTGATGTCAAGGGTCAAGGATCAAGAGTCAGTATTTATTGCCCCTCTGCCCCTCTGCTCCCTTGCTCCCCTGCTCCCTATTACATAAAGGAATTTTGATCATGGCTGAATTAGTGCCAATTATTCAATTAGGCAATCCAATACTGCGTCAAAAAGCTGTTTGGGTTGACAATATTCAAGATGAGCAAATTCAAAAATTAATTGAAGATTTAATTGCTACCGTTGCCAAGGCGAACGGTGTAGGAATTGCTGCACCTCAAGTAGCAGAATCCTATCGTTTATTGATTGTTGCTTCTCGTCCTAATCCTAGGTATCCCAATGCCCCGGAAATGGAACCGACTGCGATGATTAATCCCAGAATCGTTGCTCATTCAACTGAAATTGTTAAAGGTTGGGAAGGTTGTTTAAGTGTTCCAGGGATTAGAGGGTTAGTTCCCAGATATCAGGCAATTGAAGTGGAATACACTGATCGCAATGGCAAATTACAAAAGCAAGAATTAACTGATTTTGTTGCTCGGATCTTTCAACACGAGTACGACCATCTTGACGGGATTGTATTCGTAGATCGTCTAGAGACTACTCTCGATATGATCACAGAGCAAGAATACCAACAACGAGTAATTAACAATACTTAATTCGGAATAGCTCTCAAGAATGATACTTCCTACTCAAGTTTAAGGTACATTTAACCTATTGTTAACCTATGGTTTGGTTTAGCTGTCGAGTAAATGACCAATACTGTTAGTCACAACGGGTTAAGTCCGCAGCCCAAAATGTCTTCTGACTTAATTTTTTCTGAACGCCAAAGCAATGAAGTAAAAATTAATCAGAATACAAGTAAAGCAGTCGCACAGTCACAAGTGCAACTGTCTTCAGATGGACTGCAAATCATTCATGCTACGACTGGGCGTGTAAGAATCCGCGCTAGTGAAGATAGTTTTCACTCAAGACTAGAAAGTATATCCCAACACTTACGGCAACAGTGTGGGGTGAGGGAAGTTGTGACCAATCAGCAAACGGGCAGTATGATTGTCACTTATGCTGAAAATCAGCTGTCATTGCCGCAGGTATTGGAGCTACTAGAACAATTTGGTATTCACCAGCCTCAAGCTTCGTCTGAGTCTGTCAGTGAGATGGATGCTTTTGCTGCATGGAAATCACTTGATTTTTGGAAAGAGCAGTCTATTTCGTTTATTCCCTTAGTAACAGGGTTGGCAGTAACCGGAGGAATGGGAGTCAGTGGTTTGGCAGCGATTCCAGTCTATATGATTACAGCAGATGCAACTCGTCGGGTGATTGATTATCTGGAGCCGCAAGTTTCAGGAGCAAAAACTAGCAAAACTTCTCAAACAACTACTGTTACAAAATCTCCGCAATCTCCCTTATCAACTGGAGAAGGTAAATCACCAAGGGAGGATAAGAATACCTCGCAATCTTCATCAACAGAAGAAGAAAGCAAATCTGTCTTTGTTGATAAAGGTGGTGAGTTCACAGCACCAGCAAAAATTGCTTATAGAGTAGTCCATGCAATTGAGGGACGTATCAGGTTTAATATACCTCGACTTGCTGAGGATCGTGCTTACGCGAGGCGACTAGAGAGATTAATGAGAAGTGATCCCCAAGTGTTGAGTGTGCGTGTGAATTGTGATGCAGCATCGATCGCGATCGCTTATCAGCCTAGTGAGATTAACATAAGCCATTGGGTGAATTTGATGGAGTTGGCTTTGCAAACGAACCCACCTAATAACCTCATTAAAACAACAGAGCAGCAACCACCTCCAGAGCCAGTTAGTCAGTCTACTGAAGGGATGGAAACCACAACGGTTTTGGAAGGACAAACTCTAGATATATCGAGTTTATGGGCTGATTTAAAGCCTGCATCTCTGTCTTATTCCTTAGCCTTGATGGCGAACCTTCCTTTATAGACGAGTTCTATCAGGAACACTGGAGGAAAAAATGGAGGACAATACATCACGCTCAGTTTCAAAATCTACTATTCACACCTGCACGCAGCCGACAAAGGTAATTTATAGCATTACTTATGCAGTTGCCGGACAAGTAGGATTTTATGTGCCTCAAATTAGCGAAAATTCCGAATATCGGCAACGCCTGCTAACGTTGCTGCAAGCTGAACCTTGGGTAATTAGTGAGCAAATTAATCCCATTGTCGGATCTGTTGTCATTACCTATATGCCGGGGGTAATGTCAGATCTTGAGATGCGATGGCATTTGATTAGTCTCCTTCAGGCTGCTAGCGATGCAGAAGTGGCGGTTGAGCAAACAAGCACAGAACCAGCTATTTCAAAGTCAGAGCCGGAGCTTGTTACCCATCCCCAGGAAGCTCGTCAACTAGCTCAACAGCCTGCATCAGAGCCGGAGCTTGTTACCCATCCCCAAGAAGCTCGTCAACTAGCTCAACAAACTACAAAAGTTGCGTATAACATTGTTCATGCGATTCCAGGAAGAGTGCGGTTTCGCGTACCTCAAATTGCTTCAGATCCAAAATACGTCCAACGTTTAGAGGCTTTACTCAAAGAAGATCCGGTAGTCACAAGTGAGCGAGTTAATAGGGATGCAATATCAATTGTGATTACTTATAAAACTGGAATGCTCCAAGATTCCAAAAAGCAAGTTCAAAGCGTCTTGGAAACGGCAGCATCACATTTAGCTAGTCTAATTGAATCTGCCAGCGATGTAACAGTAGGGATGGCAAGCGAGAACGCCTCTTAATACCTTTGGGTTAAGGGGGAAAGGGAAAAGGGGAAAGGGTGAAATTTACCTCTAACCTTTGACTGTTTCTTACCACACAAAGGAGATTTAGGGTGCTTATCAGGGAAAGTATTGGAAGGACTTTACTAACAGAATTTGATATATCAGTAATGCCATCAACTAACCAATCTCGCCGCCAGATTGGGGCTATTTTGCTCTCTTGGCGCTATCTTATCTGCGTGACGGGAGAGATAACCAAGTGTAACAAACCTACATGAGTGAAGGGAATGGCAAAAGTTACGGTTCAATTAGCATCGCCGCCAACTAAAATTGCTCACGAGATTACGAGAGAACAGAATGGGAAAGTTCGTCTAGCTGATAGCAATGGACATTCCCGCCAGCAGATTCCTCAAGTTACCTACAGTGTCATCCATGCAATTCGGGGAAGAGTACGGTTTCATATACCTCGATTACGCCATGATACAGACTATGCTCAGAGGCTACAAGGGTTAATTCAAGGCGATCCCCTGTTTACGAGTGTCCGGCTCAATCTTGCGGCTGCGTCGCTAGTTGTTACTTATAAATGCGATTTAGTTGCAGATGCTCAAATGCGATCGCGTTTGAGTTATCTGATCCTAGCGGCGAATGACGTAGCAATAACTCTTGCTGCTAACACATCATCAGCAGACGACGATGCTAATAAATCCTGGCCTGGTATGCAACTTTCGGCTATGGCTACTAGTTTAGCTTTGCTGGGAGGGCCGTTAGGGTTGCCCATTCCACCCATTATGCTGGTGGGAACTATTGCCTTAGCTACATTGCCTGTTTTCCAAAGAGCTTTGGATGGAATCACGACGCAGCGCAAATTGAACATTGACTTTTTGGATTTTATGGCGATCGCGATTACTACTGTCCAAGGTCAATTTCTCACACCATCACTAATGTTGAGTTTAATTGAAATTGGCGAAAATATTCGCGATCGCACTGCTCGTTCTTCTCAATTGCAAACTTTGGATTTACTCAATTCCTTGGGACAGTTTGTCTGGGTTGAGCGCGATGGCATCAAGCAACAAATTGCCCTGCAAGAAGTGCAGCGCGGTGATACAGTTATTGTCTATCCTGGCGAACAAGTTCCAGTTGATGGTAGTATCCTCCGCGGTAAAGCGCTGCTGGATGAGCAGAAGCTCACTGGCGAGTCGATGCCAGTCTTGAAGAAAAAGGGACAAGCTGTTTTTGCCTCCACTTTAATGCGCGAGGGACGGATTTATATCTTGGCGGAACGGGTAGGCAATGACACCCGTGCTGGACAAAGTATCAAGTTAATGCAAGAAGCTCCTGTTCACGATACGCGCATGGAGAACTACGCGACAAAAATTGCCGAAAAAGCTGTTGTACCAACTTTATTACTCGGTGGGGCAGTGTTTGCCACAACCCTCAACCCAGCGCGAGTAGCCAGTGTCCTGACTCTCGACTTATGTACAGGGATTCGGGTATCTATTCCAACAACAGTTTTAGCAGCCCTAACTTATGCGGCAAAACACGGTATTCTCATCCGTAGTGGACGTGCTCTAGAACAACTAGCAGCAGTTGACACAATTGTGTTTGATAAGACAGGGACGCTGACTAAAGGGGAAGTGACGGTTGTTGGTGTTGAGAGTCTCAATTCTTTAACGCCAAGCTCGCGGGTGCTGGCATTAGCTGCGGCGGCTGAACAACGTTTGACACACCCAGTAGCCGAGGCGGTGATGCGCTACGCCGAAGCAAAGCAAGTGATAATTCCTAATCGGAGTAAGTGGAACTACCAACTGGGTTTGGGTGTACAAGCAGAGATTGATGGAGAAATTGTTTATGTAGGCAGCGATCGCTTTTTGCGTCAGCAAGGCGTTGAAATGGAACAGTTAAATGGTCATCAAAAAGGGGCAAGTTCAGCGATTTATGTAGCTAGCAATGGCCAACTTCAAGGTAAGATAAAATATAGTGATGTTCTCCGTCCAGAAAGTCAAAAAGTAGTTGCTCAATTGTTGACGGTTGAAGGTGTGGAAGTTCACATACTCACCGGAGATAACAAGCGAACAGCTAACGCTGTAGCTGCTAAGCTGGGCATTGCGCCAACGCATACTCACGCAGAAGCTTTTCCCGAACAAAAAGCAACAGTTGTCCGCAAACTACACGAACAAGGTAAAACAGTTGCATTTGTAGGTGATGGAATTAATGATTCACCAGCTTTAGCCTACGCTGATGTTTCAGTCTCCTTCGCTAATAGTTCTGATATTGCCCGCGAGACAGCAGACGTGGTGTTAATGCAGAATGACTTGTATGGTTTATTAGAAGCGATCGCGATCGCTCGTAAAGCCAGGCAGTTAATTCATCAAAATACCAGTATTGTTGCTATTCCTAATTTAGCGGCTATGGCGATCGCAGTGGTGTTTGGTCTTAACCCCTTAGCAGCAACAGTAGTTAACAACGGCTCAACAGTGGTTGCAGGAGTAAACGGTTTGCGTCCAATTCTCAAACCCTCATCAAACACAACTCTATCACTAGCAAGATGAGATCACGATTTTGAGTAAAGTATCCTTCAAAGCTTTACTACAATTTTCCTAATTTACCGGAGGAAATTTAACAATGGCACCTAAAATTACTGATTTCGTTGAAGATGCAGGCCCAGTCGGGATTATAGCTGGTATTGGGGCAGTTCTACTAGCCCCTGTAATAGTTCCCGTTGTAGCTGGAATTGGTAAACCCCTAGCCAAGTCAATGATCAAAGGCGGACTTGTTGCTTACGAAAAGAGCAAAGGAGCTTTTGCAGAACTGGGCGAAACCTGGGAAGACATTGTAGCCGAAGCCAAGGCAGAAATTGCTGAAGACAAGCAAAATCCAGCTTTTGAAGCTGTTAGCACCCCTGTTGACACTACAGCAGATAATGGTGCGTAAGAGAGAATCACATGTAGAGACGTTATATGTAACGTCTCTACTGAAATCTGCTGTATCTTCCTCATCTTTCCTTGCTCACCAAAAAGTTTTTCTTTGTCTCAAAATATAATTACAGGAGGGCGGCTGTGTGTTGAGAAATAATCACGGTCATCTTACCAAAATGTCTAGAGTTATAAAGCAAACAACCTCAAAAACAATAAAAACTCCAGCCAAACATATACATACAAAAATTGTCAGCAATACCCCAGGTAGGCTAAGAATAAGAATTGCTCGACCCTATTGTCGAGCGAAAGAAATGCAACGCATTGCTAGTGTATTAGAAGCACAACCGAACATTAGTCAGGTACGGACTAATATTTATCATGGTAGTATTCTTATCAACCACGATGGGAAAGATGGCAGTTTAAAAAATGTTTTTGCCACTCTACAAGATATAGGGCTTATTTTTGGCGGTATTACCCAAAGCGACTCTGAGGCAGCAATGGGCGTCACGAATGCAGTTGTAGACCTAAATAAAAAAGTCGAACTAGCAACAAACGGTGCAGTTGATTTGCGCTTTCTGTTCCCACTAGGACTTAGTATTCTTGCTGCTAGGCAGTTAATAGATAAGGGTCTGCAATTTGAAATTATTCCCTGGTACGTATTAGCATGGTATGCCTTTGATAGTTTTGTTAAACTACATGGCACGAGTCAAGGACAACTAAGTAGCGATTGATATAATTTCAGGTCATTAATGAGTATCAAAAACTCATTGTTATATTCCAAAAAATATCTCCTCCACTCCCTCACTTCCCTCCTAAGTCAGCTCTAGCCCACCTTGATAGCCAGTAACAATACGACCACCATTCTTGAGGATGTGAACTTCTATCTGGTCACTCGCCCAAGTAATTTGGTCTTGGAAAGCAGGGTTAAGTACATGAACCCGCTGATTACTAGAAGAAACGGGGGAGTTGGGAGAATTAAGTGCCAGAGTTTGCACAAAAGGCCCGTCAATTAGGATATCTAATTGTTCTAATAATGCTTGGGAACCTGGCGGTGCAGATTCAGACTGTAGCTGCTCAAGGGTGAATCCAGTAAAAGACATTATATTTAATCCCGCAGCTTTTACCTTCCTCGCTAAAGACGCTAGTGCAGGCGCTTGCCAAAAGGGTTCTCCACCAGAGAACGTCAAACCTGTATTGTGGGGATTGCTGAGAATGTTCTTTGCAAGGGTATCAATAGCTATCAGTTGGTTAGTCTCAAATGACCAAGAGTCAGGATTAAAGCAGCCAGGACACTCACGAGGACAACCCTGCACCCAAACAACAGCACGACAACCAGGCCCGTTGACCTCTGATTTATCAACGTAACCCATGATGTTGAGATAGCCAGGGGGAATTTCTGTGAGTGCTAGCGATGGGTCAGTTGGCTTAGTTTCCATCTCTTTAACTCCTTTTAACCGTTGCCTGTTAACCGCTAATATAGCGAAGTCATAGCTAGTAATGCTGTTACAAGAGTTTCTATTGTCTTGTGATAACTTGCTATCAATAGTGCTGAGTCCTGAGTTCTGAGTTATTATTCTTCCCTGCCCCCCAGTCTCCAATCCCCAATCAATATTGCAAATTAATTTCAGCGATCGCTACCTACTTTAACAGTTAGCGCTAGGATGGCTATGTATTTTTTGACAGTATAAATATGACTCAAAACTTTTACGTGAATCCCTCAGTAGGGAGTGATGTCAACTCTGGTAGCCAACAAACCCCATTTAAAACGATTACGCAAGCCCTCAAAGTTGCCACACTCGGCACTAAAATTCAACTAGCAGAAGGGAATTACAATGCCGCCAGTGGTGAAGCTTTTCCCCTGACAGTTCCATCTGGTGTAACAGTGGTGGGTAATGAAGCTAATAAAGGCAGAGGTATTGTGATTGAAGGGAGTGGTAATTACCTCAGTCGCACTTTTGCCGGTCAAAACGTCACTTTCGTACTGCTGACTAGCGCCGAACTCCGGGGGGTAACTGTGACAAATTTAGCTAGTCGTGGTAGTGGTGTTTGGGTTGAGTCAACCGCTCCTACAGTAGCTAATTGCACCTTTACCCAGTGCAAGCGTGAGGGAGTATTTGCAACAGGTGATGCTAACCCAGTTATTCTAGGTAATGTTTTTAGTGAGAATGCAGCTAATGGAATTGCGATCGCTAGAAATTCCAAAGGTCAAATTCAAGGGAACATCTGCGTCAAAACAGGCTATGGCATAGCAATTAGTGATACAGCATCACCCACACTTCTAGAAAACAAAATTTACGAAAACCGTTCTGGGATAGTCATCTCTGGTAGTGCGCGTCCTGTGCTACGTAATAATCTCAGCGAAAACAATACTGACGATGGTCTGACAATAATTGCAACTGCTTTCCCTGATCTTGGTAGTACCAATAATCCAGGCGGGAACATCCTACGTAATAACGGTAAATTTGATTTGCAAAATGCTAGTTCCAATAAGCTGGTTTTAGTAGGAAACCAAATAAATCAGGCTAAAGCCACAGGAAACTTAGAGTTTGCAGATAGTTCGGTTCCTATCCTGACACCCACACCCGCACCAACTCCCACCCCAACACCTACACCATCCCCAATATCCACCACACCCACACCCTCCCCGATATCCACCACACCTACACCAGCACCCACCCCACCTATACTTGTACCTATACCCCTACCCACACCTGCACCAACTCCTACACCCACGCCAACACCCAGCCCTATTGATTTAAGCGATATTGCTAATCATTGGGCAGCTGCGTTTATTCGAGAATTAGTTAAACAGGGAATAGTCAACGGTTTTCCCGATCGCACGTTTAAACCTGATGCTACAATGACGCGATCGCAATACGCAGCCTTAGTTGTAAAAGCTTTCAATCCATCGCCAAACCGCGCTGTGAGCAAATTCAAGGACGTACCAGAAAATTTCTGGGCATCCAAAGTAATTCAGCAGGCATATCAAGGTTTATTTCTGTCTGGTTTTCCCGATAACACCTTCCGCCCTAACCAGAATATCCAGCGTGTGCAAGTTATAGTCTCTCTAGTCAATGGACTGGGATTATCTGGTAACAATACCACCATTAAAGTTTTTGATGACCAAGCAAAAATTCCTGACTATGCCAAAGATGAAGTAGCAAAAGCCATAGAAAAGCAGATTATCGTTAATCACCCGAACCTCAAGCAACTCAACCCTACCCGCGATGCTACACGCGCTGAGGTAGCAGTAATCGTATATCAAGCTTTAGTAAATGCTGGCCGTGTAGCGGCGATTAACTCGCCTTATTTAGTGACTGCTTAATTTGCAAACTAGTTTTGCGGGGTGGGCTGAAAAGCCTACCTTCACAGACTAAAAAACAAAAAAGATGAAAAACTGGGTTAGATATCAAACTAACTCGTCAGGATTTACACCCAATTCTCTCAACTTAGCTGCCAAACGTTCTGCTCGCGCTTCTGCTAACTATGTTTGTTCCTGACTTTTCCCGTTCCACAAAACCAAGCTGGCTATACGATTTATGTCCTATAAATCTCCGTACACCCTATCGTTCTTTAGTGTTTAAAAATCCCAATTTTATACTAGATTATTTTTATATATGAGTTTTATAGAATTAATAAATATGACATTAAAACTAATATGTTAGTTAAATAGAACCTCCTTGTTCCTTGTCCAAGCAGTAATACAAATGATAAGTTATTTGTCAATATACAAGTTATTAAGACTCATGCATTGACAGGAAATACCAAATATGCAGTATTGATTTCAGGCATTAAACCTTGATTTTTCGACACTTTTTAGGCAATGCCTACGGCGGGCTGCGCCTACGCTATTTTTCAAAGGATAATTGCTCAAAGCCTGAAACGACTTATTTTCGTGAATGCATAACATAGAAAATTTGTACAGTGCGTAAGTCTTACTTATAATAACTATTTTTTTTCATCCCCTATCCTTTTTTTATGTGATGATAAGAAATACTATGCTTATTGCAAACCTCAGACATAATATTGTGCAATTATCAAGTAAAAAGTTGCTCACTGTTGTATAGGTTTTTTCAGGAATCCTCTTCTGAAAATTTGTATTAATTTACAAAGATTTAGAAGGACATAATCATGAATGTATCTACTTTACAGTGGGCAATCACCTTCCAGTGGAACGACGTTAGCACTGGCAACTTAAAAACTCAGCAAATTTCTAAACAACAAGTATCTAAACATAACCATGCCATCATTATTGGTCGTGACAATGTAGTATGCGATATCGTTATAAATGACAGTAGTGTATCAAAAGAACACGTTAAAATCTATTGTGACGAACAAGTAAGAAGATTTATTATTAAGAATTTGCGAGATACTAATATTTCTAAAGTGGATGATGAAGACTTAGCTATTGGTAAAGAATTACCATTAAAACTAAACAGCAAAATTGTGTTAGGAACGCAAAAAATTGAAATTATTGATATTCAAATTTATGAACTTGAATCGACAAATTATTCGGGTTTAAAATTTTCCAATCCAAATTCAAGTTCTGTTAATCCTAATCCAAATTCAAGTTCGGTTAATTCCAGTAAAAATTCAAGTTCGATTAATCCCAATCCAAATTCAAGTCCGGTTAATCCCGATTCAACTTCAAATAAACCAAAACATTGGTGGCAAGAGCCAACAATACAGGTAGCGATCATAGGTGCAATAGTAACACTTGTTGGTTCAATACTTACTTTAAATGCAAATAAAATGAGCCAAGAAACTGAAAAAATTAAGCAGGATGTTCAGCTTAAAGCTGATAAACTAAAGCAACAAGAAGAGTTTAAATTAGAGAAACAAAAGCTATACAACCAAAAATTTAGTGATCATAGGCAAAAAGTTAGAGAAATTAAAGAAACAATGAGGCAAAAAAAGGAATCTTACAACCAATTAACTCTAAAAACTAATGATAGTTGTCCTAATACTGTACGAGTAGCTATTAGCTTCACTGCTTTAGATGACGTATCAGAAACTAGAGGCTGGCTTAGTGTTGAGCCAGGAGGAGCTGATATAATCCCAGGTGGTGCGACAATATATGCTGGAATATATTTACATGCAAAAACGAGTGTTAACAATAAAGATATTATATGGGAACCAACAAAAACAGGTAGGACAGAAAGGTTTGTTTCAACAAGTGAATTTAATTATATTCAAGAGCCTTTTCTTGACGCAAATATAGATCAAAAACCAGTCACATTCTATCAAGTTAAATTAGATCGTAAGACTACAAAGAAAGCCTTCAACTGTAATGCAGGTACTTTACAGTTAGTAGACGCAGAATGAAGAATTAAGGGTTTTGGAATCAAATGGATGCTGATAGACTAATATACACAGTTATCCGTAAACGCTATAGAATTATAAGATTTTTGGGAAGTGGTGCGTTTGGCGACACATATTTAGCTGAAGATTTAGATTTGCCTAGCCATCCCAAATGTGTTGTGAAACAGCTTAAGCCAAAAACATCCGAGCCGGAAGTTTTGCTGGTTGCTAGACGACTATTCGAGAGTGAAGCAGAATTTTTATACCGCTTAGGTCAGCTTAGTAAGCAAATTCCTAAACTATTTGCTCATTTTGAGGAAAATGACGAATTTTATCTAGTACAGGAATTTGTAGACGGGGATAACTTGACCGCAGAAATCATTCCTGGTAACAAATGGAGTGAAGGCGAGGTTATTAAACTTTTGCAAGAAATTCTAGAAGTTTTAGCTGTGGTTCATCAGCAAAATATCATCCATCGAGATATCAAGCCTCAAAACTTGATGCGTCGTCGTGAGGATGGCAAGATTGTGCTGATTGACTTTGGAGCAGTCAAAGAGATTAAAGGTTTGGCGGCAAATACTCAAGGTCAAGTTACTTCAACTATTGTTATTGGCTCAAATGGTTATATGCCAAATGAGCAAGCTAATTCTAAGCCAAGACTGTGTAGTGACATCTATGCAGTGGGAGTGATTGGTATTCAAGCTTTGACAGGCAAATTACCTATAAACTTCCAAGAAGACCCCAGCAATGGAGAAATAATTTGGCGAAACAAGGTAAATGTCAGCAATAAACTGGCTGATGTTTTAACCAAAATGGTACGTTACAACTTTAGCCAGCGATACCAAACAGCAAGCGAGGCTTTGCAAGCACTGAGTTATATATCTCCAGCACGATTAAAGTCAACAACTTCGTGGAAATTGCCATCTCGCAGAAAAGTTTTAGTTGCAACCGGAGTAGGAGCAGGAATACTTGTAATACTTGTGTTAGCTCCTTTTATTATGTTACGTACCAAAACGACCGAAAACTTTACTCAATTACCTTGCGATGCTGAACTATCTTCATTATCTTTACCACCATTACCAGACAAAGCATACACAATGCATAAAGATGGTAGTAAATATCATGGCTATCTTGTTCAGAATAAGAAATTAAATGGCAAAGGAACTTTACTATTTAAAAGCGGTGATAGATATGATGGAGAATTAAAAAATGATAAGCGTGATGGTTGTGGAAAATATTCATTTCTGACTGAAACTATCTCACATCAACATTATATAGGTCAGTACGTAAACGATGAGCCTGAAGGTCTAGGAAGATTAAGATGGAAAAATGGTAATGAGTATAGAGGTAATTTCAAAAATGGGAAATGTGATGGATATGGGGTATTTCAATTTGCTAATGGCTCTTTTAAGAGTGGAGTTTGGCAAAAAGGTAATTTGTCAGGAGAAAAGATAATATCATGTGATTAAAAATAAATATAAATATATTATGTAATTTTGAGTATTTTAAAATAGTATATCTCATTTTAATGATAGACTAACTGCAAAATATGAAATGTTCAAGGAGCAAGGTAGAATGAAACAGAAGTCATCTAAAAAATCAAAATTTATATTGACCGTAGTTTCTTTACTCTTTTTCACTTCTTCTTTCAGCTTTGCTATTTTCCCACGAATAGTACTGGGGCAGCCTAGACAAGACCCAACACCAACAGATCCCATAAAGCCAACTAATCAAAATACTCCAGATCCCATAAAGCCAACTAATCA
>NZ_WVID01000021.1:0-67383 GCF_010091925.1 Nostoc sp. B(2019) | reverse complement strand
CAAAATACTCCAGAGCCCATAAAGCCGATTAATCAAAATACTCCAGAGCCCATAAAGCCGATTAATCAAAATACTCCAGAGCCCATAAAGCCGATTAATCAAAATACTCCAAATACCACGAAGCCAGTTAATCGAAATACTCCAAATACCACGAAGCCAGTTAATCAAAATACTCCAAATACCACGAAGCCAGTTAATCGAAATACTCCAAATACCACGAAGCCAGTTAATCGAAATACTCCTGATAATACAACGCAAATACGTCGCGTTCGAGGACGAGGATAAAACTTCTTTGATTAGTTAAATCTGACAAAATAGTTGAGTAAAAATTCAGAATTCAGACTTCAAGCTAGTTGGAATTTGAGTTCTGAATTACTTTTAATAAATATTTGTAATAAACTTATAACTTATACAGTTGATGCAGGAGCTTATGAGTAGTAATGTGTATTATCGTAATACTCTAAAGTTAGGGTTGATCTCAATTACTTTGCTTTTCTGGCTTCAATTACGTGCTACTGCCAGAACAACGGTTGAGCAAGGAGTAATGGAGAAGACAATAATTAGTCAACTGAACTCTCCGCCCACGCAACCAACTCTTCCTAGCACCTCTGAGCGAATGATGCGTTTACTGCTCAGGCTCAAGCTTCCAGTGCAGCCAACCCCTCCTAACACTTCTGAGCAAAATATCCATTTACTACTCGTTCTCAAGCAACGAAGACTTTATGTTTATCAGGGGGATGTTTTACTAGCCAGTTATCCAGTGGCTATTGGTAAACCAAAATGGGAAACGCCTATAGGCAAATTTAAAGTGCTTAATATGGTTGAAAACCCAGCTTGGGAAAATCCATTCGTTACTTACAGAGAAGTTATTCCTCCAGGTTTAAAAAATCCTTTAGGAGAGCGTTGGATTGGATTTTGGACTGATGGAAAAGACGAAATCGGATTTCATGGTACTTATAAGCGAGACTCTGTAGGGAAGGCAATTTCTTATGGTTGTGTTCGCATGTATAACGAGGACGTGCGGAAATTGTTTGAAATAGTGAGAATAGGAACCCTTGTAATTGTGGTTCCTTAGATACAGATAAATGTACATGAACAATCGTTATTTATCTGTGATTACTGATTTTGATCTGTAATTTTATTTTTAGATTCGGCAACACTAACTTTTGGTGGTATTAAGTAAACTACCCCAGATATGATTGTCAAAGCAACCGAAACCCAGAAGGTAATCAGGGATGGGATTTCCCACACTGGTGGTAAGGGTGCAATTAAAAGAGCGATCGCCACTATTTGACTAACGGTTTTGAGTTTACCCCAAATATTCGCCCCCGTAATTGTCGTTTGATTGACTCGCCAACCAGCGATCACTAGTGTGAGAGTAAAGTTAGTTATAACTGCTAATAATTAGGTGAGGATTACACAAACCGAAAGGAAATGTTTGCAGTCAAAGGCTCTGGCAATGGTTTTCCTTGTGCTTGGTAATCTTCAATCAAAAGTTCCAGTACTTCCTCACCATTATTGAGAGCATCCGCGTAGGTATTTCCATGAGTGTGTGCATAGGGGCCAAACTCAGGTAAGCTGACAACGTACTTTTGATCTTCCATCGACCACTGAATGACAATACTATATTGTGGTTTCATTCCTGTTCTCCTTTGTTTTCTTCCTCCAGTTGTTTTATTTCTATGAGCGCATTTCTAACATCTTTTTCCTGGTAACGATCTGCATCTGCTCCATCTTTGCCAGACAAAATGAGGCTGTAAAATAGCAAAGGATGGCTCCATACTGTATGACTGCCTTTACCGCTTCTATAAGTGAATCCAGCTTTTAGGAGCATTGCTTTTAGTTCCCGAATTTTCTTGGGCACTGTTAAAAATTTCTGACGTAGCTACAAATATTTTGTCATCATCATCTGGGAAAATCTCAGACTTACAGGGACGATACAGTAGATGTTTTCAATCAGCAGTGCTAGCTTTTTGCGGCAAAAGATAAATACCCCCAGAGATTAATGTTAAGCCCACAGAAACCCAGAATGCGATGATGGATGGGATTTCCCACACTGGTGGTAAGGGTGCAATTAAAAGAGCGATCGCGACTATTTGACTAATAGTTTTGAGTTTACCCCAAATATTCGCCCCCGTAATTGTCGTTTGATTGACTCGCCAACCAGCGATCGCTAATTCCCGCGCTAAAATCAAAAACACTCCCCAAGCTGGAACCTTTCCTAGTTCAATTAACACTAATAACGGCGCAAGTACCAAAAGTTTATCGACTAAAGGGTCGAGAAACTTGCCTAATTCGCTGATTTGGTTGAGTTTCCGTGCTAAATAGCCATCTAACCAATCAGTTAATGCCGCAATCAGAAAAATTGTCAAACATATCCACCTAGCTTGTGGTGTGGGATTATATAAGCCGTACAGTAAAAATGGAATCCCCAAAAGGCGAGAAAAGGTAATCCAGTTAGGTAGAGTCATAGGGAATTTAAAAATGTACAGATTCTATGCAGACTAGCTGATCTGAGTTTACCTGCGTGGGATGATCGGTTTTTTGATATTTACCAAAGAATCTATGACTCAACAACCAGACTCCGAATTTCGCATCGAACGCGATTCGATGGGCGATCGCCAAATCGCCAGTAGCGTTTATTATGGTATTCAAACGCTGCGAGCGATCGAAAACTTCCCCATTAGCGGCATACGCCCTTTACCTACTTACATAGATGCTTGTCTTTTAATTAAAAAAGCTACAGCAATTGTTAATGGTGAACTAAGTTGCATTCCTCAAGATATTAGTCAGGCAATTGTGCAAGCTGCTGATGAAATACTCGCCGGCAAATTCCGTGACCAGTTTGTTGTGGATGTCTATCAAGCGGGTGCTGGAACATCGCACCACATGAACGTCAACGAAGTTCTAGCAAATCGCGCCTTAGAAATCCTCGGCGAAGAAAAAGGCAATTACAAGCGGGTTAGTCCCAATGACCACGTTAACTATGGGCAGTCTACCAATGATGTGATTCCCACAGCAATTCGTATTGGTGGCTTATTGGCGCTGTCAAAGACGTTACACCCAGGTTTAGATAATGCGATCGCAGTTCTAGAAGACAAAGCTGTAGAATTTCAAGATATCGTCAAATCTGGCAGAACCCACATGCAAGATGCTGTACCCGTGCGTTTGGGTGAGAACTTTCGCGCTTGGGCGCAAATTTTGACAGAACATCAAAACCGCATTTACACAGCTTCCGGTGACTTGATGGTGCTGGGTTTGGGAGGTAGTGCTGCTGGTACAGGTATGAATACTCATCCTCAGTATCGCGCCCGTGTAGTAGAAATTCTCTCAGAACTGCTAAATTCTCCCTTAGAACCTGCACCCCACCTGATGGCAGCAATGCAGAGTATGGGCCCATTTGTGAATGTTTCCGGTGCTTTACGCAACTTGGCGCAGGATTTAGTCAAAATATCCCATGATTTGCGGCTGATGGATTCAGGGCCAAAAACTGGCTTAAAAGAAATTCAATTACCCCCAGTGCAACCCGGTTCCTCGATTATGCCAGGGAAGTATAACCCGGTAATGGCAGAGATGACATCAATGGTATGTTTTCAGGTAATGGGTTATGACAGTGCGATCGCTTTAGCAGCCCAAGCAGGACAATTAGAATTAAATGTGATGATGCCGCTGATTGCCTATAACCTGATTCACAGTATCGAAATTCTTGGGTTAACCATCGCCGCACTCTCGCAACGTTGCATCCAAGGAATTACTGCCAACCGAGAACGTTGTTTAGCTTATGCTGAAGGCAGTTTAGCTTTAGTAACCGCACTTAATTCACACATCGGTTATTTAAAAGCAGCAGATGTCGCCAAAGAATCTTTGGAAACTGGCAAATCTCTGCGGCAAATTGTCCTAGAACGAGGGCTGATGAGTGAAGCCGAATTAGCCACAGTGTTAAATCTAGAACAAATGAGTGGTATCTTACCCCTCAAGTCAGAATAGACAGAAGTAGATTACAAACAAAGTAGGAAGATAGAAGCAAAGAAGAATTTCTTCTTTCTTCTATTCATTCTTAACACTTTATTTATCCATGCAGACTCAAAAACCATCTGTTAGTCTAATTCGGGCTACTTCCTACGAACGAGAGACTTTAAGGGAATCTTTAGCCACACTGCTGGAACCTTTAGGGGGAATGGCAGCTTTTGTCAAAAAAGGCGATCGCGTCTTACTCAAACCGAATCTACTTACAGGAGCGCGTCCGACTAAAGAGTGTACCACCCGCCCTGAACTAGTTTACGAAGTTGCCCAGATGGTAATTGAGGCTGGTGGTAAGCCATTTTTAGGAGATAGTCCAGCTTTTGGCAGTGCCAAGGGGGTAGCAGTCGCAAATGGCTATTTGCCTATTTTAGAAGAACTGAATTTGCCGATTATCGAGTTTCACGGCAAGCGTTACCAAACTGTAAATGAAGATTTTAATCATCTGCGGCTTTGCAAAGAAGCGATGGAAGCAGATGTAGTAATTAACTTGCCCAAAGTCAAATCACATACACAGCTAACATTAACATTAGGTGTAAAAAACCTGTTTGGTTGCGTTCCCGGCAAAATGAAAGCTTGGTGGCACATGGAAGCTGGCAAAGACGCAAATCGATTTGGTGAAATGTTGGTAGAAACCGCTAAAGCAATTAACCCAAACTTAACCATCTTAGATGGCATCATCGGTCATGAAGGTAATGGCCCTAGTGGCGGCGAACCTCGTCAATTAGGCATTTTAGCAGCAGCATCAAACGTATTTGCCTTAGACCGGGCAATGATAGAAATCCTCAATGTCCCAGCCGAACAAGTACCTACTGTTGCAGCTTCTCAAAGACTGGGAGTTTGCCCAGAACTTACTGCTATAGAATTTCCTCACTTACATCCTGACTTACTAAAAATAGAAGATTGGCAGCTACCAGACAAGTTAATGCCCATTGATTTTGCTATGCCCCGCGTAGTTAAATCTACGTTTAAGCATCTTTATATCCGGTTTATTAAGGAACCAATGAGTGTTTATGGTAAACGTTAGTTTATCTTTAGGTTTAGGCTAGCAACAAATGCAAACTCTGCTACAACAATTTCACTTATCAGCAGAGTAACCTGTAATTACCCTCCGATTGCTTAACCAGACCGCCCTACTCTAGTGGCGGTTTTTTTCGCTGGTTAATTTGTTATAGGATTTATATATAAAGTCCGGTTAAATAGTTGTGACTCAGAGCGTAGCATCGACTATTGGAAGAACGGACTTAAACATTACATCTTGATTTACCAAAAACTAAGGCTCATAGTTATACAGTTTTAAGAATTGGAATTGGGTATTTGTAGAATACAAGTGATTGTTTATGTTCAAGATATTTTTACTCTACCTATATACAGATTGACAAAATTGCAGTGATATTACACAGATTTAGAAATTTAAATCCTAAAATATTTGTTTGGTATTATCACTGAATTAATTCTGGACAACACGATTAATATATCTGTATTTATTCGGTAGGGACTAATAGTTACAAAAATCATCAATACCTGGTTCATCCTTTGTCTCAAATATTTTTATGTATATCTACTGTTGAATAATTGAAAACACAGATATCTGTTCGGTATTTTTGCGGTAATTGTATTCTGTATCACAATTTGTCAATTTAGCCAAAAGTAAGTGAGCAAGGGCATTGTAAGATGTTATAATTAAATAAGTTCAGAAAAATACGTTTTGCTAATTAATCTTTAATCAGCAAAAAAAGGTAATTTATAATGCTGTGATCATCAGGTATGCGTAAAGTATCTGTTACACCATACTGTGAAACATCTGAAAATATTAGTCACAAAATAGAACCTGATTCGTTAGCTGATGATTTTGTATCAAAATGTTCATGTATAAAAATAATATTATGACACTTGCAAAACTGGTTTAAGTTCTTGACAGCTAAACAGTTTACAGTTAAAAAATAGCTAAAATAGCATCAAGACTCTCACTCAGAGAGTAGACCTACAAGTGATCCGACGAACCTCAATTTTTTGTATGAATTCAAATAGCCAGTCTGCCAATGCCTACACATATTCCCATCGTTTGGCAGACATTGTGGGAACTGCGATCGCACTATTGACTCTAACACTACCAGTATTTGTCATCGCCCACTATTCTTCACCTGATGTTCAGAATAATCAACAACCCCTGACTTACAACCTACAAAGAAGTGAAGATTAGACAAAACTTCCCAATGACATTTCACCAACAAAAAAGCTCGAAAAAGGAGAAAGCAGATTTTGAAACAATGTCTGTGGACTCAGTTCATCGAGAATAAATTGAATCTGTATTGTTTGACCCCAGATTCAATAGTCTTGACTGAGTAAGGGCACAAACTCCTCTAACGGTAATCTAGGGCGAGGGAGAGCTACACTAATATCTTGAAAAAAGCGTTGCGAAGTTTTCACGCAACGCTTTTTTCATTGTTTGGTTAATTCAACGTGAGTCTCCAACGGAGGTGCACATTAATTGAGTGTTGATTCTATTTTTGCCGATTCGCGCACGCAGTCATACACCCCTCCTGAACCTGTGTTCCTTTTCCTGCTACCTTAACCTTACGAGGTTTTATCTAAAACCGCGTTTGATACTCCAAAATTGCACGACTGTCATCAGATAAATTAGTGGAAGCACGCGCCCGAAATTCATCGTTTATTCGGTAATTTATACCCCACTGAAAGGGATCATCTGCGGTCAAAATCTTGATACTAGAAACGGAAACTTTGGGAGAAATATCAATCCCGGCCTCTGCTGCTAACTCTAAACTTGAGCTGCTCCTTCCCGCTTCGGGATTCTCAGAGATGACGGTGGGAAATACACGCAGTTCACTTAAACCCAAAGCACCGCCAATCTGGTTAAAAGCAGACTGAAAATTGTTGAACACAGCCGAGCCTGCTATGTTTATCAGACCCAAAGTACTGTCACCACGTCCTTGAGTGTCTACAAATCCACCCCCCAACAGAGCCACAATTTCTGTTTGACCACGTGACGGACTGCTAGTTAGTTGAAGATTTTCGTTCAGTTTACTGGCGGGGCCTTTGATATTGGCTTCTACTCGCACAGTTTCTAAGGCTGATAACCCAGTAGAATTTGAGCGGCTGAAGTCACTATTCTGAATGATGTCCAGTACCTTGGCAAATAGCTGAATATCTAAATCGGGGTCGCGGGGTTGATTGGGTGTAAAAGTTGCAGTGTGGTCATAGCCACGAGCAAGGCTAAATTGAGTAGTAAACAAATTTACCCCACCTGCTTTTAGCCGAATAGTGCCATTGGGTATAGGTTGACTGAAGGAGCCGTTAACTGTCAAATTACCAGTTGCTCGGAAGCTGAGAATCGGTGGACGGGTGATTTGAACGTTTTTCCCTAGCTCTAGTTCTAGATTATTAAACCTTGCATTCTCATTACCCGTTTCAGCTTTACTTTGCTTGTTAGCTTTAGTGAGTGACATACCGATACTACTATTTGAAGTTTGCGTAGTATTGGTATCTGCCAGCAAAACTTGACCATCAAACAAATCTACTTTACCGCCAACTAATGGGTTAAGGGCGGAACCAGTAATCTGCAAATTGCCGTTAGCGCCTCCTTGGTACAATCCCTTCAAATTCACCTTTAACTGATCGAGGTTAACAGTCAGGGGATTGTTGATACTCACTTTGTCATTGTTAAAGATAGGAATTTCTCCAGCAGCTTCTACCTTACCCCGGCTAAATCTACCCTGAAGATTTTCTACTAAAACACGGTCAAAATCAAACTGCACCTTACCTGTGACACCTCTCACCTTTCCTGGTAAAGCTTGTGCTGAAAAAGTAGCATCATTAATAGTGGCAATTCCATTTACCTGTGGCTGCTGTCTCGTCCCGCGCACTTGAATGTCTACTTGTCCTTCACCATTTTCAAATACTACTTGGTTAGTCAACAGGTTTAACAGCGCTAATCCTTCATTTTCCACCTTTACATCCAAACTGATTTGCTCACTGTCTGGTGCTACGGAAGCGAAAGGCAACTGGTAAGGTATGCTGCCATTAATATTAACTGGTTCTGGCCCAGCAACCGATACATTGCTGCCAAAGTTCAAGCGTCCATTGGCATAACTGAAACTTGCCATCGCTGACTCTACTGCTTTTTGATTCAGTGTTCCTTCTGTGATTTGCAATTCGCCTTGAGCTTGAGGATTGGCAATGCTACCTGCTAAAGCAGCTGTAGCGTTAAGATTACCTGTTACACCAACTGGGAGCTTGACGAAATTATTCAGTACTTGTAATGGAAAATTACTTACCCGCAGTTGACCAGACTGTTCATTACCGCCAATGTTACCTGCAAAGGCAATCAGTCTATTCTGAGACTCCAGCCGTAAAGGGCGCAACCTCAATACCCCGTTCTCAAAGTTGCCTTCGGCAATTACTCTATCGGCAGTATAGAAACG
The DNA here is from genome assembly GCF_010091925.1 of Nostoc sp. B(2019). Lineage (GTDB taxonomy): Bacteria > Cyanobacteriota > Cyanobacteriia > Cyanobacteriales > Nostocaceae > Komarekiella. Next base: position 58,921 of record NZ_WVID01000021.1, on the reverse strand, counting down.
ACCTGGTTGTTCTTGTTTACCCCAGACAAAGTTTTGACCATTCAAATTAAATTGCACTGAAAGCCCGTTAGTTGTGGCAGTATCTACAGCTACTTCCCCATTGAAAGTCCCTTTTAAGTCTGCCAAATCTGGTATGGGAGTGGATATCTGCTGTTGTTCCTGTTCTGCAAGCAGGGCGTCAATTTCATAAAAGCGCTGGAGTTGGTTCAGTAAAGGCTGATTTGGCAATCCTTGGGGATTGGTGGTCAGGTCTGCTGCTGTACCGTAGGTTGGCTCTGCCGAACCGCGTTGCAAATCTTGTAATTCAAATACCTGCGCTACTGCCAGGACATCTTGAATATTACCCTGGTTGACGTTAAGTTTGCCTTGTAATTGAGGCCCTTTGGTGGTTTGATCAAAAGTACCAGCGAAGGCATAGCGACTATTGCCCTTGATAAATTCGCTATTGGTGAGTGTTGCTTGACCATTACCGTAGCGGAACTGAGCAGCTAAACGATCGCCTTTAATATATCCCATTTGCGGATTAGCGATCGCTAAATTCCCATTTGCTGCTAATGTCTGCTGATTAACGAGTAAATCCCCAGTTAATAACCCAGCTACCCTCCCAGCACCCAAACGAAAATTCGGTGGTGCAGTCAAATTCAATATTTTTAAGGGGAAGTTCTCCAATTTGAGCGCCAAATTATCCCCTTGAGCTTGACCTGATGCTAATGCTTGTTGCCATTTGACTAAGAAGGATTGGGGACGATTATTAGCATCCAAGTTGAGGGCAATGCGATCGCTACTACCTGTCAAGTCTAAATTCAAACCGCGTCCCTGCGCTGACTGAATATTTCCAGTTAATAACGGCTCAAAAGCAATATCTTGAACTACAAAGTCTCGTAACTTGATTTGCCCTGTTACATTTGGCAAAGGCAACTTACCAGTGATTTGTCCATTAAAATCAGCTTTACCAGCCACAGCCAACTGATTAGGCAGATTAATCGGTAACTGTTTTAAATCATAATTCTGCGCTTGGACGTTAAGATTTAAGGCGGTAATTTCCGGTATGCCTGCTCTTTGTGCATTGGCTAATATGGCACCAGTAATATTTAAACCTGGAGCAGTTGCTTGCTCAATGGTAAGCCTTTCACCACTCCAGGCGATCGCAGCTGTTAGGGGTTGTTCAAAACCAGGTATACCTTGAGATAACCGCACCTGACCAGCAGCACGCACATCAGCTAATTTGGACGTTCCTAACGTGCCTACTACTTGCACCTTCCCGCCAAACTGACCCCGCAACTGCTGATTCAACCGACCTAATTCCACGCCTGAAGCATCAACTACAGCTTGATAGCGACCATTCACCAATTGGATGTTAGAGGCTGTAACTGTACCACCTGCGACATTTACCTGTCCTTGACCGCTGGCTTGGATATTTTGCGGTTGGAAAGACTCTACAGAACCCGCCACGTTCAATTGACCATTCAACGCTCCCTGAAACTGCGGAGGTATTGCTGCTAACTGCTCCAAAGGCACGTTATTCGCCTGGACTTGCGCTTGATAGCGACCATTAGCCAGTTGAATATTTTTGGCTGTAACTGTACCACCTCCAATATTCACCCGTGCTTGACCGCTGGCTTGAATATTTTGCGGTTGGAAGGACTCTACAGAACCCGCCACCTTAAAATCACCATTTAAAGCTCCTTTAACCCGTGCCGGAACTGCTGCTAACTGTTGTACAGGTACATTATTTGCTTGGATTTGTGCCTGATATACACCATCGGCAACTTGAATATTTTTGGCTGTAACTGCACCACTAGCAACAGCAAGGCGGGCTGTACCAGTAGCGCGCAGAGTTTTGAGGCTAAAATTATCTCTGCTGCCTGCTATTTGAAACGTACCCGCCAATGGCCCAGTTAAAACTGGGGGAGACTTTTTCAAGATTCGCCCCAGCCGCACACCATTTGCGACTAATTGAGCGGAAAAGCTTTGGTCTTGCAACTGAACATTAGAAACTGCAACTGTACCACCAGCGACTTGAACTCCTGCCCCTTCAGTGCGAATTGTCGCCACTTGGAATGGGCCTGTAGTTCCTGAAAGAAGCAGACGACCATTAAATTGCGCCCCCGCCAAAGAGACATTTTGCAGCTGATTTTTATTTACAAAAGGTTCCAACTGCACACCAGAGGCTTGAGCAACGGCTTGCCAACGTTGATTAGCGTAACTGCCAGTTCCCCGCACTATACCACCAGCGACATTAAGGGCGACATTGCGGAAAGAGACGGTACGATTTGGAGCGATCGCAACTTCGCCAGTTCCGGGGTAAGTTCCGCCAGGAGCTTGAAACTGTACCACTGTTTGAACACTGGTAGGAGCACCTCGCAGTTGAGCTGTAGCTGAAATAGTGCCGATTTGAAAGGTGGGTGCGGTTTCGTAAATTTTAGCGATCGCATCTCCAGGAAGGTTCTTGGCTGCGAAATTCAAATCGAGTCGGGGAGCTTTACCAAGTTGGATTGTACCAGCACCCGTAATTTCACCGCCAACTGTAGCTTTGCCTTGAATATCTCTAAGAGTAACTCTAGAAGAATCTGTATAAAAAGCAAACTGACTACTGATGCTATTAAAATCAACTTTGTCAATTCTTGCAGTTTTAATCGTGGTAACTGTGCCTGAGAGAATTGGCTTAGTGGTTGGCCCCACCATCTGTAAATCTGCTTTTACTTGCCCGGCGACAGGCACAGGTAGTGTTACCTTAAGAGCCTCCTGGGCGTTTGCCAAACTCACCGCATTTACACGCCCTGCCAACTTAAAGCCTGCTTTAGAGTCGATAATCCCCGTAGCCACTACGGGAATTTTGCCGTAATTAGTAGCAACATTGTCTAGCTGTACTTCCGTTCCCTGGAAGCGGATGTTGCCTTGAATATTATTAAATAGTTGTGGTACGCGGGGCACTTGAAGCGTTACCCCTTGTAAACTAGCACTGCCAAACAATAAAGTCGGCTGTCCTGGGGCTAGTTGAACCTGCTGCAAGTCGCCATTGACTCGACCCGCCTTCAAGCTAAACGGTAATTTTATCAGACGGGTAACATCCGCAGCCAGCAAGCCTTGCCCTTGCAACTGTAAGTTGCCAGCTAGTACTTTAGAGCGTGTCTCTCCCTGAATTGAAATGTTACCACCACTATCCGCTTGACCTGCCACGTCAAACCTGATCCGCTGGTTGTTTTCTAAGAGTTGGGCAGTTCCGTTGAGTTGCGAAAACGCCACAGGAGATTGCTTTTTGAGTGCTAAGTCCTGAGTTATTATTCTCCCCTGCCCCTCTGCTCCTCTGCCCCCCTGCTCCCCCTGCTCCCCTGCCTCCCCTGCTCCCCTGCCTCCCCGCACCTGCGGCATCAACGCCAACTTGCCATTACGAAACCGCAGTTTATCTAAATCTGTTTTAATGGCTCCGCCTTTACCTGGCGGTGCTATGTTAGTGGTAATCCAGCGCCCTTCGTCGTCTTGTTCAATGTAAACATCGGCGTTGACTAAGGTGACATCTAGCTTTAGCTGGCGGTTAAAGATTAATTGCAGTAGGTTAAAACCCACCTCTACAGCATCGACATCTGCTCGGTCTGGATCTGTAGGTGTTGCTGGGATAGCTGAAGCCCCAAACTGTACCCCTGTCAAGGAAAATTCTCTGACTTTTCCTAGTTTTACCGGACGATTGAGTGTAGTAGTAAGACTTTGCTCTGCTAGCGGTGTTAACTCTTTTTGGACAAAAGCCAACAACCGCCAAATACCGCCAAAAATTCCAATGAGCAAAAGTCCGCCCAAGGCAATGCCACCGCGACTCAACACGAGTAACCACATACGCTTGCGGACAGGAGCAGAGGGGTGATGATCTAGATTGGGAGATTTAGTCATTTGCTTTCACTGTATCAATTGCCGGATGTAGCTGGCACATCATCAGCATTAACTGGCACATTAATTCACCATGCCATTTCCAGGATACGCCAACAAAACCCAAGACCTTATCGGTTGAGTTACGGCATTTGCACAACTCGTTATTTATCCTTAGTGATATTGGCGCTCTCAGGAAAATCCGCACAAAGTGAAAATTGTTGCTGTGACTTTCCCTTAAGGACAACCTAGAACTTTAATATGAATAGACTTTAAAAAGGACAGATGATTACACCTATGCGTGTTTTTGTGTTGATGTTTAACGCTCGAACTGAAAATGAGGGGATTCACACGATTCGGGTAGGCGATCGCAATAAAATTCTAATGTTCGAGTCAGAAGACGACGCCACGCGCTTTTCTTTGCTGCTAGAAGCTCAAGATTTCCCCGCACCTACACCAGAGCCGATTGATGCTGAGGAAATCAAAGAATTTTGTGAAAGTGCTGGGTATGAATGGGAAATTGTCCCAGAAAACAGCCCTCTAATTGAAAAAGTCCCCGAACTTAACGTAGAAGAAACTGACTGGCAGCCAAATGCCCCGAAGGAGGATACAGATCAATACACCCAACCTAAACAACAACTAGAAGAACCAGAATTGTCTGATTCTGAACTAGACAAAATTCGTCGCAAATTGGAAGGATTGTTGTAATTAATTCAAGTTGCTAATTACCGGAAACATGACAAGGGGAATATAAAAAATCCCCCTTGTTTACAATGTTTAAAATCTCAACAAGATAAACAAAAAAGATTTACTTCGAGCGCCAGAAAATAAACTACTCTAATCATAATCTCTAAAAGAGAAAAATTTGTCAGGAAATTATTACTATTTAGTCTATCGCTAATCAAGATAAAGCTATCTTTTTGACAGCGATCGCACCAGCAAATACAATTAATATCTTCTTGAAATAAATCTTTACGACTTGCTGATTAAAGCTACAAGCGTCTGGCTATTGATGTTTTATAACAGGTCGTTATTAGCGATATATTGCAAATTTTTATCTTGAAAAGCTAGTCAAATTCCTCGTAGCTTCACTTGATATCTAGCTTTGTTAATTGCAAATAAGCTGATGTTCCATTGATATTTTAGTCAATATATTGACAAAATAAAAATATTTATATTTATTGAGTTGTTGCCTAAATAAAAAATTATTTAAATTAGTGGAATCAGCAAAAATAAAAATTAAATTATATGAAACAAACCAAGATTTGATACTTGCTATTTTTTACGCATTTGGATAAATTCACCTATGCCCAATGATAGAGGTAAAAATTATTCCAAGCGATTGATGAAAAATTTTATTTAAAAAGGTATAAAGAGGATTATTGGCAACTATAAATTTGTGAATAATTGCTTTTTAGTGTTGGGAGAAAAAACATGGTTGTAGGTTTACATAAGCGTGCTGTAGGCGTATTTTCTAATCGTCGTGATGTTGAGCAAGCGCTGCATGACTTAAAAAATGCTGGTTTTGGCATGGACAGAGTATCTGTCATTACGCAGGATGGAGAGCGTGATGATATTGCTGGGGCTGAAGTACGCGATCGCGTTGGCGATAAATCTGACGAAGGCGCTAAAGCTGGAGCAGTCACAGGCGGTGCTTTAGGCGGATTAACTGGCTTATTAGTCGGTCTTGGTACTTTGGCAATTCCTGGAATCGGGCCAATTATGCTCGCTGGAGCCGCAGCAACTACCTTAGCTACCACTCTAGCTGGCGCTGGCATTGGTGCAGCCGCGGGTGGCTTGCTTGGCGCATTGATCGGGTTAGGAATCCCCGAAGAACGAGCCAGAGTATACGATGAACGAGTGAAGCGGGGACATTATTTAGTCATCATAGATGGCACAGACGCAGAAATCGCTAGCGCCCAAGCAATTCTGAATCATCGGGGTGTCGAAGAGTTTGGCATTTATGATCACCCAGATGCTAGAAATACAACAACCGGTTATGTAACTCCCACTGCTACTACTGCAACTTCAACTACCGCTCGTAGGGATTTTGGTAGACGCGCGATCGGGGCATTTTCTCACCGTCGAGATGCAGAAGCAGCACTTACAGAATTGCGAGATGCTGGTTTTGCGATGAATAACGTTTCCATTATTGCTAAAGATGCAAACGGCCAAAATATCGCTGGTGTAGATACAAATACTGGTGCAGGTAATAAAGCAGGCGAGGGAGCAAAAACTGGAGCAGCTACAGGCGGCGTTCTAGGCGGTTTAGGCGGTTTATTAGTTGGACTCGGCGCTTTAGCAATTCCTGGAGTTGGGCCCGTAATTGCAGGTGGTGCAGCCGCGACTGCTTTAGCGACAACGGTAACTGGCGGTGCGATCGGTGCAGCAGCAGGGGGTATAGTTGGCGGACTCGTAGGCTTAGGAATTCCTGAAGATCGAGCGCGAGTTTATAGCGATCGCTTTCAACGAGGCGACTACTTAGTAATTGTAGATGGTACGGAAGCTGAAATCCGCCACGCTGAGGGGATTCTCAAACGCCGAGGTATAGAAGAATTCGCAATCTATGATGCTACCGATTTAACCGAACATCGCTCTGGTTTAGACAGAGTTACAAGTTCTGATACCGTTCGCACCAATTACTCAACAGGAACTCACGATCCTTCTGTGATCATTGTTGACCGTCGAGACGAAACAGTTTAACCCAAAAAAGTTGTCACTCACACTCATCCTCAAAAATTGCTAGAGCAAGAAGATAAGAACCTTGCTCTCTCTTAACAGACTTGCTCCTCATTACTGCCGCAAATATCAACAGACTTCTTTCGATCCAGAATTAAAAATATGCAAAAGCTAACTCCTTTCCTAATTAGTGGTCTTTTAGTTTTTGGTGCAGTTGCTTGTCAAGATCCTGCTAGAACCAGTGTAGATGCGCCTGATACTGTTACTGCTAATCCACAAGCGCCAACTGCCCAAACAACACAAGCTTCTAAAGAAGATGCACAAAGTGAAGTTCGTAGAAGACAACTAGATGCAGATATTCGCGCTCGTGAACAGCGAAATCAGGCAACTGGTGGCGGTACAAATAGAGCGCCAGCCGACCTAGCCAGTGAAGTTCGTTCTAAATTGGAAGCTAATATACCTGGTGGTCAGTTAACAGTTAATGCAGTAGAGAATGGCACTGTTACTGTAGCCGGAACTGTAAATAATCAGGATCAATTATCTAAAATTGAACCTTTAGCTAAAGAAATCAAAGGTGTCACGGCTGTAGTTAACAAAGCAGTTGTTGCCCCACCAAAAAGCTAAGGTTGCTAACAACAAATTTCAGGAAGTAGGTAAGCATAAATAAAACTTAAATGCTCCTACTCAATGGTAGTGGTCAGTAGTAAGTACGACTGACCACAGATAATTGACAATTGACGACTCTCAAAATAATGTTTATTTAAGCTCAGTCACTTAAAAAAACTGTCGTAATTGCCGAATAAAAAACTATGGAAGCCGAACAACAGCAACTCGAATCCATCAATACTACCTCACCACAAGGTCTACTAGCACTTGAAGGCGCAGAAACTACAAACTTACCAAAGTTACCGCCGGCTCCTGAACCAGAACCTCAATGGCAGCAAGTTAGCAGACAAATTGCTCAATTTTTAGAGCAACTGCCTGAATACTTAGGTAGGTTTTTTAATGAATACAAGCAGCCTTTAATAACTGTAGCTTTAATTTTGGCGGCAATTGTTACAGTTAAGGTAGTGTTAGCAGTACTAGATGCAATTAATGATATTCCACTGTTATCACCGACTTTTGAATTAATTGGAATTGGTTACGCCACTTGGTTTACTTTCCGTTATCTAATCAAGGCTTCAACTCGGCAAGAATTGGCTACGGAAATTCAAGGACTCAAAGAGCAACTTGTAGGCGAATAAATTTCAAACCCATTAAGTTAACTTAAATGCAGAAATTGATACTGTTGAATGTTTTATAGGATGGGAGTTGCCCATCCTATAAAATAGGTTGGATTTTTTTAGAAGTAAATTATTCTATTTGATTAATTATTATTTATGAAATAAGCAATTATAGCCAATGAGTTATATTCTAATATAGCTAGATGGTTTTGAGCAGCTTAATCATCAATAAAAATTGTGTATTACTTTGCTGAACTGCATTGTTGTTCTAAATACATCCAAAGACAGAGAAAATAATATGTCTTTGAATACAAATCACTTCTAAAGATAGTAGATTAGACATGAGAAACGGCCTAATCTAGTTCTCGAAGTTATTCAACAAAATCTTTAACGAAACGAGGACATAATTTATGGCTAATCAAGCAGATAATAAATCAATAGACTCATCAGATCGGGCTGAAGTAGATACTTATGATCGCGGCATTATCCCAGCTGAAACTGCTGCTCGCATGGAAAGAGAAGGAAATCTATACAAAACACTTCCTACAGAAGAAAGGGAAGCAAGTGCGCCTACCGATGATCAAACTGATGCAGAAAGCATACGCACCACTGATGGTTACACCGTAGACAAAGAAGGTTTGTTAAACAACTATGCAGTTGAACCGGAGATGTACTACGAAGAACCGGGTGATGCGCGTAAACAAGCAGAAGAAGATACCGCTGAGCGGATTCAAGAACTTGGAGAAATTAATCAGGATGAGGAAGGTAAGTTAACAGAAAAAGGTGACAAACGGGGTAGAGGCCCAGGAGTAATTTAGTTAATATCTATTACTTTTTCGGATTTTCCTAGGTGCAATTACACGTAATCGGGCTAACAGCACAGATTGTACAGACGTGATTAATCGCGTCTGTACTGTTATTTGAGTAGATTGATCAGTGGGAGCAAATTTTAAACGGCTCAAATTCAGGATTATGCCACCAAAGGATAGACAGTGAACTGGGGGGCGATCGCAGCACTTGGTGCTAGTGGAGCCATTGTTTTTAACATTAATGCGTAGTCAGGGTTTCTTAGCTTTTGATAAATTGGGCTTGTAAGAATTTGTGGTAGCCCATGTCAGAACAAAAGCCATTAGTTATCACCAAAGAAGATCAAATATTCCCATTATTTCCACGTCTACCAATTCTCACGAATCTTCAGACAGGTTGGCAAGGCATCTTGTTTGGATATATGTGTCAACCTGCTTCTGCATTTCCTGAAGTTTGCACTCCCAACTGTCACTCTCTTGTCATTTTCACTCATGGAGAGCGGGTAATTTATGCTGAGCGGAGAATGGACGGACGCAGACATCGTGATGCTGTATTTGGCGGTGATATAGTTATTACTCCCGTTAACGTCGGGCATGGGGCTTCTTGGGAGGCTGAGGGAGATTTTATCTTACTCGGCATTGAACCACAGATTCTTGCTCATGCAGTTGACGAAGCAGCAGATGCGGAACAGATTGAACTTGTACCGCACTTTGCCACACCAGACCCCCTAGTTTATCAAATAGGGTTAGCACTAAAAAGCATTTTGGAAAACAATCCTTCGGGGAGCCGTCTTTATGCAGAGACGATGGTGAATGCTTTATCAGTACATTTAATGCAACACTACTCTACACGAAAACTGTTATTAAAAGCATATAAAGGTTTGCCACGGCGTCAATTACAGCAAGTTATTGATTACATTCACGAACATCTCGACCAAAATTTAGGTTTAGCAGAATTGGCGGCGTTGATACCAATGAGTCCCCATTATTTTTCTCAGCTTTTTAAACAATCTACAGGAATGACTCCTCATAAATATGTAATTCACTGTCGAGTGGAACGTGCTAAGGAATTATTGCTGAAGGGAGAAATGGCAATAGCTGAAATTGCTCGCTTAGTTGGTTTTGCTAGCCAAAGCCATCTGAATTTTCAACTTAAACGTCTATTGGGTGTGACTCCGAAAACTATTCAACAAAGATAGGGCAAATATGCAAAAAATCGGACGAATTTGAAAGACTCCAGTCCATAAACTTCCTACACTATCCAAAAACGGCATCTTGTTTTGAATAGTTAGAGATTAAGGAAACTTGATTATTTATGGGCAGAATTGAAACTAAAACCGAGCCAATGGTGATTAACTTTGGCCCCCATCATCCCTCCATGCATGGGTGTTTTCGGATTGTTGTCACCTTGGATGGCGAAGATGTCGTAGACTGTGAACCTGTCATTGGCTACCTGCACCGAGGTATGGAAAAGATTGCTGAAAATCGTACCAACATTATGTATGTCCCTTATGTGAGTCGATGGGACTACTATGGCGGGATGTTTAATGAAGCAGTGACGGTAAATGCTGTTGAAAAATTAGCAAATATCTCCATCCCAAAACGTGCTAGCTACATTCGGGTAATCATGCTGGAGTTGGCTCGAATTGTCAACCATCTTCTGTGGTTAGGGCCTTTTCTAGGAGACTTTGGCGCACAAACTCCGATCTTTTACACTTTGCGCGATCGCGAAATGATTCTTGACTTGTTTGAAGCTGCCACAGGCTACCGCATGGTCAACAATAATTATTTTCGCATCGGAGGGGTTGCTGCTGACCTTCCTTTCGGCTGGGTGGATAAATGCGAAGACTTTTGTAACTACTTTGCCCCCAAAATTGATGAGTATGAAAAATTAATGACCAATAACCCCATTTTTCGCCGCCGAGCTGAGGGTGTGGGAATTTTAAGTCGGGAAGATGCTATTAACTGGGGTATTTCTGGCCCCATGTTACGGGCTTCTGGGGTGAAGTGGGATTTACGAAAGGTTGACCACTACGAATGCTACGACGATTTTAACTGGGAAGTACAGTGGCATACAGCAGGAGATTGCTTCGCTAGATATCTTGTCAGAATTGGGGAAATGCGTGAGTCAGTCAAGATTATTCAGCAAGCACTCAAGGGATTACCTGGCGGTGCATACGAAAATTTAGAAGCACAACGCATGGTAGCAGGAGCTAAATCTGAGTGGAACGGGTTTGATTACCAGTTCATTGCAAAAAAAGTTGCACCCACATTTAAGATTCCTCAAGGTGAAAATTATGTCCGTGTAGAGTCAGGGAGAGGAGAATTAGGAATTTATCTCATCGGAGATGATCATGTTTTCCCCTGGCGTTGGAAAATTCGTCCAGCCGATTTCAATAATTTGCAAGTTTTACCTCAGTTAATCCGGGGTCAAAAAGTAGCAGATATTTTCGTCATCCTAGGAAGTATTGATGTTGTGATGGGATCGGTAGATCGTTAAATGAGTGAGTGGGAGCGGAGGAGCGGGAGAGCAGGGGAGAGTTAGATCTTCGTTCATCCGCCTCAGAACTGGATTCATCCACCTCAGAACCTCAAAGCTTCCAATACCCAATGCCCTATTCCTTAAATGCTCAACGGCTCAAGTTCAGGATGATGCCAATGCCGCTGATACCATTCGGCAACCAAGGGACGGATAATGAACTGGGGCTGATGTTCGCCTTTAACATCAATGCGTAGACTTGAGTAAGGTCGGCGTTTCTCGGAACCTTGACCGTTGCGACCGAGAAAGAAATGCGATCGCGCTACTAATCTACTCTCTTGTTTATCTGTACTGCCAAAAGTTTCCATCAAATCTGGCCCTTCAGTCCGCTGGCGTCGCAGACTATACCCACTACCGCCACAAACAATCCAGTTGATATGAGAATCAGCGTGACCTGTATCCATTGTCTTCAGGTATTCTAAGCAGTGAGCGTGGCCGTTCAATACCAGATCTACCAAAGGACGTCCCTGAGTGAGAGAACCTACTTCTTTAGCTACCGCATCCAACACACTACGCAAGCGGTGACGAATTACTAGAGTCTGTGCCTGTTGCCATTTCGTCGCCTCAGTTACATACGGAGGATGGTGGAAATAAATTATCCTTCCCCGAACTTCGGCGGTATTCCAAGATTCAATTAGTCTTTGCTTTAGCCAGTCTAGTTGTTCGGTATCAGTTAGCGTTTGTTGGTCAGAATTGAGTTGCTTGTCGATATCAACGACAATCTCTTCAATTTGTGACAGCTTACCTTGCATATCATCCAGATGATCGGCTTCTTTAGGATCGTCAGGATTCAGCTTTGCGGAGTTTTCCAGGATTTGCATTTTTTCCTGCTCTAAATCCTGACGACGTTTTTCTAGAATTCTCCGATCAGCTTCGCCTTCCTTAGTTTTTGGCAATGGCAATGGATCATTAAATGTATTAGAGTCCAAAGCAAAGAAGTCAATACCGCCATAGCGAAAAGTGTAGTAACGATTAGGGAGGCGGGTGAAGTGTCCAGGTTCATAACAAAGACAACGACCCGTGTCTGTCTTAGCAGTGTAGTGTTTGTTTAAGTGATTATCTAAGTCTCCTGGAAGTTGAAACGCCTTGAGATAGTCCAAAAACGCCTTTGCGTAAGCATTACCTGCGTTTGAGCCATGCAAACCCACATCAATGTCTAGGCGCGATCGCAACAGTTGACGGATGGGTAATGTTGTCAAGGACGCCAAGCTCAAGAGTATCGGTAAATCATAGTAATCATGATTTCCAGGTACAGGTAGAATGGGCAAACTGAAAACCATCTGGTCGTAAGCTATCTGTTTAGGATGCTCCCCGCCCAAGATAAACTCTCGATAAGGCTTGATGAAGTTCTGCTGATAGTATTCACTCGACCCCACCAAATAGATCACATCACCCGTATGCAGCATAAAACGGCATTCATTGTGATGGGGGAGCATGAGTTCAGCAACCTGTCGCTGGGGATTGTGTCCCTTGTGTGATCCAGAACCACTATCACCTACAACCAAAAACGAAAACTCAGAATCATTTGCCTGACCATCCTCTAGCACTAGCCGAGTTTGATCGATACCTCGTTCTATGATCAACGGATCTTGCCACCGTACCCGCTGATTCATCTTGCGAATTTTTTTAGCGATCGCCGGATCAGATACAAATTTCAACGCCACTTACTCCTGAATCTTTCACTAGGGATTGGGTAAGAGTCAAGGGTCAAGGGTTAAGAGTCAAAAAGTCATTAATTATTCTCTTCCCCTGCTTCCCCTGCTCCCCCTGCCCCTCTGCTCCACTCCTCTTAACTCTCTTCACCCTCCGCTGGCTCTTTCATTTCAACAGTCAGGTTAGGGAGTCCATTTAGTTTTTCTGTAGGCTCTATTTCTTCTACTAATGGCACAAAAATCTTCAAGCCGGCTGGTACGCACTTAATTTCTATAGGAGTTGTGCCTGCGATTTCCCCATCCAGAACAACTTTTTGTGGTGGGTCTGTCGTAATTTTAAATTGTTTGGCTCGTAGGAAGCCAATATCATCCCGTTCTGCGGCGTTACCTGTAGAGGCTGTTTGAAATAGATGGAATGTCGCGGCGATCGCTCCGGCTTTAGTAGTCGGAGCTACGATTGTCAAGTCTAATAGCCCATCGTCATAAACCAAACCTGCTGGGCCCTGAGCTAGGACTGAAGTTGGCGGTGCTGCATTTGCCACTGTTACCGCACAGGCGCTAGTTTTAATTATCTTGTCTTCAGTTTCAATTTCAACATCAAAGGTCTTTAAGTTTCTTAATTGCTGAATTCCTGCTAGGACGTACGCCATCATTCCAAAGCGATTTTTTGCTTCCCGATCTGCTAGTTCTACAGTTTCAGCCTCAAAGCCAATACCTGCAAGCAGTACCATTGGCTGATCATTGCAATAGGCTACGTCTACATTGCAAGTATCTCCCTGCAAAATTGTCTGGCACGCACCTGCGATCGTGTCAGGGATTCCTAAAGCTGTGGCAAAAGCGTTTGCTGTTCCACGGGAAATAATTCCAAATGGAATTTCTGTACCCACTACAGCCGCCGCCGCCGCTGACAGCGTGCCATCTCCCCCTGAAGCAATGATCGCATCTACCCCCCGTTCTACTGCTGCATGAGCCAGGGCGTCAGCGTCGATTTCTTCCGTTGTCAAATAAATATCCAGGTCAATTTCTGGCTCTAATATTGCCCGAATCTGTGCCAGTTCTACTTCTGGGTCTCCTTGACCCGCAACTGGATTGAAGATAAGGCAGGCGGAACGGTTCATAAGGCATGAAAACTAAGCTTAGATTTATAAAATACCAAACTATTCCTAGCATTCCTGTAAAACTTCAACTTCCATCTGCCGACAGGTTTGCTTATTTGTAAGCTTTAATTTTGCTGTTTCGATACCCATTGCGGCGATCGCACTTCGAAAGCATTCTCGTAAGGTTGGATGATTGCGTGAATGAAATCAAAATGACGAAGATACGTCAGTTCTGTAAATTTTAATGTGTTCTCCCTGGAAGATACGTGACTCGAATTTCGAGATACCAGTTGTCAGTTTGAAACAAGTAAATATGAAGGGGGAAATATTGCCCCTACTATTTATTTTTCTTATATGGAAAAAATTACAAAACAGCGTACTCAACAATTACAGGAATATCTCAAACCCGACTCTTAAGTTGTCTAAAAAAATGTAAAAAAATGTAAAGCTAAATAAAAATAAACTTGACCACAATCCGCTAAAGGCAATCAGATGAGTCACTCACTACGGTAGTCTAGATGAGAGTGAATTTATCGCCTGGTTTGACATAATTTTTTATGACTTCAGTTGTTGCTAGCCCCACACGCACTATTCGTATTGGTTCACGCAAAAGCCAACTTGCTCTTGTTCAAACATACTGGGTACAAGAGCAACTCAAGAATTGCTTTCCCGATATCACTTTTGAAGTCCACACAATGTCTACCCAAGGCGACAAAATCTTGGATGTAGCATTAGCCAAGATTGGCGATAAAGGACTATTTACTAAAGAACTTGAACTGGGAATGCTCAACAAAGAGATTGACTTTGCAGTTCATTCCTTAAAGGATCTGCCGACTAACTTACCAGCAGAGTTAACACTAGCAGCAATTACAGAACGAGAAAACCCAGCAGATGCACTGGTGGTGCATGAAAAACATAAAGATAAACAAATCGATACTTTGCCCGAAGGTGCAGTAATCGGTACATCTTCTCTGCGGCGGTTAGCACAGTTACGCCACCATTTTCCCCACTTTACCTTTAAAGATGTGCGAGGAAACTTAAATACACGGTTGGCAAAACTGGATGCAGGTGAGTACGATGCGCTGATTTTGGCAGCAGCAGGGTTAGAGCGATTGGGAATGGGCGATCGCGTTCACCAAATTATACCCAAAGAAATCTCCCTCCACGCCGTTGGACAAGGTGCTCTAGGTATAGAATGCCGTGCTGATGATAGCGAATTGATTTCCTTACTCAAAGCGATCGAACATCCCCAAACACGCGATCGCTGTCTCGCCGAAAGAGCATTCTTGCGCGATCTGGAAGGTGGTTGTCAAGTACCTATTGGTGTAAATACAGAAATCACTGGTAATAAATTGACATTAACGGGGATAGTCGCCAGTGTTGATGGTCAAAAGATGGTAAAAGATACCGTCACCGGAGAAGCCAACAATGCCGAAGCCGTAGGTACAGAACTAGCACACCTATTGCGCCAACAGGGAGCACAAGAAATTCTGGCAGAAATCTTTGCTGTGATTCAGCGGGGTTCTTAGGCTATAGGGCGAGGAGATGTGGTTAGATAAGAATTGATCGCCGTTGCACACAAGCTGTGCCAAACGCGACAGCTCGCGTTGGTCGGGATCATCAAGTTACTTTGACAATATTAAGCAGAACCGGGGAAGCAAAAATTACCATGCGGATTCTATTTGTTGCAGCAGAAGCAGCACCCATTGCGAAAGTAGGCGGAATGGGCGATGTTGTTGGGGCATTGCCCAAATTCCTCAGAGCAATGGGGCATGATGTACGAATATTCTTGCCTTACTACGGCTTCCTGCCAGACAAAATGGAAATTCCTAAAGAACCCGTCTGGCGGGGATCTGCCATGTTCCAGGAATTTGCTGTTTACGAAAGCGTTTTGCCTGGTACTGATGTTCCCTTGTACTTATTTGGACATCCCGTCTTCCTGCCCCGCCGCATTTACTCTGGAGAAGATGAAGACTGGCGGTTCACCTTTTTTGCCAATGGTGCAGCTGAATTTGCCTGGAATCACTGGAAGCCAGAAATTATTCACTGCCACGATTGGCACACGGGAATGATTCCTGTGTGGATGCATCAAGATCCTGATATTACAACTGTTTTTACCATTCATAACCTGGCTTATCAAGGGCCATGGCGTTGGTATTTGGAGAAAATTACCTGGTGTCCTTGGTATATGCAAGGACACAACACAATGGCAGCTGCGGTGCAATATGCCAATAAAGTAAATACAGTTTCTCCAACTTATGCTGAGCAAATTAAAACACCTACTTATGGTGAAACACTAGAAGGTTTGCTGTCCTTTATTAGTGGCAAGTTGTCTGGGATTATTAACGGCATAGACAACGAAGTTTATAACCCAGCGAATGACAAATACATTGCCCAAACCTTCACTACTGAAACTCTGCATAAACGCAAGGCTAACAAAATTGCTTTGCAAGAAGAAGTAGGATTAGAAGTTAATTCCAATGCCTTTTTAATTGGGATTGTGACGCGATTAGTAGAACAAAAAGGCATTGATTTAATATTGCAAATCCTCGATCGCTTCATGGCTTATACAGACGCACAGTTTGTGCTTCTGGGAACAGGCGATCGCTACTACGAAAGCCAGATGTGGCAGTTAGCATCTCGCTTTCCCGGACGCATGGCAACTTACCTACTGTATAACGATGCCCTATCTCGTCGCATTTATGCTGGTACTGATGCCTTCTTGATGCCTAGCCGTTTTGAACCCTGCGGTATTAGCCAAATGATGGCTTTGCGTTACGGTTCTGTGCCCATTGTCCGCCGTACAGGTGGATTAGTTGACACCGTATCGCACTACGACCCCGTAAATGAAGCAGGCACAGGTTATTGCTTTGACCGCTATGAACCGCTAGACCTTTTCACCTGTATGATCCGGGCCTGGGAAGGCTTCCGCTTCAAACCCCAGTGGCAAGAATTACAAAAACGCGGTATGAGCCAAGACTTTAGCTGGTATCAGTCTGCTAAGCAGTACGTGAAGTTGTACAGGTCAATTTACGGCTTACCAGAAGAAGAGGAGCAAACATCACAACCAGAGTTAGTGTCAAGCGAGACAGTAACTAGTAGTAAAGTCTAAATCGCCTAAATAAGTCGATATTTTTATGGCTCATGATAGCATTGCTGGAATATGCTAATCATGAGTTTTTTTGTGGCGCGATCGCCTTTGATTAAAGCAAGTTTGATGAGCCAAATAGCCCTTGTAAAATTGGTTTTCTGAGTATTAGCTAAGACGCGTGTTGCAAATTTGGAACTCGCTGAATAAATATGGCATTCAGCAGCACTAGTTCTTATTTTGGATCAAAATTAAAAAAATACTAATGATTTTAGCAGCATAATTGCTGAAATCAATAACACAATATATAGGAATCCGGTTTGATTTCTGAAAAGATACGTAGTGTTAGCGACAGCGTAACGCACCAAAACCTCGATAATGGTGCGTTACGAACTCCGTTCTAACACACTAATTTCGTTCAAAAATCAAATAGTAATCCTATATCACTTTTAAGATTATTATATTACCGAAAATTTACATCGAAGATCAGTTTCAAGAAGCTTTGGTAAGGCTTTCTCCTCAATTCCCTAAGCCAGCTTTGTATGGAATACAACTGTTTTATGTGGGAATAACTTTAAATTAGGGGTTTTGATAATTACGTGTTCTTGCTTGAGCTAGTACTTCGTAATAATCCCTTTAAGACATATTTAGGAGATGTCTATTATGTATAACTTGCAAAAATTTACTTTAAGAGATATGTCAGAATGCGGTTTAGCTCTGCGTCATTTAGGCAATAAAGCTAACAGCATGGAAGAGGCTAGCAATTATATTATCCAATATCTTTATGAAAATTTAATTGATCAGCAATCTGGTAAAAATGCCTGCGTACTTATCCGTTTTTTCAAAACTCACTCCTACGGCGAACTAACATCAGAATTGCAAGAATATGCACAAGGCCAGTTGGGTAATCATCTACCAGATGATAGTCTCAAGTGCTTGACCTTATTAGCAACTGCTGGGGAACAATCAGAATGGAACTCGCGGTATAAATCTGGGGGACACAAAGCAATTCCCCTAGCAAATGAAGAGGCGATCGCCCGCATACCAATGATTTTTCAACTTATCCAACAACTAGGGTTAAATCTCGGCACTGTAGTGCAACCAGACCCCAATTTATTAACTGATTTAGAACAGCGGATGTATAACGTCTTTTACATTCCAGATGCATTAGGTAGCCCTTACATCCCTTCACAAACATCGTTTGTAATTCCATTTAATATAAAGTCTGTGGTTGGATTTGGGGGATTATTGCCATCGGGAAATATGTTTGTAATTCTCATGTTTTTGAGAGTAGTAATTCCTCGGATAACTGTCGATTTGTTGCAACCGTTAGCATTAAATGTAAAAATGGCAATCCTACCTTTTGAGGATGACAAAATTTTTATTGAGCACAGTCAACCTATTGTAAACGATGAAATTTCAACTGCAACAAATAAGAGTGATAACTTTCAGTATCTCAACTCACAAATTGCAACACTAACTCAGTTATTGGATGTTTCTGAGCAATCTACCATCAGTCAATCCGATCGCCTTGAACAGACAAACGCCCACCTTCAAAAAACTTTAGATAAGCTTCAGACAACTCAAATCCAGCTAGTTCATACTGAAAAAATGTCTAGTTTGGGACAGCTTGTTGCTGGTATTGCTCATGAAATTAACAATCCTGTTAATTTCATTCATGGTAATCTCATTTATGCTAAACAATATACCGAAATTTTACTAAACTTAATACAAAGCTATCAAGATCATTATCCAAATCCACCAAAGAAGATTCAAGAATTAACAAAAGAAACTGAACTAAATTTTCTAGCTGAAGATCTAACTAAAATCCTAAATTCCATGACAGTGGGAACGAAACGAATTAGCGAGATTGTTAAGTCACTGCGAAACTTTTCTCGTTTAGATGAAGCAGAAGTTAAAAATATCGATATTCACGAAGGTATTGATAGTACTTTAATGATTCTGGAACACTGTATACAAGCTAGACATGGATATCCAGAAATCAAGGTTATTAAAGAATATGGTCAATTACCTTTAATAGAATGCTATCCCAGTCAACTAAATCAAGTTTTTATGAATATTCTTGCCAATGCCATTGACGCATTACAAAACTTGAATGAGTCACGGGTAACAGGTAGTATAGAAAAAAAATATAACTATCCATTACCGACAATTCACATTCGTACCAAAGCACTCGATAACAAATGGATAGCAATAAGCATTGCCGATAATGGTTGTGGAATCAACGAGGAAGTACGTTCCAGGTTATTTGACCCATTTTTTACTACTAAACCTGTAGGTAAAGGCACTGGAATAGGTTTATCAATCAGCTATCAGATTATAGTCGAAAAACATGGCGGACAAATTAGCTGTATTTCTATTCCAGGGCAAGGGGCAGAGTTTGTGATTGAGATTCCTGTGAAGATTAAAAATTAGCTTTTACATCTAATTAGCTTTAGGCGATCGCATAATTCAAATGACAGATAATTTAGACCTAAAATAATATTTTTTAATCAAGATCTAATAAGTAATTTTGCACAATTTCCAAAATGTACTCTGCTGCATGACCATCACCAAAGGGATTAATTGCATTTGCCATTGTTTCATAAGCAGCTGGATTACTGAGCAACTCACTGGTGAGAGCAAAAATTTTCTCACTCGTAGTCCCTACAAGTTTAGCTGTACCTGCTGCAACAGCCTCCGGTCTTTCTGTGGTGTCTCTCAGCACTAACACTGGTTTTCCGAGACTGGGTGCTTCTTCCTGCAATCCACCAGAGTCGGTAAGTAAAAGATGCGATCGCCCAATCGCTCCTACTAGTTCTCCATAATCTAAAGGTTCTGTCAAGAAAATTCGGGGATGATTTCCTAAAAGCGCCTGCAAAGGTTCACGCACTGTCGGGTTACGATGCAATGGTAAAAGCAATGCTGTATCGGGGAACTTATCTAAAATCTGTAAAAACCCCCGAGCGATCGCTTGTAGTGGTTCTCCCCAATTTTCTCGACGATGTACTGTTGCTAGCAGAACGCGATATGAGTCCCAGTTTAAACCTGGTATATTGCAGGCTGGTTGAGTTGCAGCCACATTCAACAGTGCATCAATCACCGTGTTACCTGTTAGGTGAATTTCACCCAAAACACCAGAACGTTGCAAGTTTTCCATAGCCAAAGAAGTTGGCGCAAAGTGCAACTGAGTGAGTTGAGAAACCAACCGTCGATTAGCTTCTTCTGGGTAAGGATTAAAAATATTATCAGTTCTTAACCCTGCTTCTACATGACCTACAGGAATTTTTTGGTAAAAAGCTGCTAAAGTTGCGGCAAAAGCAGTAGTCGTATCTCCCTGCACCAGCACTAAATCTGGCTTTTTTTCCTGGAATAATGCTTCTAAACCTCGCAAGCTACGGCAAGTAATATCACTTAAAGATTGCTGAGCCTGCATAATTTCCAAGTCATGATCTGCCTTGATATTAAACAGTTGCATGACTTGCTCAACCATCTCCCGATGCTGTCCAGTTAAAATTACTTGCAATTCAAAGTCTGTGGACTTTTGGAAGACTTGAATCACCGGAGCTAATTTAATTGCTTCTGGACGAGTACCCAAGATAATACAAACTCGTTTTTGATTAGTCATTAGTCATTAATTATTAGTCAAGAGCCAATATAGCAGCTCTCGTTTGGATGCAGCATGCGTTCAGATCACAACATTTACCAATTCGTAATGGGTGACGCCCCGCTTCTCTAAAAGACGCTGTGTGTAACTTGCTTTCCCCATAGACAGAGATACACTAACGTAATTTATAATTAAAAAATTCACATTTACAGCGCTTTTCAAATAATTAGACGACAAATACTAGGGTGGGCACTGCTCACAAAAGGCTATCTAATAAACATTTAAGATATTGGTTACAATGCCCATCCTATAAAAAACCTTGAAAATCGGGCATGGGGCGTTGGTTTTTAATCAATGACTAATGACTAATGACAAATAAGCATGAAAAAACCCGGCTTAACCGGGCAGATGCACTGTTTATCGAATTTAGCAGTGATAACTACATTTTGATATCACAAGTTAAAGGACAAGCGGCATAAACAGTAGTCTGCATTTGGTCTGCCTCTCCATGAAGCCAGCTTAACCATTTGACTTCACTAGGATGTACACCCTTAATAGTTAGCACACCCGCAGCAAAAACAACCGCCATGACATTGAACATTATTAAACCACCTGCTACGAGCAAAACAGCACTAACAGGCATCACAGATTGTAGAACAATCGATAACAGACATCCGACCGTAGCCATCAAAACAACTAAGGGGAAACCGACAACCAACAAGCATACTGCCAACGTGAAAGTCCAGATCAAAAAGCTTTTGACCTTTAATAAGGAGTAGGTCTTTCCTAGATTAGAGCTTTGAGCCGAAACCATGACTTTTCCTCCCAAAATACACAGCAAATGTAATTTCAGTAAAATCTCGCTTTTTACGAGCAAACTGAACTTCTTCAAGTGAAATTCAGTATATAAAAACCCATAGAGAAAATGAGCATTTGTTTACTAAAGTTTACAGTTAATCTTTCGTAATTATGAATGTAAACTCAAGTTCACATATATTTAAACACCTAGTTTTTAGCATCTGTCTTGAGGTATATAAGCTAAAAGTCATTAGCTTTTAACGCTTATCATCAGCACTTTATTTCCGTCTAACTTAACATTTCTTATAAAGAGTAGCAGAGGTTCTCATAATTCATAGATAGGCTGAAGAAATTATCTGCCGCTGACTGTGCTGTTAATTGCTAGCAATTTCTGTTATTGCCTAGGGCGAATTTCTCATCTAATAAGTTAAAGTGTTAACAATTTAATTTTTGCAGCAATTAATACCTCTAAACTCAGCATATATCCTGTAGGTTTTTAATGCCTTGTGTATGTTAAACAGAGTTAGATAAATCAAATAATTTCTATAAGACTAATAAACAGTGGAAGTCAAAGATAAAAAAGATACAAGTTGAAGTGGATGCAATGGACTGATCGTGGCTCTAGAATTCCGATTACCTTTTTTTGCCCATAGGGCGTCCACACAAGCATTCTCCAGAAGTTATCAAAAAAAGTGACTTCTTTGTAACTCAACTTTACTATCAGCCAAATTTTAAGATATATGACAGAATCACAGCATCCATTAAATTCCAATGCTGCTAGCCGTAATTTGCCGCCAATACCGCCACCACCACCAACGTTTAGTACGCAGCGCCAGTTTACACAAACATTAGATATGTCAATGGATAGGAGCACTAACGCTCCTGTTATTAACTCTGCACCACCGCCACCACCAGCTTCCGCACCTGTTGCAGCTCATCGTCCGGGTAGTCCGCCACCAATGCCTACATCTCGTCCCAAAAACAGCAGTCCGGGACTTACTTTAGCGCAGCTAATCAGGGAAGCTTACGATCAAGGATATTCTGACCTTCACCTGGGTGTAGGTGAAGTACCCCGCTTTCGCAACCGTGGAGAAATTCAACTAACGGATTATCCTGAAACGGATAAAGAGACTTTGATGAATTGGTTGCAGGAGGTGATGACCGAGGCGGAAATTCAGCGCTTTGAAGAACACCTAGAATTTGATGGAGCAACTCAATACGATTTTGCTCGCGTGCGGATCAATGTTTTTGGTTCTCTTAAAGGGCCAGCAATGGTGTTAAGGTTGATTCCGCTAAAAATCTTGACTATGGAACAGTTGCGTTTACCCCCAGTTTTTCGGGATATTTGCCATCACCATAAAGGTTTAATTTTAGTTACTGGCCCTACTGGTTCTGGTAAGTCTACGACAATGGCAGCGATGATTGACTACATCAATAAAGAGATGGCTAAGCATATCATCACCATTGAAGATCCAATAGAATTTGTCCACCAAAGCCGCAAGTCCTTAGTCAAACAGCGGGAGGTGGGAATGCACACTCGGAAATTTGACAACGCTTTGAAAGCGGCTTTGCGGGAAGATCCAGATTTGATTCTGGTAGGGGAAATGCGCGATAAAGAAACGGTCAATACTGCCCTCAAAGCTGCTCAAACTGGTCACTTGGTAATGGGAACCCTACACACGAATAGCGCTGTAAAAACCATTGAACGGATTCTGAATCTTTACTCTGGTGAGGAACAGGATGCAATGCGGGTAGCAATTTCTGAGTCTTTAGTAGCAGTGATTGCTCAGGGTTTGTGCCGTACAACTGATGGCAAGCGGGCTGCTTTCCACGATGTCCTCATTAACACTGAGGCAATCAAAGAATGGATCAAAGACGGTAAGTATGATGAAATTACCGAGCTGATGAAGCAAGCCAGTTTTGACGGCATGGTTACGATGAATCAGTCGCTACTCAATCTCTATCAAGATGGGCGCATCACTGAAGAAACTGCTTTGGAAATGTCACCAACTCCTAACGAAATGGCGCAATTTCTCCGAGGTCGAGTTTAACGGATTGGGGACTGGGGATTAGCAACAGACAAGGTAAAGGGTGGAGACAAGGGAGATTCCTGTTCAATAAATATTTTCTCCTAGTTTTCCTAGTTCTCAGTTCCCAGTCCCCAATCGCAAATATTTTATGTTCCTGGTTGCGGTTATAGCTAAGGTAAAAGGTAAAAGACAGAATTTTTTACTTTTTACTTTTAGTTCCTTAGCCTCCGTGAATAACTTGACAACAAACAAATTATCTAAACCCCAGTTGTTCAAAGGCATTGCTCTATTTACTCCTGGAGGAGATTTGATTTACTGTATCGACCCTAGCAAGCAAGGTCGATGGCATTTGCATTTGTGTAATGCTTTGCAAGAAATCTTAGACTTACCAGAGCCACCACATTTTTTAGTGCCTTGCTATACAGCAACTATTGACCACTGGTTAGATCCGCGTACCCAACGAGTGCGAACTTTTGCTGAAGCTTATCCGGCAGTAATCAGACATCAGTCCGTGCTTAACGCTATTTTTGGCACAAAAGAGCT
Organism: Nostoc sp. B(2019); assembly: GCF_010091925.1. Classification (GTDB taxonomy): domain Bacteria; phylum Cyanobacteriota; class Cyanobacteriia; order Cyanobacteriales; family Nostocaceae; genus Komarekiella. Next base: position 34,998 of record NZ_WVID01000021.1, on the reverse strand, counting down.
AGTATGGCAAGCCGCTCCCTGGCAAGATGGGTTGTGCGATCGCATGGTGTTAACAACTTATCGTTCCTCATTCCCGCAACTTTGGGAAGACCATGATTTAATTGTGCGCTTAGACCTTTCCGAACCAGTACCAAAATACCATCAACCAGTAATAACCGCCCAAAAGGAGCAAGTAACAACACAAGGCTATGTTCTGCGCCTGTTTGTTGCAGGGCATAGTGGAACTACCGAACGCATCCTTCAAAATCTGCACGAACTGTTGGAGCGATCGCTCGGACACCCTTATACCCTGAAAGTCATTGATGTTTTAACTAATCCAGAACAAGCGGAAATCAATCAGGTTTCTGCAACTCCTACCCTTGTTAAAGTCTGGCCCCACCCGATTCGGCGAATTGTTGGCGATTTGGATCATGTGGAGAAAATTTTACAGATGTTGGCTACTAAAGAAAAACTTTAAATTTTATTAAGATTATTAATTTGTCAGATGTGACTAATTAAGTCGGTCATGCTTCGGGTTGTGAAGAGTGCGTAGTTTACCGCCGTACGCATCGCCCCAAAGTCAGCTAAGCTCATTGATAATATACTTTGCAGTCAGACTAGTTTTTTGCCGAGTGCGCGGATAGGTAGGTGTTGGAGAAGAGGCGACAAAAAAATGGCTGAATTCCCTTGTGTATAATCAATTGATGGCGATCGCATCTTGAAACTATCCGCGCACCTTACCTAGACTGGCTTTTAGCCATTTGCATCTAGCACAATTACCATACCTTATGTTATGATTTCTACATTCGCGCAACAGAACCTTGAAAACCAAATACGGCAAGGGTTTCAGACCCCGGCCATTCCAATTAACTAAAATCCCTATTAGGGATTGAAACAAGAGAACGATCTACGTCAATGCAAAACTGAACATATTCCAATTAACTAAAATCCCTATTAGGGATTGAAACAAAACTTATTTAGAGTTTTGTAAAGGAGAAAAAACATTCCAATTAACTAAAATCCCTATTAGGGATTGAAACATTTGTTTTTTCCTTTTTTGTTTCTCTATATTTATTCCAATTAACTAAAATCCCTATTAGGGATTGAAACTACATTACAACAACCGTGCCAGTCGGTAGAATTTGATTCCAATTAACTAAAATCCCTATTAGGGATTGAAACACCTTCATGCACTGCGTCCTGAATACGCTCGGTTAATTCCAATTAACTAAAATCCCTATTAGGGATTGAAACGCCCACAAGTGGCAGAGAACTGAAGATGAATTTGATTCCAATTAACTAAAATCCCTATTAGGGATTGAAACCTTTGCGAATTAAATCGTGAAGATGCTCTACTGGTGATTCCAATTAACTAAAATCCCTATTAGGGATTGAAACAATACATGGTTGACTACAGGCGTTTTTACGTTTTAGGTTATTCCAATTAACTAAAATCCCTATTAGGGATTGAAACAATTACATAGGTCGTTCTCAGTTTTCAGGAGATGATTCCAATTAACTAAAATCCCTATTAGGGATTGAAACTACCCTCCTTGCTCGGTCGCGGCTACATACTGTAGTATTCCAATTAACTAAAATCCCTATTAGGGATTGAAACATGGGTTGCTGACATTACTCAATCTTTACAAAATTAAAATTCCAATTAACTAAAATCCCTATTAGGGATTGAAACTTAGCCACAGAAATCCTTACAACTTCGGGAATAAGATTCCAATTAACTAAAATCCCTATTAGGGATTGAAACCTTTCTTACTTCTTTCTTCCAAAAAAGCATATATCATTCCAATTAACTAAAATCCCTATTAGGGATTGAAACGGCGCCTGATTGGCGCTGCGGCAATTTGAGTTTTGATTCCAATTAACTAAAATCCCTATTAGGGATTGAAACAAAGGACAGCTTGCTGTGCAGCTGTGGTACTTGGATTCCAATTAACTAAAATCCCTATTAGGGATTGAAACATCTCGTATGTCATCTCGTATGTCATATCAAATGATTCCAATTAACTAAAATCCCTATTAGGGATTGAAACCATCGTTCCGCCTACGAGATCACAAGCTTCCTTGGATTCCAATTAACTAAAATCCCTATTAGGGATTGAAACTAGTGAGTTTTTAGCAAAAGTATTGCAAGCGGCAGATTCCAATTAACTAAAATCCCTATTAGGGATTGAAACCGGCACGTATCTCGCCGTATTCTTCTGCGATCATTCCAATTAACTAAAATCCCTATTAGGGATTGAAACATTCGGATGTCATTGCATCGTTGTTCTTATATTGATTCCAATTAACTAAAATCCCTATTAGGGATTGAAACTTAGCGAATGATGGGAATATGCCTGATGCCAAATTCCAATTAACTAAAATCCCTATTAGGGATTGAAACACATTAGATATATTCACAAGCGGGCGTTTGCTCCATAAATTCCAATTAACTAAAATCCCTATTAGGGATTGAAACTGGCAACTACCCTATAAAAATAGAGATTGAGGATGATTCCAATTAACTAAAATCCCTATTAGGGATTGAAACACGCCAAATTTCCATGCAGCGACAATACACTCTCATTCCAATTAACTAAAATCCCTATTAGGGATTGAAACATACTATTTTTTTCAGTTTATTAGAAAGGGATGTCTATTCCAATTAACTAAAATCCCTATTAGGGATTGAAACAGTCGCCCTGAGAATTGTGTAATTCTTGAAAACCATCATTCCAATTAACTAAAATCCCTATTAGGGATTGAAACAATAAAATGAGAAATTACTTGAGTCCATTGGTCAGATTCCAATTAACTAAAATCCCTATTAGGGATTGAAACGAGAGCAGAGATACCCAATATTCGCCAAAATTCTATTCCAATTAACTAAAATCCCTATTAGGGATTGAAACGAAATAGCAGAGTAATTGGGTGTAAAAACGCAATAATTCCAATTACCCAAAATCTCTATTCAGAAAGTTGAGGCACAGGTTTCTATTATGAATCAGGGGTTGTTGATTCTCGAACCTGACCCTCAATCATCTGAAACGATCAAAGCTCTGGTTTACAACCGTTGTAGCAGACTTAAACCGTGGGTATCAGTGCCACATGTATTGAAAAGAGAGTATTCACCAGCTAACTCTTGCATTTGCTGTGATTCCAAAGCGCTGGGTTGCCAAGGGTTAGGATTATTGTAAGCGTAGAAAGTTTCAACGCCATCGATACCTTTTTGGGCAGCAGCAGGAATCAAGTCAAAATGCGATCGCTTGTACCGAGCTGGATGAGCAAGTACTGCTAATCCTCCAGCTTGATGAACAGCTGCAATCACGTTACTTGCCTGATATTCTTTACCTGTAGTAGCCTTTCTTTGCAGATAGGGTTTTATACTAGAATGTTCTGGCTCGAAAGCATAAGCCAAAATGTGAACTTCTATGTCCAAAAGATTGGCATTGATTTCCACGCCACTCCACAGATGAGGAGTGCTTGCGCCAGGGTTATTCCACTTCCAGTCTTCTAACCAAGCTTGTGCCAGTTGATAGCCAGCAATACTATGATGGTCAGTGATAGCGAATCCTTCTAGACCAATAGCGATCGCCTGCTCCATCAATCCACTCGGCTGCAACCTCCCATCCGAGTAGACCGTGTGCATGTGAAAGTTGAATAACCTCGGACAACTTTGTGCATCAATGCTCTGGAATACTTGCTTCAAAAGCTCTGTGGAAGCAGTAGTCCGGGCAAAATTTACAGCCATAACCCCCTCTGAAGAAAAATACGTAATTTTTGAGACACCAACATCCACACTTACAGATGAGAGATAACCAGCACTTTAAATTAGTGTTGGCATTTAATTTCTCAGCTTCATGAGCAAATTTTTCAATATGTTAAGACTACGTTAGCAAATCTAAACGCAGACAGTCATGAGCATTTTTGATTGCTCTTATAAGACTTAGTAAAAAATATCGATTCAGCTACTTATAAATGTTGCTATTACATTTGCTGAATAATTGAGTAAAATTCAGGCTTGTAGAGTTATTATCTCTACTAAGCCTCAAGCAAACCTCTACTTTAATGTGTAAAAATTATCTTTTACATAGGTAATCCCACTAATTCTGCCGAACCAGTAATGACTTCACCAATTACATAAGTAGGAATATCCTGTGATTGAAAGTGGGTAATTGTCTGCTCCACCTGATTGGGTGGCACGAGCAATACAAATCCAATTCCCATGTTAAATGTATTGTACATGGCATCGAGACTGACCGCTCCAACCTCAGCTAGCCATGCAAATGCAGGGGGGATAGTCCAACTACTAGGATCAATTTTAATCGCCTGACCCTTCCCCAAACATCTGGGCAAATTTTCTGGCAATCCACCACCTGTGATGTGAGCCATACCGTGAATTTCTAACCCTGCTTGTAGAGCTGCTAAAACAGGTTTGACGTAAATACGCGTCGGTTTGAGGAAAGTTTCGCCGATAGTTTCACCACCTAAAGATTCTGGGCGATCGCTCCAAGAAAACCCGCGATCGCTAACAATCTTTCGTACTAAACTCAAACCATTACTGTGTACACCTGTACTAGCAAGAGCGATCGCTACATCCCCTATTTGTGCTTGGGAACCATCCAGCATCCGGCTTTTTTCCACAATTCCTACACAAAAACCAGCCAAGTCATATTCACCCACCTGGTAGAAACCAGGCATTTCTGCTGTTTCTCCTCCCAGCAACGCACAACCCGCCTGCTGACACCCAGAGGCGATACCCGCCACTACCTGAGTTAACTGCTCTTTGTCTAGCTTACCTGTTGCCACATAATCTAAAAAGAACAGCGGTTCTGCACCAGATGTCAGCACATCGTTTACGCACATCGCCACCAAATCAATGCCAACGGTGTCATGACGGTTGAGGATGTGAGCGATTTTGAGCTTTGTACCCACACCATCTGTACCAGAAACCAATACTGGTTCTTTAAAACCCCCTGGTAGTTGAAAGCAGCCACCAAAACCACCCAGTCCACCAATTACTTCTGGTCTAAAAGTACTATGAACCAAATTGCGAATTTGGTCTACGAAGCCTCGACCAGCTTCAACATCAACGCCTGCATCCCGATAATCCATAAAAGTTAGCCAATGGTCAATGGTCAATGGTCAAGAGTCAAGGGGAGCCAGTCACGTGCCCAGAGTTGTCGGAGCGCCGGCTTCCGGCGATGGTCTGAACTTCTCCTAGCAAAGACGCTGCGCGGTAAGCGTTCGCGCAGCGTCTCGTAGAGAAGCCATGCCCGTTCGCATGATTGCGTCTCCCTTTGGGAGAAGGGCTTTACGGGGGGTTCCCCCCGTTGAGGAGCCACCCCTGTGCGGAGGTTCCCTCCGTTGAGGGGAGTGGCGTTGAACTGGCGTTCAAAAGTCAAGGGTCAAAATTGGACAATAGACTGCTAACTCTTGACTTCTTAAAATACTTCATCTTCGATGCCTCGCCACCATTCTCCCAAATTCATCAAGTCTTGGTAAATATCTTTTAATTCTTCGGCATAAGTATCTTCTGATAGGGAGGCTCGACGTTCTTGCAGTTTTTTAAGGCGTAGTTGTACTAATAGCCAAGGCTTGGAGATGCTATTTGTTGCTTCGATGTATTGCGCTAGTTCTTCACTATCCATATATTTTATTTTTTGCTTTTAATGCCTAGCCAATCAAAAACAGCCACGATACTAGTCGTGACTGTTGGCAGTATTGATAAATTAACTAATTGTCTACGCTTTACTAAGCTCGATAAAAGCCACTGTTATAACCAGTTTATAACTGGTAGCCAATTAAGCTTTAGCTAAATTTTCAGTAGCGAAGTCCCAGTTTACCAATTGATCTAAGAAATTTTTGATAAACGCCGGACGGGCATTTCTGTAGTCGATGTAGTAAGCGTGTTCCCAAACGTCTAAGGTGAGGAGTGCCTTTTTGCCATGAGCTAGGGGATTTTCGGCGTTCGGTGTCTTGATCACCTTTAGAGTACCGCCATCATCAATCAACCAAGCCCATCCGCTACCAAACTGAGTTGCAGCAGCGTTAGAGAACTCTTCCTTGAATTTATCGAAGCTACCAAAGTCTTTATCAATCTTGGCTGCGAGATCACCTGTGGGTGCGCCACCACCGGAAGGCTTCAAGCAACTCCAGAAGAAGGTGTGGTTCCAAACTTGAGCAGCGTTGTTGAAAATTCCCATCTTGGAAGAGTCTTTAAAGGAAGTTTGAATTACTTCTTCCAAAGACTTATCAGCAAGTTCCGTACCTTCAGTGAGCTTGTTCAGGTTGTCTACATAAGCTTTATGATGCTTGCCATAGTGATACTCGAAAGTCTCACCTTTCATGCCATACGGCTCTAAAGCATTAAAGTCGAAGGGTAGGGGGGGCTGTTTAAATGCCATTTTGTGAAATCCTCTCTTTACCGTTTTCCAGTTTAAAGCTATTACAGAAGCTTAGGAAATTGCAGGTTTAGTGTTCGGAAGTTTTATATCCTTAAAATGCAGGGATATAAAACTTAACATCGTCATTCTACTACCAAAGTGAAGATTAAAACAAAGTACTTTGGCAATAAGTCAAATCCTTTGGGATTGATGATTATAAATAAAAACAACTAATACTTTAGAGATTGAGTCCAATAATCAATTAGCATTTAACAACTCAGAGTATATTGCCCTCAAACTCTGATGCTTAGGTCTAAACAAACTCAATAAAATGCCCCTTTTAATCATCCCTTAATGATAGGGGATTATCGTGGTAGTCCATGCTGGAAGATTTTGGTTTGCATGGCACAGGTGGACATACGGTAAGCCAAACCAGTCCATTGGGTGCATGGTTTCTTAATTGGAAGCAATTGGCGCTCAGACTGCCACACGGTTTGGCGATGCGGATTTTAACTTTTGTTTCCACCATTCATTTTTATTTAGATGATTATATAGCTTTAGGACTTCCACCTTTAGTGGTATTTAAATAGATTATTTAAATAGGTCGTTAGTTAGATGTGTTAAAACTTAAATTATTCTATAGTTTAAAACTACAGTGTTTAATATAAACAAAAGATAGCTAATTGCAGAAATAGGGCATACGTCCTTCAATCCTCTATTTTGCAGTGATGAGTGAGCAGTCACTCACCACTCTATCTGACTGAAAAATTAACAGCAAATGGCAGTGACTACCACTGAGATAAACGTTGCTGGTAGTAGTTGACAATTTGTGCCGTGACTTCAGACACGTTCAAACCATCGGTTTTAACTTCAATCGCATCCGCTGCTTTTTGCAAAGGAGAAACTTTGCGAGTACTATCTTTCCAATCACGTTCAGCAATGTCCCGCTCCAGCTGTTCTAAACTGACTTCGGGTTGACCTTGTTTGTTAAAGTCTTGCTGGCGGCGACGTGCGCGTTCACTAACAGAAGCGGTTAAGAAGATTTTCAGTTCGGCATCGGGGAATACGTGAGTACCAATATCTCGTCCTTCAGCAACCAAACCACCTTTTTTACCCCAGCTATGTTGTTGTGTGACGAGTGCTTGACGCACAGCGTTTTGTGCTGCTATTGCGGATACATTGGATGTCACCTCAATACTGCGAATTGCCTGGGTAACATCAATATTATTGATCCAAACCCGCACCGGAGATTGTAAATCCTCGCTAGGAATCAGTTGAATTTCACATTGATTGGCTAATTCAGCGATCGCACACTCATCATCAATGGCAATACCCTTTTGTAACACCAGCCAGGTGATAGCGCGGTACATTGCTCCAGAATCTAAGTACACTAGACCTAGCTCCGTTGCCACTTGACGAGCCACCGTAGATTTTCCCGCGCCAGCTGGGCCATCAATAGCGATGATGGGTTGGCGATCGCACAAAATGGTATTGTCAATCAAACGTGTAGAACCAAGACGAGCTGCGATCGCCAGCATTCCTTCCTCCTCAATTTTTTCTAAAGTCATCAACGTAGTCGGTTCAACCAATTCAATATATTCCACGAAGACCTTGCTGACCATTGCTACTTCTTGCTGTACCATTGCTATCAACTTGCTACTATTGCGAACGCCTGCCTTGAATGCCGCTTCAGCTCGTCGCAAACCGCGATACAACACCGCCGCCTGCTCTTTTTCTGTTGCAGTCAAATATTGATTGCGAGAACTTAAGGCCAGACCCGACGCTTCTCGCACCGTTGGACAACCAACAATTTCTACTGGCAAATTTAAATCAGCCACTATGCGTTTAATAATTGCTAGTTGCTGACCATCCTTTTGACCAAAATAGGCCCGGTCAGGTTGTACCAAGTTGAAAAGTTTGGTCACAATCGTAGCGACACCCTGAAAGTGACCTAGCCGAGAACGACCACACAAGCCTGTTATCATAGCAGATGGGGGGATAACTTGTGTAACCTCTGATTCTTGTATACTTTTCTGGGGAACTACCATTTCTTCCGGAGTAGGTGCAAAAATTGCATTTACCCCAGCTTGTTCACAAAGTTGTCGATCTTGCTCTAAAGTGCGGGGATAGCGTTGATAGTCCTCGTTGGGAGCGAATTGCAGGGGATTGACAAAAATACTGACAATCACCGTAGAATTTTCTTGCCGCGCCCGTTGAATCAAGCTTAAATGACCTTGATGCAAATTTCCCATCGTCGGCACCAGACCAACTGCCGTCTGTTGGCGGCTACTCACCTCATCTAGCACCAGATCGTCTGGCACAGTCAGCTTGTTTTCTAAGCAGTGTTTAGTTAAATAGCAGCGTAAAGCTGCGACTGTTGTCAGCAGGCGCACAAAATACCCCTAGTTCTTCTTGAGCCTCTTCCCAGTTAGTTTATATCTGAAATGGGGGAAAGAGATGTTTGAACTAGGGGAATTAAGTAATTGGGGATTGGGGATTAGTAAAGAGATAAGGTAGAGAGGGGAGCAAGGGAGGGAGAGCAAGAAAGAATAACTAATGCCCCAGTACCCAGTCCCTAGTCCCTAGTCCCGAATAATTATCTTCCCAAGACTTCAATTTGCACTGGCGCGACACCACTGCCCATCATTCCCAAAATCCGAGCTGCACCAGTAGATACGTCAATGATGCGCCCTCGAATGTATGGGCCGCGGTCATTAATCCGCAACACTACAGAACGACCATTGCGGGTGTTGGTAACACGAACTTTAGTGCCAAATGGTAAGCTACGATGGGCAGCAGTCATTCCTTCTGGATTGAATCTCTGACCACTAGCAGTTTTATTACCAGAACCATCGTAGCCGTAAAAGGAAGCCATGCCCCGGAAGTTCATTCGCACTCTTCCAACGGCAATCTCTTGTGGGAATTTTGGTATTGATGGTAGGCGTACTGGTAAGTTAGCAACTGCACTTAAGGGAGATGCATTGCCTAAGAGTCTCCGCATCCGGTTTGTTGCTTGCAATGCATCTTGTGCTAGATCCTTAGTAGTGGTGGTATTTGCAAGTCGCGTATCTTCGTTGATTTCCACCAATTTGTCGCTGTTGATTTTGATCGTGTAGCGATCGCCAGCCTGCTGTTGAACGGAGGTATTCTTGTTCTGAGCTTGATTAGTGGTCGATTTGTCCCCTGTCCAACTTACGGTAATTTTACTCGCGTCTACATTGTCCCTGGTCAGCTCGTTAATTTTAGCTGCTAGTACACCTGCTCTCTGAACCGGGTCATTGTCAACACTCGCAACATTCCCAATATTCATCGCCTGTGATGAGTTGCTAGCAATAAGGGCGTACGATTGTACGCCCCCAGTATTTCCAACTTCACCAACTTTTTTAGTTTCACTACTTGTATCTGGTGCAGAACCTAAAAAGGTTAGAACGGGAATATTTTTGATAAAAAGGGTTGCCGCCTTACGTTCTCCAATGTTGTGAGGATGAATTTCTGTAATCACAGCATCCGAGGTAGGTTTCCCTGCTGATGATTGGTACTCTCCCACTTTGACCACATCAGTGGCAGGTAATTTCTGAGAAGCTTGCGTAGTTACCTTGGTGGTTTCAGTGCAACCGACTGAGGGTATTCCCAAAACAGCCAGAGACAGGGCGACAATAGTCCACAAATATCTTTGATTCATGCGTCCGTTTTTTAAAGCGACTGTAGAGCTGAAGTTTTATAAATCGTGAGATTTTTCACCAGTGAGAGTGATTTTTTCCCTCAAAACTCGAACTCGTTCCGTTTTCACTTTTTGTTTATAACTGCAACAGACTAACACGAACCTTTTGGCTTGGGGATCAGGGTTTTAGCGTAAGTATTGGTAACTTTAGCAAAATTAAATTGCGATCGCAAGGGTCAAACCTTTCCCAAGTGCGGATTTTAGCTATGTAACGTTTTTTTCCACAACTCGAAAAATTCTTTTCAAAACTTAATATTTGTTGTACATAAAACTCATGTGGCCTTGTCCACAAATATCTACAAGGCTCTCCACTACGTATGTATTCTAAATAACATGGAATTTTTGCCATTCACCTTATAAAGTTAATCTGATTTTTTTGAAAAGACATCGGAATAAATACCCAAAAATATTTATTTCATGAAATCTTCATATTAACCGATAAATAAGGCATTACAAGATTTACATATAAGGTAATTAGAAAAATTAGCTGGAGTTTACTCTCTTTTTTTAAGTTTTATCTAACCACGTTAACCATAGCTTGCATCCTCAGTGTTCGTAGCGAGCTTAGTAATATATATCACTTTATTTTTAAGTATTGCTGAGTATAAAAAATAGTCAACACTTATTTTCACCATCAGAGTAAAAACATGAGAAAAAATTAGAAAAGTTTCATGGACGCTTGTGGATTGATTTTATGGCGTATCAAAAAATACAAGCATTGTTATTCGCTCGCAGTAGTGGGTTAAAGTATGATTTATTTAGAGCAAGCTGTTAGCCTCATGGCACAAGGAGATTTAGAAATAGTTTTACTAGATATTCTTAAAGAGTTGCATTCCAAATACAAATCATTGCAAGAGGGTGTAGTAGCAAACTACATTCCTGAGCTAGCAAAAGTAAACCCTGACTTATTTAGCATCTGTATTGTTACCGTAGATGGTCAGGTTTACGAAATCGGGGATTACGAACAGCTCTTTACCATTCAGTCGATTTCCAAGGTGTTTGCGTATGGACTTGCCTTAGAAGATCATGGACAGGTTGAGGTTTTGAAGAGAGTTGGCGTAGAACCAACGGGAGAAGCATTCAACGCGATTATTCTTGATGAGCAATCGAAGCGACCTTATAATCCAATGGTAAACGCAGGAGCGATCGCTACCACCAGCTTAATTAAGGGGTCTGGTGCAACAGAACGCCTCAACCGGATGCTGGATATGTTCCAGCGATACATTGGCCGCGATGTGTTTGTTGATATCTCAGTTTTTACCTCAGAACGCAGTACAGGACATCGCAACCGAGCAATGGCCCACCTGATGCTCAACTTTGGCATGATTGACCGGAATATTGAAGAAGCGCTGGATTTATATTTCCAACAGTGTGCTGTGATGGTAAATTGCCACGACTTAGCTGTAATGGCGGCTACCCTTGCTAACAGAGGTATTAACCCCATCACCAAAAAACAGGCAGTAGATAAACGTTACATCAAAGATATTCTCAGTGTTATGTACACCTGTGGGATGTACAACTTTGCTGGTGAGTGGGCTTACAAAATTGGTATTCCAGCAAAAAGTGGTATTTGTGGTGGAATTATAGCTGTTGTGCCCCATAAGATGGGGATTGGGGTGTTTTCACCGCCGCTAGATGCGCGTGGTAACAGTGTGCGGGGAGTAAAAGTATGTGAAGAACTTTCCCAACAATTAGGTTTACATCTATTTGAATGTTCAGGTCAAGACTGGAAATAGAGATAAAAACTGTTTTAACTGATAACTTGCCCCATTCTTGATATCGCTTAGCTGAGCGTCTAAATATTATGATTCAATATTCACTATTAACAATTATTTGACAAGATTCCCGACTTCATCAAGAAGTCGGGAATCTGAACCGAAATAAAAGGCTGGGATGATACAACCCCAAGAACAAAATAGTATCACTTACTCACGCGTCATACACCTGAGTCATACAATTGACAAGGATATTCCTCAATGGCCTGGCGACCCCCCAGTAGAATTTGCCACTGTTGCAAAACTCCAAAAGGATGGCTATTACCTGCGGCGTTTCTCCTTGGGAGAACATAGCGCCACTCATATAAATGCCCCTAACAGTTTTCACAGCTTAGGTGTAGGAATTGACCAATATTCAGCGCAATCACTGGTTATACCTGCGGTAGTTATAGATATCCGCCAAGCTGCGGTAGTTAATCCTGATTATGCCCTCACCATTGCCGATGTTCTAGTTTGGGAGGAGCAATATGGTGAAATTCCTGCTGGTAATGCAGTACTGCTTTATACGGGTTGGCAAGAAAAGTGGTTTGATAAAAATGCATTCTTCAACCAAGATGCTGAGGGAATTATGCATTTTCCGGGGTTTAGTAGCGATGCAACTCGGTTTTTGCTTAACGAACGGCAAATTGTTGGCGTTGGTATTGATACTCATGGTGTAGACCCCGGAAAGGATAACAGTTTTATTACTAATCGCTTGGTGTTAGAACAACCGCGCATTGTGTTGGAAAATCTCACCAATTTAGATCAATTACCACCTAAAGGTACTACCTTAGTAATCGGGGTTCTGAGGTTACAAAATGGTTCGGGTTCTCCTGTGGGAGTATTAGCCTTAGTGCCTTGATTTATGTATGGCAGCTATCATTTAGGTAAGATACAACGCAACATAGTAGTCTGCTAACCCCAAATTGCCGGGTAGAAGTTGGGGAAAGGTTAAAGGGGAAAGGGGAAGGGATTGAAATATGATAACTCCATTATCTTGCCGCAATTACATTGACGGTCATTGGTTGAATGCTTTAGGGGAAGCAACTCTAGAAAGTCGCAACCCTGCTGACAAGACTGAAGTCGTTGCCACATTTCCCCGTTCTCAAGCCAATGATATAGATACAGCAGTAGCCGCAGCTCGCAAAGCATATCACGGTTGGCGAAAAGTCCCCGCTCCAGCTAGAGCAGAATATATTTTTCGTGTCGGGGAAATATTACTCCAGCATAAAGAAGAATTAGCCGAGTTGATTAGTCGAGAAATGGGTAAACCCCTGACAGAAGCAAGGGGAGATGTACAAGAAGGTGTTGACTGCGCCTTTTACAGTGCTGGCGAAGGGCGGCGACTATTCGGGCAAACTACACCCTCAGAAATGCCCAACAAATTTGCGATGACTGTGCGGATGCCTATAGGAGTCTGCGCCTTAATTACACCTTGGAATTTCCCAGTAGCAATTCCTTGCTGGAAAGCTATGCCAGCTTTGGTGTGTGGCAATACAGTTATCCTCAAACCGGCTGAAGATACCCCCGCCTGTGCAACTAAATTGATTGAGATTTTTGCCCAAGCTGGTTTACCACCTGGAGTGATTAACTTGGTGCATGGGGTTGGTGAAGAAGCGGGGAAAGCTTTAGTCGAGCATCCCGATGTTAATTTGGTATCGTTTACAGGTTCTTCGGAAACTGGTGCTTTTGTCGGCGCAACTTGCGGACGCACTCATAAGCGTGTCTGTCTGGAAATGGGCGGCAAAAATGCTCAAGTGGTAATGGAAGATGCAGACTTGGAACTAGCGCTAGATGGTGCAGTTTGGGGAGCCTTTGGTACAACGGGTCAGCGGTGTACAGCTACTAGTCGTTTGATTTTACATCACGATATCAAAGAAAAATTTACTAATATGCTCCGTGAGCGTACCAGCAAGTTACGCCTAGGTGCTGGTATTGACCCTGATACGGATATCGGCCCGATAATTAATGAAAGACAACTCCAACAGGTGAGTAAGTATTTAGATATTGCTCGTGAGGAAGGAGCAAAGGTGTTAATTGGTGGGGATATTGCCAATGAAGGGGCACTGAAAAACGGTTACTTTTTTCAACCGACAATTTTGGATGATGTAACTCCAAATATGCGAGTTGCGCGGGAAGAGATATTTGGGCCAGTGGTGGCATTAATTGAGGTTAGCTCTTTTGATGAAGCGATCGCAATCCTCAACGATAGCAATTATGGTCTTTCTTCCTCAGTTTACACTCGCGATATCAATCGGGCTTTTACTGCTATGCGTGACATTGAGGCAGGTATCACCTACATTAACGGTCCTACTATCGGTGCTGAGGTACACTTACCCTTTGGTGGCGTGAAACACACTGGTAACGGACACCGCGAAGCTGGAACTACAGCCTTGGATGTTTTCACTGAATGGAAAAGTGTTTATGTTGACTTTTCTGGAAGTTTGCAGCGTGCCCAGATTGACAATCGTAGTTAATAATTTTTTTTTCCTACTTCTTGTCACGGTGACGCAACTGAGTAGTTGCTTGTAAAGTGGGCATTGTAATGCCCACCCTACTGTAGTCTAAACTGCATTGGGTTAGGGTGCGGAAAAGAAAAGATAAGATAGAAGAAAACTTACATCAACGCTAATCAAAAAACTTTGTTGTTATTAGCTTTGATAGATAGTTGATATTGATTACCGCCCAAATTAAGAGCGGAGGTATGATATGACAATTACTTTGAATCACACCATAGTGCCTGCATACGATAAGGAAGCATCAGCACGCTTTTTTGCAAAAATTTTTGGACTCCAGGTTGAGTCTCCCGTAGGTCATTTCGCTGCTGTGCATGTCAATGATAAGCTGACCCTAGACTTTGCCGACAGAGAAGGATTTGAGTCGCATCATTATGCATTTCATGTCAGTGATGAAGAGTTTGATGCCATCTTCGCACGAGTCAAAGACGCAGGTCTAGAATATAGTAGCGATCCCATGCATCATAATAAAGGTCAGCTTAACTATAGAAACGGAGGTCGTGGCTTTTATTTCTATGACCTTGATGGGCATAACTTAGAATTATTAACTCGTGCATAGATATTTTGCTCACGTTTAATAGTATGGCGTTGCTGATTGATAATAGGATTTTACCTCATTCAGCAATGCTAATAATACTAAGTTAGCTCTCAATCGCACCTAATTTTTATTAATTATAGAGAACATAGAGAAACAGTAAATATAGCTTGAGGTTTTCACTTTTTCACTAGAAAATAGGTGGTAGCATATTCAGGCAGTTGTCTGATGTTTTGTCCAAAATCTTTTTGATTCCGAAAAATACCTGCTAAAAAATCGAGTTGATAAAGATTGGGTAAAAACGCTCCACCTGTATCTGCAATAACTCCCATTTGCAGATGTTTACGTCCAGCTTTTGTATGTTCAATAATAACTACTCTACCTAAACCGATATTTAGAACATCTCCAGCAAAAGTTACTCCTGGTTTGATAGAAATTTTTGCATCTATCTTGTAACCGTAGCCTTTGATAGCATCAACCTTTTTAAAATACCAATAACGCTTTTGGGCTGTTGCTTTTAATCCCCGAACGTAAGACATTCCATTGTTTTTATCTACATTAAAAAATGCCTTAGAACCATCTGTAAAATTAACTAGTACAGTTCCCTGCATCAATGCTTCTTCTAGTCCAGTACGGGTCAAATAAGCTAAAGGTTCAACTTTTCCAAATTCTTTTCCGCCTGGTTCATAAATACCAGATAAAACATCCTGTTTTGTGTATTTAGTATAAAAGTTATTGTTACTATTTTGTTTTAAGCTGTAAATGGGTGTGTTGTAAGTAGAAGTCTTTTTGCGAGAACCTGTATGAGTAAAGACAGCATATTTTGTAATTCTTAATTGCTTTTGACTGCGAGCTTTTGGATTATAGGCAGACCATTTGATAACTCGAAAATGCGTATTAATAAAATTAGGGTTTTGTAAACGAGTTGTTCGTTTATTAGCAATATCCTCCCTTAAGACCGTAATCATGAAATCTAAGGTCTTAAGAATATCTTGGACAGTAACTCCTTTAGTACTCAAAAGCCCTGGACGGAGAATATCTGGGTCTGCTGAAGCGTGGTCTTGGTAATATTTTCTAGTATTGATGAGAACAGTTAATAAATCTGTTTGATTAAAGTTAACTTTATTTGTTGGTAGTTTTATTTGAGATAAAATCTGATTGCCATTAACACTAAATTTATATTTTTTCCACTCATCAATTACCGGATAGGGTGTAGATGCTGATACCGAATATTTCTCAAATGAAGGTGTGCCTTGCTGGCTTATAGTCTCATCAGATTTTGGCTGAGCAATAAATGAATTATGAAAATGTGTAGATTCACGAGCAGTTTGACTTGAGGCAAGGGAAATTTGCGATTGAGGTGAGACAGAATTTTCCTGTTGAGTAAAAGATAAATTCTGTGCAGTTTGATGTTGTTGGGCTAGCTGTTTATTTTTTGACTGAGTATATAGAAGGCTAGCTAAACTAATAAATGATAAGGTGGCAACACCTACAATGAAACGGAGTTTTTGGCTAAATAGGTTACTCATAAGTTGGAAAATAAATTATTGATACATAATAATTGTAGTGACCCAAGATCAATATATTAATTTGCTAATGTATTAACCGTGAATACAATGGGAGCATCATTCTTGATCTAGTTATAAAGGGATCAGCTTAACAGTGTATTATACCGCTGCACCTCTAATCACTAAATATCTACAAGAAGTCTAGGTTGTCAAATTAGAAAGTATTTGTCGTTTTTGACTATAGCCCGTCAGCAATAGCAGAGCTACAAGGTTTTTGATTAAATCTTTCTGGGAGTTTTACAAAATCACTAACTGATATTTTGATTTTTCTGTCAATGCGTAAATGTGACGTAAATAGAATCAAATGATACTGTAAACGATCGCACTTCGGACTTTAATCACAAATAATCTTAAAAAAATGTAAAAAACTATGTTAAGTATCCCTGTTAGTCTAAATTTACCTCGTGTTCCCCGCTTGGTTACTTCCTTACCTGGGCCTCGTGCTTTAGCTATTGTAGAACGCGATCGCGCCGTAACTTCTCCTTCCTATACCCGCGATTATCCCCTAGTTGTGGCTCGTGGTCAGGGCTGTATGGTGGAAGACGTAGATGGTAATGTGTTTCTGGATATGACCGCAGGTATTGCCGTCACTGCTACCGGACACGCTCACCCAGAAGTCGTTAGGGCAATTCAAGAACAGTCGGCGCGTCTGCTGCACATGTCGGGGACAGATTTTTATTATGAGCCGATGGTGGAATTAGCAGAACAATTAGCTATTCGCGCTCCCTTTCCCAATCCTCAGAGTAGTAAAACTGCGTTTCCAGCAAGGGTATTTTTCACCAATTCCGGGGCTGAGTCTAATGAAGGGGCAATCAAACTAGCTCGATATTACACCAAGCGATCGCTAATTGTGGCATTCTTAGGAGCATTCCACGGACGCACTTATGGAGCAATGTCCCTCACAGGTTCTAAAGCAGTACAGCGAGCCAATTTTGGCCCTTTAGTACCTGGGGTAACTCATATCCTTTACGGCACTCACGCTAGTCTTGATTACTTAGAAAAACAACTATTTGCGACAATTTTACCACCGCAAGAAGTGGCGGCGATCGTTGTCGAACCGATTCAAGGAGAGGGAGGTTACATTGTCCCAGAAGATGGCTTCTTGCAACGAATTCGGGAGATATGCGATCGCTATGGCATTCTGATGGTAGTTGATGAAGTGCAATCGGGGATGGGGCGTACTGGTCGCCTATTTGCGATCGAGCATTGGGGCGTACAGCCAGATATCATTACCACAGCTAAAGGTATCGCCAGTGGTCTGCCTTTGGGTGCGATTCTTGCTCGACCTGAGTTAATGACTTGGCCTCCCGGTTCTCACGCTACCACATTCGGCGGTAATCCCGTGGCTTGTGCCGCTGGTATCGCCACTTTGCAACTACTGGAAAGCAATTTGATGGCAAACGCTTCCCAGATGGGAGAATTATTACAAGCTGGTCTTACCCAATTACATGAAAAATTTCCGATAATTTCCCTGCCAAGAGGTAAGGGTTTAATGGTAGCTGTAGATTTATTAGATGAAGAAGGTAATCTTGATCATAAATTGCGCGATCGCATTATCCAAGAAGCTTTCTTACGGGGTTTATTGTTGCTAGGTTGCGGTAAAGCAGCAATTCGTTTTTGCCCGCCTCTAGTTATTGACAGTCACCAAATTCAGATAGCCCTTCAGATTATCGGCGAAATATTAAGTTCATAGAAGATGAGGGACAGCGGGAAATGGGGAATGGGGAATGGGAGAGTGGGGGAAAAGGAGAATAAATAACTATTGTCTGTTGACCCTTGACTCTTGACTCTTGACCTTTGACTCTTGACCTTTGACCTTTGACCTTTAACCCTTGACCCCTACCATCTACTATATGAAACCTGAAATTGCCCTTCATTTATATTCATTACTTTGGCAAGAATACAGCGCCAGAGTCAGTCATGCGCGTACCTACCAGCAAATGATTACTGCTGCGGGTGGGACTGTCGCCAATGACCACATCGCCTTTCGGTCTTTACGTTTATTAGTAGATAGCCCACAGGGTCAAGCTAACTTGGGAATTGATTACCTTGGACAACTTGCCGAAGCTTTGGGTTATGTGGTGGCTGGGGAGTATACTTTTGCTCAAACCCATCTTTACGCTCGACATTATCGCCATCCTCAGCAGGAGGAATTGGACTTACCCAAGCTATTTATCAGCGAATTGATTGTTGATGAATTGCCTGCTGATATTGCTCAACTCATTTTTAAAACGGTATCCTCATTTTCAAGCCAACCTGATATTACCTCTGTTTTACAATCGCAGGGGAACTGTGAAAGTATTGCCCAACAACTCCAGAAAATCTTTACTCGTCCTTGGCTACCTCCGCAGCGTTCTGTTGTAGAGGAAGTGAATCAGGTTACTCAGTATGGTGCTTGGGTGTTGCTGCACGGTTACGCAGTCAACCACTTCACAGGTTACGTCAACCGCCAAAATACAGCAGCATATCCAGATATAGATACTACAGCCCGCGGTTTGGCTAATCTGGGTGTACCCATGAAAGCAGAGATAGAGGGAAATATTGCTTGTGGTTTGCGTCAAACAGCAACTCAAGCAGTAACAGAGATGGTGACTGTGCTAGATAATATTAGTGGTGCAGAAATTCAGATTCCCTGGACTTACGCTTATTACGAAATTGCCCAGCGCTACTCAGTGGAAATAGAACCGGGAAGGCAAGTACTTTTCGATGCTTTTTTAGGAAGTAATGCCCAACAATTATTTGAAATGACTCGTCTGTCTAAGTAGCAAAGAGTTGTTAGCAAGAAAATAGCCTTTCGTGTTCTGAACTCGGTCTTTCGTGTTCCGAACTCGGAGTTTCATGTTCCGAACTCGGTCTTTCGTGTTCTGAACTCGGAGTTTCGTGTTCTGAACTCGGAGTTTCGTGTTCTGAACTCGGAGTTTCGTGTTCTGAACTCGGTCTTTCGTGTTCTGAACTCGGTCTTTCGTGTTCTGAACTCGGAGTTTCGTGTTCTGAACTCGGAGTTTCGTGTTCTGAACTCGGCCTTTCGTGTTCCGAACTCGGCCTTTCGTGTTCCGAACTCGGCCTTTCGTGTTCCGAACTCGGAGTTTCATAAATCTGTTGCATAAATTCTTAAGATGTCATGTTGAGCAGAGCGAAACATCTCCGAGATTTCGACTTTTGTAAGAAGTTGGGAATCTTATTGTTCAAAACCAGGAAAGCAGAAGCTTTGTAATGCTTTTTAAGATAGTAATGCCCAGCAATTATTTGAAATGATATTATGTCCGAATACGGTTCAGTTAACGGTAGCCGTCACGCATAAGGATGCCGATCGCATGATTGCTAAACCTAAAATTTTTATTGATGGGGAATCGGGAACCACAGGCTTACAGATTCACTCGCGCCTCAAACAACGGGATGACGTTGAGTTAGTTAGTATTGAAGCATCTAAACGTAAAGATGCAGCTGAGCGATCGCAATTAATTAATACTGTTGATGTTGTCATTCTTTGCTTACCTGATGACGCCGCCCGCGAAGCTGTTAGCTTGGTTAGCAATCCTAAAGTTAAGATTCTCGATGCAAGTAGTGCCCATCGAACAACTAAAGGCTGGGTATATGGCTTCCCTGAACTAAATCCGGGACAACGAGAGAAAATCGCCAGCGCCCAGTTCGTCAGCAATCCAGGTTGTTATCCTACTGGATTTCTAGCCTGTGTCTTGCCCTTAATCGCCAAGGGACTCCTTCCCAACGACTTGCTAATCACCATTAATGCAGTGTCCGGTTACTCTGGTGGCGGCAAAAATCTTATCCAAAAGTACCATACTTTCCACGAGCAGCAAGCCGGAGGAACATCACTTTACCCTTATGGCATCTATGGCTTGCAATTTGGGCATAAGCACGTTAAGGAAATGCATCAGTACTCTGGGTTAGCATCACCGCCGCTATTCGTACCCGCAGTAGGCGACTTTGAGCAAGGGATGTTGGTACAAGTGCCCTTACCGCTGTGGAATTTGAAGAATCCCCCATCAGGTGAGATGATTTATCAAGCGATCGCTGACTACTATCAAGGTGAAAAATTCGTGCAGGTTGCTCCATTTCAAGATCCTAATCTGCTGCGAGATGGAATGTTTTTAGATGCAACAGCCATGAACGGCACTAATATTGTTCAAGTTTTCGTATTCGCCAATGAGGCAACCCAAGAAGCGCTGTTAGTTGCTCGCCTCGACAACTTAGGCAAAGGCGCATCGGGAGCCGCCATCCAAAACCTCAACATCATGCTGGGTTTTCCAGAAGAATTGGGATTGTGATGTTAAAGAAACCAGGCTCACAACAACAGACTTCTTGCAGAAGTCGATTTTATGAAAATTAAACCACAGATGAACACCGATAAATTATCTGTGTTCATCTGTGGTTATAATAAAAACCAAAATTTTTGCAAGATGTTTAATAGGCTTATTGCAAAAGCCAGGAAAAGGTGAAAAAGTATGGAATTTTCCTTTCCCCTTTCCCCTTTCCCCTTTACCCCACCGCATATTATTAAGATTCGCTAGACTGCAACTTCTCTAGTTGAGCCAACACCTCTGCGCTGTGAATAGTTGGGTTGACTTTGACAAAAGTCTCACGCAAGATGCCTTGAGGGTCAATAATAAAGCTGTGGCGCATAGATACAAAGCCGATCCAAGAACCATAAGCTTTACTCACTGAACCATCAGTATCAGCCAACAAGGGGAATTTTAATCCCTCGGAATCACAAAACTCGGCGTGGGAATCAATGTCATCAGCACTGACGCCAATAATCTGAGCTTTCTTTTTGAGATATTTGGGCAAGTCTTGCTGAAAACGACGAGCTTCTATAGTGCAACCAGAAGTGAAGTCTTTAGGATAAAAGTAGAGCACTACCCATTGACCGCGCAAGTCAGAGAGGGAAATTTTGCCATCGCCTGTGTTGGTTGGCAAAGTAAACTCTGGCGCTGGTTGATTAATTGTAGGAAGTTTGCCACCTAAAGCATCAGCAGCAGGCGTAAAATTCAACCAACTGATGACAGCAAAACAGCTGGCAAATAATGTGCTTAAAAAAGTGCGGCGGGAAATCATGGTGCAAACCAGAATCACAACTTTATAGAAGTCTACAATTCTTAGTTGCTGCTAGTCTGACTCTGTATGAGATTCGGTAGGGGTATCTGTACTCTCGATGTATTGGCTATCTAACAGAAAAGCTCCCTTAGCAAAGCGGATACCCCAATATCCACCCGGACGGCGGTCAAGAACGATACCTTCTTCGCCAATGTGAATTACATCGGGAGGGCGTAGCATGGGCATAGGATCTGCGGTTTTGACGTAGGGCGGTAGTGCCACAACACGGACTTTACTACCAATAGCAAATTCTTTGGACATTTTGAAAGAGTTAGGAGTTTTGATTAACTCATAACTCATAACCCCTAACTTTTACTAGGGGTTTATCCAATTTTCTATTTTGATGTGGGAAAGAGGGAAAAGGAGAGAGGAAAAAATTTCTTCCCCTCTCCCCATCTTCTGCAAGAAGTCTATATCTTGACTGTGGAAAATGATGCTTGCACCTCAGTCAATCAATTTTAGATTTTAGATTTTAGATTTTAGATTTACTGCACCCACCCTTAGACTACGCTCAGGACATCGCCAGCGAAAAGTTCTGTTCGCATAGCGTTCCCGTCAGAAGAAGGAGGGTTAGCCCGACCCAGGAAACTTTTCAAGACAGTGACGGGGCTTGTACCGAAAGAATAATCCAAAATCCCAAATTTAAAATCTAAATTTATCTTGAGATGAGATGGGCGATGTTGCCCACCCCAGATTAACTAACTATTTTTTAAAAGATTCGGGATTATTGGGAATTGCGTTGTTGCCAACGCTGTCTTCTGCTCTCCTGTAACTGCTTGAGTTTAGCCTGCTGTTCAGGAGTCAGCACTGCTTGCATTTGTTGTTTCGACGATTCCCAAACTTGTCGCATTTGGGTTTTTTGTTGTTCAGTCAGATTCAACTCAGCAAATTTGTTCCTTGAACGTTGACCTGCTTGGCGCTGACCTTGACCTGCTTGACGCTGAGCCTGACGCTCTTGTTTTGCAGCTTGCAATTGTGCCTTTTGCTCTGGGGTAAGAATACCTTCAATTTGAGCGCGAGTATTCTGGCGAATTGTCTGGATTTGATTTTTTTGTGCATCCGTTAGTCCCAGTTCTTGCCAAGCGCCTTTTTTGGGGACTTGTGCAAGTAGCAGAGGTGAAGAGGAAGTTGGTTCTGCTTGAACAGCAAAGGGAATTGAAGTTAAAGTTAGGGCGAGAGCACAAAGTGCACACTTCGTGAACGCACCAGCTACCAGTGATAATCTCTTGAGTTTCATTTCTTATCTCGCGCTTTTTTCCTGCTTGGATGTCACCATCATAGAAACTTATCTCCAGTAACCACATGAGGAGAAAGTCACGGTTACACCCATGACTTTAGTCATGATTGAATACTGGCGAATGTGACTGGCGATTATATATAAATTACAGTAAATATATAAATAAAAGCAGATATATTTACCTTATTGCATTTAAATTGCACCAGAATAATAAATCATGACAGCTCTATTAATAAGCTCAAATCTCACATCTAAAATCTTATGATTCGTCTCATTAAAACTAAAAATCATCCTTTTCCGTCTCTACTTTATTTGGAATGGATATTACTGGCAATCACTGCATTGACAGCCTTTTTACCATCTCCATTACCGCGATTTCGTTCTAAACCTCCAGAACTATCAATATGTGGAGCATTTCCCGAATTATCAATTTGTAGTATATCCCCAGAACTGTCAATTTTTAGCCTAGCTGTTTTCGCATTAATGGGCTTATTCTTGCCCAAAAAGAACAATATATCTAAGGTAATTTATACAGCTATTGAAATTTTATTGATTTTAATAACTGGGCTTTTTGGTGGGAGGTTTGCTCGTCTTTTCCCTTTTCTTTACATCATCCTAGTTACTCGTAGTTGTCTAATTTTTCAATTACCTGGGCGTTTATTTGTTACAAGTCTATCATTTACCTTATTTCTACTTACAACACAACTAAAATACCAGTTATTTAGCTTTCAAGCATCAGCACAAGCCCAAGAACGCTTTCGGTTTTTTAGCTTGAGTTGGTCATTAGTATTTGGCTTAAGTTTAGTTTTTGTGTTGTTGATGATGAATGCTGTATTATCGGAAAGAAAAAGTCGAGAAAAGCTAGCTGTTGCTAACGAAAAACTTCGTCAATATGCTATGCGAATTGAAAATCAAGCTACCTTAGAAGAACGTAACCGAATTGCTCGTGAAATTCATGATTCTTTAGGGCATTCTCTGACTGCTTTAAATCTCCAATTAGAAACCGCTTTAAAACTGTGGCAATCTAATCCAACTAAGGCTCAAACATTTTTAGCAAGAGCAAAGGAATTAGGTTCTAATGCGCTAAAAGATGTTCGCCAATCTGTTTCAACAATGCGTTCTAATCCTCTGTCAGAGCAATCTTTAGAACGGGCGATCGCAATTCTTTCAGAAGATTTTCACCGCTCCAACGGGATTCTACCAATATGTCGAAATAATCTTGAATATTCTCTACCCCCTGAAATAAATACTGCGATTTATCGTATTATCCAAGAATCATTGACAAATATTTCTAGATATGCTGTTGCTACTGAAGTTAAATTAGAAATAACTACAATAAAAGGAAGTTTACGGTTAACGATTCAAGATAATGGTAGAGGTTTTGATTTAAAGCAAAATACCACTGGTTATGGACTTCAAAGTATGCGCGATCGCACTTTAGCACTTGGAGGTGAGTTTAATATTAACAGTGCTCCTGGTTCTGGTTGCAAAATTACAGTTAATATTCCCTTACCAAGGTTAACAGCATGATTAAAGTGTTGCTTGTAGATGACCAAAATTTAATTCGTCAGGGATTAAAAGCATTATTGGAACTAGAATCAGATTTAGAACTAGTGGGAGAAGCGGAAAACGGTCAACAGGCGATTAATTTAGTTGCAAAATTACAACCAGATGTAGTCTTAATGGACATTAGAATGCCCATTATGGATGGAGTTGCAGCCACACGAGAAATTCAAAAACGTTATGCTGGAATTAAAGTTTTAGTGCTAACAACTTTTGATGATGATGAATATGTGACAGCAGCTTTGCAAAATGGAGCAATGGGTTATTTACTCAAAGATACACCCTCAGAAGAACTAGCTGTTGCTATTCGCGCTGTTCACAAAGGATACACTCAACTAGGCCCAGGAATAGTTAAAAAATTATTGACTCAGTTTTCTAGCACCGCGCCAATCCAATCACCGCTTGCACCACCTAGTTTAGCTGAACTTACTCCCAGAGAAAAAGAGGTTTTGCGGTTAATTGCTACAGGTGCTAGTAATCGAGAAATTGCTCAGGAACTCTACATTTCTGAGGGGACAGTAAAAAATCATGTTACGAATATTTTAAACAGATTAGATTTGCGCGATCGCACTCAAGCTGCGATTTTCGCTAATACATTTTTATCTTATTTAAATGAGCCTGGCTAAATAATTTAAAATTGTGACTTTACATCCAAATTAACTACTAGATAAAATTTTGATATAGCACTCCTAGAATATCCGGGACAAATCACAGCCTTATCCTGTGGTCGGCGCTACAAGTAGCTTGCTTAAGCGCAGGGGTACACGAGAAATCTCACAACTCAAATAAAATTGCTAGAGATTATCTAAACAATTCCAAACATTCATTTTTTAAAATTCCTTTTGTTACCTTGATATTTCTAAATGACTTAGCGATCACCTCATCACAAGATATATTAATTTGCGACTGATTTAGTGAAATTAAATCTTGAATTGAAGCACCATATATAATTTCTGAGACGCCTGTCCAAACACAAGCAGTTGCACACATTGGACAAGGTTCACCAGTTGTATATATGCTATAACCTTCTAGAGAAGGGTTTTTTAGTTTAGCCGTTAAACTGCGAATGACATTAATTTCCGCATGGGCCGATGGATCGCTATCTCTACTTACAGTATTATGAGCTACGGCAACAACTTCGTTATCTTTAACAATCACTGCACCATAAGGCGCATCGCCTTTTTTTGCTTCTGCCAGTGCTAATCGCATAAAATCTTCTTGGTTCATAATTAGCGGGAGTTGAGAAACATACTGGTTAATAATACCGTGTTGCCAATAGAATTTATGCAATGTATTCTAATTGATTGTGGATAAATATGTTATTGAGCAGAAAACAAACAGAATTTTATTTAACAGACCTAGAAACGCCAATAGGTAGAGTTATTAACTTAACACTTGCTACTTTTGTTCTATTATCATCAGTAATTTTTGTCGCAGAAACTTATAATATTCCTGATTTTGTTCGTTTCCAGTTGGATGTAGCAGATACCGCGATCGTCATAGTTTTCGCAGTCGAATATGTACTTCGTCTGTGGAGTGCAGAAAATAAAATTAAGTATATTTTTAGCTTTTATTCGATTATTGACTTAATAGCGATTTTGCCATTTTTTTTGGGAGCAGTAGATATTAGCTTTATTCGTCTACTGCGATGGTTTCGGATTTTGCGGTTAATTAGGTTTATCGATAGAAAATTTTTATTCGCCAGTATCAGCACTGAAGATGGTGTAATTTTTGCCCGAATATTATTTACATTATTTGCAATTATTTTTATTTACTCTGGATTAATTTATCAAGTAGAGCATCCAGTTAATCCTCAAAATTACGGTACATTTTTAGATGCATTTTATTTTTCGGTTGTCACAATGACAACTGTAGGATTTGGTGATGTTGTTCCAATTTCAGAATTAGGTCGTTTGCTCACAGTATTGATGATTTTGACAGGAATTGCACTGATTCCTTGGCAAGTAGGGGATTTAATTAAGCGACTAGTGAAAACTGCCAATCAGGTAGAAACAGTTTGTCTGAGTTGTGGTTTGGCTTTCCACGATGTAGATGCTGGTTTTTGTAAAAGGTGTGGGGCTAAGTTGCCTAATTGATTGAGGAGCTATGTGAGGCAAACTAAAAAAACGAATGTTTTAAAAGCCGTTTGTAGGTTGGGCATTATAACACCCACCCTACTATGGTTTATTCATATAAAACCCGCTGTAAAAAACTCAAAGGGTTATTTAACTTAACCGTTTGTCTTGATGGTTCGCTGTTTATAGCGAAGTATACTGAGCATAACAATTAGCAATATAAAAGCTTTAATCATTGATGGCTCTACCACCTTCTTCACTTCCGGTTGAGGTGCTGGAGTAACAGGATTACATGGAACTTCAATAACCTGGTTATTACCGGGAGTAGGAATGCACTCAGGTGGGTTAGGGACAACAGGCGGAGGTATATCCGTTACAGGGACAAGCGGAGGTATATCCGCTACGGGAATAGAAGGAGGTATGTCTGCTACGGGAACCGATGGCTGACCTGATGAGCTATCTCCGCCAGACAGTAGAAGAAAAAGTAAAGGGACACCTAAGAGTAGAGGCCAGACTGGAAAGGACTCAGAACTACCAGCGACTATGACATCTCCTAAAGAGCCAGGAGCGGCAATATCGAAACCGATCGCTTCTCCTTCTAATGCTAATGGATTAGCGCCCAGCAAAGTCTCTCCTGGAATATCTTCGCCAGCAAGTTGGCTCAACTCTTGCGGAATCCCATTATTTGGGCGTCCGAGTTCTCCACCATCTTCGGAGTATGGATAAGAGAGTAGTTCAAAAATCCTTGTTTGGAGTTGGTTTTTATCTCCAGAACTCAGCGCATCCAAGCCTCTAGAGAGGTTATTTAAATAAAACTTTGTCATATCTGGCGGCAGATTCAGAGATTGAATCTGTTGCTCAACGTTAGGAAGTTTTGAGGCTTCCTCATAAAGCAAACGTCCATAGGATAATTTCAAGTTCAGCAATCCATTACGGAGGCTGAGAGAGTCACCCGCTCCCGAATACGGTGTCCAATAA
Source organism: Nostoc sp. B(2019) (assembly GCF_010091925.1). Lineage (GTDB taxonomy): Bacteria > Cyanobacteriota > Cyanobacteriia > Cyanobacteriales > Nostocaceae > Komarekiella. The sequence continues at coordinate 7,574 of NZ_WVID01000021.1, read as the reverse complement.
AAATTCTTGGTTACAAGTCCGAGACCTTCCACTGGAGCACGTCCAAAATTCTGCCCCATTACATATTGGTATCCGTCCATAATTGCAGGAGAATCTTGTCTCCAGAACGAGGCATACGGCGCTTGGGAGACATTGGGATTGTTACCATAAAAGCCAGTGAAATTCTGGAAATTTTGTGTGCCGCCAGCTGCTCGCATTAGCAAGTCTTGATAACTAGGGCCACCATTCAACTCAAGTAATTGCTGAATTACCGATCCAGTTTTGTTGCAACTCACGCCAAATCCCACATTACATGCAGGAATAACTCGCATCTGGTTGAGATTTTGGTTTTTGATTTGGTACTGGAGATACTCTGACTCCAGTCCTCGTTGGATACCATAGCGCCCAACATTTAGCTGTGCAGAAGCAGACTCGCATACAGTTAGTAATACTGCAACAGATGAGACGATGGTCGCAAAGCGAACCGCCTTTGGCATCGCAATTTTTTGGAAGGTTGACTTCGACAATATCCATCTCCTGCAAACGACGGAAGAAGCTTGTTTGGGCATCATGATTAGTCTTTGATTAAGTTTTAAAGTCTTTTTTCAAGGCAATAGCAAGTTGATGTGAGTAGCTTAGGTTTTACTCTTAGGCAAGTAGATATTAACTGTGATTGCAGTACCTTTAAGACTTCCTGATGAAAGCGTATGGTATAAGACCAATCCACGATTGGGTTGGTCGAAAAGAAACCCGCGACGCGTAGGTTTTATCTTTCCTTGCTCTACTAAAGAAATGAAGGCTTGCAGATATCTACGTATACCTTGACGATTCTCTTGGCTTGCATTCATGTGACGCTCAATTAGCACCATAAATAAGTCCAAGCTACGGTTATCTTGTCCCTCAATCAGACTACCCTCGTCCAAAAAAGAACTTCCTATAAGCCTTCCGTTAATCTCTTGAACTTTAAAGAGAGTAAAGTAACGCCCTTCCTTTTTAGGATCATTCGCATAACAGACCCAAGAACCATCCTGGTTTTGTGTAAAACCTTGCTCAGCTAGGTAGGAAAGCGAAGAATTACTTGACTTACTTGGTGGTGGAGGTAATAAATCCTCAACTGGATCTAAAGAGCAAATCCTCTGAGTTGTTCTCTGTTGAGGAATAGCAGGAGTTTGCTGTGCGTTAGCTAAGCTTACTGTAGAAGGTATCGCCGCCATAGAAAACGTAGTAGCCAACGTAGATACCGGGAGAATGAATGCTCTAAACAAACGAACAATGATATTCATCTTTTTCCTTTCACTCTTGCTTATGTTGTCAGTAATCAAGTTTTTACTAAATAAAGGCTGATATGTAAGTAGTTAGGCGTAAGTAAACATAATATTTTTAAGTTCCTATCCTATGGTTGAAAGTTGATGATCTAAAGAGTTTTTGACTATTGACTCTTTAGTTACTGACGCTTATTCATGCTTAAACACTTAGATTATAGGACAAAAGTGACACTCTGGTTATTCGGTTTTATGCGTTTTTACACTTACTGTCGAACTACACCAGATAGGCAATCACACTGAGTTAAAGGGAAGCAAGCGATGAATGTCGGCGCTATACTTAGCTTTACATCTATTTTTTGCTCTCAGTGTGCTCAAGCCATGAATAATTAGATCATCTTGAGAATACCAACCGTTTTCACTGGTTGGATAGTTTTTGATGCTCCCATCAAAGGTTACATGAGTTGATGCTCTATAAGTTATTGGATGAGATATCTTCTGTTTGCAATTAAAGGATGTCCCTATTTACTTTTTTAGGCTGAGATCAAATCACTTTAATGATCTCTTCAAACCTCAAAGATTCCTACAAAACACCTGAGAAATAACGCAGCATATAAAGCCTTGTTGACAGCAAGAATCTAGCTTTTTGGTATCTTTGATACATATCAAAAGCAAAATAACATTCTGTCAATATGATCTTATTTATTCTTGTTTGCTTCTTTGCTACTTCAAACAAGGATGTCTGCTTTCCCTTATTGATTAGGATTATTTCTAAATCAGGGCTTTGTTACCTCTTTAGAGATTACCAAAAAGTAAATTATCCAAGCTTAATTTGTAGGGTGCGTTGTAGTAATAACGCGCTATATTGATTAATCTGTCATGGTGCGTTAGCTAAAGACGTAACGTACCCTACAAGTTGGATATTTTTTGAATTGGAAGTCCCTTAGTAGATTGTTATATAACCATACTTGGAACCAGGAACACCAATAGTTTCGCCAAGACTCTCTGCGTTGTAAGTTGGCGCTCTTGTTGATTTCCCTGAGTGGGTTGAATAATTTTTTGTTTTTTGGAGATTGCACACCTAGCTAACCCTTTCAGCACATTTGCTATTTGATGTATAAAAGACATCTTTACTTAGTGGAATGATTCTACCACTAGGTAGAAGCACGAAACGATTGTATGGACAGTTATAAAAGTTGAACACTGTGAATCGTCAATACCTCTCACATAAAAATATAGAGCAACTAGCTAAAACTAACTAATAGATAAAGTTAGTTTATTTACGTATTTCCGTAATTTGGGAACGTAGTGTATTCATCATATATTCATTCCCTAACTGAGTATTAATGTTTAACTATTACTTAATGCTTAGCCATAATTACTTAGCCTAAAGATGCTGTAATTGCTGTATTAAGAGCCTATTATGAATTTAAGACTAAAAGCAATCGCATCAAATAAAGCCACAGTTAAATTTACAGTATAAACACTAACATATACGAATATGTTGTTAATACATAGCCTATAGACGTCTGCTTTATTTTTTCCACATGATATCTTTAGCCTAACTTTATAAATTAGACTAAATTTCCTGGAAAGCTGCGAATTTAAGTAAAAGCGATGTCTATGGCAAGAACTTAGCCGTATACAACACTTCGGTCAAAGTCAGAGTATATATAACTAAATAACGATTCCAGTCCAGTTCAAGGATGTGATTTGGGAATTTCTAAAAACCCCAAATTACCGAGTCTGCTAAATCATCAAATTCACTGCAATAAATTTGAGGTTTCGCCATCGCAGCCTAGATTGTCAGCAAGAGACAGCATGTCCTGAAATTGGCTCTGTTGATAGAGTAATATCATGAGCAAATTTGTTATGTCTAAAATTTAGGGTAGTAACCTTTTTTTACTAAGATTAAGATACGATTTCAGCAGCTTTATAAGCATTAGTAATATGAATGTGGAATTTTTGTACAGGATTCCTTTGATACCTCTGATATTACTCTGGCTAGCCTACGCTTTGTTAGGCTGGGATCTTGCTGCTCATCATATTATTTGGCTGGCGGGAGCTTTTGTAGCCGCTGTTGCTATAGCTATAGTGCGGAAGAGTCTTTCTTGGTTAGAGTATTTGGTTGCATTTGGATCTAGAGCCTTAGTTATCATCTTATTTTTAAGTGCATCAATTGCTTTAGTAGCAACTTGGTCACTCATATTTAGCCTCTTTCTCATACCCATAGCAACTACATTGTTAGCTGATTTAGAAATGCGCTTTGCTGGTTTCAACAAACTAGATTCTTTCTGGGTTTTAACAATCCTAGCAGGATTGGGTTTAATTATGGGTGAAATAGTTGATATTCTACTTTTTCCCAGTAGCAGATACTAATATATATTCAACTTTATGTTGCTCAATAATCAATATGGCAGCGCAGAGAGTAATTTGTAGCTAGATTCCTTATTCCTACTACTTTATCAAGTTAGTTTTGAAAGTTTGTAGTAAGCACTTTAGTGCTTAGAATAATCGGAACTAAAGTCCTTGCTACAAACTTGCTTATTCATCAATTTAAACTTGATGCACTACTGTTTATTCTATTATTTGATAGCGTACGAGCTTTCTGATATTGTCAATTGACATTCCTAACTCTTGGGCGATCGCTGCTTCTATCTGACTTATATCTGTGGTTGCAAATTGAAATTCCGATTTTTCTTGTGAGGCATTTATTGGTTGAACGAAAACTTTAGTAACTCCAGCATTTCTGTCAACTTGTGCTTGAATTAATAGCACATGCATTGACAGATAGAATTCTGGTTGAACATCTGCCTGAAGCTGATTCACCGTGTTGTAAGGCCGGCTCAACACCTGTTCTACTAACTGGTTGCCGCCAAACCAAAAAGCAACACCCAAAATAGGAAGAGGAAGCCAAAATTCTAACCCCATAAAATGGAATGATTTTAACCAGTTACGTAATGACATAGGGACTTAAAAATTAAAAATTTACGATATAAAAATTAAATCATGGAAAGTATCCTAGCAATTAATACTATTAAATACTTAAAATATTATGGTAAATTTAGCTAGTAATGGATCTGCTTGAAAACCAAATTATCTATTACCAATTATGCATTTTTTATTTATTGAAAATCCCACTGTTGGAAGACGCATTATTGAGTTAGATATTCTACCCTAAATGTTAGAAAAATCAAAACAAGCGAATGATGCGAATACTTCTGGTAGAAGACGATCAGGCACAATTAGAGCCTCTGCAAACAGCATTGTCGCAAGCTGGACATATTGTAGACGGTATAGAAGATGGAGCGATCGCTCAGTGGGTTATCTCTCAAAGGGACTATGACCTATTAATTTTGGACTGGTTGTTACCGGAAATTAGCGGCTTGGATTTGTGTCGTCAATATCGGCAAGCTGGGAAAAAAGCACCTATATTGATGCTGACAGCAAAAGACACCACTCTTGATAAAGTTACAGGATTAGATGCTGGAGCAGATGATTATCTTGTCAAACCTACGGATGTGTTTGAGCTATTGGCAAGAGTCCGAGCATTAGGCAGGCGATCGCCTCAATGGCAAGGTGAAACCCTCCAGCTTGCTGACTTGCAATTAAACATTTCTACCCTAACGGTGGAACGGGGACAAGCGATTGTCGAGTTATCTGCGCGTGAGTTTCAATTACTAGAGTACCTGATGCGCCACCCGCGTCATGTTTTAAGCCGTGACCAAATAGAACAGGCATTATGGGAGTGGGGAAATGAACCAGAGAGTAATGCAATGACAACCCTAGTACGTCGTCTACGGCAACGGTTACAGTTAGTAAGTGCAGCAGACTGGATTGAAACTATCTATGGTATGGGCTATCGGATTAGTCCTAAGAATTAATTTTTTATTATTAATTGTGCATTTTTCATGTTCAACCGTAGCCGTCGCAACTTGGCTCGTTGGTTTACCCTCTCAATGGGTGGTATTCTGGCAGTTTTTGCTGGGACACTCTACTACCAGGAAGCGATCGAGCAGCTAGAGGTTATAGATTTACTACTTTATAAAAAAGCTAGAGTGATTGCCGGAAATGTGCAGTATAAAATGCACCAAGGTCAAATGCGCGTGTTTCTTAAAAACGTGCCACTCTTAGGAAGCAACCCACCACCACCAGATAGTGAAGTGATTTATGCCCGTTGGTACGATGCAAAAGGCAAACTAAAGCAATTTTTTGGTGTACCTCCACAAGAACATTTAAGTAAGACGTTTGAATTTCAAACAATTAAGACCACCAATTACTTGAGTTTCTCATCATCACCTGTTATTTGGCTGCGTCAAATCACTCTTCCGGTTCAGTATAAAGGTCATTTAATCGGCTATTTGCAAATGGCAATGCCGATGACTCGCGCCCAAGAGTCTCTGAGCAAGTTTCTGCTATTGTTGGTGTTGACAGTGTTAATTGCTTTGGGGGTTACAAGTCTTGCCGGTTGGTTCTTGGGGGGACTAGCCATGCAGCCAATCCGCTACAGCTACGAACAACTCCAGCGCTTCACTGCTAATGCTTCCCATGAATTACGTGCGCCTCTAGCAGCCATACTCAGTAATGCTCAGGTTGGATTGTTAACGAACATTGATAATAGTAGTAGCAAGCATCTGCGTTTAGAAAAGATTGCAGAAGTTTCCAAGTCAATGAATACCCTGATTGGGAATCTGTTATTTTTGGCGCGTCAGGTGGGGCGCTTAGCGCCTGAATCTCTACATGAAACTGACCTGAACGATTTGCTACGAGAATTAATAAGCTCACAAAGTACTCGAATTGCTGCTCAGCATTTGGATTTGAAGAGTGATTTACCCAAACAGCCAATTGTACTCAAAGCAGACTCGGAACTGCTTTATCTGGCAGTCATGAATCTTCTTAGCAATGCCTGTAAATACACTCCAGCAGGCGGTTTAGTGAATTTGCGCCTGTTTAAATACCATCGGGTAGTTATTCAAATTGAAGACAATGGTATTGGCATCCCTGCGGCAGACTTACCCCACATCTTCGAGCGGTTCTATCGAGTAGATAAGCAGCGGACGCGTGCGGCTGGTGGCTTTGGTTTAGGATTGGCGATCGCTCAACAAATCATTGAAGCACATGGCGGACATCTGAGCGTTAAGAGCGAACTAGGACAAGGTTCGCTGTTTCAGATTGAGTTGCCATTGAATTGACAAATACTAGTTAGTATTAATCGAATTGTTCTCTTGTTTTTGTCAAGCAAAGTTTGATTCAAAATAAAAAATCTACTAAATGGTAGATTCAAAATCAGGCATAAGATAGAAGACAAAAATAATTTACCAGACTATGTGTCACCTTATTTTAATTTTGCAGGACTTACGCAACTGTCACAAACTACGGTGCGGCTGCGCCGCACCGAGCGCCAAACAACTAGACAATAAACATGGGAACATTCGGGCGTTTTAGTTGCTGAACTAAATAATTGGACAATAATCCATGTTTAATTTGATAAATTGTTTGGTAGCTTTGATAAGCTAAATGTTTGAGTCGAAGCCAGACTAAAATAGCACAGGCAATATGGTTTCTTTGAATACGTGCCTTGCGACATTGACACGATTCAATACCAGTTACTTGTTTTAATTCTCTATGAAACTCCTCAACCTTCCATCGAACCTTAGACACTTTTTGTACAACGTCCGTAGAATCTTGAGATAAATCGTTAGTAGCGATAAAATCCGTTCTGTCGGTCGAGACAGTTACCCGGAAGAGCTTCACTTTTGTAGCTTGGGGAAACTTTTTTATTTTAATTATTTTACCTGATTTTAACTCCTGGCTATCCCAAGATAACAATTCAATTCTTTGATAAATTTTTTGACCTGCCGTATCATCAACAAGTCTATTACGTTTCAAAGGACAATAATAATATTTCCCTAATCCATCAATATATAACATCAATTTATTTGTCGCATACCAAGTGTCCATTAAGACAGCTTGGAACGGTAAAGCCTTATGATATATAAGGTTTTGCAGCATCTCTGTAACATGGTCTATCTTTGTTTTTCCATCTCTATCTGGGTCATAAATCCGATAATCAACTATCCAAAACTTTCCGATTTCATGATTGACATATATACAATTTATTAGCCCAATACCTTGGATTACACCATGTTGGTTGCCACTATACTGTCTTTGACTTGTCTCTATTTCTGTGGCGTATCGTTTATCAAGTACTGTGTCATCAAAAACTAGATATGCGCTATCACTCACTTGTAGGATATCTTTAACATTATCCCAAAGTAAACGTGGTGTTAACTTTTCATTCTTAAGATAACGGTTAATTTTATCATGACTAAT
>NZ_WVID01000020.1 GCF_010091925.1 Nostoc sp. B(2019) | reverse complement strand
TAGTGTGTTGACCCGCTTTGTAATGCCTTGAGGTCATAATTCACGATTGTGACACTTCAAAGGGCGGAATGTAGGATTAAATAACTTACATACATATTGCTGATAAAACTTTTCATCAAAGGCGATCGCAACCTCTACATAAAAATGCGTAGACGCGGAGCGGCTTGTCGTCAGACATCGCAGTACATCCATTAATCACGAGGCTATTTGGTAAATGGCAGGTCGATATCTCGGTTCAGGAATTGGTTTTTCCTCGATTTTGGCAGCCTCTAACCATGCTTCTTTTGCTTTTAAAACTTCACGAAGTGCTTCTTCTTCAGTTGAGCCAAATGCTGAACAGTATTTCAGATCAGGAATATCAGCAATGTAGCCATCATCTTCTTTACTGTAGAAGATATTAATGTGATAATGCCTCATTCTTCATCCTCCAAAGTAAGCGCATATTTTTCGATCAAAATCAGAAATTGACGGATTTGATACGGAACAGCTTCGCCCTTGCGATTTTGCAAGTTAACAAGCTCAGGAATATCTTGGTGAGTAAAGATGTGGTGACTGCCATTAACGCGTGATAAAGAAAACCCAAATGCCTCAACCAGAGTAACTAGTTCATTAAATTGAATATTCTTGGAACCAGAAAGAACTTTCTCTAGTAATTTACGCTTTTTCGACATTTTTACACCCTATCTTCGCCAGACTAGAAGCGTGCAGACGCGGAGCGGCTTGTCATCAGACATCGCACCTTCCCTACCTTGTCAACAACCTCCTTCGCAAATTATCCAACGCTGCATTCGCACTGACATGACGAATGAGAGCACGTCCCCGCGCTGCACCAAACTGATACTCAAAACTTACCACTTCATCTTTTGGCCCAGCTAAACCGATGTAGACTAAACCCACCGGCTTAGCATCCGTCCCCCCAGTTGGGCCAGCAATACCAGTAATACTTAATCCCCAAGTGGTTGAAAGGCGGGTTTTTACCTCAAGTGCCATTTGCTCTGCGACAGTAGCACTTACCGCCCCAAATTTATTTAAATCTTCCTGGTTAACCCCCAGTAGTCTAACTTTCACCGAATTGTCATAAGAAATTACCCCACCCCAAAAGTAATCAGAACTACCAGAAATCTCTGTCAACATTTGCCCCAGTCCACCGCCAGTGCAGGATTCTGCTACAGAAAGAGTTTCTCCCGATACACGCAATAACTGTCCAACTACGGTAGCAAGTGTGTCATCATTAGTACCGTAGTAATCCAGTCCGGCAATTTCTTTGATTTGTTTCTCAATGGGTGCGATAAAAGCCTCTGCTGCTGCTTCTGAAGTTGCTTTTGCAGAAACTCGCAGTCTCACTTCTCCCTTACCTGCATAAGGTGCAACTGTCGGGTTTGGCAAGTTCAAATAGGAAGCAACCTTTTCCGCTAAAGCCGATTCACCAATGCCCCAAAACTTTAAACTTCGGCTGTAAATAATTTCCCTACCCCAACCTTGGCTTTTCAGAAAAGGGACAGCGGTTTCTTGCCACATACAGTGCATTTCACTGGGAACACCAGGAAAAGTAAAAATCGTTATATGAGGACGGGGTTGCCAGATGATGCCGGGTGCTGTTCCAGTAGAATTGGGTAAAATTTCTGCACCTTGGGGAATCAATGCTTGCTTGCGGTTGCTAGGAGACATAACCCGACCGCGTTGAGCAAATTTCTGAGCTATATCTTCGATAATTTCTGGGCGTTCTACCAAAGGGGCATTAAAGAAATCGGCAATAGTTTCACAGGTGAGGTCGTCTGGTGTTGGGCCAAGACCACCAGTAAAAATGAGAATTTCCGCTCTTGAGGTAGCAATTTCTATAACTTGCTTGAGTCGTTCTGGATTATCTCCAACTACAGTTTGATAATAGTGGGGAATGCCTAGCTGCGCTAATTGTTGCGCCAGAAATTGAGCATTGCTGTTAAGGATATCTCCCAGCAGCATTTCAGTACCAACACAAATAATTTCTGCACTCATCAGATTTGATATTTTAGGTTTTAGATTTTAGATTCTAGATTTTAGATTGAATCCAAAATTCAAAATCCTTAAGATTGTCGAGATAATTTCCAAACACGCCAAATAGCATAACTTAGCAGCGTGGTTGCACCCCAGGCGTAAGCAATACCACTAGGTATACCAGCAATAGCTAATGCTAAACTCCCAACCCACAACGTTAAAGAGTAAATAAATAAAACTGTCAGTCTGTGGGATAAACCAGCATTTAGCAGTCGGTGGTGCAGATGGCGTTTATCTGCAACCCAAGGCGATTTGCCACGGCGGAGTCGCGCCAAAATCACTGCTGACATATCGACAATTGGCACTGCCAAAATCAGATAAGGTAGTAATACTGCGGTGAAAGCAGGGATTTTCACCAGGCCAATTACACCCACAGCCGCTAGAGTGAATCCCATAAAATAAGCCCCGCCATCTCCCATAAAAATTTGTGCGGGGTTGAAATTATAGCGGAGAAATCCTAGCGCTGCACCAGCCAGGGCCGCGGCGATTAAAGCTGCTGCTGGTTGCCGCATAAACAGGGATACAACCAACATAACTACAGCGGCAATTCCAGACACACCAGCAGCTAATCCATCTAAACCATCAATCCAGTTAATAGCATTGACCATCCCCACTAGCCAAATGACTGTGATTGGCAAACTTAGCCAGTCCAAATCAACTATCCCAACTGTGGGAATGCTAATAAAATCTATACTTACGCCTGCTTTCCATGCACCGGATGCTACAACAACTTGCATCAGCAGGCGCGTCAAGGGAGACAGATTTAACAAATCGTCAGCTAAACCGATGAGAAAAAAACCAAGACCGCCTAAAGTAACACCCCAAATTTGCCACTCTTTTTCAGCTGGCAGATTTCCAAATCCACCCAACCACCAAATAAGTATTAGGGAGATTATAGTACCTGCGAAGATAGAAACTCCTCCCAGGCGTACCATTGGGCGCTGATGGACTTTGCGATCGCCAGGTTGATCTACGCGCCCACTTTTTATGCCTATGTTTTTGACATCAGGCGTAGTCCAGAGAACGACTACTGCGGCAACAAGGAAGGCAATCAGATGATAAATCTGAGGAGTCATCTGTATCTTCAAATAAGTAGCTTGTAAGACAAAAATGTGCCAAGGAATATATCTACCTATATCTACTACATTTCAGACACTTTTCAGCATGAGAATTTGAGATTAGGGACTGAGGACTGGTGGGAACTGAATTGTTCCCAGTACTCAATCCCCGATCCCCGATTTCTAATACCTTATGCTAGGGCTGGTACAGAAATTTCCTGATGAGGGTATAAAGGGAAGCGATCGCACAATGTGGCCACTCTTTGTCGGCAATCTTGAGCTACTATCTCCGAATCTGGTGAAAGTAGGCGATCGGCAATAATATTCCCAATTTCAGTAAATTCCTTTACTCCTAAGCCTCTAGTTGTCATTGCTGGAGAACCTAACCTCAGACCGCTAGTCACAAATGGCGACTGCGGATCAAAGGGAACTGTATTCTTGTTAGCAGTAATATTCACACCACTTACCAGCTGATCTGCTTGCTTACCCGTCATACCGATAGACTGGAGATCAACTAGCATTAAATGATTATCAGTACCATTGGATACCAATTTTAAACTCCGGTTTTGCAGTTGCTCTGCTAAGGCACGAGCATTGTCAATTACTTGAGCAGAATAGGCTTTAAACTCTGGTTTTAAGGCTTCTCCAAAAGCTACTGCCTTACCAGCAATTACATGTTCTAATGGCCCACCCTGGCTACCAGGGAAAACAGATTTATCTAACTTTTTACCCAGTTCTGCATCGCGGGTCAAGATTAAACCACCTCTGGGGCCGCGTAGAGTTTTATGGGTAGTTGTTGTTACTACATCACAATAAGGAATAGGGTCAGGATGAAGACCACTGGCGACCAAACCAGCAATGTGGGCAATATCCGCTAATAAGTAAGCACCGATTTCATCAGCAATACTGCGAAACTTTTCAAAGTCAATGATCCGAGGATAAGCTGAATAACCACAAATCAGCAGCTTAGGACGCTCCCTTAACGCCAGCTCCCGAATTTGGTCATAGTCTAGTTGTTCTGTTTGTTGGCTAACGCCATAGTGGCGAACTTGGAACCATTTACCCGAAACATTCACAGGCGAACCGTGGGTAAGATGTCCCCCATGAGACAAATCCATCCCCATAATGGTGTCTCCTGGTTCCAGTAAGGTCAGAAAGACTGCAAAATTAGCCTGTGCGCCGGAATGGGGTTGTACATTTGCGTGAGCAGCACCAAACAAGGTTTTAGCACGGTCGATCGCCAGCTGCTCGATTTTGTCTATAAACTCACAACCGCCATAGTAGCGTTTCCCAGGCAATCCCTCGGCATATTTATTTGTCAGTACAGAACCTTGAGCCGCCAGTACAGCAGGGGAGGTAAAGTTTTCGCTAGCGATCAACTCCAAGTGATCGCGTTGGCGTTTTAGTTCTTGGTTAATTAGCTCCGCAATAGTAGGATCGGCAGAGGCAAGAAAGTCTGAGTTAGTCCTAGTCACTTTAACTATCCTTATGGAAAATTGCACAACGGTTAATTTTGGTCAAGCACAGCATTTAAGTAAGAGTCCACAGTCAAGGGTCTTATAGTTTAATATTTTTTGACTACTATACAGATGCGATAAATTGCTTCTGTACTATTGACGCTTATTAGTGCCGACTTATTTATTATTAGATACCAGCCCAATTAATGTGTTAACTATCATCAGACTCACTGGAGTGTAGAAACTCCGAAGTAGAATTCATAGGGATGCAATCGATACCACTGACTGTTTTTGCTAATATTTATGTATCATTTTTTCCAAATATCTTAATCTCTAACACACACAACATACAATAGGTTAAGGTTCGCTTAGCAATTTTTTCTTAACTATCCACATTTTTGCTAAAAAGAGTGCATTAGGTTGCTCTTAGGTGTCCTCCGTCATCGAAAATCCACTAGTTTACGACGTGCCCAACCAGCCTGAAGCTGCTCTCTGGATTGCTACAAAGGGTGTCCTCCTCCTAGTTAAATGTGGGTAACAATGAGGATTTACAGGAGGGATTCGATGCTAGTCATCTTAATGGAAGATCAGATCCTTGCCCCTGAAAAGGTTTGTCAGTCTTGTTTACTCGCCGATGGAAGCGGGCAACCTCGCTGGCGTGGGGGTCAACTGCGCTGCGGTCAAGCCATTCGCAAACTCATGGAACAGCAACCTGACCAGTATGAGTGTATGATGGGTTTCCGCATTGCGTATATAGAATAATCGCATTTGCCAGCAAGACTTAGTAACTGCGTTATCCTAGGCTCAAGTAACTATTGAAATTCAACCACAGGAGAACGCATAATGTCTTGGCGCGGGTCTACAACGGTTTCAGATCGGATTTTTGCTTGCTTACCTTATCTGCTTCCCCTAATAGAAGTTTTTGTATTCGGGAGATTTTTACTAGCAGAGTTCCCACCTCTGCAACTGCTTTTTCTGCCGCTTCTGCCATTGCTAAGAATTTACTACGGCGTCCGTTACGCAGGATTGATTATTTTCTTTGCTTTGTGGCTGTTGGTAGTAAGAAACGAAAAAATTAGCCACTTTATTCGTTTTAACACCATGCAAGCAATCCTTTTGGACATTATTATCTTTTTGTTTAGTATCCTGACTGATCTTGTCGGACTAGTTCCCAGTAGTGGTTTTGCTATCCAAACCCTCTACACAACTATTTTTATCGGCGTAGTGGCAGCGGTTGCATATTCTGTTATCCAGTCTTTGCTTGGGCGTTATGCAGAAATTCCGGCTGTTTCTGATGCAGTTTACATGCAAGTGCGCTAGTTATTAACGGGCAGCCACGATGTTTTCTAGGCGACCAATACCTTCAATTTCTACGCGGACGCGATCGCCTATAAGTAATGGGCCCACCCCAAATGGCGTACCCGTTAATACTAAATCTCCTGGGAGCAGCGTCATCACCTGACTGATATAAGACACCAGAAAATCGGGGGCAAATACCATCTGATCAATACAGGCTGATTGCACTGGATTTGGCTCGTCATTCAAGAAAGTCTGCAATCTAGCTCCTGGATTTAATTCTCGCACAATCCAAGGGCCCAAGGGACAGAATGTATCAAAACCTTTGGCTCGTGTCCATTGACCATCCCGTTTTTGTAAATCCCGCGCTGTCACATCATTGGCAATGGTATAACCCCAAATTTTGGTTTGGGCTTCCTCTGGAGTACAGTCAAAAGTGCGATCGCCTATCACCACTGCTAACTCTCCTTCGTAATCTACTCGTTGCGAATGGGGAGGACACTTAATTTCTGTCTCAGACGGAATAATGGACGTAGGCGGCTTGAGAAAAATCAATGGTTCAGAAGGCACAGAAGTTCCCATCTCTGCCGCATGGTCTGCATAATTCTTACCCACCGCCACAATTTTTGAGGGAGCACAGGGGGCCATAATTTGGTAATTTTCCGGTGTTAAAGTTAAATCAGTGGGCTGCCCTTGCAACCAGGGCGGAGCATCTAGCACCTGCACATTGAGGGATAGTTGTAGTAACCCGTAGTAAATCTGTCCTTCTTGATTTTGAACTCGCACATAGCGCTGCGCCATAACCTTGATCAATATCCTTTTGTCTGCAATTAAAAGCTGTGAGCAGTTACCAATCCTTGGTTAGCTTTTTCAGAAATCAGTTGAGCCGACAGTCAGCGATAGAGCCTTAAGCCTGAAACTAATTGTTATAGATGCTATTGGCTAAACTAATAGTCTGATCAATTTGCTGCTGATTACCAAAAGCTAAATTCTTACTTAACTCAAGAAATTTGAGGGTCGGCTTCCAACCTATTTCTTATTAGAGATCCAAACTTCAGCGATTTGAGTTAATGATTCAAATTTAAAACTGGTAAGATTATAGTTCCTTGTTGCTTCAGATGTTGATTAATACTCGTATTGACTATCACAGTCAATGTATAAATTAACATCAGCAGCCATTTTGCCCATAAGGAGACTGAAAATTATGACAACCGTTTACGAAACAATGTACATCCTGCGTCCTGACCTAGGAGAAGAACAGGTAGAGCAAGCAATTACGAAATACCAGAACTTGCTCCGCGAACAAGGGGCCGAGGATATCCAAATTCAAAATCGTGGTAAGCGTCGTCTCGCTTATGAAATCAAAAAGCACCGCGATGGCATCTACATCCAGTTCAACTACATAGCACCTGCAACTGTAGTTGCGCCCTTAGAACGTGCCATGCGTTTGAGTGAGGAAGTAATTCGCTACATGACAATTAAGCAGGAAGTTCAAGAAGCAAAACCCGCTAAAGTAGGGGCTGCAACTGAGTAAGTATGAGTAACTAGGGATTGGGGAACTCCGAGATCCTTTAGAGATCAGGGGTAATCGGGACTAAAAACCGAATTCTTCCCGATACCTAATTCCTAATACCCAGTCCCTAATTCCAGGTAAAATAAAAATTTTTTTTGTCTTTATACTTTTTCGTGACTCATCTGGGAATGCTAAATTAACAAATACTTGCCAAAGGCAGTAATACCGCAGTTATACCTAAAAGTGGACAAGATTCTGAATGGGAGCTGTAAGCCACTGTGAGTCAATCTGATACACCCAACATCCAAGCTCTCTCTACGGAAGCATCGCAGCTGCGCCAAGAGTTGCAACTTCGCGATCAGTTAGTACAACAGCTATCTCAAGAACTCTTCCGGCTGGTAAAGGGTAATACTAATTTTATGCCCCAGCGGACTGAGCCTGAGCGCGATCTGACTCAGTTACAGGCTTTGCGAGAACAACTCCAAGCTGTTGAGCAGCAGGTGGCGTTCTATCAAGAGCAAATTACATCTCGTGATGTCGAAATTTACCAATTGCGGCAATCAGTCCAAGAACTCACCGATCGCAGTCGGATGTTGGAGCAAGTAGTTCAAGAGTTGCCTCAAATTTACCGTCGTAAGTTTGAGGAGCGCATGGCTCCAGTCAGAGAAAAGGTGGCAATCTTACAACGGGAAAACCGCCAACTCCAAGCAGAACTACAAAGTGTTAGTTACCGTTTAGCACTCAAAACCCGCAATTCTAGTCATAGCGGTATTGATTTACCAAATTTTCCCCGCCCGGCATCTGGACAAAGTAATATTTCCACTCCCCAGAATGCTTAAAGTTTTGTTGATAATGGGATAGAGAAGGCTATTTCATTTTTTCAAAGCTCCGCGGGCTAACAGCTATTGGCTCAACCATAAAGCCTGTCTTCGCAGGGTGGAACGATTTTCCACCATTTAGTACGCGGACAGAGAGGTCTGAGTGGACTAAGTTTGGGTAGCTACACCCTTTAAGGTGTAGGGTTTCTAGGATAATGAAACATCTCTGGGTGGGATATAGTTTGTAATAAATTATACAAATTCTTAATGGCTACGCCCCGCAACCTTAGTGGAGAGTCTATCTGCGACACGCTGCGCGAACGTAGAGAAGACAGTAATTCGTGAATAAAAAAGTTTAAATTTAATCTGGGTTTCCAGGCTTACAGCTGGTTGCCTTATTTTTGGGGATAAGTCTGACCGTCGGCTTCCGGCGTAAAAGTCCGGTAGACTCGGATGCATCATAACTTAGTTAAAATTCCTAGCCCAAAAGGGGACGAGGAATTTGGAATTACCCATTACCAAACTGGTGGGGCGGCTTTCCTGACCTACCTACTCTGTTGATGGGGCTTCCCGCCGCTTTTAGTGAAAAGGTATCAAATACTTAGATTACATTTGTTAGGCTTATCTGGCGAAGCATCTTAGAGTGATCTCAGTAATCTTGTCAGATGCAAAGCAAATAGTCCAGCGCAATCTGGAAAGGCTTTCCCTAAAAAGGTGGAGAGTGCCGCAAAGTATTGAATTTGATTTGACTTACTTGGTTTACTTCCCGCTTTATATGCTTAAGCTGGCATCGAGATCTAATCGGATTAATTCGTCTGCCATTAGCACTCCCAAGCTGCAAAGCCATCAGTTTCTATCAACATTCTGCTCTAAATCAAGAGAAAATCAGACTGCTAGCACCAGACTATGATCTCTAAAAATAGTGAGAATGTATTTGTAAGCATTACAAATCACAAACATTGCTTGACTCCGCCATCCATCTTTAGGTAGATTTTTAAGTTAGTCTGCTAGCACCAGACTGTCATCTTTGAAGTTAGTAAGAATGTCGTCGTAAGCGTCGAAAATTTCAAACACTGAATCTAGCTGGGTGAGTTCCAAAATCAACCGTACAGGGGCCTGTACATTACAAAGAACCAAGCGACAACCACTCTGACGTGCAGCTTTGAGTCCTTGTACCAAGGGAACTAACCCGGAGCTATCCATGAAATCTACTTCCGCTAGGTCGATAACCCATAGTTGATCTGGCTGAGGAACTACTCTAGCCATCTGTTCGCTCAAAGCCATTCCACCTTGCAAGTCTATGCTTTGTTGGGGCTTGAATAAAATCACTTGAAGTTCTTGTGTGAGAGTCATAAATGTAACTGGGTAGTTGAAACACTTTACAAGCAATTGAAAAGTGACATCAATACTGCTTCTATCTCAACAGCAAAATGACTGTCGTGCCCATATATATGGGGACTTGCAGCAATGCAGTTGAAGTGGTTTTCAGTATTCATGCCGTATAATTTGTCTTAACTCTCCTCAATATAGGCATAAGCGCCTATGAATTTCAGTAGCAACCGTATCTTTTACGATATTTTTATAATTTACCCGCATATTTATAAATTTTTTATAAATAGTGTACTACTTTTTATTAGTTAAGTATGTAGTTGTGATAATCGATGCTAAGAAGTCAATAGTCAATACCCAAAACTTAATAGTTACCATAGATTAGAAGCTATGGACAATTAACTCATAGAGTATGAAATTGATAAATCTGTGTAGTGGCTTGATTGACACCCCACCTCAAAACAAGCAAAGATGTAAAGTAAAAGTAAAAATTTGTAAAGGTGGCGGTGCGGGATGTCTTTAGAGCTGATTTCACTAGAAAACATCCAAGAAGTTGCCCACAGGTATGGCTACTTAGCAATTTTTTTGGGAATTTTGTTAGAAAATTTAGGTATTCCCCTTCCGGGTGAAACCGTGACCTTAGTGGGCGGGTTTCTGGCTGGTAGTGATGAACTAAATTTCTGGCTGGTTCTCGGTGATGCAATTATGGGTGCTGTAATTGGCGGCACTTGTGGCTATTGGATTGGTAGAGTTAGCGGTTGGCCTTTCTTAGTAAAAGTTGGTAAAGTATTTCGGATTTCCGAAGTACGACTGCTGAACATTAAAGAACAATTTACTCAAAATGCTGCTAAAGCTGTATTTTTTGGGCGTTTTTTCGCATTATTACGAGTTTTTGCTGCGCCATTAGCTGGTATAGCCGAAATGTCTTTCGGGAAATTCTTTTTATACAACTTATTAGGGGCAGTTACTTGGGCTAGTCTGATGGTGACATTAGCTTTCTTTGCTGGCAAAATTATTTCTTTAGAACAATTGGTTGCTTGGGTGGGTCAATTTGCGATCGCCGCCCTACTAATCATGGTGGCGGTCATTGTTATACCCTTGTGGTTGGAATCCCGCCAAGTTAAAGAAGTTAGTAGTGAGAAGTAAGGAATAACGAGCCAGGAGGAGCCAGTGCGGTCTTGGGTTTCACGCCACTCCCCTCAAGTCGGGCAACCCGCCCACGGGGGTGGCTCCCCAAGTGGAGCAACTGGCGTTCAGGAGTAAAGTAATTTTCTTTTAACTTTTAACTCCTAACTCCTAACTCCTAATTATTAACTTCTAGTTTGCTGTGACCAAATGCGAGTTGGTAGCCCCCAAACATAGATAAAGCCTTCAGCAGCTTTGTGGTCAAATTGGTCTTCAGCGCCGTAAGTTGCTAAATCAGGACTATAGAGAGAATTATCGCTCCGACGCCCGACTATCGTGGCGTTGCCCTTGAAAAACTTGACTCGCACAGTTCCCAATACTTGCTCTTGTGTCTTTTTAATAAAGGCATCCAGCGCGGCTTTGAGTGGACTGTACCATAAACCGTTGTAAACGATTTGGCTGTAAGTTTCTTCAATGCCACGCTTGTAATGAGTGACATCTGCTGTTAAAGTCAAGCTTTCTAAATCCCTATGTGCTTGAATTAGCACCAACATAGCGGGTGATTCGTAGATTTCCCGTGATTTGATGCCCACTAAACGGTTTTCTATCATATCGAGCCGCCCGATACCGTGATTTCCCGCCATCTGATTGAGTTGTTCAATTAGCTCAACTGGCTTTTTGGATGTACCGTTGAGAGTTGTTGGAATACCTCTGTTGAAACCAATTTCAATGTACTCTGGTTCGTTGGGGGTGTTAGCGATCGCCTTGGTCATTTCATAAATTTCTTCTGGTGGTTCAGCAGATGGATCTTCCAATACACCAGCTTCAATACTACGACCGAGCAAATTTTTATCAATGCTGTAGGGTGAAGATTTTTTGACTGGTGAGGGGATGCCAAATTTTTCACCATAGGCAATTGTTTCCTCACGGCTCATTCCCCATTCTCTTGCTGGTGCAAGTATCTTCAGATTAGGGTTAAGGGCAGCAATCGAGACATCAAAGCGAACTTGATCGTTCCCCTTGCCAGTGCAACCGTGAGCGATCGCATCAGCACCATATTTTTGGGCTGCTTCTACTAATATTTTGGCAATTAGCGGACGAGCAAGGGCTGTTCCTAGGGGATAGCGATTTTCATAAAGAGCGTTGGCTTGAATTGCTCCAAAGGCGTAATCTTCAACAAACCTGTCTTTGACATCCACTACTAGAGATTCACTTGCACCCGATTTCAAAGCTTTTTCTCGGATTGGCTCTAATTCATCTCCCTGACCTAAATCTGCTGCTAGCGTAATTACCTCTTCTACACCCCACTCCTGTTTAAGGTAAGGGATGCAAACTGATGTATCAACTCCCCCAGAATATGCCAGGACAACCTTTTTGGCGCGACCCATTGATTTCTCCAACTAGGAAAACAAAGAATGAGTCATTATTATATCTAACTAATCCATGTATATTTTCTGCATGAATAAACCTGTTTGGAAATTAGCCTCAAACTGACACAGCATTATCCCTTTGGATTAATTTTTCAATACTTTCAATCCTAAATTCTGAGTATTTGTCAAATTTTGAACACAGGCGATCGCTTCTATTTCTATAAAACTTTTTTATATGGCTTTGAAAATATCAATGTTCACGAGGCTGAATCATAGCCGTCCTACGCATTAGTTTTAAATGCTAGAAATTAGTTGCAGGGTAGATAATTCCACCCTGCTTTCAGTAGATGCAAATCAACTGCCTAAAACTTTATTCTTGATAACTTAGTTCAAGCTTTTGTGCTTGATGGCCTGGAAGATGCTATTTTTTTACGCGCCAACAAACCTAACCCAAACATACACGACCCAAGCATAAAAGTTGGCTCAGGGACACTGGTATAAGTGACGAACTCAACACCCGCATCAGTCAAATCATTCCGATTAATAAAATTTTCACGATAGACTTCAAAAGTACCAGGTGTAAATTGCAATCCCAATCCCCCTTGGTTAGGAATTTTTCCTGAGAAGTCAGTTAAAACCGACGCTAAAGGATCATTCGCTTCAGTGTATGACTGACCGCCATAGGTAGCAAAAAGCTTTAAGCCTTCTGAAATTGTTACTTCTTGATCGTCTGCTGCTGCTTGGTCGAATGAAAAAGTGCCTTTCAGAGTTTTACTAGTGTTAGAAAAATCATAAATGAGGATTGCAGTTTGGGCAGGCATAATTTCCCCTATCGCAAAAATTAGAGCAGTCCCCACAGTTACACTTTTCTTTGGCAATTTCTAGGACGGTTTTCAACCTCTTCTCGTAAATGTCTACGCCCATCGCGTTGTTAAAGCTCTTGACGCCAGTATAAAGAGTTGTGGCGGTGTTAGCAGAGTCGGGATAACTATACTTGATGTATCTTTGTCGTACTTACTAGAAGTAGCAGGGGTCAGAGGAATCCAGGGAACAGGGCCGCCCTTACTTGCGTCATAACCTGCCAAATTACCCTCTCCTAAGCTATTACCATCAGCGCGATCGCCAGGGTTAAAAGGAGTAGGTCGGAATGAGAAGTTAGGACGAAAATGTGTTTTGGCGGACAACATTAACGCTATATTTTGCTTAAATAAATTTACGCAAATTTTATATGTGCTTGATAAATATAAAGATTCGATGAAAATTATGTTTTGTTTGATATCTCTTAACCTAAATACACGGGTTCAAAGCTTATTTAAGTGAAATTACACAACTATTCATTTTCTAGCTTTGGAGTATTTTCTGATGAAACTAGCCAAAAATTTTGGCATTACTGGTGTTGCAGTTGCCATCTCTATCGCTGCTATGGATGCTAAACCAACACAAGCTGCTGTGATTGAGTACGATTTCACCGTTAATGCTATGTCTGGCAACAATCCGGGTCAGTATTATGGTTCTTTTGAATATGATGACTCGTCCCTAACTGGGGCGGGTATTGAAAACTTGGGTGTTGCGAATGGATTGGCAGTTACATTCAATTACTTGAATACTACCTATACAGAGAAAAATGATGAACTTTATGACTCTTTTCCTGTAGTCAGCTTTAACAATGGCAAGCTTTCGGGATTAAGCTATTTAGTTGCAGATAAGTTTTTCATTGGCAGTGGGGTAGATACTCCACAAATAGGAGGTAACAAATTTTATAGCATTCTGAGTGGAGAATCTTTAGAAGCAGCAGAAATAGGTACAGTCAGTTACTCTAAAGTACCGGAGCCTTTTACTCTTGGTGGTACAGCGATCGCTGGTGCTATGGGAATGTGGATTAAACGTAAGCATAAAGCATCAAAAGTGGCAAGTTAACTAAGTAGTACACCTCGAATAAAAATCTTGATTAAAAAAATCCCTGCCTCACCAGTGGGGATTTTCTTTTTTTGTCAGACTTACACCGATGCAATTAAAAAAATCGCCTTACCCTGCCTGTATTTCAGTTTAAGGATTAAGGCGATTAGTTATTTTTAACCAATAAAAGTCTTTAAGATACTTTACTGGTGGAGGTGCGATCGCTAAATAAATCTGCTCCTATCATCTTTACTGCGGATGCCAACTAAAGCTGAGCAAGAAACAGGAAAACTTTTAGATTAGCCAATCAGTATTTAAAGTCCACCTATGATACCGCCATCATTGCGTGTGATCACCACCGTTGAAGAACGCGGACGTCCAGATGGGCCATAACCTTGACTGTGTGGCCAGTTGCTAAATTCCGTAGGATTCGAGGGTTGCGAACCATCACCTGGGTGCTGGATATTAATAAACATCGCTTTGCCGTCGGGTGTAGTGACTACGCCAGTTACCTCACAGTTTGTTGGGCTGGTCAAGAAGCGCCTAATCTGTTTAGTATTGGGGTCGGCACACATCATCACGTTGCTACCAATGTTTATCCAGTCGCCAAGACCGTCGCCCGCCTGGTCAGTTTGAATCCAGAGGCGGCCGAAGTCGTCGAACCAAAGACCATCCGGTGCTCCGAAGTCGTCGCCTTTAATGTTGCCAACAAGATTTGGTTCGGAATTAGATTTGTCACCGCATTCAACAAAAATATCCCATCTGAAGGTGGTGGCTTTGACGCTACGTCCATCCTCACGCCAGCGGACAATGTGACCATAACGGTTATCAGGACGTGGGTTAGCAGCATCGATAGGAGGACGTGCAGTAGCCGCGCCTGTGGTGCCGTCTGGCTCGTTCGAGGAAACTGGCTCTGTCCCACGGCGGCTATTATTTGTCAATGTGCAGTAGACCTCAATCTCCTTAAATCCGCCAATCCGAGGACGCACAGCAGTCCACTCTGGGCGATCCATCATTGTCGCACCAACTCGATCAGCAGCCTGTCGTGTCTTGACAAGAACTTCAGCTTGGCTCCTGAAACCGTTTTCGGGTGTCAGACCGCGCTGTCCGTAGACTAAAGGAAGCCACTCACCAGTACCGTTGTCCTTGAACTTGGCGACGTAAAGAATACCGGTGTCGAGCAGGTCGCGGTTAGCGTCACGATTTTGCGGATTTAAGGGTTTGGCGCAAACGAACTTGTAAATGTACTCGTTGCGCTCGTCGTCACCCATATAGAAAGCAACATAGTAGTTGTCATCAACTACATATTGAGCGCTCTCATGCTTGAATCGACCGAGTGCAGTGCGCTTTACAGGTTTGCTTTGCGGATGGTACGGATCGATCTCGACCACCCAGCCGAACAAATGGGGTTCAAGGGGATTTGTGCTGGCATTGAAGCGTGGATCAACCTCATGCCAGCGATAGCCGAACCCTGATGTTGAAACGCCGTACCGATTCTGTCCTGCCAAGATCTCAGATTTTTCGATCCCTGGAATTGAAACTACATCTTCCGTAGGGTTAGCAAAGTAGCCGTTCCAGTTCTCTTCACAGGTTAAGTAAGTGCCCCAAGGTGTATGACCATTGGCGCAGTTATTGAGCGTACCGTATGCGGTATGACCATCATTTACCATGCCGGTGTCAACAGAGCCACTCGGCGTGATTGAAAACTTCTTTGATTTCAACAGCGCACTGCCTGCGGCAGGCCCCGAAACCCGTATCTCGGTATTGCCGGTGATGCGGCGACCATAAGACGAATTGCGATTGAAGCTCCAGCTATTACCGTTCTTGAATATCTCTACAACAGAAACACCGTGAGCAGCTTGAGACTTCCGTACCTTCTCAATTGTGACTTTCGAGCCTGGCTGACCGACTGCGGGTGTAGTTTCTGTTGCTGGAGTAAAGGTCAGACCATCGGGATGAAGGATCTCTTCCTGGGTATACTCATGGTTAACACACAGCAGCCCGCGATTTAATGACTGGTTTAAAAAACTCCTTGCTGACCTTCTTAATGAACTTAATGTCTGGCCGATAAAACGCTCTTGTGGGAGAGGGAAGTAATACATACCATCCGCGTGCATACCAAACTGCTTTTCTTGCGCCGCAGCATTCTGCGAGGCATTTGATAGCCAGTCCGGCGCACCAGGCATAATCGGATCACCCCAAGCAATCAGTACTTCGGCTTTATAACCCGCAGGAACACTGACAAGATCCTTTTCAAGGAGTCCTGTAGCTGGGTTGTTCAGATTTGGCGGGATGCTCTTGAAACCAATGCCACCAAATCCGGTTCCTTCTGGAATCGGAGTTGCCTCGACACTTTGAAGAAAGCCACTGATAGAAACATCGCCCAAGACAGTAAGCACCGACGTACCTACAGCTGTCAGTATGAAGCGTCGGCGCTTCATACTGACGCGCTCGATCACATCACGAATTGACTCGTTACCGGACGGGTTAATTGTCTGGTTGTTCTTGGGGTGAAGCGAACCTTTCATTCTGTGCTCTCCGTTTAAGGGTTACGAAATTGCTATTCAGATCATTTCTTGATGACAATGAGCAATTTAGTAAAGAAAAACTCTATAGATTTACATAAATCGCTCAAATATTTCTTGAGTTTTCCTTCACTTTTAACAGCCAATAACCCGCAGTTAATATCAAGTTAAGACTGGCTGATGCTGCTCATACGTATAAAAATGATCAAGTTTGTATTAATTTAGGTAAAAACCATTAACATCAGGTTATGTATTGATTAATTGGAATTTATTAACAATTATTTTTTAATAAAGAATATATTTTTTACAGTAGAAATACTGTTTTTATCTTGAATATATATCTGTATGTCTAAGGTACAATTTCAGCAAATTTAGTGGTATTTCTGAGCCTGCCATATCCATAACCAGAGTCAGGTAAGGAACAGTGTTTAGTACCCTACTGTCCTATCCTGGAGATGGATAATACTGTTATGGGTGAGACTGTGTTTTTCAGCGTTGTGATACCGACTTACAATCGCCAGCCGATTTTGTCAAAGTGCCTCCGTGCCTTGGAGGTGCAGGAGTTGAGTGCTGTAAGTTCTACTAGTTACGAAATTGTTTTGGTAGATGATGGTTCTACTGATGGCACATTAGAGTGGTTGGCAGCGCACAAAGAAGAATTTCCCCATGTGCGATGGTTTGAGCAAGACCACGCCGGGCCAGCTGCGGCTCGAAATTTAGGGGTGAAACAAGCGCTGGGAGACACAATTATCTTTATTGATAGTGATTTAGTAGTGCTGTCAAATTTTCTGCAAGCTCATGCAGATGCACTAGTGCAGGGAAAGGAGAAATTAGGAAGCGATCGCTTTTTCACGTACGGTGCAGTTATTAATACTTGCAATTTCGATGACCCCACTGGCGAGCCTTATAAAATAACAGATTTTTCCGCAGCTTTTTTTGCGACAGGAAATGTAGCAATTCCTAAACATTGGCTAGAAAAAGCTGGACTTTTTGATACCAGATTTCAACTCTACGGCTGGGAAGATTTAGAATTAGGTGTCAGGCTTAAAGAATTAGGTTTAATACTAATTAAATGTCCAGCAGCCGTTGGCTATCACTGGCATCCACCATTTAATTTAGAGCAAATTCCCCGTTTGATTGACCAAGAAATTCAGCGCGGACATATGGGAGTTTTGTTTTATCAAAAGCATCCTACTTGGGAAGTACGGATGATGATTCAAATGACTTGGTTGCATCGCTTACTTTGGGGTATTCTGTCACTCAATGGTGTACTCAATGAAAGGACGATGGCTCCATTTTTGCAATGGCTAATTAATTTAGGTAAACCCCAGTTAGCTTTAGAAATTGCCAGAATTTTCCTTAACTGGTACAACGTCAAGGGTGTGTATGAAGCTTATGAACAAGAGAATGGAGAATAGGGAATAGTAAAATTCCTACCCAATCCCCAGTAGCCTTCCCAAATGTGCTAGCCTAGTATGGTTAACTAATCTCGCACATCCAGGAATTCGGGTGTTTCCTAGTTGGAGACTACGCCTGGGTGGAGGTTTAACCCGAATAGGAGTTCAAAAGTATATGCCAGTCGTTTCATTGGCTCAGATGATGGAGTCAGGGGTTCACTTTGGGCATCAAACCCGGCGTTGGAACCCAAAAATGTCTCCTTACATTTACACCTCTCGCAATGGTGTACATATCATTGACTTGGTGCAGACAGCCCAGTTGATGGACAATGCTTATAACTACATGCGATCGCACGCTGAGCAAGGCAAGAAGTTTCTTTTTGTTGGTACTAAGCGGCAAGCAGCCGGAATTATTGCCCAAGAAGCTAGCCGTTGTGGTTCACACTACATTAACCAACGTTGGTTGGGTGGAATGCTGACCAACTGGGCAACCATTAAAACACGGGTAGACCGCTTGAAAGATTTGGAACGCCGGGAAGAAACCGGGGCCCTAGATCTATTGCCGAAAAAAGAAGCCTCAATGCTGCGTCGGGAAATGGCGAAGCTTCAGAAATACTTGGGCGGCATTAAAACCATGCGGAAAGTGCCCGATATCGTCGTGATTGTAGACCAACGGCGGGAGTATAACGCAGTTCAGGAATGCCAAAAACTGAATATTCCCATTGTTTCCATGTTGGATACAAACTGTGACCCGGATGTAGTAGATATACCCATCCCAGCAAATGACGACGCCATCAGGTCGATTAAGCTGATAGTAGGAAAATTGGCGGACGCTATTTATGAAGGTCGTCACGGCCAACTGGATACAGAAGAGGATTACGAAGATTACGACGGTGGCGAGTATGACGAAGACTACGAAGAAACCGAGTATACTGACACCGTGATTCCCGACGAAGAAGAATAATTAACCCAAGGATGAAGGATGGAGACTAAAAAGCTCACACTTCAGACTTCATCCTTGAAACTTCATCACTTTTTCTCCCCCAGCCCTGAGTAAGATAGAAATACTCAACACCCGTGAGCGATTACAACTCGAGGTCAAGTTAGGAATTGAGGCAACATGGCGGAAATATCTGCAAAACTCGTCCAAGAGCTACGCCAAAAAACTGGTGCAGGCATGATGGACTGCAAAAAAGCGCTGAAAGAAACTGATGGCGACATAGAACAAGCCGCAGACTGGTTAAGAAAAAAAGGCATCGCTTCGGCGGGTAAAAAAAGCGATCGTATTGCGGCAGAAGGTTTAGTAGACACTTGTATTCAGCCTGGTGGCCGGGTGGGTGTACTCATAGAAGTCAACTGCCAAACTGATTTTGTTGCCCGTAACGAAGCTTTTAAAGCTCTAGTTAAGAACCTGGCTAAGCAAGCTGCAACTGCTGATAGTGTTGAATCTTTATTGGCTCAACCCTATATTGAAGATAAAAATGTCACTGTAGAAGAATTCATCAAGCAAACTATTGCTACGTTGGGTGAAAACATCCAAGTGCGTCGCTTTATTAATTTTGCTCTACCAGAAGGCACACAAGGTAGAGTAGACAGCTATATTCACACTGGCGGTAGAGTTGGTGTGTTAGTTGAACTGAACTCCCAAACTGAGTCTGTGGCTGGTAAAGAAGAGTTCCAAACCTTGGCACGAAATACCGCCATGCAAGTTGCAGCTTGCCCGAATGTCGAGTATGTGAGCGTAGACCAAATCCCCGCCGAAGTTGCCCAAAGAGAAAAAGACATTGAGATGGGGCGGGATGATTTGGCGAACAAGCCACAGAACATCAAAGAAAAGATTGTTCTAGGACGGATTGAAAAACGCCTGAAAGAATTGACTTTGCTGGATCAGCCTTACATTCGCGATCAAAGTATTTCTGTAGAAGACTTGGTGAAGCAAGTAAAGGCTCAATTAAGCGAAGACATCCAAGTGCATCGCTTTGTCCGTTACATTCTAGGCGAAGGCATCGAAAAGCAAGAAAGTAACTTTGCTGAGGAAGTTGCTGCACAAATGGGTACTAAGTAATTTTGGTCATTAGTTATTTGTCATTCGTCATTTGTTCTTAGTTCAAATGACTAGTGACTTTTTTAAACACAGGTCAGGCAAATTACGCTGACCTGTATTTTATTATACTAAGTATGCTAAAGGTGATTAATATTTAATATCTTCTAAGTAGGTAGACGTAATTAAATGTAATATAAAACTTTTGTTCGTAGTGTTCGCGTAGCGTCTCGCAGAGAGCGATTTATCGCTCTATATAAGGTTCTTAAGGGCTAGAGCCGCTTACTAATAGCTCTGATTTAGTTAAGCCCTTCTACTTATCTAAAATCTAAAAATCTCTGGATGATTACTTCGTAATAAATTCGTACATTTGTACCATGTAATGGTTCATCTGGACAACAACGAGAAGATATGGCAAGAGCAATTGAGCGAATTGAGCGGGATATTGCAGGGTTGAAAGAGGCGATCAGCGCGATCGCAGTAGAACTACAAAGCGCTTATGCTAGTTATCTAACCACTTTGGGGCAAGCTGTACGACAACAGCTAATTCTGGCGAGCTATCATCTGTGTACTCAAGGGTATCCTGAAAACTTCCTGAGTTTATCATTAAGTCAGCGGCAACAATTGCAACAAGCTATACGCAAATTGAGTCAGCAGGCGGCTGAGCAGTTACTCGCTTATATTAAGAGTGAGAGAGATGAGGGAGATGAGGAAGCAGGGGAAGTAGTGGAAGCAGGGGAAGCAGACGAAAGTAATTCTTCTTTCTCCCCCTCTACCCCCCTCTCCTCTTCTCCTGACCTTTCTAACCCCATAGAACTGGCAGAATGGCAACAGAACTTAGAGGAAGCCACGCAAGAGATACTGAAAAATCTTTCGCATAATGCTAACCTTTTATTACAAAAAGCTGAGATATTACCTAAAAAATTACCGGAACCGATTTTAGCAGCTGCGGCTGCTGCTGCATCAGAAGCATCTGCCGAGGTAATGCCAGGGCCACCCAACCTATTAAATTTAGTAATTGAAATTGAAAATGAGCAGCAATCAGAAGATTCTAGCCTGACACAGATCATGGCTATTAACCTCCGGCTAGGAGAAATTGAATTTGCTGATGCGACACTCTCGTCTGAGCGCAGGCATATCCGCAATATTTTAGGTCAGCTAAGTAAGCTAGGACGAGAGTATCAAAAAAGGCAGCGTGAAAAATCAGTTGCCGAAGCTGAAGCCGCATGGCGTGCTAGCTGGTTCGGGGATTAGTCAAAAGTTCAGAGTCCAAACATTGACTTTTGACTTTTGAACGCCACTTTTAAGGCGAGGAACTCGTCCAACGCAGTGGCTTTGCTTGACTCTTGACTTTTGACCAATGACTAATGACTAATGAGAAACCAGACTGGATAAGATTGCAGAAAGCCTTGACAGTAGAGGCAGAACATGGGTTTACAGACTTGCTGGGCAAACAGTACCGCTTCAGTGAATTTCTCAGCCTGACTTTTGGCAAATTTCCAATAGTCTTGCCTCCAAGTGAACGTCGCCGTTGGCATGAACTAGCGGCGCAATTTGCTAACTATCCAAATCTGGGACTGGAAGATAGACAACATTTAATAGCAGAAACTCGTAGGTATCTCTATCAACTACAGCAGGAGGGGGAGCAGGGGAGCAGGGGAGCAGGGGAGCAGGGGAGCAAGGAAGTAGGGGAGCAGGGAAGAATAAATAAATTCAAAATCTCTAATACTAAATCTCCTGTTTTAGCTGAGGTGAGTCGGAGACTTGCCCCGAAAATTGACCAAAAACTTAGTGATTTACCAGAAATAGGCATCAGAAAAGCTGATAATTTGGCGCGTCTTGGTTTGTACACCGTGCGCGACCTACTTTTTTACTACCCCCGCGACTACATTGACTATGCACGTCAAGTAAATATCCGCGAGTTGCAGGGGGGTGAGACGGTAACAATAGTGGCTACGGTGAAGCGGTGCAACTGTTTTACTAGCCCCAAGAATAAGAAACTATCAATTTTAGAATTAATACTAAAAGACAACACTGGTCAAATCAAAGTTGGCCGTTTTTACGCAGGTACGCGCTTTAGTAGTCGCGCTTGGCAGGAAAGTTTAAAACGTCGATATCTAGTAGGTAGTATTGTGGCGGCGTGTGGGTTGGTGAAAGAAAGTAAATACGGCTTGACGCTGGATAATCCAGAACTAGAAGTTTTAGCAAATCCAGGAGATACAATTGAGTCGCTGAGCATTGGGCGAATAGTGCCAATTTATACATTAACAGAAGGGATAGTAGCGAATATGGTGCGACAGGCGGTAATAGCCGTTTTACCCGCTGCGTCTCATTTGAAAGACCCCCTGCCAAGTGGTTTGCGACAGAAGTATAATTTGATGGAATTGAAAGATGCGATCGCTAATATCCACTTTCCCAACGATAGCGCCAGTTTGCAAGTAGCCCGTCGTCGCCTAGTCTTTGATGAATTTTTCTACCTACAACTCGGTTTACTGCAACGTCAGCAGCAAGCAAGGGCAATTCAAACCAGTGCTATTCTCGCCCCAAAAGGTCAACTGTTAGAGAAATTTCACGAAATCCTGCCTTTTCAACTCACTGGCGCACAGCAACGAGTCATCAACGATATCCTTAACGACTTGCAAAAACCCGTGCCGATGAATCGCCTAGTACAAGGGGATGTCGGTTCTGGTAAAACAGTCGTCGCCGTACTGGCTATTTTGGCGGCAATTCAATCTGGCTACCAAGCGGCGCTAATGGCTCCTACAGAAGTTTTGGCAGAACAGCACTATCGCAAGTTAGTTAGCTGGTTTAACCTGCTGCATTTGCCAGTAGAATTACTGACTGGTTCTACAAAAACTAGCAAACGGCGACAAATTCACGCCCAGCTAGGAACAGGTGAATTACCCCTGTTAGTTGGAACTCACGCCTTAATTCAAGATCCTGTCAACTTCCACCAATTAGGTTTGGTGGTGATTGATGAGCAGCATCGCTTTGGGGTCGAACAGCGGGCGCGGTTGCAGCAAAAAGGTGAGCAACCCCATGTATTAACTATGACAGCCACTCCCATTCCCCGAACGCTGGCACTAACGATACACGGGGATTTGGATGTGAGCCAAATTGATGAGTTACCACCAGGAAGACAAAAGATTCAGACAACAGTGCTATCAGGTCAGGAACGCACCCATGCTTATGACTTGATCCGCCGAGAAATTGTCCAAGGAAGGCAAGTTTATGTGATTTTACCACTGGTGGAAGAATCAGAAAAATTAGATTTGCGATCGGCAGTGGACGAGCATCAAAAGTTACAAGAAAGCGTTTTTCCCGACTTTCAAGTGGGATTGTTGCATGGTCGCATGAGTTCATCTGAGAAGGATGATGCAATTACCAAATTCCGTGACAACCAGACGCAAATTCTAGTTTCGACTACTGTTGTTGAAGTGGGTGTAGACGTACCTAATGCAACAGTTATGCTCATTGAAAATGCGGAGCGATTTGGCTTATCGCAATTGCACCAACTGCGGGGGCGTGTCGGTCGTGGTGCGGCTCAGTCTTACTGTTTGTTGATGAGTAGTTCTAGAAGTCCCGACGCTCAACAAAGGCTGAAGGTATTGGAACAATCTCAAGATGGCTTTTTCATTTCTGAGATGGATATGCGTTTTCGCGGCCCTGGACAAGTGTTGGGAACTCGTCAATCGGGAGTGCCAGATTTTACCTTGGCGAGTTTAGTTGAAGATGAGGAAGTGTTACTTTTAGCGCGGCAAGCAGCAGAGAAGATAATAGAGATAGATGCAACCTTAGAGCGTTGGTATTTGATGAAAGAAGAGTTGAAGTATCGGTATGAGCGGTTGATGGGTGGAGCGATTTTGACGTGATATCGATACTTAAAGGGGGTCTGTCGTTAAACATTGCCCCTTTATTACAATCTATCAAGAGCGTAGATGCTTGCGTCGAGTCAAGAGACATTGCACAGATATTGAGACTAAGTGAACTCTATAGTCTCAACAAACTCTAAAATATTGTCTTTGATGCTCTCAGCTTCTTCTTCAAAAGAACCGGGAGTTTCGCCGTTAAAAAAGCTGCGCTGGCTGCTAACTATATACAAAAATTCACCACTAATAAAGGTGAGAAGTCCTCGGTATGCATCTAGTCTGATAGCAGTTCCGTTATTTTCTTGTTTGGAAATTGTCGAGCCTTTTGGCATATTGACCAATACATAGTAAGCTCCCTCTAAAGTGTCCTTTAGATATTCAGTAAATTCCACCTGAGCATCTGGTATGTTGGCAAAAATTGCTTGAGGTACATATTTGTCTACTAGAATTGATTGGAAATATTCTTCCTGTCCAACAGACTCTAGTTCCTCTACTTGATCTGGGGGGAGAGGATAATAATCGATTCTCAGCAATGTGCCAAAGTCATCAGAAAAGCCAACTACCCCTTCTTGACTCTGAATCTTACCCCCCTGCTGAGAGTCAACTGGAATGGGGACTGTAAAGTTACCTAATGGCGACTTATATGCTTGTTGGTTATAGCTTTCTACTGCTATTGTTTCATCTTCGTCATCTGCATATTCTTCATCTTCTGCTTCTTGAAAGGCTGCAATTACTTCCTTGATGATTTCCTCGGCTTCTTCATCTTCAAGTTCCAAAGCCTCTTGGAGTTTTTTGAGGTACGGTTGTTTCTGGTTGGAGATAATCAGTTCTTCTTCGTCCAAAAGCACTATTACCCCAGCAGCAAAACCATCCAGCACTAGTTCATCTGAGAGAGCTTTTTTTGCAGCATTAAACAAAGGGCCGAGTCCTTCGTCTTCTACAATGCCTATGAGTCTATCGACTATTTCTGTAGTTTCATCTTCTGAGTATTCCTCAAAGACCTCGAACTCCCAGAGGATACCTGCTAAACTTTCTGCATCTACATCTTCAATGGATGAATCTGCAACGGCGGTGACAACTGCGATCGCTGCTACGGCTTCTTCTGGACTCAGTGACTCTTCTGATGTCTTTTGTGATTTAAAAATCTTGTCGTATTTGGTCATAATTGCTACCTTAGCCAATGGCTTTCTAGTAATAATAAATTGAAAGTGTCAATGAGTAGTTTAGTTTAATAATGCGGTTAAATTCCTGCATCGGAGGTTTGCAAGGCTTACCTGGTGTCGCACAGGTGTGAATAAACCGTATTGAAAGTGTCTCTCCAGCGGTAACTAAGCCTTGCTGTAATCCGCTTGCTGCCAAAACTCCTGACTTCCCCCATCTTTATTTGAGGCATACAAGAAGCGATCGGCGATGTTTTCGTAGAAATTTGGATCGATCCAATAACAAAGGTGTCCTTGGACACCCCAGGATGTCTGAGATTTCATTTCAACGTTATCTAGGTTCTCATAGTAATCCAAATGACCGCTGATTGGGTCTTTCAAATGGTAGTAATTGACCCAACGGACTTGATCAAGCTTGCATTCTACTGGGTTGTTGGTCAAGTACGAACTTTGCAGCGCAAATTCTGATTTCACGCGGAAGGAGTTGAGGTGTTCTAACATCCGCTGTCGAATATACTGGCCCTCTTGTGCTACTTCTCGGAAGAAAAAGGCGATTTTGTCTAGTGGTGAACCAAAGGTAATTAATCCTTGAATTTTATTCAGCAAGAGACTTTTTGTCTTATCTTGAGAAAGACTGGTTTCAATACAGAGAAGATTCAATGTGTCGTAGGCAATACAACTACCGAGAGAATGTCCAGCCATTATTACCTGGTCGTAATTTGCTTGCTTATCCTTGAGAATTGCTTTTAGCAATGTTAAGGATTCTGTAACTATTTGTTGGCGAATCTTTTGGTAAGGTGATTTCCGGTCAGTAATGCTATAGATAGCTATATCACCAACATAATTAACTAAGGGCGGAGTGATAATTTGTTTACTTAGCTTCCAGGCTGATTGCAGAAAACGACCTCGAAGAAATGGGCCTACAAACGAAAGAATTAACCAAAGCACCAGTCGCAACCCTGGATAAACAAAGTTAAATAGCCGTAGTAATATGGTGAGCCAGCGTAGGCGATATGTAAATAAGCTTTGCCTCTTTTTGTTAGCGAGAAGCGCATCTAATAAAACTTGGTTCTGCTTGCGGCTATAAAACTCGATTGTTCCATCAAGCGTCCGCTCTGCCCATTGCAACATTTCAGGTACACTAATTTTATTTTCTGTATTAGGTGCCCAGTAGTACTCATGAACATCAATTAGCCAGTCTTGAGCGGTATCTGTTGAACTCAATCTAACAAAGCTTTCTGTCCAAACAGAGCCATTGGATAGTCTGCGCTTAGCAATTAAGTGTTCTAGCTTAAAAGGTAAATTCTGCTTATCAAAGTATTTGAGCAAGTTCTGGGCGAAATAGTCCACAGTTTCAAAAGGATTTTGTTCGCCGACGCCGTGAATGAGAAAAAATGCTGTGCGACCCTTGGGAAATCTCATAATGTTTTGATTGGTCATGCATGATTACCTTTTTTCGAGAAAATACCTTGGTCTTAATAGTTGACTCTGACGTGCGAGCCGCCACTAATCTTTTTTCTTCACAGCCTTTTCCAAAAGAATAAATATTACTTGTAGTTACGCTAATCTGAAGATAAATTACTGAATATCATAAAAAATCTGATTATAAATTGTTTTAACACTTTTATAAGTTCTCATCTGATCCAAGGGCAAGAACATATAGTTAGGATCGCTATTTGACGGGATTTGTGTCAATTAAATATTGACAATTGTCCAAATTTGTAGTTAGAAAATGGCTAACTAGTAAAAGTTGCGATCGCCACACATCATGGATCTACCTCAACTAACAGACAAGTTAGCTTCAGCATTTCCCCAGGCTATGGCAAGATACTATAAATTTTTATTAAAAATCAAATTCCTCTAATATCTGCTATATTCCTTTATTTTTATCCTCTAGCGCGTGAATTATGTCTATGGACAGAACTATAAACTAGCTAGCGATAGATAGCTACACCGTGGGAAGGATGGCATAATACCGATGTTTGTAGTTACACATACTCCAGAATGCTGTACTGTTGGCTCTACAGACTTGAATTATAGGAAATTCTGAGTTTTTTTATGGTTAAAACCCCTCCATCCCAGTTTTCACCAGATCAATACAAAGTTGATTCTGCAACAGAAAAAGTAGAAGCTCTCATACAGACTCCACCATCAGACACAGAAATCGCTCTAGAGTTTCTCTACACTAGGGATATTGAGTTTCGTCAGGAAACAATTTACTTTCTCGTAGTGGATCGCTTTCATGACGGCGATCCAAATAATAGCGAAGGTGAAAACTCAGAACTGTACGATCCAACTGGACAAGATTGGGGTAAGTACTGGGGTGGTGACTTGCAAGGTGTCATCGATAAATTGGACTATCTGCAAAATATGGGAGTGACTGCTGTTTGGTTAACTCCTCTTTTTGAGCAGGTTGAAGAGTTATTTGTTGGTAACGCGGCGCTACATGGCTATTGGACAAAAGACTTTAAGCGGCTCAATCCTCGCTACATTGGTGAGGGAGAAAACCCTTCTTTAAACGCGACTCAGGAAGAAAAAAATACAACCTTTGATCGGTTAGTTGCAGAACTCCACAAACGCAATATGAAGTTGGTGCTGGATATTGTCTGCAACCATAGCAGCCCTGATACTAGCGGTAGTAAAGGTGAATTGTATGATGATGGCGTCAAAATTGCTGACTTTAACGATGATGTCAATCACTGGTATCACCACTATGGTGAAGTGCAAAATTGGGAAGACGATTGGCAAGTACAGAACTGTGAACTAGCTGGTCTAGCAACTTTCAACGAAAATAATACTGAATATCGTGAGTATATTAAGTCAGCAATTAAACAATGGCTAGACCGGGGTGTGGATGCACTGCGGGTGGATACTGTTAAGCACATGCCCATCTGGTTTTGGCAAGAATTTACTGGTGATATGAGCAATCACAAGCCAGATGTATTTATTTTTGGTGAGTGGATTTACAGTAATCCTAGTGACGATCGCTCCGTTGAATTTGCCAATCACTCTGGCATGACCATGCTAGACTTTGGGCTGTGCGTAGCAATTCGAGCAGCATTGGCACAAGGTTCAGAAAACGGCTTCCACACAATTCAATATATCTTCGACCAAGACTTTCGCTACAGTGGGGCTACAGAGTTAGTCACCTTTATCGACAACCACGATATGCCTCGCTTCCAATCGCTGAACCCTGATCCAGCGATGCTTAAGGTGGCGATCGCCCTCATTATGACATCTCGCGGCATTCCCTGTATCTATTACGGTACAGAACAGTATCTACATAATGATACTGATGGCGGAAATGATCCTTACAACCGCCCGATGATGGAAAATTGGGATAAGGATAGTGAGGTTTATCGCTGCATCAGGCTACTGTCTGGATTACGGCGACTAAATCCCGCAGTGTCGATGGGTAGCCACTGGCAAAAATACCTGACACCCGATACTTATTGTTACGTGCGTCGCTATCGTGACTCTGTGTGTTTTGTAGCTCTGAATCGGGGAGGAGAAGTCACCCTACCAGAAGTAGAAACAGAATTACCCGATGGAGAACATACCTGCGTGGTGACTCGCAATAAATATGAGGTCAAAGACGGTAAGATTTATAATCTGCCACTTGAAGAACGAGGAGTACTTGTTTTCAGCCACGTTGGGGAACGGATCAAAGGGCAAACTATAGTGCGCGTGCAACTCAATGGGGTGAATACCCAACCCGGCGAAACTATTGTCGTGACTGGAGACTGTCCAGAGTTGGGTAATTGGGATATCGGCAAAGCGTACCCTCTAGAGTACATCAACTCAAATACCTGGTCTGCTGAAATTCCCTTTGATGAGAGTG
Source organism: Nostoc sp. B(2019) (assembly GCF_010091925.1). Taxonomy (GTDB): domain Bacteria; phylum Cyanobacteriota; class Cyanobacteriia; order Cyanobacteriales; family Nostocaceae; genus Komarekiella. The sequence continues at coordinate 109,786 of NZ_WVID01000020.1, read as the reverse complement.
CTGGTAAACTGATTGCTTACAAATATGCCATGTGGCGGGAAGGGCGATCGCCTTTGCGGGAAAATCTCGTTAACCGCCGCTGGGTGATTGCCAAAGAAGGCACTGTCAAATGGCGTGATACTTGGGCATCGGGACGAGAATCGTAGAATTTGCAGGCTGGTTAGATCCCCGACTTCTTGAAGAAGTCGGGGATCTAACCACACGCAGGTTATTTCTTTAAAAAGCGCTGACGCAGACGAGATATAAAAATATTCACCTCTGGTATTTTCATCCATGAAGCGATCGCTGCAAACACAGCGATCCCCACGAAGCCAGATATACATAACTGCAATAGCAGAATTAGTAAACCTTCTTCACCTAATAACTGCTGACAAATAACAAGGGTGAGAAAGCTTGCTAACCCAGCGACGACGCTACCCGCAGTTAAACCCAAAATTGGCACACTCCACTCACGCCAGGGTAAACCGTTGAGTTTGCGATCGAGCAAAAATAACAGCATCAACATTGAACTACAATTTACGCCTACTGTTGCTAACACCAAACCGGGAGCACCAAAAGGCCCAACTAAAGCCCAATCTAGTGCGGCGTTGAGGAAAATATTAAAAGTACTGATGCGAAAAGGTGTCTGTCCATCGCCCAAAGCATAAAACACCCGCACCAAAACATCACGCCCCAGATAGGCAAACATCCCAATTCCGTAAGCTATTAGCAGAGATGAAACTAATTTTGTGGCGTCTTGTGTGAAAGCACCCCGCTCATATACTATTTTTACGATGGGTACAGCTAGCACCACCATCAACGCCCCTAGAGGCAACATAGTAAAAGCAGTCAGTAGTAATCCTTGGCGAATACGTAGTTTGAGAGCAGGCCAATGTTCTGGAGCGGCAAGTTGGGCAAATATCGGTAATAAAGGCAGTAAAATGATATTAGAAATAATGCCTAAAGGAGTCTGCACAAGCAAATTGGCATAGTTAAAGCCCGCAGCAGCACCAGGAATAGGACTAGCAAAATAAAGGACAGTAGCAAAGTTAATCGGCATCATGCCTGAAGAAATAGTTGCCGGAGTCATAATCTTAATGGCTTCTTGGACACCGGGAGATTTGAAATCAAACCGCAGACGTAATGTCCCAAGTCCCAATCGCCATTGCACAACTAGCTGCACCAACCACTGAAGAATTGCCCCGGCTAAGGTTCCCCAAGCCAATACCATGCCACCAATAAAAGCGTATTCGGGCTTGATGATATCTTTGCCATGTTGCATAGACAAGATAACAATGCCGATAACAACAGTAATGCTTGATAATAGAGGACTAATGGAGAGCAACCAATACTGATTAGCTGCATTGAGAGTACCGAAACCAATGCCTATTAAGCCAGAAAATAGCGCCATTGGGGCCATAATCTGGATTTGTTGGACAGCGATCGCTCTGGTTGTCGCATTCAACCCATGACCGACAATATCAATGATCGCATCTGCCAAAAAAATCTGAGCAACTGTCACCAGCAACAGCAATCCAGCCACCAGCGTTGTTACTGTCTCTACGAGGGAAGCGGCTTCTTCTCGCTTACGCTTGGCTAATACGCTAACGATCGCACTGTGTATTGGCCCATTGACACCACCTAAGATTGTAAATAAAAACCCAGGGATAACGTAGGCATAACTATAAGCTGTAGCAGCAGCACCAACACCAAAAGCGGCAGCGATCGCTTGCTGCCGCACTAAACCAAAGATTTTACTAATTAATGTGGCTGCGGCAACAATACCAGCAATTCCAGCAAAAGAACGAGAAGGTTTTTGTTCTTGTTGTGTCACGAATATTAAGTTATCAGTTAGCAGTTATCAGTTATCAATTATCCGTTGACTAGCGACATCCCAAACTCTCTCGCGTGGAAACACCTGTCACTGGATTTATCCCATCAGCTTGTTTGCACATGAGCGATACTTGATAGCGGTCAATCAAAGCATCTGTAAAATCAGCGCCAGTGATATCAGCATCGAAAAAGCGGCTGCGGGTTAAAGTTGCTTCTGTAAAAATGGCATTTTTCAGGTTTGCACCATCCATAGTGACGCGATCGATCAAAGCACCCGTTAGGTTTGCGCCTTCTAAATTTGCTTTTAATAAAACTCCTTTAGTGAGAATTGCGTTTGTTAAATTGGCCCCTTGGAAATTTGTACCCCGCATTTCCGCCGCTACAAAGGTTACGCCTGCCAAATCAGCGTTAGAAAAGTCACGATTCTCTAAATTGATATTGTTATAGTTAATTGTGTTGATTTGAGCAAAAGCTGGTTTTGAACTAAGTAATATCCACAGCCAAGCCAGCATCAAGATTACAATCAAACTAAAAAAGCGAACCAAAATCTTTTTCATAACTTTATTTTTTGAGTCAAAAGTCCAGAGTAATTAATTTTGACCCTTGACTCTTGACTCTTGACTATTTCCAATCTTTCCCAATACGGATTGTCAGGTCAGATTCTAAATCGCCGATCGCTGACACCTCTATTTGACCCAAGCCTAAGACTTTTTGCAAGTCAACTCCTACTCGTCGGTTCCCTTTTTGAACAACAATTTGAGTTTGACGTTGGGTATCAGGCCAATCAGGTGCTTTGTAAATATTAGTAAAGCCTTTCTGTTTGAGATAAGCAATAACTTTTTCAGTTAGCTGAGGTTGATTAGAAGCATTTTGAATAGCAATTTTGAGGTTAGGAACCCGGCGCATATCTGGCTTTAGACCAGGTACATTCACCCCAACATAATCATTCAATAGGCTCTGTTGTCCAGTCATGTTTAGCCAATAGCTATTAGGGTCTTTGCTAAAACGGCTAAATGCACCAGGCAACACGGTCATTTGAAAATTATCTCGTTCTAGGTTGAGGCCGAAGTTCACCAACGCCATCATTTCTTCCATCTTCAGGTTGGTGTCAAAGTATTTTCGCATTAAGCGAGTTAATTGAGGCAACCTGGGTAAGACGGTAGGACTGTTGAGACGTTGCAGCAATGCTGCTATTAGTGCTTGTTGTCGCTGCACTCTTGGTAAATCTCCTAACCCTGTTTCGCGGAACCGGGCAAACTGTTCTGCCTGTTCACCGTTTAGAGTTTGCCAGCCACTAACTAAATCAATCGACAGCCGACTGGCGGTGTCTTTATATTCCATTGATTTGGGAACAAACACCTCTACCCCGCCTAACTGATCGACTAACTGCCGTAAGCCACTGGTGGATATACGGATATAGCGATCAATTGGTGCATTATTTAAGGTACGGCTGACTACTCGTGCTGCCAAGACTGGGCCGCCTTGGGCATTGGCATCCGATACTTTAGTTAATCCTTGCTCTCCCTTTTCGGGGATCGCGATCATTGTATCTTTGGGAATCGAAAGCACACGTACAGATTTATCGCCGGGGTTTAGCCGGACAAGCAGCATAGTATCACTTTTACCAGCAAAGCTTTCTGGTGAACCATCAACAGTACCCTTAACTGGTTCAATGCCCATAATTAAAATATTCATCGGTCGTGATAGCTGGTACTGAGAGAGTTTGCTCCATAACTCCCCAGGTAGCGGCATTTTTTGCTCATCTTTACCAGCAGTCGCTAAATCTTCATCTGTTCGATCTAAGTTGCTCCATAACGGAGTCCATAGCGCTAAAGTCGAAACTAGTAACCCAGATAAGATGATTCCTAAGACAATCGTCAATATCCACAACAGCCATCGAGGCATGGTCAAGCCCAGTCTCTCATAAAGCTGGTTGGGAATCGCGCCCACAGATTCGACGACGCTACGGGAACTATTTTCTGGTGGTATTATCTCGGCCTCTGAGTCTGGCGCTGGTGCAGGCGTTACCTGATTTTCTGTTGTTTGAACTTGTTGCGATCGCACCTCGGTTTCAAATTCTGCTATTTGCTGAGATGTAACCTGATTTTCCGACCATTTGACTTGTTTGATCACGATTATCTCCCCACTCAACCACTCCCTAAAAGTATGTTAATGCAAGCTACAAATATTGCCAGTGCAAAAGCTCACTGTAAACTTGTAATGTTCTTCGGTACGTGTGTATGACAACATGAATACTTTATTGTTCCCTGTAATACTTGCTGGTGGTAAAGGTGAACGTTTTTGGCCCCTAAGCCGCAAAGACCGACCCAAGCAATTTTTAAGTCTCGATGGTAGCTCTAGAAGCCTATTACAAGCAACCGCCGATCGATTGATTGCTCTCGGTGGCGATTGGGATTCCTTGTGGGTGATAACTTCTAGTCAGATAGCTGAAGGGGTAAGACAACAACTACCCGAACTACCATCTCAAAACTTGCTGATTGAGTCAGAGGGAAGGGACACTGCCGCAGCTGTTGCTTGGACAAGTTTAGAAATCAAACAACGCTATGGAGAAGACGCTGTTATTGGCTTTTTCCCTGCTGACCACTGGATTGCCGACCAAAAGGCGTTTGCACATACATTAAGTGCAGCTACGCAACTGGCGGCAAGCACAGAAGCGATTGTCACATTGGGGATCAAGCCTACTTTTCCATCAACCGGCTACGGTTACATTGAACAAGGTGAAAAAATAGGTAGCTTTAATGAGTTGCCAGCTTATCACGTCAACCGCTTTACTGAAAAGCCCAACCGTGAAACGGCAGAAACTTTTCTATCTTCGGGACGTTTTAGCTGGAATAGTGGAATGTTCGTTTTTCGGGCTGGGGTTGTTCTCAAAGAATTACATACCCATGCTCCAGAAATTATCGAACCTTTAGAACAACACGGTGCTGATATCTATCCCCAGTTGCCTAAGAAGAGTATAGACTATGCGCTAATGGAAAAGACCACTCTAGCATACGTTTTACCAGTAGAGTTTGGTTGGGATGATTTAGGAGATTGGAATGCGATCGAACGCTTACTTAAGAAAGAAGAGACTCCCAATGTGGAACTCGCTACCCATGTGGGATTAGATACGCAGGGGGCTATTATTTATGCCTCAAATCCAGAAGATGTGGTTGTTACTATTGGTTTAGAGGATGTGGTAATTGTGCGCGATCGCAATGTTACCCTTGTGGTTAAAAAAGACCGTACGCAGGAAATTAAGCAGATCCTCAAAACTCTCCAAAGCGATCCCCGATTTACCGACCTGCTGTAGATGTAATTAAAACCCTTGGCAGAGGCGAAAAAGTCTGTTTTTCTATTATAACTTGACTGTCTATTGTTTTATCTGACAGTTATGGAAATCATCAGCTTTGAGCCTCTGGCTAAAACAATGGCAATTAATTCTATTGCTACCTACCAAAAGTATATTTCTCCGGTTAAAGGATTCTCTTGTCCTCATCGCCTCTTACACGGGGGTGATTCTTGCTCAAATTATGTCAAACGAATGCTGAGTGAACAGAAGCTCCACGAAGCCGTACAATCATCCATACAAAGATTCAAAGACTGTGCTGCATCTAGTAAAACCTTAACAACCGCCGAAACTAGATCTAACTTCCGCTGTATTGTCATCCCCTGCTGTTTACCCCTTTAACTCCTCTGCATCTTGGCAGTTCGTTACAACAATGTTCCTCACACAAACTGTTCCCCGTCAACGAGAAATTCTTGAAGTATTCCTTCGCAATGGCTGGGACTATATGCGAAGGCTACTCACTGGTGGCAAAGCTGATGAACCTCAGCTACCCACACCTGCTGTTTTAAAAAATATTCTGGTGGATTTGGGGCCAGTCTATGTCAAACTTGGTCAGCTACTCTCTACCCGCCCAGATTTACTTAGCGCTGCCTACATTGAGGAACTATCAACCTTACAAGATGAAGTGCCGGCAGTTCCCTGGCCAGAAGTAGAAGTAGTTATTCGCAAACAGCTAAAGCGATCGCTAGAAGAAACTTTTAGTACGATTAATCCCATCCCAGTAGCGGCGGGATCAATTGCCCAGACACATCGAGCCACACTAGCAGACGGTCGGGAAGTCGCGCTGAAAGTACAACGTCCGGGAATTGATATTACTATTGCCCAAGATATTGCCTTAATTCAAGGTATTGCTGATTTAGTAGCGCGTACCGATTTTGGACAAACCTACGAAATTAAATCCATCGCCGAAGAATTTACCAAAGCCCTAGAAGCCGAGTTAGATTTCACGCGAGAAGCCGGTTTTACAGACCAATTGCGCCGCAATTTATCCCGCGGACGTTGGTTTGATCCCAAACAAATAGTAGTTGCCGAAATTTACTGGGATTTGACTACAGAAAAATTGCTGGTAATGGAGTGGCTGGACGGTGTGCCTTTTCTATTGGCAGATTTGAATAATAGTAATAACGGCAAAGACCCCACTGTAGAACGTAAAGAAATCACCACTCTGCTATTTCGCGCTTTTTTTCAGCAACTATATATAGATGGTTTCTTTCACGCGGATCCCCATCCGGGCAACTTATTTTATCTCAAAGATGGCCGCGTTGCACTTTTAGACTGTGGCATGGTGGGACGACTTGATCCCCGTACACAGCAGATATTGACAGAAATGTTGTTGGCGATCGTTGATTTAGATGCTCAAAGGTGCGCTCAATTAACTTTGCAGCTATCGGATTCTGGTCAGCCAGTAATTTTGTCACGCTTAGAAAATGATTACGATCGCATGTTGCGAAAGTATCACAATGTCAGCCTCACAGAAATAAACTTCAGTCAGATAATTTATGAAGTTTTACAGGTTGCTCGCAACAATAAAATTCGCTTACCTAGTAATATGGGCTTGTATGCTAAAACCCTAGCTAATTTAGAGGGAGTGGCGCGTACCTTTAACCCAGAGCTTAATTTTTTTGATGAAGTCAAACCATTAATCACAGACTTGTTTCGGCGGCAATTACTGGGCGATAATCCAGTGCGATCGCTCCTCAGAACAGCCCTGGATATCAAAAGTCTCTCACTGCAATCTCCCCGTCAGATTGAACTGTTACTAGACCGAGTTACCTCGGAAACCTTACAGTGGAATTTATCGCTACGAGGGTTAGATGGCGTACGTCGCACTATGGACGATGCAGCTAATAGACTCTCATTTAGCATTTTGGTGGGTTCGCTGATTATGGGTGCGGCAATTATTTCCACGAAAGCGCAGACGACTCAGCTATCTTTTTTAAGTACCATCCTATTTGCAGTCGCTAGTCTGTTGGGGTTGTGGTTAATTATTAGTACTTTGCGATCGGGACGTTTACGGTAAAGCGATGTTTTGTAACTGGGCAATACTCACCATAGGAAATCATGATAGCTGTTGCTTGCAAAAATCTGTGTTTGGGTATTTGTAACCACAGATAAACGTTGATAAAAACAGATAAATTATCGCTGTTTATTTGTGGTTTTAATATAAAATATATGCCAATTATTGTTGCGGAAAAGCTAAGTAAATTCTATCCAGTGGCGGTTAAAGAGCCGGGAATTAAAGGTACAATTAACCACCTTTTCCGCCGTACCTACCGTTCAATTCAAGCAGTTCAGGATGTTTCTTTTGAAATTGCTCCGGGTGAAGTTGTAGGGTTTTTGGGGCCAAATGGTGCGGGTAAAACTACTACACTCAAAATGCTGACGGGTCTGATTCATCCTTCTGGCGGTACAGTCAGAGTAGCTGGACATATTCCCTTTCGTCGTGACGAAGCATTTTTGCAAAAAATCACCTTGGTGATGGGACAAAAGCAGCAGTTAATTTGGGATTTACCAGCATTGGATTCTTTAAAAATCAACGCCGCTGTATACAACATCTCTGATAAAGAGTTTCAGCGGCGGGTTGGAGAATTAACAGAGATGCTTTCCTTAGAAGGGAAGCTTACCCAACCAGTGCGGAAGCTGTCTTTAGGTGAGCGGATGAAAGCCGAACTATTAGCAGCACTTTTGCATCGTCCCCATGTATTATTTTTGGATGAACCGACCCTAGGACTAGATGTCAATGCTCAGGTAGGAGTGCGTGATTTTTTGCGTGAGTACAATCAGCAATATCAGGCGACAGTGCTGTTGACAAGTCATTACATGGCTGACATTACAGCACTGTGTGAACGGGTGCTGTTAATTCACCAAGGGAAACTAATGTATGACGGTAACTTAGATGGACTGCTAGAACGTTTTGCTCCTTACCGGGAAGTTTATGTCGAGTTAGCTCAACCACTACCAGTGGAAAAACTCATGTCTTACGGTGATGTCCAATTTTTAGAAGGGCGATCGGTGCGTTTTTTGGTGTCGCGCGAGGCGCTCACCCGCACCGTATCTCAGATTTTGGCAGGTTTGGAGGTAATTGATTTAACCGTCACTGAACCGCCTGTAGAAGAAGTGATTGGACAAGTTTTTCAGGCGGGTGTTGTGTATTAAGAGCGAATAAGTAAATCCCCATCTAGACCTCCGCAAGGGTACTCCCGCCACACCGTTCGCGCAGCGTTCCGCAGGAAAGGTTGGCGGTGAGGGGAATTGCGGGATAATTGCAGGGGCATCGAACCCCTGCAATTATCAAATCAAGGCTTTTTAATCTTCTTTTTAAGACTGCGGATAAATTCACGAACTACCTCCGTTTGAGTTCTGTTTTCCTGTTCGCAATAGGTTTTAAGGATTTCTAGTTCTTGCTCTGGGAGTCTAATATCTATGCGAGTAGTCATATTAGTACGGAAATATGCTGTACAATAGTTATATGCTACTCACTTACCAGTACAAACTAAACCCCACGCCACAGCAGGTTGTCACAATGGAAACCTGGGGTGAACTACTGCGTCGTCACTACAACTACGCGCTAGGGCAAAGACTGGATTGGTTAAACCGCACAAGGTCACTCCTTGACCGTTGCAGTTTGGTTTGTGAACCAATTGGTGAGATACCAGAGAAAATTGACTACTACACACAAGCAAGCGACCTCAAACAAACTAAAGAACTATTTTCTGAATACAAGAACATCTACGCCGACTGCCAACAACAAAACCTTATGAGGTTAGATAAGGCGTGGAAGCGTTGGCTACTGCCCGATAAAAACGGTAAGCGGGGAGGACGACCGCGATTTAAAAAGCGTGGTGACATCTGCTCATTCACTTTCCCGCGAGTGAACAATCCTAAAGCAGGAGCGCACTTAGTAGGCAATGTCCTTAAATTGTCTAAAATTGGTGAGATTGAAGTTATCTTGCACCGACCAATCCCAGAGGGATTTGAGATTAAGCAGGCAACTATTTTGAGAAAAGCTGACGGGTGGTATTGCAGTTTTTCTTTGGAAGATAAAACAGTACCCGCTTTGTTGCCGATTGATGAGATTAAGACTGCTACTGGCATAGATGTCGGGTTAGAGAAGTTTTTAACCACTGCTGATGGACAAAGTATTGAAGTCCCGCAGTATTACCACAAAGCGCAGGCAATATTAGCTCGTAGACAACGCAAGCTTGCAAGGTCTGCCAAGGGGTCTAAAAACCACCAAAAGCAAGCCTCGAAGGTGGCTAGACTTCATTTGCACGTTGCCAGGCAAAGGAAAGAGTTTCATTATCACGTTGCTCATTGGTTGGTTAACTCTTATGACTTAATTGTTTTTGAAAACCTGAACATTAAGGGATTAGCTAGAACACGACTAGCAAAGTCGATACTAGATGTCGCTTGGGGTGCATTCCTCCAAATCATGCAAGCAGTAGCGGTAAAACGCGGCAAGCATACAACAGGAGTTGATCCTAGAGGTACAAGTATTAATTGTTCAAGTTGTGGACAAAGAGTTGAAAAAACTCTTGCAGTTCGTGTTCATAGCTGTTCTTGTGGATTGGTCATTGACCGCGACTGGAACAGCGCGTTGAATTTGAGGCAGCGCGGTCTTGGGCTTTGCCCCGAAGTTCAGATCGCCGGAGACCGGCGCTCCGACTTCTCTCCAAGTGGAGCGACTGCCGTGTTAAAGCGTGGGTCGGTTGGACTACCGATTCCTGGCTGTGGAGGCTTAGGGGATACCCAGCCCATGAAGCAGCAAGTCTCATTTGTGAATCTGAGATGCTCCCGCTAGACTGCTTGCAGTTAGCGGTGAGAGTTGTCACAATTCAAATTAGAAAGCCAGTGCTAACTCAGCGCCTTGCGTCGGAAGCGCCGCTCTAAGCTTTGTAAGAGAAGCAACTGGCTTGACGTTTCGCTTTTTCTTCTACTGTGCGTCTCGAAAAAAATATTTTCATCAAAAAATTTAGTTGTTTTGTACCCAATATTCAGGACTAAATTCTCCTGCTGTTAACAGTTACCAATTTAAAAAAAGAATGTGACAGATAGACCATGTAGAGACGTTGCAATGGAACGTCTCTACCAAAGGATTTGTTGCAATCATTAATTGAATCGATATTATCTATCTCTATAGTGGAAGTCGCCACTCCCAGAAGTGAGTGTTGAGATGAATAAAATAGCTAATTTTTAGCGGTGAAAGAATAACAAGGCTCCCGAATCATCAGAAATTCAGGAGTGACTTGGCATTAAAAATTGTGTGTCAATTAGTGATGTTTTAAGGACATAAATGTTTTAGTTAATGCCCGAATTTGTCATAATTATTTTATTTAGTTAGATCCAAAAGCTTATAAATATGGTTAAATAATTTTACTATTTCCTAGAATTAACAGCTAATTAATACATTCAAGTTTTATGGCATTTATCCTTAATTACCATAATGTTTTTGATTATTTAGTTGAACAGAGATTATGCAATCGATCCGAGCAATCTCCCAGCAAGATAGAACCAGTTGCAGCCAAAAACTTTAATTTATTACTGACTTTTACAAATGGTCGTAAGCTTCTTGTTAAGCAAGAAAGACAGAATCAAAATGGAAAAACGGCTGGTGAGTTCTTGAGGGAGTGGCGAATTCAAGAGTTTTTACAGCAATTTAGCAAATTTAACCACCATCGCTCATTTTTACCAAATGTGGTGCATTTTGATGCAGAAAATTCCATTATTGTCTTCAAATACCTGGATGATTATCAAGATTTAAAAGATTTCTACACAAAGGAAAATAGCTTTTTTATAGAAATTGCTATGGCAATTGGCACTTCTATTGCCACTATCCATCGTGATACTTTCAATCGCAAAGAATATCAGGATTTCTTCGCTGTAAATCAGGATAATCTAATGGCTGATCAGGTATCGGATTTGATTCGGGGATTGGAACGGATTGAGCCAGAAATTTTTGGTTTAGTGCCTGACGATGGGTTAAAGTTTTTTGTTCTATATCAACGTTATGATAGTTTAGGGCAAGCGATCGCAGAACTGGGTAATGCCATAATTCCCTCTTGCCTGTCCCACAATGATCTAAAGCTGAATAATATCCTCCTGCAAAAACATTGGCAGGATTCAAGCAACAGTATTGTACGGCTGATTGATTGGGAACGCTCTACTTGGGGAGATCCAGCTTTTGATTTAGGAACTCTTATCAGTGGCTATGTGCAAATCTGGCTAGGTAGCTTAGTTATTAGTAACTCTTTAAATATTGAAGAATCTCTGCGTTTAGCGATAACGCCTTTAGAACTGCTTCAGCCTTCAATTGCCACATTAACTCAAGCTTATTTCAACAGTTTTCCAGAAATTATTGAGCATCGCCCAGATTTTTTGCTGCGGGTGGTGCAATTTGCAGGTTTTGCTATTATTCAACAGATTCAAGCAGTAATTCAATATCAAAAATCTTTTGGCAACATAGAGATTGCTATGCTTCAGGTTGCTAAGGCTTTATTATGCCGTCCTGAACAATCAATCCCAACGATTTTTGGTAGTGCTGCTGTTGAATTAACTCACCTTAATGGTTCTGCTGCTTAAGAAATTTCGTTACCACTAAAATAGTATGCCACTATTAAATTCTTCTCAAACTCAGTTAACAACTGGGTCAAATGGACATTTACTGGATGTTTTGGAAGATATTGTTCACAAGGTTGAAATTCAGTCTGATTTCTCCATTCAACATCCAGATTACAAACCATTAGAGCTGCCAATAGAGGTGGTTGCTCGTTTTCAGAAAATTCCCAGCCAGATGCAACAGAAATACCTAAGTCTGCAACTACGGAGTTTTCTCTACGGTATCTACTACAACGGTTCTATGCGAAGTGCGCTGGCATTAGATAGAGAAGGAAATAATTTACCCCTAGATCTAGAGAATAATACTGTTCTGGGGGTAGATTTGGGATTTTATGAGCGATTGCATGAAAGTAACTTTGGAAAGGGCTATTTTGACCTTGGTTGGTCTGTTTTGAGAGAAGAAAATGATGGTAGTTTAGCAGTAACTAAGAACGGGTTGAGGCTGCATATTCAGCGGAATAAGCATCTTCAAGCTTTTGAGCAAGCGGCTGTAGTGGGTGATTTTGTAGCTATCCAGATGCCCAAGAACCGGGTACAAAATGGCTTTTACATGGCCGTTGGCAATGCGGGGTTTAGCCATCTTGAGGATGTAAATCATCAGTCTGCTGTGACTGTGCGGATCTATTTCAACTTAACTCCTGAAGGTGCTGTTGCGGTTATGGGTAGCCTGACAAAGCAGTTAAATGAGTTAGGAACTCCTTTCAGTTTTAAAGTTTTGTATAACCCCAAGGAATACCAGCGTTACGATTCGGCGGTACTTTACTTTGATAAGAGAGATTATGAAATCGTCAAGCAAGTTTTAAAACTTGTTTATCAAGAACACCAATCGTATTTTCAGCAAGAGATTCCTTTATTCACCAAGCAGCTATTACCGGGATTGGGGTTAGCAGAAGAACCAGACCAAAAATTTGCTGTTCTAGAAAGTTTTGGGATGAACCGTTGTCAGATTGTAGCGAATGGGTTGCTGACAGCTTGGTATCAAGAAGATGGCTCAACCGAAGGGCGGATGCAGGCTATTCTTGAACAATTTTCTCTTTTGGGGATTGAATTGCAGCGTTCGTATCTTAATGCCAACTCTGAAGATATTTATACACTTTTAGATTTATAAAATTCTCATTTCCAAAGGAGGCTAAAAAATGCTGAAAAAGTTTTTGATGGTTGCTACCGGAGCAGTACTTATTGCTCTTGGAGTTGGAGAAGCATCATACGCAGCGACCTTAAATGTCATAGCTAGTGGTCTTGATGGCCCACGGGGACTGACCTTTGCTCCCGATGGCTCTCTCTACGTTACGGAGGCGGGTAGAGGCGGTACTGGAGCGTGTATTCCAGCACCAGGTTCAGGAGCCAGTGGATTGGTAATGTGTTATGGTGCAACCGGTGCTGTTACCCGCATTCAGAATGGGATACAAGAGCGTGTAGTTACAGGTCTTCCATCCATCGCTGTATCCATTCCAGAATTACCTGTTTCTTTTGATGCCACCGGCCCTCACGACATCCAATTTGATGCCACAGGCAAAGCTTATGTAGTTGTTGGTTTGGGTTCATCTCCAGACCAACGCGATAATGTGCTGCAAATTCCTGACTTTGGTCAACTTATTGCAATTAATCAGTTTAACGGCGGTTCTTCGTGGACGAGGCTAGCTGATCTGGCAGCGTATGAGGGCTTATACAATCCTGATAATACAGGTTCGAGCATTTATAATCCTTATCAGAATGGTATTGATAGTAACCCTTATTCTTTTTTAATTCAGGGAAACAACGCTTATATAGTTGATGCAGCGGGAAACGATCTTTTGAAAGTCAAAACTGATGGGAGTGGACTAGAGGCGTTGTCTGTGCTCCCCGAACGGCCTGTGACTGACCCGGCGACTGGCGAAACTATTGGAATGCAATCAGTACCCACTGCGATCGCAACTGGGCCTGATGGAGCTTTATATGTAGGTGAATACACAGGATATCCTAATCCAGATAACGCAGCACGTATCTTTCGATTTGATTCCAACGGTCAGCCAGTGGTTTACGCGGATGGTTTCACACAAATAGTTGATATTGCTTTTGATAATCAAGGTGGACTATATGTTTTAGAGTTTGCCTCTACTTCATTACAGTTTGCAAATAGTCTTCCTTCTGGTGTTCTTATCTATTTATCTCCTAATGGCGATCGCAAAACTATCGCCAGCGATGGGTTATTGTTCCCTACTGCTTTAGCGCTTGGTTCTAATGGTGACATATATGTCTCAAACCAAGGTTATCTTTCAGGACGAGGGGAAATTGTTCGTATTTCCGTCCCTGAATCTAGTAATACAGCAAGTATGTTAGCTTTTGGTGTTTTTATGACAGGTTCATGGTTGTTACGCAAACATAAATCAAGCAGCAATGCCAAAAACTTTATATAGTGATTTCTGAAAATAAGTTTTAGCACAACTAAATTCAGTTCTACTAGCAACGGAACTAAATTTTGTAATCTTTGAAAGCGTCAGCTTAAACTAATAATAAAACCCTCGGCAGTGTCGAGGGTTTTTTACTATTTAATATATAGTATAAGCCAATATTGAAATAATTATGTCCTTAACAAATTCCTACAGTGCTTGCTCTAGCAAATTGTAAGTGCAAACATGATAATTAAGGGATTGATAAATATATATACTAATCCCTATCTGCGAAAATTACAGTTTACTTCAAAGGAGATAAAGCAATGGCTACAATCAAAATTGATAATCTATCCATTAGTGGAACCGAATTATTTTCTGATTCCGAAAGCTATTTTGATCAGTTGTCAGAATTGTCAGAAAGTGATGCTCTTGGCATTAAGGGTGGAACTTGGACTATTACTATTACTACCGTATTATTACTACGAGGGGATACACGACAAGAATAGAATAAGTGAGCGCGCATTTAACTCACATAATTTGGAAGCTGAATACGTTATCTAATCTACTTGTATGGGGAAAATTCGATTTACGACAGCTTAATCAGCACGATTCGGTTAATAAAGTAATCTGTTGAGGTCAGCAGGGGAGAAGAATTAGTGAGCAATAACTCTCTTTCTCTCACAGCCTCCCCAGCTTCACTAGCTTATCCGAGATGTATTGACATCTCCAGCAAAAAACCCTCATTGCATTTGAGGGTTTTTTGCTGGAGATAAAAGAGAAATTTAGGCAGTAGAGTTAACTTTTTACTTAGACTTAATAAATCAAGCTATCTAACTCCCTGAATCAAAATTATTCACTACTTTAACTGGCTCAATTCGCTGCTTAATCCACTCTTCAAACAAATCAGAAATAATTTGGTTACGCAGTTTATTATCCAATTTTGGTTGGATAATTTCTTCTACTAAAATTAGGTGTATTCCTTTAGAAGTAACTATCGGTTTGAGAATCTGAGGCGGCGTAGCAGCAAAGACAGCAGCAGAAACCTCTGGTTTTAAATCATGGCGACGCACTATCCCCAGATATCCCCCTTTTCGGCGCAACTCAGTATCCTGAGTATATTTATGAGCAACATCATAGAAACTCATCTCGCCTTCTTTAATAGCGTAGAAAAGTTCTAGCGCCAAGTCTTCATCATCCAATACAACCTCATATATTACCGCACCAGCATAGTCTAGCTGATGTTCAAAGAAGTAAGGTTCAATTTTATGTGTAAACAGATGTTGGCTTAACTTCCCAACAATGACACCACCGAAGATAATTTGTTCAAAATCATCTAAGGACAAACCATGTTTTTCTAGCCATGTCCAAGTACCATCAGCATTATTGAGTTTGTTCATCAAGCGAAATAAATCTGCTGCTTTTTGTAATTCTTCTGTCTCTACTTTTATGCCAGCTTCTTCAGCAGCAGACGTAATAATCTTATATGTAACAATCTGCTCAATTATCTCAGGTAATTTACAGGATAGCTTGACTTGCCGAAGAATATCTTCGTTAGTAATGATGATAGTTTGTGACATGATTTTACTCTTATTTCAGTAAATAAAGTTAAAGCCAAATGCTGACCTTTACCTCATCCTGCTCTAATAATGAAAAGCAATTTTGGAGACGCGTTATAATTGCCATTCTCTACAGTAGAAGTGATTTGGTAGGTAAGTTTTATAAATGGGTCAGTATGGTAAAATTTCTACAATTTTACCCCTGTCTTTTGCAACTGCTTAAACGGATCAAGTAGAAAATCAATAATTCGGCGCTGGCGCACAATCACCTCAGCTGTTGCTGTATCTCCAGGACGCAAGGGAATACACTTATTAGCAGAGGTAATACAATTCTGTTTTAGAGTAATATCTAAGTTATAAGCTGCTACTTTCCCGCTAGGGGTATCTAACTCTATAGTAGTAGGAGAAATCTTAATTAATTCACCTGATACAACCCCATAATCTTGAAAAGGATAAGCATCAAATTTTATTTTTACTGGTAATCCTGTCTGCAAAGAACCACTTTCAGATGTTGCCATTTGTGCCCGAATTATTAAAGGCGAATCTAAGGATGCAATTTCTGCTACCATTGTCCCTTGTTGTACCACAGAACCAGCTTTTTCAATTGGTAATTGAAATAATGTACCACTTGCAGTAGCTCTTATCTCTCGTTGTCCCAATTGAAAATTTAATGATTCAATCTGTCTTTTACTTTGAGCAATTTCTGATTTCAACGAAGTAATATCTGTTTCCAAGCTTTTCTTTTGTTCTTCAATTTTTAGTACAGCCAACTTACCAGAACGTGTCAAAGTCTGATAACTTCTTTCCTGTTCTTTTAACCGTAACTGAGCCTGTTCAATATCTGCATTAATTTTGCGAATATTCTGCTCATAACTACTCTGTTGTTCTGCCAAGCGTAATTTAGACTGTTGAATGTCTGACTTTATTTGTTCAGATATTTTTATTTTTTCTTGGACTACATCTTCTTTATCTACAACATTAATTTCTGCTGCAATTCCTTCTTGATAAGCTTTTTGATAGCGTTCAAGTTCCCGCTGAGCAAGAGCTAAACTCACTTCAGCTAACTTCTGAGAATTTTGGTTTTGCTTGAGGGTTTGCCGCGCCTGATTAACTTGAGCTAATTTTTCTTGTTTTTGTAATTCGTAGGAATTTTTTAAAGCATTAATATTATGTTGTGCTTGGTCAATCTGTGCTTGCTTTTCTAATTGTTGAAATTGATTTTGCTGCTCTTGAGTTGCCAAAGATGCAAATAGCTGATTTTTGGATGAATTTAACTGAGTAAATCGATTTAATTGTCCTTCTAATTTATCCTGTACCTGTTGTAATTCTGCTTTTACTAATTCTGATTCCAACAACAACAAAGTCTGCCCTGTCTTAACTGATTCACCTTCCTTAACTCGAATTTCAGCAACAGTTCCCGTCACCGCAGCATCAAGCTTAATTGTTTTTTCTCTAGGCTCAGTTCGTCCTCTTGCTGTACCAGTCTCATCCACCTTACATAGAAACGCCCAAGGTAAAAGTATGGATATAAAAATAACTAAAAAATATAGTAATCCTCTTGTCCAAACCTGGGGTAAGCTATCAAGTGTTTCTTTGGTGACGTCAGACCAACCATCATTAAATATGGCTGGTATTTTTGCAGCTAAAATTTCTTGAGAGGATGCGTCTTCCGGTAGTACATTTGTCACCCGTCCATTCAATGTATTTGGCATAATTTTTTCTAAAACCGTTTTTGAACTTTGGATTTGTGGGTAATTGGTTAACCTTTGTGCCTTATCTCTAGTAATGCGTTTAGTTTAAATTAATGTATCAGTAAGTTCGTAGTCAGGACTTTAGTCCTGATATTTTTAAGCACTAAAGTGCTTACTACAAACTATCAAAACTAACTTGAAAAAGTACTGGAGAAAACACCCATGAACTCAGTCTTTGCTGTTTACGCTAATCCATGTAACTGCTGCTGATTTAGATAGAAATAATGTCCTTGTTTTGTCATCAATTCTTCATGAGTTCCACTCTCAATCAACACACCTCGGTCTAGGACTAAAATAAAATCTGCATTTCGGATAGTAGAAAGTCGATGGGCAATTATTAACGTAGTTCTTCCCTTTAGAATTGTGTTCAAATTCTGTTGAATAATCCTTTCTGACTCGGTATCTAGATGCGATGTTGCCTCATCTAAAATTAACAGTTGAGGATTACCTAATAACGCCCTAGCAATAGCTATCCGCTGTCGCTGTCCACCAGATAGTAACCCCCCACCTTCACCAATTTGAGTTTCATACCCCATCGGCAACTTTTTAATAAACTCATCAGCACCCGCTAGTTGTGCTGCTTCAATTACCTCTGTCAAACTGACTCCAGGATGTCCTAAGCTAATATTTTCCCGAATTGTTCCGCCAAACAAAAAGGTATCTTGGTCAACTACTCCAGCTTGCTGACGTAAGGAACGCAAGGAAATACTGGTAATATCGTGTCCATCAATTAATACTTTGCCATCTGTAGGAGGATATAAGCCCAAAACTAATTTAGAAATAGTAGTTTTTCCTGAACCACTACGTCCTACCAATGCCACCATTTGCCCCGGTTTAACTTCAAAACTGAGATTCTCCAGAATATTAATATCGCTTTCTGGGTGATAGCGGAATGTCACGCCTTCAAAGCGAACGTGTCCCTGAATCTGTGGTAAATTTTGCCGTGCTTGCTGCTGTAAATCTTCTTCTGGTTCTGCATCTAACACATCATTAATGCGTTCTACAGCAATTACAACTTCCTGCAATTGATTCCACAATATGCTCAAGCGTTGAAAGGGTGTAATAATATTACCCAGAAGCATATTAAATGCCACCAATTGCCCAATAGTTAATTGGTTATGAATTACCTGATACGCTCCAAACCACAGAATAGCAGTGGTAATTAATGCTTGAATTGTGTTGCTGAAGATTTGTAGGCGATTACTAATAACTTGTCCAGAAAAGTTAGTCTTTATCTCCTTATTTAATAATTCTTCCCAATGCCAGCGTACTGTTTGTTCTACGGCTGTAGCTTTGACTGTTCGCACACCAGTTAAGGTTTCAATTAGATAACTGCTCTCGCTAGCAACAGCATTAAAAATCTCTCTAGAAATTCTTTGTAAAAAAGGTGTGGCAATCAACGCTAGAAAGGCAAAAGGTGGAATAATTAATAACGCCAGCAATGCCATTTGCCAACTGTACCAAAACATCAATCCTACATAGATAAAAACTGTGAGTAAATCTAGCAGGATAGATAATGCTTCACCGGAAAGAAAGCGTTGAATTTTACGGTTTTCTTGGACGCGGGAGATAATATCTCCTACGTAACGGGACTCAAAGAAACTCAAGGGTAAGCGTAGGGTATGACGAATAAAGCCAACTATTAGTGCTAAGTCAATCCTGTTGGCTGTATGGTCTAGCAGATATTGCCGTAACCCTGTCATTACTACCTGAAAGAGGTTAAACATCAGCAACCCTAACCCCACCGCTGTTAAGGTGAGTTCCGATCGCTGCACCACCACGCGGTCTAAAATTAACTGGGTAAATAGGGGTGTGACAAGTCCAAATATCTGGATAAACACCGAAGCAATAAATACCTCAAGCATCACCAAAGAGTGGGGTTTGAGCAACTCAAAAAATTGCCAAAAGGGTGTGGAAGTCTCTTTAGTATCTTTAAGCATGGCTGTTGGTTGCAGCAGCAATGTGTAACCAGTCCAGTTAGCTTTAAATTCGGCGTGGCTGAGGTTGCGCTGACCAATGGCGGGGTCAGCTACAATCACACGTTTGGGAGTAATTTCGTAGACGACAATGTAATGCTTGCCTTCCCAGTGGACAATGGCAGGTAATTTTTGCTTCGCCAACTGCTGAATACTTGCTTTTACAGGTCGTGTGGTAAAGCCTATACTTTCCGCAGCCGCCAATAACCCCCGCAAAGATGCGCCATTGCGGTCAACATTGGCAATATCTCGCAAACGATTGACACTAAAGCGTTTCCCCCAATAGCGAGACACCATTACTAAACAAGCTGCGCCACAGTCGGATGCACTATGTTGAGCAAAAAATGGATAGCGCCGCATTACCCGCTGCCATAAATGCCCTACTTGCTGAGTGGGGTTGGGAAAATAAGCTTTGCTAATCTTTTTCTCGCTTGGCAGATCCGTAGATATTGACAAAATATCTGTTTTATGCAGTGAGGTTGGCCCAATTGTTGTAATTGGGGACTGATCCGAGTTTATTTGTTGGGGATTACGCGATCGCG
The DNA here is from genome assembly GCF_010091925.1 of Nostoc sp. B(2019). Classification (GTDB taxonomy): domain Bacteria; phylum Cyanobacteriota; class Cyanobacteriia; order Cyanobacteriales; family Nostocaceae; genus Komarekiella. The sequence continues at coordinate 89,813 of NZ_WVID01000020.1, read as the reverse complement.
CCTTAGTCCACAAATGCTCACGAATTTGGGGATATTTAGCCATCAATGGCCAAAGCACCTCACCCGGAATAAAGCAGAGTTGCAAATTTACTGAAGCTCTTGCAGTATATGGTCTGAAGTCAACTTCGTTAAATAAGGTAAATTCCCCAAATGATTCTCCCGCCTCTAAGGTGGCGATTAACTCATCGGCACTATCTAGCAACCTGACTTTACCAGCGATCGCAATATATATGCCTGGAGCATCAGTTCCTTGCCAGAACTTGCCAACTTTTGGGTTAATAAATTTAACTTGTTTAAGACAATGTTGAAATTCCTCTGTTGAAAGAGAATGCCCCAGAATATTGTTGAAATGTTGCACAGAAACCAACTGAGCGGATATATCTTGCGCCATGAATATCTGAGTCTTTTCCTAATTTTGCGAAGTTCATCGGTAAAAAGTCAGGATTTTCGGGAATGTTTGCCGATTTGAGGTCACAAATCAAAATTTTTGCACCTTCATTCTGGTGGATGCTGTTTTCTTCAGAATTGTTGGGTTTCGGTCGTGTGGATAACCCCATTTGTTTGAGTAATCGTTTGAGGTGGCGATCGCTCACTTCAATTCCAAGTTCTTTCGCTAGATGTTTCCCCAGCCAGTTCGCTGTCCACCGTTGAAAAGAATAGCCATGATTGCGGGGACTACTGTTAACCAATTCTTTCAAACGCTCTAAATACTGATCATTTACAGCTTTAGGACGACCAATGGGACAATCTTGCCATTGATGTGCCATCCCTGTTCGAGCTATATGCATCCAATGTCGTGCTGTTGCTGCACAACACCCCAAGTTTTGACAAATTTCCGTTTGCGTTTTACCTTCATCTGCCAACAACATGATTTCAATTCGTTGGCGGTAAGATTCAGGTAAACTTTTGTGCAAACTCTCTAGCAGCAGTTTCCGCTGAAACGGTGTTAAACATTTACCACCAGCTGCACTTGGATACATGACTTCAGGTTTCGCTTGGTAGTCAAACATATAAGTAGAATTTACTAGTTTTGCAGACACACGAATGTTTTCTGCTTGAGACATCATTTATCAAGCACCTCAAAATGAGTCTTTCAGGTGCTAGTTTTTACTCTAAGAGTAAACATTACTCTTTGCAGGCATATATCAAGCTACACATCGTATTTGTAAATTCCGAAGAAGAATCACTAAATTTTAATGTTTAAATGTTTATTTAAAAGTTACATTCTCTGTATAACCACTGTATATTATCACTTTTTAGTATAAAAAGTAGTTTACAAATAATTATGAAGGACTAAATTGAGAAGAGAGTGAGCCGTTTCAATATTCAACGAATTTCTGATTTCCCTTGCCACTTTTTACCTTGACTGGCGGCTCTGCTCGATCTTGACTAAATTTAAGAATTACTATAAAAGATAGCCAGGTTTTGTATTATATTTATGTAATAATTAATACAAGAAAAAATTTTAAACTTAGACATTTATCTAAGTGATATTGCTGCCGCATTAGTTGCTTTAGCTACAAACAGAGAAAAATGCTCTGATTTCATCTCCGTCGTTTAGGATGACAAAGATTTGGTATTCACGGAAGAAGATTAACAGGAATTATGAATTGTATTTGGCTCGGATTACTTGCCTAACAACTTAATCTTCAATTAAAGGGAGGGTGACGGTAAAAGTTGTGCCTACTCCAACTTGGCTATTAACTACAATCTCGCCTCCGTGTGCCTCGACACACTTCTTAACAATTGCTAAGCCTAAGCCAGTGCCGGGAATGGTTCCGACATTATCAGCACGCTTGAAAGGTTGAAATAGACGCTTTTGGTCTTCTTGAGGAATGCCAATTCCCCAATCTTGAATTCTGAAAATTACTGCTTTTTCCTGACCAATTAATTCAAAACGCACCATGCCACCCGGCATTGAATATTTAATAGCATTACTAAGTAAATTGCCTAAAATGTGCCGTAGCAGGCTTTCATCCCATACGGACTCGCCCAATTCCCCAAAACTGGCAAACACCAAATTCAGATGCTTCTCTGCAACAGTTAATTGAGCTTCATAGACCAATTGGCGGCAGAAAGCTTCCAAATCCATAGAGATGAGTTCACACCACAGTTTACCGGAATCGGCTTTACCAATAAATGAAACCTCATCCAAAAGCTGTGCCATGTTTTTGATGGCCGAGCGAATCATCTGCAAATGATTCAGTTTTTTCTCTTTAGTCAATTTTTCGTCGTGTTTTTGTAGCAATCCAGCAGCTAAGAGAATAGTATTTAAGGGGTTGCGGATGTCATGGGAAAGCATTGAGACAAATTCAGATTTGAACTGGTTGAGTTCATTAGCTTTCACCAGCTCAGCAGTTCGTTCTTCAACCCGGACTTGTAAAGTCTCGTTGACCGTGCGTAATGTTTCCAAAACCTGCTTGCGCTCAATTGCATAACGTAAGGAGCGAACCAACGCATCTACACTTACCTGCCGTTTGACTAGATAATCTTGCGCCCCTTGCCGCACTGCCTCAATTGCCAGTTCCTCGTCATTTGTATTTGTTAGTACAACAATCGGGATACCTGGAGCTTGGCTAATCAGAGGAGGCAGAGATGACAATCCTTGGCTGTCAGGAAGAGTTAAATCTAACAAAATAACATCGTATGTACATTCACTTAGTTCCTTGAGTGCTTCCCCCAATCGCTTCACATGAAGCAGAGTAAACTCTTGGGATTGGGCTTGCTTCAGAAACTCTTTTAACAATCTAGCTTCTGCTAAGCTGTCCTCAATTAACAATATTCTTACTAAGTAGCTCTCAGCCATAATCTTCGGGTTCCACCCCCCTGTTGCTCCTCTATCTTGAAAGTACTGAGTAATAAGTGCTGAGTGAGGAGTCAAGGGGAGCCAGTCACGTGCGGGGGTTCCCCCCGTTGAGTGAACTGGCGTTCAAGAGGCAAGAGCCAGTATTTATTCCCCCTTGCTCCCCTGCTCCCCTGCCCCCTCACTCCGATGGTAGCGTCACTGTACAGAGCCAAAAATCTTCAATACTCTTGACGATTTGGAATAGTTGGTTGAGGTTACGAGACTTAGTGATGTAGCAATTTACATGCAAATTATAGCTGTGAAAAATGTCATCCTCGTTTTTTGAGGTTGTTAGTACTACTACTGGAATGCGTTTAAGTATTGGGTCGGCTTTAATTTCCGCAAGTACTTCTCGCCCATCCTTCTTGGGCAAGTTCAAATCCAGTAGGATGAGGTCAGGGCGTGGTGCATCGGCGTATTCACCTTCTTGGCGTAAATAAGCCATAGCGTCTATGCCATCCCTGACAGTCACCACTTGGTAAGGCACTGAGCTATTTTTCAGTGCTTCTTGAATTAAACGGACATCGGCTTTATTGTCCTCGACCAAAAAGATGGTTTTGTGTTTTTCTTCCGCTTCTACGCTCAAGCTCGCGTCCTCCAACTGGAATTGTAAAGTAGAAGGTTGCGCCTTCATCCAGTTGCGATTCTACCCAGATCCGCCCCCGGTGGCATTCGATAATCTTCTTACAGATAGCTAGACCCATACCTGTACCGGAATATTCATCCCGTGTGTGTAGGCGCTGAAAGATGACGAAAATGCGATCGCTAAACTGTGGGTCAATGCCAATACCATTATCACGTACAGAGAATAGCCATGCATCTTCTAGTCTCTCTGCTCCGATGTGGATTTGCGGCGACTCGTCACTATGGAACTTAATGGCGTTACCGATGAGGTTTTGAAATAGCTGCATCAGTTGCGTACTGTCAGCCATGACTGTTGGTAAGGGATCATGGGTGATAGTGGCCCCAGTTTCATTAATGCGTTGACGCAAATTGCCCAAGGCTCGATCTAAGGCTGTCTTTACCTCAGTCATTTTAAATGCGATCGCCTGCATATCCACTTTAGAGTATGCCAGCACGTCATCGATTAACGTCTGCATCAGGCTAACTCCTTCGACGGCGTAGCTAATAAACTCTTGAGCATCTTCATCGAGTTCTTCTCGATAGCGCATCTCCAACAACTGCACGTAATTCACAACTTGATTGAGTGGTTCTTGCAAGTCATGAGAGGCGACATAAGCAAACTTTTTCAGTTCTGCGTTAGAACGTTCTAAATCCTGAGCTAACTGAGCAAGTTCATCAGCTTGACGCAGGACAATATTAACAATTGCTTTCCGTAATTCCAGTGCTGCTTTGACTTCTACATATTTCCAAGGTAAAGACGTTAAACGAACGGTTTCTTTCCACAATTCAAATGATTTACGTGGACATAGCCGGACATTTCCGTTTGACTGGTTAACTTCAAACGCTCTATTAGGGTCGCCGCCCCAATTTACAGTTTGAATTACTTCCGGTCGAAACCACAAAACATAATTTCGCTTAGAAATCGGAATAGCCAACAAACCGCTGGCGACGTTTTTAAAACTTTCGGCGTCTGGATAAATGTGTGGTAGCGAATCTGTATAGAATACTTCTTCCTCAACATTATTTTTTAGCCATTGGACTAAAAAATTCAGTTCTTCTTCTTTAGGAGTTTCACCAACTACCGTGCAATTTCCTCCAAAACAAACTGCTGCTCCTTGAGCAGTGGTTAAATCTAGGAGATGCTGAGGGTTTTTAACTAAACCATCAATAAAGTTTTCTTCTTGGGACATATATTCAATCAAGATTGACTGAATATGTGTCAGATTTATGCGGTGGTAGTAGTCTTCTGTTTCTTCTCTGGCTGAGATTTCTGCAAATATAACTCGCCCCAAGAATTCGCACGCTTTACGCAATTCGTAGGAAACATACTTGGGTGATTGATGATGACAAGCAATTAGTCCCCAGAGTTTTTCGTCTTTAATCAAAGAGATAGTTAGTGAAGCACCAACACCCATATTATGTAAGTACTCCAGATGACAAGGAGCCGCACTTCTTAGAATAGAGTTGGTTAAATCAATCGGGCGATCGCTAACTGGATGATTACTAGGAAAAACTTTTACTGGCTGAGAATAGGAATCCGGTATTATTCTAATCGAATTGGAAGCAAATAATTTTCTCGCTGGTTTTGGAATATCTGATTCTGGGTAGTGTAATCCTAAGTAAGGTTCGAGACTTTCTAGTTTTTCCTCAGCAACTACAGAGCCATGCCCATCATCATCAAATTTATATAGCATCACCCTATCAAATTCCGTGATTTTTCGGACTTCCTGCACAATTACTTGACAAAAATCACGGAGGTTTGCTGTTTTTTCCAGTTGGTTAATAGAAGCTCTAGCTAAATGATAAAAGCTTAAAAAGGGAATATTCTCTTGGGTAATTGCAGGTTCTAATTCCAGGATTAAAAACCCTTGGGGATTCCGGTGAAATACTGCATCAAATACTGTGTAATCATCACCTTTTTTTCTCACCCAAACTTTAGTGGGATTGATGAAGTCAAGATTTGCCTGTGATAGCCCTGTTTGAATTCTCTCTATTTGGAATGGATCAAGTAAGTCTTCTAATTTTTTTTGCAATATATTTTCGGGAGTAATTCCGAAAATCTTTAATGTATTACTACTAACTTGTAATATTTTTAGCTCAGGTTCTTCTAATACTAACAGAACACCATGAGGCTGAATTTGACTAGAAAGATGAATCGATGCCTCTTTTAAGCTGATTAAATTAATACCTGGTAATTGTAAGTCTGTTTCCATGACGATCCTCCTATGTTGTCTGGGAGCATCAAAATTAGAGTATCTATAATAACTAAAAAAGATGAGTGCTGGAAATCATAATTCCTCATTCATCATTTTTACTTAGTATCTAATTTTATATCCCTTGAGTCATGCTTTGCAGTATTTGCTTATGATTTAACAGCTTAACAGTCACTAAGGTTACATAGTGATAAAGATATGTGAAAAGTATGTGATTAAAAAGCCTAGATTATGTATAGCTATGTAAAGTGAAGGCTGAAAAAAGATGGAATGTGACGATTGAAGTGAGAAACGTGCAATTCTCATCCTTATTCTTCATGCTTTATCATTTTCTAGTTAAATCCAAGAGTTAAATAACATCCGTAGTTTATAACCTTCAGGGGACAGGGGTAAACCCAAATAAATAGGCATCCAAAAAATAAAAGCAGCCAGAATAATAAAGGTAATAGTGACACCAAACACCCGGAATGCCCGATAATAACTGCGAAGGCATTGATCAACAAACCAAGCGATCGCTAAAAAGACAAACACTACAGCGCAGATGTAATGGTAAATAAAAACGCACCTTGTTACCTTCACCCAAGGTAATAAATTTGCGGCATAATTTATCACTAAATACAGGGCAATCCAAGTATCAGCACTAAGAGTTGCAGGCACAGAAAAACGCTTTTGCTTCACCCAATAACTCACAATTTGCGACACCAGCATCCCTACTAAAAACAAAATGGCAGCAACACCAAACCACCATAAAAATGGATTGCCCATTGCATGGACATCATAAACTATTTTCCCAGTTCCAGAAGGTAATGGAGGCCCCATTACAGGTAATGGCTCTTTAATACTCTTAGCCGTTTGATAATAATATGCCATTGGTCGAGTCATCAAAGGCCATTGATACCATGCAGCACAATATGGATGGACTTTAGGACTATTGCCACCCATTTGGAGGTGAAACTTCAAAATTTGCTGATGTACTGCTATAAATCCATAATTCTTATCTAACTGAAGGTGGGGAATCCAGATGATGCTATAGACTAAAACTGGAATAATTCCCAGATAAAATAACATCTGAAAAAAATTTAGTTGAGTCAGATTTTGAAGTGGCGTCTGAACTACAACTTGTTGGGGTTCTTCATCCAACTTGCGAAACCATTCGCTGTAAAAGAATCTTCCTTGTCTGACTAGCGCTAGTGGTGATGAAGAAAATGAAGAAAGGATTTTAAGAGAGGGAAAAGAATGCATTCCCCGAATTAACCAAGCTACTAACCAAATGAGATAAGCACCTAATAAAAACCATAAGCCATTCCATTTAGTGGCGATTGATGCACCGAAACTAATGCCAGAAATAACTAACCAAAAAGAACGGCGTTGATTTTGATTATCCAATGCCAATAATAAAAACCACTGCCCTAGCAAACCGAAAATGACAATATAAATATTACTTAGGGCATAGCGAGACTCAACCAGAAATAAACCATCACAAGCTGTGAATAAACCTGCAAGTATTGCAAAGCTACGGCGATGACTCAACTGATAGGCAATTGCAGCAATAACCACAGGAATAAATGAGCCAGTAAGGGCATTGAACCAACGATAACTCCAAGGCGATCGCAATGAACCTGTCAGTCCATTTACTGTATCGTGCCAAAAAGGAATGTGGCTGCCAATCCAAATCCCGATGCCGATGAGATATTGGCTCAGCGGCGGATGAGCATTAAAAAATGGTGTGTGGGTGAGATAATTATTACCAAATTTGGCAAAGTAAACTTCATCAAATACAAGGGTATTAAATCGCCCCAGTCCCCAAAATCGCAAGGCAACTGATAGGAGAAATATACCCACCATCCCAATTTGGAACCACTTTTTTGTCATTTGTCAAGAGTCAAAAGTCAAGAGTCAAAAGTCAAAAGTCAAGAGTCAGTATTTATTCCCTCTCTGCTCCCCTGCCCCCCTGCCCCTCTACTCCCCTGCCCCCTCTATTCTTCCAGGTGCAGCTAGTTGGAATAGAAGCAGTTCAATACCGTAATAATTCTTTGTCCACCCCATTGGTTTCATCCCTAGTCTTTGGGTGACACGGATTGAGGGATGATTTTCTGGCTTCACGACTGCATAAATCACTGGCAAGTTCAGGATACTAAATCCGTATTTGAGCATACCTTGCCCTGCTTCTGTTGCATAGCCTTTACCCCAAGAAGCTCGCCGTAAGTGCCAGCCTATCTCATGATTATGAGTGGGTAAGCCATCTTTGTCTGGCAATTCCTTGAGAAGGATGGTTCCGACAATTGTTGCAGTTTGTTTATCTACAATTGCCCAAGATCCAGTACCATTTTTGCGTCGGCGCGATCGCTCAATGTTTTCAATTAAGCGCTGATGCTGCAACTCAATGGTGGGAACGCGAGCACCATTACCAAGAAAGTACGTCACTTCCGGATCATTATAAATTTCAAACGCTTGTTCAGCATCGCTTTCGGGTATCCAAGTGCGAATAATCAAGCGTTCGGTTTCAAAAAGCGGTGTCATCTTCACCTTTAACTAAATTAAGAGCGATCGCTACCACAAAGTTGCAACCCATCACTCCTGCTGATTTTACAAGTTTTCACTCAACACGGGCCAGGAGAAAGGCTATGGGGCGGGTAACTCTTTCTCAACTTTTGCCACTTCCAGCATCGTCTTTAAAACCGAATCTGGATTGAGGCTAATTGAGTCAATTCCTTGTTCAACCAAAAACTGGGCAAATTCTGGGTAATCGCTGGGTGCTTGTCCACAAATGCCAATTTTACGGTTGCGTTTTTTGGCAGTTTCTATAGCCATTTTTACCATTCGCTTTACTCCTTGACTGCGCTCATCAAACAATCGCGCCACCAATGCTGAATCTCTGTCTATACCCAGTGTTAACTGAGTTAAGTCATTGGAACCAATGGAAAAGCCATCAAATACATCAGCAAACTCTTCAGCCATAATTACATTGTTGGGCAATTCACACATTACATAAACCTGCAAATCGTTAACGCCTTGCTTGAGATCATTTTTTGCCATTTCTGCTAACACTAAACGTCCCTCATCGGGAGTGCGACAGAAGGGAATCATTGGTATGACATTCGTTAAACCCATCTCTTCTCGTACCCGCTTGATGGAATGACACTCTAGAGCAAAAGCTTCTCTATAGCCTTGATCATAGTAACGCGCTGCGCCTCGCCAGCCTAGCATGGGGTTTTCTTCATGGGGTTCAAACTGTTGACCACCTAATAGGTTCGCATATTCATTACTCTTAAAATCTGACATTCTCACAATTACTGGTTTGGGATAAAATGCCGCTGCAATTCTACCTATGCCTTGGGCTAATTTATCTACAAAATACTGCGGTTTCTCGTCGTAAAGTGCGGTGATGTCAGAAATTTTGGCTTTGACAAATTCATCTTTTAATAAGTCATAGTGAATCAACGCCATTGGATGAATTTGGATTTGATTGGCGATAATAAATTCTGTTCGTGCTAAACCCACGCCATCGTTGGGAATCGCAGATAAACTTAATGCTTCTTGAGGATTGCCCACATTCATTAAAATTTGGGTGCGGGTACGGGGTAAATCTTCTAAAGGTACTTCTTGAACTTCAAAAGGCAATAAGCCTGGATAAACTTTACCTTCTTCCCCTTCAGCACAAGAAATTGTTACCTCTTGACCAGTTTTCAAAATATTTGTAGCATTGCCGCATCCCACGATCGCAGGTACACCTAATTCTCGCGCAATGATCGCAGCGTGACAGGTGCGCCCCCCAGAGTTGGTAACAATTGCACTAGCACGTTTCATAATCGGTTCCCAGTCGGGATCAGTTCTCTCTGTCACCAACACTTCCCCAGCTTGGAATTGCTCGATTCTATGTACGTCTAAAATTAGATGCGCTTTCCCTTGACTAATTGCTTCCCCAATTGCACGTCCAGTTACCAGAGGCGGAGGGGCAGTATTTTCTGTTTGCTCCTCTGCTCCCCTGCTCCCCTGCTCCCCTGCTTTCCCTACAAGGCGATAAGTCCGCAACACATTCCCCGTCTTCTGCGACTGGACGGTTTCGGGACGCGCTTGGACAACAAAAAGTTGATTGGTAATGCCATCTTTTGCCCACTCGATATCCATTGGGGTGTAAATGCCGTGGACTTGAGAATAATGATCTTCAATTAAAGATGCCCAGCGTGCTAGTTGTAAAATCTCTTCGTCATTAATAGCAAATTTGCCTTTATCTGCGGTTGATACAGATACATTCTTAGTAAATTTGGAGCCATCATCATAGATCATTTTGAGTTCTTTGCTGCCCAATTTTTTATTAATAATTGGGCGAAAACCTGCCTTTAAAGTTGGTTTAAAAACATAGTATTCATCTGGGTTAACGGCTCCTTGGACAACATTTTCTCCTAAACCGTAGGCTGCTGTAATCAGTGCAGCATCCTTAAAGCCGGTTTCCGTATCAATGGAAAACATCACCCCAGAGGTTGCTAAGTCAGAGCGCACCATTTTTTGTACACCAACGGCAAGGGCAATGCTAAAGTGATCAAATCCCTTGGTGTGGCGATAAGAAATAGCGCGATCGGTAAATAGGGAAGCAAAGCATTTATGGCAAGCTGCTAAAACTCCTTCAGTACCGACAACATTCAGGTAACTTTCTTGCTGTCCGGCAAAACTAGCATCAGGAAGGTCTTCAGCAGTGGCGCTAGAACGAACTGCGACATCTGTCTCTGCATTGTATCGCTCACTTAAGACTTGGTATGCCGTGGCGATCGCCTCTCGCAATTCTATAGGAAATGGTGTGTGTATCAATAGCGATCGCGCTTTTTTCCCCCGTTCTCGGAGATTTTTGACATCCTCAACATCCAAGTCAGCAAAGAGTTTGCGTAGCTTTGGTTCTAACCCTGCTGATTTAATGAAATAACGATAAGCATAAGCTGTGGTAGCAAATCCCGTAGGAACGTCAATACCTTTGGGTGACAGTTGTTGAATCATTTCACCCAGTGATGCGTTCTTACCACCAACTAAGGGTATATCACTGATGCCAACTTCATCAAACCACAGAATGAGCGATCGCTCTTTGGCAGATGAAGATAAAGTGCTTTTAGATACTGTTTCCATAATTACCTTTTAAGTTTATATTTAATCTGTTAGTGCCTAATTCCTAATTATTTTTACCCTATTCAATTTTAGAATTTTGAGCCAGTCGCATAATTTTTAGATTGCGTGATGAAATACAAAGCTCTAGTCAAGAAACATTAACAATTATTCGGGATAATGGCTGTATCAGAATACCGGATGTAATACACAATGGAGCAACTCAAACGACTGCTGAAAATGGCAGAAGACGAACTAACTGAGTACAGCACTGATGCCCGTAAAATTGAAAAACTGCGTCGTAAAATAGGTATAACAGTATCGGCAATAGAACAGCGGCAAGTCAAAGAGGCATTATTAGCTACTATAAAATCTAATATAATTACCCAAATTGTTGAAGAACAAAGACAAGCCGTAGCTTTACCATTTTGGGGAATTGCCGGATTAGGTTTGTTATTGGGAGTTTCTTTAAATCAACCCATAGGCTTGTTAGCAGCTGTAGTTGGGACTGTATTAGCTTACAGAATTCAGAAATGGGGTTGGCAATTACAAGCAACTCGTCTATTGTTACAAACATTGGAAGATATTGAAGCGCGTATCGCCCAACCCAACAAGTAATAAAATAGATGCACATAGATAAATTATCGGTGTGCATCTGTAGTTTAATATACAAAATAATCGACTAGTCATTTGATTGACATCTTGTAAGTTTTTAACAATTCCATTGGGATCACCATAACAAAAAAATTTAGATCTTGGATTTGAGATCAGGTATTTACGATGCTGGTTTGTATGCAATGAACCCCCTGCTTGTGGTTTCCCAGGATTTAACGCGTTATATGTGCAATAGAATTGAACAAGTATTTGGCGATCGCTTGACTTTCAAGACAGTCGTTACAATTATTCTTAACCCAAGCGTATTGAACTAAAGCCCTTTGTCAGTCTTCTTTAAAAGACTTTAGCTATTAGCCTGAGAATTCATTCTCAGGCGGTTGTTGGAACTAGTGCAAGATCTTAGTTAAACGAACTTATAGTTTGATAATGTAAACCTTAAGTACAAAAAGAAAACCATTATGCAACTATCACCGCAAGAAAAAGACAAACTACTAATTTTTACCGCTGCTTTAGTAGCAGAGAGACGCAGAGAAAAAGGGCTAAAGCTAAATTATCCAGAGGCGGTAGCCTATATATCTGCGGCGATATTAGAAGGCGCAAGGGAAGGAAAAACCGTAGAAGAATTGATGAGTTATGGAACAACTTTACTAGGTAAAGAGGATGTTATGGAAGGAATTCCAGAAATGATTCATGAAGTGCAAATAGAAGCTACCTTCCCTGATGGAACAAAATTAGTCACCGTTCACGAGCCAATTCGCAAGTCTGTTGTTCCTCTGACCAAATAATTATTAATTCATAATTCATAATTCATAATTAAAGAATGGGTACAGGACAAGCGCTAAATTTTCAATTTAGCGGTCTACAATTAGCGAAAAGTTCTGCAAAGAGAAGTTGCCATAGCGAAGCGTTAGCGAGTCTGCGAGCGTCGGAGGGTTTCCCTCCAAGCAAACTTCTCCCTTGGCGCTAGCCTCTCCCTTTGGGAGAAGGGGAGACGCTGCGCGAACGCTTAGGGCAACCCTGGGCAGGAAACTTTTCAAGACAGTGGTAGATTCAGAGCTACCACTAATTGCAATTATGAATTAGTAATTATTAATTATGAATTATTTTGACACGCTTATAATTTTAAAGTTTCAAATTGGGAGTATCATGATGATTCCTGGAGAAATTATTACTCAACCCGGAGAAATCGAAATCAACACAGGGCGAGATATTATCATATTGTCGGTAGTAAATAAAGGCGATCGCCCGATTCAAGTGGGTTCTCATTTTCACTTCTATGAAGTTAACTCTGCACTAGAATTTGCTGAAGTTACTTATCAGGGTAAAGAAAGAATAATTGTTCCATTTGAGCGATTTAGTCCCAATGATAAAACTAAAGGAATGCGTTTAAATATTCCAGCCGGGACAGCTGTCAGATTTGAGCCAATAGATGAAGATGCTAAAGAAGTTGAGTTAGTCCCGTTTGTTGGTAAACGCGAGATTTATGGTTTTGATGGGCGAATTAATGGGGAATTATAATTCATAATTCATAATTTATAATTCATAATTGGTAATGGGCTACGTCCTGCTACACTAACGTAATTCGTAATTAGTTATGCCATAGCTATTGGCGCAGTGTGCTGTAGGCAGGGTAGTTGTTTTAAGATCAGAAAAAAGTTTTATTATCTCTATCGGTAAATTGAATTGTTTTGCTCTTAAGTTACGAATTACGAATTATCTTGGCTAGGACTTAGATCAGGAGATTAACGATGTCGAAATCGGCAGCTAGATTAGGAATTGGAGGGCCTGTCGGTAGTGGGAAAACAGCTTTACTAGAGTGTATCGTCCCCATTTTGATGGACAGAGGTATTGAAGTAGCAGTAATCACTAATGATTTGCTGACCACTGAAGATGCAGACCGTCTCAAAGGTCGAGGTTTTCTACCTCCTGAACGCATCATCGGCGTGGAAACGGGTAGCTGTCCTCATACTGCGATTCGGGAAGACCCATCGATGAATCTCCTGGCGGTGAAAGATTTGGAGTTGCTTTACCCGCAACTAGATATTATCTTCATTGAAAGTGGAGGTGACAATCTAGCTTCCACCTTTAGCTACGATTTGGTAGATTCATATATTTTTGTAATTGATGTGGGTGCGGGAGATGATATTCCTCGTAAAAAAGGCCCTGGTTTCGCACAAGCTAATTTAGTAGTAATCAATAAAATTGACATTGCCCCTTATGTAGGTGCTGACTTAGATTTAATCCGGCAACAAGCTCCTTTATATCGACAAGGTAAACCTATTGCTTATACTAATTGCAAAACAGGAAAAGGATTAGATGAGGTGGTAAATTTTATTATGGAAACTGTTTTATTTCGCAGTTCTTTTGCAATAAAAAGCTGAGTGTTAATAGTTAATTAGGAATTACTTGCCGACGTTGGAAATCCTCAAACGAATAAAAAACTTAGAGTTAAAGCTGGAGTGCGATCGCAACGGTCATACGATTGTCAGCCATCAGTATACTGCTTATCCTTTAGGTATCTCTCGAACTTTCCGTTCTGATCTTGCCAATCCTGCTCACACTTACCTCTATATCACCAGTTCCTCTCCAGGATTACTCGCAAATGATCAGCTAAATATCTCTTTACAACTCGCCGCTAATACTCATCTTTGCCTTAGCGATCAGTCTGCGACAAAAGTTCATCCTATGCCGATCGCAGCTTCAAAAGCAACTGCCCATTATGAAATCGAAATTGGCGAAGCAGCAACCTTAGAGTTTGTCCCCGAACCGCTCATTCTCTTCAAAGATGCAACTTTTGAGCAAACGACCTGTATTAAATGTCATCCGCAAGGAAAACTCTTTTTGAGTGAAATCATTGTACCTGGGAGAATTGCGAGGGGAGAGTTTTACGATTTTAACTACTACTCTAGCCGCTTACAAGTAACTTCTTCTGAAGGAGATTTATGGTTTACCGATGCCATGCGCTTAGAAGGAAAACACAATGCTTTCAAAAATTGTGAACTCTTTGCTTCTGCTCCTATCTTAGGTAATTTAATCGTTATCTTACCTCAGACAAACCTTCAGCTATTGAGTAAAAATTTAGAAGATTTAGAAGCTGCTAATTGCCCCGGTGTCATGGTCGCAAGCTCGATTTTACCTCAAAATAAAGGTATTTTAATTAGAGCGATCGCAACTGGTACTCACGGACTGAAAAACTATCTGCAATACGCTTTAAAATGCGTCCGCCATTTAAGCCATCAACCTGTTTTACCTTGTATTTCGCAATGATTGAACTGGCAGAAACTTACCTCGGCAATCTCACAGAAAATGCTAGCTTATCCCAACGAATAGAAAAAGTTAGTAAACAGCATTGCTTAGAAGTTTATCTGAGTCAAGCAGATAGCCGTAAAGGACGAATTCACGCTCGTGCTATCTCTGGCGTTGATGTTGGGATTGTTAAAAATCGGGATTGGTTACTGCGAGAAGGAGATATCTTTGAAACTCAAAACGGTAAGTTACTGCTAATTCACCTGCAAGAACAAAAGGTGATGGTACTAAGTTTTACCGAGTTAATAAACGATTCTTCCTTAAAAACGCTACGCGATCGCGCTATTGATTTGGTTCATTTAGGTCATGTTTTAGGCAATCATCACTGGCCGATTATCATCGAAGATGGCAAAATCTACGTCGAGTTAGTAATAGATACAGAAGTTATAGAAGCAACCATCCGCAATTTTTCTATTCCTGGCTTACAGATTGACTACGAATGGCGATCGCCTAGAGAACATACCTTTTTAGAACACACGCACCACCATAATAATTCGTAATTACAGCAGATTTCAGGTAAATGAAATACATAAATAAAACCCGAAACCCTGTAGAGACGTTACATGTAACGTCTCTACATATAACGTCTCAAAAACTTGCCTTAATGCAGTTATCTGATTCTTTCTTCCCCTCTGGTTCTTTTACCCTATCTCATGGACTAGAAGCTTTGGTGCAAGAAGGACAACTGCACTCAGCACAGGACTTGCAAACTTTTCTGCGATTACTATTGCGTAATAAGATAGGGCCGACAGATATTGTAGCCTTAATTCATGCTTATCGAGGAAGTGCGATCGCTGATTTAGCAGCTGTGCGACACGCAGATGCTCAACTGTTCGCGCAAACCCTAATTGAAAAAACCCGCGAGACAGCACGCAAAAGCGGACGCGCCTTGTTAATGGTTGCTAGTACGACTTGGCAAGACTCTCAACTAACAACCCTCAATCTAGATGCGGCTAAAGGGGAAATTCACTGCTTACACCCGGTTGTGTTTGCCGTAGTTGGTAGAGTAGCTCTTTTGAGTGAACAGGATACAGTGCTAGCTTTTTTGCATAGCTTCATTACAGGTTTATTGGGGGCTGCTATTCGCTTAAGCGTTTTGGGACACCTACAAGCACAACAAGTCTTACTCCAGCTAGCACCCGATATTGAAGCAGCCTATCAAATAGCTGCATCTTTAAGCCTAGATCAAATGTGGTCTTGTACCCCTGCGATCGATATTGCTCAAATGCGACATCAAAAATTGGCTCACAGGTTATTTGCTAGTTAAAGAATGATAAACAAAAAATAAGCATTAACGAATTAGAAACAGATAGTATAGCTGGGTATAGCTATTTGGGGGGATGTCAGAATTTAAGGTTGTCATCTAGCTTGGGAAAGTCGAATAATTTAATTAGACCGATCATGATTAATCCCACTGCTATTTCCATACCTGAACCACAGATACCCACTCCTGAACCGAATCCCTTACCAACTCCAGAACCTACACCAGGGCCAACGATTCCCCAACCCTTACCAGATCCCGTACCAGAACCAGTACCCGCTCCCATTCCCCAGCCGGTTCCAGGGCCAATTCCCCAAACCATACCTGAACCTGTTTAATTATCTTTGTACTTTAATCCAAAATCCAAAATGCTAAGAGCCGGAATTGTCGGACTTCCCAACGTCGGAAAATCTACTTTATTTAATGCTGTAGTCGCTAACGCCAAAGCCGAAGCGGCTAACTTTCCTTTTTGCACGATTGAACCGAATGTCGGCGTTGTCGCAGTACCGGATGAGCGGTTAAACGTTCTCGCTAAAATTTCCAGTTCGGCACAAATTATCCCAGCGCGTGTTGAGTTTGTGGATATTGCTGGTTTGGTTAAAGGTGCAAGTCAGGGTGAGGGACTAGGTAATCAATTCCTGTCCCACATCCGAGAAGTAGATGCTATTGTCCATGTAGTGCGTTGTTTTGAGAATGATGATATTATTCACGTTGCTGGTTCTGTTGACCCAGCGCGAGATATTGAAATCATTAATATAGAATTGGGTTTATCAGATTTAGCCCAAATTGAGCGACGAATTGATCGCACCCGCAAATTAGCTCGTACCAGCAAAGATGCACAGTTTGAAGTAACAGTGCTAGAAAAATTAGCTGCTGCTTTAAATGAAGGTAAATCTGTACGCCAAGTGAGCTTAAGTGAAGAAGAAACAGAGATTATTAAAGGATTAGACTTACTCACTTATAAACCAATTATTTACGCCGCCAATGTGTCTGAAGATGAGTTGGCAACGGGTAATGATTTTGTTGAAAAAGTCCGGGAAATTGCAGCAACAGAAAATGCTCAAGTTGTGATAGTCTCGGCTCAAGTTGAAGCTGAATTAGTTGAATTACCAGAAGAAGATAAAGCTGATTTCCTTGAATCTCTAGGTGTGCAAGAAGGTGGCTTGAAATCTTTAATTCGTGCTACTTACGCTCTTTTAGGTTTACGGACATATTTTACCTGTGGCCCCAAAGAAACCCGTGCTTGGACAATTCATGCAGGGATGTCTGCACCTCAAGCCGCAGGTGTAATTCATACTGATTTTGAGCGAGGATTTATTCGCGCTGAAACCGTTGCTTATAAAGATTTAGTAGCGACTGGTTCTATGAATGCTGCGAAGGAAAAAGGGTTAGTTCGTAGTGAAGGAAAAGAGTACGTTGTGCAGGAAGGGGATGTGTTGTTATTCCGATTTAATGTGTAACTGTAGAGACGTTGCAATGCAACGTCTCTACGAAATAATCGGTTTTTCTCGCCCCTTCCACTGATCATATACAGCGCGATCGCTCAATTAAAGCACAGCCTAATTTCACGACATTACTTTCTGTAAAGCGAGCAATAATTCATTGACAGTATAGGGTTTTGGCAAAAACGTAGTGACACCGATACCAGCTATTGTGCCTATCTTATTGTTAGACATGAGTCCGCTGGTGGCAACAATTTTGACTTGTGGGTTGATTTTTTGCAAAGTACGGATGGCGGTTAAACCATCCAGTGTCGGTAGCATGATATCCATCAGTACGGCGCTAATTTTGTCCGCATGTTTGGCATATAGTGCGATCGCCTCAATGCCATCATTAGCAATTATGGTTTGATAGTTGTGAGTTTCGAGCGATGTCTTAGTAATCTCTTGAATGGCGGGTTCATCATCCACAACTAGAATCAATTCTCCATGTCCTTTGGGTAGTGTCAAGCTTTCAAGGCTGAGTGTTTCCATTCCCTCTGCGGCTGGTAAGTACACCTGAAAACGAGTCCCATTTCCCACTTCGCTAGATACGTTTACAAAACCTCCGTGACTTTTGATGATCCCAATCACGGTAGAAAGTCCCAAACCCGTGCCTTTTCCTACTTCTTTTGTGGTAAAGAATGGCTCAAAAATTCGATCTAAGATTTCCGCAGGAATGCCAACTCCAGTATCAGAGACAGTAATCACTACGTATGGGCCAATTTGGGCTTCCAGGTTCATCCGGGCATAATTTTCATCAAAAAATGCATTTTCGGCAGAGATTCTTAAAGTGCCGCCATTGGGCATAGCATCACGAGCATTGACGCAGAGATTCATCAGTACTTGATGGATTTGGGTGCTGTCTCCAGAAACCGTCCACAAATCTTGTGGTACATCAGTATGGATTTCGATGGATTTTGGCAATGTTTCTTTAAGAATTTTGGCAAGTTCTATAATCAGATGTCTGAGTTGCAAAGTGATGCGCTTCCCTTCCACACCCCGCGCAAAGGATAGAACTTGCTTGACTAAATCGGCTCCGCGTTTAGCGTTCATTTCCAGAATCTCTAAGAGATGCTGAGTCCGCTCATCAGCATCGGGGAATTTGAGCGGTAGTAGTTGTGCGCCTGCCAGAATCGGCGTCAAGATATTATTGAGGTCGTGAGCAATGCCGCTAGCCAAAGTACCGATACTTTCCAGACGTTGGGCACGAAACAATTGGGCTTCGAGTTGTTTTTTCTCGGTAATATCCGTGTCAACGGTGAGAATTGATTTGGGACTCCCTTGTTGATCGCACACTAAACTCCAGCGACTAGCTACGAGAACTTCTTTGTTAGTTTTGGTAAGTTTATTTAACTCGCCTTGCCACTTACCTTTGCTGATGACTTGCAATAGAGCCGTTTCCATTTCTGGCGAATATTCGTCATACAAAAGCTCACTGGCATTTTTGCCCCAGACTTCTGTAGCTTGCCAACCGTAAAGTGTTTCTGCGCCTTTGTTCCAAAAGAGAATTTGATTGTTTAAATCTCGCACACAAATTGCATCAGTGGTGACATCAAGTAATGCAGCTTGTTCGCGAATTTTTTCTTCAGCTAGTTTGCGTTCGCTAATGTCGATACTAGCGCAAGTCACTCCTACAACTTCTTGCGATTCATTCCGCAATGGCTCTACTGTCAAATCGTAATATCGAGTTCCAGTTGCAGTGGTAATAGATACTTCTTCTCGCGTACCTATGCCAGTAGTCAGCACCCCATTTTTAATCGCGATCTGATGTTGGGCATCTTCAGCAGGCATGATATCCGAGTCTTGTTTGCCCAATATGTTCTCAACAGTTAACCCAGAGAAAGGGTTATAAACCCAGGTGTAACGTAAATCCTTATCCTGGTTGTAGACAAAGATTGGGGAATTTTTCAGTGCGACTCGAAATCGCTCCTCACTATGTCGCAGTGCGTTATCTGCTCGTTGGCGCTCAATCGCATAACGCATGGAGCGTACTAGCAAGTCGCCAGTCACTTGCCCTTTCACCAAATAATCCTGCGCTCCCTCCTGCATGGCCCTAATTGCGAGGGTTTCATCGTCTATACCTGTCAATACGATGATCGGAGTTGCTTTTGCCTGATGATGAGTTGTGAGGAAGGTTTCCAGTCCTTGGCTATCTGGTAACGATAGGTCTAACAGAATTACATCAAAACTTTCTTTTGCTAAATAGTTGAGCGCTTGAGAAAGGGACTCAACGGGTATCAATTCAACCCTAGTTGTGGTAACTTCCTTTAAAAACTCTTGTAACAATAAGACATCACCAGGGTTATCTTCTACTAATAAGACTTTAATAATTTCGCCTGCCATATCCATCACTCCGGTGGCAGTTTTACGATCGCAAACCAAAAATTTTCTATTGATTGTACAATTTTAACGAATTGATCGAAGTCAACTGGTTTAGTTATGTAGCAGTTGGCAGCAAGGTTATAGGCTTTAAGGATATCTTCTTCAGCTTGGGAAGTTGTCAGAACCACTACAGGAATACGTCTAAGGTTTACATCAGTTTTAATTTCTGCCAGTACCTCCCGCCCGTCTTTTTTGGGCAGGTTCAAATCAAGTAGTACAATGTCTGGATGTGCTGCTGTCGCATATTTTTCCTGTTTTCGTAGAAATGCCATTGCCTCTACTCCATCTTCGACCACATTTAGATGAATTGAGATTTTGCTATCCTCCAAGGCGATCCTTGTGAGTTGTGCATCGCCAGGATTGTCTTCTACTAACAAAACCTCTATGGGCATAATCGCTGATTTTACACTCACGATTGTTTACCTGCTCTATCTGGAATTGTGAAGTAGAAAATCGAGCCTTGACCCGGTTCCGACTCAACCCAGATATTGCCGCCATGACGTTCGATGATTTTTTTACAAATTGCTAAACCAATTCCAGTACCGGGATACTTGGCTCTACCGTGCAAGCGCTGAAAAATTACAAAAATGCGTTCGACATACTGGGATTCTATACCAATTCCATTATCGCGCACCCAGAATAACCATTCATCTTTTGATGGGATAACATTTAAACTTTCTCTATCCGCGTCTGTACCCCCCTTCACTACACCGATATGAATTTGTGGAGTTAGATTTTGACGGAATTTGATGGCGTTGCTGATGAGGTTTTGGAAAACCTGTGTCAGTTGAGTAGCATCAGCTATCACTTCGGGTAAAGGGTCGTGGGTGACAATTGCACCACTCTCCTCGATCGCAACTTTGAGATTAGCGATCGCCTGCTTTAAAACAGCACTACAATCAACTGGCATAAAGGGCTGTCCACGGGTACTAACGCGCGAATAGTTCAATAGCTCGTTGATTAGAGTCTGCATTCGGTGTGCTCCGTCTACAGCGTAGGCGATGAACTGATCGGCATTGGCATCTAGTTTGGTTTTGTATCTTTTCTCTAACAGTTGTAAATAACTAGTCACCATCCGCAATGGCTCTTGCAAGTCATGGGAAGCGACATAAGCAAATTGTTCTAATTCGGCATTAGAACGGGCGAGTTCCTGACTGTAGCAGGTTTCTTTTTCTAACAATTGTGCTTGGGATATAGCAATGCCAATTTGGTTAGCTAGTTGTTGTAATAACTCTGTCTCAAAGCTATTCCACCGTCGGGGAGTGGCACACTGATGAGCTAGCAACAAGCCCCAAATGCCTTCCCTGACAAGAATCGGCACTACAAGATTAGCTTTGACAGCAAACTGTTGTAGAAATTCTCGATGGCAAGGTTGAATATGAGCACTTTCAATGTCTTCCATCGCACTGAATCTTCCTTGACGATATCTCTCCAGGTATTCTTCTTTAAAGCAGGGATCGAAAAGATTTTTTCCCAAAATTACCGGCCAACCAGGCAATACTGCCTCTTGTACCACTGTTCCCGAACCATCAGCCCATAGTTGAAAAACCAATACTCGGTCAGCTTGTAGTAGTTTTTGTACCTCTGTTACCGTAGTGTGGAGAATTTCCTCTAATTGTAAAGTTTCTCGAATTTTTACAGTGATTTCCGCGAATAGCTGCGATCGCCGATTTTGCCGCTTGAATTCCTCTTCTACCTGCTTGCGATCGGTAATATCAAGTGTGACACCGATCATCCGAGTCGGTTTATTATTAACCTCTTCAACACCCCGACCCCTTGCTAACGCCCAGTGAACACTGCTATCAGGCCAGATATTGCGGTACTCTGCCTCATAATCTGTCTTATTTTCTAGGGCTTGTTTTACAGATTCTTGCACAGATGCGCGATCGTCGGGATGGATATATTCAAACAGCTTACTATAAGAAAGCTCAGCTTCGGAGGGCAAACCAAAGTTGACCTTGCACTGATTAGATGCAGACAATTCCTCCGTTTTCAGATCAAGCTGCCAGGAACCGAGTCTAGCAGTCTGCAATGCCAGATTCAATCGTTGTTCACTCTCACGTAAGGATGTCTCTGTTCGCTTTAGTTCCTCAGCATAACGGGATACTTCAGCTAAGTTCCGCCTCAGCTCCAACTGACTAATCACTTGGCGGCTCAAAGCCAGAAGTGCGTCCATTTGTTTTTGGCTCAGTTCCCGTGGAACTCGGTCAAGCACACACAGGGTTCCTAGCATATCTCCAGTGGGGGTAATCAGGGGCACACCTGCATAAAACCGCACATAGGGATCAGCAATCACTACCGGGTTCTGGGCGAACTCTTCATTAGCTAATGTATCCGTAACTACCACAATATCGCGCCGTTTTTGGCAAAGGTAAGATAACCCGACATTCCGGGGCATTTCTGGTACATCCAAACCTACTCTTGCCTTAAACCACTGACGATGTTCATCAATGAAATTTACCAAGGCCATGGGAGTGCCACAAATATATGCGGCTAATTGGGCAAGGCTGTCATAAGCTTCTTCTGGTTCGGTATCAAGAATTTGATACTGGCGGAGCGCTTTTAGCCTCACCGCTTCTTCATCAGTGCGTTCAGCTTTCATTAACTTTTCTTAATAAATCAAAGTATGCTGTCTATATTAAGTTTGGTAAAAAGAAAAGCAATACTTAATGGCAACCCACATTTAAAGTTTCGAGGGTTGCCCTATGACTTTCAGGCTTTTTTTGTGTTTATATTCTATAAGTTTAACGTAAATTGACACTGCGATGCCGTTTTACTGTTGGGACTGAGAACTCAACAATTTTAGATTTGTCGACATTTATGCGATCGCCACAACGCTGTAGTTATGTTAAATACTTAATTCACTACTTATAAATTTATTTACTCAGTTGATTAGTAATTCTATTCTTGCCGCTACGGATTTTGTCATTCAAGGTTAATAGTATGTCAAGTTATCTTCAAGGGTTTGTAGTAAGCACTTTAGTGCTTAGAATAATCAGGACTAAAGTCCTTACTACGAACTTGTTTATCCATCAATTTAAACTTGACATACTACTATTAAACTCCTACCAAAACCGCCTCTCGCAGCTTGCCAATCACATCGCTGAGATTACCCGTATTCAGGCGATAACTCAGAGGATGAGCAATTAATCGGGCTGTACTTTCATACAAAGTGGCAATTTCAACTAAACCATTTTCTTGCAAAGTTCGCCCTGTGGAAACCAAATCTACGATCGCCTCGGACATCCCTGTAATTGGGCCTAATTCTACTGAACCATATAGTGGTACGATTTCTACAGGTAAATCTAAACTGTGGAAATATTCACGAGCGCAATTCACATATTTAGAAGCTACTCGACCATTCGGTAGTAAATCTAAAGGCGATCGGTAAGAACTGGATGCTTTTACCGCTACTGACATCCGACAATGCCCAAACTGCAAATCTACCAAATGTGCAACTTGCGGCTGCTTTTCTCGCAGCACATCGTAACCAACAATACCCAGTTGTGCCTGACCATATTCTACATAAACTGGCACATCCTGTGCCCGTACTAGTAGCCCTTTGGCTTGTCCGCTAGCATCAGGAATTTGAAGTTGGCGAGTCCCTGAATCTAAAAAGGCGCTAAAATCTAATCCCACGGATTGTAGCAGGCGGATGCTATTTTTAAGTAGTTCCCCTTTTGGCAATGCAACTGTCAACATTCTTTTTATTAGTATCCTTGTTGGCGTCTCGGCGGTTCATTAATGAGAATATCTCTATATGCTTACCACAAGCAGCATGAGAATTTTATTAGTTGACGATGAAGTTGAACTAACTGGCCCTTTAAGTCGCTTGTTAAGTCGTGAGGGTTATAGTGTGGATGCCGCTTATGATGGCACAAGCGGTAGCGAATATGCCCAAGCAGGCAATTATGACCTATTAATTTTAGATTGGATGCTGCCAGGAAAAACGGGGTTAGAAATTTGTCAGGAATTGCGACGCCAAGGCAAAACAACTCCGGTTCTGTTTCTCACAGCCAAAGATACTCTAGATGATCGTGTAGAAGGTTTAGATGCTGGTGCGGACGACTATTTGGTAAAACCATTTGAACTACGGGAGTTACTAGCACGAGTTCGTGCTTTGTTGCGCCGTTCTGGTTCCCAAACCTATGACACCATCAGCGGAAGGCTGACTGTAGCGGATTTAGAACTTGATTGTGAAAATCAAGTAGCCTATCGTCAAGGACGAATCATTGAACTGTCGCAAAAAGAAAGCCAGTTACTACAATATTTTATGGAACACACTGGACAGTTGCTAACTCACGCGCAGATTTTGCAAAATTTGTGGCAAGATGACGAACAACCCAGTAGCAATGTCATAGCGGCATTAATTCGCTTGCTGCGCCGTAAAATTGAGGTAGGTAGAGAAACTCAATTGATTCATACAGTCTACGGCAAAGGCTATCGCTTCGGGGCTTCCTCAGTGGAGTCAGTTTAGTCATTCTACTTGACTGCCTGATCCAAATAAATTAGTAAGTAGCGGTATTCCAACTATAGGATTACTATTTGATTTTTGAACGAAATTAGGTATTGTAGTGGCGTGTTAGAACGGAGTTCGTAACGCACCATTATCGAGGTTTTGGTGCGTTACGCTGTCGCTAACACAACGCCAGTTTGTTCAAGTCGGGAGACCCGCCCACGCAACTGCCTCCCCTACGTATCTTTTCAGAAATCAAACCGGATTCCTATAGCTGATTTAACCATGCTTATAAATTAGCTATTTTTGAAAAATCGAATAAGAAACTAAAAAGTCTCCCTTTGTTCTCCCTTTTGCCAAATATTTAGGACTTATCCAACTTAGAAACCGAGGAAAAATTTATGCGAACAATACCAATTGAATTACCAAAAACAGTATTTTCAGCACTTCGTAAAAATCCTGAAGAATTTGTCCAAGAAATGCGAATTGCAGCAGCAGTTAAATGGTATGAATTAGGCGACATCTCACAGGCTAAAGCAGCAGAAATTGCTGGGTTAACTCGTACTGGATTTATTAATGCATTATCACGCTACCAAGTAGATTTTATGCAATATACTCCCCAAGAGCTAGCCGAGGAACTGACCAATGTTGATTAATCGTGTAATTATTAACTCTTCACCTTTGATTGTTATTTTAAAAGGTCAACAAGCAGAATTAATTCCACAATTATTCACAGAAATTTTAGTTCCATCAGGTGTTTTTGAAGAAGTCACAACAAAAGATGATATTGCATCAACGCAATTACCCAGTATTTATTGGATACAAATAGTAGAAGTTAATACTATTGAACCTGAAGTAGCAGCTTGGGATTTGGGAAAGGGAGAATCACAAGTATTAAGTTTGGCACTAAAAAATTCAGACTGTGCCGCTATTGTTGACGATAGGGCAGCACGGCGTTGTGGTCAAGCTTTAGGTATTACTACTATTGGGACAGGAGGTTTGCTGATATTAGCAAAAAGACGTGGACTAATCCCAAGTATATCTCCTGGAATTCAAGCTTTGCGTGACGCTGGTTTGTGGTTATCCGATACTTTGGTCAATTTGCTGAAACAACAAGCAGGAGAATAGGAAATGGAAAACTAGATAACAAATATCGATAGCCTTTTCTGATATATTTGTTCAAGTTCAACGCTTCATCGGTTTGCCAAGTAAATGATTAAGTTGAAGTTGCAGTTTTTGTTGTAATTGTTGTGCCTCTCGATAAGCTGCTGCACGTCCTTTGCCTGAATTAATATCTTTTTCCAAAGGCTGAATAAAGTAACGTAGACGTGTTCTCATTGCCCAAACTCCCATTGAGGGAAATAAGATTAAAACAAGCATTAAGGGCGAGAATGGTAAGAAGGGTAATTTAAATAATCTCTGCAATCTTTTGAGATTAACTGCCCAAGGATGTAAAGATTCACTACCGATGCAAAGAACTGGGAGAATAGGAACGTGATAGCGATCGCTTAGTTGAATAAAGCTGACATCAAACTTTTGCAGTTGATAACGTTTTTTCCAACCTTTAAAAGGGCCGCGTAAACCTTCGGGTGCATATAAGAGAATTTTACATTGCGTATTCGTTGCGATCGCCTCTTCAAAATCACCTAACTCTGCTCGCACAGCACCTAAAACCTGTGCCCATTTGGGTGGTAGCCACCAAATCACCCAAGGATGCTCAAATAATGATACACCTGCTAAGGGCTGCACTACCCAACCTCGTGCTTTGCTTAATAAATAACCCAAGGTCAAAAAGTCCCAAGGAAAACACATCCCTGCATGATTCATCGCCACAATCATTGAACCTGTTGGCGGCAAGTTATCAATTTGTTGCAATTCTCCACGAAAATAATATTTAACTATAAAACTAAGAATTTCTTCACTAAAGGCTTGTTGATACTTTGGATTAAATTCTCCCACTTCTGTGCGTGGTGAACGACAACCAAGACGCAACCAACGCATCAGCAATGCTAGATAAAATCCACCAGGAATTAAAAATAATCCATATTCTAACCAATTCCAACCATCTGGATCGGCGTGATAGTGTTGCCAGTGGCGGTTAAATAAAATCAACCAGCCTGGAGGATACCAGATACAAAACCAATCAAACCAATTAAATTTATAGCTTTCACCTGAAGCTTTTTCTAGTTGAGTGTTTAAGAGTTTTTCAGAGTGTTGATTAATCACAACATTTGTGCATAGGCTAATAGTTAAAAATATATCCTAGCTTTATCGCTTTGCCCTTGACATCCTGCCCTAGAAGTAAAATTAACTACCATATCAGCAAAACTAGATAAATTGTAAAAGTTAAAAAATACCTGATTTTTTAGCAAAAGCGATGATATTTTGGTAAAAACAAGAAAGGCAGAGTGTCGGATAAAACCTCAATACACAGTAATGTCCTCAACAAGTCTTCGCAACACTACACAAATTCTTCCTCAAGTTGGAGACAAATGACGCGACACCTGTCCTATTATTCCTACTATGGAATTAAGAAAGCCGCTCAAAATCTCAGATTTAATCCGTGAACTTCGGCAGCAACTCGATCTCTCTCAAGAAAAGTTTGCAGCCAAGTTAGGCGTTTCGCTGCGAACAGTCAATCGCTGGGAAAACGGATATGCAATGCCATCACAGATGGCACTCAAGCTAATTGAAGAAATGTTACAGAAGATGGGTGAACCAGGCAATACACTACTGAGGCAGTATCTACGACAAGCGGAGCAGAGGGAGAACTTCTGAGATGACGCTAACAGCACCCGAAAAAATGTTGATGATCCGCTCTCGGTTACTAACCTATAGTGTAATGATTTTGGCAGTCACAGCGGCGCTACTATTGACACCACTGCTACAGCCAGCCTTTGAACCGAGTGTATTTACATTATTTTATGCTGCTGTGGCAGTTAGTGCCTGGTATGGCGGCATAGTTCCGGGAGGGTTGGCGATCGCTTTATCTACTGTAGTTGTTTTCTACTTTTTAATCGAGCCAGTCTACGCATTCAATATTGTTAGCCTGAGCTTTTTAGTACGATTAACTACGTTTTCACTAGTATCCTTCCTCATTACCGTACTCTTCTCAGAGTTGCGAACTGCTAGACACAAGGCAGAAACAAGCTTGAAGTTGCTGCAAAACAGCAAAATGCGATTTAGCCGACTGCTAGAATCCAATATCATTGGGGTTATCGTCACCGATATCAACGGTTCGATCATTGAAGCAAATGATGCTTTTTTGAAGATGGTCGGCTACACGCAAGAAGATTTATGCACTCACCGCATGAACTGGCGCGAGATGACTCCACCTGAGTATCTTCATTTGAGCGAGAGTTCAGTGCAAGAACTCAAAACTATCGGCAGATGTCAGCCTTTTGAAAAGGAATATATTCGCAAAGATGGCTCTCGTGTTCCCGTTCTGCTCGGTTCAGCCTTTGTGGGAGACACTCAAGAAACGTTTATTGGCTTTGTTGTTGATTTGAGCGAACAGCAAGCGGCGCTACGCGAACGGCAAGCCGCGTTACACGAACGCAAATTAGCAGAACGAACCTTGCAAGAAAAAGAGGAGCGCTTGCGGTTAGCTAACGAGCGTTTTGAGTTAGCCGCCGCCGCAGTCAACTGTCTAATCTATGACTGGAATCTAGAGCAGGATAACGTTGAAAGAACCGAGGGTTTAACCCGAATTTTGGGCTATTCCCTCGCCGAAGCCGAACCAACTGGCAAATGGTGGCGTGAACTCATCCATCCAGAGGATTTACAGCAGATACAGGCCGATGCAGCTGTAGTTTTGGTAAATAGCGATCGCTATGTCAGCGAGTATCGAGTTCACAACAAAGATAATCAATACATCTATGTGCTAGATCAAGGGATTGTAGTAGAGCGAGATGCTGATGGACAACCGATACGCGTAGTTGGCAGCACTACAGATATCAGCGAACGCAAACACGTAGAGGCGGCGCTGCAAGAACAGGAAAAAAAATACCGTTATATCTTTGAAGCCACAGGCGTGTCGATTTTTGAAGAAGATTTTTCTCTTGTTAAAGCAGCGCTTAATGATTTGAAAGCGCAAGGCGTCCAGAACTTTCGCACCTTTTTTGCTGAACATCCTGAGTTTATTCAACAAGCAGTTGGCATGGTAAAAATTGTCAACGTAAATAATGCGGCGATGCGAATGTTTGGCGCTCAAGAAAAAAACGACCTTCTGGCTTCGCTTCACCAAATATTTGTACCAGAAACCCTAGAAGTATTTGCTAAAGAACTCTTGGCAATTACTGATGGAGAAACATACTTTGAATCTGAAACAATTCTGCAAACTCTTCAGGGGGAGCGCCTCAATATCCTGTTTACAATCACGTTTGGGCCGCCAACTGCCAAATTTGACAGTGTATTGGTGAGCATGATGAATATCACCGCTCGCAAGCAAGCAGAAGCGGCGGTGCAAGCTAGTGAGGAGCAGCTCAGGAGTTTTGTGGAAGCGAATGTAGTAGGAATTCTCTTTGGTGATGTAGATGGGGGTATCAGTCAAGCCAATGATGAGTTCTTGCGAATTGTCGGTTATACCCGTGAGGATCTCCAAGCAGGTAGACTACGCTGGATTGATATGACGCCCCCTGAGTATCTTTATTTAGATGAACTAGCGATCGCCGAAGCCAAAGCAAAAGGAGCTTGTACTCCTTATGAGAAGGAGTATATTCGCCCGGATGGTTCTCATGTGCCGGTTGTAGTTGGTTACTCCCTATTAGGAGAAGCTCGGCACAAATCAGTCGCATTCATTCTTGATATTAGCGATCGCAAGCATATTGAAAAAGCGCTGCGCCAGAGTGAGGAGCGATTTCAAGCTTTTATGGACAATAGTCCAGCAGCCGCCTGGATTACAGATGTAGACGGGCGTGTACTCTACCTGAATCAAACTTATTTTCGGACATTAAATTTATCAACAAACAAGGCGATCGGCAAAAATATCTTTGAGCTATACCCTGCTCAAATCGCTCAGCCGTTCCTCGATAATATTAAAATGGTTGTCGAGACAAATCAAGTCGTTGAGGCAATGGAGTCAGCTCCACGCACAGATGGCACGATTGGTGAATTTTTGGTATATCAGTTTCCAATTGCCGATACGTCTGGGCATCACTTGGTGGGAGGAGTTGCAGTTGACATTACCGAACGTGAACGCGCCCTTCGTGAACGTCAGCTTGCAGAGCAAGCCTTGCAAGAACGCAGTGAACGACTTAAACTTCTTTCTGAAACAGCCAGTGATTTGCTTTCAACAGAGCGTCCCTTAGATCTCATGAACAGCTTGTTCAGTAAGCTCTCGGCGCAGATGGATTTGCATTTTTACTTTCATTATCTCATCGATACGCACGAAAATAGGCAAAAACTGCGGTTAGTAGCTTGCAGTGGCATCGATGATCAAGTATTTCAAGCAATTGAATACTTGGAATTTAATGAGGGAATGTGCGGAGTGGTGGCAGAAGAACAACGTCAAATTGTCGTCAACGATGTGCTGCACTCTACCCATCCCAGAGCACACATTCTCTGCTCTTTAAACATCACAGCGTATGCAGGTCAACCGTTAATCGCTCAAGGAAAGTTGCTTGGCGTACTTTCCTTTGCCAGTCGTACCCGTACTCATTTTACCCCAGAGGAAACTGCTCTGCTGCAAGCAACCTCAGATCAGGTGGCGATCGCTCTAGAACGCGCTGAACTCATGGCTTCGTTACAGCGACAAAAAGAGCAATTAGTCCAAGCTAATCGGATCAAAGATGAATTTTTGGCAGTTCTCTCCCACGAACTCCGCACGCCGCTAAACCCCATCCTGGGCTGGTCGAAGTTATTGCGAACTAAAAAGTATGATCAAGTAACCACCGATCGCGCTCTCGAAACCATTGAGCGTAACGCTCAGCTACAAACCCAACTAATCGAAGATTTGCTGGATGTCTCTCGCATTCTGCAAGGCAAACTTAGCTTGAATGTTAGTCCTGTAAATCTGACATCTGCGATCGCCGCAGCCATAGAAACCATGCGTCTAGCCGCTGAAGCCAAATCAATTAATCTGCAAACTGTGTTTGAACCGCACATAGGGCACGTGGCGGGTGATTCAAATCGCTTACAGCAAGTCATCTGGAATCTGCTTTCCAATGCCATTAAGTTTACACCCCAAGGGGGACAGGTAGAAATCAGTTTAGCGGCTTCTGGTTCTCAGGCTCAGCTACAAGTGCGTGATACAGGTAAGGGAATTAGTCCTGACTTTTTACCTTATGTATTTGACTACTTCCGCCAAGCTGACGGCGCAACTACTCGAAAATTCGGTGGACTGGGGTTAGGATTAGCGATTGTTCGTCACATTGTAGAGCTGCATGGCGGCACAGTTAAAGCAGAAAGTTTAGGTGATGAACAGGGTGCAACTTTCACAGTCATGCTACCGCTAATGAAGATTAATTCCAAAAGCCTTGAGATTGATAGACAACCCGATGATTCTGTGCATCTAAATGGGGTGAAAGTTCTGCTTGTGGATGATGAGGATGATACACGAGATTTGATTGCTTTCATTTTAGAGCAGTCTGGTGCAGAGGTAATCCAAGTGGCATCGGCTATGGAAGCACTACAAGCTATACCTCAGTTCCAGCCAAATCTGCTGTTAAGCGATATTGGAATGCCTGACGTAGACGGCTATATGCTAATGCGTCAAATTAGAGCCATGCTACCAGAACTGGGAGGGATGCCGGCGATCGCCCTAACTGCTTATGCTGGTGAAGTTGATTACCAACAGGCGATCGCTGCGGGATTTCAGCAGCATATCACTAAGCCAGTGGAGCCAGCTAAATTAATTCGAGCGATCGCTAACCTGATTGATGGTCATAGTAACCTGCAAAATAGCTTACAGCGAGTTTTACACGAATAGACCACTGGGTGGGCATTACAATGCCCATCCTACAACTGACAATGCGATTGTATCAAGTGACAATTCGATTGTATCGGGTAACAATGCGATTGTATCGGGTAACAATGCGATTGTATCGGGTGACAATGCGATTGTATCGAGTCACAATGCGATTGTATCGAGTCACAATGCGATTGTATCGACTTGCAAAAATTAACTCAGCTTATTCTTGTTCTCATACTCAACATGAGAACGAATTAAAGAAGGCTACCGCCTAACATTACAGTCAGGGCATTATACCAATTCACGAAAATCTTGATACATATAGGCAATGCCATGCCCCTACAATCTACAGCATATTTCAGGTAAATATAAGTGCATAAATAAAACCCGAAACCCTGTAGAGACGTTGCAATGCAACGTCTCTACGAAATAATCGGTTTTTATCGCCCCTATCTTGAATACTGAATCGATGTTCTAGGAACAAGATAACGTTAGATACAAGTTAAGTTAATACCTATGGGCTACTAAGAGACTCAATTAACTTAACAACTCGTTCCTTAACTTCATCTCGAACCCGACGAAATGTTTCAATTGATTGCCCTTCTGGATCATCAAGTTGCCAATCTTCAAATACATCTCTTAACACCCACGCTTCGGGTAAATTTACCCCACAACCGCATAAAGAAATCACTGCATCATAATCTTCGGGATTGAAATCACTTAAAGGTTTCGAGGCTTGATTGCTGATATCAATACCAATTTCAGACATGATATCAACAGATTTGGGGTCTACATGACTTGATTCCAACCCGGAACTGCTAACAGAAATTTTGTCTGCTCCTAAAGTACGAGCAAAACCCTCTGCCATTTGGGAACGTCTGGAATTTTTCTTGCAAACAAACATTACTCGTTTCATGATATTTTTGGTTGTTGATAATTTGACAAAATACAACTTTTATGCACTTTTATTTGCATTAACTTCCAGCGCACTATTCGCTACCTTGATGGTTTCTGATGCTGCTTTTTCCTTACGTTCACTATGGCGATCAGTTAGGTAATCAACCTTGTCACGCAACAGCAATGTAAATTTGTAAAGTTCTTCCATCACATCGATAACGCGATCGCGGTAAGCTGAATCTTTCATAGTTCCATCTTCGTTAAACTCCTGATAAGCTTTAGCCACCGAAGACTGATTGGGAATCGTAAACATTCGCATCCAACGCCCCAAAATTCGCAGCGTATTCACAGCATTAAAAGACTGAGAACCACCACTTACTTGCATAATTGCTAAGGTTTTACCTTGAGTTGGTCTAACTGCTCCTAAACTTAAAGGAATCCAATCAATTTGGTTTTTGAGGATACCAGTAATATTGCCGTGCATCTCAGGAGAAGACCACACTTGACCCTCAGACCATATACTCAATTCGCGTAATTCCTGTACCTTATGATGAGTCTCTGACACACTGTTGTGAATCGGCAAATCACGCGGATCAAAAAACCGAACTTCTGCACCAAATTCCTCAATAATTCTAGCGGCTTCTTCTGCTAACAAGCGGCTATAGGAACGCTCTCGCAAAGAGCCATATAAAAACAATATTCTCGGTGGATGATCAAAAGAGGTCATGGAAATCATTAAATAAGCTCTAAATCACGTATGTGACAAATGACAAATAACAGCTTTCTTTATTCATTAAAATCTCGAAAACCATTAGAAAGTTGTCGATAAACTATCATTGCTAATTGCGCTCCTAAAATTGGCGCAACCCAATAAACCCAGTGATGCTGCCAAATTCCTCCTACAAAAGCAGGGCCCAAGGAACGCACTGGATTCATACTTGCACCAGTAATTGGCCCCATAAACGCCGCCTCCATTCCCACAGTTAACCCGATCGCCAACCCAGCAAAGCCGATGTGTGCGCGGCGATCGAGTCCAGAACCAAAAATTATAAACATCAAAATGAAGGTAAGTACAAACTCCAACAGCAAAGATTGCAACCAATTACCATTGAGTGGTAAGGTAGCCCCCAAATTGGCAACTCTTCCCAAACTAATTAGCAAAAAAGCTGAAGCTGCGATCGCACCCACTGACTGCGCCAAAATATACGGCAAAACTCGCTTTTTTGGGAAAAAACCACTCGTCCAAAATGCTAACGTCACCGCTGGATTGAAGTGTGCGCCGCTAATATGTCCGATTCCGTAAATCAACGCCGCAACTACCGCACCAAAAACAAAGCTAATACCAATATGGGTAACAGCACCTTGGCTTATGTCATTTACCATGACTGCGCCAGTACCCGCAAATACTAAAATGAAAGTGCCAATTCCTTCTGCTAAAACCTCCCGTCTGCACTGGGAAACTTCCTTTAAAAATGATTTCATTATCTAAAACTTCGCTTGTTTTCGTAATAACTCCCCAAGCGTCAAGTTTAGCTGAGCCTCTCCTTCAAACACTGTTCCTACCTTGCCATTATAAAAGTGAACATTATCCAGGTAGTAGCCTTCACTTGGTAAAGGCACATAGCCTACAGAACTGACTATTTTTGGTGCTTTTTCAATGTAGAAATTTACGAAGTCTTTGACTGGCCGTTTCTTTTGTGCAGACTCAAAATTAGCGTAGATAAACAAAGGTCGAGATAGTGGCTGATACTGAGATTTTTCTACCGTTTGACGTGACGGTAGCACTGCACCTTTACCGTTATTGACTGCAATAGCTTTTAATTTACCTTGGTTTTCTTCGTAATAGGCATAGCCAAAGTAACCTAAAGCATTCGGGTCTTGACTAATCCCTTTGACTAAAACTTCATCATCTTCGCTAGCTGTGTAGTCGTTGCGACTGGCTCTAACTTTGCCCACTACTGCCTCTGTGAAGTAGTCAAAAGTACCAGATTTCTTACCTGCACCGTATAAAGAAATTGGACGATCTGGCCAAGACGCACGTACTTGGTTCCAACGGGTAATTTTCCCTTCAGCAGCAGGTTCCCAAATCTTTTTCAATTCTGTTATGGTGATGTCTTTTGCCCAGTCGTTTTGCGGATTAACGGCGACGGTAAGGGCATCAAAAGCAATGGGTAACTCAAAGTACCTGACGCCATTTTTGTTACAAGCTTCCATCTCTGCCTTTAAAATCGGTCGAGAGGCGTTGCTAATATCTGTTTCTCCAGCACAAAATTTTTCAAATCCTCCACTGGTTCCTGAAAAGTTAACTTGAACTTGGGCGTTATTCTTGGAGTCGGCTTGAAACTCTTTAGCGATCGCCTGCGTTATCGGATAGACTGTGCTCGAACCATCTATCTTGATCGTCGTCACCTTCGCTGAATCAGTGACCTGTGTCACCTTTGACGACGGCTGAGTTTGAGTTGATGAGTCGGATGTGGCTGTGCAACTGGTCGCAAAAGCCAAAATTCCAACTGCGAGAGCCAGTTTTTTTGGTATTGCCTTCATTGACCTCACCTGTATAGCTGATATCAAAGGTATATTTACATCATTTCAAAAAAACTTGATATGTCAATCAATAAGGCACTAATATATACAAAAATTCATCAACAAAACTTGATGT
The DNA here is from genome assembly GCF_010091925.1 of Nostoc sp. B(2019). Taxonomy (GTDB): domain Bacteria; phylum Cyanobacteriota; class Cyanobacteriia; order Cyanobacteriales; family Nostocaceae; genus Komarekiella. The sequence goes on along the minus strand of NZ_WVID01000020.1, from coordinate 55,073 downwards.
TTTACTTTTCCTGAAGTCATTAACCATGACTGCGCCAGTATTTGTAAACACCGCAGCGGTTGCCCTAAGTGGGAATATGAACTCTCTAATCCCGGCAGGACACTGTAGGCGAAACTACACGATTATTGTGAAAATTCGCCAAATATGCCTCTAAAATACTAAATTGGGCAAGATTTAAGCTGTAATAAATCCAGCGTCCTTCCTGACGGGTGTGAACTAAGGCTGCTTCCTTGAGGGTTTTGAGATGAAAAGACAGTTTTGACTGACTTACCTCCAAGGCGTCACACAAGTCACATACACATAATTCTTGCTGCCGTAGCAGTTCCAACACACTAATTCTGAGTGGATCGGAAAGGGCATGAAATCCCACAGCAATTAAATCAGGGATTGTAGCAACGGAAGTTTGCATGAATTAAATTTCGTCGATAAAAGGATGCTTTCTCTATTCTGAAGTATAAAATACAGCTTCAGAGATTGCAGCGTGGGCATTGCTATTTATGCTTCTATGGATTTATCAATTTTTGAGCCAACGCCTACACTATAAAATTAGCGATTTACGCACTTAATCTCAGGGAAAAACTCTTTTTACATCAGAATAAGCAAGTATTTTTTCATCTACACTCACCAAAGGAACATCATACATTCTTGCTGTTGAAACGATAATTCTATCGGCTGGATCTTTATGAAAATTACCTGGAAGTGAGTAAGAATCAATCGCAATTTGGGGAGTAATTGATAGAATAATTACTCCTTCTTGTGCCAAAGCAATATTAAACCATTCTTGAATCGAACAGGGAAGAATTAACTTATTTTGGGTAACAAGTCTGCTAATCTCTAACAAACTTATGGAGCAAACACCTAAACCATGAGGTCTTTCCCTATTTATTGCCTCACGGTGGGGAGGGGTCAACCTTGAATCATTGTGATTCCACCAAACCCAAATATGAGTATCAAGAATGATCACACATTGACTTGAGAATTCTGATTCATTTCCCAATCATCAGGAGAAATAGCGGGTTCATTAGGATCTGCTAAATAAGCATAGGGTTGCATTTTTAGAAGAGGATTAATGGCAAATTTGCCTTGATTCTCATAAGAATATCTAATTTGCCCAACCTTTTCTTGAATACTTTCCCTCACAATAGAAGAAGCTAGTTCTTCAACAGACATTTTTTTTAAAGCAGCAGCTTTAATTAGAGAGTCTTGAGTTTCTTGACTGATGTAAATATTCGTACCAATCATTTTTAACTCTTTCTACTTTTTTACATGATATCAAACATCATCAGCAAAAATTTTAGTTATGTAATGTTGGGTTTTCTGACTCTATTCAACTAACGAGATCGGCGATCGCTTCGGAATTAGAAAGTGGGGCTTCAGGCTGATAACGGATGCCAGCTTGCTTGAAGCGATGTAAAGCTTCACCTAAGCGATCGCAGTCTGCAATCAAACTTATCCGTACATACCCCTCACCCGCAACTCCAAAGGCATTTCCTGGAGTGACGACAACACCAGTTTGTTGCAATACATTGAGGGCAAAATCTGTTGAACCCATACCAACGGGACACTTCACCCAAAGATACATCGTTGCCTTAGTTTTAGGAATATCCCAACCCAATTGTCCTAATCCTTGAATCAGAAAATCGCGGCGGGTACGATAGCGTTGCTGTACTTCATGCAAATAAACATCTGGCAATTGTAAGGCGGTTTCTGCTGCTGTTTGCAAGGCGGCAAAAATGCCATAGTCCAAGTTGGTTTTTAAAGTTCGCAAACCTTGAATTACATGACGGTTCCCCACCACAAATCCCACACGCCAACCAGCCATATTATATGTTTTAGATAAGGTGTGAAATTCCACACCAATTTCTTTTGCACCGGGAATTTCTAACAAGCTAGTCGGTTGATAACCATCAAAAGCTAACTCGGCATAACACAAATCATGCACCAGCAAAATTTCATACTTGCGGGCAAAAGCGACGATCTCTTCAAAAAATTCGCGGGGGGCGGTGGCAGCTGTGGGATTGCTGGGATAGTTGAAATAGAGAATTTTGGCTTGCCTAGCAACCTCGTCAGGAATGGCAGCTAAATCAATTAACCAGTCATTCTCTGGTTTGAGAATCAAGCTGTGAATTTTCCCACCAGCAATTATTGGGCCGCGGAAATGGGCAGGATAAGCGGGAGAAGGAACCAGAACGACATCACCAGGATTGATATAGGCGATCGCTAGATGAGTCAATCCTTCTTTAGAACCCAGTAATGGTAAAGCTTCGCTATCGGGATCGAGAACCACACCATAGCGACGATGATACCAGTTAGTGATGGCACGACGAAAACTCGCAGTGCCTTCAAAAGGAGGATAACCATGATTGGCTGGATCTTTCAAAGCCGCGATCGCGGCTTCTACCACTGGTTGTGGTGTTGCGCCATCGGGGTTTCCCATGCCCAAATCAATTAAATCTAGCCCTTGTTCCCGTGCCTTAGCCTTAAGTTCATCTAGACGGGCAAACACATAAGGTGGCAGTGTTTGTATGCGTTCTGCTGGGACTATCCAATTCAAACTCATTCCTCAACCTCATCACTCATTCCTCTTGTCGAGACTCGATTAATCGTCGCGTCTCTACTATCTATCGGTGCAGTGGTAGAAACCATCGCAGCCATCAACTGTTCCAATGCGACTTTAAATGGTAGTCGATGGATGTCAGAATTAGGAGATAGGGCAATTTCTGCCGACCGTTGTAACTCACCTAATGTGATATTGCCCAATCCCAAATCGCTTAATTTTTGTGGCAGTCCAATTTCTGCATAGAACTTTAACAGCTGTTGCCGTGCCGCAGCAGCTAGTTGATTGCCTTGTAGCATTTCTTCTAACCGCAGTTGCACCAAGATCCCAAAAGCAACTTTTTCACCGTGAATACTGCCATGTCCAGAAATATGAGTTAAACCATTATGCACGGCATGAGCAGCAACGGTGCGACACTGCGCCCCTCCTAGTCCCCCAACTACCCCAGCCAGTAAGACGGTGGCATCTACAACTTCTCGCCAAACTTCGCTACCAGGTTCTTTGAGGGCGGCGGCTGACTTTTGCAACAAGATATCCCGCAAAACTCGCGCTTGCTGGACTGCGGCAATAATTAAGGTATCTTGTAAGTGTCCACTGCTCACTGAAGCTTCGTACCACTTAGCGATCGCATCACCAATTCCAGCTACCAGAGTCCGTTGTGGTGCAGTTTGAATCAAGTCGTAGTCGAGTATTAATAAATCTGGACAGCGAGACAATGCGACATCGTAAAGAAACGCCCCTGCTTCCGAATAAACATTTGACAAGGCACTCCACGCTGCACAGGTAGCAGCTGAAGTCGGGATTGTCACTACTGGTAACTGCAACTGTTGCGCGACTAATTTAGCTGTATCCAGTGCTTTACCGCCACCAACACCAATAATCACATCAGCTTGATGTGCTTTTGCGGCTTTCTGTAAAGATTCCAAACTAGCTTCGCAACAATCCACACCATAGGAGGCTTGAGCAGTGTTTAACTGTTGTTCTCCCAGAATTTTTTGCAAACTCTTGTGACTGTTGTCAAAAGTGCGTAAATGTGTAAACGCTTGTCGTGAGGTATCACCTGTCACAATTAAGGGACGACTTCCCAAATAGGCAATCTCTTTTGCAGCTGCTTGCAACACGCTAGAACCACGGATTACCTTGGCTGGGGCAACTGTGAGTGTAAATAACGAACTAGAGGTTTGAGTAGACACAGTTTGAGTAAAAGATTGATTAGGCATATAACTAGTTTGCCAAAAACTTGATATTTCTTAATCAAATTAGACTTGCGGCTATCAAATCGGCGTTACCACGCTGATTTTAAGATGACTAGGAGTTTACACCTGACTCAAGTAGGTTTTAGTCGTCATGAAATACAACTCGGCTGTTGCTGACTGGTTGAGCCATTTGACGAAGTGGCTGCATAAGATTGCCATTAGCCTTAAATTCTGAACTATCAAAGTTTTGAATAACCGTATAATTAATTAACATTATCACTGTCAGATTTATCGGAAAAGTTGTTGAGAACCATTACACCTGATCGCCTCTAGGAATCGGTGAGTGTTCCCAATCACCATTGCCCATTACCAGCACACTGATTAACTTTTTACCAGAATCGTTAGATTAATATCTTAATATAAAAATATTAACTATTGTATTATATAGTACAAAAAAAATTAGATTAACCTGGTAACAAATCAATTATTAAGGATTTAGGGACTTCCAAGTAAAAAAATAACTAACCAATAATCTCAGGGTGTGTTAAGGCAACAGCTAGCCCTTTCAAGGTGTAATGTATTTTTCTTGGTGTTTTGGTGGTTAAAAAATTGACTTTTGAACCACCAAGGAACCAAAACACGAATGTGAAAAGCCCGTAAAAATCTGAAATATGGAGATGAGGAAAATCTAGAACAAACCCCACCCCATCACGAAATTAAGCGGTAGGTTTTGGTAATTGGGCGAATTTGTCCGCGTAAATTTCGACTGCCATTTCCGAATTTTCACGAGAAGTCAGCGATCGCTTTACCTGACCCAAGTAAACTGGTACAGAAATGCCTGGTTCTGGGTGGATAATAGTACGAGCGCGAACTGTCAGCTGGTTATCTTCCCTTGTACCTAAGCGACCATAAGAATAGAGATTACTAGCTGCTTGACGTAAAGTTGCTTCTAATTGTGTAGGGGAGATTTGGGGTGATATGGCAATCACTGCTTGTGTTGAGCCATTATCATAAACTAGACTGAATCGCGCCGCTCCCGGAATGACAGTACGACTCAAAGGGACTATTGAGAGTGCAAATAAACCACCCGTCACCACCAGCATAAAGCCAGTCGTACCCACAAGCCGAAAGCGGATGCCCCATTTGAGAATAAAAGCCAGAACTGCTAAAGCAGCAAATACTAAAGTTGCGATACCCGACCATTGGGTGTACTGAAGAAAGTTAGCTGTTGTGAGCATAAGCTTGGTTACTGAGGCGTCTTTTTTTTTCATTACCGACACACTCATTTTACCAATTGCTTACATCATAGGGGTTGCCGCTGTCACTACTATATATTGTGATATATCTGATGTTGGGTGTGGAACATTCACCAACTTTTTAGGCCTTGTAGTTTACAAGCTGAGTCAGCAAGAATACTACAATACATAAACTTATAATCGTAATCAGGTAGTCGCACAAAAACCAGTAGAGCAATTAATACTCTACTGGTTTCTAATTTTTTATTTGAGACTCAAATCCCAAACCCTAAATCTTACTCAACTACTTGGGGTAACAATTCCCGGCGCTGTTGAGAACTTACCTGAACCTTGCCAGCGTCATCGACATCAACGAGCGCTGTATCGCCATCTTTGATGCGACCTGACAGAATTTCTTCTGCTAGGCTATCTTCTAACAAGCGCATAATCGCTCGACGTAAGGGTCTTGCGCCATAGCTGGGGCTGTAACCTTCATCGATTAAGCGGTCTTTGAAGCGATCGGTGACTTCTAGGGTGATACCCTTTTCGGTCAGACGACCAAACACTTCTTTGAGCATAATCTCGGCGATTTGTGTCACCTCTGGCTTGCTCAACTGACGGAAGACGATAATTTCATCTAGTCGGTTGAGGAACTCTGGACGGAAGTACTGCTTGAGTTCTTCGTTCACCAAAGAGCGAATCCGGTTGTAAGCTGACTCGGTGACATCTTCGGCAAACTCAAAGCCGATACCGCTGCCGCCTTTTTCAATTACCTTAGAACCAATATTGGAAGTTAAAATCAGCAAGGTGTTCTTGAAGTCCACCGTACGTCCCTTGGCATCGGTTAACCGACCGTCTTCCAAAATTTGCAGCAACATGTTAAATACATCGGGGTGTGCTTTTTCGATTTCGTCGAACAGCACCACGGTGTAAGGACGTCGCCGCACGGCTTCGGTTAGCTGACCGCCTTCGTTATAACCAACATAACCAGGAGGCGAACCGATCAGCTTGCTGACGGTGTGACGCTCCATGTATTCCGACATATCCAAGCGGATCATCGCTTCTTCGGAACCGAAGAAGTAAGATGCCAATGATTTTGCCAACTCGGTTTTACCTACACCAGTAGGCCCGGAGAAGACAAAACTGGCAATGGGTCGGTTGGGATTTTTCAAGCCGACACGAGCGCGACGAATTGCCCGTGAAACTGCCCTCACAGCTTCGTCTTGACCAATGAGACGCTGATGCAGGGTGTCTTCCATGTGCAGCAGCTTTTCAGATTCAGATTCGGTGAGCTTGTTCACCGGAACCCCAGTCCAGGAAGCGACAATGTGGGCAATGTCTTCTTCTGTAACTACGGGTTCTTCACCTTCTGTGCCAGTTGCATTGGTTTTGCTTTGAGCGATCGCCCGAATTTCGGCTTTGATTTCCATTTCGCGATCGCGCAGTTCCCCAGCTCGGTCAAAGTCTTGAGAGCGGACTGCATCGTCTTTTTCTTTTAAGATCTGACGCAGCTCTTTGTCTAACTCTTTGGCTGCGGGTGGCAGTTGGGAGTTAATCAAGCGCACTCTAGAACCAGCTTCATCAACCAAGTCGATTGCTTTATCCGGGAGGTAGCGATCGCTGATGTAACGGTCAGACAACTTAGCCGCCGCCACCAATGCTTCATCGGATATTTTCAGCTTGTGGTGTTGCTCGTAGCGCTCGCGCAGACCATACAAAATTTCAATTGTTTCGTCTACAGTGGGTTCGCCGACCATTACTGGTTGGAAACGACGTTCAAGAGCTGCATCTCGCTCGATGTGCTTGCGATATTCATCTAGCGTTGTCGCGCCGATGCACTGCAACTCACCTCTTGCCAAAGCTGGCTTGAGGATATTCGCCGCATCAATAGCACCTTCTGCCGCACCTGCACCAATTAAGGTGTGAACCTCATCAATCACGAGGATGACATTACCCGCAGAGCGGATTTCATCCATGATTTTTTTCAGACGTTCTTCAAATTCACCCCGATACTTGGTTCCTGCTACGAGCAAGCCGATATCTAGCGTCACCACACGCTTATCTTCCAGGATGTCAGGGACATCTTTGTTGGCAATCCGTGATGCTAAACCTTCAGCGATCGCGGTTTTACCAACCCCTGGCTCCCCAATTAGCACTGGGTTATTTTTCGTCCGGCGACCCAATATCTGAATCACGCGCTCAATTTCTTTAGCACGTCCCACCACTGGATCGAGCTTATTGTCTGTTGCCATTTGGGTGAGGTTCGAGCCAAATTCATCCAAAGTCGGGGTTTTTGTGCGACCGGATGAACCGCCTGGTGAAACTTCAGCAGTTTCTCCCAACATGCGGATTACTTGGGTTCTTACCTTAGATAGATCCACACCGAGGTTTTCTAGCACCCTGGCTGCTACACCTTCCCCTTCTCGGATTAGGCCCAACAGCAGATGCTCGGTGCCAATGTAGTTATGCCCCAATTGGCGTGCTTCTTCCAAGGATAGTTCTAAAACTCTCTTTGCCCGTGGCGTAAACGGAATTTCCACGGCAACAAAGCCTGAGCCTCGTCCTATAATTTTTTCAACTTCAATTCGAGCATCTTTGAGATTGACACCCATTGATTTCAGCACCTTGGCGGCCACACCCGTGCCTTCACCAATCAGACCCAGGAGGATCTGCTCGGTGCCGACAAAATTGTGACCTAAACGGCGGGCCTCTTCTTGGGCCAGCATGATTACCTTAATGGCTTTTTCTGTGAAGCGTTCAAACATGGCATTTTTCCCATCACCTGCGTCGTGCCGGTACGCTGATTTTAGCACAGGCTAAGCTTTTGGACGCCTGTATAAAGATTATAGACATCCAAAAGCTTCTCGCTCAGGTTAATGCGGTAATTACTAACTATTAATTACTCTTATATGGCTAGTGTACTGAAGAGCTTGACTTTATCAGCGTTTTAGCATTGATTACAAACAACTTGCTGCTGGTATTGAGTGTTTGTTAAGCTCATCCCAAACGTTAATACTTATCAAATATATTTCTTAATGTCAATCTTAGACTCATGATAATAATATTTGTTTATAGCAAAATCAATATCGATAGTTTATTCAAATTAAAATAGGTGTGTCAATATGGCTCTTTTTTGCTGAAGGGGGTCAAATGTTAAGTAAAAGCTACCAGACGTTGCTGTTATTTCGCTGATGTTACTCAGGGTAGAGAACAACTAAGGTGGCAAATTTGACTAGACACAAAACAAGAGTAATGATCACAAATGAATTTTTAGCTAATTTAACTAACTTTGCGACTGTAGGAAAAGCTATCAATGATATTGGGTTTATCCCAACTTAGTTAAAATTAACTGCCAAGAGGATTTGCTGAGACGATCGCTAACTAAGGTATGCCAATTTACCAAAGTTGCTTGAAATTGCGGCTCTTGCAGGCCAGAAATCCAAAGAATTAGCGCATCCTCACCATTATCTTGGTAATAACGCCGACGCCGCCCAGCTGTTTTGAAGCCAAATTTTTGGTATAAAGATATAGCTGCTAAGTTAGAAGCTCGGACTTCGAGGGTAGCTCGCTCCAAGCCGCGATCGCAAGCTGTATTTATGAGTGAATATAGTAAAGCCTGCCCCAAACCTTGACGGTGATATTGGGGATGAACTGCCAAAATTGTAATATGGGCTTCCTCTAAAATTGACCAAAAGCAACCCATTCCCAGCAGCCTCGAATTCGAGAGAGGGGAAAATAAACCCAGCAGATCACTGTTGGGACTGTCCAACTCTCGTTGGTAGGCATCCATTGTCCACAAACCACCAAAACAGGCTTGATCAAGTTCTAGCAATGCACTCAGATGCTCTGGGGTTAAAAATTTAAGTTCTAAGTCTAATGAGATCACATTTATTGAATAAGATTACAAACCCTTTGTAAACTGGGAATCGGGAGACTTAACTTACGCCCGTAATTTTAACAAGGACAACTCTTATAGTTATGGTATCGACTCACCCCACTGGGGTTAAATATTCTGGAAGTCAATATTTACCTCAAACCAGCACCAATGCCAATCTTTCGCCCAATCAAGAAATTCTACCCTTAAGTGCCAGAGTTCATAATCATGACTTCCTGGAAATTGGTGGGTGTGATGTTACAACTCTAGTTCAACGGTTTGGTTCACCTTTATATATTTTAGATGAAGAAACCCTGCGTTCGGCTTGTCAGCAATATCGAGATGCTTTCAAGCAATACTACAAGGGTGAGTCTCAAGTACTGTACGCCTCAAAAGCTTGGAATTGTTTAGCAGTTTGTGCGATCACGGCTTCCGAAGGATTAGGAATAGATGTCGCATCTGGCGGAGAACTCTACACCGCCCTGCAAGCGGGTGTCAGTCCTGATAAAATCTATCTCCATAACAATAACAAGTCTCGTGAAGAACTCATTTTTGCCATAGAATCCGGTTGCACCATTGTGGTAGATAACTGGCACGAGTTACGCACTTTGGTAGAAATTGTAGAAACGTTGTATACAACGTCTCTACAAAATCCTCGGTTATTACTGCGGTTGACTCCAGGTATTGAATGTCACACACATGAATATATCCGCACGGGACAACTAGATAGTAAATTTGGCTTTGATCCTAACCAGCTAGAAGAATTGTTTAGTTTTATCAGCAAGCAATCTGCCCTGAACTGCGTAGGGTTACATGCTCATATCGGTTCTCAAATTTTTGAGCGTCAACCGCATCGGGATTTAGCTGCTCTCATGGTGCAGTGGTTGCGGGAAGCGGCAAAGTATGGTTTAAAACTGACAGAATTAAACGTTGGTGGGGGTTTAGGGATTAAGTATATAGAATCAGACGACCCCCCTAGCATAGAAGAGTGGGTAAAACCGATTTGTGAAGTAATTCAACAAGCTTGTGCAGTCGAAAATCTGCCTTTACCGAAGTTGCTGTGTGAACCGGGGCGATCGCTAATTGCCACAGCTTGCGTCACTGCCTATACTATTGGCTCATCCAAAGTTATTCCCGAAATTCGTACATACATAGCAGTTGACGGAGGAATGTCTGACAATCCCCGCCCGATTACTTACCAATCAGTTTATCGGGCAGTAGTTGCCAATAAAATGTCTTCACCTTTAACAGAAACCGTCACAATTGCTGGTAAACATTGTGAATCAGGAGATATTCTGATTAAAAATGCTCTACTGCCAAAAACAGAACCACAGGATATTCTCGTAGTTATGGGAACTGGTGCGTACAATTACAGTATGGCATCTAACTACAACCGCTTACCTCGACCGGCAGCAGTTGTAGTGGCGAATGGCGAAGCAAATTTAATTTTGCAACGCGAAACTTATCAAGACTTAATTCGACAAGATCGCCTACCAGAAAGACTCAAGAAATAGTCATTTGTCTTTGAAGGGAGATTAGAACTTCTCCCTTTGCGTAGCGTCTCCAAGAGTTGGGGAGACACCCGCCGCAGGATGCCCGTACCCCTACGCAAAAGCCAAGCTACGCGTAGCGTCTCCTTTAGGAGAAGGGCTGTAGGGCGATCAGAGTTCCCGTAGTTAAAGCAAGTGGCGTTCATTAGCCAGGAACTAATAAAAAATGACTAATGACTGATGACTGATGACTAATGACTAACTGTAATTAGAGGCACAAGTGTAATCCAGATGTCATGAGAGATTGGTGGAAGCAATGGCTGATAAACCTAGGATGGTCACAGTCCTTGCTGCTTGGGACTCTGGATATTATGTTAGTTCTGGCGCTGACATACATGATACTAGTTATTATTAGTGAGCGTCGGACACTGTGGATGGTGCGGGGGTTCATTATCTTAATGCTAGCCTCAGCACTAAGTGGCAGATTGGGTCTACCTTTGCTGAGTTTTGTATTAGAAAAGTTGGTAATTGGTTGTGCTGTAGCGATGGCAGTTGCTTTACAGTCAGAGTTTCGTAGATTTTTAGAACAATTGGGACGTGGCGAATTCCGCCAGTTATTTCAACCTTCAAGTCTGGCAATCCCCAAGTCTGATAGTGTAATTGATGAAATAGTCGAGGCTGTGAAAGAATTGTCAAAAAACCGCATTGGAGCTTTATTAATTTTGGAAACCACAGGCCCAATTGATGAGCGAGATTTTTCTGTGCCTGGAGTAAAGCTAAATGCAGAAGTTTCTAAGGAACTGATACAGACAATCTTTCAACCGAAAACTTTGTTACACGATGGAGCAACATTGATCCGTGGTTCACGGATTGTGTCATCGGGTATAATTTTACCACTTTCGGGACGCACAGCCTCGCGCCAGTTGGGAACACGCCACCGGGCGGCGATGGGAATTACTGAGCGGGTCGAAAATTGCATTTGTGTCGTTGTATCAGAAGAGACGGGTTCTATTTCCTTAGCGGAACGAGGAACCCTAAATAGACCGCTGACGATTAGGAAGCTGAAAGAGTCATTAGATGCTCAATTGTCTCCAACGGTGGATCGGGAAGCTGTCGCTCCGGGTCTGTTAAGTTTGGCTCGTCAGATAGGTGGCAAGGCACTAGCACTGGTTTCACGTTTACTCGGATTACCATCGACCGCTTCTCGAGATAAAAAATGACAGTACAAGAAACTAAATTGCAAGATTTGCCCATTGACTTGAAACGAGAACTGCTACCCAAGCACGTTGCGGTAATTATGGATGGCAATGGTCGATGGGCTAAACGTCAAGGTCTACCTCGAATTATGGGGCATAAAGCTGGTGTAGATGCTCTTAAGGATTTGCTCCGTTGTTGTAAAGATTGGGGAATTCAAGCGCTGACAGCTTATGCTTTTTCGACAGAGAACTGGAAAAGACCTCAAGAAGAGGTAGATTTTTTGATGACTCTGTTCCAAAGAGTTTTGCGCCAAGAACTGCGAGAAATGGTAGAGGAGAACGTTCAAATTCAGTTTGTCGGAAATTTGCAGGCCCTACCGCGATCGCTCCAACGTGAAATTTCTCGTTCAATGGAAGAAACTAGAAATAATCCTGGTATCCGCTTTACAGTCGCAACTAATTATGGCGGACGCCAAGAGATTATCCAAGCTTGCCGAGCGATCGCTGAGAAAGTCCAACAAGGTTTGCTACAACCTCATGAAATTAATGAACAAGTGTTTGAAAGCCATCTCTACACAGCAGGAATAGCTGACCCAGATTTGCTGATCCGTACTAGTGGAGAAATGCGCCTCTCAAATTTTCTTCTTTGGCAAATGGCTTATGGAGAAATGTACATAACAGAAACTCTCTGGCCAGATTTCGACCGTACTGAGTTTCACCGCGCTTTGTGTGCCTACCAACGACGAGAGCGGCGGTTTGGGAAAGTCTGAAATAGTTATGAGTGCTGAGTGCTGATTAAGAAAAGGAGAAAAAAGGTGTTTTTTACTCTTTACTCTTCATTTTTTAACTCAGGACTCATTACTCAGCACTCCTTTACGGCCCAGAAAAAACGGCTTGTTCTATGTCTTCTCGACTGAGAGAATACTTGAACGAGCGTTGGATATCTTGCCCATCTTCTCCAGATTGGGTATATCGCACAATAATTTGCTCAATGTCGAGCCAGAGTTCAGCTTGCCAACTGGGACGCTGCAAGTGCCAGCAATGCCGCTGTGTTTCATCTTGTTGACAGCCTTGGTTTTTGAGCCATTGCTCAATTTGCGGCAAAGAATGGTTATATAAAGGAGTGTCAGAGGGAAGAAAAGACATAAGCAATACAGAATTCTACTTAGAAATAATCAACAAAAATATTTTTTAATTTTAATATTTAATTTCGCTTGGGGTAGTAGGTGGCGAAAAGTTAGTAATCTGCTGTTGTAATGGAGGTGGTTGCAGCAGTTGCGTTTGAAAGGCAGCATCACCGCGAGTTAAACCAATGGCGATCGCTAGCAGCAGACAACCCACAAAGGTCAATACTAAAATAAACAAAACAAATACTTCGCCAGAGGAGAGGGGGCGATCGCTGGCATCGAGGTAAGCTGATTTAGACCAGTCGTGGGAACGGGAAACGGCATGGTTCAAATTGGGGGGTGGTTGAATAACCCCAAAGCGGGAATAGCCAATTTTTAAATCGTAACTTAACCGACGTTCTGGGCTGCTAAGGGTGGCGTAGGCTTCGTTGATTTGCTGAAATTTAGCAGTAGCAACAGCAGTAGCCAACTCTGTAGTATCAGGGTGATAGCGTTTGCTCAGTTCTCGATAAGCACGACGAATATCGATTACTGATGCCGAGGGATGCAGTCCTAGCAGGGAGTAATAAGTGGTTTCGCTGCGTTGTGGCATTGCCCCATTGTGATTCACGGCTGTTTGAGTCACCTTGCGATCGCGCTTTTTCTATCATTGTAAACCTCTCAAGTCCACAGCACGCGAGTCCCCTATGTCTAATTCAAGTTGATATAATCCTTAAGCCAACAAATCAGCACGGGGTTTAAAGGTTTCAATTTGCCGCAATTTTTCGTAAAGTTCCCGTTCTTCGGTACTAATATTCTTCGGCGTCACTATTTGAATCTCTACTAATTGATCGCCACGTTTACCGTTTTCGCTGGGATAGCCTTTATTCGCTAGACGAAATCTTTGACCAGACCTAACTGCTGGGGGAATTGTCATTTTTACTGGGCCGTCAAGAGTGGGGGCTTCTACTTGCCCGCCTAAGACTGCTTCAGTGGGAGTAACTGGTACTTGACAAAATATATTAGAGCCTTCTAGCTTAAACAATGGATGCGGTTCAACGGTAATTTTTAAGTATAGGTCGCCGCCGCCAATACCTTGGTTCCGCAGACGGATAGTTTGACCTGTTACCATTGCTGGAGGCATATTAACTTCTAGCGATCGCCCATCTTCCAAGCGAATGCGTTCACTACCACCTTGATAAGCTTTTTCCAGTGGTAAGGTCAATCTGGCTTCGATATCACGACGGGTGGGGCGGGAGCTGACTGTATATTGAACTTTTGTATTGGTGGAACGAAACGGATCTTCTTTGGTGCTGCTAGCAGTATTTGTCCCGTTTTTACTTGCTTTACGACCACCCACACCAATGACTTGATTAATAAAATCCTCAAAGTTGGAAAACTGTCCAGGATCTACCTCTTGAGTGCTGGTGCGACCATTAGCACGATTATCTACCCCCCAGCCTCCTTTGCTTCGTGGCGTCGTTTGTTTGCCAGCAAAGCCTTGTTGCTTCCAGTAGCGGCTAAACTGGTCGTACTGCGCCCGTCGTCCTGGGTCAGAAAGAACTTCATAGGCCTGACCGACAACCTTAAATTTTTCCTCTGCTTCTTTATTTCCTGGATTTAGGTCAGGATGATACTGTCGTGCTAACCGCCGATAAACTTTTTTAATTTCCTCATTGGAGGCGTCTTTAGATACTCCCAAAATCTCGTAATAATCGCGGAAATTCTGCAAATTTTGCATAGTTCAGTTATTTAACTTTAAGAATTTAGATTTTAAGAAAAGTCTCTTGCCTGACTTTTGATAATGGCTTGTTCTCTCCTGTGGTTGACGCTACGTGTTAGGCGAATCTGTGTGTCTAAAGGGCTTTATGACGAACAGAAATTTAGGGATTTTGATAATGAGCCATAACTTAAAAAACTTAATTATTAACTCTTTTACTGATTACCAAGTCCTATTTCCGAATCAATTTGATTATTTTTTTCGGATTACCAAACCTGTGCGTTGGGGTCTGGGCGGGATTTATTAACCGCCCATTCATAAGTACTGTTACCAATCATCGTCATCATCCCAGTTGTCCTGGTAGCTTGGACGAGATTTGCGAGAAGAACGGTTGTCATAGGAGGAGGAACGACTGTCTTTGTTATAGTCCCGGTTGTTATAGTCCCGGTTGTTATAATCCCGGTTGTTGTAATCCCGGCTGTTGTAATCCCGGCTGTTATAATCTCGGTTGTTGTAGTCCCTCCCATAAGAATCGCGTTCTTGGTATGTGTCTCTGGGAGATTCGCGTTCCCGTTCTTTATCGCCACCAGTAAAGATGTCACGGATAGTACCAAGCAAGTCGTCTTCTTCGTCCTCAGCATAATACTGACGAACTTCCCGATTTAGCTCATACAGAGCATCTTGCAGGTCGGCGTAAGCTTGGTCAATACCGCGATCGTCATTTTGCTTCAGACTCTCTCGTAGTTCTTGGCAAATACTATCAATTCGTTGGCGGCGGTTGCGGGCAAACTGCATCCCAAATTCTAGCGCTACTTCTCTGAGTTGCCGTTCTGCTTGAAAAATTAAACCCTCAGAACGAGTACGCTTTTCTATCCTTTCTTTGCGTTCTCGGTCAACTTCAGCATATTTTTGGGCATCTTGAATCATTCGATTCACTTCCGACTCGTTCAAAGTGGAAGCCCCTTGAATGGTGATACTCTGTTCTCTACCAGTGGTTCTATCCAGGGCTGTTACCTGTAAAATGCCATTAGCATCGATATCAAAGGATACCTGAATCTGTGGGACTCCTCTAGGAGCAGGTGGAACACCATACAGCTTAAAACGTCCTAAAGACTTGTTATTTGCTGCCATTTCCCGCTCACCCTGAACTACGTGGATTTCCACAGTATTTTGGTTGTTTTCAGACGTGGAAAAAATGTCAGAGCGGCGTACTGGTATGGTGGTGTTGCGAGGAAGAAGTTTTTTCATCACGCCGCCAATGGTTTCTAAACCCAAAGACAGAGGCGTAACATCCAAAAGCAGCACATCTTTGAGTTCGCCTGCCAGAATGCCTGCTTGAATTGCTGCACCCACCCCCACCACTTCATCGGGGTTGACATTTTCATTGGGTTCTGTGCCAATCAAGTCCCGTACTAGCTGCTTTACCATTGGCATCCGTGTGGAACCGCCAACTAGCACGACTTCTTCAATGTCTGCGGGTGACATGCCAGCATCTTTCAACGCCCTTTTAACTGGTGTCCGCAATCTCCCTACCAAGTCAACGCACAAACCCTCAAACTGAGAACGAGTCAGGCGAGTTTCTAGATGTTTAGGGCCTTCCTGGTCAGCAGCAATAAAAGGTAAATTAATATCAGTAACGCTAACAGAAGAAAGCTCGATTTTTGCTTTTTCCGCAGCTTCCATCAGACGTTGTAAAGATTGTCTCTCGCGTCTTAAATCTATTCCTTCGGTTTCTAGAAATTGCTCTGCCAACCAATCTACGATTTTTTTGTCAAAGTCATTACCACCAAGTTGAGTATCTCCACTAGTAGCTTTAACTTCAAATATGCCATCACCAACTTCTAGAATTGACACGTCAAAAGTGCCACCACCCAAGTCAAATACTAAGATGGTTTCCGTGTCACCACGATCCAATCCGTAAGCCAAAGATGCAGCAGTAGGCTCATTGAGAATCCGCAACACCTCTAACCCGGCAATTCTGCCAGCATCGCGGGTTGCCTGCCGCTGAGAATCGTTAAAATAAGCTGGAACTGTAATTACTGCCCCTGTTACTGGTTCACCCAAGTAGCGACTAGCATCGTCTGCTAATTTCTTCAGCACCATTGCCGAAATTTCTTCTGGGGCAAATTCTCTATTAAGACGGGGACAAGCAATTTTAATATTACCTACTTCGTCCTTACGAATGGTGTAGGGTATACGCTTTGAATCTGGACTAAGTTCGCTATACTTCCGCCCAATGAAACGTTTAACTGCGAAAAAGGTATTTTGTGGGTTGAGGACAGTTTGTCGCCGTGCCATTTGCCCAACTACTCTTTCACCTTCTTTGCTGAAGCCAACTACGGAGGGGGTTGTTCGCATTCCTTCTGCATTGGCAATCACCACCGGCTTGCCACCCTCCATTACGGCGACTACTGAGTTGGTTGTACCCAAGTCGATGCCGACTACCTTGCCCATGCGTTACTCTTCTCCTAGCGTGTCTTATAAATTTATTATGATTGGGCGGGACTATCTCTAGCTTTGTGCTACAGAATGAAAACACCTCAATGGTATGATAATCATCATTAAGGTCAGAATATAAAGAATTTAAGTTTAATGAGCTAGTTGCAAGACTAGGATAACATTGACGATGGTTGGTGTGCCTCAGCAGCATTAACTCTTGTAGTCCAATGAATTTAATTCACTATATCTAAACAGTTGGGAAATAAACCCTAGTAACACTATGCCCTGTTTCCCCCCTGTCTAAAAAAGATTATATTGGGACTATTTTAAACATTTGAATTTAAAAGAGCGATTACGAACTCATCTGATTGAGATTGCGCGAGAACGCGATCCCTACATGGCGACAGCTGGACATTTTTTTGTCCAAGAATACATCCGTCAGCAATTTGCACGATGGGGAAGTGTGGAAATCCACACCTTTCTCGTAGGGAGCAAAACTTGTAAAAATCTCATCTTAAATTTGCCTTCCCAGGCTGAACAGCAAAAGCCAGACTTGCCACCAATTTTAATTGGTGCTCACTATGATGCTGTACCCGGAACACCAGGCGCCGATGATAATGCCACAGGTGTCGCAGTATTGCTGGAATTGGCAGATAAGTTTGCCGCCGAACCCGCAAAATATCCCTTGCGGCTGGTTGCTTTCGATATGGAAGAATACGGTTTACTGGGTAGCGCTGACTATGCAGCTTTGTTGCGCCAACAAAAACAACCGCTACGCTTAATGATCTCCCTAGAAATGCTCGGCTATCGTGATTCTAACCCTGGCTCCCAAAGTTACCCACCCCCTCTAGAACGCTTTTACCCAAATCGCGGCGATTTTATTAGTTTAATTGGCAATTTGCGGACGATTCGTGACTTAATTGGGATTAGTCGCAGTATCCGCAAAGTTGGCATACCTAGCCAATGGCTACCAGTATCGAACAGAGGTTTAATAGTTCGTCAGACAAGGCTAAGCGATCATGCACCATTTTGGGATGCAGGTTATCCGGCAATTATGGTGACAGATACAGCATTTTTGCGAAATCCAAACTATCACAAACCTAGTGATACCATTGCTACTTTAGATTTAGATTTTCTCACAGGTATATGCGAAGGTTTAGAACTTAGTATTCGGCGATTATGAGCCAGGGCTAATAGCTATATATAATTACTCATAACCTAACTTATAAAGTTTCTTTGTTCTGATTTAACACTAGGAGTCAAACTAGTTAAATCATCTATATTGCGTTTCATTGTGTTGCAAATTGCATCTAGGGGTAAGTCGTTGGCATCATAACCAAAGGGATTTTCTATTTCCAAGCCGATCGCTTCAATACCAAACACTGTAAAACCAACTAAAGCAGTAATTATAGCTGTCCACCAACCAAGACTATTCACTATTTGAAATGGTAAGAGAAAGCAGTATAGTATTAACAGTTGCTTAAGATGAATTGCATAAGCTAGTGGCATGGGTGTTTTTAAAATCCGCTCACAAGCACCTAAGTTATCCACAAGATTATTTAATAATTCTTGCATAGATGTTAACTGGTAGCTATTGAGGCAATTGCGCTTATACTGCTGTTGTAAAAAATCTCCTATCCAAAAAGCAACTTCTATGGGAGGATTATTCATAATCTTCAGTTTGACGTACATAGAAGATGGCATTAATTCTTCTAACTCGCTAGTTACAGTTTCACCCCGCAAATGCAATTTAGTTGTGACAGCAAAAGCTACCAACAAATTTAATGCTGTGATTTTATTTTTTCTATCCTCTGGAGATATTTCATCAACTGATACCCAAATTTGACGTGCTAGATTTCGGACGTTATTTACTATAGAACCCCAGCATTTTCTGCCTTCCCAAAACCGATCATAAGCAGTATTTGTGCGAAATACTAGCAATAAACCTAAAACAATACTAGGAATAACACTTCCTAAAATAGGTTGAGATACGGGTAATCGAAAATGGTGTAATATAGAAATTAAAAAACCAAAAATTCCACACCAGATAACGTGTTTATAAATGGCTCTTGTCACTGAACCTTTAAGCTGTAAGGTTGTTTGTAACCATTGCAGTTTTTCGGCTTTCATGCAGTTACTTTAGTAAGATATTTAGTGAATCGATACATTTAGTATCTGAGTAATTTAAAAATAATAACTCTAGGAGCGCTCTTTTTATAAACTTGATTTAGTTGCGATCGCACACCAAAAACTATTGATTTATCCCCACAACTGTTATGGGTGTATCTTTACTAAAATATAGCGGCTCTTGATTGTGTGTAATTAGATCTAGTTTGGGGAATGATATTACGCTAATCAAAAATCTTTAGTTTAGAAAGCAGCCAGGTAATTGTCGAGCTTGTTTTTGCTGAGGTGATATAAGCGTATACGCGCAGCAGCTTGTCATTATACATCACCCCGACATTTGAGTATATACCCTAACGACATTGGATGATTGCATAGGTAAAAATTGATTTATGTTTGAAACCTGTGACTACTCCAGAACGCCTTTATCGTATCTGGAGTTTCTTTTTGGCTAGAGTCTTTGCCTATGCGGACTTGGCTAGTTCCTCAGAAACCGATGGCATCGGGGGTAATTCCCCAACGCGCAGGTTTTGCGATAGCGCAAGCGCTGACTTGTCAGTTCGCAATTTTGTAAAATATCCTGATACGCCATAAGGTGGCTGAATAGGAATACATACTGAATTCTTTATATCGAAAACGGAGCATCACTTGTTGGTGTACTCCCGATGCATAACAACTCTCGCACAACCGCCCCAGTGATTAGCTGGGGCGGTTGTGCTTTGCATGAAAATGTCTACTCAACTGTTCCCTGCCTGACTGCTGCTACCCAAAAATTTCGATGAGCATAAAAAACTAGTAAAGCTTATCCCACGTCTTTTTGACTAACTTGAGTCGCGGGATAAGCTTACAAAATCAAAAAATTACTTCTTTGCAAATACCATCAAATCTCAGCAAAGAGGCAAATTTCGCATTTATTCTCCACTCTCGTCAGAAGTATTAACCAAACCAGTGAGAGGGTTCATAACCTGGTTGAACTGTTTCACAAAGATGATGGCTAATCCAATCTGACTTTTCTTGAACGATTAAGCAAATGCCTTGGTGAATCAAATTTTGTAGGTGTAGTTGTTGTTCTAGGGGTTTACGAGAGAACTTGTAGTTTAATAAGTTCCCTTTTTCAGCATCGGCTAGCGGTATCTGTCCGTCAGACATTGCACTATAAAAGCAGGGAATGCGGCTGAGGACGAAGGCAATTAGCTCTTGGCGCAAGTCAGGAATTGCAAAGGCTTGTTGATAAGGATGGTATGGATATGTATCCAAAACACTTTCAATCTCTCCTATTACTGATTGCTGTGTTAAATTGACTACGGTTTTCATAATTTTTAAACCTCTTTTTTAATCCAGTCAATGCTTTGTAAGGAAAACAATGTTTCTAGATAGCAACGCCGTCATAACAATCAGTTAGAAGTGATTTAACTGATAGATGCAACAGACCCCGGACTTAACTTTTTATCTTGGTAGAATATGAGACATTTGGCTCTGCTGATTTTAGTTAAAGTTGATACTGTTTTACAGTATTACTTATTAAAACAGCATTCAATAAACTGGTAAACCACCGATATTTTATATCTATAACTCTAATTATTTCAAAGTTATGTCTTTTTGGCAGAAAACTATACAAAACGCAGTATATGATTTAGGGGATCAAGTCTAACACTGACAAAGCAACTTTAATTAGGATGAAGTTTTTAATCAAGTTTAACTTCTTAGGTAATTTACATTACTTATAAATTTAGCTGCTCAATCTGCTGTTGCAGCATAAACTAAAATTTATTTGTGGAGTTTAGAGAATTGATTTTTAAAACATTAATTTTATAGGTTACAAAAACAATGACTTACTATGTAGATAAATCAGTCTCATGATAGATGATAAGATTAGTTAAAAATATTTAAAAAATTTGTATTATCTAAAGGTAAATGGCGCATCTGATTGTTAATTTGCTCAGCAGCAGCCAATCCAGAAAGCATCGCACCTTCTACAAGATTGCCGCCACACCAATCACCACAGCAGACTAAAGGTAGAGGGGTTTCGGCAGACAAAACAGCTTCGTACCAAGGATGACTAGGAAAGGCATAACGCCAACGATGTACTTGTATCCAGTCGGGAGTATTCAGCCAGGGAAGAGATAGAGATTCAGCCGCACGTTGCAAGAGATACTGTCCAGCAGGTTGTAAATCCTGTGTTTCTAGATGACGTTGGGCAAAATCAGCGCTACTATGCACCACAAAATGTGGTTGCTGAGGATTGGGACGCTTGCTACTATCCAAACCAATCCATGCCAAATCAGCGTCATCCATAAAACTTAGAGCTTTCCAGTCTGGGAGCGGTTGGGATGTGGCAAATCCGGCGATAATACTGATGCATGGGTCAAATTTCACAGACCGCAGGTTATCGAGAAACACTGCATCTAATAGACTTTCGCCCAAGGGTGTCAACAGCATCAAAGCTTGGGGTGCAGGAACGGCGAATACTATGGCTGTTGCAGTTAATTCTTCGTTGCTAGATTCGAGAGTGAGACGCCAACTATTTTCGGGAGTTAGGGTAATAGCTATGACACGCTGATTCAACAAAATTTCTAAACCTTGCCCAAAAAATTTGGCGATCGCACTCATTCCCTCAGGCGCAACATAGCAAGGACAGGAGCTTGTAGATTGATATATGGGAGCATTAGGTTTGAGTTCGTAAACTTTATCTGTCCAGACTTTGAGAATGTCGCGATCGCCTAACAACTCCACAAAGCGCCTCAACAATTCACCCTTTGGTTTCAAATAACAAGCCCCATGATCTGCCCAAGTTCCATGCAAGCGGCGTGTCGCAACTCTTCCCCCTAAACCACGGGACTTTTCCACAACCAGCACCGAATATCCAGCTTGACTTAACTGCTGAGCACAAGCTAAACCGGCTATTCCGGCACCAATCACTGCAATATCAGTCATGAGTCAAATACTTCTTAGTTATTATTTGTCAAAGCACAAAATACCTAATAGTAGAATAGGGTACAGAAAGGCTGCACGGAAGGGAGGAAGGGAAATTGGATGAGATGAGGATGGCGCTAGAGTTAGCAACTGAAGAAGAATTACAAGATTTAACGGCAATTCTATTTAGTCGTAAATTCAATCCCCTAGACTATGTTCACACGCCCGAACCCATTGAAGTGCAAAGCCAAGACCGCAAAGCTTGGCTAGACGCACTAGAAGATCGCTTCCGCTTTTTAGCGGCAGATGGGATGACGGTATTGCGAGGACGCACAGAGCAGGTAACTTACCGACAAGCACTAATTCAAGTATGTAAATATTTGAAAATTTCTTATTCTAATCAGCTGGCAACTGTTGATTTAGAAGCAGAGGTATTTTTGCATCTGCTTGGACAGGTGTGGAAAAAATTGCCTGAACAGGAAAAGCAAAAATTGACTGTACGGGTGCAGCATCAGCTTGTCAACTCAGAACTAAAACAACCGCTACCACTTTTATTACAACGTGACCCCTTGGGATTACTTTTCAAAGGAGGTAGTGCGCTGGCTGTCACTTCCCTCCTTCAACCACTCGTACTCAAACAAATCGCCCAGCAATTTGCTATACACTTTGCTACTCATGAAGTAGCCAAGCAAACCGCAATCACAGGCTCTCAAGCGGCTAAAACGCAGTTTCAAAACTATGTAGCTATGCAGATGTCCCGGCGGGGTATGACTTTGAGTGCAGCTCGTTATGGCGCAGTCCGTAGTATGTTTGCCGTGATTGGGCCGATGATGTGGGCTTGGTTTTTTGCAGATTTGGGATGGAGAGCGATCGCCACTAACTACGGTCGGATCATTCCTACCATTTTCGCCCTTGCACAAATTCGTCTCACTCGTGCTGAATGTTGGGAGCCAGCTTGAACAAGGCTTTTTACCATCCTGACCCTAGTTTACAATCCTCTTGGAACTTAACTCAATTGGGACTTTTGGTTTTTCCATTGAGTCCATTTTTGGGGGCTGTGGGTTTAGGTTTTGCAGTATTACTAACTTGGCTGCAACAATCTAGTACAATTAACCGTCGCCCCCTCAACTGGGGATTTGCTCTCCTCAGTGTATTGCTGATCATTACCGCTGGATTTGCCCATAACAAAACAGAGGCTTTCCTAGGCTTATTTAATTTCTTACCGTTTTTTTTAGTTTTCGTTGGTCTGAGTGCGCTGATTCAAACACCTGCCCAATTGCGACAAATGGCTTGGATTTTGGTGATTGGTTCCTTGCCGGTAGCAATTATGGGTTTGGGGCAGTTGTTTTTGAGCTGGACTTTGAAGTTACAGTTTTTGTGGATTGTCTTAGAGTGGGCGATCGCACCAGGAGGAGAACCACCAGGCCGCATGGCCTCAATCTTCATGCACGCTAATAGCTTCGCGGCTTACCTGGTAATAGTTTTTACTCTGGGGTTAGGGTTGTGGCTAGAAAACTATCAGCAATTAAGAGTCAAGAGGCAGAGGGGCAGAAATGCAGAGGGGCAGAGGTCTACTACAGCAGGAACCCCTAACGCGGGACGGGGGGGCAGAGGGGAAAGACTTACTGCAACTTCCCCCCTGCTCCCCCTCCTCTTTTTAACTGTGGCGGAGATTGTGAATTTCATCGCTTTGATTTTTACTAACTCGCGGAATGGGTGGGCGATCGCTATTTTCGCCTGTTTAGCTTATGCACTCTATCAAGGTTGGCGCATTCTCGTGGGTAGCGTTGTCGGTATAGTAAGTAGCATCCTTTTGGCGGCTTTTGCTCCCTCACCAGTCGCTCAATTTTTTCGCCAGATCGTACCTGCTTTCTTTTGGGCACGATTAAACGACGATATGTATCCAAATAGACCAATTGCTTTAATGCGAAAAACTCAGTGGGAATTTGCCTGGTCTTTGACTCAGCAACATCCCTGGACTGGCTGGGGCTTACGCAGCTTTACCACACTCTACAAAACGCAGATGCAGATTCGCTTGGGCCATCCCCACAATTTGTTTTTGATGCTATCTGCTGAAACTGGTTTTCCAAGTACTTTTTTGTTTTGCGGCTTACTAGGTTGGATTTTAATTGCAGGTTTCCAACTGCTGCGAAAGTCAAAATATATAGATAAACAAGACAGATTGATATTTTTCAGTTATCTTTTGGTCTTTGTTGGGTGGGTACTATTCAATACAGTAGACATAACTCTATTTGATTTCCGTTTGAATATGCTCTCGTGGTTGTTTTTAGCTGCTATTTGTGGAGTAGTGTATCACTATGAAAAAGATGACAAGCTTGTATCTCTGTTATGTCACTTTCCGAGTTTTATGAATAAAAGATAAAACTCTACAAGGTAGGTAGGGAGTGTGGGAAAAGTAGATAATGGTATAGTTTAAGTCAATGCTTATGGAGTTTACTTTCAGTACAAATTTTTAAGGAAATATATGCTATAGTTGATAATTGTGTGGTTAAGGACGTATAGCTCAGTTGGTTAGAGCGCTACGTTGACATCGTAGAGGTCACTGGTTCGAATCCAGTTACGTCCATTATATGTACAGTGACACTAATTTGTCACTGATGACAAATTAGTGTCGTTTGGACTAATTAACTGTCGTCGGGACAAATTGATGTCGTTTAAGTACCAGTAACAGATTAATGTCATTTATTTACAGAGACTATAGCTATAATGTCAACGTTCGGTATTGTTTGGCGTATTTTTGCTGACCTTCAACGTAACCAGGAAATTTTTGTTAGGCTATAGCTTGAATTTCAGTTTGGAGAATCTCTCGCATATCCCCTAGCTTAGGCATAACTATGCTGCCAGCTTTATAGGTTTGGGCGATCGCTACAATTTCTTTAGCCAATAACCTATCTACATACTGCCCTAATTCAGATGTCCCAAATTGATTGCCAGAAGAATGTTTTTGTGCTTTGTGGAGTTCGTGAGATAATGAGCGCTGTTGTCGTCTCTGGCGATTCAGGAGTTCGTAATTGTCACCAAGCTGATTAATATGGATAAATACTATAGTACTAAGATTGTCTACTTTAAAGGAATGTCTCGTTAGAGACTAAAGTACCTGATAAGAGAAAGCGGTTTGTTGTCAAATACTGCTTCCTTTATGTTTTAAGCATGATTTAGTACCATTATGCTTTGCCCAGAATCTGAAAAAACCTAGGCCTTTCTCAAAATTCTACAGCAGGTAAAGCCTGTTGACATCTAGAAGAATACAACTTGTTAATTGCCTAACAAAAACCGTAAATTCACATACAGGTTGTAGTAATTTACCGATTATCCTTGATAAAAATATTGAGGATATATTTTGCTATGTATATAAATAATCACTTCGCGGCAGCAAAGCTAGCTATGGGTTAATGCGGAAATAATGTCCTCATTGACCATTAATCAACGTCTTGATGCACTACTACCGAAGCTGCAAGATGCACGTTTACTGAGTAACCGTGGCATCGGTAACGAAATTGGCTTTTATATTTTTGATTATGACGCTGAATATGAGCCACTGGTACAGCAGTATGTCGAGCACCTGAAGTCGCAATTAATCAGTTCGCCCAGCCGGATTATTTTGCTGGAAATTGATCTTTATAAGACTATCCTCGACATCTTGGAAGAACGAGGGGTACTCAAAAGGGCTTTTGAGTTGGAATCGACTAAAGGAAACGCTGCTCTGGCTAAGACTATTGCCCCCCTTGTCCGACCTGATCAAGTTATTGCCTACATCAACAAAAAACTTAGGGGTGATGAACAACTTGTAATCATGACTGGTGTTGGTGCTAGCTGGCCGCTTTTACGATCGCACAGTGTTTTGAACAATCTACATCCAGTGCTGGACAAAATCCCTCTGGTTATGTTCTTCCCTGGTTCTTACGATGGGCATGAACTACGCTTATTCGACACATTTAAAGACGACAACTACTACCGGGCTTTTCCTCTTATTCCCCATCAAGAACACCACCTATGAATATCGCTGAACTCTTCCACAAAGACATTTACCGTAATATCAATGGCGTAATTAAAGTTGGGCAGCAGGACAGCGAGAATATCCGTCAGGAATTGGAAGAGTACGTTGTTACCTACGAACTGGATAAACACTTCCGTACCTTTTTTGAACGCTACACCAGCGCTTTGGGCAGCCCCACTGACAAAATGGGGGTATGGATTTCAGGGTTTTTTGGCTCAGGGAAGTCCCACTTTTTAAAAATTCTTTCCTACCTATTGGCTAACCACCAACTGGGGAATAGCAGTGCTTTGGATTACTTTGATGAAAAGCGTATACCCGATCCGATGTTGCTTGCCAAGATAGAGCAAGCGGCACGCAGTTCTTGTGATGTGATTCTGTTTAACATAGACTCCAAAGCTGACGCTAATAATAAAAACGATAAAGAAAGCATTACCAAAGTCTTTCAAAAAGTCTTTGATGAGCATTTAGGCTACTTTGGAACAGTTCCAGCCATTGCTGAGTTTGAACGTCAACTAGATCGCCAAGGCAGGTATGAAGCTTTTGAACAAGCTTTCTTGACAGAAACGGGGATGGAATGGAAAGAAAACCGGGATGCTTGGGGTTTTTATCAAGATGCGATCGCCGTTGCATTACAAACTAGTACGGGCATGAGTGCAGAGGCGGCTAACCGATTGCTGGATTTAGGTGAGCAGAACTATACCTTAAGCCCCGAAAAGCTGGCTGGCATGGTAAAGCAGTATCTCGAAAGCATTGGGCCTAACCATCACCTGGTTTTTATGGTGGATGAAGTAGGACAGTATGTTGGTGAGGACAGCAAATTGATGCTGAACCTCCAAACTGTTGTTGAAGATTTGGGTACTCATTGTCAAGGACAAGCTTGGGTAGTGGTGACATCCCAAGAGGCAATGGATGAGATTACCAGAAACAAAATTAAAGGTGAGGACTTTTCTAAAATTATCGGTCGTTTTTATCGCCCACTGAATCTGTCTTCTGCCAATACTGATGAAGTAATCAAGTTACGGCTGCTAGGCAAAACTGACCCTGCACGGACTGGTTTGGAAGTTTTGTATAACCAGAAAGTTGCTATTCTGAAAAACCAAATTGCCTTTACTCAGGACAGCGCCAATATGCCGGGATATAGCAATGCCCAAGATTTTATTGCTGCTTATCCCTTTGTCCCTTACCAGTTCAACCTGTTACAGAAGGTTTTTACTCAAATTCGCATCATGGGTTCTGCGGGCAAGCATCTAGCATCAGGAGAGCGATCGCTATTAGACGCGTTTCAGGTGGCTGCCCAAGCAGTAGCAGAACAAACCCTTGGTGTATTGGTTCCGTTTCACACTTTTTACATGGCAGTGGAAGGCTTTTTAGACGGTATCATCAGCCAGGTAATTATTCAGGCGGCTCAAAACCCGCAACTAAAGCCTTTTGATACTGACCTGTTAAAAACTCTGTTTATGGTCAAGTATCTCAAAGAAATTCGGGCGAATTTGGATAACTTGACTACTCTTAGCCTCAGTAATATTGACCAAGATAAGCTGGCGTTGCGGCAGCAAGTAGAAGCAGCGTTAGGGCGGTTGGAACGGCAAACTCTCATTCAACGCAATGGCGATGAATATATTTTCCTGACCCATGAGGAGCAAGACATTGGCAGGGAAATTAAAAATACTCAAGTTGATGCAGGCAAAATTCCAGCAGAATTACAAAAACTGATTTGGGGAGAAATTTTTCCCGATAAACAGTTTCGTTACAGTCAGCGACATCAGTATAAATTAAACCGCAAATTGGATGAACAATTCCATAGTCAGCAAAGCGATATCACTCTACATATTGTTACTCCCTATGTAGGAACAAGCTCGCTACAAGATGATAATTTTTGTATGCTGTCTACAATTCCTGGTACTGAGGTGCTGGTAAGGCTTCCTGATGACGAGCGATTAGTGAACGATCTAGACACCCTAGTTAAGACAGATGAATATTTACGTTTGAAACGTCGTAACGACCTTAGCCCCAGTATCCAGAGAATTTTAAATACACGAGGTGATGAGAATAATCAGCGCCGTCAAGATTTGAAAATCATTTTAGAGGATTTGATTGCTCGTGCTGACGTATTTGCTTGTGGAAGTAAGTTAAATATTCGCAACCGAGATGCTAAAAATCTACTGACTGAGGGACTGATCTATCTGGTAGACAATGTGTACCAAAAGCTTGGTTATGTGACGAGCGGTTTTGAAAACGAAGACCAACTGAGCAATGCCCTAACTCGTGACAGTCAAGAACAGGATATCACCGGACAACCTGACAATGCTGCTGCTCACAGTGAAATGCGTACTTGGTTAATGGATGAAGCCCGTGTTCACCGCCAAGTCACTATTCGGGCGTTAGTGGATAAATTTGCGACTCGTCCCTATGGTTGGTCAGAATTAGATACTTTGGGTGTGATGGCGGAACTAGCCAATAAAGGTGTACTAGAACTGAGACACGCCCAAGCTAATGTTAATCTGCGCGAAAAGGGTTTAGTAGCTCAGTTGCGATCGCGCAAAGGAATAGATCAATATACTGTAAGGCTTGCTGATGTAATTGACCCAGCCAGTTTAAAGATTGCTAAAGATATGGCCAGCGACCTACTCAATGGCAAATTGTCTAGCGATCCACAGGTACTTTTTGAATATTATAGAGATGCTTTCAATGAGCGTTGCAAAGAATTAGAAGGCTGGTTAACTCAAGCTGAAACTGGGCTTCCTTTCGCTGAATTACTGCGTACCAACTTGGCTATTTTGCGTGACCTGCTAGCAAATGACGGTGCGGCTGAGTTCTTCGGTACATTTCGCCAGCGACGGCATGAAATAGAAGAACATATCGAGGATGTGCAAAAGCTGCGATCGTTCTTCAAAACGCAAGTTAACTTGTTCCAGCAAGCCCGAAATGACCTAAAAGCTTTAGAACCAGAACTGCGCCATATCAGCGACGCTGATTTACTCAAGCGGGTAGATTCAGTGAAGCAAATTTTGGCTATGCCTGACCCAACTGCCAAGATTCCAGAATTAGCAATGCTGCTCAAACCCGTTAAGGATCGGGTACAGGAGACGCTAAAAACTCAAATCTACCAAGTGCAGACTAAGGGTCAGACAATGCGGGAGAAATTAGCTGAGTATATAACTTCTGCTCATCAAGACATTTCTGCCCAGCTAGACCTGACAAATATAACCCAAGATATCGAGCAAGTTGTCACCTCCGTTACCCAAGTAGCCAGCATCGATTCTGCGATCGCACGTCAAAGTGAACTAGAAAATATCCTCCCACAATTGCTGAAAAAAGTAGATCAGCAAGCCAATGAAATTATTCAACGTCAGTCGAACAATGGCAGTAACGACAAAGCAACGTGTGTCAAACCCATCGTATCGGTGCAGGTAGCGAGAGTTGCGTCTAAGTCGCTACTGGAAACACCCCAAGATGTTGATGCTTATCTAGAGGCTTTGCGGAATACTATACTGGATAAGATTCACCAAAATCATCGTGTCCGTCTTGAATAAATCTGACGGGGCTGCTCTTTTGTTCTGTCTACCCCAAACCTAAATGTAACTTGAGAGCAGCATCAACTAATTGCATCAAATCCTCATTCAAACAGCCTACCCCATCTCCTAAAATGCGCTGCTTAGAAATCGTGCGTACCTGCTGCGCTTGTACCTTAGAAGGCTTAGATAAACCACTTTCCTCTGGATTCAATAAAACCTCAAACGGATAAATGCGACTGACGTTAGACGTTATCGGTAAAATTGTCACCGTACTAGCCGCACTGTTATTCGCATCATTGCTGACAATCAGTACAGGTCGGCGTTTATCCATTTCTGCCCCTATTACTGGGCTGAGATTAGCATAGTAAATTTCACCCCGTTTCATCTGTTAACCCATCCCCTACCGTCAAATCCCAATCTGGGTCAATTTCCGCCGAAGCTAGGCGGTAAGCTTGCTCTAATTCCTGATACCGCAGTAACTCTAGTGCTAACTCAATGACTTGGGAGCGAGATTTATACCCCTTTGTTATTTTGTAATTCTCAATAAACTGCATCAAAGATGCTGGTAAGGAAATGGATAGTTTTTCAGCTGGCATGGTATTACCAAAAGGTAATTATATTTTTCTTACTTTATAGTAGCCAAAGTAGTAGGAAATCAACTTAAATCCTGGCGAATAGAATAGAAGTCAGTTAAAACGCGGTGGTTATCAAGGTGTTAGTCCGTTAAAACTGACTTGGGCTTAACCTCCCCAAAATTGATTGTGGGGTGGTTGATGAGAAAAACTACCAATTTTCAATCACCTCAATGAACCGCACAGCTATTAAAAACTTTGCAATTTGGGCGCGTCGCTACTTACGGGAACAAGTAAAAGCCCGTGCTGCTCAGTATGGTATTACTGACAAAAGCATTACAGAACCACAGACAGTGGCGGGGGGGTTGTTAGTGGCGGGTCAAACGCTAAACACCATAGAAGCAAGGCAGTATCATCAACTGCGGAAGCGTTTAGAAGATTTAACCCTAACTACCAGCCAACCCCAGGCGGTAAATGCGCTGATAGATGAAATTGCCTACACCTGGTTTAACCGTTTGGCGGCGTTGCGGTTTATGGAGGTGAATGGATATATCGGGCGGGTGTTGAGTAGTAGCGACCCAAATTTGGTAGATCCTGATTTGTTGCGGGATGCTAGTTCTATTGCCGAAATGGGAGATTTACCTGGTCTGGATTTGGATACTCTCAATGAGTGGCGTAGTTTTGCCAATCGTGACCCTAATCCCGATGAGTTTCTCTACCGCCGTCTGCTGTTAGCTCAGTGTAAAGCCTTAGCAGAAGGGATTCCAGCCCTGTTTGACTCTCGCCAGAACTACCAAGCACTGTTTTTGCCAGGGAATTTGTTAAATCAAGATTCGATTGTGCGGCGACTGGTGAAGGAGATTCCAGAGGAGGATTGGCAAGATATTGAGGTAGTGGGTTGGCTATATCAGTTTTATATTTCGGAACGCAAGGATGAGGTAATTGGGGCAAAGTCGAAGGTTGCAGCCGCAGATATTCCCGCAGCGACGCAATTGTTTACTCCCCACTGGATTGTTCGGTATATGGTGGAGAACAGTCTAGGGCGGTTGTGGTTAGAGTCTCACCCGGAATCACGCTTGCGTGAATATATGCCCTACTATTTGGAAAATCCTAACAATAATGGAGAGGGTGAAAAACCGCAAGCTTTAACACCTCAAGAGTTGACGGTGATAGACCCAGCTTGTGGCAGTGGTCACATATTAGTTTATGCATTTGATTTGCTGTTTGAAATTTACAAAGAGCAAGGTTATTTAGAACGGGATATTCCTGCTCTAATTTTGACGCACAATTTGTATGGTTTGGATATTGATGAACGTGCAGCACAGTTAGCGAGTTTTGCCGTTTTGATGAAAGCACGCGCGAAAAATTCGCGTATTTTACGGAAACCCCTGGCTTTAAATATTACGACTGTGCGTCCTACCCATAGTCAGACTTTACCACCTGCTACAGAATTAAATGCTGAAGATTGGCAACCGTTAATTGAGGCGTTTAAGGATGCAGATAATTTAGGAAGTTTAATTACTCCGCCAGCTTTTGATAGTGAGAAGTTGAAATGGCAATTAGATAATTTAGAGGCGAGTGATTCGCTATTTAGGGAGTGTGTTCCGGTTTTGCAGGGGTTGTTGTTACAGGCGGAGTTGTTGAGGAAGCAATATTGGGCAGTGGTAGCGAATCCGCCTTATATGGGTGGTGGTTCGTTTAATGAAAGTCTCAAGAAATATATAAGCAACCGATATCCATTTTGCAAAGGGGATTTATTTGCACCTTTTATTACAAGGTCTTTAGAAATGAATTTTACTGAAGGGTTAGCTGCAAACATTAATCAACATAGTTGGATGTTTCTAAGTAGTTATGAAGATTTACGAAAAGAAATTGTTAATCAACACACAATATGCAGTATGTTGCATTTAGGTATAGGTGTTTTTCCAGAACTAAATAGTAAAGTAGTACAATCCACAGCTTTTGTATTGAGTAAACAAAAACCTCAAAACAAAACAGGACTATATATCCGCTTGGTTGATTATCATAATGCTGAGATAAAAAAACAAAAGTATTTTGATAGTGAACATCAGTATTTTGGAGTTAATCAAGCTGATTTTGCAAAGATTCCGGGAAGTGCGATCGCTTATTGGGCTACTGATCAGGTATTAGAAATATTTGAGTCTTCCAAAAAGCTTAGTGATATCTCTAATCTAAAGCAGGGATTAATTACTGGGAATAATGACCGATTTTTACGATATTGGTTTGAAATTGCTTATTTGAATGTTGGCTTGCTGATAAAAGATTGTGAAGAAGCGCAAAAGTCGAAGAAAAAATGGTTTCCTTTAAGTAAGGGTGGGGAATTTAGAAGATGGTATGGAAATCAGTATTGGGTTGTAAATTGGGAAAATGATGGAGATGAGATTAAAAGCTATGGAAAAGAAGAAGGCAAAATAAAATCTCGTCCTCAAAACACAGAAAGTTATTTTTTAGAAGGAATTACTTGGTCGGCGCTTTCATCCAGGATGACAAGTATGCGCGTCCATGAAAAAGGATTTATATTTTCTGACAAGGGGCAAGCCCTGTTCCCAAAAAATTTACAGGATCAAGATGGATTAATTTCTTTTCTCAATAGCAATCTCGTCTCTTATTTTCTTGAGATGATTTCACCGACGTTAGACTTTCCGTCCGGTACTATTTCCAAGCTACCGATAAAGGACAAGATAGATAATCTCTCTAACTCGAATGCTAAAGCTAACATTGCAATATCTCGCCAAGACTGGGATAACTTTGAAATTTCCTGGGACTTCCAAACTCACCCCCTATTACGCCACAATACCAAACACTTAAGCGAAGCCTTCACTATCTGGCAAAGTAAATCAGAAACCGCCTTCCGCGAACTCCAACGCCTAGAAGAAGAAAATAACCGCTACTGGATAGAAGCATACGGCTTACAAGACGAACTCACCCCAGAAGTACCCGACGACCAAATCACCATCCGCCGCGCCGACATAAACAGAGATATCCGTTCCTTCATTTCCTACGCGATCGGCTGTATCATGGGACGCTATAGCCTAGACAAACCCGGACTCATCCACGCCGGACAACCATTTGACCCCTCCCTACACCAAACATTCCCCACCAGCAGTGATGCAATAATTCCCATCACAGACCAAGCTTATTTCGATAACGATATCGTTACCCGCTTCATAGAATTTCTGCGTGTCGCCTACAGTCCCGACACCCTCACGGAAAACCTCAACTTCATCGCCAACGCCCTTACCCTGAAAAACGGCGAAACCGCCCAAGAACGTATCCGCCGCTATTTCCTGCAAGAATTTATTTCCGACCACATCCAAACTTATAAAAAACGCCCAATTTACTGGTTGTTTACCAGTGGTAAAAAACGAGCCTTTGGTGCATTAGTCTATTTGCACCGCTATAACGAAAGCACCCTCGCCCGTATCCGCACCGATTACGTTTTAGAATTGCAAGTCAAACTAGACGGTGAAATTGCCCGCGCACAGCAACAGCTAAACAACGCCAGTTCCAGCACCACTAAAAAAGCTGCTACCAACCGCCTCAAAGACCTGCAAGCCCAACAGCTAGAACTGCGAGATTACCAAGCCAAACTGCAAACCCAAGCCGATGCGCGAATCAAACTAGACCTTGATGATGGGGTAGCGTACAACTACACGCGCTTTAAAGGTCTTATTTACGAAGGTGCTGATTTGAAGATGGCTGATTTGGAAAAAGCATCGCAATGGAAAAGGGAACTTTTGAAATAATTTTTTTTTGGCTTTGCTGAATGTGGGGATGATTTTACTTCACGCAGAGACGCAGAGGCGCAGAGAGTGAGAGTTTGAGATATTGAAGGACATTGCTATAGTTAAAAAGCCTTCAAAGCCTGTATCAACTACACACTCAATTTCTATTTCTGAACCTTCGATAGAATGAAGGACGACCCTCATACGTGCCTGAAGACCAACGACTATTCCGTGTCTCACTGTGCCGTCCTGACTAATGTACCACCTACGGCATAAACAGCATCATAGCCAATTCGCTCCGTCCAAATCACTGCATCAGGTTGTTTTGCTTGCAAGCGATGACAAGCTACAAGTAGATCATTATCAATTTCGTAATCACCAGTATTGATATTAATTGAAATAATTCTGCCAATATTTTCTGCTGTCTCAACTTGAACACGAATTACTTTTTCATAAATTTCTCCACCACGTCTTGCAATTTCTTCTTTACTAATTTGCGAGTTAGGCATATCAGCAACCTCCTCATTTAAGTTGCTATCTTTGTATATAGTAAATCATATTGATAGTGTCGCCCTGCCTGATCCCAATGATAAATATTCACGCCTACTTACATTAGTTATCCCGCAGCCAATTTCTAAAAGCTTGAATTGCTTGGCTGCTACCAATAACTTGACTTTGCTGGATGTATTGATTTACTAGCTCAATTATCGGAATATCTGGAAAAGTAGGACTAAAATTTGACTCTACATATTTTCCATCTTGCAAGACGTTAATTTGTAAGCCTTGTTTTCCATATCGCCAAAGTTCTGGTACTCCCAAAATTTGGTAATTATCTAATTGCGTCCGAGAAGTTAAATCAATTTCTATGGCTAAGTCTGGGGGTGGGTCTACACTTAAATTTATGCGATTTTTACCAATAACTGCCGCTTGATTTTGAATGTAAAAACAAGTATCTGGTTCTACTCCCTGACTCATTTTTTCGCTTTTTAGGGTGGTTGAACCTAAAGCATCATAATTGAAACTTAGTTCATTTAGTAAAATTTTGACTATATCGCCAATAATTTCTTTGGCTTTTTCATGTTCTGGTAAGGGAACCATAATTTCTAAAAAACCATGACTATAAGAAATTCTGGCAGCGCGATGTTCTCCTAATTCCGCCAAAATATTTTCAAATTGCTGCCAACTAACGTCCTCAAGTAATAGTTGCTGCCCTGGTTGAATCCTCAATTGTCTTAACTCTAAAAGCATAAAGATTCATCCAACTCTTTGACTGCTGTACAAACAATAATACCTAAATGTTCGGGTGAGCTTCTATACAGTTTAATAAAATCTTGACGATTTAACGTGATGACAGTTCGATTATCGCTGATTGCAACCTAAATTTATTATCACTACATATTTACCACTACCCTTGTGAATTGTGTGCCATATTGGGTGGCAATTGGATTCTAAAAGACACTTTATTATCCTTACGTCTACCTAGCATGAACACTGCTCGTATCCAAAACACCCTAGAAAACCTCTTTCAAGATTCCGCCCGTTGGTTGCACCCAGGACGGCGGATTGTGTTTTGGTACGATCCTGACCAACAATTTGCTAGCAACTTCAATGAACTCCAACTCGAAGGCGTAGAGAAACTTCAACTCGCTGATACTCCCTTTACCATCAAATATCACCTGCTGGTCGAACAACCCACACAAACTTTTCTACTGTACGCCCCCTTTCCCGAACCCACGCCTCAAGAAAACTGGCTTCTGGATATCCAAAAAAGCGGTTTAACCTTCTCTGCTGACCCTGCTGCCCTCATCTACGCTGATTTAGGATTGCGACAACGCCGACTGGAGACAGTCATCAGAGAACACATAAAATTCTTTAAAAGCCGCAAGCGGACAGAAGCTCTACAAGCAATGGGTATCTCTGCTAATAGCGACGAACGAGGATTACTCCTCGCCATGCTTTCCGTCCTCGCAGGCTTAAAAGTACCCGATGCAGGTACACTCATTCGGCGGGTGTTGCTGGGAGGGTTATTAGAATCTGATAATGTCCTTTGGTCTGATATTGAGCGTTTCGTTTCCCCAGAAGCCTTCTGGGAGGTAGTTCAAGAACACACTGACTTCCCCAAGCAAAACCCCAGCTTAAATAAATTATTCGTGCAGTTGCTAATCACTCATTTTGCTCAATCACTGCACGGTGCTATACCATCTGGGCTAGCAAACCAAGTTATCACCCCTAAACAACGGTCTTACGCCTTCATCGATCAGTGGATGCGCGATCAGCAAGATTCCCCAGGCTGGAAAACCCTAAGCAATGAAGTGGCAGAGCAATTACATATACTTGATGCTTTAGAGACTTTAGAGCCAGAAGCTTTATTTGAAGCAGCTAGTTTCGAGGTTGTAGACCAAGTGTTAATTCGTGCCTGCGTTAAAACACTGCGAGTGTCCTTCGGACAAGCTTCGCTAACGCAAATTTGGCAACCAACAGTGGAACTCACCCCTTGGCGAACTTGGTTAAAAGCTCGTCACACCCTGATTTGGTTTCCTAAATATGAGAAGATTTATCAAGCAATGGATGCTGCGATCGCACTCTTGGAATTTAAGCAGCAGTACATAGCAGGATTCCGCCAGCCAGCCCCAGCTTTATTTAAGGCTTACGCCAGCAATCTGCACTCTTTTGACAAAGCCTACCGCCACTTTATTGTGCAGAGCGATGATGCTCACGGGGACATCCTCAAGGGCTTAATTGAAGACGTAGAAAATTTATACACCCAATGGTTTTTGGATGAGCTAGGGGAAGCTTGGTCAGATGCCCTTGGTAAAACTTGGGAATTGGAAGGCATAGCATCCCAAACCAGATTTTTTGGTAGGCACGTTTTGCCAATTTTAGAACGGAGCGATCGCGAAAAAGCTTTTGTAATTATCTCCGATGCCTTGCGCTACGAAGTTGCCAGCGAACTCGAAGAGGTAATTAAGAAAGAAATCCGGGGTGAAACTACTCTAGAGGCGCAATTAGGTGTTTTACCCAGCGTTACGCGGTTGGGGATGGCAGCACTCCTTCCAGGTTCAAAATTAGAACTAATACCAGGCGATGATGATGTCCGCCTCGATGGACTTAGTACCAAGGGTACGCTAGCAAGACAAAAGGTATTAACCGAAAATAGCCGTGTTGATGCCACGGTACTCAATGCCAAAGACCTGCTAGCGATGAGTACAGAGGAAGGAAGGGTAGCGGTGCAACCCTATCGCCTAATTTATATTTATCACAACGTCATTGATGCAACGGGCGATAAGCCTGCCAACGAACGCC
This sequence comes from Nostoc sp. B(2019), assembly GCF_010091925.1. GTDB lineage: Bacteria > Cyanobacteriota > Cyanobacteriia > Cyanobacteriales > Nostocaceae > Komarekiella. The sequence goes on along the minus strand of NZ_WVID01000020.1, from coordinate 18,069 downwards.
AAGTATTATCAGCTTGCGGCACAGCAATTAGTGAACTGCTACGACTGGTAAAAAGAATCTGCAATTCTATCAACGGTACAAACGTCATCATCACTGCTGACCACGGTTTCTTATATCAACGTCGCCCAATTCAAGAAGCAGATAAGCGACCTCTACCAAATGGCGAAGCAGTACTGGAAAGCAAACGCCGCTACTTGCTAGCACGGGAACAGGTAAATGACTCAACCTTACTGCACTTCAGCTTGCCCTACATAGAAAATGACATGATTGCCATTGTACCCCGTGGCAGTTTACGCTTTGCCGTTCAGGGGGCAGGAGCGCAGTTTGTCCACGGTGGTGCATCGCTTCAGGAAGTATGCGTACCTGTACTTACCTATCATCACCAACGAGCGGTAAAAGGTGACGAAGGCCCAGCCCGGAAAGTAGGTGTACAGGTCAGTGCCAGAATCCGAAGAGTGACGAATAATCGTTTTAGTTTGACATTAGTACAAACTGATGCAGTTGAAGGGAGATGGCGATCGCGTCAAATTACAGTTGCCTTGTACGATCCCCAAACTAATACACCCATAACAGATGTACGAGGAGCAAACTTAAGCAGCACCAGCCCCCATCCTAGCGATCGGGAAATTAGCTTACGGCTGACCGTAACTACCGTTAATCCCCCTACTAACGTCTATTTAATAGTTAAGGATGCAGACGATGAGAGTGAATTGCTCCGAGAAACATGGGCAGTTAGTTTAGGAATCGCTAACGACTTTGGAGATTTCTGAGCCAATATAGTCAAAAGATTTTAGATATTGGATTATTAACCAACTTACTTCAATCATCTCAGAATAATCACCAGCAGTTGCCAACCCCAAAATGGATGACCTGAATCAAAAGCTAAACAGTATTTACCCTGGAAAGGTAGTACGTAAAGACTTGACTAAACGTATTAAAGAAGGTGCTAACGTACCAGTGTATGTGCTGGAATACTTACTCGGTATGTACTGCGCGACCGACGACGAAACCACCATTGAGGAAGGCGTTACTCGTGTAAAAAACATCTTGGCACAGAATTACGTCCGTCCTGATGAAGCAGAACAGATCAAATCTAAAATTCGGGAATTGGGACGATTTACCATCATTGACCGGGTAACGGTAACGCTCAACGACAGAGATGATATCTACCAGGGAACTTTAATGAACCTGGGTGTCAAAGGCGTAGTCATTGACCCAGAAATTGTCAAACCCAACCAAAAGCTTCTGGGTGGTGGTATTTGGTGTATTCTACAACTGGAATACGAAGCAGGAACCAAACCCAGTCCCTTCATTGTCGGAAGTCTCAAACCTATCCAAATGCCTAGTGTGGATATGGATGAACTGTTTGCGGGTCGCCCAGCTTTTACCCGCAGTGAGTGGATTGACCTGTTGATTCGGTCAACAGGACTGGAACCCACTACCGTCAGCGAGGACGTAAAATGGCATCTACTTGCCCGTTTGGTAGCCCTTTGTGAAAATAACTACAACTGTTGCGAACTCGGCCCGCGTTCTACAGGGAAATCCCACGTCTACAAAGAAGTTTCTCCTAACTCAATCTTGGTTTCCGGTGGAAAAACTACAGTAGCAAATCTTTTCTACAATATGTCCAACCGTCGCGTGGGACTGGTGGGTTTATTTGACGTGGTTGCCTTTGATGAAGTTGCAGGCATGAGCTTCCACGATAACGACGGTGTGCAAATCATGAAAGACTACATGGCATCAGGTTCTTTTGCACGCGGTAAAGCAGAGATTACCGCTAATGCTTCTATGGTCTTTGTGGGCAACATTAATCAAAGCGTGGAATCCTTAGTGAAGACCTCACACCTGCTGGCACCTTTTCCTGAAGCCATGATTGACACCGCCTTCTTCGACCGTTTTCACGCTTATATTCCTGGCTGGGAAATCCCCAAATTTAGCCCAGATAATTTCACCAACCAGTACGGGTTCATTGTCGATTACTTAGCAGAATGGCTGCGGGAAATGCGTAAACGCAGTTTTGCCGATGCTATAGACCTCCACTTCAGACTAGGTAACAACCTTAAGCAACGAGATGTTCAAGCAGTTCGCAAGACTGTATCAGGGCTGCTGAAACTGCTTTTCCCAGATGGCTCATTTAGTAAGGAAGACGTGCGCGAAGCCCTAGTGTATGGGCTGCGAGTGCGACGGCGGGTGAAAGAACAGTTAAAGAAAATTGGCGGAATGGAATTTTACGATGTGCATTTCAGCTACATCGATTTGGAAACTCTAGATGAGCATTTTGTCTCAGTACCGGAACAGGGTGGTTCGAGCTTGATTAACCAGGAAATGCTAACTCCCGGTCACTTGCACTTTGTCAGTACTGGGGATAGCGGCATAATCGGAGCATTCAAACTTGAACTGCAAGTAGTACCCGGTAGTGGCAAGTTAGTACGCACTGGTGTAGCGACGGCTGGCAGGATGAAAGACAGTTTAAACATTGCGATGAATTACTTCAAAGCTAACGCTCAAAGAGTTAGCAGTAGTATTCACCCAAGTAATTTTGATTTTTTGCTCCAGTTACTAGACTTGCAAGGGTCTGGAGCACCGCAAGAGAGCGGATTAGCATTGTTCGTTTCGTTATGTTCTGCTTCTCTAAAACGAAGTGTTCAAACGCAATTCGCAATATTTGGGGAAATGACCATTGGTGGGACGATTACACCAGTCAGCAACCTAGCAGGTAGCCTGCAAGTAGCCTTTGATGCTGGCGCTAAACGTATCCTCTTACCGATGGCCAGCGCCGTTGACTTAGCCAGTGTTCCGCCAGAGTTGTTTGCTAAATTTCAAACATCATTTTACGCTGACCCAATAGACGCAGTATTTAAAGCGCTGGCAGTGGATTAAAAATCGAGCATGAGAGTCAGGTAATAACCTAGTCCATCAGCAAGTAATTGTAGACGCAAGACTGATGGCACCGGAACAGAGCGAATTTGATAATTTCCTCTTGGGGACATGGGTTGCAAAAGACCCGCATTTACTAGCACCAGTAAAGTGTTGCTAGCAGCCTTTTTATAGGTGGAGTCTGACCATGCAGCTACGGTTGAATTTTGATCTCGCTTTCCTTCAAAAAAGGTTCGCAAGTCAGCAGTGTTTACGACGTAATCAAAACCCTTAATTTTGTCCAGCAGGACTTCAGCGATGAGTTCGCGCAGAAGGCGGTGTTCTCGCAGAATCAGGAACAATATGGTGAATCGACGGGTGTCAGGGTTGCCAGTGGCAATTAATTGAATGTAATCCTCTGGCACTTGTTGAAGGCGTTTGAGAACAGTTTGCAACGCCCGCTCACGAGAAACTTGGGAGCGCAATTGAAATAAATCCTCTATTAATACCCGTTGCCGAATATCTTCCTGGGTTGCACCTTGGTACATCAGTTCAGCAACTCGAAGGGTTTCAGTCAAAACAAAAGCGTGGTTAGTACGGGCCGCATAAGCCGTTTCAGTCATAGTAGTAACAGCAACAAAGACAGGCAAAAACCTTTCTCAAATCCAGACGATAAGCTAAGCTATCCTACAGCAATAGTCTTAGTGAGAAAGGTGTCTAGCATCCTACTATGTAAGTCTCCCTTGATATATTCGTCAAGGATCGTAGTTGTAATGATCTGACCTATACCCTCAAGAAGTACGTGAAGCTTCAAGTTGACTGATTTTGAGAATATTTTGTTAGCGATCGCCAGGCGATATACAGCAGATTGGAATGCCAGTGATAATTAAAAATTTATACAGAATTTATGTTTTACCTTTAGTGAATATACTGATGTTGTAGTCTGTGTCAGCCAACGTTTCCAGCCGATTTACGCCACCTTGCACTGATGAACTTTTTGAGGATATCCCCTAAGAAGTGTTGCAGAAGCTTTGTTTTCCAGACAAGAGTGAGTAGGAATTGAATCTAATTTCAATATCAATTTGATATTTCTTGCCAGCCACCGTCACAGTAGGCTGGCTTTTGTCTTGGAAATTACAGATTTTACCAGGAGAATTCGATGACCTACCTTGAAAAGCTCAGTCCTTGGTGTATAGTCTGACTTAAACCTAATATGCAGAACCAGATTGTAGCTCGTTTTCGTCGCCGCAGTGATGCAAAAGCTCATCTACAAGTTTTATGCCGACTCATCCCCAGCGTCAGTTTTACACTAATTTTCAATGTGGTGTTAGAGCAACAAGACCAAACTGCATAAGATACTACTTGCAAAACTGAATACCTTTGCCAATTCCCGAAATCCTCCCTAGTAGTGATCGCCACTGTTAGTATTGATTAACAGATTTTCCCCAAATGAGTTTGGGTATATTTTGGCAGTTTGAGGATTCACGATGGCAAGCCTATCGATACTGGACATCGAAGAATTAGCAGAGGGCTGTGACGTTGAGGCTAAACAAGCATCAGGTAGGGATGGACAAGGTGAACTACCTAAAAGTTTCTTTGAGTCTTATTCTGCAATGGCTAATACCTACGGGGGTGTTATTTTTTTAGGTATTGAAGAAAAACCTCAAGGGAAATTTAGTCTCACAGGTATTACCCTTCCAGATCGTGTCCTTAAAACCCTTTGGGATGGGCTTAATAATCGCCAGCGAATCAGTATTAACTTGCTGAGTGATAAAATGGTCGAAGTAATCGAAGTACAAGACAGGCAAGTAATTCGCATTGCAGTTCCACGAGCGAGGCGATCGCAGCGTCCAGTGTATGTAGGGCAAAATCCTTTAACAGGTACTTATCGAAGGAACTACGAGGGAGATTACCTTTGTGATGAAGAAACCGTTAAACGGATGCTCGCAGAACAAGTAGAGGAGGTGCGGGATGCTCGGTTACTGGAAAACTATGGTTTTGATGATATTGATCTGAATACGCTTAAAGCATACCGAAATCAATTTAAAGCTACTAAACCCGATCATCCTTGGCTCGATCAAGATGATAAAGAATTTTTACAATCCATTGGTGGTTGGCTACGCGATCGCCAAACAGCCAAAGAAGGATTGACTGTAGCAGGTTTGTTGATGTTTGGTAAACTCCCATCAATCCTTGAGGCAGTGCCTCACTATGTTGTGGATTATCAAGAACGTCCAGAGCCAAGAACAGAGGCTCGCTGGGTAGATCGTGTGACTACAGATGGAACATGGTCAGGAAATCTTTATGATTTTTACCGTCGGGTTATCCAAAAACTTTTCTCAGAACTCAAAGTTCCCTTCAAACTCAAAGGTGCAAAACGAGTAGACGATACACCTGTACATGAAGCTTTACGTGAAGCATTAATTAACACAATTATTCATGCAGAATATACTGGACGAGTACCAATACAAATTATTAAGCGCCCAGATATGTTTGTATTTCGGAACCCTGGCATAATGCGGCTACCTCTAGAGGATGCGTTACAGGGTGGTACAAGTGATTGCCGTAATCGCAAGTTACAAAAAATGTTTCAGCTTGTGGGTATTGGAGAACAAGCTGGTTCAGGTATTCCCAAAATTTACCGTAACTGGAGCCAGCAGCACTGGCGACTACCTGCGTTGCTAGAAGAAGTAGAACCGGATCAAACACTACTGGCAATGCTTATGGTCAACCTACTACCAGAGGAAACTCTTAGAGAACTTGACGAACGATTTGGTTCCGAATTTCGAGAATTATCAGATGATCAACGCCTTGCTTTAGTCACGGTAGCGCTTGAGGGGAAAGTTACTCATGCTCGACTCAAGTGTATGAGTGCCACTCACCCACACGATCTAACCAAGGCATTGTCTGCTCTCGTTAGAGATGGCTTCCTTGAATCTAGCGGCATTGCTCGCGGAACTTTCTATTTTTTTCCGGGCGAGCCTCCTAACGTAGAAGTTGACTTAGTAGCTCAAAACTATAAATTTTTAGAAAAAACTAGTCCTGAAGATTTGTTGTTAGGGATTATACCAGAGGAGATTTTTGATGATTTGGAGTTAAGCTCCGATGATTTGGAGCCAAGCTCCGATGATTTGGAGTTAAGCTCCGATGATTTGGAGCCAAGCTCCGATGATTTGGAGCCAAGCTCCGATGATTTGGAGCCAAGCTCCGATGATTGGGAATTACTAAAAGTAATTGCAGCAACTATCAGAAATAAGCGCAAGGTATCAATAGATATTATGGAAGTAACAATTCTAAAGCTTTGCCAAGGAAGGTTTTTGAACCACAAACAACTTCAAGAGTTATTAAATCGTTCTCATAACACATTACGGCTTGGCTACCTAAGCAAGATGCAAAAGAAAGGTCAACTGGAGTTAAGATACCCTGAGAAGCCTACTCACCCCAATCAGGGATATCGTACCAAAAAGTCAAGCAGTAATGATTTTTAAGACTCAAGTACTTTTTTGTGACTTAGCCATCTCTGTAAACGGTGTTCGACACCTATGACAACACCCATACTCCCACACCGCAGGCATTTTGAAAAATGCTTCACAATTTGGACACTTCGCTAAAAGCTTGAGTTGATGGCGATCGCACTTCCACACCGACTTATACTGCCACTCAATTTGGTGACAAGGCGCTTCAGCATAACAAGCCCCACACAAGCGAATTGGCTCATGCTGCATTCCCACTCCAAGAGGTGGCAGCATTTGAGCTAACCTGTCTGCATCTACTTCTACTACAGATGCGATCGCTTCCAATTCCTGTTGACTGGGGCGAGGGTTAAAATGAAATCTTTCCCACCGCGCCACTACAGCACCAATCTCAGCTAGATTACCCAACCCAGCAGGAGATAAATGGTTAGCACGTCTAAACCTACCAAGAAAATGACTCAGGCTTTCCCCTGGATAGGGTTCTATAATAAAAAGCCAAGGCTTAACATCTGGTGCTGTCATTATTTATACTCTTTCGCCACTTCTTGTAAAACAGCCTTATCAATCTTCTTAAATCCCTTAGATAAAGAACGAATTGCCGCCTCCCTAAGAATCTCATCCAGCCGCCCGATATAACCTTCAGTTGCCGATGTGAGAATCCGCAGCATATCCTTGCTATTTAAATTAGAAGAAACAGGCAACTTCAAAACCCTATCTTCCCAGGCTTGCACAGTATCTTGGAAATCTTTTCCTGATAACTTGCCGAAGCGATGACAAGCCCGAAAGCGGTTATAAACTTGTTCATCCCGCTTGATTACAGCCTCTAAGCGGTCAGTTCCCACTAGCACCACAGCAATTCCCAGCTTGTCATAAATATCTCGCACCTCAGCAAACGTCTCAGGTTTGAGGCGGTCAGCTTCATCAATAATCAGCATTTCTACCCCACATCCCTTGAGTACCTCCATCGCCCTACCACGAAAATCAGAAACAGTCCCCTTTGTCGCCCGGAATTTTAGGTACTCAATCATCTCCTTGAATAAATCCTTAGAGCCGCCATCAGTATAAAAGTGTTCTGGTTTACCATAGGTTCCCCACTCACAATGCAGTTTGTACTCGGAACCGTACTGTTTGGGTAGAATAGCATGGCGTAACGCTAAGGCTACTAACCCTGAACTGGGTGCATCAAAGCCCAAGTAGATACCCATAATGCAACGAGAGTAAGTATCAATTACTGTTGTTAGCCAGGGACGACTGAGCAATTCACCATGTTGATCCACCAGCAACACATCTACACGGGTATGGTCGCATTGCCAAACATGGTTGCTGTAATCTACGGATAAATCTTTTCCTTCACGAGTTTTAACCGAAAGCGTAGTTCCTCTCCATCCAGGGCTACGAATACTCTTGGCTTTTTCTTGTTTTTCTAATATGGGCGCTAATACCCGTAACACGGTTCTGTAATTGGGCGGCTTAGAGTCCTTTAATTCAAGGGCTTTAGCCTCAACTCTGAGAGCAACTTGTTTAGGGGTCATACGTTTACTACCCTTGTTACCCTCCTTGTAGGTTTTGGTAATGAATTTTTCCCAAAACTCACCAATGCGATGTTTTCCTTTATTAGCCCTACCTGTTTGAGTGAGTCCGACTAAACCATCTTGTTCCCAGTTTTTCACCAACCTTTGTACCGTTCGCAACGATACACCTAGTTCCTCTGCTGCTTCCCGCAACTTTTGTCCATAAGTTGTGCGATCGCAGGGTTCCATTAAACTTTGGATTACCTCTAGCTTGAGTTGGGCTTCCTCTGAGAGTTTAGTCACAATAACGTTCTTCTCAAGAGGTGTATCACTTTCTCCTTGTAAGCCTTCCGTAGGAATTGCCGAGGTATGAACAGCTAAATCAATATTTTGCTGACTGTTCATAATACATAAGTTTTTTATAAATACATATTTGAGCAGTATCCAGGGCGCAATCGCCATGTCAACCAAGACATTTTTTGCTGACAGTGAGCACAGATATTGCAAAGAGGCTGCTGATGATGAGAACACAAATTAACAGCATTTATTGCTCACAATAAAGGTTCATAGATTACCTGTCCAGATAAACGCCTTCCTTCATAGCAAGCAGGGCACATCACGGTGATACTTTCTGGGAAGTACTAGGTAATGTAATGCCAGATTGGAGAGCGCGGAAGTCTAGTCTTGAATTTTGGGAAGCTGATTTACAGCGAGTAGATTAAATAGAATATAGCGAATTTTTCAATTTTTTCAGACCGCTTCGTTCACAGAGAGTAAAAAATGGAATTAATTATTGATATGTTGGGCAGGAAAGGGCAACATAGAGTTAAGTAAACTCTACCCTTTATAGCTTGGTACTTTTTATTCTGCCTCAAGTTAAAAATGGCTCACCAATAAAAAATTAGTTAGTCAACTGAGCAATGTCTCGTAATCTTTCAAAAGCTGAAACTCGCCAACACCTCATAAATCGCCAACTTGCTCAAGCTGGATGGAGTACTCAGCAAAGAAATCTGTTGGATGAGTTTCTACTTTCGGATACATTGAGGCAAGCTAAGGAAAGTCAGGGAACCTACTGGGTAGGTAACGAATATGTTGACTATGCTCTTGTAAGTCCAAACAAGAAACCATTAGCTATTGTAGAAGCAAACAGAAGCAGTCGCGATGCTTTAGCTGGCAAGCGCCAAGCTAGCGATTATGCTGACCGCATCCGAGAAAAACACAAATTTGAACCCTTCATTTTTCTCTGCAACGGTGAAACTATTTATTTTTGGGATCGTGAGCGTTATCCACTGCGAATAGTTAGCGGTTTCTTTACAGAGGAAGATTTGGCACGTCTTGCGTTTCAGCGCCAGTATCGTGCATCTTTAAATCAGTTTAGCCCTAGCAAAAATATTGTTGATCGTCTATACCAACTTGAAGCAATCAAGCGAGTTACTGAATCTTTAGAACAGGGACAGCGAAAGTTTCTGCTGGTGATGGCAACGGGAACAGGCAAAACTCGTACCGTAATTGCCTTAGTAGACTTATTGATGCGTGCTAAATGGATACAACGGGTTCTTTTTCTTGCCGATAGACGGGAGCTTGTGCGACAGGCACTAGGTGACTTTAAAGAACATATTCCTAACGAAACTAGAGCGTGGATAGAAGGTAGGGAAGTTGATAGCACGGCTCGAATTCATGTAGCAACTTACCCCAGCATGATGAAAGTTTTCCAGCAACTTTCTCCTGGCTACTACGATCTAATCATTGCTGATGAAAGCCACCGTTCGATTTACGGACGCTATAAGGCGTTGTTTCAGCACTTCGATGCCTTACAGCTTGGCTTAACAGCAACTCCTACAGATTATATTGACCACAACACTTTTGAACTGTTTAAGTGTCCAGATGGATTGCCGACTTTTTACTATCCCTATGCAAGAGCGGTTGATGAAGGATATTTAGTCAACTACCGAGCGCTAGAAGCACAAACCACCTTTCAACTTCAGGGTATTAAAGCGGGGCAATTGCCCCCAGAACTTCAGCGCCAAATAGAAGAACAGGGGATCGACCTGAGCGAACTTAATTTTGAGGGAGGCGACCTAGAGCGACGGGTGACAAATGCAGGTACAAACGATGCTCTGGTTAAAGAATTTATGGCGAAATGTCGTAAGGATGCGACAGGAACGCTGCCGGCCAAAACAATCATTTTTGCGATGAGCCACCGTCATGCAGTTGAGATTTGGAAGAGCTTCAATCGCCTTTACCCAGACTTGCAGAAACGAGGACTAGCAGAAGTTATTGATAGTCACATGGAGCGGGCTGATCGAATGCTGGATGATTTTAAGCGGAAGAATATACCGCGAGTGGCGATTTCAGTGGATATGCTAGATACAGGAATTGATGTGCCTGCGATTCAAAATCTGGTATTTGCCAAACCTGTCTTCAGTCAGGTGAAATTCTGGCAGATGATTGGACGGGGGACTCGATTGTGGACAGATCCACAGACAGGGGAAAAGAAGGCAGATTTTCTGATCATTGATTTCTGGAACAATTTTGCTTACTTCAACATGAATCCAGAAGGAGAAATTGCTAGTCCAACAGAACCATTACCTGTACGATTGTTTCGGTTGCGGCTAGAAAAACTTGCTCTACTGAGAAGTCAGGAACAAACAGAGGCGATCGCTGCCACCATTACTCAACTTCAGCAAATGTTGGCGCAATTACCCACTGATAACATCAATGTGCGTCCTCACTTGCAGGAGTTAGCAGAATTGGCTAAGGCTGGTGCTTGGAAGTCTTTAGATGAAGCTAAAGTTGAGCATTTGAGTACGGCGATCGCACCTCTGTTGCGGTTTCTGCCTGATATCAACCTGCCCGTAATGACATTTGAAGTAAAAACAGAACAGTTAGCCGTTACCCACCTTGCCGGACAAGTTGATCTGATTGACAAGCTAAGGGAATCTATTACCGAAGACTTTAAGTTGTTGCCCACAAACCTACCTGATATTCAAGCACAAAGGGAAAAACTCGCCTGGATGAAGAGTGCTAAATTTTGGCAACACCTGAGCTATGAGCGTATTTTGGATTTGCAGACAGCCTTTGCTCCTTTGATGCGGTTCCGGCAGCGTGCCCGCAGAGACTTAATTGAGCTAAATCTGCCCGACCAGATTGCCACCCGTCGCTGGGTAATTTATGGACCAAGTGGCGAAGGAGCCTTTGCAGAGAACTATCGAGAGCAGGTTGAGGCTCATGTGAAAACCCTAGCAGAGCAGCATCCTACAATACAAATGCTCATACGGGGTGAGAACTTGAGTGACAAAGAGATCGAATCTCTTGCCCATGCGCTGAACCAGTCCGATCTGTTTGTCACTGAGGATGTGTTAAGAGAGGTGTACGATCGCCCAAATGCTACTCTCATAGATTTCCTGCGTCATATTCTAGGATTAGTTCAAATTACCAGCCAGGAAGAAGAAATTTCTACGGCGTTTGAGGAGTTTATTGCTGCCCATCCCGGTTTTTCAGCCAAGCAAATTTACTTTCTCAGAACTATGCGATCCGCAATATTGCGAAGGACAAGGTTGACAGTTCACGATTTGCAACAACCACCGTTTAGCCGAGTTGGAGCAGTGCATAGGTTGTTTGAAGAAGCAGAACTGGAAGAAATTCTGAACTTTTCCAATCAGTTTGTTGCGTAGGAAGGTTAAGCAACGTGGCTCAGATGACAACTTGGTAGTAACCTTATAAGCTTATACATTAGTCGCTGATTTGATTAATGTTCTGTGCTTTCACCCCAACTAAAACGTGATATTCGTGACCTGTGGAATTATTTTTGGTCGGGTGGGATTGCTAACCCGTTAGCCGCCATCGAGCAAATTACCTATTTGGTATTTTTGAAGCGCTTGGAAGACTTAAAACCGAAAGACCTCGTTATTCCAGAGAATTGTCGCTGGAGTAATTTTAAGCATCTGTCAGGAGATGCGTTACTCAAGCGGGTTCGGGGCGAGGTGTTTGACTGGCTGCGATCGCTGGATACAGATGATTCACAAGCGCAAGAGTCTGAATCTGAAAGTTTTGAGGACGATGCAGACAAAAAGATGCGCCAGAAGCATCAGGGGCGGATGAGCGATGCTGTCTTTTTAATTCCGAATGCAACATTGCTGCGGCGGGCGATCGACACTATAGACAAGCTGTTCATTCCCTCACGCAATCAAGACACACTGGGCGATATCTATGAGCATCTGCTAGGCGAAATAGCCGAAGCTGGGAAAAATGGACAGTTTCGGACTCCCCGTCACATCATTCGGGTAATGTGCGATCTGGTGAATCCGCAATGGAATGATCGCATTTGTGACCCAGCGTGTGGCACAGCAGGATTTTTGGTAAATGCTTATCAGCACATTCTTAAGACCCATACCGATCCAGCAAACTTGGTGTTTGAGGGGGATGGCACACCCATAAACACGCTGGAAGGCAGACCATTCAACATGGTGGGTGAAAATCTTTCTACTGAACAGGATAAATATCTCCGAGAAAACGCGCTCTATGGCTACGATTTTGACAAAACGATGGTGCGTTTGGGCTGGATGAACCTGATTCAGCACGGCATTGAAAAGCCGAAGATTAACTACGCCAATACGCTGGGTAGTGCGTTTAATCAAAAGATTCAGTCTGGTGAAGTGGGTGATTTTAGCGTGATTTTAGCTAACCCGCCATTTACAGGGAGTTTAGATAAGGATGACATTGGTGAAACGCTTCAGGATCTTAAAACCAACAAAACCGAACTCCTATTTATAGAACTGATTTTGCAGCTTTTGACAATTGGTGGTAGAGCAGCAGTAATTGTACCGGAAGGGGTGCTGTTTGGCTCAACTAAAGCACACAAAATTTTGAGAGAAAAGCTGGTTGCCGAAAACACCTTGAGAGGGGTAATTTCGTTACCAGGAGGTGTGTTTCAGCCCTATACAGGTGTGAAAACTTCGATTTTGCTGTTTAACAAGGGCGGTAAAACCGATGAGGTTTGGTTTTATGAAGTAGCAAAGGATGGGGAAACGCTGGATGCAAAGCGTAACCCTAGACCACAGGAAAATGACCTATGGGATTTAACACTGAAATATCGGCTGCAATTTGAAGAATCTGCCCCAGCATTTGTAGATGGGGAAACCTGGAAGCAATGGCAGACGATGGAACCCAAAAGGCGATCGGTTTCTTATGCTAGACCGATTATTGAAACCGAGATATTCCGCTCCGAGGAGCCTGAAGACCGCGAAATTAATGACAAAATCAAAAAGATTAAGGCTCTATTTCATCTCTGGTATAAAACACTTCTACAAATCCAGAAACAACAGCCCATTAATTCTGAAAAACTGAAACTTTGGCTCTTCAGTCTTGGCTATCACTTCTTGTTTGCCGTTGTCACTTTTCCAGTTGATATTTTTGAAGGTCTGGAAACTGAAGAATTAACTGAGCTTAAAAACTGGTCATCCTCTACGGAAGATATCTCTGGAAATGATCACAATTTGTCTGCTGGACGTTACAAACCACTCTCTTTAACTACTGAAAAATACGATCCTCCGGCAAAAATTATCTCTGAGTTGCAATATTTAGAGAGTACAATTCAATCCAAATTAAATTCTTTGCTCTCGATGATAGAGGGCAAGAAATGAATGTATTTGAACTTCCTTCAACATGGATTTGGATAGAGATAGATAAAATTTCAGAAATTGTTGGTGGAGGTACTCCATCTCGAAACAATTCAGACTACTTTGATGGAGATATACTCTGGGCTACCCCTACAGATGTAACCGCTCTTGATAATCTTTGGATTGAAAAAACTAAAGAAAAAATTACTCAGACTGGCTTAAAGAATTCTTCTGCTAAGTTGTTGCCTTGTGGGACTGTCTTAATGACCAGCCGTGCAACTATTGGGGCAACAGCCATAGCACATTATCCAATGGCTACAAACCAAGGATTTGCTAATTTTATTTGCAATGAAAATCTCCTATATAATGAGTATTTAGCATACTGGCTACCCTCAATTAAACCGTATTTATTAAACCTTGCTGGTGGAACCACCTTCAAGGAAATAGCTAAATCTGCTCTAAAAAAAATAAAAATTCCTCTGCCACCATTGCTGGAACAGAGGCGAATTGTTTCTATTTTGCGGGAGGCGGATGAAATTCGTTGTTTGCGAAAACAGGCAAATGAGAAACGCAAAAAGTTTTTACAATCAGTATTCTTTGAGCTTTTTGGAAATCCTGATCCGAAACGTAATAATAGAGGCTGGGAGATTGTTAAGCTAGAAGATTTTCTCGAAGTAGGTACAGGTGGTACTCCTAGCCGTTCTAATCCAAGCTATTACGGGGGTTCTTATGCTTGGGTGAAAACAACAGAGTTGCGTGACAATATTATTAATTCTACAGAAGAAACAATTACAGATACAGGATTGAAATTTAGTAATGCCAAAATTTATCCCGAAAATACAATTCTTCTGGCAATGTATGGGCAAGGGCAAACAAGAGGTAGAACAGCAAAACTTGGCATTCCTGCTGCAACTAATCAAGCTTGTGCTGCTTTTCTACCTTCAAACGAGTTATTGCCAAATTATTTATGGTATTGGTTTCAAAACTCCTATAAAAATATTCGGGATTTAGCTAGAGGTGGTCCTCAAGTCAATCTAAATTTATCAATATTAAAGAACCTAAAAATTCCAAAGCCAGATTTGAATTTACAACAAAGATTTGAATCGTTAGTTGATGAATATCTACAACTTGAAGCATTGTCAACTACAAGTCTTGATAAAACTGATTCTCTTTTTAAATCTCTACTTTCTAATGCCTTTACAGGCGAACTCACCGCAGCCTGGAGAGATCAACATCAGGCACAACTCACAGTAGCAGAGTGTGATCAATTACTCCAGATATCTCAGCCTGTGGATACGGAGGAACTGGCGGATGAAGAAGCAAGCGAAACTAAGACATCGGAACTGCACCGCGATCGCGATGAACTTTTACGAAGCTTAAGCAAGAGCCAATGGAAAATTTATGAATTGGTAATTCAAGAAACCGCCTATTTTACTCCCGAACACCTGGAAGAAAAATATTCCATTCCCCGCAACATTGGTCATAAGAGCTTGCAGTTATTAGCTGCTGCCGGACTTATTATTCCTGTAACTTTGCCCACTCCTACGTCTAGTGGATTACACTATGAATCGGCTTATCGTAACTTAAACCAGGATGATGATACCCGGTATAGTGATGATGCATTGTTAGAGAAGGATGCTGTGTGAGGTTACGCTACTTACATCTCTGGGGGACACCGCCATTACAGGAACTAATAACTACCTTTAACCAGGAACAAATCCTGGGGCGTAAATGCGCTATTCGCTTTGTAGTTGGCGTAAACGGTACTGGCAAAACCCAACTACTGCAAACCCTCTCAGAAATTTTTCTCAGCCTAGAAAGAAAAAGATTACCACCCTTTCGGGTTACATTTGCCTACGACCTGGAAAAAATTGGTGAAGAAGAACGCCCTGCAACCATATATCTCCGTTATCCACAGGATAACCCTTCATCCACAGCCATCTTCGCCGTATTTGAGCCACCCTTAGAGAATCAAGACTGGGAAGCACTAGAAAACATTCCCACCGAAAATTTTGAAACCGAGGTTCCGGGAATTTCGTTCCTTATTCATGGCGATCAACTCGGTAGTAGCATTAATTCCTATCTGCCTAAAGTTCTGTTAGCCTACACTTCCGGCGCAACCGAAACTTGGTCAACCCTGTTTGCCAATCAGCAGACTGAACATGAAAATTTACCTGATGCCGTGTTTGAGGAAATTACCCCTGAAGAAGAACGTCCTCCTAATTGGGATCTGGGTCAAGAAACACCTTATCGAGAACAGGAAGGATTAGAACCTCTACCAGAGCTAGAGCCAAGTGCTGACGGAGCGCAAACTCGCAGCATCGGCTATTATGTCTCTCCCCAAGCACTTAAACTTGTCTTCTTTGCTGTTGCGCTGCACCAAGTGCGAAAAGATTTTCAGGAAATGCCCACTGAACAAGCAGAACAAGCTTACCGCGATCGCATCGAGCAAGCTATCCAAAATCATGAACCGATGACTGGGCTGCGGGGACTGTTCAATAAAATTGACTGGCTTTGGTTGATTAGCGTCAATTTTCAGATTCTCTTTCAACCTACCCACTTTTCTCAGCAGACCCGCCCACTGACCCGTCTGTATCCTATAGCGACTGCCGTTATCCGCGAACCTGTTCCGAGCGATTGTCGGAAACTCGTCTTTGACCTGCGTCGCTCCCTGCCAAATCAAACCGATATCGATACCAGCACTTGCGCCGCACTCATCCGAGCAATCTGCGACAAACTCGATACTGCGATTGATGAAATTACCCCCTTTGATATCTTTAAACAACTGCTCTCTTGGCAAGAACAAGGCTGGCTCCAAGACTTAACGATGACCTTCTGCAAACGGAATGTCGAAGATGTTTTGCTTTACAACTGGCTAAGTGACGGTGAACGGGTATTTTTGGGACGGATGGCATTATTTCAACTGCTGCGTGGCGAAAATGATGCCCTAATGATTCTGGATGAGCCAGAAACTCATTTCAACGACGTTTGGAAACGTGAAATCGTTGATATAATTGATACCAGCTTAAGAGATAATGCCAGTGAAGTCATCATCTCCACTCACTCCAGTATCTCACTCACAGATGTCTTTGATACCGAGATAACTCTGCTATATAAAAATGAAATTGATGGTGCGATCGCCATCATTGAGCCAAGAATAACCACCTTCGGAGCTTCACCCAATGAAATTATGATTGATATTTTTGATGCCCCTGAGAGCGTAGGCAAGCGTGCTACAGAGTTCTTGGATCTAGTGTTGATGCTAGCTGCCCACCCAGATCATGTACAAACTGTTTGGGCAGTAATCGATAGTGAGCGTACTACAATTCTTCAGCTACCAGAATTTCAGCAACTTAGAGAATTTGTCCAAGAGTTACCTCATCAATATGATGGTAATGATTCTGAACAGCTTGACGAACAAATACTCAGAGTCTTGAAATCAATTCGTAAGTATACCCAAAGAAAACGAGATAAAGAAGATGTCAGCGTGACTGAAACCTTAGAAGTTCTTAAAGAAAAGATTGGCCCCGGATATTACGAATTTGAGTTTCGTCGTCGTTTAAGAGCATTACGAGAAAGGGAATCTAGTGTTTCATAAAATCAAATTTCCTGGTTGCGTTAATCAACTAGAAAGAATTGTTTCATTTCAACGTGAATTGTTAAATTTTGCTTGTAGTTCTAGTGCCTCCTTACCAATTACAGAGAGCCAACTTAAAACAGAGTTCGGCGATGAGATTGGTGAGTGGCTATGGGACAAATTATGGACTAAGCGTAAAAGTAGCAAGAAGGCTCAATCAAAATTGCATAAAGCATTAGAGAAACTTATTAGATATATAGAACGCCACTCTACAATGAGCGCAAAAATTATGGATGCTTTCGACCATGACATACAATTTCATAAACATTTAAATGACTCTAATTTTAACTTTAAGTACCGTAGAGAACTTAGCCTTACAGTTCAAAAGGTAGTGAAGGCATTACTTACAGTATTCTATACAGACCTTCTAGCATCTGGTTTTCCTTCAGTTATTCATGGGCAGAGTCAAAAATTTAATCGAGATGAATTTATTTCATCTTTTTGGAGTGCTAATTCCAAATTAGCAGTGTGTCCAGCTTGCGATCGCCCTCGTTCTCCGAAGGTAGATAATAAAGTTTATAGCGATGCGGATCACTTTTTTCCTAAATCAATTTATCCATTTTTGTCAGTTCATTATGCGAATCTTGTGCCGCTGTGCCTTGATTGTAACCGAAGTATGAAGGGTGACAGAGATCCTATCGATGACCCAAGTAAAGAACCTTTAGTAAATACCTTTCACCCATACACTAATTCTGCAATTAGCCAGGTTGATGTAATAGTCAGCCGCGATCAAGTCGGCAAACGACAGGTCAGGATTGAAGACAAGGCTGGTATGCCATCTCGTCGTGTTGCTAGCTTAAATCGAGTATTTAAGTTGGAAAAACAATGGTTAGACCATTTAGATTACGTTGTAAAGTCTACTGTAGAAGATGTAATTGAGTTCAGACGAAGGCTAACCAGGGTAAGCGCATCTAATTTTGTAGTAAAGAATACAGATTATTTTGCACAATTGTAAGTTGTTAGAGACGATTTAA
>NZ_WVID01000001.1 GCF_010091925.1 Nostoc sp. B(2019) | reverse complement strand
CATTGTTCGTTCTTAGACAGATCTCTCTATCCGTATTATCTCGCAGTCTTTTTCAGAAATCAAATATGATTCCTATATGCTAAAAATACTAATTTTCAAATAGTTTTTTCTAAATTCAATCAGCTTTGTAATTTTTAATTATTAATTGCACCCCTAACCAAAATAACTGTACTATCCACACCAGAGGCGATCGCTTCAGGAATATTACCTTGAATCGCATGTTGTAATAATCCCTCACGAGAAGCTCCTAAAACCACAACATCATAACCTTCGGTTTTTACTAGGCTAATCACACCTTCGGTAACTGAATCAGCTTGGACTGGGACAGCAACTACAGTATTAGATAAATTGCGACGACGCATCAACTGACGAATGGCTTGTTCTAAAACTGTCATGTCTGGCTTTAACTCAGATGGTTTAAACACCTGTGTCAAGCGAATCTGTGGATTATTCCCCAATGTCACCAAAGCAGGTAACAATTTAATCGCCACCCGCGCATTGGGGCCACCAGCCATAAGTACTAGCCAGTGGTTGAACTGGGGAGTAGAGACGCGATTCATTGCGTCTCTATAAGGGAGTGCTGTTAGCGGTAGCGGGGCGTTTAGCCCGTGCTGAGGAGCCAGCCGCGTGGGCGGGTTCCCCGACTTGAGCGGACTGGCGTTACTGAGTGAAAAGCCCTTCCCCTGCTCCCCTGCTCCCCTGCTCCCCTTTCCCCCTTGTCCCAACTTCACCAACACCACATCACAAGTGGCTTGGCGAATTATGGTGTCTACAACATTGCCAAAAATCCGCCCAGGAGTGGAGGTATTGCCTTTCCACCCCATTAAAATCAAGTCGATGTGTTGTTCGTTAATTGTCTCCAAAATTGCCTGCGCGACATCGTGAGTCACGCGAATTTGCGTATGTAAGGGAATTCGCCATTTTTTCGCTAAAACTTCTGCCTGTCGTAGCAAACGGCGACTTTTAGCAGTTCTTACCTGTGTTTCGGATGGGGAACTGTGACGAGATACCACTATTACTTGTACGCACTCTATTTCATAATGGCGATCGCGGGCAATAGCTGCTGCCATTTGTAAAAGGATACCTGCTGTCTCTGGATTAGCTACTGGTACTAATAATCTGCCTCTGCCAATGCTAGGCGATCGCGTTTGGTAAACTACATAAGAAGGTTCTGGTCGCGGCCCAGGAATCCCGTTTTCACCATTGAGATGGTCTGCTTCTGCTCGAATAATATCGCCACGGGTAATAATCCCAATGAGTTTCCGCCCTTGGAGCACTGGTAAACGACTGACTTGATAACGATCAAGTAAATACAGTACATTACTCAAGGTATGGATTGGTGTTACCGTCATCGGAGCAGGCGTCATGATTTCCCTTAAGGGAATATCATTAGCTAAGTTGCGATCGCGTATTTTCATTAAATCTGATTGGGTAACAATCCCTACCAGCTTACTATCCTCTACTACCGGGAAACCACGATGGTGAGAACGGGCAAACGCCTGCATTGCTTCTTCTAAAGTCATATCTGCATCTAGAGTTTCTACCCGTTCCTGCATCACATCTCTTGCTGTTAACTTTGTCAATGTCCCTTCTATGGGAGCCTCTTTGACGAGAGTAATGCCGTTCAACTCTAAAAGTTTCTCGTAAAGCGAACCAGGCACTACCTTTTCCGCAACCAGGTAAGCCGTTACAGAAACAATCATCAAAGGTAGCACCAGATTGAAATCTGTAGTCATCTCAAACACAATCACAATTGCTGTGATTGGCACTTTAGAAACGGCGCTAAAAAATCCACCCATACCCGCTAGAGCGTAGGTAGTAAGTGAACCTGCTCCCAAAAGGTAAAACTCGGACACACCGACTAAATGCCCTAAACAAGAACCTAAAATAAGACTGGGAGCGAATAATCCCCCAGGCGCTCCTGAACCAAATGCCACCAGGGTAAGGATGAACTGAGCCGCAAAAGCGATCGCCGCAAAGGAAGGATTAGCACTACCAGTAATCACATACTCTCGTAATCCAGTATTATCACGGAAATAACTGGGTAGCATTGCCACGACCACACCAGAAATAAATCCAGCTAAAGCCACCCGCAGCGGTAAGCTGATGTGTAAATTTCGATATAATTTAATACTAAATATTAGTCCACGATTAAATAATGCACCCAGCAACCCTGCCAAGATGCCCAATAGTATGAAAAAGGGAATCTCTGGAATGGAGAATTGGCTGGAGGATTGCGTTAATTGCAGATTCAAATCCAAACTACCACCACCCAATAGCCGAGAGATTACCCCACCAATGAACGAGGCGATAATCGCGGTTCCTAGGGTGATTCCTGATAAATCCTGGAGTAGCTCCTCAACGATAAATAATACACCTGCAATTGGAGCATTGAAAGCAGCTGCCAAACCCGCACCTGCACCAGCAGCAATCATTTGCCGTCGATGTTCTGGGGAAGTGGGAACCCAGCGACTCATACCCCCTGCCAAACCTGCTCCGACTTGCACAGTGGGGCCTTGCCGTCCTAGAGTTATCCCAGAACCTATAGCGATCATGGCACTGAGTAACTTCACCCCTGCCACACGCCAAGATAAATTAACTGGCACATTGGCAAGCGAGGCTTTAACTTGCGGGATACCGCTACCCGCAGCCTCCGGTGCTAACCTCTGCACCAAAAAACCAGCCAGAAAACCAAAGCCAAGACCAATTGCTGGTAGGGCAAGCCAGGCTGGTAAAACGTGAGCACTATAGACTCGCCATGTTCCTAGCCATCCCGATCCGACTTTCAAGAACACCGCAGATAGAGCAGCAACTAGACCGATAACAGAAGCTTCTGCGATCGCTAAACCTCTTCTAGGCTGCCACCAAGTGCGAAAGCGCTGAGTCAGAACAGGAAGCGACATAGGGGATTGGGGATTGGGGATTGGGGATTGGGGATTGGGGATTGGGGATTGGGGATTGGGGCATTAATAAAAGGGAAAGGGGGAAGGGGGAAAGGGAAAAACCAACCCCTTACCCTTTAACCTTTTACCCTTCCCCCTCTTAAGAGTTCCCATCACTAACAGTTAAATTTCTAATTGCTTCTCCCAGTCGTGGATAGTCCTTCTACTATCAAAGATGGAGTATAACAAGAACCATTCCAATCGGCATCACTGCCTAGTGTAACCACTTGTTTAAGGGCTGTATAGACGTTGCCAGCAACCATCGTATCTTTAACGCGCCCAATTACTTGACCATTTTGCACACGGTAGCCTAAATCAATATTGATTGAAAAGTCTCCAGAAATACCGCCGCCACCACCCAGCATTTGATCCACAATCAAGCCATCATCCATTTGTTGAATCAAGTCTTGTAGGGATGCAGAACCAGGCTGGATGAGAAAATTAAATAAACCAGGGGTAGGGTAGCTACCCAAACCAGGGCGAAAACCATTCCCAGTCGTGCCAATGCCTAGTTGATTTCCGGTGGTGCGATCGCCATAAAAATGCTGTAAAATCCCGTTTTGGATAAACACTAAAGATTGAGTGGGAGTACCTTCATCATCAAAAGGACAACTATAAGGGCCTGCTTCTGGATCTTGGTAGAGAGTGAGACTGGGCGCAATTACTGGTTTTCCTAGGCGTTCTGCCCAAGGAGAAGCTACTTCTAAAACTCGTTTGCCGTTCAAAGCCGCTTGCACAGTACCCCAAAGCATATCAGCCGCTTTAGAAGTAAATAAAATTGGGATGCGGCCAGTAGGGGGGGAAACGTTTTCTCTAGCCCAAATTAACCGCTGTAAAATTTGGTTAGCCAATTTTTCTGGTTGCAGTTCACCCCGCTGAGTTTGCCCATCAGAAACACTCAAAAAATCATCACCACGTACCCATTCTGCTGACATATAACAGCTGAGGGTAGTATCGGTGTAGTGACAATCTAAACCTTTGGTATTGACAAGCCTGGTAGTTTCAACATCACATTCCCAGTCACTATTGCACACAACCTCTGGATAGGCGTCGCGGATGAGGGTGATCGCTTCTTTGCCCCAGTTTACCAAAACCTCTATAGGCACATTTTCCCCTAAGTTGGGGTAGGATGGCTGAAAATTACTGCCTAATTCCACTGGTTCCGGTTGATTCAGTTGACTCAAGGCAAGAGCTCGTTCTACCATCACTTGCGCTTGGACATAACCGTAAGCCACGGTGAGTCCTGGACGCCCGTTTCGCCAAAGCCTTAGTGCTGTGCCTTCAGATTGACTAGTTTCTAGCTGCTTGAGTCGGTTTGCCTCAAAAAAAACTGGTCGAGAAAGCGATCGCGACTGATACACTTCAGCAGCTTCTGCTCCAGATTTTATAGCTAGTTCCAGCAGATGTTCTGCTAGTGTATCTTCTTGTGACAAAATTTCAGAACCCATGACCCTTTGTGAATTGTGGATTGTGGATTTTGAATCGCAGATGTAGACCCCCTAAGAGCAGTGAGTCCAGCGCTATACCCCTACGGGAAGGCAGCTAGCTAGCTACGCACAGTCTCCTTTAGTTTCCCAACCTAGGCGACTGGTCTTAGTGACGCTCTTGAGCTTCACTCAAAAGGCTTGCCGCAGGGTAGGCTGATACACACTAAATAATTCTAAAAATTATCGGTGTATTTCAGCAGTTGCGATTTGGAACCACACTCTGGGAAAGTTCTGATAGTCGCCTGAAGTTTCGATGATCGAAAACCAACCTTCGGACTTTTCGGATCAGATCAGACCTTCCGCAAATCAACGCTGTTTTTATTTTGGAAAGTTATGTTCACCGAATCGGCTTTCGGCGCTCAAACTTTCCGCTAATGGACGCAGATAATTATCCCAAATCATTGGCACGTCTAAACCTATTTCAGCGGTTTTAATTTGGAACCACACTCTGAGAAAGTTCTGATCACCGCCCGTTCGCGTTTTATCCCTTGCCCTAAAGAGCAGGGGATGAAAGGCTTTAGCTAAGTTTTTGGTAATTATTCCAAATCATCGCTATATTTCAATCTATCTTGGCGCACACTATTTTTGATTATTAGTCAATAGGCACTCATAAACTTTTGTTTATGACGGAGGATAAAATTTTTACTTTCTTCTTCCCAATGCCATTCTTTTATAGGATATTGACCTCTTGTAACAGCCAAAAGCCAGTAAAAGATTGGGCTTTGGGATCAGACTGTACACCCATAAAATGTACCCCATTAGCTTTTTGCTTGGCTTCTTCAAAACCTTTGGCTTCTGCTAAAGTTTGAGGATTTTTAATATTTGCCACAATCCAGCTTTCTGTAACACCAGTCTCTAAAAGCAATCTTGCTCCTTGACTTGTGTCAAATTTCATGAAAGCCAACTCTAAACCAGACATCCAGGCAGCTAAGGGCAACGCTCTGGATGAGAAAATCAAAATGCCAGGAATGCGGGTTTCGGGTGATATTTGGGCTAACTCTAAGGGGAAAGCTTCACCAAAGCCGATTTCCCACTCTGGCATCTCTACGAGATCCGCAGCTTGTAAACTAACAAATACCCATTGCTGTCCTTCCAAAGCATCTGGTAAACGTTGAGGTAAGGGTTTTTCTAGGCGTACTGAAGGACTAGTCCCCTCTTGATACCCTGGCTCTTGAGGATATACTTGCTCCAACCGCTGTTCTAGCCACTGATTGAGAACCAGAGTACGGCGGCTAAGCTGGGCGGGAATACCCAAGTCTTGGCAAGCTTTAGTAATCATATTGTTCATTTGGCGGCGGAAGAAGCGGATTTTTATTGGCGTTTCTCCTGCTTTAGTAATGGCCTCTTGTAGCGCCGTCCGCAACCAGCCAGAATTTACCTGGGTACTGGGGCAATATTGAGCATAGCGAAACAAAGAATCTGTTTTTGTGTTGATATCCGCAGGACTCTCACAGACTAAGACTTCCCAAATTTTTTTCTGATTTGCGTCCAGAATTGGACGGGAGTAAAAATCGATTTCCCAAATATTGCCCATATTTTGCAGTGAAAATCTGGCTGTTATATTTTCCTGATATTTAGATCATACGAGTGTTAGGGCAGCATGGGAAATAGTGTAGACACGACGAGGGCGATCGCTCTTGAAGAGGTCTGTTGTCTCCATAATATAAATACAAGTGAGAATCAGAGGTTTTATGTCCCTGACGCTTCAAGACTTAGAAAAAATACAGCAGCAGTACCCCGACTATCGCCTGGAACTAGTCAAGGGTAATATTATTGTCATGAGTCCATCAGGATACGAATCAGATGAAGTTGCCGCTGAGATGGTAGCCCAGTTACGTAACTGGGTTAAACCTCGCAAGCTAGGACGAATAACAGCTTCCAGCGCTGGTTTTAGGTTGCCCAACTCAGATTTACGCGCACCGGATGCCTCGTTTGTCTTAGCCAAACGCTTGCGTCGTAGTCCCAAATCTTTTGCTCAATTGGCTCCTGATTTGACTGTAGAAGTGAAGTCCCCTAGCGATAATTTAGAGGATCTTAGAGCTAAGATTCAAGAATTTTTGGCTTTGGGAACTAAAGTAGGAATTTTGCTCAATCCCGATGAGCGGATTGTGGAAGTTTACAATTTTGGACAAGATGCAATAATACTTCACGATGGAGATATTTTGACTGTTCCCGAATTGCTTCCTGGGTGGGAAGTGCCAGTTGCAGATTTGTGGCCTTTAGAGTTTGACTAAGATAGTTTTAAAAAGCTCTACAGGGGTAGATAGATGCAACTAGAAGATTATTTTGAGTTTTTAGATCCAGATGACATCCGTATCAAAGGGCATCGCATTGGTATTGATAATGTGATCCAATATTATCTGCAAGGATATTCACCGGAGCAGATTCTAGAGGAACTACCCTCCTTGAATTTGGAGAAAATTTACGCGACGCTTGCTTGCTTACTACCTGCATAATCGTGTTGAAATAGATGCTTATATGTTGCGGTTAGCAAAGTGGCGAGAACAGCACTATCAAGAATCATCAGCGAATCCTTCACCTTTGATGCAACGTTTAAGAACATTAAAGGCGCAACGTCTTCTTATAGTTTTTTAATCTTTTGGAGCTTAAAAACTACTGAATAAGGGCGTGTTTTTGAATTGAAAAGTTTTCGGTCATTTTCTGCAAGATGATATCGTTCTTTTGTAATTCTTGGTTCTTCAAAATCCTCCACACAAAAACCCGCTGCTTTAAAAGCTTTCCAGTAATCAGAAAGAGGACGGTGAAACCAGATAAATGGTGTTGTAAAGTGGTTCCAAGGTTCGTCGTTGCGTTGCATCCTGTCAAAATACGAAAAAGCCCAACTATAGCAAACCGTCCCGTCTTCATTTACAGTCGTCGAGTTGCCTTGGGGAAAGCAAGGATGTGAGAACACAACTATTGCAATACCATTAAGCTTGAGAACACGATTGAATGATCTGATCGCACCTTCGAGATCAAACAAATCCATGAGAACATAATTCGAGATAATCATATCGAATTGCTCATCTGGAAGCGACTTGAATTCAGTGCATGAATCCAACTGAAAATCAATATCTAAATTCTTTTGGCTAGCTTTGAATTGGGCAATTTCGATCATTTGAGGCGAAAAATCTACACCAGTTACACTGGCCCCTTTCAGACAAAGCTGACGTGCTAGATATCCCGTGCCACAACCAGCATCGAGGACAGACAATCCTGCAACATTCCCAGCAAAACTCCATAGTACTGGATCTGAGTTGAGAATTCGATTGCTGTCACCATCTTCACCAACTTGAATATCCCATTGTGCGGCTCGGTCATCCCAGAGTTTTAGTATTTCTTCCTCGTGGAAATGTGCCATGTGTTTATCCTGAAAAATATAACTTAATTATTTTTACACAGGCATATACTGAACTTTATGGCGTGTGGTGGCGTCAACATCTAGCTGAATTGGGACACTAAACTCCGAGAGCAAAATTTAACAAAATCGCGATCGCAAATCCGAAAGCACGATAAACTATCAATATTTGGCAATTGCCGTAATTATTTAGGCTCTGCATCAACAGGGGGACGGTAAAATAGTCCTTACTTTCGTAGCTTCAAAAGACGAACCATGACAATGCATCCTACTCTCCAACGTGCATTTACTAACCGCCGCGTCCTAAAAGTGATCAGCGGGTTGAATAACTTCGATAGCGATCGCGTCGCTGCTATTATCAAAGCTGCTGAACTTGGCGGTGCTACTTTTGTCGATATTGCCGCCGATGCTGCTTTAGTTCGGTTAGCTAAGAACTTGATAAATTTACCAATTTGTGTATCAGCAGTAGAGCCAGAAAAATTTGTCCAAGCTGTGGCGGCTGGTGCTGATTTGATTGAAATTGGGAATTTCGATACTTTCTATGCTCAAGGACGCCGCTTTGAGGCAGAGGAAGTATTAGCGCTAACTCGTCAAACTCGTGCTCTGCTTCCAGAAATCACCCTATCTGTCACCGTTCCCCACATCCTGGAACTAGACAAACAAGTACAGCTAGCTGAGCAACTTGTGAAAGCTGGGGCGGATATTATCCAAACCGAAGGCGGAACCAGCAGCAACCCATCTCACCCTGGAACTTTGGGATTAATCGAAAAAGCTGCCCCCACCTTGGCAGCAGCTTATGAAATATCCCGTGCGGTGTCAGTGCCAGTATTATGTGCTTCAGGCATTTCTAACGTCACAGCACCGCTAGCGATCGCCTCTGGTGCTGCTGGTGTTGGTGTCGGTTCTGCCATTAACCAACTCAATAGCGAAGTGGCTATGATTGCCGCTGTGCGTGGCTTAGTGGAAGCCTTAGAGACTGCTAGCAGCCGCGCGATCGCCTAGGAGAGGCAGGGGGGCAGGGGGCAGGGGGCAGGGGGCAGGGGGCAGGGGGCAGGGGGCAGGGGGCAAAAGAATAACTCTCTTTCCCATTCCTCATTTTCCATTCCCCATTTCCCATTTCCCATTCCCCTTTACCCCAAACAATCCTTCAGCGCATAAATCACCTGGTCTTGCTGTTGATCTGTTAGTTCTGGGAACATGGGCAAGGACATGACCTCATGGCAGGCTTGCTCTGCTACTGGCAACTCCCCTGGTTGATAGCCCAAACTTTGATAAACTGGCTGCAAGTGTAAAGGGTGGGGGTAATAAACCATTGAACTCACACCCTGCTCTTGCAATTGATTACGCACCCAATCCCGATATTTGGCGCTAGAACCATTGCGTCCCTCGCCTGAGATGCGGATGGTGTATTGATTCCATACCCCAATACCCCCAGCTAGTTCTTGAGGTGTGATGATACCAGGAACTTGATTGAGAAACTGGTGGTAATAAGCAGCGATCGCTCGCCGTCGGTCATTCCATATATCTAAATAACGTAGCTTAATCTGCAAAATAGCCGCTTGGAGAGCATCCAAGCGGCTATTTACACCTATTTCCTCGTGGATATATCTAACTTTACTACCATGATCCCGTAGTATCCGCAGCTTAGTAGCGATCGCTGGGTCGTTAGTCGTGATTGCTCCGCCATCACCGCAACCACCAAGATTTTTAGTGGGGTAAAAACTAAAACAACCAATATGTCCAATACTACCAACTTTTTGCTCACCCCAAATTGCGCCTGTAGACTGAGCACAATCTTCAATGACTGACAAATTGTGAGACTGAGCGATCGCCATTAGCGCTGTCATATCCACAGGCTGTCCAAACAAATGAACTGGGATAATTGCTTTGGTTTTAGGTGTAATCGCTGCTGCTATTTGCTCTAAATTTAAATTAAACGTAGTAGCATCAATATCAACGAAAACTGGCTTTGCACCCACGGCGCTAATCACTTCAGATGTAGCAATAAAAGTAAAAGGCGTTGTAATTACTTCATCGCCTGCACCAATTTCCAAGACTCGTAGTGCTAAGTAGAGTGCATCAGTCCCAGAGTTACAAGCCACACATTCAGTTACACCATGATAAGCGGCAAACTGTTGCTCAAAGCCTTCGACTAGGGGGCCGCCGATATAACGACCAGAAGCCAGAACCTCTAAGACAGCTGCACTAACTTCTGCTTCGATGGTGGTGTATTGTTGCTTGATATCAAAGGCAGGGATGGGATTTACGCTTTGGATCATGAGTTCTCATTTTATCGGAAGATACAAAGGATGCACTTCGACAGTCAATTGTTGCTGATTGATATTATTAATCAAAGAAAGCTACTAAAAGACCGTCGCCCAGGATACGCATCAATAAAGGGTTTTGCTGAGATTTTATAACTGTAAGGCTACCATTTACTGGCAAAAAAGGTGATATATATCAACCAAGATCTAACACCTCAAATCAAAGTTCCAGATGTTTAGGTTGTTTTAAGAAAAAAATACCAGGAGATAAAGAACCCATGCAGGATCTAATCAAGCTGGATGTAGTAGATTTGGCTATTGCTGTAGGATTGATGGCGATCGCCATTGGTTTATCTGCGTGGGAAAAAATCGGACTAGAGTTGAACTTAGCCCTCGCTACTGGCAGAACCATCCTACAACTACTTGTATTGGGATACATTTTAGATTTCATTTTTGCTTTGGACAATGCTTGGGCAGTTTTGGCGATTTTATTAATAATGCTGACAATTACGGCGATTGTCGCACGAAATCGGATCAGCCAAAAAATTCCTCATCTGTTGCCTTTAGTGTGGGGTTCAATTCTAGTCAGTACCGCTTTGACACTGCTTTACACCAACTTCTTGATCATCCAACCAGACAGATGGTATGAACCACAGTATGTGATTCCCCTAGCAGGGATAATCTTAGGTAATGCCATGAACGCAGCTGCGATCGCCGGAGAACGTCTTGTTAGCACTATTAACGCCTTTGCAGTAGAAATAGAAACCCATTTAAGCTTAGGCGCAACACCCCAGCAAGCAGTTAGCCAGTACCGCAAAGAAGCAATTAGAGCCGGATTGATTCCCACTCTCAATCAAATGATACTCATAGGTATGGTCGCATTACCAGGAATTACCACCGGACAGCTGTTGGCTGGAGTCAAACCCTTAGATGCTGTATCTTACGAAATTTTGATTATATTCATGGTTGCTTTCGCTAACTTGCTGACAACACTTTTAATTACTAAAGGGCTGTGTCGTCAATTTTTTAATTCCGCCGCGCAGTTGGTGAGGTGAGTGGGGAATGGGGAGTGGGGAATGGGGAGTGGGGAATGGGGAATGGGGACAGTAGCCGTTAATTCATGTCATCATTCAGCTTACGAATCAGACGGGATAACTCACGAATAATATTCACAGCAATTTCGGGAGTTTCTTCAATGGCATCATAAAGTTGCTCTTGCGTCAGTTCTAGACATTCACAAGGTTCCAAAGTCGTGGCGGTAGCGGAACGAGGTTGAGTATCAAATACTGCCATCTCACCAAAGTATTTTCCTTGCTCCACCTCTGCCAGTGATTTATTGCCAATGTGAACTTTAACTCTACCTGACACAATAATATAGAGCGATCGCCCTTCTTCTCCCTGTCGAAAAATGGTGTAATTAGCTGGAAATGACAGCTCGTTCATCACTGAGGTGAGCCGCACAATAAAATCATCCCGCAATTCCTTAAAAATTGGAACTCGCCGGACGAATAGTAAACGGTCAACACTGGTTAGCATAATTACAAATTAAACAATATTGGAAGTCTCAAAACAGAAGTTAGGGCGCGATTAGCCATATTATCCGATGTTTATCACTAGTCGCCAAGAATATTCTAGGTTTAGGGGAGTGGTGGAAGTAAGTTTTAACTGTGTTGTCAACTAGGAAGTTGTTTAATTTAACTAAATTAAACCTGCTATCCCTCCCTACCTTGCTTCGCTTTTATGTAGGGTATCTCGCAGAAGAACTGATGAAGTTAGGGGTCAAAGAATGTTTTGGAAATGGTGCTTTCGACTATTAATAGTACTCCTGGGACTTTGGCTACTTTTGACCCTGGGTTCCCGCATAGGAGCAGAGATTTTTTGGTTTCAGGAAGTTGGCTACCTCCAAGTATTCCTGCTGAGGCTAGTAACTAGGGGTGCTTTATGGGTATTCGTAGCTGGACTCAGTGCTACCTATCTATTGGGAAACCTTTTCATAGCACAACGGCTGAAGTATCCCCAGTCTTTGAAGATTGAGCAAGTTAGGCGCGAGGAAGCAAAATTCAGTAGTGAGCTAAAAAACTTTCTCAGTCCTTTGTATCCAAGACGTGATGAAATTCGGACACCAGATGGGCGAAGTTTTAAACCATTAAGATTACGCTGGCTGTTACCTCTAGCCTTGACATTGAGCTTGTTGGTAGGGTTAATACTAGCTCACTATGGTCAAATAGGCCTTTCATACTGGCATTCTCCCATTAACAGGGCTAGTCTACCCGTTCCGCTGCTGTTTCGACCAGAGATAATCTGGCAATTGGGAAGGCAAGTTTTATCCCAAGTTTGGTATCTTGGCTTAGTTGCGGGAGTAGCGATCGCTATTTTAATTTATCCCCGATTGTTGTTGGCAGCGATCGCAATTATATTCAGTATTGGCTTAGGGTGGATGCTGTGCCAACACTGGGCCAAAGTCCTGCAATATTTCCACCCTACTCGTTTCAATAGCACCGAGCCTTTATTTAATCGAGATATCAGCTTTTATATATTTTCTCTCCCTGTTGGGGAACTGCTGGAATTCTGGCTGATGGGATTGTTTTTATATGGCTTTGTCGCTGTCACCCTCACTTATCTCCTGTCAGCAGATAGTCTGAGTCAGGGAATTTTTCCCGGTTTTTCGCCACAGCAGCAGCGTCATTTATATGGTATGGGTGGCTTGTTAATGCTGGTGGTTGCTCTGAGTTATTGGCTGAGTCGTTATGAACTTGTATATTCCAGCCGGGGGGTGAGTTATGGCGCTAGCTATACCGATGTTACAGCCCAGTTGCCAGCCTACATAGTTTTGTTTGTATTGGCAGTGGCGATCGCAATTTATTTACTTTGGCGAACGTTTTTCTGGCGACCAAAATCTAAATATCGCCGATTGGTGTTTTACGGCTTGGGAATTTATCTAGTAATGGTTGTAGTAGGCGGTTTTGTCCTGCCCACTGTCGTGCAATATTTAATTGTTCTGCCTAATGAATTGCAACGTGAGCAACCCTATATTCAGCGTACTATCGCCTTGACTCGGCAAGCATTTGACCTTGAAGCGATCGATGCCAGAACCTTTAACCCGCAAGGAGAATTGACTGAAGCCGATCTTAAAGCTAATGACCTGACGATTCGCAATATTCGCCTTTGGGATCAACGACCACTGTTAGAAACCAACCGCCAACTGCAACAAATTCGTCCCTACTATCGGTTTCCCGACGCTGATATTGATCGGTACACTCTACAAACAGATGTAACCACACGCCGACCAGCTGCTCCTCAAAAACCACCAGTACCTACGCAGGAACCCGTTGAAGCAACAGAACGCCGTCAGGTGCTAATTGCGGCACGAGAATTAGATTACAGCGCTGTCCCGCAGCAGGCTCAGACATGGGTTAACCGCAATCTAATTTATACTCACGGTTTTGGATTTACTCTTAGCCCAGTTAATACAGTTGGGCCGGGTGGGCTACCAGAATATTTTGTTAAAGATATTAGCGGTGATGGTCGCGCCCTCACCACTTCCAGCGAGGGTATTCGTGACAGTGTTCCCATTGGGCAACCCCGAATTTATTACGGTGAGATTACTAATACTTATGTCATGACTGGCACAAGAGTGAGAGAGCTAGACTATCCCAGTGGCAGTGAAAATGTTTACAACAAATACGATGGTCGAGGTGGTATTCAAATCGGTTCAGCGTGGCGACGGTGGCTATTTGCCATGTATTTGAAGGATTGGCAAATGGTACTGACGCGGGACTTTTTGCCTCAGACGAAGGTATTATTTCGGCGAAATATTAACCAAAGAATTCGAGCGATCGCACCTTTTTTAAAATTTGATAGTGACCCCTATTTGATCGCTGCTGATGCCAATCTTGACAAGAATAATCAAGATTTTCCAAACAATCAAAGTTATCTTTACTGGATTATTGATGCTTACACGACAAGCGATCGCTATCCTTACTCAGATACAGATAAAGATGGTATCAGTTACATTCGGAACTCGGTCAAAGTAGTGATTGATGCCTATCATGGCACTGTTAATTTTTATATTGCCGATGCTAAAGATCCGATAATTGCCACCTGGTCAGCGATATTCCCCAACCTGTTCAAACCGCTCAGTGCCATGCCAGTCAGCCTCCGCAGCCATATCCGCTATCCAGTGGATTTCTTCAAAATTCAATCTGAGCGGTTGTTAACATACCACATGACCGATCCCCAGGTATTTTACAACAGAGAAGACCAGTGGCAGATTCCTAACGAAATTTACGGCAGCGAAGCCCGTCCAGTAGAACCATATTATTTAATTACCAGTCTACCCACCGTACCCTTTGAAGAATTTATCTTACTTCTGCCCTACACTCCTAGACAGCGGACTAATTTGATTGCTTGGTTAGCAGCGCGATCGGATGGGGAGAACTACGGTAAGCTACTGTTGTATATCTTTCCCAAGGAACGTTTAGTCTACGGGCCAGAACAAATCGAGGCGCGGATTAATCAAGACCCAGTAATTTCTCAGCAAATTTCTTTATGGAATCGACAGGGTTCAAGAGCGATTCAAGGAAATTTATTAGTAATTCCGATTGAGCAATCTCTACTGTACGTAGAGCCAATCTATCTAGAGGCTACACAAAATAGCTTACCAACTCTCGTGCGGGTAGTCGTAGCTTACGAAAACCGGATTGTCATGACACAAACCCTAGAACAGGCATTGCAGGCAATCTTTCAACCAGAAGTTACACCAGCTCCAGCGATTATCCGTCCCGTTGAGGAAGCCGCCCCGTCTAGCTAAAAATCATACACCACGTCTTCTCAATCCCCAATCCCTTTTATCATTCCTGGATGTAAACCACCGATGAACACCAATGAACGTCGATATGAAGATAAACAAGCTTTCACAATATTAGAAGTTCAAAACCTTGATGTTAATTATGGCGGCATTCAAGCTCTCAAAAATATTAATTTAACTATTCAAAAAGGTGAAGTAGTTACTCTAATTGGTGCTAATGGTGCGGGGAAAACTACTACACTCCGCGCTATATCGAAAATAGTGAATTCTAAGAGTGGTGAAATTATCTATAGTGGACGTAACATTACACATCGCCAAGCTCATGAAGTTGTCAAACTTGGTATTGCCCATTGTCCAGAAGGACGCAGAGTATTAGCGCGGCAAACAGTTTTAGATAATTTATTATTGGGTGCTTATATTCGCACCAATCAAGTAGAAGTAAAGGCAGATATTCAGCACCAGTTTGATTTATTTCCGCGATTGGCGCAAAGACGTAATCAACTAGCAGGAACTCTCAGCGGTGGTGAGCAACAAATGTTAGCGATCGCTCGGGCTGTAATGAGTAAACCAAAACTGCTACTCTTAGATGAACCTAGCCTGGGTTTAGCACCTGCGATCGTCCGAGAAATTTTCTCGATTATTGAAAATCTCCGAGCTACAGGCGTTACTATTTTGTTAGTTGAACAAAACGCCAACCTGGCTTTAAAAATTGCCGATCGCGGCTACGTTCTCGAAGCTGGTTCCATCACTTTAACAGGTGTAGCATCAGAATTAATTAGTGAGGAGCGAGTTAGAAAAGCTTATTTAGGGTAATTAAAAACGAAAAATTGGGAGGCATAAATACATGGTAAAATCACCAACTAAACCTTTAACTTTAGAGGAGTTTTTGAAACTACCAGAAACAAAGCCTAGCTCAGAATACATTAACGGACAAATTATTCAAAAGCCCATGCCTCAAGGAAAACATAGTATCACTCAAGGTGAGCTAGTCAGCGTTATCAATGCTGTGGTAAGGCCTCAAAAAATTGCCCTTGCTTTTCCAGAATTACGGTGTACTTTTGGCGGACGTTCAATTGTACCAGATGTAGCTGTGTTTGCTTGGGAGCGAATTCCCATAGACGAAAGTGGAGATGTAGCTAATGTCTTTAAAGCGCATCCAGACTGGACAATTGAAATTCTTTCCCCAGATCAAAGTCAGACTAAAGTAACAGGAAATATCTTACACTGCTTAAAGCATGGTAGTCGTTTAGGTTGGCTAATTGATCCAGAGGAGCGCTCAGTTTTGGTTTATCCACCAAAGTAGCAGCCAGAACTTTTACAAGAGGAAGAAGAAATAATCCCAGTTCCCGATTTAGTTGGTGAACTTCAGTTAACTGTAGGACAACTATTTGGATGGTTGAAGTTATAAATAATTGTTTATATTCATGTCTAGCTTTGGGAATACTAAAGGTAGTAATTTACTCAACTTAGAGCCAGATAATGGATTTCGTAAATTTAATAAAAACAGGTAATAGTTGGAAATTTGCAACCGAAGCTGATTTAGAAGATTTTGTCTGGGCAAATTTAAAGGAACTTTTCGGATTAATTCCCCTAAAGCGACAATATTATGTTAATGGTCAAATCTGTGATATTTTAGCATTGAGGGAAAATAAACAGTTAGTGGTGTTAGAATTAAAAAATGCTGAAGATAGATATATTGTTCAGCAGCTAACTCGATATTATGACGCTTTGCAGGAAGTAAAACCTTTAGAAGACGAAATAGACTATCAACAACCTATTAATTTAATAGCAATTAAGCCTAATTTTCATAGAGATAATTTTACAGATAAAAAATATCATCATTTATCTATTGATTTTTTTGAATTTGCCGTTTTAGGAGATGACTTTAACTATTATTTCCAAATAAAAAATTTAGACTTAGATCATGAAAAAGTTTCAAAAATAGAAATTCCTCATCAGGACAGAGAGAGAAATGAAGATATACCTCCACCTTCTAGAGGGCTGATGAGCCGTCTATCTAAATGTTCTTCTGAGCAACAAGAAGGGATATTGAAAATTCGTCAAAAGGTTCTTAGCTTTGATAAACGGATGGAAGAAATGTCTTCTGCTATTAGTTTTCGATATGGGAATGGTAATAGTAAAACAAGTAAATTCTGTGCTGAATTTTACTTTGATAGCAAAGGAATACCAATTATATTTTTATGGTTAGGTTTAAAAAATAATAGTAGTGATCGCATAAGTAGAGTAAGGATTTGGACAGATTGGCAAGACAATGCTTTGTTAGAGGGATATGTACCAAGTGGAATTGGTGCAAAGATTAATTTATCCAAAAAGACACTTTCAAATAGAGTAAAAATAATGAATGAAATAGTAGCAAATAAAAACTCAACTTATCGAACACATAAATATTTTAGTCAATATTCTAAGGATAGAAACAGAATAACTAGGAAACTTAATAACTCGGAAGCTTTATTATACGAGGAGAGGCAATTACTAGAAATTGATGCAAATGAATTTACTCTTGTTATCGGAGGTGGAAGACTTAATACATATAAATTTGATCACTATGATTCTCTAAATGGATTAGTTGAGGTAGCTTTAGAAAAATGGCTAAAAAGGCTATAAGCAAAGTATCACTATCGCAATCTTAAATATTTCAGCAGATTACCATAGTCGATATTGCTTTAGAGACTTGGCTAAAAAGGCTTTAAGAAAAACTACACTGACACCACTAATAAGTTTTCCAAATCATTTATATTATTAATAATTATTACGATTTTTGTCATATATTAATATTTGCAGCCCTCCTTGCAGATATCTATATATTTGTTTAGCGGCGAATTCTATTCACCGGAATAATTAAACCAATGAGTCAAATAGTCTGGATTGCAAGACATGCCAACCGCTTAGACTTTGTTAACCCCGATTGGTTTCTTACCGCAGAACGTCGCTACGATCCACCTTTGTCTGATGATGGTGTCGTGCAGGCCCAGCAGTTGGCTAATCGCTTGAAAAGCGAAGATATTGCTCATATTTTTGCTTCTCCCTTTTTGCGAACTGTACAAACAGCCAACCAAGTTGCAGAAGTTCTCAATCTGTCTATTAAATTAGAAACAGGCTTGAGCGAATGGCTAAATCCCGCTTGGATGACAGAAGAACCAGAAAGACTCTCAACTTCAGCGTTAGTAGAATTGTTTCCTAGAATTGACATCGGTTATACTTCGCGCATTGCTGCCAAATATCCTGAAACTCATGAAAAAGTGCGGGAACGTTCAGGGCAAACTGCTAGATGTCTGGCTAACGAATTTTTCCCAAAAAATATCTTGCTGGTAGCGCATGGTGCTTCTGTACTGGGGGGAGCAATGGGGCTAGTGGGGGAAATTGCCAAAACGGAGGTTAAAGCTTCCTTATGTTCTTTAGTGAAAGTTGTACGTCAAGATTCACAATGGTTATTAGAACTGAAAGGCGATATCTCTCATTTAAGCTTGGTAGAGAAAGTAATTCGATTTAACTGAATGTAACTAATATGACATTACTCTTAGCAGGAGACATTGGCGGCACAAAAACTATTTTGCGAGTGGTTGAGGTATCAGAGTCGCTGGAGTTACGTACTATTGCTCAGGAAAGCTATCGCAGTAGTGATTTTCCTGATTTAGTACCGATAGTGCAACAGTTTTTGGCCAAAGCTGACACACCGATCCCACAAAAGGCTTGTTTTGCGATCGCAGGCCCAGTAATCAAAAATACTGCCAAGCTGACTAATTTAGTGTGGTTCCTCGAAACCGAACGACTAGAACAAGAATTAGGCATCGCGCACATTTCCTTAATCAACGACTTCGCCGCAGTTGGTTATGGTGTTTTAGGTTTACAAAAACAAGACTTGCTGACTTTGCAAGCTGGTAAGTTCCAAGCAGAAGCCCCCATTGGGATTATTGGTGCTGGTACTGGTTTAGGACAAGGATTTTTAATTAAGCAAGGGCCCTACTATCAAGTTTTTCCCTCAGAGGGTGGACACGCGGACTTTGCCCCTCGTAATGAGTTAGAGTTTCAGCTGTTGAAATACCTGCTAGATAAACATGATATCCAGCGCGTTTCTGTAGAACGAGTGGTTTCTGGCCAGGGAATTGTCGCAATTTACCAATTCTTGCGCGATCGCAAAATTGCCCCGGAATCACCAGATGTTGCTGAAATTGTCCGAACCTGGGAACAAGAAGCCGGACAGCCAGAGAAAAGCGTTGATCCTGGTGCTGCTATTGGTATGGCTGCATTACAAAGACGCGATCGCCTTTCGGAACAAACCTTACAACTATTTATAGAAGCTTACGGTGCAGAAGCCGGCAATCTTGCTCTCAAACTCCTACCTCACGGTGGCTTATACATTGCGGGTGGTATTGCTCCGAAAATACTCCCCTTAATGCAAAACAGTAATTTCCTCTTAAGTTTCACCCAAAAAGGTAGGATGCGTTCCATCCTCGAAGAAATACCTGTATATATTATTCTCAATCAACAAGTAGGGCTACTTGGTGCTGCTTTGTGTGCTGCTAGGTTATAACAACTAACATCCTCAGTGATGTCAGCACTACAAAAGCAAAAACTATGACAATCAGATGTTTGTTGCCATTCATCGCAGCTACTTTTTTATGCAGTGGATCTGTCTCAGTAGCGCGTCAACCCAAACGTCCAGTTTCTCAACCTAAACCAACTGCTACCCAGCCAATACAGCCACAATGGAAGTTATTTACTGCTCCAGATGGGCGCTTTACTATTTTGATGCCCGGAATGCCTCAAAGGGAGACTCAAACCCAAAAAACCTACATGGGGGTAATCAATTTAGAAATATTTGTCGCTCAGCCGCCAAAGCAGCAAGTGGCATATCTCGTAACTTACAATGACTTTCCTCACAGTTATGGTCAAATGACTAACCCCCAAGAAATACTGAATAAAGCACAGCTTATGGCTTTAAAAACTACGAAAAGTAATTTAGTCCGTCAACGCAGTATTCGTAGTTCAAATGGTCATCCGGGGAAAGAAATTGAATACGTTAACTCTGGAGGTAAAATCACTAAAAACAGGATGTATGTTGCTGAGGGAAGACTATATCAGGTAATGGCTATAACCACGAGAAAGCAGCATAAGACTTTAGCTAGAACTATTACAGGTTATTTAAATTCTTTTACTGTAGTTTTGAAAAAGTGAAATAATTTACCTGCCTTGGACTTAAATCCAAGGCTAATAGCGTGAATGTTCGTGATATTGCGATTATTCCGGCAAACACGTATTATGAATCACGCTGGGAGTTATATGCAACATTCCTAGTCCTTAGTATCGATGGGTACAATGCCCAAAGCCTACAGAAAGATAAGTGAAAATTTAGTGAGCAAATATTCATGAGATATAAACTGTTGGGCAAAAGCGGGTTAAGAGTCTCAGAACTCAGTTTGGGAACCATGACCTTTGGTGAAGACTGGGGTTGGGGTGCATCTAAAGACGAAAGTCATAAAATATTTGATACGTATGTGGAAGCTGGGGGCAATTTCATCGATACTGCCAACGGTTACACTGATGGCAGCAGTGAAAAAATTGTTGGTGAATTAATCGCTAAAGATAGAGAACGCTTTGTAGTTGCCACTAAATACTCTTTTCCCTTGAAGATGAACGACAAGGAAGGCAATCATCCTAATGGCAGTGGTAATCATCGCAAGAATTTAATCCAATCTTTAGAAGGTAGTCTGAAACGGCTGAATACTGATTACATTGACTTATTTTGGTTGCACGCTTGGGATTTCACAACACCCATTGAGGAAGTATTGCGATCGCTTGATGATGTCATACGTCAAGGTAAAGTACTATACATTGGCATTTCTGACACACCCGCTTGGATCATTTCTCAAGCAAACACTATTGCCCATTACCAAGGATGGACACAGTTTGTTGCTCTGCAAATTGAGTATAGTTTAATTCAGCGGACACCAGAACGAGACTTGATTCCGATGGCTAAAGCCTTCGATTTAGCAATAACCCCGTGGTCGCCCTTGGGTGGTGGTGTATTAACAGGTAAGTACAACAAGCCTAGTCAAGAAGGCGGCGAACAGGGACGCTTAGCAAGTTTTGGAGGAGTTTCTGAGAATAATTTAGCAGTTGCCGATGCTGTCAGCCAAGTCGCCGCAGAAATTGGTCATACAGCCTCACAGGTAGCACTGGCTTGGTTACGCGCTCAAAGTAACGCAATTATCCCCATCATTGGCGCACGTAAACTGACTCAGTTTCAAGATAATTTAGCTTGCCTTGATGTCACCTTATCACCAG
Organism: Nostoc sp. B(2019); assembly: GCF_010091925.1. Taxonomy (GTDB): domain Bacteria; phylum Cyanobacteriota; class Cyanobacteriia; order Cyanobacteriales; family Nostocaceae; genus Komarekiella. The sequence goes on along the minus strand of NZ_WVID01000001.1, from coordinate 381,729 downwards.
AACATCTGCAACGCTTAAATGAAGTCAGTCAAATTGAACTGGGTTTCCCCCATGACTTCTTAGAAAATGGCGCAATTCGCGATCGCCTTTTCGGTGGCACATTTAGCACCATAGACAACCATCGCAGTTAGCCTAATAGTCATTAACAGTAACACATTCAGGCGTTAATTCAATCTGTCGTCAGAGAGTTTCGCACAGCATATAACTATATGTAAAGTTAAATGACAAAGGCATTAACAACGTAGAACCATGAGCGACAACACCCTTGCATCACGTTTGTACCCCACCCGCATTGACCTTCCCGCCGCAGCGAGAGTGCAAATCGTGGTGATTCTTAACCAAACCTTAGCGGCTACTTTAGACCTGAAAACCCAGACAAAGCAAGCGCATTGGAACGTTAAAGGCACTGACTTCTTCCAGTTGCACGAATTGTTTGACGAACTGGCTGGTGAATTAGAAGAATACGTCGATATGGTTGCTGAACGTGTTACAGCTTTAGGCGGATACGCTTTAGGAACAGCTCGCGCCGCAGCTAGTAATTCAATTTTGCCAGAATATCCCTTTGATATTTTGGATGGCAAAGAGCATGTGACAGCATTGGCAGATCGCTTTGCACCCTATGCTAAACATATTCGGGAAGCGATCAACAAAACCAATGAATTAGGCGACGCTGATACCGCTGACCTTTACACTGAAATTTCTCGCACCATTGACAAGCGACTCTGGTTCTTGGAAGCTCATCTACAAGTATCAGAAATCAAGGGAGATAATGGCACAGCAGGTGCTACTACAAAAACTCCACAGAAAGCTGGTATCAGATAAACACTTTCTCAAATCCAGTAGTATCTTTTTGGTAAGTACGTTACTTTTAAGTGCGTACTTTTCTTTTTATATGTATATACTTTATTATTTAAATAGTTCAAAAGCAGGTATAGAAAATTCAAAAAACTCTTTGAATTGTTGCAAAGCAATGTAGCCTGATTTTATAGAAGCTCACTACAAAGATACTCAATACTTCTTTTAATCAGAATTCTTCATCTCTGGCGCGGACTAAGCAAAGGTTAAGGGGAAAAGTAGTGAATTTAAACCCTTTCCCTTTTAACCGAAAAGTATTGCAAAGATACTTTATTTGTTGACGTTAAAAACTCATTAACATCGAGGTATTATGTCTCAAAATACTATTAACCACCTAATTCATGATAGAAATGCCCGCGGTCGTGCCAAGATGGGTTGGCTCGATAGTTACCACACATTTTCATTCGGGAGTTTTTACGATCCGAATCGGATGGGATTCCGCTCTCTAAGAGTGATTAATGACGATCGCATTGCCCCTGGTGCAGGATTCCCTACCCACAGCCATCGAGACATGGAAATCCTCACTTATGTCTTAGAAGGTGCGGTAGAGCATAAAGACAGTTTGGGTACAGGGTCGGTAATTCGTCCCGGTGACGCCCAAATAATGAGTGCTGGTACTGGTATCGCCCACAGCGAATTTAATCCCTCACCAACCGAACCACTCCACTTGCTACAAATCTGGATTCTTCCTGACCAGCAAGGGTTAGCACCAAGATATGAACAAAAAGCTTTTTCTCTAGAAGAAAAGCTCGGCAAACTACGTTTAATTGCTGCTAAAGATGGGCGTGATGGTGCTGTCACAATTCACCAAAATGTTGATTTATATACATCCGTTTTGGAGGAAGGTGATGTTATTAATTATCATGTCCAACCCCATCGTTACGCCTGGTTACAAATGGCTCAAGGGATAGCAAATTTAAATGGTGAAGAACTTAGAGCAGGCGATGGTGTGCAAATCAACGGTGAAGAACAGCTAGAAATTAGCACCAAAATTGGCGCAGAAATATTGCTTTTTGATTTGGGGTAATATGGCAAAGTGCTGAGCAATGAGTGCTGAAGCGGAGTAGCGGAGCGTTTAGCCGATGCTGAGTGGGAAAGAAAAGGAAGAATCTTCCCCTTTCCCCCTTTCCCCAACTTCACGCTTAGTGGACTAAAATCCAGTACAGTTCAGTTAAGCCTAAAAAATTCAATCCAATCTCTCTGTTTTCCCTTTAATCACGCTCTATACAAGGCATCTAGCATAATCCCTGAGTTAGCTCTCCAGGCAAAAAAAGGCAATATATGCTAGAATTGTATCAAAATATAGCAATTATTCAAGAGAAATTTAGAGTAATTTTGCGCTTTGTCGAGTATAAGGGCTAAAATCTGAGATTTTTGGAGATTTTTAGGTTATGACATTCTCACAGGAGAGGATTATCCCGACAGACTTGCGAAACGAAATGTCGCAGTCTTATCTGGAATACGCCATGAGCGTGATAGTGGGTCGGGCGCTGCCAGATGCCAGGGATGGTCTAAAACCTGTGCATCGTCGCATTCTTTATGCAATGCACGAGCTAGGTCTGCTCCACGATCGCCCTTTCAAGAAATGCGCTCGTGTGGTGGGGGAAGTACTTGGTAAATATCACCCCCACGGTGATACAGCAGTATATGACGCCTTGGTGCGGATGGCGCAAGATTTTTCCATGCGATCGCCCTTAGTCAACGGGCATGGTAACTTTGGTTCGGTAGACAACGATCCGCCAGCGGCAATGCGATACACAGAATGCCGCTTGCAAGCTCTAACTAGCGCTGGCCTACTTCACGACATTGAATCAGAAACCGTAGATTTTGCCGATAACTTCGACGGTTCCCAGCAAGAACCGACAGTTCTACCGGCACGTATCCCCCAGTTGCTACTCAATGGTTCCTCTGGGATTGCCGTGGGTATGGCAACCAACATTCCGCCCCATAACTTGGGCGAATTGATTGATGGCTTGGTGGCACTAATTCACGATCCAGAAATCACCGATCTCCAGTTAATGCAATATATCCACGGCCCAGACTTTCCAACTGGGGCGCAGATTTTGGGGACTGCGGCGATTCGCGAAGCTTACACCACAGGGCGTGGTTCCATCACCATGCGTGGTGTAGCCAACATTGAAACCGTCGAGCAGCGGGGGCGTCCAGACAGGGAAGCAATTATCATCACCGAATTGCCCTACCAAACCAACAAAGCGGCGCTGATTGAAAAAATCGCCGAAATGGTGAACGAAAAGCGTCTAGAGGGGATTGCAGATATCCGGGATGAAAGCGATCGCGACGGGATGCGGATTGTCATCGAACTCAAGCGTGATGCCTATCCCCGCGTTGTCCTCAACAACCTCTACAAGCAAACGCCACTCCAAGCCAACTTTGGCGCAAATATGCTGGCGTTAGTAAACAGCGAACCCCAGATCCTCACCCTTAAAGAGTTCTTAAGCGTCTTTTTGGATTTCCGCATTGAATCCATTGCCAGACGCACCCGCTACGAACTGCGAAAAGCCGAGGAACGCGACCATATCCTACAAGGGTTATTAATTGCTTTATCCCAGTTAGATGCAATTATCAACTTGATTCGCCATGCTCCTGATGCGCCCACAGCCAAAGGTGAGTTAATCACAACCTACGGTCTTTCGGAAATGCAAGCAGATGCAATTTTGCAGATGCAATTGCGGCGTTTGACTGCCTTAGAAGCAGACAAAATTCGCCAAGAACACGAGGATTTACAAGCGCAGATTACCGACTTGCAGGATATCTTAGCTCGGCGGGAAAGGGTGCTGGAAATCATTGAAACTGAAGTTACACAACTAAAAACCAGCTTCGCCACACCTCGCCGTACGGTAATTTTACCAGGTGAAGGAGAATTAGATGATCGTGACCTCATTGCCAATGAAAAAGCAATAATTTTAGTCACCGAGCAAGGTTACATTAAAAGGATGCCGGTCAACACCTTTGAGGCGCAAAGCCGCGCGACCAGAGGCAAAGCCGCAGCCAAAGTCAAAGATGATGATACCGTTGAACATTTCTTGACTTGCTGCGATCACGACAGTATTTTATTCTTTAGCGAGCGTGGTGTCGTTTACTGCCTGAGAGCGTATCAAATTCCAGTAGGTTCGCGTACCAGTCGCGGTACACCAATTGTCCAAATGCTACCAATTCCCCGCGAGGAGAAAATAACCTCGATTGTACCAGTTGACGAGTTTACCAGCGAAGAATATTTGGTAATGCTCACCAAAGGCGGCAATATCAAGAAAACGGAATTGGCGGCGTTTAGCCATATTCGAGCCAATGGACTGATTGCCATTTCTTTAGAAGAAGGTGATCAACTTCGCTGGGTACGACGCGCTAAAGTAGAAGACAGCATCATCATTGGTTCTCGTCAGGGTATGGCGATTCACTTCCGATGCACCCATGAACAACTGCGTCCTCTTAGTAGGGCAACTCGTGGGGTGAAAGCGATGAAACTGAAGAATAATAACGATGAACTGGTGGGGATGGATATTCTTCCTGCGGCAATTCTAGAAACTTTGAATACAGATGTCGCCGACGTAATTGAAGATATCGAAACAGAAGATATCGAAATTAATGAAGAATCCGCAGAAGTACCCAGCAATGGCAGTATCGGCCCTTGGGTATTGGTAATCACAATGGGAGGATATGGCAAGCGTGTACCAGTTGCCCAATTCCGCCTGCAAAATCGTGCCGGTCAGGGTTTAATGGCAACCAAATTTAAAAACCGCAAAACCAAAGACCAATTAGCAACTCTCCGCATTGTCAACAATGACGATGATGAAATTATGATGGTTACTAATCGCGGTATCATTATTCGGCAGGCAGTGAATGCGATTTCTATACAATCGCGATCGGCAACTGGGGTAAGAGTGCAGCGTCTAGACGAAGACGACGCCATTACCGGAGTGGCAATAGTTCCCCCCGATACAGGTGATGCGGAAGAAGCAGAATAAAAAACAGGGGGAGCAGGAGAAGAGGTTAACCTCTTCACTCCCTTACTTGATTGCCTTAACTAGCGGCATTTTAATGGGGCTAACCGTCGCCCCAGTCGGTGCATGGTTCCTGGCTTGGATTGCCTTAGCCCCCCTCTGGGTCTTGGTTGTTTCTTTCTCAAAACACAAAAACCAATCCCCCCCTGCTTCCTCATCTTCCCCTGCTCCCCCTGCCTTCCTCTGGGGTATCGCCTATCACGGTATCGCCCTATCTTGGATTACGGGAATTCATCCCATGACATGGTTGGGCGTTCCGTGGTTGCCAAGTTTGGCAATCACGCTTTTTTGTTGGGGATTTATCAGTGTCTTGGGAGGAGTATTCGTTACTATTTGGGCTGCTGTAATGGTTCGCCTGGGCGATCGCAAATCGTGGCTACGTGTATTGATTGGTACAGGGGTCTGGTGTGGTTTAGAGAGTTTGTGGAGTGCCGGGCCGCTGTGGTGGAGTTCTCTTGCTTACACACAAAGCCCGCACAATCTCGTAATTTTGCACTTAGGTCAACTCTCTGGGCCGAATACTGTGACAGCGGCGATAGTTGCTATTAATGGCTTGATTGCTGAAGGATGGATGAACCGCCAAGACGCCAAGATTTCTGCTGCGCCTTGGCGGTTTGTTAATAATCACTTAGCTACTGCCACGGGACTATTAATTACCTTACATCTCATTGGTTTAATCTTATACATTCGCCCTATCGCTCAAGTGCCAGAAGCAGCATTGAGAATTGGGATTATTCAGGGTAATATCCCTAACCGACTTTTGCTTGGTTCTGAAGGGTTTCGTCGCGCCCAAGAAAACTACACTAATGGGTATATTACTTTAGCAGATCAAGGTGTAGATGGAGTCCTGACACCAGAGGGCGCTTTACCTGTTTTCCAGCGTAACTTGATGCAAACTGCCTTAGTCTCAGCAGTGCGGGAAAAAGGCGTAGTTGCTTGGATTGGGGCTTTTGGAGAACGGGGACGCAGCTACACAATTAGCTTGTTTACTTTTAATGGGAATGGTGAAATTATCAGTCGCTACGACAAAGCTAAACTAGTACCTCTGGGGGAGTATATTCCTTTTGAAGGGATTTTAGGCGGGATAATTCAGCGCTTGTCGCCTTTGAATGCACACCAAATTCCCGGTTCAGCAAATCAGCTAGTTGACACCCCTTTTGGTCGGGCTATTGTCGGTATTTGTTACGAATCTGCATTTCCAGAGCAATTTCGCCGTCAAGCTGCTGCTGGTGGGCAATTTATCCTCAGTTCTTCTAATGATGCTCATTACAGCGCTCACATGCCATTCCAGCACCATGCACAGGATATTATGCGGGCAATTGAAACTGATAGATGGGCTGTGCGGGCAACTAATACCGGATACTCAGCTTTTGTAGATCCTCACGGCAAAACTTTGTGGATATCTGGATATAATACCTACGAAACTCATGCTGCAACGATTTATCGCCGACAGACGCAGACTTTATATGTTCGTTGGGGTGATTGGTTGACACCATTGTTATTGGGGTTGAGTGTCGTAGGGTGGTTTGTAGAGAAAGGCAATAAAGACCACTATGAGCAAGTTATTAAATAATCGTCTATAGGTGGCGTAGATTTTTTTGAAAAGTAGCAATTGTTGCTAATTCAACTAGACGCTTGCGATAAAATTCCAATAATTTACAACTTTGATTAGACACCTAAATTTTTACTGTTTAGGAAAATTTTCTAGTAGCTATAGTGTAGGCGATCGCATAGCCCACACAAAAACTGAATATACAGATTTGTAACACTTTTCATTCTAGAAAATCTTTAAGTTCTGTTAGTAATAGTCTTAATCAATTTATTGTAGCTATGGCTGGTTTCTTGGTAAAAGTAGCAATAATTTCAACAGTATAGACAACATTAGAGAACTGCTTTTAAATTATACGCAAAGGACGAATGACTAACTTAAATAACTTCCAAAAACTAATAGCGCTTGCAAATGAACACGGTATTATTTGTCAACCAGCACAAGAAGAATGCTTGATTGCATCCTTACCTGGATATGATAATTTTTTATTAGCTTTTACTTGGTCTGGTGCAGTTGAGGGAGAGCCACCAGAGCATGAATTAATCGCAATTAGCGTACAGGATATGGCTAAAGAAGTTACGGTTGCAGCTTGGCAGATTCCTGCTTATTTGTTTGGCAATGTTTTGAGGCAAGCACAAATGCTTGTAGCTGCTCATAAGGATTTTATTAGTTAATGGACAACAAGCGCGGTTGATATTCTCTAAATCATTTCACCGCTTGATCGCGCTATGCGATCATCAGCGCTGCTGCTGCTGCAAGTGCTGCTATTGTCCGAACATGATTCCAGAACGTCCAGTTGGTCAGATATCTAGCCCATAGGGCCGCCCCTTCAGTACTATCCGGTTTAGCGATCGCCAGCGCATCGTTCAGTGGCACATTGAAGGCGATCGTTACCAAAACAGTGCCAATGAGATAGAGTAGGCTGCCAACAAGCAAGTAAGCCGCACCAGGTTGATGCCAATTCAACAGCGAGGAAACAGCCAGAAAGATGCAAGCCGCAGCCGTTCCGAAGAGTGCCACCATGAACAATGGATTGATCGCGGTGATATTGATAGATTGCATGGCGGTAATGCCCTCCTTCGCCTGGAGTCGTGTAAGGGCATTGATCACGAAAGTCGAAAAGGCAAAGAAGACGCCAGCCACCAGCCCGCAGCCTAGTGCTGAAAATAGCTTCAATGCGAAAAGCAAGTGATTAGTGGTTGCCATAAAGCCTCCTGTAAAAAACATATAGAAATTTTACTAACCAGCTGTGATTTGGGAAGAATCAGCATAAATTAGAAAATTATGCCACTCTCAAAACAGAAATTAGTATGAAGCTGGTAGTTTTTATTCGTTCTATCTGGAAGTGTCAATTTGTTGATGCTTTGGAGGATAGCTAATGGTATCCAAGGATGAACTCCAAAATACTTTGAAGACAAAATTTGGTATTAATAAAAATATCAGTCAACCCCTCAGTAAGGAAGAGTGCGAAGAACTGCTTAATCTTCTTTATGGTGAACCTAGTGCTGTCAAGCTCATTAATTCTTATACTAACAAGAACAATAGCTTGGGACGTAATAATGCTACATACGCCAGATCGCGTAGTCAGGCAGAGCGCAAATTTGAAGCATTACAAGCAGAATATCTTCAGTTAGAAGAATCTATTAAGTCTATAGAAGAAGCTAAGGCAACTCTTGCAAGCAAAAAAAGTTTTTTGGAGGAGGAACAGAGAAAGCTTGAGGCTGAAATTCAGGGGTTATCCTCTAAAAATCAAGATCTAGCTTCTGAGGTTCAAACCTTAACAACTCACAATGATGAATTGACAGAAGCTAATACTCAACTTAAAAAAGAAAACAAAGATTTAAAGAACATTGTTGACCAAATCAAACTTAGGTTAGCAAGAGATACAAAACTGTTGCTTCAGTATGAAGACAATGAGATTCGGAAAGCTTTGATTAGACTATTTAAATGGACGCTGGGCTAGGAGAATAAGTCAATGGCAAATAAAAGAAGCCCAAAAAATAACTTCAACGGAATGAGTTATGGCGAAGTACAACGCACTAACTCAAAGAACCGCAGCAAGCTGAAAAAGGAAGACCAGAAATGGTTGAAAGATAATGGCTATAAGAATATTGGATGGAAGAATGTCATCAACCTTTACAAAAAAAATGAGGAGTTTTTAGACAAATCCAAATTTGAAGACATGAGTCTGGAAGAACTATTTTTGGAGGCCGATCGTATTGGCAACAAATACCTCACTTCCAAGGAAATACAAGAATTTAACCAGCAACTATCTCAGGAAGTCGCTGAAATTGGAGAAATCATCGATCAGCAATTTCCTGATACTGAGATTGAGATAATTGATTACAGTAAAAAAACTAATAAGAAAACTCAGAAAAAACACAATCAAAAGACATATCGAACAACAAAACTTTAGTGAGAAATATTGTGAATCTTGAAGACAAAGAACTTAAGGAATTATTTAAGCTAGCAGATGAAATTGGTAAAAGACGATATCACAAATTAACTCGTCAGGATTTGGAAGATTACAAGAAATTTGATAGCTGGCGATATATCAATGGTGATAGTGAGTGTGGAACGACTAAAGAGAGCAAGGATTGGGCAAAAGAGCATTCAGATTGGTACTGTCCGATTTGCGGAGATAAATTTTCTGAGTGTGGGGGTAGAACAATTGATCATAAATTGCCTCGATCGCAATATCCCTGGTTATCGATGGAATTTAAAAACTTTTGGGTGATTTGCAAAGCTTGCAACCAAGAAAAAGGTGAGATGCATTGGTTTGAGTATGAACACTATATGTTGATTCATCATCCTAATCGCTTACCTGATGTGCAAGTTGCGCGTCCCACTCAATTGCTCAGATCTTTAAAAGAATGAACTAGGAATCATTGCAAAACTCCGCAACTACCTAGGCTTTGACCTTATCCAACGGAAAATTAGGATAGGTAGAAAACATTAACATGATGCCTTAAAGCGTTGAGGAAAAGTAGAGCGATCGCGTTCACAAACAGAATTAAAAATGGAGATTTATTTTAATGAAGAATAATATCGCTTAAATAAAAGTATAAAAAAATACATCTATTGTCGTCATAATCAAGCCGATTGGATACACGTCTAAAGGTAGATACTATCTACTTTAAGGAATGTTACGTTTGTAACAGAATGTAAATTAGTTTTAGGTAAAACACATGGCTGACATTGTTGATACCGCCGTTAATGCTGGGTCTTTTAATACCTTAGTTGCTGCAATCAAAGCTGCAAATCTGGTAGATACTCTAAAAGGTGCTGGCCCGTTCACTGTGTTTGCACCTACCGACGAGGCATTTGCTAAGCTTCCAGCAGGTACAGTAGATGCACTACTCAAAGATATTCCAAAGCTCAAGAAAATCCTGACCTATCATGTTGTTTCAGGTAAGGTACTTTCATCTGACGTAGTTAAGCTGAAGTCAGCTACTACCGTTGAAGGTTCTGATGTGAAAATTGACGCTTCTAATGGAGTCAAAATAAATGATGCCACTGTTGCAACACCAGATGTTGCTGCTGATAACGGCGTTATCCACGTCATTGATACAGTGTTGATTCCTGCATAAGCAGTTACTTAAATTTGTAGCTCGAAGAAAGTTTAAAGTTTCTTGGAGCTACAAATTTTAATTAAAGCGAGTTTATTAAAACTGATAATAAAAAAGTTTTGCCGTACTAGATAATATTGCTAATTCCTGAGTTTTTGGATATACAGCAACAAGAAGAAGAACGCTTCCCTGAACTACGGCAATAAAGTCGATTTTATGAAAATTAAACCACAGATGAACAACGATAATTTATCTGTGTTTATCAGTGTTTAAGTAGAAGGGCTTAATTAAATCAGAGCTAGAGTAAGGGATTTATCCCTTGAAAACCTTACATAGAGCGATAAATCGCTCTCTCCGAGACGCTACGCGAACACTACGAACAAAAGCTTTATCTTACATTTAATTATGTCTACCTACTTATCTGTGGTTCCAACAAAAAACTAGTATTTTAGCAAGATGTCTAATGAAGTGATTGTTACTTACCCCATCAATCTGTACACAATCACTTTTCCTTTCCAATCTTCTTCTACAAACACTAAGTATTCACCATTTGAACGTTGAAAAGCGCGGATACCGTAGGGTATATCAATCCAGCCGCTTTCACTTCCAACTTCTGGGCCAGGTTTTAACTGTTGTACTTGCGTTCCCGTTGCTGCGTTGTAGACGTATACCTCTGCGGTTTTTACTGTTACGGCGAATACATATTCTCCAGCAACACTCATCGCAGCAGTAGATACTTCACGTTTGCCAGTAGTGTCGTGTGGAATTACAATCCGATAACGAGGAGTGCGATTTCCTTGGCTCCAATTGTCAAAACGTGCAATCTCAGAACCAACGACTCCATTATCATCACCGATCGCAGGATGCTCTCCTGTAAAACCTGATAAATACATAGTATCTGTTTCAGGGAAATATTCGAGCCGCCGCAAATCTGTAAATATCTTTGGAGTGGTTTGCTTTTGCATCGAACTATAGGAATAAATGGGGTTCCCTTTTGCATCTATTCCCTGTAAAGGATAATGCCTAATACCAGTACCATCTTGAGTACGCAAGGCTTTCCAAACATCTCCTTTGCTGTCTACCCACCAGCCGCCGATAAAGGGATAATCTTTACTGCTATCATACTCATTCTTTTCAAACGCCCCATTACCGTTACTATCCCGCCATATCCACTCGCCTTTTTCCGGTTGCTGCGGTGGCCAGGTTCCTGAGATGGATTTTTTATCTCCGCCATTAGTACCGACAAACATTCCTGCTGGGATGGCAATCTTACCATCTGTAGCTGAATTGAAACGGTATATTTGCAGAAAGCTGCCATACATATTTGTGAGGAATAAGAAAGGCTTACCTTTGATGCGACGAACAAAGGTTCCATCTGGCGATGTATGCAAGCGTGGATCTTGAGGATATTTGAAAGCGTTTAAAGTATAACCCTTATAAGTCCACTGTTTGCCAGCAGGCTGACTGTAATCCATCAAATAGTGTTCCTGCTTAGTGAATACGTCTACACCATCAGTTTTGGGATCAGCATCCGCATTATCGACAAATATCAATCCCAGTAGTTGCCATAACTGTTTTCCTGATGGCGAGAATTTGCGTAAATCCGTTCCTGATTTGTTGAAACCATTACTATTTATATAAATATTACCTGCGCCATCTGTACCGACTCCAGTAAGACCGTAAAGTTTCAAATCTTGGACTTCACCAGGAATACCTGCATAAATACCGCCTTTGCAACCGAAACTACTCACTTGTACTGGTTTATCTTTGATGTCATAAGTCAACATTTGCTGACGCGGCCCATTTTCTGCCACTAACAGTCTACCTTGATGATCAATTGCGATCGCTGATGGTTCGACAACATCTGTAATCTGTTGAGGCAATTGCTTTCCAGCCTGGGAATAATGCAGAATCTTAGCAGGGTTACTACCTTTTTTGCTTTGAATAATCCACAGATTTCCTTGTCTATCAACGGTTATCGCTCCCGGACGGGCAACGCTAAAGCTGCGAAGTTCTTTCATTGTGTCAGTATTGTAGACACGAATGCGATCGCTAGCAAAATCACTCACATACAACTCGCTTCCCGCAGTTCCTAATCCAGTAACTTCACTTTTGGTGCTGGTGATTAACATACTTTTATCCCAGCCACGTCCTTCAGGAAATGGTGCAGGTTTTCCAGATAAGTCGTAACGTCTGACGCAGTACCAAGTTGTTCCTTCCGAGGGATAATCTTCTTTTGTTTTACCCATCGCGCCTTGGCTCATGGCAATGTAAATATATTTACTATTTACAGTCACGGCTTTACCACCGCTACGACTCCAACCATGAGTATCACCAATGGCATTAATTACTTTGCCATCTTTATATATTTGTGCTTCTGCTCCAGCTTCATCCCAATGGCTGTTAGTATAGACTGTGCCATTGGCAGCAACATACATTGCTTCAATATTGTTTTGTACCCGCAGGTTTCCACTACCGAAAGTATTACCTATCCAAGATGTTTTGTATGTGAGTGCAGGCGTTCCAGTTGTAGCCCAATCCGTTGTAATTCCAATGGAAGTAACAATTACTCCGATAGTTAGACTGAGTAAAAAGTTGAAAGTTTTACTTTTTTGCCGACTAGTTTGAGATAGTTTATTGATACGCCGATTAAGCTTTTGACAGAATTTACCTAACTTTAGTAGTAATTTGTTTTTCATAAAATTCCTAAGCTTGTAATTCTTTTTAAATGCTCATTCTTTCTGGAATTCCAAAAAAAACATAGTTCTGATTGACTGTACATACATCACAATACACAGGTCGTAATTAACAGCTAAATATCACAAATTGAATGTATCGTATTCTGCTATACCTGCATTTTTAGATGTATCTAGACTGACGATGTAGATTATTAAGTATAACGCTGCAAATAAATATCAATTTTTAACACTCAAAACCCTGATAATATCGACGTTGAGGTAGAGAATTTTGACTATTTTGTGCTGTTATATTTATTTGCTTGTCTTTACTTAAAACTATCTAAGCTAGGAAAACAATTGATACTTAATTACTGTTTTTCCGTTTAGCAGTACATATATATAAATAACAAACAATTGATATTAATGATTTAGCTTTTACTAAAGCTTTATGAAAATCACACCAACTTTTCAAATTTAAATTAATAGTTTTAGCCAAGTTAATTTAATGTATTAATCTTTACTTTTTAATACTATAACAAGTAAAAACTAATACAAATTTAATTGTAATCCAGTTAGTTTTATTCAGATAGAGTTTTCATCATTATGGTTGTTTTTTATAGGATGAATGCCTAGCAGCAATGTGAAAAACTTAGATATATAATTATCCTGCAAGTATCATATAGATGATCGCTAGTGTTATTTAGTTAACAAAATATGCGTTTCAACTTACTCATTGACAGAAAGATATAAATAGTTTATAAATTGGTGTTATTTAAAAAACTCTTATTTATAATGTATGCGTAAATGTTAACTTTAATAAGTTAAATTTTTAGATGTTCAGAAATCAAAGTCAAATTTGTATGTAAGATTACTTGAAAAGTGCGGATAATGCATAGAATGGCAGGATATAAGTACTAGCATCATCAATTTGCTGCTGTAGTCAAAAAAGGCAGATGAGCTTGGCGTGATTAATATAATCATGCTCAATACATTATGGGAGAAACATTTTTGAAAAGTAACAAAGGAAATTTTGATTCAACATCTGCGTCAATTCTTACTCTGGGATTAGGATGGTTTCCCAAAACACCCGGAGGTTTAGAAAGATATATTTATGAACTAACTCATAAATTAGCAGCAAATCAAGACCAGGTTGAATTATGTGGAGTTGGTCTACCAGAAGGTAAAGAAAATTTGCCAATTAAGCTAACTAACTTGGCTTCTCCAGATAGTGCCATTTGGCAAAGGCTATGGTCAATTCGCACGAACTTCAAGAAAACTAGAGTTAGCAAACCAGATGCTATAAATCTGCATTTTGCATTATACAGTTTTCCTATTTTAGATATTTTACCGAAGGGAGTACCAATTACTTTTAACTTTCATGGCCCTTGGGCTTCGGAGAGTCAGCAGGAGGTTGTGAATAAAAAATTGAGTATTTTTCTTAAGCATTGGCTGATAGAACAAAGCACTTATAACCGCTGCGATCGCTTTATTGTTCTTAGCAAAGCATTTGGCAATATTCTACATCAACAATATCAAATTCCGTGGAGTAAAATTCATGTTATCCCCGGTGGAGTGGATATTACCAAATTCCAAACAAACTTATCACCTCAAGAGGCTCGAACAAAGTTAGGCTGGCCCACTAATCGCCGTATTTTATTTACATCCCGTCGTTTAGTACATCGAGTCGGGCTTGATAAATTATTGCAAGCTGTGGCGACAATTAAACCGAAAATTCCAGATATTTGGCTGGCGATCGCGGGTCGTGGTCACATACAAGCTACACTACAACAACAAGCAACAGAATTGGGGCTAGATGACAACGTTAAGTTTTTAGGTTTTATACCTGATGAACAGTTACCTATAGCTTACCAAGCTGCTGATTTAACCGTCATGCCCAGTCAATCTTTTGAAGGATTTGGATTAGCAATAGTCGAATCTTTAGCCTGTGGTACTCCAGTTATGTGTACTCCAGTTGGTGGAATGCCGGAAATTTTAGAAGCCTTTTCACCCAATTTAATTACTACTTCTATCGAAGCTTCAAGTATTACTGAAAAACTAGAAGATGTATTTTTGGGAAACATACCCATGCCTTCACGAGAAGCTTGTCGTCAGTACGCCACTACACACTACGACTGGAATAAAATTGCTCAGCAAGTACGGAATATTCTATTAGCTTAAAGAAATTTAATTTAACTACTCCTTATAGACAGGAATTTGAGGATGGGGTATTACAAGGAGATTATATGAAAATTCTTTTTTTAGACCAAAGTGGTAAACCAGGTGGTGCAGAATTATGTTTAATAGATATTGCTAAATCATATCGCGATCGCGCTCTTGTGGGACTATTTGCAGATGGCCCATTTAAAAATTTACTCCAGCAAAATAATATCCCGGTAGAAGTTCTAGCCACGCAAACAATTAAAGTTCGTAAAGAAAGCAGTTTGACTCAAGGATTAAGAAGTCTAGGGCAAATTATTCCGCTGATTAGTAAAGTAGTAAAAAGAGCTAGTAAATACGATTTAATTTATGCCAACACCCAAAAAGCATTAGTTGTTGGAGCATTAGCTAGTTTATTCAGCCGTCGCCCTCTGGTCTATCATTTGCATGATATTCTTTCTCAAGAACATTTCAGTCAAACGAACCTTCGTATTGCGATAAACCTTGCTAATCGTTTTGCATCATTAGTAATTGCTAATTCCCAAGCCAGTAAAACGGCTTTTGTGCAGGCGGGAGGAAACCCAGATATCATCAAAGTTGTTTATAACGGCTTTGAACCAAAAATCTATCAAACTAGCGAATCTGATATCAAACAATTAAAACAAAAGTTAGGACTAGAAGGGCAATTTGTAGTCGGACACTTTAGCCGTCTTGCACCTTGGAAAGGGCAGCATATTTTAATTACTGCACTTGCTAAATGTCCGCCACAGGTGACAGCACTTTTAGTTGGTGATGCACTATTTGGCGAACAAGATTATGTGCAACAGTTACATCAACAAGTTGCTGAAATGGGGTTAGAAAACCGTGTTAAATTTTTAGGATTTCGTTCAGATATTCCCCAGTTAATGGCTGCTTGTGAAGTGGTAGCACATACCTCCACTTCCCCAGAACCATTTGGTAGAGTGATTGTTGAGGCGATGCTATGCGGACGACCTGTGGTAGCAGCAAAAGCTGGGGGTGCAATAGAGTTAGTAGAGCATGGGATCAATGGTTTTCTAGTGACGCCAGGAAAACCCCAGGAACTTGCACAAGTGATTACTACCTGTCTTCAAGAGGTAGAAACAACTGCAACTATAGCTAAGAATTCTCAGGCGATCGCTAGTCAGCGTTTTGATGTGACAACTATTAATCAGCAAATCGCTCAACTGTTGTCTCAATACGCCTCCGATAAGGCTAAGTAGGGTGAGCATTGTAATGCCCACCCTACAAGCAAAGTTCTAGTAAGTCTACCAGTTGCGCCACCCGCCCTTGGGTGAGATTTCATCTGTATACTTTGTTCCTTGACCTTGCAATAAAGATTGATATTCTGTGCTGCTGGCCCAGCGGTCAATTTCTCGCGCCCGCAGTACTGGTACTGGATGGGTTAATTGGGCTGTGCGAGCGGCTTTGACCATTTCACCTAGTTCAGTCTTACTTATATCATCGTAAGCGCGAGCTTGGGCAACAAAAGCATCGAGATTAAGTTGTGGAGCCAAAATTGGGGAGCCACCAGCCAACTTCATCAACACTGACATGACAACTTTGGGGTCTTGGGTTGCTAATAAAGCGGCGCGATCGCAGGTAAACTCAGCGCAACGTACCCATTCTAAAAGTTGTGCCTGTATCGCTTGAGCCAGGAAGGTTCCAACATTGGGCACAACTGCTGCCGCTAATATTAATAAATTTACAGGCGTCAAGTAAACACTGTGGTCACATTTGAGATGCCCCAATTCATGGGCAATTACTGCCTGTATTTCTTCTGGTGTCAGAATATCAATCAACGAGGTGTGCAGCACAATAAAAGGCTGCTTACCCCTAACAGCAAAAGTGTAAGCGTTGGGAGCCGGATGTTGCCGGACGTACAACTGGGGAGGCTCTATATCCAGGATTTTACAGGCGTCTAACAACAGCTTGTGTAAATCCGGCAGTTGTTTTTCACCTACCAAAACGCTAGAGGCAATATTTTCCACATAAAAAACCTGCTCTGCCATTGGCCCAAGCCAGTTTCGTACCATCATGTCTATGCCTGGTATCTGCTTGAGAGTTTTGGTAGCTTCCAGATCTAATGGGTGACGAAATGAGTCAGCTTTTAAGCCAATCAGCGGAGTTTTAAAAAAGGACATGGTGCAGCAAGCCATAAAAACGCAACTGTGGAATCTGGCTGTTTATCTAAACAGCCTCCCACAGCTAGTATAGCGATTTAAGTAGGGTGGGCATTGCCCACCTAACTACTAAGTCGAAATCGATGCTGGGGGAGTACTGCTACTGGTAGCTAATTCTGCATCGGCTGGTACATCTCCCACGCGTAAGATTCTAGCTCCCAACTGCTGCAACTTCATATCGAATCGATCATAGCCGCGATCAAGGTGGTGCAATCCCTGAATTGTTGTTTGTCCTTCGGCTGCTAGTCCTGCTAAGACTAACGCTGCTGATGCCCGCAAATCTGTGCCCAATACTGGCGCACCAGACAACATTGGCACTCCCCGAACAAAGGCTGCATTGCCTTTAACGCGAATATCTGCCCCTAAACGATTTAACTCTGAGGCATGACGCAAGCGGTTTTCAAATACAGATTCGTTAATTAGGCTGTCACCTTCAGCTAATGTCAGCAAAGCCATAAACGGTGCTTGCATATCTGTGGGAAAGCCTGGATGGGGTAAGGTTTCAATGTCGGTTGCTTTGAAAGTTTCCGCAGGCAAGATGCGTAAACAGTTAGGCGATTCCTCAAGTATTGTCACTCCAATTTCCCGCAGCTTGGCAATTACGGGAATCAAATGATCAGGTAGCACTGGCGACAGGGTAAGTTCTGAGCGAGTGATAGCACCAGCAACCAAAAATGTTCCGATTTCAATGCGATCGGGAATAATTGTGTACTCTACAGAATGCAACTTGGGGACGCCAACAATTGTAATCGTACTTGTCCCTGCACCCTGAATTTTTGCTCCCATCGCATTACAGAAATTCGCCAGATCGACTACCTCTGGTTCTCGTGCGGCATTTTCGATGATCGTTTCGCCATCTGCTAAAGTAGCCGCCATCATCAAAGTCTCTGTAGCTCCCACGCTGGGAGTGTCCAGATAAATCTTGGCTCCTTTTAACCTACCACTGCTACCAGGAACATAGGCATTACAAATACCATGTTCAATCTGGACTTCGGCCCCCATTGCTTGCAGCCCCCGGACATGCAAATCAACTGGTCTGGCCCCAATTGCACAACCGCCTGGTAAAGGCATCTGCGCTACTCCTAATCGTGCAAGAATCGGCCCAATGGCGAAAAAACTTGCCCGCAATTGGGTGACTAGTTCGTAAGGAGCTTTTGATGTTGTAATTTCGCTGGCATTAATATCTAAGATATCGCCGTGTCGTGTTAAGCGAATACCCAAAGCTGATAAAACCTGCCCCATCCGATCTACATCAGCTAATAAGGGAACATTGCGGATGCGACAATCTCCTGAACATAGCAAAGTTCCAGCCATGATCACCAGTGCTGAATTTTTTGCTCCACTAATTTTTACGTGACCTCGCAAAGGATGCCCACCCCAAATTTGCAAGACTGAGGAGTCTGCTTCTGGAGTAAATTTGGCATCTGGTAAGCTGCTAGAAGGATTAATAAACCTACCTCCAAAAAAATAAATACATAATTGTCAAGGTTTGAAGTTGGTTTTGATTCTACAGTAAAGATTCGATTTGTCCACTATTTTGAAACCACATCTTGTATTGCTCAATAGTGTCTTAAGTGTAAACTGACGGCTGAAAACACGTAGCATTCAGTCTTATGGGCATTGAAAAATTCCCCGTCAACTGAGTGTGTAAGCTTTTGTCTGAGCAAAATTCAATACTCAGTAAAAGAAACGCAATGTTATCTCTGTAGTTCGGCAATTAATGTGATAAAGACACCTCTTACTAAAACACAAAACTACTTTCTCCCAGTCTTCCCTATTTTTTCCTGATTACTTACTAGAAAATAAAGATATAGCAGATCTTTTGAATCAAACTACTCTGACTTGATGATTATGGGCGGTATAAAAATAAGATTTCAATAAAGAAAAATCCGATGGTTTGAGATAATCTACTTTGGCTTCAATGTTTCTGGGAGCTACAGTAAGTAATTTCTGAGCACCAGAAATATTCTTTACTCACAGGCAATTCTGTTTATTGATTTCATTTGGACAAACAGGTAATTTTGATAAGTAGATATACTTATTCCTCATCAGATGCATCTTGCGGAAGTTCCTCAAATATGAAGATCCATAGGAGACTAAAGAAAGAAGAACAGGCGTTACTGAATTGGGGTGTGAAATGAAATTTGTCATCTTGAGTGCAGCGTTGGCAGAGCTTCTCGTAGAGAAGCAGAACGTACCCCTAGGGGGAAGCGAGCTACGCGCAGCGTCTCATAGAGAAGCATCTGGTGAGATTCTTGTTTTCACTTCTCTGCGAGAGGCTCCGCCAAAGTTACGCACCCTGCGGGAACGCTGCGCGAACAGAAGGACAAATCATACTTTGATTCAGCAACGCCGAACAAAGAAACGTATCTTACGGGTCTTGACGCAGGGAATGCTGCAAATAGTTAAGGAGGATTTATGCGTGCAGTACTGATGGCAGGCGGTTCGGGAACGCGGCTTCGCCCGTTAACTTGCGACCTGCCTAAACCGATGGTGCCTATCTTAAATCGACCAATTGCCGAACACATTATCAATCTTCTCAAACGACATCAAATTACAGAAGTAATTGCGACATTACATTATTTACCTGATGTCCTGCGAGACTACTTCCAAGATGGTGGTGATTTTGGCGTACAGATGACCTACGCCGTGGAAGAAGACCAACCTCTTGGCACAGCAGGCTGTGTGAAAAATATTGCCGAACTCCTTGATGAAACTTTTTTAGTAATTAGCGGCGATAGCATAACAGATTTTGACCTCACAGCGGCAATTGAATTTCATAAACAAAAGCAGTCAAAAGCAACTTTGATTTTAACTAGGGTTCCTAACCCAATTGAGTTTGGGGTGGTAATTACCGATGAGCAAAGCCGAATTCGGCGATTTTTAGAAAAACCCTCTACGAGTGAAATTTTTTCCGATACAGTCAACACTGGCACTTATATTCTTGAGCCAGAAGTTTTGGAATATCTGCCAGCAAACACTGAATCCGACTTTTCTAAAGACTTATTCCCCTTGCTTTTAGCTAAAGATGAGCCAATGTATGGTTACATTGCTGAAGGTTACTGGTGCGATGTTGGTCATTTAGATGCTTATCGCGAAGCTCAGTATGATGCATTAGCGAGGAAAGTAAAACTTGATTTTGCCTACAAAGAAGTTTCGGCTGGGTTGTGGGTAGGTCAAAATACCTTTATTGACCCAACAGCAATTATTGAAACTCCAGCAGTGATTGGCGACAATTGCCGCATTGGGGCAAGAGTACAGATTGAAGACGGAACTATCATTGGGGATAACGTCACTATTGGTGCTGATGCCAATCTCAAGCGTCCTATTGTGTGGAATGGGGCAATTATTGGGGATGAAGCACATCTAAGCGCCTGCGTGATTTCTCGTGGAACTCGTGTAGACCGCCGCGCTCAGGTATTAGAAGCTGCTGTAGTGGGTTCGCTTTCTACGGTGGGGGAAGAAGCTCAAATTAGTCCTGGTGTGCGTGTTTGGCCCAGTAAGAAAATCGAGTCAGGTGCGATTTTAAACATTAACTTGATTTGGGGTAACATCGCTCAAAGAAATTTATTTGGGCAACGTGGTGTGCAAGGATTAGCTAATATCGACATCACCCCAGAATTTGCCGTCAAGTTAGGAGCGGCTTATGGTTCGACTTTAAAACCCGGCTCTAAGGTAACAGTTTCTCGTGATCAGCGTAATATTTCTCGCATGGTGACGCGATCGCTAATTGCTGGTTTGATGTCAGTAGGTGTTGACATTCAAAACCTCGATGCTACAGCCATCCCCATAGCTCGTACAGTTATACCCACAATGTCCGTTAATGGCGGTATTCATGTGCGGGTACACCCCGATCGCCCTGACTACATCCTCATTGAATTTATGGATGCCAAGGGGATTAATATCTCTAAAGCCCTGGAAAAGAAAATTGAGGGGGCTTACTTTAAGGAAGATATGCGGCGGGCGCTAATTCATGAAATTGGCGATGTGGCATACCCTAGCCAAGTCATCGACCGTTACTGCACTGCGTTTGAGAAACTATTACATGTTGCTACTCTGTGCAACAGTCGCGCCAAAGTGGTGATCGACTATGTTTATGCCGTATCTGGCGCAGTTTTACCCCAAATGTTAGATAAATTTGGCGCTGATGCGGTGGTGCTAAATGCCAGCCTGAATAAAAATGCTGTAACCACAACTGACCGCGAAGCCTTGCTAACTCAGTTGGGTCATGTAGTCGAGGCGTTAAAAGCTAACTTCGGCGTCCAAGTAACAGCTAATGGGGAACAACTAATTTTAGTTGATGAATCGGGAAGCCTGATTCGTGGGGAAATGTTAACAGCGCTGATGGTAGATATGATGTTAACGGCTCACCCCAGGGGAACGGTAGTTGTACCAGTTCATGCTTCTAGTGCTGTGGAACAAGTCGCCCGTCGCCACGATGGTAAGGTGATTCGCACTAAAGCCAATCCCGCAGCATTAATGGAAGCTTGTCAGAAAAATCCGAATGTGGTAATAGGAGGCAGTGGAGACGTTGGTTTTATTTTTCCGCAACTGCATCCGGGATTTGATTCGATGTTCTGCATTGCTAAACTGATTGAGATGCTGACCATTCAAGAGCGATCGCTCGCTACTGTTCGCTCAGAATTGCCTCGTGTAATTCACAAAAGTTATACGGTACGTTGCCCCTGGACAGCTAAAGGCGCACTGATGCGTTACTTGGTCGAAACTCACCCAGCCCAAAACCTAGAATTAATCGATGGGGTGAAAATTTGCCAGCCTTACGATGACAGTTGGTTATTAGTTCTACCAGATGCCAGCGAACCACTGGTACACTTGTATGCAAATAGCAACGATCGCGATTGGGTAGATGATACCGTCAGAGATTACCGCGCCCGTGTTCAAACATTTGTGGAGAGGCAACAAGAATATCTCCCCGCTGAAGTGTAATTTCAAACAGTTATTAGTTATCAGTGAACGCTGATAACTAATAACTGTTCATTAGACCTGTTTTGAAAATCGGGCTTATGGCATGGGGTAAGTATGCGATCGCCTGACATAGTTTTTAATCAATGCCCATCAAGTAATACTCATTAAATTACTTATGGAATTGAGTGCAAGTAAGAATAAAAAGTCAGCAATAAAATTTCTGACTTGCAATGAAGCAACATATTTATAAAGGTTATAGCCTTAGATCACAGTAGAGTGGGCATTGTAATGCCCACCCTACAAATTACTAAGAAATTTTACGGCATGAATCGGCATGAATATTCATTCACCACTGTTAGCTTTTACCTTTCTGAGCGAAGCGAAGTTATCCTTGATGCTTCCCTTTGCTCAGAATAATATTTAAAAGCGCAGTTTATGCCCGTCTGGAATATAGTTTACGTTTGAATCCGGCACTAAATCCAAGTGCGATGAGAGTACCAATGATGGTGGAGGGTTCAGGGACAGATTGAAACTGTAAATCATCTACAGCAAAGAAATCTCCCTTAATTTCAAAGTACTTAATATCCCTGCTAGCTCTTGAAAAGCCTGCGTAGGTGTTTTCTCCGTCGGGGGCCGTAAATGATTCGAGCAAATTATAATTGCTATCATAAATGCTGAGGATTTCAGGGCCTCCTTGTGAATTGGCAATTCCAATTCCTACCTGATTGACTAGATTGGTAAATTTGAACTGAATTGTACCATCCCATCCCAAACTAGCATCAGTACCGCGTTCGCCACTAGCACCAGTTCCAATATAGTTAGGTTGGCTTTGGAAACTATCGTATCTGGCAAAAGTTCCTAGTCCTTCTAACTCTGTAATAGAAGTAACACCTTGAGCAATATAATCGCTGCTACTAACTAGAGTACCTGTTGCTTTATCATCAAAATTAATTAAAGTACCAAAAGTTGGGCTTAAAGATGGACTAGGTGTTCCCACCAACGAAGCTGCTTGGGATGGACTAGCTAAGAGGGTAGAAGCGACAGCAACTCCAACACCAAATGCAATGCCAAAGTTAATATTGTTTTGTTGAGCCATAAATTTATCTAAATAACAATATAGTACCTGCATCAGATGAGTATTAATATACATTTAATGCAGGTACATAGTCTCCAACAAAGCAAGAAAGAATTTTTGGAGCCTGTAGAGTCAGCAGTAAGACGTTGAAAGATTCTTACTGAATGAACCGATCGCGTAGGCGTAGCCCGTCGTAGCGAAAAGTTCTGTAGGCGGGTTTCCCGCCGTAGGAAACTTTTCAAGACAGACATCGCTAGCTTTTGGCTCAACCCTACACCAAAATAAATGCGTGAATTACTCAAATGAGTAAGTCAAACGTCTAAATGCTTGCGGAAAACACCAAAATGAGTAAGTCAAATGCCATTTTGAGTAAGTCAAATGCCATTTTGAGTAAGTCAAACGTCTAAATGCTTGCGGAAAACACCAAAATGAGTAAGTCAAACGCCACTTTGAATAAGTCAAACGTCTAAATGCTTGCGGAAAACACCAAAATAAGTAAGTCAAATGCCACTTTGAGTAAGTCAAACGCCATTTTGAGTAAGTCAAATGGCATTTTGCTTATTAAATATGAATTTTTGAGAAAGCAATAAGCCTTTTTGCTGATTAAATATGAATTTAAGTTAAATATGCGATCAACTTTGTCGATACCTCTTGGGCGATCGCCATCATTTCTACCCATCAGGCTGCAACACAGGGGTACGGCATTCTAGAAGAGGAGTCAGCTGCAAAAACTGTGATGAGGAATTTATACCCAATGCCCCATTTTTGCAAGTCTACTAATTTTTAAAAGCTGAAAGTTGTGCGAATTGTGCCGATATAGATTGTGTCGTTTTGGCGATCGTGTTCCGGGTTAGTAATCATTAGTAATCCGGGAGTGATGGCGATATGCTCATCAACTTGGAAGCGGTAGAAAGCTTCTATATGGAGAGATGTGTCTTCATCTTCGTATAGCTGATTTGCAAGCTCAAAGTCATTGCTGGTAACTTTGGGTGGTTGACCGATCGCAATTCCGCCAACGCTGTTTTCGCTTCCCAAATCGACAAGAGCCAAAGTTATCGCCCAGTTAAAAATATTTGCCACTGGGTCGTTTGGCAGATCTATTGCTGTGGCGTGGGTAAAGCCAACCCAACCAGAGATTGTTAAACCATCGTTAACATCGAAGGTTGATTGTAAACCAAAAGAGTCTGCAATGATGGCATCACTCTCGTCATCAAAAGGATCATTGGCGCGGCGAGAACCGGTTCCTGTTTCGAGGCTGTTGTAAGAGTGGATGTAGGTGAAGCCAACTTTTAAGGACTCACTGGGTTCGAGATTGAGTTGAGCGATCGCCCCGTATTCCGCTTCACCAAACCCAACTTCTGGATCATCGGCATCATCAGCCACATACCCCAAACTCAAGCTGATTGAGTCACTAAAATCGTAAACTAATCCTACTCCAGCACCCCCGCCCTGCCGATAAATTGGGTTGCGCTGTGCAAAACGGGAAATGGAACCACGTCCACTACCACTGAAAAAGGGATTGAGCGTATCGGTAAAATCATCAAGGTCGCCGCCTTCCGCCTCAAGATAAACAACAGCTTGCTCTCCTATGGGAAAGCGATATTCCAAAACACTCAATTCAAATTGATTATCGCTGTTGCTCTGAAAGGCTAAACGAGCCATATCAGTCTCCGTCGCATCATCTATTCTAGGGAGATTACTAGCTTGGAGGCGAACTTTGAGGCGGTCTTTTCCAGTAAAGCTGGTATTGAAGGTCAGGCGTGCTCGACTACTTAAGGTAAGATTGCTATCGATAGTCTCGCCACTGTCATCAGCTTTTTCACCGCCGCCAACTCCAGAGACAGCAAAAAGGACTTCGCCCTCTAATTTAGTAGTTGTAGAAAACGGTTCTGTAGAATTTATCCGGGTTTCCACACTGTCTAATCGTCCTTGTAAAACCTCTAGCTCTTTGGCAAACTCAGCTTGCAACCGCTTCAATGTTTCCAAGTCTTCCTGGTAGACTTGGTTAGCATCTGCACTTGTCAATTCGTTGATGCGGTTCATAGTTGCGGCTAGACTGGCAGCAAATTCATCACGAGTCATGGCTTGGTTGCCACCAAAGGTGTTGTCAGGATGACCTGCAACCACACTGTAGCGCTCCATTAAGGATTTTAGAGATTGAAAAGCCCAGTCAGTAGATTGAATTTCTGCTAACTCAGAAACAGCATTGATTTTAGTGAAGGGAGTAGGGGGGGCTTCGTTAGCAAAAACTTTACTTGCTAGTGAAAGAGTGGTTGTAAAAGCAAGCACGCTGAGATGGCAGACATTCCAGACATTTTTCAACTGAGATTGTTTTTTCATAATTCTGGAATGTTTTTCTTTAATAACTGTAATAGTCTCGATACCACTGCACAAAGTGCTCGATACCTTGCTCAATTTGAGTTACAGGTTTAAAGTCTACGTCTTGCATCAAATCATCTACGTCAGCGTAGGTAGAAAAAACGTCACCTGGCTGCATGGGTAGTAAGTTCTTTTTGGCTTGCTTACCCAATGCTTTTTCAATAACTTCAATAAACGTCATTAACTCTACTGGGTTGTTATTCCCAATATTGTAGAGCTTGTAGGGTGCTTTGCTGATTGCGGTATCTCGATCGCCAGCTTGGGGTGGGTTTCGCATAACCCGAATTAGCCCTTCAATTACATCATCGATGTAGGTGAAGTCTCGTTGCATTTTACCAAAGTTGTAAACGTCAATTGGCTGGTTAGCTGCGATCGCCTGCACAAATTTAAAGTAAGCCATATCAGGACGTCCCCAAGGCCCATATACTGTAAAAAAGCGTAATCCTGTAGTTGGCAAGTTGTACAGATGGCTGTAGGCATGAGCCATCAACTCATTTGACTTTTTGGTAGCGGCGTAGAGTGAAATGGGATGGTCAACATTGTCGCTGGTCGCAAATGGTACTTTAGTGTTAGTGCCATAGACAGAACTAGAAGAGGCAAAGACGAAATGACCAACCTGGCTATGGCGACAACCTTCTAACACGTTGACAAATCCTGAGAGGTTGCTGTCTACGTAGGCAAAAGGGTTGTGTAAAGAATAGCGGACTCCTGCTTGAGCTGCCAGATGAACTACGTAGTCAAAGGTATGATCTTGGAATAGTTGAGTAGTGCCAAGGCGATCGCTTAAATCTAAAAATTGAAAGGTGAATCCAGTTTGGGGGTAAAGTTGCTCCAAGCGAGCTTTTTTCAGGTTGACATCATAGTAGTCATTCAAGTTATCGATGCCATAAACCTGCATCCCTTCCGCTAAAAGACGCTGTGCTAAATGAAACCCAATAAAACCAGCAACTCCAGTCACTAATATTTTCATAGTTTGTCAAAGTAATTCGTAATTATTACCCCACGGATAAATCCGCTTGCTCTAAAATATTATTGCTACGCATTTTTTATTGATTCATAAACTTTAGTTAATTACTCTGTCCTTCAATAAATTAATTTCTAATTAATTACGAATTACGTTAGCGCAGCGGGGCGTAGCCCCAGAGCGAATTACGAATTAGTAATATTCATGGCTTGCAGCACAGGTGTACGGCTTTTTAGAGGATAGTAAATAATACTTAGGGTGTCGGGAATCAGCTGCAAGCTTTCTGGTGAGGTGTCCAATACCTGACTAAGCAAATTTTGGATAATGGAGGGACTGGCTACTATTAATCCTGTGATGAAATGAGTTGAATCTGTTTCATTAGATGTGATCGTGGCGCGTTGAGATGAAAGCTTTTGCTGCAAAGTCTGGGGGAAATATTGATCTAATACCTGAATTTGTACCGTTTTGGGATGATATTTAAGTAGTTGCTCGGTGGTGTGTTGGGAACTTTCTAAATCACTGTTAAGGCTAAAATCAATAGGCACTGTTTGAAGGCGTTCAGCTAGCTTTTGAATTAAATGTTGAGAGTTGCCAATGGCTGGTACTAATAGTAAACGCAGACCTTGTTTGCCATCCTTTAGCTTGGGCAGAACTTCACCGAGATGGGTGGTAATATTCATTGCCTCAAGTTGGGCTTGCTGATGTCCGAGTGTGGGAAAATTTAGGATGCTGATGCCGCAATTTGATTGCTGAAGGACGTGGTATTGCTCACATCCCATTGCGATCGCAGTGCTAATTAACGCCCGAATTGTGCCGCTGTGGCTGACAATCAAGATAGTCTTGCCAGTATGAAGTGGCAAAATTTCTTGCCAGAATTGATCAGCGCGATCGTACAAATCCAGTACCGGGAAGCACTGCTGTTGGACACATATAGCAGATCTTGACTGTCTTTCTACCTGCGGTGTCATCTGAAACTCGTGGGGTCGCTCCTTCCAGCAACGATAGTCTGCCGCAAAATGTTCTTGTACGTATTTGTACGTTAGTCCTTGCCATCCAGGCATATCGATTTCTTTGAGATGAGGAGATGTAAAGACAGGTTTCTCTACTTTCATGCCTCCTAAAATCTCAACTAAAGTTTCCTGAACTCGCTGGAGGGGACTTGTATAAACTGCATCTATCCTTATATCCCTGAGAGCAACACCAGTTTGATAGGCATCGCTGCGCCCCTTATCGGTTAGCACTGAGTCGTCGCAACTTCCCTGATAACGCTTTTGGGCATTGTAACTACTCTGTGCGTGACGCACCAAAATCACACGGGTGATTGAGGATGGGGATTCTTGCCCCTTTAGCCCTCTCTCATTAAGCTTCAACTGCATACACATCATCCTCGCGGGAGATTTCCGCTAACCGCAGATTTCAAGGCATACATCGCGGCGTATCGTCCACCTAGGCGCAGCAGTTCCCCGTGAGTACCTTGCTCTAAAATTTGTCCACCTTCGATGTAGAGAATTAAATCGGCTTGTTCAACGGCTTTGAGGTTGTGAGAAACTAAAAAAGTGGTGCATTCTTGAGTTAAACGTTCCAGTGCTTCGTTAACGGCGTGTTCATTTTCGTTGTCTAAGCCAGTAGTCGGCTCATCCAAAATTGCGATTGCAGCTTGACGAATGGCTGCACGAGCAATGGAAATTCTCTGCCGTTGTCCCCCTGAAAGCGTCGCCCCTCTCTCACCTAGAATAGTCTCGTAGCCTTCAGGCATTGCCATGATGAAATCGTGGGCATTTGCCAGACGAGCAGCGCGTTCAATTGCTTGGTCAGAAGCTCCCAAACAACCATAAGCAATATTATCTTTGACACTGGCGGCAAACAGGATAGTATCTTGTAACACCACGCTGATTTGCTGCCGGATAGATTGCAGCTTGTACTCGCGCAGGTCGTGACCATCAACTAAAATCCGCCCTTCCAATGGGTCATAAAGGCGTAATAGCAGACTTACCAGTGTAGATTTACCGCCACCGGATGGCCCAACTAAGGCGACGTGTTGACCTGGTTGCACCTCAAAGCTAACGTTCTGTAAAATTCCCTTTTTTGGTTCATAAGCAAAGGTAACATTTTCAAACCGCACACCTCCCTGTAAAGGCGGTGCATCCATTGCTCCCCGCGCATCACGAATGTCGGGTACTGTGTCCAGTACATCCAAGATGCGCTCGCCGGAAGCTGTTGCTTTAGCGATTTGCCCTGTGTACTTGGCAAGCTGCCGCATTGGCTTAAAGGCAATCCTAAGATAGTTGAC
This sequence comes from Nostoc sp. B(2019), assembly GCF_010091925.1. Lineage (GTDB taxonomy): Bacteria > Cyanobacteriota > Cyanobacteriia > Cyanobacteriales > Nostocaceae > Komarekiella. Next base: position 353,067 of record NZ_WVID01000001.1, on the reverse strand, counting down.
AAATACCAGCAAATCCCCAGGTGTGATGGCTTTTCCCAATACCAACTGCACACCCCGCCATAACACCAAGGCAGTGGCAATCCCTACAAGCAATTCCACCATCCGCTCTAAACCTGCTGCCAGTTTTTGCGCTTTGGCACTTTCTTTTAAACTTTGGCGGTTATGGCTGGAAAAGGTATGCTCCAGCATATCTTGCAGAGATAGTGCCTGCACAACTTTGATTGCTCCGATGGACTCTGCTGCTGTGGCAGCCATTGCACCTTCACGCTGACGCTGCGATCGCACCACTTGCCTGATGCGTTTTGTCAAGCGCATAGTAAAGAAGATAAACAGAGGAAACACGGCAGCAGCAATCAATGCCAATTCCCAATGTAGCCAGAACATGACAAAAATCATGCCGAATAGGGTGAGGGAGTGGGCAATTAAGGGCAATACCGCCATTACCGTAACTTCCCGTAGCCGCTCAATATCTGAGGTAACACGGGTAATCAAATCGCCACCCTTAGCTTTGTGGTGAAATGACAAAGAAAGGCTCTGGAGATGGCTGTAAAGCTCAGAGCGAATTTCAGTTAACACATTGCTAGCAGCTAGCGCCATCCCCACCACGCTGAAGTAAGCAGCAGTGGCGCGAAGTAAAGCGATCGCTACTAACCCCAATGTCAAGCCTGTTAATAGGGCAAATGGGCTAAGTTCTGCAAGCAGGGGAATTCCCAAGGACTGAGAGCGAAAACCAGGTACAAGAATGTAGTCAAAGATAAACTTTAATGGCCAAGGTTCTAAAAGATGCAAGATAATCTCAGCCATCAGTGCCACAAAAGACACAATTAATAGCGCCTTTTGTTTGCCCATCTGGGGCGCAAACCGCCGCAAAATCCGCACAATTCCCGGTAAAGCAGCTTTCAGACTTTTGGGATCTCTAGCCGCCATGCTTACTTGTCTCCCTCCAGTGAATTAACCAGAGAAGACAACTCGCGGACGGGTTTGTTGCTGATTGTAGTGGTTTGGTTTTGAGTATAGCGATCGCTAATATACTGATTTAATTTCTTTTCGAGAGCGATCGCCATTTTCTCTAACCACAAAGGATTTTGCTCAAAGGTAAGGCGACTCAGCAGCGGTTTCAAAAATCCCTGATGGCGACGATGGCCCATCCGCTTATAGCGCTTCTTGAAATACTTGTCTTTGATTGTCAAATCCCACTTTTGGGAGAAATATTCTAAACTGGCAATTTCCCAAGCATCGCTCCAGCGCAGCATAAAGAATGCTAGTTCTGGCAATTCAAATTTCAATCCTGGTACATACGTAACTACCGAAGCTGGTTCACAATAAAAAGTACCTCCCGCTTCAGCCACCGTCATACAAAAATCGATGTGTTCTCGCGTACTTAGCAAACCCTCATCCAAAAGCCCGATTCGTTGGAAAATCTCAGCGCGAACCAACATACAATGAAACTCGGCAAATTCGCATTGTTGGCGATGAAGTTGATCGCGTACTTCCGCAACTTTTCGATTTACAAAGTAGTGTTTTTCATGCACTCGTCGCTTGACTCCAGTTTCCTGTGGCTCCACAAAAATATGAGCTTCGCCACCCGCCAGATGTATTGTTTCCCCCAAAGGCTTGCCAATACAGGTAAGCGGACAGACTACAGTCGCTTTTGTTTCTTCAGTGCATTGGAGTAACGAGTTTAGCCAACCTGGACTGACAATCACATCGTTGTCAATAAAGACTAAATACTCGCTATCAACTTGTTGTAAACCCAAGTTACGGGCTTGATTGGGTGAAAGGTAGTGTTCTGTGCGGATTAGCTGGAATCCTTTTTCTTGCGCTTGTTCTTCTAGATAGCGCTGGATGGGGCGGGGTGAACCGCCATCTACATAAATTAGGGAGAAAGGTAGTTGGGTGTGTTCGTAAATGCTTTCTAGCGATTCGCGGGTAAAGCTGAATCGCTCACGCTGCGAAACAATTATGGTGATTTGTGGTTTGTTCATGGTTTAAATTCTGTTTTTAAGAAATGAATTCCTCTGTTATCTCTGCGTCTCTGCGGTTAAATAATTAACAAACCGCAGAGAGAAGTTTGAGCGGCGGCTTCCGCCGATCAAAACTTCGGTGGACGCAGAGAACGCAGAGTGAAGAAACTAAACGAGAGATATTTCGCCTAACAAAACTGATTCAGATGTGATTAAGACTCGTTGGTAAACGTTGATCCAGTTTTGATATTCTACTGATGGGGCAAGTTGCTGACTTACTTTTGTTTTTGCTGCTGCACCCAACTTTGGCCGCAGTTCTGGTTGAGTTGCCAGATATCGGAGTGAAGCAGTTAGTTCTTCTGTACTGCCAGGGTTGACTAGCAAACCGTTTACGCCGTCTTCTAGGATTTCCGCGATCGCATCTACACGAGTGCCAATTATTGCTCGACTCGCTAGCATCGCTTCTAACAGAGTATTCGGACAACCGTCATGCAGTGAGGGAATCACGAAAATATCCAAGTGGGGTAGATAAGCTAAGGCTTCTTGGCGACTGGTGATTCCAGTAATGCGGAGGCGATTACCAATTCCACTTTGTTCTACTTGTTGCTCCCAGTATTCTCGTTCTTTCTCCACAAAATCACCTATGAGCAAAAGTGTTAAATCTAACTCTTTGCTTAATTCGGCGCAAGCGTCAAGGAGAAATTCAATTCCCTTTTTGTCTCGAAATCTACCTGATGAACCGATAACGATACCTGGTAATTCGTTAACTAGAGATGGGGTAGGGAGTTGCTCAAAGTTGATAGGTGCAATGGAATTCCAGAAAGCTGATGATTTTAACTTCACACTCGGAGCAATGACACTAGCTCTTTTTTGCAAGTCCCGACTCACAAATGTCACCCAAGCAGAATTTTCTAAAATCCATGATATCTGAGCATGGTTTTTGGGATTGAAAATATGCTTATGCAAGTCGCTACCGCGAACGCTATTGATTACCGGAACATCATTTTCTTTTGCTAAAAGTGTCGTTACATACCCTGTTTCATTCATGAAAAAGGCATGAAACAGGTCAAAGTTATATTTTTGATGTAGGCATTTTAGTTGAAAGTAAACGTCACTAAAAAAATCTTGAATCTCTGTGAGATTATCGCGAACGGCTGATTTAATTCGATGTACAAATACACCATCTTGAAACATTGTTGTGCAACTTGCTCGTCTGCGGCTTCCGTCAGAGACTAGCCGTTGTTTCGAGCGAAAAACCGCAACGTGGACTTCATAGCCACTGTCAATCAGCATTTTGGAAATCCGATGTACTGACTCACCAACCCCGCCAATATCGGGTGGATATTCAAGTGTGGTAATGCAAATTTTTGTTTTATCCATGATTGTATTTTTCTGTGAGGAGAAAGTCTAGTGTTGCTGAGTTAGATTAACGTCAGTTCGGGTTAAGGAGGTTTATTTACCTTTAACTGGCTGAAACGACACAAGCACGTTGATATATCCCAAAATCAAGCAACACTGTAATGAGGGTTTCAGCTTATCCCGAACTCAGGTTAGATTATGAAAATCTCACGCAGAGACGCGGAGGCGCAGAGAGAGAAATAGGAAGTTGGTAAAGCTTGAGGTGTTATGAAATTAGGCAATACTGTATTAAGCCACTTTTTGCTTAACCGCTAGAGCTTTTAATAGGCTTGCTGTTTTTTCAACTCCGGCGAAATCAAAGCTAATTTTATTGGGTTGATATTCAAGGTAATTGATGATTTTTAATGCCAAGTAATCGGGTTGCAAATCATTAGGCTTGAGAAGTCTAACAACTCCTAAATTGCTTAACTTCTCTGCTCTAATAGTTTGTTCTCTGTCTTGGTTGCCTGTAAAGGGAAGAATCATGGCTCGTACACCTGTAGTTAAAACATTCATCGTGGTGTTGTAGCCAGACATACTTATAGAAAGTTGTGCTTTTTTCATGTAACTCAGCAAGTAAGGTGTGTAGCGTCCAATACGAATATTTTTGCTATCTTTTGCCATTACTTGCAGTTGATTAAATTTGTCTTCTGGCATGAAGGGGCCGGTGAAAACTTGAATATTGTGCGGCAATTTTTTTTCTAGCCAGGGAGCTGTTTTTACTACACAATCAAGCAACTCATGACCAAATCTACCACCTCCGACGCTGACTAGTATGAGGGGTTTATCAGAGTTAATCAATTCCTTTTCTTCGTCAGTAAGCACAGGATGCATCGGAGGTTCTTGTACTACATATCCGGTGTAATGTACTGCACACTTGAGGTCACTGACTCTAGAGAAGGTTTCTTCTAAGGGAACAAATTCAGGATCACCGTGAACCAATAACAGGTCAAAGTATTGGTTGATTAAGTTGCAAACTTTTTCTTCATGTTTCGCCTGCTTATGTTGTTTAGTAACTACAATATCTCGCAGGCTAGAAACAACTTTGGTTGAGCTTCTATTTGACTTTGCCCGTTCTAGTAAAGGAATTAATTCAAAAGAAAAGCGTCGTCTACCAAAAGGGAATAACTCAATCATTAAGATATCAGGCTGGAACTGATCAAATATTTTCAGGAGTTGATTTTTTCTGATTTCTTTGGCTTCGGTGAGACTAAAGATATCATCTACTACTTGTAGTTCTTCAAATTCTGAGTCGGTTTTGATTGCAGGTAAATTGATGATTTCAACACCAGCCGGAAACTCGAATTCTTTAATTATTTCACCACCATTAATAAAACAAATTTGGAAGTCTTTGGTTAAACCGCGGACAATTTCCATGCTGCGAACCAGATGACCCATACCCAAAATATGTTGGCAGTAAAACATTAGACGTTTCATGGCAACTTTACCTCTCTAAATTTGTTTTGATTTAAACGATCGCAACTATTTCTAAATCCTTTAATTGTTCCGGTGGCTGATAGGTTTTGCCAAATGGAACCACGCTCTTTTTTTTTACTAGTAAGGTGGAAATGTATTGGCTAATTTTGGGCAATGCATTTAGATCAATTGCCGGAGTGGAAATATTATGTTGTAGATTATTCAGTTGTTGTAGGAGCGATCGCAGTAATATATCTGGAGTTAGATTATCTGGATGAATAGCCGCCAAAACCCCCAGTTTTGTTAAATGTTCTGCTCGCATCCACTGTTCTTGAGATGGTTTAATTCTGGGTATCACTACTGCTGGCTTACCCACTGAGAGAATCTCGCAGGTTGTATTGTAGCCACCCATTGCCACTACTGCATCTGCTGCGGCGATGTAGCTCATCAAATCATCGGTAAACTCAACCATCTGCACTTGCGGATATGCAGCCGCTTTTTGCTCCAGTGCTGCTCGGTCTTTCAAGGGCATTTCTGGGCCACATATAATTAAACTTCGGAGTTTATGAGAGGTAGGCAGCAATGCCAAACTCGATAGATAAGTATCAATTAAGTTGTAGCCATCCTCGCCACCTCCCGGCGTGACTAAAATCAGCTTTTCTTCTGGGCTAAGTCGCAACTCATTACGAACGAGATTTGGACTTTTACGTCCTAGTTCTTTGCGGATGTAGCCACAAAATTGTACCTTCTGTGCCACTTTTGGCGGTAGTTGATATTCTTGGCGGATATCAAAAATTTCTGGAGTGCCAACGACAAGCACGCGATCATAAAAACTTTCAATCGCTTCGTAGTAACCGTGCTTTTGCCATTCTTGCATTGTCACATCTGGATGATCCAAAATGTCACGCAGCAGCAGAAGTAGGGGAGTTTCTGGTAATTCTGCTTTGAGATATTCGATAGCCGCCTCTAATTCATTGCGGATGCCGTAGGGCTTTTTGTCTACCAGAAACACATCCGGTTTAAAATTGGCGATCGCAGATAAAATTAATTCTGAACGCAGTTTCACTGTTTCATCGATTGCTGTCCCCAGATACTTGGCAGACAACTCACCCGATGTTCCCCGATTTATGCAAGGTAATTTAATGTAATCCAGTCTTCTCGGCAGACGAAAGCTGTGTAACATCGGGGAACCAGAAACAACCAAGATAGAAAGTTCTGGAATCGAATCTAGTAAGTGAGTGCAGATTGCCAGCATTCTGCGAATATTACCGAGACCAAAGCCATCATGGGAATATACCATCAGTTTCATGGCTAAATGTCCCTCAATTATTCAGTGAATGGATGCCTTACTAATCAGCTTCTCAATCTTCCATGAGTCTTTTATGAAACTTTTATGAGAAAGTTCTCATGATATTTTTTCAGGAAGAAAACCCTGATACCGATTCAATTAATGATTGCAACAAATCCTTTGGTAGAGACGTTGCATTGCAACGTCTCTACATGGTCTATCTGTCACATTCTTTTTTTAAATTGGTATGACAAGAGGCACAGGGATAATGAAGGGTATTTCCAGATATCACCTGGAAACAAGATTTTAATGTTGGGCTACCCTCCGGGAAGCCACCTTCGGTGTCTACGTTCCTCAACCCAACCTACGTCTACGTCTCGTCAGCGAGTATTAGAGACTCATTAATGAAGCTCAAATACTCATTAATGGAGTTCAAAGACTCATTCACGAGTATCAAAGGTTCATTCACGGAGTTCAAAGACTCATTCACGAGTATCAAAGGTTCATTCACGGAGTTCAAAGGTTCATTCACGGAGTTCAAAGGTTCATTCACGGAGTTCAAAGACTCATTCACAAGTATCAAAGACTCATTCACGGAGTTCAAAGACTCATTCACGAGTATCAAAGACTCATTCACGAGTATCAAAGACTCATTCACGAGTATCAAAGGCTCGTCGGCGAGTCCTATTTATCCCAATCCCCAAAATTACAGCTACAAATCTTGTCCCCCTGCTTCCCCTGCTTCCCCTGCTTCCCCTGCTCCCCTTACCCCGGTTGTTGAGTTTCGACTACGCTCAACTGCCGCGTAGTCGAAACACTACTCCCCCTGCTCGTTTTCCACGAGTTGTGCTTGAGTGCGACGTAATTCCTCTAACGCCGACTCCAGGCGGCGATTTTTCTCATTTAATTCTCGTGTCCGTTCGCTCGCTTTCTTTTCTAGCACCTGGCTGTATACTTCTAGCTGTTCGTTAGCATCCTTTTGGGCTTTGATGAGTTGCTGAACTTCCTGAATGAGACGATTTAGAGAAGCAGCCAAAATTCCAACTTCATCATTAGTTGTTACAGGTGCTTGCAAATCGAAGTTAGATTCTTCTGTAACTTGTTGAGCAACGTGGGTTACTGCTTGAATGGGATGGGCAATGGCGCGACTAGTGTAAATTGCTAATAATGTGGCGATCGCTATCAATAGTGACAGGCTCGCGCCAATAATATACAGGCGTAATTTCTCTGCGGTTTGTAGTTCCTGTTTTGCTTGCTGATACTCTTGGGCTGTAACTTCAACAAGGCTTGTGATGTCATTGAGAAAATCATCAATTTTGAAAACTGACGAACCATGCATGAAATTGAACAGTTGAGTTTGTGCTGTCTTAATTTCGTTTGGTGATAATTTGCTGGGATTATTATCCTGAAACAAGGCTTCTGTGTGCTGTAAGTAAGCGCTAAAACCATTATGAGTCTGCAACAAACGGTGAATCGCTCTCTGTTCAATTACAGAATCGTATATAGCAGATTTTTCAATGCTGTAGTTCGCTTCAAAATCAGACCAAATTTGTCGCGCTTGGGCAACATACTTAAGTAACTGAGTGTATTTTTCTTGCCATATCTCTGGTCGATCCATGTAGTAAATCAGTCTGTGTTGCTTGGTGCGGACACGAAACACACTACTTTTGAGTTGGTAGACTTCATACAACTCTTCAATCGCTGCTTCTTCCCGTTTTTGTGCCTTGGACTTGTAGTGATCCGCAATCAAAAAACCAATGGTAGTTCCTAGTATGGCGATGCTCAAAAGCAGTCCATACCCGATACCTATCTTTTGACCAACCTTCAAGTGGCTAAACCAATGTCTAGAATTGCTTGTATGCAGATCTGAGTTATTTAATGGTTGCAAGCGGTGATTGGATTGTCTAGAAACTAGTTCATCAAAATTACTGTGCTGTTTCATACTCAACCACGACTCAGATGAATTTGAATTCGTTCCAATAAGTCACTAAAGCGAAATGGCTTGGTAATATAGTCGTCTGCTCCATTTTTGAATGCATTTGCTCGTTCGTGATCGTCCTTACGCGCTGTGACGATGATAATAGGTAGTATCTGTCCCTGTCTACGAAGTTCTTTTAATACCGTCCAACCATCCACTAGTGGTAAACCCAGGTCAAGCAGTATCAAATCAAATTCACTGTTTTGAACCAGGAGGAGTGCCTGCTGTCCGTCTTCGGCGATGATGGTTGTGTATCCCTGTCTTTGCAACCCTTTTGCAATAAAAGCGGAGACTCCTGCTTCATCTTCAATAATTAAAATTTGATTCATAAACGACAATCCCAGCAGGTGGATTTAGATTAATTCATAATTCATAATTCATAATTCATAATTCGTAATTCGTAATTAAAAAAGTAGCGTGGGCAATGTCCACAAAATCTTATGTGATGAATATTTAAAATATTGGTAGGCATTGCCTACTCTACGATTTACTCTTTGTAAAGAGGCTTCAAACATCTCAGTTAGTATGGTAATCATTGATGAAATCATAAGAAAAGAAACATGAGAAAGTTCTCATATTCGCAGGCGATAACCCATTCCTCTAACCGTTTCAATGACTTTGCTGCCTAGTTTTTTGCGGAGATAACCGACATACACATCAACAATATTAGAACCTGGATTGTAGTCGTAGCCCCAAACGTAATCTAGCAATTGCTCTCGACTGATGACTTGTCCTGGATGACGGCAAAACATTTCTGCCATTGTAAATTCACGAGCAGGCAATTCTACAAGGCGATCGCCTACTTTCACCTGTCGAGTTCGCAGATCAAGCATCACGTTACCTGTTTTCAGGACAAGTTCTTGAGCTTCTCTTACAGGTCTAGCACCCCGCAAACGTACCCTTATCCGCGCTAGAAGTTCTTCAAATCGGAAAGGTTTGGTGACATAATCATCAGCTCCTCCTTCTAGTCCGGCAATTTTATCGTGGATGTCACTCCGGGCAGAGAGGATAATCACAGGAAAATCTTCTCCCTGTCCGCGTAGTTCCTCCAACACCTGAAATCCATCTTTTCCGGGCAATCCCAGATCCAAAATTAGTAAGTCAAAACTTCCACTCTGTGCTACATCCAGTACATGCAGCCCATCGGCAACAACTGCGGTTGTGAACCCTTGCGATCGCAATCCTTTTTCAATAAAGGAGGCAATCCGGGGTTCATCTTCAGCGATGAGAATGTTGGGCATAAGCACTGATTTCCTGGGGGGGGTCGAGCGGTAAAACGATGGTAAACATCGAACCAGCTCTTAATTTGCTGCGAAGCAATACTTGCCCTCCGTGAGCCTCTGCGATCGCTCGCACAATGGATAAACCTAGTCCAGCACCTTCAGAACGACGGCGACTGTTAGTAGTCCGGGCAAAGCGTTCAAAAATGCGTTTTTGATCCACAAGGGGAATTCCCTCGCCTGTATCGCGTACCCAGAATCGCACTTTTCCTTTAGCGATCGTAGAACCTATAGAAATAGTATCACTCTCTTCAGTATGCTGAGTTGCATTCTGTGCCAGGTTCATCACAGCCTCAGTAATTCTTTGGCGATCGACTATAATCTGACCCTTTGCCACTGAATCTATTTGCCAGTCCCGCTCTGCCAATGCCTGGGCTTTAGCAAATAACTCTTGGGTTAATTCTGCCACATTCACCGTTGCCAACTGCAAAAAATCCGAGCGTTCAGCTTTTGCCAGCAAAATCATGTCATCAACTAAACGGCTCATCCGGTCTAGTTCTCCGATGACCAGTGTCAAGGTTTCTTGTTGCTCTTGGGGATCATCTCCCATCAATTCTAGATGTCCGCGAACGATGGTAATGGGAGTCCGAAGTTCATGTCCAGCATCGTTGACAAATTCGCGCTGAGTGGCAAAGGCTGCCTCTAGTCTGTCCATCATTTCGTTGAATGTCTTTGCGAGTTCTCCCAGTTCTCCCTTACCTCGCGCGGGTAAGCGTTGAGTCAAGTCTGTTTCACTAATGGCATGAGCAGTAGTGGTAATTGTCCGTAGGGGAGCCAGCACCCGTCCCGCAGCAAACCACGCCAGAACTGACGACACAACAAATACCAGGCTGGAAACCTCAATAATTACGGAGACTGATTCCAGTGCCTCTGCCCGCTCACCGGCTGCACTATGAGCAACAACGAAGACTCCCCGTGTTTGTCCATTAATTTTTATCGGTTCCACCATGTAGAGAATCTTACTAACATCAGGGTCAGAGAATTCTTTTTCTCCCTCCTCTGGTTGGGTTTGTTTTGCCCACAGTTGCATGAGTGGTGAGTTCTTCGCCAGCGGTTTGGGGCGTGCTCTGGGACTAGATTTGTAGAATTCACCATCGATAAATGTGATGAAGTAAGATTCATCTTCTGGCAGTCGATACAACAAATAAGCTCTGAAAAGCTGCATCAAATCTTCTGTGGAGTCTGGAGGAGTGATTTGTTTTTTTCCAGAGAGCAACCACTTCAATTGCTCTGGCTTAATCACTAAGTCTTCTGGATCGTCCTCAGTGAGTGCATCGTCTGGAGCAAACGTTTCACCCCTAATCAAGGACTTGAAAGCTGCCATGTCTTCTGTCATGTCCTGGCGAACACGTTCATCAATGCGCTGGTAGAGGTTGTAGCGAAATGCCGGAATAGCAATGAGAAACGTGATCACCAAAATTAGCAAGTACCAGAATAAAATCCGGGTGCGTGCTTCTCCAAATATTTGCTGCCAACCTGCAAACAGCTTAGGTATTTTAATGTTAGATGTGCGATCGCGTCGAAATTTTGTTGCACTACTCATTTGTTTACCTTCCCAAACAAGGAGGCAGGAGGCAGGAGTCAAGAGTCAATAGTCAATAGTCAATAGTCAATAGTCAATAATTTTCTCATTGTCTCCCTTGCCCCCCTGCCCCCTGCCCCTCTGCTCCTCTGTTTAACCTGTCGTCTGTCGTTTAAAAATTACCATCTCAGTCCCGACAACTGGATTACGAGCAATCAGCCTATTTTGAGAGTCGAGAATTTCTAAATGGGTAAAATCTAGTTCTTGAGAACGCTGTAATATTTCTGCGGCTAGTTTGTTCTGTTGAGATTCTTCGAGGGTATACCAATCGTCGCTAATTTTGAGAGTTAGATTGCTGGTGCGAAAGTTAGCTTGAATTGACTTTATCAGACCAGAGGCAAAGCGATCGCTAATTTCCGCTACTTGATTTTCGATGGCTGCAATCAAGGTTTGTTCTGGTGTTAACTCTAAGATTGGTGTCGGCGTTGGCGAGGGAATTGGTTCTGGTTCTGGTGGCGGCGTAATTTCCTCTGGTGGCTGTGGTGGCTGTAGTTCTGGTGCTGCTAACTCCGGTGGAGTAATTATCGTTGGTGTGGGTGCAGGAACCTCCTCAACTGGGGGAACTGTTGCTACTTCAACAGGTTTTCCAGTAAAGACAGTTGCAGTCGTCCAAACTATTACTACAGAAACAACAGCAACTATGGCTGTCAAACTTGTATCTGATAACTTTGTTGACAAATTTGATGGCAAAAATAAGCGGATTGTCCTTAAAAGTCCACCCCACTTCAATTGCAACTGCTGGAAAAAACTAGGTTTTTCCTCACTACCAGGTGGCGGTGCTGTTTCCAGTTTCTCCACCGTCGTTTCTAAAAGCCCAATCGTCCCTCGGAGAATCTGGATAATTTTAGACTTCCAAATTGGCTGAATTCTCTGATAGGGTTCTTGAGGAGGCTGATTCGCTTCGGGTTTAGGAGACGAAGGCGGTTGTGAATTCTGATTGTCTTGTGACATGGTTTCACCAAAAGCAGCGAATCAAAGACAAATAACACAAAATTATTACAGGTATTGTCTCTACAGCCTTAATGTATCATCTCATTGCACATTGCTTCGGCTAAACTGACTATCTGTTGATTTGGTGAATTTATGAACATGAAACGCCGTCAATTTTTATTTTTAAGTAGCCTCAGCGCCATTGGTACAGGATTTGTTGGCTGGATGTTAGCTCATCAAAATAATCAAAGTGCTGATATTGCCGATTCAATAGCAATAGCCGCCAACCCAGCTAAAAAGAACTTGTTGTTACGTTTTGTGTCAGTGGCAGATACGGGGACTGGAGCTAAAGGACAGTACGCTGTGGCTAGGGCAATGAATTTTTATCACAAGCGAAATCCTTATGATTTGGTAGTTTTAGCTGGAGACAACATTTATAACAATGGCGAAATAGAGAAAATCGGCGCAGTTTTTGAGCGTCCCTATCAACCTTTGCTCAAGCAAGGTGTAAAATTCCAAGCTTGTTTAGGTAATCACGATATTCGGACTGCTAATGGTGATCCACAAGTCCGCTATTCTGGCTTTAATATGAATGGACGACGTTACTACACATTTAAACGCGATTCTCCTGGGGAGAGGCTGCGCCAACGCGTACAATTTTTTGCTTTAGATACTAACAGTAATGCCGATTGGCAAAATCAATTACCCTGGTTAGAACAAGAATTAAGTCTGAGTAAAGCAACTTGGAAAGTAGTATTTGGTCATCATCCGGTTTATTCATCAGGTCACTATGGGGTTAACCAAACTTTTATTAAAAACTTTACTCCACTATTTAAAAAATACGGTGTTCAACTTTACATCAATGGTCACGACCATAGTTATGAGCGCACTCGTGTTATTGATGGGACAACTTATCTAATTTGTGGTGCAGGTGCGGGTAGTCGTCCTGTAGGACGTTCAGAATGGACTGAATACTCGACTGAAAACTTGAGTTTTGCTACGTATGAAGTGTATCCAGATAGAATAGAAATAAACGCTATTGGCACTGATAATCGGATTTTTGATAGAGGTATTATTCAATTGAAATCAGCATGACTCAGCAAGATCTTCCTGCTGCGATCGCCAATATTATAGAATCGGATCAAGCACCAGATACCCTATTTACTGCGTTATTACCAGCTGTGGGTGAGTTTTTGGAGTGCGATCGATGTTTTCTCTACCTGCACAATCCCCAAACAAACCTCGGTAGAGTTGCCTTTTGTTGGGTTCGCACCCCAGATGTACCCACCGTCTACAATGAGAACTGGCAAGCGCAACCCCCATCTTTACCAGATGAAGATCCGATGTTTGCTGCTGCGCTGCGTGCTGAACCTTCCATCTTTATCGAAGACGTAGAAACCGCCGATTCTCAAATCTTAAATCGCCAATTTGAACAAGAAAATTTTGGGCATCGCGCTCTTATTCATGCTCATATCCGCCAAGATAATCAACTTTGGGGCATTTTACAACCCTGCGTTTTTGGTCATCCGAGAATATGGACTGAATATGAGCGAGAAGTTATTAATAATCTTGTTCAAAAAATTACACCTTTTGCAGTTTCTTATGTCAAATCTGCTTTAGAGTAACTATTTTTATTAGTGCTTTTTTTAGCTGTAGTAAATTACGTTCAACGTTATTAAAACTATGAAAGTCAAAGGCAATTATGCCAAGAATTAGCTAAGGAAATTGGAGCAGATGAGCCAAAGTTTGTCAAAGCGGATGTACTGATTCGGCACAAGGAAATTCTCAATTAATGAAATACATTAAAAAGGGTAAGGAACAAGAAAAATTTACAAAGTGGAATGCTCTGGACGCCTAAAAAATGATTTTTAACAACCATCACTTGCGAATACAGATAACATGAAAATCCGATTTTTAAACTCGCAAGATGTCGCCGCTTACCGCGAACTGCGTTTACAAGCGTTGAGTGAGTCACCGACGGCTTTTGCTTCCAGTTTTGAGCAGGAGGCTTGTTTGACTTTGACCGACTTTGCTGCCAGACTACACGCTCACGATAATTATACTAGTGGTATTTTTGGTGCTTTCGATGACAGAGAACGACTAGCAGGAATGCTTGGCTTTTCGCGTGAGAGTCGTCCGAAACGCGCTCACATCGGTTCACTATGGAGTATGTATGTTTTGCCCGAATTCCGCCGTCAAAGTTTTGGAGCAGCGCTTCTCGATCGGGCATTATCCCATACCCGACAACTTGGTGTTCTACGACAGATTGTCCTCGCTGTCACTGCGAATAATTTAGCAGCATCCTCTCTTTATAAGTCACGTGGTTTCGAGCGTTTTGGTTTAGAGCGTGACGCTTTATTCATTGATGGCACATATTTTGATGAAGAGCATCTCGTATTACACTTCAACCACGATATCTAAATAGCAGCTTGGGCATTATGAGAAATTGAAGATTACGGTATGTGCGATCGCTTACTAACCTATCCTAACTTGCTACATTTCAAAAATTAAATATTTATCCCTAGGGGGATTTTTTACATGATTAACACACTGAATAAAGCAGAATACACTCGACTACTTGCAGAAACTTTGCCACGAGTAATTTACACAGAAGAAGAGTACGAACGCTTACTAAATGAGGTAAGTAAGCTCATGGCTTTGGGTGAAAATCTGACAGCAGAAGAAGTCGAAGTGTTGCAACTGCTAGCAGTACTTATTGAGCAGTATGAAGATGAAAACTATCAATTGAAAGCTGCAACTCCCCTTGATATATTGCAGGAATTGATGTTGGCACGAGGGCTAAAACAAAAGGATTTAGTCGATATTTTCGGCTCCAAGGGTATTGCCTCAGAAGTGATAAATGGCAAAAGAAGTATTAGTAAGAGTCAAGCTAAAGCACTAGGAACTTTTTTTCATGTATCACCTGCATTATTTTTGTAGTGCCAAAAATTAGAGGCAGTTTTATAAATTAATTCACCTCTGGAAATAAAACTATCTACTCTACTCTTTGTAACTGCGCTACTCTGGGGTCGATGATTTTTTGCCCTAAGCTAGCAAATTTAATTGCCACAGACATCTTATTACCAGTTCCGAAAACGTGAGTAATTTCACCAACACCAAAGGTTTTGTGTAATACTCGATCACCTACTTGCCAATTCTGGGCTGTGCCTTGCTTACCATTAGGCGCAGATGCAACTTTGGTATAAGTTTGACGGCTCATCTGTTGAGCAGTTAATAATTCTTCGGGTAATTCGTCGAGAAATTGTGATCGCATTGCAGGTTCACGAGAACCATACAGGCGGCGTTCACGGGCGTGTGATAAATATAACCTTTCTTGGGCGCGAGTAATCCCCACATAACACAGGCGGCGTTCTTCTTCCAAAGATGCAGGGTCACTCAGCGAACGGTAGCCGGGAAATAGTCCTTGTTCTAATCCCACCAAAAACACTACGGGAAATTCCAGCCCTTTGGAGGCGTGCAAAGTCATCAAAGAAACGGCTGTTTGTCCTTCTTTCAAATTATCCAAATCGGAACTGAGAGCCGCACTACTGAGAAAGTCTCGGAGGGAAACCTCTTCGTTTTCTTCTTGAAATTGTAGTGCTGCGTTGTAAAGTTCCTGGACGTTTTGTACTCTATCTGTGGCTTCATCTGTGCCTTGATTCATCAAGTCTTGGACGTAACCAGAGTCTTCTAATATTCCTTGCAAAACCTCAGTTACGGGAACCGTGGCGACTTGTCCTTGCCAACGGCTAATCATCTCGGCAAAGCTATTCACAGCTTTTGTCGCCCGTCCAGCTAATGTATTAACTGATGTTTCATCGCTGAGTATTTCCCACAATGTTGTACCTAATTGCTGAGCGGCATTTACCAAAGCATCAATAGTGGTTTTACCAATACCGCGCCGAGGAGTATTGATGACTCGCAATAAACTTAATGTATCAGCTGGGTTAGCGATCGCTCTTAAATAAGCAATGACATCTTTAATTTCTTTGCGATCGTAAAACTTCATTCCTCCCACAACTGTGTAAGGAATTTGATATTTCACCAACAATTCTTCAAACGGGCGAGATTGAGCGTTTGTCCGATAAAGTATGGCAAAACTACCCCAGTTCAATTCTGGATTTTGGTGTTCTAAAGTGCGAATTTGACGAATTACAAAGTCCGCTTCTTCTAGTTCGTTATCTGCTTTGTGAGAATAAATTTCCTCACCAGGCCCCCGCGTTGGTTTGAGAACTTTATCAATCCGTTGGGTGTTATTTTCAATCAGTTCGTTAGCCGCTTGCAAAATGTTTTCGCAAGAGCGATAATTTTCCTCAAGTTTTACCATCGTGCGGGTATCGTCATCTGGCAAACCATCGCCAAAGTCGTTTTGAAATTCCAGCAAAATGGTGAAATCTGCCATTCTAAAACTATAAATAGACTGATCCGCATCACCTACGACAAAAACTGAGCGATTCTGCCATTCCCATTCGCTCTTTCTGTCTTCGCCATTTGTCACCAACAAGCGGATTAGGTCGTACTGAGTGCGGTTAGTATCCTGATATTCATCTACAAGAATATGGCAAAATTTGCGATGCCAGTAACCTAGTACATGCTCGTTTTGTTGAAACAGTCTAGTAGGTGTGAGAATTAAATCATCAAAATCAAGTGCGTTATTTTCTGCTAACTTATCTTGATATAAACTATAAACTTCAGAAATTACTCGTCCGCGATAATTGGGTTGTTCTCGCTCCAATTCTTGGGGTGATAAACCTTGGTTTTTAGCGTTACTAATGGCGTAGCGGACAGAACGAGCCTCGAACTTCTTATCGTCCAGATTTAGCTGTTTGTTGACAATTTCTTTAACTAAACTTATAACATCAGATTCGTCAAAGATGGAGAAATTGCGATTCCAGCGGCGTCCTTTTTCGTCTTCGTATTTGTCAATATCAAAGCGGAGAATCCGAGAAAATAGACTGTGGAAAGTACCACACCACAAATCTTTAATGGTAGTTTTATAAACTTGCGATCGCAGTTTAGTTTGTTCATATTCTGGCAACAAATCTAATCGCTGACCGTGTTCTTTCATTGCCAATTGTTCAGCAAACAGCCTTTGAATCCGCTCTTTCATCTCCCGTGCAGCTTTGTTGGTGAACGTCACCGCCAGGATATTTTCTGGATTTACTCGGTTTTTGAGAATCAGGTTCGCAATGCGATAAGTTAGCGCTCGTGTTTTACCGGAACCTGCACCAGCAACAACTAGCAACGGGCCACAGTAGTGTTCGACGGCTTGGCGTTGGCTAGGGTTAAGGTGGCTGAGAAAGTCAATGGTTGTTGTCATGGATGTGAAAAAGCGATGTCTCCGACGGGCTACGCCTACGCCTGGCGTCACATCAATAGAGAGTTGCGATTGCCCAGGTTACAATATCCTAACGAAACTTGGTCAATAAAGATTGTCTGGCAATGTTCTAACCAGAATGGTACTCTACCATGATTTATGTAGAAGCAAGAAAAAGCTATGTTATTCTTGCAAAGTCATTGGTAGGCGAACGGTGAAAATAGAACCAACTCCCGGCTGACTTTTGACAATAATCTCACCGCCCATCATCTGGCAAAAGTGGCGGCTAATTGCTAAACCCAGTCCAGTACCGCCATACTTTTTTGTAGTCGAGGTGTCCCCTTGGGTAAACGGTTGAAATAATTGCCGCTGTTGATTGTGGGACATACCTATACCTGTGTCGCTAACAGTGAAAGTAATGATGCCAAAAGGAGCCTCCGGTAGTAAATCTTCTTTTTCACTCCTGACTGTCAGCATTACCTTGCCGTTTGTGGTAAATTTAGCGGCATTGCTCAGTAAGTTTAACAAAACCTGTCGCATCCTAGTCTGATCGGCGTACATTGTGCCAAGTCGCTCATCAAAATCCACTTCTAAGACATTGGCATTTTTTTCTATAGCCGGCTTGACTGTGAGGACAACGTTATTAATCAGTGTTGCAATCTCAAACGTCTCAGGATAGAGAGTCATTTTCCCCGCTTCAATTTTTGACAAGTCGAGGATGTCGTTAATCAGTTCCAGTAATTGTCTACCAGCAGAGTTAATTGTTTCCAAGTCTGTGATAAAGTCTCCCGATAAACCAAGATCAGTTGCGTCGTCTTCTAGAAGTTGGCTCAAACCAATCACCGCATTCAACGGCGTGCGTAACTCGTGACTGACATTTGCCAAAAATCTGCTTTTGGCTTTGCTAGCTGCTTCGGCTAATTCTTTAGCGTGTTGTAGTTCTTTAGTCCGCTCAGATACCCGCTCAATTAGACGATTCAGAGATTTGGCTAATAACCCAATTTCATCTTCTGTGGTGACTGGAGCTCGCAAATCAAAATTAGATTTCCTCGCCACCTGCTCAGCTACTTGAGTTACAGTGATTACTGGTTCCGCGATCGCCCGACTAGTACGCCACGCTACAATGGCTGCGATCGCCACTGACACCACCATACTCACCATTACAATTAATCTTTCAACTACTTTTGCCTGCTCAAGAGCTTTTTGCCTTCCCTGCTCTTGTTCTTCAGCGGTTTGCAGGATATTAGTCAATTTTGCCGAAAGCTGCTCTAATTGCATGGCTGTTTGACCACGCATAATTTTTAACAACTGCTCCCGCGCCAAAGAAATCTGCTGTGGCTGCACTTGCTGGTTGTCAATTTTCTGTAAAATCGCCTCGATTTGATCAACGTATGATTTTAAGTTAGTCGCGTTATCCTGCAATAAAGTCTGTAACGTTGAGCTTGTTGCGGCTAATCTCCGGGGTTTGCTGTCGATAAATCCAGAGATTTCAGGCTCTAATTTTCTAGCTCTTTCAAAACTCTTGATAAATTCAGCTTTTTTGCTTTGCAGCTGCTTTGAATCTTCTAACACAGCAACCAAGTTAGAGCTGTGCAATTGTGCCCCTACTATTGCATCTTGATAATTTCTTAGGAGTTGTCCTTGCTCATGGGCTTGATTTAATTGTACGACTTCTCGTCCCCGATAGTAGTTGGCAATCACCAACCCAGTCAGTGAGCCGAAAAAACCAATGCCAATTGCTACAAAGTACCCATAGCCAATTTTTTGATGGATGCGCCAAGAACTGGCTTTGAGTTTCCCTCGTGAGGGAAATTCTATGGTCGGGAGTTCGTCTGTTGATAGCTCTTCCGCTGACACTTTTTTGCTTTCTGAACTGCTGTCAAAAGGGGTTGGCTTTTGAGTTGGCATCCCTCAAATCTCCTTGCCATCCCGCAAAAATTACCAAATTAGCTTAGCCTGTGCAATCACTTCAATTGGTGATTAACATCTACATTATCTTCTTTTATAGCAAGCGCAAATCATTGCTTACTAGATAATTGGCATGACCTTTATTATATTTAAATGGTTTTGATCGCAATTTTAGGAAGCACACTTGCTGGCGGCGAACAGAATTCACTGCTTTAGGCAACTACATAGTTACATACAGTAGAGACTCTTCTGAAACCGTCTCCTCCTTAGCACTTTCTTTAATATGCAGTTGATAACAGCGAGTTTTCTCCATTGAGTATGACACTAATCTACTTTACTGCTTCTTTATAAAACTAATCCGATCAGGAAAAAAAGACAAGGGATGAGATGCGTTTGTCTAGGGATGGTTTTACCATTCTTGACCGATATTGCCAAATCCCAAGCAGAATCTATAGAGGTGCGAAGCGCAGCTTGCCCTAGGCTAAGGTGTGGAGTGCTATTATACGGTTTTTCATTTGGATTGCAGGCAAGCTAGTCTTTAATTTTCAGCTAGGCAATACCACATACCATAAAATATTTTTAAAGTCTAGTCTATATGAGTACATAAAAACTTTTATTACGTATTAATATCAATATGAATAAGTTAATTAGCGAACCAGGCTTAAGATAGCTTTAATATCGGATAAAATCAGCTTCTAGGCTTGTATAAATGAGAGGTGAACTGATTTTCGCCTAATTTCTACTGCCATGAGTCCGATTATGAGCAATTGACACGGTATGAGATAATCACAACCTGATGATTACAGTTAATTCCCAAAAAACCGAACTCAGAAAGCTAATCTTAATACATTTTGCCGCCTTCTGACTTCTATCCTCCTACTGGCTTTCTACCTTGTAGTTGATGCAGTGGAGGTTACGGGACAATTATGGTTATATGACACTATAACCTTTTTGTACCCCAAACCCAGTTGTACTGATGTACAAGTGCATTGCCTAATCAACAGCTTTTTGGTTGTAATTATCCAGATTAGAGAAATTCAACTGTCAAAATTATGGAAGTGAAAATGCAAGAACCGGAATTTACGGAAACCAAGCCAAAAGAGGCAACAGTGCCAGAAATTAACAACCAAACAGGAACCATCACTAAACTCCAGGCTTCCGCGCCTCAAGATGAATGGCTAAAATATGGTGAACAAATTTCTAGATTTTTAGCGACACTGCCCGAATATCTGGGAGCCTTCTTTAATCAATACAAGCAGCCCCTAATTAGCGTTGGGTTGATTGTGGGAGCGATTGTCGCAGTTAAGGTGCTCTTGGCAATATTGGATGCTTTGAATGATATCCCCTTGGTCGCACCTACTTTCGAGTTGATTGGTATTGGCTACTCTGCGTGGTTTGTCTACCGCTATTTACTCAAAGCCTCAACCAGGAAAGAGTTAACTAGTGAAATTACAACCCTCAAATCACAAGTTGTCGGCAAAATGCCAGAAGCTTAATTTCTGACTGATGCAATACAGAACGCTATTTTAATCTCTAATGCGTTTGTTGATTGCTGCTATTTGGTAAAACAGAAGCGTGAAAGTGGTCAAGAGAATTCAAGTTCTTGACCACTTTTATTATCAAGTTTACTAAGGCAATTCTGAGGATACGTTAACTTTAGGGTTCTCCTTTGGAGTCCGCGAAAGTCCTTCGCTTTTTTTGTTGTCAGCATTGCGTGGAGCTTGCTGTACTGTAGGATTACGAGATGTTCCGCGGAACTTGCTTTCTCGTGGGGGTGTAGATATATTTGGCGATCGCACAATGCTTTGAGATGGAATTGTCTCTAATTTCCCTAGGTGTACCAAAGCTTGATGAATCATCGCCGCTACCTCAGCCCGGCTAGCCTCTTTGTTGGGAGCTAGGATTTGTGAGTCTGGGTAGTTAACCACAAGACGATTAGCTGTAGCCGCTGCTATTTTGTCAACAGCATATTTTGGAACATTTTTGGCATCTTTATAACTACTCAAAACCTGATTTGGAGAAGCAGGTGTTTTTAAGTTCAACCCACTAGCAAGAGCAACTAAAACTTGTGCTCGCGAGATCTTTTGTTGTGGTTTGAAGGTTTTATTCGGGTAGCCTTTTAAAAATCCCCTACTGAGGGCTTGGTCAATTGCTGGATTTGCCCAAAATTTTACTGGTACATCTTTAAATGCTGTTGTAGTCTTACTCAGTTTTTGGTCAAAAGCTTTTTGCAGTATGGCAGCAAATTCAGCGCGGTTTACAGGCTGATTTGGTCTAAAAGAATAATCGGGAAACCCCTTGAGAATACCGCGAGAAGAAAGAACGTTGATAAAACGCCGCCCCCAGAAGTTCTCAGGCACATCGTTAAATGCAATTGGCGGTGGAATAGTTGATTTTTTCTCTGCTGGAGTTACTAATGGCAATGCTGCTGCTATAACTGGTGGCTCAAAGCTTTTTGAGGGAAACATAGGCATCTTTCCCTGTGGAGATTGAGTTGGAGCGACATTAGTAGATGGCCACACCAAGGGTGGAGGAGTCGCGCTATCAGTTGGGGATGAAGTTGTGTCGGGTTCAACAACAGCCGGAGATGGAGGTGACGGCGAGGCTTGGAAGTTGGGGGCTGGATTTGGTTCTATGGGAGTAAGAGAGGGTAAAGCTTGATTTGGCTGAAGGCTGTTAGTTGGCGTGGGGGAAGGCGACAATAGCCCGTTTAAGTTCCAGCTAGAATCCTTACGGGAAAATGACCAAAACAAAATCGCTCCAATAGTGGCAAAGGCAACCAGAATGGCTATAAATTCATCAAAGCCAAGGGCAGTTCTTTGGGATGACTCCGATTCGGACGGAGGTCTATTTGTCATCGTAATTACCCTGGTAGCGGTAAAATTTGCGTCTAAACAAATTAAGCCATAGATGACTCTTTTACACCACCCCCCTCTTTTTTCTTCACCGATTGCTGACAGGGAATTTTAAAATAAATTTTAAAATGCGATCGCAGTTTCAATGGTAGCAAACTCTTAATTCTGCTCGAATTTAAAGTACACGCAGTAAGCTGGGAATACTGTCGATCGCTTCTAGACTCTGAATTTCTGCTAAAGCTTGGCGAAAGTTTCCTTCTCGGACATCGTGGGTAACAACTACAATTTCTGCTAGCTCTCCCTGAAAACCAGTTTGGACAATTGACTCTAAGCTAACGTTATAGTTACCGAAGCAAGTACCCAATTTACCGATAACTCCGGGTTGGTCTTTTGTGAGGAAACGGGCATAAAACCGAGTTACAAGTTCTGCCATTGGCGCAATTTGACAGTATTCTTGATGCCCACAAGCTAGCAAGAGATTTGGATCTACTGTCTTAGTTTTAAGGACAGCAGCTAGATTTAAAATATCAGATGATACTGCACTGGCGGTTGCACCAGCACCAGCACCAGGCCCGAAAAACATCACTTGACCGATGGGTTCCCCTTCGACAAGAATGGCGTTATAAACGCCGTTAATGCTAGCCAACGGGTGTGCTTTAGGGACTAAGGTGGGATGCACTCGGACGGAGAGGGAAGATGAGGGAGTATTGCGTTTAGCGATCGCCAGCAATTTAATCACAAATCCTAATTTTTCGGCGTAGGCAATATCTGTTTTGCTGACTTGCCGAATGCCTTCACAATAGACATCTTGCAGGTTGATGCGTCCATCAAAGCCTAATGATGCCAGGATGGCAATTTTATCTGCTGCGTCTAAGCCCTCAACATCGGCGGTGGGATCAGCCTCCGCATAACCCAACTGTTGGGCATCAGCCAAGACATCGCTGAAGTTGCTGCCTTCTGTTTGCATCCGCGTCAGGATGTAGTTAGTCGTACCGTTAACGATGCCAGTAATCGCGTGAATACGGTTAACACTTAAAGACTGCTTTAGGGGTTGAATCACAGGGATACCACCACCTACAGCGGCTTCTAACATGACGTATACCCCGGCTTGATTGGCAGCTGTGAAGATTTCCGCCCCAAAGCGGGCGATCGCAGCTTTATTAGCAGTGACTACGTGTTTGCCATTATTTAAAGCTTTGAGAATCAGCGATCGCGCTGGCTCTAATCCACCCATGACCTCAACAACTATATCTACCGCCGGATCATTGACAATAGATTCTAAATCTGTAGTTAGTACTTCTGTAGGTAATTCTACCGCACGGTGTTTATGGAGCGATCGTACTCCCACCCGATATATTTCTATTTCTTGCAACAATGGGTGACGTCCAGCCCCATCTTGCAATAACTGCACTGTACCCGTTCCCACAGTGCCTAATCCTAGTATTCCTAGCTTCACGCCCACAAATTTTGTACCCAATTGATTTTTAAGTGCTGAGTAAAGAAGTGCTGAGTAGTAAGAAGTAGTTAGTACTTTAGCCTTCAAAACTGAGAACTCTTTCCTCAGCTATTTACAATATTCATAACAAAACAATTGTAGGGTAGGCATTGCCTACCCTACTCACTCATAACTTAGAACTGAAAACTCAGCACTCAGTAAGTTTCTACTTCATAACTCAGAACTCAGCACTTCTTTACTCAGCACTTAGTATGTTTCTACGTGCCAGCGATGGGCTTTCTTGAGTTCCTTCTGATAATTACTCCAGGTTACACCTTCCTTAGCGGCAGCAGTTGTCAATGCTGCATCAATACCTTCTTCCATACCCCGCAAACCGCAGATGTAGGTGTGGGTTTTTTCATCTTTAATTAACTGCCACAGTTCATCTGCATGTTCTGCTACGCGGTCTTGGATATACATTCTGCCGCCTTGGGGGTTTTTCTGTTCCCGGCTAATAGCGTAAGTGAGGCGGAAGTTATCAGGATATTTTTGTTGAATTTCTTCCAGTTCTTCCTTATATAAGATATTTGGAGTTGTCGGCACGCCAAATATTAGCCAAGAAAATCCCTTAAATTGGTATTCTGGGTTAGCTGCTCTCTCTGCGTCTTTAAACTGCCGCCACAGGTAAGCCCGCATAGGCGCAATACCTGTTCCCGTAGCCATCATGATCACTTTAGCGTCGGGGTCTTGGGGTAACAACATTTCCTTACCCACTGGCCCTGTGATTTTTACATCTGCACCTGGTTCAAGAAAACACAGGTGAGTAGAGCAAACACCATAAACTGTTTCGTTGGTTTCTGGGTGTTTATATTCCAACTGGCGGACGCACAATGATACTGTCTTGTCATCCACATCATCGCCATGACGAGTTGAGGCGATAGAATACAGTCTAAGTTTTTCAGGCTTGCCGTTTTTGTCCAATCCTGGCGGAATAATACCGATACTTTGACCTTCTACATACTTCAAATCCCCGCCGGAAATGTCAAACTTGAGGTGCTGAACAATACCAATGCCACCTTCTTTGACTAACGGTTCATTAGATACTACCTTGCCAATATACGGAGCATTGGGACGGTAAATGTTGACAGGAACATCACCGTGGGCGTCTTTTTTGGCTTTCGCTTGAGTCATGGTGTTGCCTTTTTTGTCCTTGTTCTTAGGCTGTTCTTCAGCAGGTGATTTAGCGAAGCCTTTCACTTCACTATTAGTATTCACAGGTGTGGCTTTACCATTCCCCTCACTGTTAGCAGTCTCCCCAGATGTGGCTAACTCGCTTACTTCGCTGTTAGCATTTCCAAATGAGGCTTTCCCATTGATTGGCTCTAGACCAGTTGATGGTTGGATGCTAACAATTTTGCCGCCTAGGCGAGTGATCCGTCGCATTTCTTGATTCATGCGGTTGTAAGGCACTCTGATGAACACACTGCCACTTTTACGAATTGGGTAGTTCGTTTGATCAGTTTCTTCGCTCTGACGCAGACCCACCACTTCGTACACGAAGACACGGCTACCTAATTCTTTATTGGCAGCACCCTCAACAGCACCTTGATTGTACATTCGTTCTACCACTCCGATATTTACTTAACCGTTTTTCAAAAAAACTATTCCCATCCCATGCCAGCTTTAGTTTACCGGATTTTCGTTTCACAAAACTGGCTCCCTGGAAAAACGGCATCATTAAATAATGCCTTGCTAAGTACACTCACCAAAGACATGCAGGCATTGCAAAAAACACACCTGTTCACCTTCTAAGGTAAAGGATAAGTCTTCTGGAGAATGTTAATAATGAGTCAATTTAATCTTTTTTTCGTTAACTACGACTTCCATCAAGAGAAAACTTTTTAACTACCCAACTGGCAAATTGCAATGGCAGATAGCTACGTTTGTTACCTACTCATGGTCAATTACACGACCAGGATAACTCCAGCTAGAAACATGACGATAAAACAAAGCGTGATCTAAGCGACTATATTAAGTTTTACTTGATGTGAAAAATCTGTCAACCTCTATCAGTACCTTGCCATAATGCTTATATTTCGATTTGAACACATCCAGAGATTCAATCCCAAGAATGTCACTAATCTAGCTTGAGAGTTCATTCCTTAGATAGATTCTAGATTTTATTATCTAAAGTTTTGCGCGATCGCTCATTAAAATTTGGCAGCGGCAAAAAAGTTACTGCCGAAGAAATTATACCTTGTGGACTTGATTTATAGAGTTACAATCTAGTAATGGGGATCGCCACACCAATTACAGGTGATAATGTTCGTTCTTTTAAAATTAACAACTAAATTATCAAAATGATTAGCGAACCACATAGATTATTGCTGACAGCAAATATTGTATGGGATACCCCCTTCTGTTAAAATTAAATGTACCACTAGGATTAAATACTTACCAGCACCGAATTTCAGAACTAGTCTGACGAGTAACAAGTATTACTTTGTAGTCTACCCGTCTGATATTTCATCGCCGTGCTGGGTAGAAGAAACACAGGACAAACCAAAGGGGTAAACTCCTGGCTTCAAAATCTGCTGTGTGAAAAATTATTGATTGACACAACTTTAGTATTTTTAGAGGAGATTTATGACAAGTAAGCCGGAACGCGTGGTACTGATTGGAGTAGCAGGAGACTCTGGGTGTGGTAAATCTACGTTTTTGCGTCGTTTGATAGACTTATTTGGTGAAGATTTAATGACGGTCATCTGCTTGGATGACTATCATTCTCTTGATCGCAAACAGCGCAAAGAAACAGGAATAACTGCACTCGACCCCAGGGCGAACAATTTTGACTTAATGTATGAGCAAATTAAAGCGCTCAAGAATGGTCAAGCGATTGATAAGCCGATTTACAACCACGAAACCGGCTTGATTGATCCGCCAGAGCGGGTGGAGCCGAATCATATTTTAGTCATTGAAGGGCTACATCCTTTATATGATGAGCGGGTGCGATCGCTAATTGATTTCAGCGTTTATTTTGATATCAGCGATGAAGTCAAAATTGCCTGGAAAATCCAGCGAGATATGGCTGAACGCGGTCATCGCTACGAAGATGTCTTAGCCCAAATCAATTCACGTAAACCTGACTTTGACAAGTTCATTGAACCACAAAGAGAATTTGCTGATGTGGTTCTCCAGGTATTACCTACAAACTTGATCAAAAATGACACGGAACGCCGAGTCCTACGGGTACGTATGCTCCAGCGGGAAGGTAAGGAAGGCTTTGAGCCAACCTACCTCTTTGATGAAGGCTCAACAATTAATTGGACTCCCTGCGGACGCAAGCTGACCTGTTCTTACCCTGGTATGCAAGTATACTATGGTTCAGATGTCTACTACGGCCGCTACGTCTCAGTATTAGAGGTGGATGGTCAATTTGACAATCTAGAAGAAGTAATTTATATCGAAACCCATCTCAGCAACACATCTACCAAATACCAAGGTGAGATGACTCACTTGTTACTCCAACACCGCGAGTATCCAGGTTCCAATAATGGTACTGGTTTGTTCCAAGTGCTTACAGGTTTGAAAATGCGTGCGGCTTATGAGCGGTTAACAGCTAAGGAAGCAAAGTTAGCAGTTCAGGTTTAAAGCAGCAGTGTTTGTGTCAAAGCTTATGGGGGTACTTCTGAGTATCCCCGTTTTTTTTGTTATTAAATACACTTTATTCACCAAATAATTACTGTAAATATTATCCTTTTTACAGATACTTAGCTATAATTAGTGGTTTTTCTGAGGAGAAGAACACACTAACTACTGAATGTGTCAATATTGTTATGATTCCATAAATAAGTAACTGACCTAAATATCCACATTTAGTCAGCGAAAAAACTCTTAGAGGAGGAATTGCCCTTGTCTCGTCGATATCTATTTACCTCTGAATCAGTCACCGAAGGTCATCCAGATAAAATCTGCGATCAGATTTCTGATACTATTCTCGATGCCTTACTAACACAAGACCCCAGCAGCCGTGTTGCGGCTGAAGTAGTAGTTAATACTGGCTTGGTGCTAATTACAGGTGAAATTACCACCAAAGCAAATGTGAATTACGTCAATCTCGCCCGCAAGAAGATTGCTGAGATTGGCTATACCGATGCCGATAATGGCTTTTCTGCCAATAGCACTAGCGTTTTAGTAGCTTTAGACGAACAATCACCTGATATTGCTCAAGGTGTGAACACCGCTCAAGAAACCCGCGAGCAGGATAGTGATGAACTATTCGATAAAATTGGTGCAGGCGACCAAGGGATAATGTTCGGCTTTGCCAGCAACGAAACCCCAGAACTGATGCCCTTGCCCATCTGTCTCGCCCACCGCATTGCTCGCCGACTAGCAGCAGTCCGCAAAACAGGTGAATTGCCATACTTGCGCCCCGATGGCAAAACACAAGTAACAGTGGTCTATGAAGACGGACGCCCAGTAGGTATTGATACTATCCTAATCTCCACCCAGCATACAGCAAGTATTGGGGAAATAAAGGATGAGGCGGCGGTGCAAGCCAAGATTAAACAAGACCTTTGGTCGGCGGTGGTCGAACCTGTTTTTGGTGACATTGAAATTAAGCCGAGTCAGGAGACACATTTTTTAGTCAACCCCACAGGCAAATTTGTCGTTGGTGGCCCCCAGGGAGATTCTGGTCTGACAGGACGGAAAATAATTGTTGATACCTACGGTGGTTATTCACGTCATGGCGGCGGCGCTTTTTCTGGCAAAGACCCCACCAAGGTAGACCGTTCTGCTGCCTATGCTGCTCGCTATGTGGCGAAAAATGTTGTCGCCGCTGGGTTAGCAGATAAATGTGAAGTCCAGCTAAGTTATGCCATTGGTGTAGCGCGACCGATGAGCATTTTACTGGAAACCTTTGGTACTGGCAAAGTAGATGATGAAACCTTGCTGGAATTAGTTAAGCAGAACTTTGAACTGCGACCGGCGGGGATTATCCATACCTTCAATTTACGCAACGTACCAAATGAACGAGGCGGACGTTTTTATCAGGACATCGCGGCTTACGGTCATTTTGGGCGGACGGATTTAGACTTGCCTTGGGAACGCACCGATAAGGCAGAATTGTTGAAAAAAGCGGTAAATGAGTCATTTTCAGTAGCGATCGCTCAAGCACTCACTTAAAATTATCCGCTATTAAAACATAGCATATATACATGAGGGTACAGCAACTTAACAACTTGTCTATACCCTCATTTTTTTGTAGCCAGCGGAATATTGAAAAGTCGGTAAATAAAGGCTATGACAATCGCACTTTGGGAATAGCTTCACATCTACTATTTAGCTGAAATTTTCGAGTTTTATAGGTATAGTAACGTCTTTCTTTTTCATAATTCAGATATACCTTTTGCTAGAAGAATAATGACCTTTTTATAGTTAAGGTTTATTTATGTTCAAAATAGCTAATTGGCTGAAAGATAGGTAAAATCTCACTAGATTTTACTACTGACTATAGCTCCATTCGCTCGATTAATTGCAGCCAGAAGCTAAATTTGGCTTCTCATAGCAGCAGATGAATTTGGAGTAAGCCAATTATCTCCGCCAAAATGGAGAAAAGCATCAACAATCAACTAATGGAGTATCTGCATGACAAATTTGATTTCTAGGACAACTACTTATATTAGTTCCTTGCTGAAGGGACTTCAGGTAAAACGTTTTTTGGCTGTTGTCTTAGTTGGTTTTTTACTGCTGACAACGAATGCTGCTCCTGGGCGTGATAACACATCCTTAAAAGAGAGAGTTCGCGAACAAGTAGAGCAAAATGATGCCCAAAGACCAAAAACAGTAGGGCAATGGAATAAAGAAGCTCGTGAAACAGAAGGCTCTCCTGGTGAACGTCTTCAAAAGATCGGACAAGAGTCAGCAGAGGCCTTTAAAGAATTTGGGTCAGGGTACGTAGAGGGTGCTCAAGAAACTGCTAGCGATGTAGGGGATAGTGCAGCACAAGCAGGCAAAAATATCTCTAACAAAGTTCGCTAAATGCTTTTAGTCTGTCAAAATAACTTTGGCAGACTACTAAGAATAATCTTAAATATAATATCCACGTTTTTAGTTATTTATAAAGTCAAGCTCTTTAATTAAAAGTCTAAAAACTAGATATGGCAAAGTTTTTCAGAATATATTGCAATACAGTTAAATTAAGAAAAATAATTTAAATTCAACCCCAATAAAAAATCCCTCTACCTTAATTATATGAAGCAAGTACAAAGCAGAGGGGTTTGATTTATTTTAATGTTTTTGTAGGAGAGGCCTAGGATAATGCTCAGAAACAACCAGTTTATCTGATTTAAAACCTGCAAAAACCCATGTTTTAGTTATTCTAACCTGCCTACTTAGATGAGCCTAGTCCCAATCTGGAATCTGTGCATCTTCACCACCAATACCGATTCCAGTGTTATATATTTCAGCATCAGTGATATTAAGATTTTCCATTGATGCTTGATACACATTGGAATCATAAATCTTAGCGCGAGTAAAATTTACCCCGTTGAGATTGGCTTGCTTCAAGTTCACATTGGTTACATGAGCTGATGTTAAGTTAGCGCCAGCCAAGTTAGCACCAGTCAAGTCAGCACCTTCGAGATTTGCGTCTGCAAGGTTTGCTCCTTGAAGATTTGCTCCTCGCAAGTCAACACCAATTAAATGAGCGCCACTGAGGTTAACCCCTGATAGATTGCACTGGATACATTCCCTAGTTGAAAACAGCTTTTGTAAGTCCTGCGGATTTTCAGCTCTAACTGCGCTAGCGAAAAATAGGGGAGTTGCTAAGGCTAGAGGTGCTAATAGCTGGAGTTTCATAATATTTCCCCCTTGATTGTCAAGTTGCGTCCGTTCTTTACCTCACAGCCCTATTATCTCACTAAATTCCTTGGGGACACAGATTGACCTCGCAGGCTTATTATGATATGTGACAGCTATATTTGAGATGCCAAAAAAAGTATTAATTCTGTTTTTGGGTTATTTATCAGCGATAAAGCATGGAAAACAGCCACTATTAAATCACTGTTAAATCTTTTTTATAGCTTGCACCACTCAGCTTGATTTACCTAGGGCTAATGAGTATTTTTACCTCACCAATTACCCATTTTGTATAACAGCAACCACAAATAGCTAAGTCGTCAGAAATTCTCGCATATACTGATTGACCAACTCAGGCTGTTCTTGTTGCACCCAATGACTACAATTGGGTAAATACTTAATTTGAAAGTCCTTGACGTATGCTTCAGTGCCGTAAGTTAGTTCCTTACCAAGTGCGGTATCCTTTTCACCCCAAATCATCAACGTTGGTACTTCCAAAACGCGCCAATTTTCATTGGATATTCTCTGTTGAAAAATGTTGCGGTAATAGTTCAACATTGCTGTGAGGGCCCCGCGTTTGGCAGCAGCATTTTTATAAGCGTCAATATCCGCTTGGGTGAAAGCATGTTTGTTAACTGCCATCCCTTTAAAAGCTGTTTCAACTGCTTGGTAGTCTGAAGATTGTAGGAATAATTCCGGTAGCAACGGTAGTTGAAATAAGAAAATGTAGAAGCTACGTAGCAACTGTTGAGGGGTGCGTAAACCTTGGGCAAATTTAGCCGGATGAGGCAGATTGAGTATAATTAATCGTTCTACCATACTTGGGTAATCGTAAGCAAAATTCCAAGCGATCGCACCACCCCAATCATGCCCAACTAAAATGCAATTTTGGTATCCTAATCCTCTAATTACTCCCTCAATATCTTTAACAAATTCATCCATTACATAAGCTGATTGCTCTTTTGGCTTATCACTATCGTTGTAACCACGTAAGTCAAGAGCGACGACTTTAAAATCTTTAGCAAATTCTGATATTTGATGCCGCCATGAGTACCAAAACTCAGGAAAACCATGCAACATCAGCATCAAAGGCCCTTCACCTTGGGTGACATAATGTAGTTTCACCCCATTGGTAGTTATATATTCGTGTTTCCAAGAATGTTCTTTTACAAACACCATTAATGCTACTCCATCTGTAGAAAAAACTATCAAAGCATACAATAGACGTTTTTATTATTGTGTCTTTTTGAATGCCATAACATCTATTAATAGAAAGCATTATGACGGTAATTCAAGTATCTGCATAACTCTCCCTTAGATAGATGTAGATTTTAGATAAATATTGCTAAAAACAATATCATGACTCCATCCAACTACCATGACAAAACAGCTGACACACTACCCTTCAGTCTGGGTTGAGCGACTGGCACGACTCGGTTATGCTTCCAAGGGAGTAGTTTATGGTATTGTGGGATTATTAGCAGCACAGGCAGCTTTTGGCACAGGTGGTAAAACGACCGACACAAGAGGTGCTCTACAAACACTTTTAACCCAACCATTTGGTAAATTATTGCTGACTCTGATCGCAATTGGCTTAATTGGATACGTGCTTTGGCGATTTGTGCAAGCAATAAAAGACCCAGAAAATAAAGGTACAGACGCTAAAGGATTGGCACAGCGAATTGGTTATGCAATCAATGGTTTGATATACGCTGGTTTAGCGTTTAGTGCTGTGCAACTTGTCCAAGGTTCAGGCGGTAATAGTAATAGTAATTCTACCGACGATTGGACGGCTCGCTTACTTTCTCAACCCTTTGGTCAATGGTTGGTGGGAACTGTTGGGGCATTTATAATTGGTATGGGTTTCTATCAATTTTATAAAGCCTTTGCTGCTAAGTTTCGCAGAGAACTCAATTTAACCGAGTTAAGCGAGACAGAACGCAAGTGGGTGATGGGTATTTGCAGATTTGGTTTGCTGGCAAGGGGTGTTGTGTTTTGCATTATTGGCTGGTTTCTGATTCAAGCTGCAAGACAATTTGATGCTAGTGCTGCTGGAGGTTTGGCTGAGGCGTTACAGACTTTGGCACAACAACCTTACGGTTCATGGCTTTTGGGCATTGTAGCGTTTGGTTTAGTTGCCTACGGGATTTATCTGCTAATTCAAGCGCGGTATAGTCAGCTGGTCACGGGTTGAAAATAACGATTTCTCACAACAAGTTGCTACGCATCTACGCATTGTTTTTAGTTATGCTTGGCTATGGCAGAAATACGCGGTGTCTGGCTTACCACTACCGATAGTAAAGTTCTCAGGTCAAAGCAACGCATTGCCGAGGCGATGGACTTTCTTGCTGAGACAGGCTTTAATGCAGTTTTTCCCGTTGTTTGGAACAAGGCAGTAACCCTGTATCCTAGCCAAACAATGCAGCAGACTTTTGGGGTGGAAATTGACCCTCTGTGCATAGGTCGTGACCCGTTAGAAGAAGTGGTACTAGAGGCGCGGCGAGTTGGATTGAAAGTTATCCCTTGGTTTGAATACGGCTTTGCGAGTTCATATAATTTGAATGGTGGCATACTTTTGCAGAGAAAGCCGGAGTGGGCTGCCCGTGACTGCAAAGGCAACTTATTAAAGAAAAACGGTTTTGAGTGGTTGAATGCCCTCGACCCCCAAGTCCAGGAATTCCTGTTGAACTTGGTATTAGAAGTTGTGAAAAATTACGATATTGATGGTATCCAAGGTGACGATCGCTTCCCTGCATTACCCTGTGAAGGTGGCTATGATCAGGTAACTATCACACGTTATCGCCAGCAATTTTATCACAATCCGCCACAAAACCCCAAAGATTGGCAATGGTTACAGTGGCGTGCAAACATTCTCACTGACTTCTTGGCGCGTCTATACCAGGAGGTGAAAGCAGTTAATCCTAACTTGCTGGTATCAATGGCTCCTAATATTTATGATTGGGCATTCAAAGAATATCTGCAAGATTCACCCACATGGCTGAAGCGGGGATTAGTCGATATTATCCACCCGCAGATTTACCGTAGGGACTTTAGGAGTTATCAGGCGATCGCTGATAAACTAGTAAACCAGCAGTTTACAGATGCGACGTTGCGGAAGTTAGCACCGGGAATATTGATGAAGCTTGGCAGTTATTGTATTAGTCCAGAATATCTAGTGCAGACAATTGAATACAACCGCCAACTTGGTATTCAAGGGGAAATATTCTTTTTTTACGAAGGTTTGCGAGAGAATAACAATACCCTGGCTAAAGTTTTACGAAATGGCCCCTATACTAAGTCTGCGTCATTTCCAAATTTGTCATATTTGAGTAGAGATGGTGTACGTGAAAACAAATCATCTTCAATTTGGCAAGGGGTGGAGAGGTTGTTAAAAAATATTTTTTAAGGGACAAAGAGCGTGGAATATCAATTGCAGATAGAACGAGTCATAAAAACTCTCAAACATGATTTACCAACACTTTTTCAAAAAGATATCTCATATAACATCTATACACAGGATATCTACTTTCAAGACCCGGTAAATAAATTCAAATACAAATTCAACTATCGCATTATATTTTGGACTTTACGATTTCATGCTCGACTATTTTTTAATCAAATTTATTTTGATGTGCATGAAGTTTATCAGTCAGCCGAAGATACCATTTTAGCCAAGTGGACAGTTCGTGGAGTTTTACGTGTTCCTTGGCAAGCAGGCATATTTTTTAATGGTTACTCGACTTATAAACTCAACCGAAACGGTTTGATATACGAGCACATTGACACTTGGGATCGCAAACCAGGAAAGATTTTAAAGCAGTTTTTTAGAAAAGGAGGAGACAGCTAATTAGTTGCTAGGTATTTTAGTTTTAGAGCCTAAGAGGAATTTTTCCTCTAACTATTTAGGAAATAATAGTAATTAAAAATCATTTGTAGTGTTAGCTTGTATAAAATTTTATTTAGGCAAACAGACCAGCAAAAACTTACTATGAAAAATATCAGTTTTGTAGACAAAACTCATTTAATTTTGTCCTAAAAAATCGTCTATATAAGTGGTTTTTATATAGAAAATTTACATCTTGTTTATTTCCTTATGAAAACTTTGCATATAATCTAGTTAGATTCTGAGTAATAATATTAAACTTTAAAAGTCAAATTAAACTCTGGTTTTACCAATTAGAAAGGCGCTATTTTATCTAAAACTATTGATACTCTAAATTCCCGAATTTTTAGGGAATTTTAAAAAATGGGTATTTATGGGTAAACTGACCAAAAATACCTCGTAGGCACACACAGCGCTTACAAAGCATAGATGAAAATTGTAAAACACGAATTACATCCTGATTACGAAAACAAGATAATGACTAAAATAGTAATTTACGACTTACATCATATTGATGTAGACCCATTTATAAATGAACAGACTCAAGCACAAATAGATGACTTATTGGGGGGCGATATTAATATTCAGATAATTGCTATCAATTACGGCTTTAATCCCTTGCTCAACGTAATTGGAGGGCCGTATAGCGTCTATGATAATAGGGTTGATGGTACAGACTATTCAAGACAACTAACAGTTGGTTCTCCTTTGAGTTATTAATAATTCATAGGGTTTTGTTGTAAAAACTTAAGGAAGTTGTAAAACTAAGTTTTATCAATCCTACCCTTTATTATTAGCCTAAACTCCAGTTTCTATATTTGCTCAGGTTAAGCTTTTTGGGTTTGTGAGCTATTAGCTTGAGAGGATTCAGTTGTTGGCTCATTAGCTGCACTATGTTTTAGATCTTCTGCTGCTTCCTGAATGTCTTTAGCAGAACTCTGAAAATCTTCTCCTGCTTCCTGAATATCTTTGGCAGAATGCTGAAAATCTTTTCCTGCCCCCTGAATATCTTGGGCAGAATTATGAAAATCTTCTCCTGCTTCCTTAAGTTTAGTTACTGTTTCTGATGGTATCACAACACCTTCCGCTCGCTGGATAATATCATCAGCTAACCGTTCGCTAAAACCAACTACAAATGCAATTGAAAAGAAGAAATAATACTTGATATCAGTATTTCCTGGTTCTTCAGATGACTTAGGAACTTGTATAGTTGAAATAATATTGGAGTTAATAATTGTAAAAACTAAGATGCCAAATGCTGTTCCAATTAAAGGCTTAGCAAAGCCAACTAAAATAGGAGCAGCCGAGCCTTTATAGTCACTATCCTGGTATTTTTTAAGCCGAATTAGGATGCTAATAATGCTGCCGAATGTTCCAGCAAAACCAGCGACCATTACCAAAGTAGATCTTTCAAAAAATAGTTGTATTTGACTTGGTTTAACTTTTGCTTTTTCATCTAAAATGCTAGGTGATTCAGCCACAGTATTACTATTTTTTAATATCTCTGCCAGCGAGTCTATCTGGGTAAGTGTTGTTACCGCAACCGTGATCACAAAAACTCCTGGAATTACAATTGAATAGATTGGCATTGCCATTGCAAGTCCCAGTAGAATTTTGGTCGGTGCTGACCATTCTCGAACAGCTTGCTTGAAAAAATTTTTTGTAAAACCTAGAAGTGTTTTACTATTGATAAAATATTCAATATCGTGTCTTATGTTTTTAGCAAGAACTATTTTTTCTTGCTTCATCATTATTAGAAAATATAAAGCCACTTTAACTGATTTTAGCTTTGATTGTAGAGTGATACACTCAGCTATGCTCTTAGGTTTACTCTTCTGAACTTTTAAAATGTATTCCCCTAAGCGTTGTAATAATGATATTTGGCTGGCAATTTCTTCTTGAATATTTTCTTTTAAATTTTGCAACTCTACTTGTTGAAGTTTATTCTGTATTTCTTCAAGCAGTTGATAAATTTCTTGTTGTAGGTCTTTAAGGATACTTTGGCATTGCTCCTGGATATCTTTGTGACTCATAAGCCTATTTTCCCCTGAGATATTTCTGATGTGTTTAGCTTTATATAATATTTTCGGTGCATAATTGAGTAACTCAGTTAGGCAATAGCTGGATTGTTCTTTTTTAAATTGAGTTAGAGTGATTTATAATTATTTAAGTAAAATATTAGCTTAAATTTTATATTTCTCAAGTTTAAAAACTCATATAAAAACTAATATTAAACCTAATATTAAAATATATTTTACTTATTGACGAAAGCAATAAATAAGTAATAAATTTGATAGAAGTGCTATTTTATACAATTTTGGTTTGTGTGCAAGTTTCTTGGTTAGTTGTTAGAAGTTGGAAGTAATTAGCGATCGCTCTCCAAAACCCTTACTTCAGAGCAGATCCAGCGATATTAGGTGATCATCTGTGATCGGCTATGCAGTTCCCTTGCGATCTCCACTTATATTATTCGCTGGTAGCCTTCATCGTCCACTTGGCTAAAGTTCTCAAAGATAACTGGAAAAATGACCTTTACTTTTAACTCAGGAATTTACAGCCAATTGCTATCTCAATATCAACCTCGAATTATCAAAACAGAAGAGGAAAACGAGAAGTTTTTAGAAATTGTTGAAGAACTCCTTTCTCGTTCTTATCTGACATCTGAAGAAGATGTTTTATTGGAATTGTTGACAAAACTGATTGAGGATTTTGAAGAAAAGCATTATCCAATTAACTCCTCAACACCTCACTCAAGACTAAAGCATTTAATGGAAGCTCGGAGTTTGGAAAAAGCTGTTTTAGTTGAAATTCTTGGTTCGATTGAGATTGTCGATCAAGTCTTTAATGGTGAGTTAAAAATTTCTCGACAACAAGCTGAGGCTTTAGGAAAGTTTTTTCATGTTGACGCGAGCTTGTTCTTTTGAGATTAAGCGATCGCTTTTTTCGAGAGGCAACTAGGTTGTATCTAGTAACAGACTGCAATTACCTCCCCCTTATACTATATTTTTAACTTATTGTAACAATCTTCTTTCTTCTTTGGGATTGACGCGAATAACCTCTTTATAAAAGTTTTTGACGTAATTTGAAAAATTTATTTTTGAAACTTTTGGTTTATATTTTTCTGAAAAATTCCCAAGCAATCTATAAAATGAACCAACAACATTTTAAGATGAGTTAAGGCAAAACCTAACTTATCTTTTTCAAGAGTATTAACTAAATCACGCTTTACTGATGTATTCTATTACTTTTTCATCGCTGGATACTGCTGCAAAACCTGCTGCAAATATTGCCCAGTATAAGATCTGGGATTAGCTGCAACTTCCTCCGGTGTGCCTACAGCAATCAATTCTCCGCCTTTATCGCCACCTTCTGGCCCCAAATCTATCACCCAGTCGGCACAACGAATTACATCTAAGTTGTGCTCAATTACTAAAATTGAATTGCCTTTATCTACCAAACGTTGCAACACATCTAATAATTTATGAACATCATAAAAAGATAACCCTGTTGTCGGTTCATCTATTAAATAAAGTGTCTTACCTGTGGCGCGTCGAGATAGTTCAGTTGCTAATTTTACCCGCTGTGCTTCACCACCAGACAAAGTAGTCGCAGGTTGACCGAGTTTAATATAACCTAACCCCACATCAAACAAAGTTTGCAAACGAGCGACAGCTTTAGGAATATTTTGAAAAAACTCCAAGCTTTCCTCAACTGTCATGTTGAGAACATCAGAAATTGACTTATCTTTGTACTTTACCTGCAAAGTTTCACGGTTGTATCTTGCACCTTTACAAATTTCACATTGTACGTAAACATCGGGTAGAAAGTTCATTTCAATGACATTCACACCCTGTCCGCTACAAGCTTCGCAACGTCCACCTTTAACGTTAAAAGAAAATTGTCCGGGTTTATAACCCCTAGCTTTAGCTTCTACTGTTTGAGAAAACACATCCCGCACAGCATCAAAAATACCTGTATAAGTTGCAGGGTTAGAACGTGGCGTCCGTCCAATTGGGGATTGATCTATAACGATCGCTTTATCAATAGCGTTTAATCCCTGTATTTTATCTAACTCTCTAGGTAAGGGAACTTTCTTAGTCAAATGGTGTTGCAGAGATGGATAGAGTAATTCGTTAATTAGGGTAGATTTGCCAGAGCCAGAAACACCAGTGACGGCGACGAGTTTACCTAGCGGAATTTCTACATCTATATTTTTTAGATTGTTGCGATTAGCACTTTTGATTACTAAACTGCGTCCATTTCCTTCGCGGCGTTCTGCTGGTGTGGTAATTACCCGCCGTCCTGACAAATATGCACCAGTTAAGGAATCTTCTGCTGCTAGCAACGTCTGGAAATCACCTTGGGCGATAATATTTCCGCCGTGAATTCCTGCACCGGGCCCAATATCAACTATGTGGTTAGCTGCGCGAATTGTCTCTTCATCATGCTCGACGACAATTAATGTATTACCTAAATCACGCAACTTAGTTAAAGTTTTGAGCAACCGTCCATTATCTCGTTGATGCAAACCAATACTCGGTTCATCTAAAACGTAGAGAACTCCTGTTAAGCCAGAACCAATTTGTGTTGCTAAACGAATTCGTTGTGCTTCGCCACCTGAAAGTGTCATTGCTGGACGGTCAAGGGTCAGGTAATCTAATCCTACATCTAGCAAAAATTGCAATCTAGCTTTGATTTCTCTGAGTACTAAATCAGCAATTTGTAACTGACGATCGCTTAACTTTAATTGATCAACTCTCTCCCGACAATCCCGAATTGATACCCCAGTCAACTCTAAAATTCCATATTGTCCCAACTTCACCGCCAAGGCTTCTGGTTTTAATCGCTTTCCCCCACAAACCTCACACGGCTGATCAACTAAATAATCTTCTAGCTTTTGCTTAACCATTTCTGAAGCACCCTCATACTGCCTTTGCAGTATGGGAATTACCCCTTTAAAATTCTGTTTTTTATCTCCCTCTTTAGTTTGTTCTCCATACAAAACTATCTGCTGCTGTTCTACTGTCAGCTTGCTCCAAATTGCCTGTAATTCAAACCCATAAGCCTGTCCCAAACTGTAGAGTAATTCCAGATAGTAAGAATTATCCTTTTCTGACCAAGGCGCGATCGCAGCATACAATGGTGATTCTGGATCAGGTACTACCAAATCAGGCGAAAATCTTTTTAAAGTCCCTATACCGTGACAGTGAGGACACGCACCATAAGGCGAATTAAACGAGAACAATCGCGGTGATAATTCTTCCATTACCGCCCCATGTTCTGGACAAGCAAAATTTTCAGAGAATACTAATTCTTCTGCTTTATCATTTGTTGTTTGCTCCTGATTATCACCAATTACAATGTTAGCAATACCACCTGATTGTTTGAGACACGTAGAAAGAGAATCAACTAAACGCTCTTGGATACCAGCTTTCTTTACCAAGCGGTCAATTACAACTTCGATAGTGTGAGTAAAATTTTTATCTAATTCAATCGAATCGGACAGTTCTCGCACTTCGCCATTGACGCGCACACGGACAAAACCTTGAGATGCCAAACTAGATAACAGCTTGCGGTGAGTGCCTTTTTTACCTCTGACAACGGGAGCGAGGATTTGGAAGCGGGTGCGATCGCTCAATTCCATAATCCGATCAACCATCTCATCAATTGTTTGGGGTGAGATACAGCGATCGCAAATCGGACAATGGGGTTCACCAGCGCGACCAAACAATAGCCGCAGATAGTCATAAATCTCCGTTACTGTGCCGACAGTGGAACGGGGGTTATGAGAAGTTGACTTTTGATCAATGGAAATTGCTGGACTTAAGCCTTCAATCGCCTCCACATCCGGCTTATCCAATTGTCCTAAAAATTGCCGCGCGTAGGCGCTGAGGGATTCCACATAGCGCCGCTGACCTTCTGCGAAAATGGTATCAAAAGCTAAGGAAGATTTGCCCGAACCAGAAACGCCAGTGAATACTATTAGGCGATCGCGCGGTAATTCCAAGTCAATATTTTTCAGATTATGCTGCCTAGCACCCCGAATCCGAATGGTATTCTGGCTGTTATGGCTGGGGTGCGGAAGATGTCCGTTGAGGGATGCGGCTAGCTGTTGGTCTGACATATCGGCAGGCTGATGGTGAGAGGCGGCGTGAAACAGTCCTTAATAATACTATCTTTACTACGGTTATGGTAGAACAATCGTACTGTTTTTAGTGGCGATCGCTCCAGATTCATGCCGCAGACATCCTCCCCTATCTGCTAATTTGGAAGCATTCTTTTGACTTTTGAATTAAAAAAATGTCCCGTTCTGGATACACACTCCCCGTATTTGCTTGCGCTTCTGCCGTTGCAGCTTTACATTGGCTACGCGATCGCCAATCCTTAAGTGTAGTATCGGTAGATTTGATTGAACCAGCCCAAATCGCAGAAATACCAATTGAACAGGTAGCAGGACTATCCCAGAGCATGGCTTTGGCAATTACTCGCAGTGAGCCGGGTGATAATCTTGACTTGACCAGAAATACACCGATTTGGGCAATGGTGGAATGGCGAGAAGAGGGGGAAGAAACTGTAATTATTCAAGGAGGGGAAGGGATTGGTAGGCAGATGAATGCGGGTGACAAGCCTGCTATTTATGCTTATGCTCATCGGCTGTTACAAGAGAATTTGCAACCGATGCTGGAACCGGGAGAAAAAATTACGGTAACGATTATTCTACCGGAGGGGCGATCGCTTGCTGTTCGTACTTCAAATGCGGCCTTTGGTGTTATTGAAGGACTTTCTCTGTTGGGGACAAGCGGCATTTCTCAGCCTTTGAGTACACCCGATCAGCTTGCAGCTTTTCGGGCTGAGTTACAAGATAAAGCCAGTCGTTTTGAAAGTTTGGTATTCTGCATCGGCGAGAATGGCCTAGATTTGGCGCGTAAACTAGGTATTAATTCAGAGCAATTAGTAAAAACTGCTAACTGGCTTGGGCCAATGTTGGTAGAAGCCGATGTACTGGGCGTTAAAGAAATTTTATTGTTTGGCTATCACGGTAAGCTGATCAAACTGGCTGGGGGAATTTTTCACACTC
Organism: Nostoc sp. B(2019); assembly: GCF_010091925.1. Lineage (GTDB taxonomy): Bacteria > Cyanobacteriota > Cyanobacteriia > Cyanobacteriales > Nostocaceae > Komarekiella. The sequence goes on along the minus strand of NZ_WVID01000001.1, from coordinate 311,894 downwards.
ATCACCACGTTGCTGATGGACGCCGGGAAATTCTGGCAGCGCATTGTGCCCTAGCCGGGTTAAAGTCGCTAGATATACAAGTAGTATTTAATAGTCCTACTGCTGAAGCGGCACTGACATACTTACGATCGCTCGATGTCTCAACTGGCAGTGATTGGGTAAACCAAGTTTACAGTGCGATCGCCGAAACAATCGATGCTCGTTCTCAAGAATACATCCAAAGCCATAGTAATCGTGATGCAAAGATAACGGTCTGTGGCTCTGTTCTGTTTGACCGCGATCGCAAAATTATTGTAAAGAGCCAAACTGCTGCTCTGCTGATGGGAAAACTATGTTAATTTATTATGAATAATCGTAAACAATCCAAATAAATAATTTTTTCAGTAGCCACTCTAGGGTAAGTTTATCGTTTTAATACCATTTCAGACTTATAACCTCAGCAGACGCACTTAAGTTTACGTTTGCACAAATTCTTCATACCATTATCAGCCTGACCAGGCAGCGGAATGGTGGCACGTTAGACACCACAACGATTTATCCTTAACAGACATACATCTACCGGTCATGAATACAGCGGTGACTCTACTAACAGAACAAGCGCCTCAGACATTAGAAAATTTTAAACGGCTTGATCGCCAATTGGTTGTGATTCTGGATTTCGGTTCTCAATATTCTGAACTGATTGCCCGTCGCATCCGCGAAACTCAAGTATATTCTGAAGTCCTGTCCTATCGTACTACAGCTGCACATTTACGCCAACTCAATCCTAAAGGGATCATCTTCTCTGGTGGCCCGAATTCAGTTTACGGTGATAACGCTCCCCATTGTGACCCAGAAATCTGGAATTTGGGAATACCCATCTTAGGTGTGTGTTACGGTATGCAGTTGATGGTAAGCCAACTCGGTGGGGAAGTGGCAAAAGCTGAGCGAGGTGAGTATGGCAAAGCATCATTATACATAGATGATCCCACAGACTTACTGACTAATGTCGAAGATGGCACTACCATGTGGATGAGTCACGGAGACTCAGTGACGCAAATGCCACCAGGGTTTGAATTATTGGCACATACAGAAAATACTCCCTGTGCTGCCATTGCAGACCATGAAAAGAAACTTTATGGTGTCCAGTTCCATCCAGAGGTCGTACATTCCATTGGTGGTTTAGCATTAATCCGTAACTTTGTCTACCACATCTGCGATTGTGAACCCACGTGGACAACAGCGGCTTTTGTCGAAGAAGCGATTCGAGAAATTCGTGCCAGAGTTGGCGAGAAGCGAGTGTTGTTAGCACTGTCAGGCGGAGTGGATTCTTCTACCTTAGCCTTCTTACTGCATAAAGCAATTGGCGACCAACTGACTTGTGTGTTTATCGACCAAGGCTTTATGCGTAAATTAGAGCCAGAACGGTTATTGAAACTATTTCAAGAACAATTTCATATTCCAGTAGAATATGTGAATGCTCGCGATCGCTTCCTGGCGATAGTTGATGGTGTCACAGATCCCGAAGAAAAGCGCCGTCGCATCGGACATGAATTCATCCGTGTATTTGAAGAAACATCCAAACGCCTCGGTCAGTTTGACTATTTGGCTCAAGGCACTCTTTACCCAGATGTAATCGAATCCGCTGACACCAACGTTGATCCCCAAACTGGTGAACGCGTAGCAGTGAAAATCAAAAGCCATCACAATGTTGGTGGATTGCCCAAAGACCTGCGATTTAAACTAGTGGAACCGCTGCGGAAACTGTTTAAAGATGAAGTCCGCAAAGTTGGGCGTTCTATTGGTCTACCAGAAGAAATTGTTCAACGGCAACCTTTCCCTGGCCCTGGTTTGGCAATTCGCATTCTAGGCGAAGTCACCGCTGAGCGGTTAAACATCTTACGCGATGCCGATTTGATTGTGCGGCAAGAAATTAACCAACGTGGCATGTATCATGATTTCTGGCAAGCGTTTGCTGTATTGCTACCGATTCGCAGTGTTGGAGTCATGGGTGATCAACGTACTTATGCTTATCCAATTGTCTTGCGGATTGTTACCAGTGAAGATGGCATGACTGCTGATTGGGCGCGTGTGCCTTACGATGTGTTGGAAGTAATTTCCACCCGGATTGTAAATGAGGTGAAAGGTGTTAATCGAGTGGTTTATGATATCACTTCCAAGCCGCCTGGAACCATTGAGTGGGAGTAATCAAGTTTTGAGTTGATTTAACTAAAAGCTCATCACTCTTTTCTATAGACTTAGATTTGCATATTTAACAAGGGCAATGCCGGCTTAACCCATTTTCAGTATCGGCATTGTCTATTTTTTTTGCTTTACAAATAGTGTCATTTTGTCAAGTCTATTCCCTTGGTTTAATTCTTAAAACCAAATCTTTGTATATAGTTGTGGCACTGTCAAAAAAAAGATTTAAGTAATGCAAGCGTAAACTTTTAATGCCGCAGTCTGAGCATTGAAATGTTTATCCTGTTAAGTGTGGCTAGCTAATGGAGAAGATTCGTGGAATTTTTATCCGATTCAGTTGTGCTATCACGCATGCAGTTTGCACTAACTGCATTATTCCACATGCTTTGGCCTGTCCTGACTACAGGAATGGGGATTTATTTAGTCATTGTTGAAGGACTATGGCTAAAAACTCGTAATCCAGACTATTATCTCCATGCTCGCTTTTGGGCTAAGTTCTACATTCTGAACTTTGGGATTGGTGTAGCAACAGGCATCCCAATGGAATTTCAGTTTGGCACCAATTGGGCACCTTTCTCCGAAGCGGTAGGTAACTTTTTCGGTAGCGTCATCGGTTTTGAGGCTTCTTGGGCATTCATGCTCGAAGCTGCTTTTTTAGGGATTATGTTATTTGGCTGGGAGCGCGTCAATCCTACTATTCATTATCTTGCTACCATTTTGGTTGCTGTTGGCGCTAACCTCTCAACCCTGTGGATTTTGACAGCAAATTCCTGGATGCAAACTCCAGCGGGTGGAGAAATGGTTAATGGTAAATTTATTGTCAGCGATTATTTTCAGGCAATTTTAAATCCGTTCATGGTTAATAGTGTGCTGCACATGTTTTTTGCCACACTGGAGACTTCTTTGTTTGTGATTGGTGGAATTAGCGCCTGGTACATTATCCAAAGACGCCATCAAGCTTTCTTTTCACAGTCTTTGAAGATTGCCTTAGCAGCTGCGATCGCTGTTGCTCCTTTACAAATCTACATCGGTCACTTGAGCGGTGAACAAGTCTATCACTATCAACCCACAAAACTGGCAGCAATGGAAGCCCAATGGGAATCCTCACCTGCTGGACAACCTGCTGATTGGAGCCTGGTAGCTATACCCAACGAAAAAGCACAGAAAAATGATTGGGAAATCACTGTTCCCAATGCGCTGGGGTACATTCTGGAATTCAAAAAGAATCTCTCTGAACCAGTACGCGGATTGAAAGAGTGGAAACCAGAGGATCGTCCTCACATGGTGGGTTTGATTTACTACGCTTTCCGCACTATGATTGCCATTGGCTTTTTCTTCGCCGGATTGATGCTGCTAAGTACGCTGCAATGGTTACGCGGCAAGCTCTCAGCAGAAAACATTACCCAGCAGCGGTGGTTGATGTGGGCTTGGGTGTTTGCGGCTCCTCTGGGATACATCGCTGTAGATTCAGGCTGGATTGTGCGTTGTGTGGGACGACAGCCGTGGACTCTTTACGGGCAAATTCGCACAGTTGATGCTGCTTCTCGTCTGCCCGCTAGCAATGTGTTAGTCTCACTAACTAGCTTTGCAATAGTTTACAGCTTTTTATTTATTGCAGTCTTGTACTTTGGTAGCCGCATTATCCGTAGAGGGCCAAATCTCGATCTGCCAGTACCAGGCGTAGAAATTACCAAACCGGCGGTAGATACTACCCCTGGAGAGTTTGTTCCAGATGAACGCCCTATAGAAGCACAACAGTAGGTAATTGTATGGAGACGCTAAAGTATTTTCTTCCCCAAGTCTGGTTTGTAATTTTAGCTCTCTTTTTATTCCTCTACGTGATGCTCGATGGATTTGATTTAGGGGTGGGTATATTATCTCTTACCTCCTCCGATGATGAACGCCGGGGCATTTTGATGACTAGCTTGAGCAATATTTGGGATGCCAACGAAACTTGGCTAGTTTTGATGGCGGGTGGACTTTTTGGGGCATTTCCTTTAGCCTACAGCACAATTTTGAATGCTCTATACATCCCCATTCTCGTGATGGTGTTTGGGTTCATCTTTCGGGGTGTAGCATTTGAGTTTCGAGAGTTAGCAAACCGCAAATTATTTTGGAATTTTGCCTTTGGGGCTGGTAGTTTTGCAGCAGCACTTGGTCAAGGATTCGCTCTTGGTGCTGTGCTAAAAGGTATTACAGTTGATGAGGCGGGACACTTTATCGGCACAACTTGGGATTGGCTGAGCCTACCATCGTTACTGGTGGCTTTGACGTTAATTCAGGGATATGTGCTAATTGGTTCCACCTATCTTGTATGGAAAACCACCGGTGAATTGCAGGAAACTCACTATAAAACTGCCAAAATCGCTGCTTGGACAACAATGATTGGCGCGATTTTTATCACGATTACGACACCGATATTTTATGAAAGTGCTAGGTTGCGCGTGTTTCAACCACCCCTAGTTTTTATCTTTGCCGTCATTCCCCTGCTGGGAGTGGTGTTGATTTCGCAACTCCTTAGCAGTCTCAACCGTAAAGAAGAAAGAGCACCTTTCGTTTGGACTATTCTCCTGTTCGTACTGTCATTTATTGGTTTAGGATTGATTGTTTTTCCCTACATCATTCCCACTGAGATCACTATCTATGAAGCAGCAGCCGATCCCAGTTCGCTGGTGATTATGATCATCTTTATTGGCTTTCTTATTCCCGTGATGCTCTTTTACAATCTCTACCAGTACATTGTTTTTCGAGGTAAAGTTACTGGCGGTAACTACGGGGAATAGATATAAAATTTGCATTTTTGGCGATCGCGCTGATCCTAGCTTTCGTAGATTAACTATAGCGATCGCTAAATTCTCTCCTCGTAAAGAAGTTGGATGTAGAAACCAGCCCACCGGCGAAGTCAGGGCTGGTAGATCATTTAATTAGCAACCATATCGCCCCATAATTAATATGTTCATCCGCTACATTTAAAATGCGAACAATTGCGGAAATTAACGAAAAAATCAGTCGCCAACGTGCGGTAGTTTTGACGATTGAAGAATTAAAAGCACGAGTTGTAGAAATAGGTATTAGCAAAGCTGCGAAGGAAGTTGATGTAATTACCACTGGCACTTTTGAGCCAATGGAATCAAGTGGTGCAATTATTAATCTTGGACACACTGACCCGCCAATAAAAATTCGTCGCTGCTGGTTAGATGGTGTTCCAGCATACTCTGGGTTTGGGGCAGTAGATTTATATTTGGGTGCGAGTTGTGCTGTGGAGGTGGTGGATGGAGAAGAAGTCCGGGAACGCGGTGGCGGTCATGTAATCGAAGATTTGATAGCTGGTAAACCTGTACACGTAAAAGCGCAGGGTCAAGTAACAGATTGTTACCCCAGAGCAACGTTTGAAACTACAGTTACCAATGAAACAATAAATCAGTTTTATTTATTCAATCCGCGCAATCTTTACCAAAATTTTATTGTGGGTGTAAATGGGGGCGATCGCTCACTTTTCACTTATCTCGGCCCTTTACAACCGCATCTAGGAAATGCCGTTTACTCTAACCCCGGTGCTATTTCCCCTCTACTCAATGACCCCGATTTACAACTCATTGGCATTGGCACGCGGATATTCTTAGGTGGCGGTATCGGTTACGTTGCTTGGGAAGGTACTCAGCACTTTCCTTTACAAAAGCGTTTAGCTAATCGTACTCCAATCGGGCCGGCTGCGACTTTAGCTTTAATTGGTGATGCCAAGCAAATGGATGCTCGCTGGGTGCGGGGTTGTTACTTCAAAAGTTATGGGCCTTCATTGATGTTGGGCGTTGGTGTTCCACTCCCTGTGCTAAGCGAAGAAGTAGTAGAACACTGTGCCGTACAAGACAAAGATTTAGTAGCCCCAATAGTGGACTTTTCCATTCCTCGACGTGTCCGTCCCACATTTGGTTTAGTGAGTTACGCCCAACTTAAGTCTGGGCGTATCACTATTGAGGGCAAATCTGTACGTGTTGCGCCTCTTGCAAGTTTATTTTTTTCTAGGCAAGTCGCCCTAGAGTTGAAACAGTGGATCGAAGCAGGTACTTTTACCCTCACCGAAGCTGTTTCCCCAATTCCGATGGAGCGCTCTTTTCTACCTCAAGACCGTAGGACGGATTTTTGATACTGGGGACTGGGGACATCTCTTCCCAATCCCTAATACCTAATCCCCAATTCCTACTCTTGGGTTGGTTTCGGCCGTTTGATCGGCTTAGGAGCGGGTGTTTTGGGTATGGGTTTTGACACCACAGAGGGGTCGCCGCCTGTTTTCTTGATTGGACGTGGGGTTTCCCCGTTACGTCTGGGAGGAAATGGTTTCCTGCCACGAGGAGCGCCACTTCCAGCGCCTCTTTGTGGTGGTCTGCGTTTTTTGGGTAAATCAGCGATCGCCTCAGCTTTATCTACCACTAATACGTCAGATTCCCTTTTAACTTGGAAGTCCCAGAATTTACCTACTGCTTTTGTGCCAAGTACACCCCTAAGTTTCAATTTAAAATACTTAGGTTTATCAGTTGATTTACGTGGAGCCTGCTTAATTTTGACCACCAAGCTCTTAGCATCGAAAGACTGGTAAACTACTTCGCCACGAACAGAAAAACCACCGTCTGTAATTTCTGATGAGGGGGTCTGAACACTTAGAGTTTCGTCATTCTCAGATAAACCATCATCGGGCGTCTGTAACTCTTGTGACTCCGAATGCTCATCTTCTTCTGTTGGCTGTTTAGCGAGATTTTCTGGCTCCCAAACTCCAACAATTTGGAGGTGCAAGGTGTCATTTTCTTGCCTTGTGCGCGGATAAACCACCCACAGATGTTCTTTTTCCAAGTCTAGGTGATTCTTGACTAAGCTCATAATCCGACCTAACAGGACGGCGTTGAGTTCTACATCATCTGTGGTCAGCAGTGTACCTTGAGTAAATTGTTCGCTGCTAGCATGGTAGCGACCACGAACTAAACCGATTGCTCGGTACTGCATTGGTTCACTGGGAGGTGGAATCGGTTGCTGCCGATTAGCTAAGTTGTCATTTGAGGCATCACTAGAGTTAATGGGCGAATTCTCTAGCTTAGTGACTTTGACTGGTACAGTATTAACATTAGCGGCTGGTTCTATATTAGTTGGGCCCTGGTTAGAGGCAGAAGAATTAGAAGGTTCAGGCAACGGCATCAGGTCGGAATTCATAAAAACTCCTTGCGGCGGAGACACATCCCATTGTGGGATTTTACTAAGGCAGCTGAAAAGAGCGTTTGTGCGGCTGGTGAAAGTATATTTTCTTTCAACAAAGTTACATCAGAGCGCCCTATACAATTCTAAAGACGCTAAATCCATCATTTATATACTAAATGTGTCGTTTAGCGCCTTTACACTAGTTTCGGAAGCATATCATAGCTACAATTCTGGCGGCTCCTCCTAAAGTCATCACTTACTTTAGCAGTGTGGATAGTTATTTGTTATAAAATTCACAGGCAATTGGCGGAATTCCGCAAGGTTTTGGAAATTTTTAACTTTTCGATTTGTGTAAATGATAATGTCATTAGATTTCAGGAGAAGGACAAAATTGTGTCTCAACCACGCAATCGCTGGATAGTAAAGGTCGTTTTGGTTTTCGCAGTTCTTGCTTTTGTGGGTGTTTCCGTGGTTCCCATAATTGGAGCATTTAATAATACCCCACCCTCAAACCAAAATACTTCTAACACCAGAGGCAGCTCACCTTCCTCTGACCAAAAATCACAATTAGAAGACCAAGTACGGGGTTATGAACTGGTTTTACAACGGGAACCAGAAAATCAAACTGCGCTTAAGGGTTTGTTACAGGCACGGTTAACATTGTTAAGTCAAAAAGCAAAGGGCGAGGTTAAACCGTCTGATATTCAAGCGGTAATTGAACCTTTAGAAAAATTAGCAAAGCTGAATCCAGAACAGTCAGAATATGCAGTGCTACTGGCTCAAGCAAAGCAGCAAATTGGTGATAAGGAAGGAGCTGCTCAAGCTTATCGCTCAATTTTAGCAACCAAACCGGGTGATCTAAATGCCTTGCGAGGAATGGTAGCTCTATTGCTAAGTCAACAACGCCCGGAAGCAGCTATTGGTTTGCTGCAAGATACTCTCTCTAATGCAGCTCAGGCGAATAAAATTCAACCTGGGAGTGTGGATGCGATCGCAGTGCGGGTGCTATTGGGGACTGTTCACGCTTCCCAGAAGAGTTATGCACAAGCTACCTCTGTATACGATCAGGCGATTCAAAAAGATCCCAAGGATTTTCGTCCTGTTTTGGCAAAGGCGATGCTCCTAAAAGAACAAGGCAAAGTCGCAGAAGCAAAACCTTTGTTTGATACTGCCTTGGCTCTAGCACCTGCTCAGTACAAAGACGAAATCAACAAGACAGCAACTTCTCCATCTCAGGCTCCTGCTGTACCTCCTGTGCCCTCATCTGAAAGCACACCCTAGAAGGAGCGGAGGAGCGGAGGGGCAGAGAGGAATTATTGCAAGTTTTTTCCCTCCGCCTGTTGTTTTATACCAATTCTTCAAAAGAAACCACAGATGCAATCATGTGAAAATCAGATTTAATCTGACTTCCTCAATTACTCTAGCGTAGCCCCAGAGCGAATTACGAATTAGTATTACGCTCCCTCTATGGCAGCAACGACACCAAAGATGAGAAATAGGCATCCACCAACAAAAGTGAGTTGACGCTCAGAAATCCGGCCGGCGATCATTTTGCCACCGATAACAGCGATCGCAGCACAAATGGCATGACCTAAAATTGCACCCATCGTTACCCCAATTGGGTTGTTTCCGGCGGCTAGGGCAATGGTGGCAATTTGCGTGCGATCGCCCCACTCGGCCATAAATGTTAATACGAAGGCTTCTGTTAAAATTGAAGAAGGAGTTTTCCGCTTTGGTAGCTGCAAATCTGCCTGTTCCACCGCTGCTTTTGCTTCTTCTACAACTTCTGTATCACAAGTAGAGGCAGACATTTTACTCGCTTCGTACAGCAGCTTAATACCAAAAACAAAAAACAAAACTATTTCGGCGTAATGAATATAAACTTTTGGCAACAAAGCTGCCGTCTGTCCCAATAACACCGAGAGGATTGTCATTGCAGCTAAAGCGGCTGTCACTCCTATGAATACCAGACGCCGCGAGTGATGCATTGCCAAAATCACAGCGATAAAAAATGTTTTATCACCTAGCTCTGAAACTGTAATTAGTAACAAACCTGCGGTAAAAGCTGTTATCACTCTCTCAAGCTCCTAAAGAATCGTCTATCGATGTGAGCTTGACGAGAGCCAAAAGACCTCACCAAGCACACACTTTTTTGTGTGAACTTAGTGAAGGTCTCGCTTTCAAATATTAATTATTTGCCACCTGAACCAGGCTTAACGCCAGTATGTTGATTCAGATGCACTGGCTTTTAAATTTTTTAGCCAGTAGCTACTCCCCTTCTATACGTTAGGTATTGTACATCTGCCCCGGTTGTGAGTCAAGTTAGTCAACAAAGAGAGCAGGGGAGGCCGGGGAAGAAACTTGTTTCATTGGGGCTGCGTTATAAATTTATGCAGAGATATGTGATTCTTGAAAAATTGAAGCAGTCTGCTGCGTTACCTGATTAAAAACTAGAGTTGTTTTAGACAGGTGCGGCATACCAACTCGCATAAAATATGTGTCGTCGTAGCAGTTGTAATCGCATAGCAGTTCCTCTCCTGGTAAGATGTCGCATGCTGTCACATCTTGTCGGGGAGTAGAGATAATGTTAGGAAAATCTGGCTCATGATTGATGAACCTTTGGTCATCAGAACAGAGGATATACAGCCCTAATTCTTTGTCGTAGTAAGCATACTTCCAGAATATTTCTCTAGCCGGAACAGGCATTCTTAATACATCACTCTCAGAATAAGCAGAGTCAAAATCGGGATGATATTGCCATGTCACCGTACCTTTGGGAATAAATTGGTCGGCAAACAATCCAATACCATGCACCTTACTAGATCCAATCTGTGTTTTTACTAAAAGCATTTTAAAGAATCCTTAAACCAATAACGCCAAGAATAATCAAACCGACGCAAAGAGAGCGTAATAGTCCGTAGCTCTCACCAAAAAACACAATATCTGCAATCACAGTACCAATAGCTCCAATCCCAGCTAATACTGCATAAGTAGTTCCAACTGGAAGCGTTTTTAGTGCCTGTGATAAGAAGTAAAAACTTAGGATTGTAACAACAGTAGTTGCTGCGGTTGGTAGAAAGTTTGTAAATCCGTTACTCCACTTTAAAGTGACTGCCCATGTTGTTTCCAAAAGACCTGCAATCAGAATATGTATCCATGCCATAATTTTGAGACACTTGATGTAAAAAACTTAAGAAAGCAGGGTTCGACTTCTCCAATAACTGTTATCAATACTGCACAGTTTATCTAGCTGAAGTCTCAATCTTGCCGATGTGATTTAGGAAGCCTAGCGGAGGTGGGAATTTCAATATTACTCTAGCAACATTGTCTAGTTCCTCACGTAGATTTTGATAGATTTTAGGCCTTTGGCTCCAATGAACGTTTGGTCGCAAATGATGTTCTTGGTGATAACCTTCGTTGCAGAAAAGTAGATTGTAGATGCGACCATAATGGCTGGTTGAATTGGTATAGGAATTTTCAGGTGTAGCGCCAAAGTGTTCATAATAATTTGCTAAATATGTTATGAACCAACCAAAATAAAATATGGGAAGCACAAAAAATAAAAAGAACTTCCATGAAATCAGCAAGTATCCAATCATTGATAAGATACAAGCACCAGATTCTAAGTACAATTGAACACTTTCCTTGTGTTTCTCTGCTTGATGAAATGAGTCAATCATGTCATCCCGGAAAAGTGCCAAAGCACAGTAAGTTATGACATTTTCACTTTGACCATTTTTACCATAAGCGAAGGTAGAAGAATGATCTTGAGTTTGACCGTGTGCATCTTGCCGATCGTTACCATAACGATGATGATTGAAATGAATATGACGGTAATGCGTTACAGGAGAAATCAAACTACTAGAGTTGACTATTGCATATAAATTATTCAATAATTTTGAATTAAACCAAGGTGTATGAACAAAATTGTGAGTAGCAACTAGAGCGTTGTACCAAAATATAAATAGACAAAGCGGATAAAACAGAAGATTCTCTAAAAAAGTGTGCGATTCCCAAGTTAATACCAAGTAGATATTTAGCACTAACTGAAAAATTGTCATAGCAAAAGGAAGGCTATCCCACCAAGAATACCTGAACAACATTCTTATTTTCTTCGCTTGGGTAAACGTCAAAGGATGTGTGAAAACTATTTGGTGATCAACCAAGCATTTAGTAACATCCTAAATCTCTCTCAAAAAAGATGTAGTACTTGCATAGGCAAATTTTTTACAACTTGCTACAGCAAAATAAACCTCTGTAATACAGTGGCTTTAATTGATTAAAGTTTGCGAAATTCCTAGCCGAAAACATCCTCTTTTTACGGAGGAACAAAACAGGGAAAACATCTGAATACTTGCAGATACATCCTCTTCACATAGAGGTGTATCAATAACCTTGACGAAGACCCTGATGACAAAATTGTCAAAGGCTATGTTTTAGTGATAAAACTTTTATTTTTCCTTCATCTTTATACGAGTTTCCCAGTATTTACACTTCATGTCAAGTAAATCAACAAGCTTTGCGAAATAAATATTCAGTATTTACACGAATATGAAGTTATTCCGCATTTAACTTGCATATATTGATCAAGATAGTCAGCAAGTAGATGATTATTTAGGCACTATCTGGCGTTTCTAAATCAAGATTGTCGCCAAAACTTATATTTGCTGCATGATTTTGTGTCTTAAGGACTAAGAAAAGTGTTTTTTAATCCTCAAGACACAATTAATATCTCCGCTCTTTTGGCTCAAACATGGTAGTTACCACTGGTCGATATTGAATATCAATTCCTGCTGGTGAATAGTAAGCCATTGTGTGCTTAAGGAAGTTAGTATCATCTCGTTGGGGATAATCTTCGCGGAAATGTGCTCCACGACTTTCCTGACGATTTAAGGCTGATGCTAAAATTGTTTGCCCTACTACCATCAAGCTCCGCAGTTCTAAAGCTTCGACAATTTCTGTATTCCAGCAACTACCTTTGTCATCTAAGTAAATTTCCGGGTATTGCTGTTGTATCTGTGCTAGTTTCTGGGAACCTTCACGCATTAGTTCTTCGGTGCGGAAAACGCCGCAGTACTCAGTCATACAATCCTGGAAAGCTTGACGAATTTGGTTAATGCGGTACTGTCCTGGCTGTTCTATTAAAGCTTGGATTTGTTGCTGGGCTTCTGTTATGTAACGTTGCTCGTCTACAGAGGGCAATTTACGTGTTTGTACATACTGAGCGATCGCAGCTCCAGTCCTCTTACCATAAACTACACATTCCAGTAGAGAATTACTACCGAGGCGATTTGCACCATGTACAGAAACACAAGATGTTTCCCCAGCGGCAAAGAAGCCATCAACTAAACCATCGCCACTACTGCGGACTTGGCCATCGGTGTTAACTGGGATACCACCCATACAATAGTGAATTGTGGGGCGGACTGGCATCGGCTGAGTTACGGCATCAACACCTACTAAGCGGTGGGCTTCTTCCCAGCAGAAGGGGACGCGGCTCATGATTTTTTCTTTACCCAGATGGCGCAAGTCAAGATAGACAAAGGGGCCACCAGCACTACCATCAGGATGAACACCACGACCAGCGCGAATTTCGTAGGTGATCGCCCGTGAGGTAATATCACGAGGAGCCAATTCCATACGGCTGGGTGCGTAGTTTTTCATAAAGCGATCGCCTTCACTATTAATTAGATAGGCCCCTTCTCCGCGTACTGCTTCCGAAATCAGCACGCCTACTGGATACAAACCCGTGGGATGAAATTGGACAAATTCCATGTCTTCGAGGGGTAAACCTGCGATCGCAGTCATTGCCAAACCATCACCAGTGGAAGCGTAATCATTGGAGGTGGTGTTATAAACGCGACCATATCCCCCCGTCGCAAACATCACCGCCTTAGCCCGCACGACCTCTATATGCCCATCTAAGAGGCTATACATCACCACGCCCTTGGCCTGACCCTCTTCCAAAATCAGGCGCATGACGTACCATTCTTGGTAAACTTGCACACCATAACGCCGCAAGTTATTAACCAATTCGTGCAAAATTGCATGACCAGTCTTATCTGCGGCGTAGCAAGTGCGGTTGTGGGAATGTCCACCAAAAGCCCTTTGAGCAATACGACCATCAGGCAAGCGAGAGAACAAAACGCCCATGTGTTCCAAGTCAATCACCACATCCGGCGCTTCTTTGACGAGAATTTCTACTGCATCTTGGTCTGCTAAGTAGTCGGAACCCTTGACAGTATCGAAAGCGTGTGCTTCCCAACTGTCTTCTGAATCAACATTTTTTAATGAGGCTGCCATACCACCTTGAGCAGCCACCGAGTGGGAACGAATTGGGTGGGTTTTGGCAACCACAGCAATATTTAAGCTGGGGTCAGTACGGGCAATTTCCACAGCAGCGCGACATCCTGCCAATCCGCCCCCAATAATAATCACATCGTGTTCTAGCATAATTAGCCCTCGACTGCAAAAAGCTGCTGTTCCAATACTTTTCGGTTAAGGGGTAAAGGGGAAAGGGAAAGGGTTTGAATTCACCTTTACCCTTTTCCCAGATCAAAAAGGAGTAGTTTATGCTTATCTGAAAAGTATTGGCTGCTGTTCTATTGTAGAGACGTGATTCATGAGACAGTGTGTTGTAGAGAAAAGTTTGATGGTCAAAAGCTTCCCCTCACAACTTCTGTATCTCAACAAAAAAATTCCCTGTTTACAGACAGGGATATCATTTCAACTTTGGATTTTGATTTTGTGAAAAACTCCAAATAGTAGCCAGTGTGTTGGTTTTCAGATTTGAGTCGGAAAACCACTCAGCTAGCCGCTTGTACAGGTTGTTGCTGAGAAACATTACCGGGTATAGGTTCAGTCTTGGTTGTTGCATCTACAGGAGTAACTTCAATATGATTTAACAATGTAGTGACAAATGCGAACAACAAGAAAGGTAGCGATAGCAAGACGACAAGTCCCACTGTGGCTAAGGCATATACCGGCCGCCTAGCACCCATTAGCGCCAAGGCTGATGCCAAACTTAGGGTAATTGTGATCAACCAAACAATTATTTGACCATATATATCACCAAAGGTCAGCGTACAGACAAACCGATACTTTTGAATATTACTCGTGGTCATCACATTTGCCTCAAGTTTCTCCTATAGATTCTACGTTAGAGCCATGTTTGGTTTCTAGACAATTTCTAAATATTTTTGCAAGGTTCGTAATATTGCTTCACAATTAACTTTTTTTGTTAACTGTTGATATTTTTTGCGAATGGGCAATGTTTCCTAATGACCACAAAATATGAAACGATAGCACCAAGCAACCACTCAAATGAGGCTAATTTATATTAGCCCCAATAGTGGTGAGGCACAGCCAAATGGTTTTGACTCCTCAACAACTAGACGCCATCATGCCTGACGCTAGTCAGCTATATAGCGATGAGCCGGAAATGGAAAGTTCCCTGCACTATATGCAGTTATTACTGCTTGTCACCTGCTTAGAATGGCTGTGGCGTGAAAGAAATGATTACTTTATTGGTGCTAATCTCACCATTTATTTTAGTCGTCAACAACTGCGAAATCGTGATTTTCGCGGCCCTGATTTTTTCTTAATCAAGCAGACATAAAAGCATCCCCGCAACTCTTGGGTAGTGTGGGAAGAAGATGGTAAATATCCTAATTTAATCATCGAACTGCTATCGACTAGCACCGCCGATATAGACCGAAATTTGAAAAAAAACCTGTATCAAGACCGTTTCCATACGCCAGAGTATTTCTATTTCTCCCCAGACACTCTGGAATTTGCTGGTTTTCGCCTAGTAGGAAGTGAATATCAGGATATTACACCCAATGCTAATGGCTGGCGCTGGAGTCAGGAGTTAGATTTGTACCTGGGTATCGATTCAGAAAAACTACGTTACTTTACTGCCGAAGGTGTTTTAGTGCCAACACCAGAAGAAGCCGCATTACAAGCACAATTGGAGTTACAACAAGAACGCCAACGGGCTGAACGGTTGGCAGAAAGACTGCGATCGCTTGATGTTGATTTAGAATGAATCAGCGATTATTTCAACTTAAATTCATCAAATTTCACAACCTCTGAATCTGGCTTGCGGGTATCAAAACGATAACTGCTTACCGTACCTGTCCCTGTATCAAAGATACTAAAAACCGTAATATCCTTACTGGCAATATAGGGCATTGGTTTACCATCTTCGCCTAGCAAGGGTGCGATCGCTGGTACTATAGGTTCTAAACCATTGGGATTGCCTTGCTTAACATAATCCTCTTGATACCCAGTTGGTACTTCGCGTTTTCTTTCACCCCAAGCAGCGCCATAAGTATTACCAACATTAGACGTTTCTAGAAAGTGCATTCCATTAGGACTAACAAAGCGGTTCCACAAATGGGAATGTCCATAGAATACCAATTGTACATCAGCCGCTTCTAGTAAAGGGACAACATCGCGGATAATATAATCTGCGTCTTTAGGGTATTCGTAACGCACTGCCTTGATTTTGCCATCATCTGTTTCAATTATCTGTACTGGGTCTGTATATGCAGGGACGATATTATCACCCAGAGTGTGAGGTGGATGATGAAACATCACAACTTTGTATTTTGCTTGTTTAAACTCAGGGCTATTTATTTCTGCTTCTAACCAATTGTATTGCTTGCTGCCTTTAGCAATTGGCTCATAAATAATCTGTCCATAACCCCACTTTTCAGGATTATTTAAATCTTTTTCTGCTTCCCGATATCTACCTTTATTCTTTCCATCTAAGCTGGCAGTCCGCCACATATTAGTAACATACAGTACCACTAGACGCACATCACCAAAACTGACTGCATAATACTTTTTTCCACCCTCTTTACTTTTTGGGAGACTGAAAATTTCTTCGTAGGTAAAAGTATTAAAAGAATTATCTATTAGGGATTTCCCGCTATACAATTTTTGGGCGACTGCACGAGGAATTGTGTTATCAAATTCATTGTTTAAACTTCCCGTACTAGCAAACCGTCCCATGACCTCATGATTACCAATGCAAGTAAACATAGGTGCATGTTGAATGATTTTCCCGCCAGTGTAAGTTGTCTTATCGCCATCATGAGTCATTTCATATTTGGCACGACCTTGTAAACCGGGAAACAATGCACTACCACTATTATCATCAAACCATTCTGAGGCGCGATCGGGCGTATTGACTAAATCACCAGCAAACCATACCCCATCTACTTGTCCAACTGTCTCTACTACCTTTTGCAGATTTGCTGCTGTCATCGGCTTCAACTGATGGTCTGAGGTCAGCAAAATCTTCAGCGGTGTACCTGGCTTTGGCGTGGCTGCGAGAGTAAAAACATCGCTGCTAACACTCTCACCATCTTTCTGCACACTCGTGACGCGATAAGGAACCCGCACACCAGGAGTTAAGCCAGTCACCTCAGCTTCATGTCGCCAAATATCACGTTTAACAGGTTGTTGGTAAACTTGTCCGTTTTTAGTTTGGCTTGCTACTCGTGATTGCTGGTCTTCTCGTGTGCGACTGAGTTGAGTAGTACTTGCTTTGACAGTTTGCTTGAGATTTTCGCCGTAGTTAACTATATGTTTAGCGCCAGCAAACTCGGTAAACCAAACTACGCGTACTGAGGTTTCAGTTGGTAGTTGCAAAAATGGGTCGGTCAGCAGTTGGGGTGCTGATGTCATACTTGTTTGACCAAATGAATGCATACTTACCAGCGTAAAGCATATAAACAGCAAAAACACAGCTATTAATGGTATTTTGCGGCTGCTTAAGCGTCTGAGCATGAGTAATACCAATTCATAATTCATAATTCATAATTCATAATTATTAGCTTTTTTTGGCGAACACCTTAAAAAGTTTATCTGTTTTGCTTCACATCGCAATAAAGCATCTAAATTATGCTTCACTTACGGGCTTTTCCAAAAGATTATAAACTTTTATACCTATTTTATTTATTTCGGGAATTCTACTGAGGTAGTAGGGCATGAGGTAAATTAAGTTTGATTTGTAGCTTTATTTGGCAAAACTACTTCTATAAACATCTAATTACGGAGTATTTAATCTAATTTGATTAGGCTTTCACGGTCAATAATTACTATTAATAAATTAGCAATAGATTGTTAACTTAACTTACAGAAGCTAGCATATTAGTTTTTGATTATCTATTACATAAACTTTGAACATAACCGCAGCAATTTTTAATGTGACTAGCGGTGTTTTTTAATGCTTTAAAAATTTCAGAAGTGCCGCAGGGTGTAAGCCTTGTGGTTCAAGTTTAATGCATATTTTTTGGTAAAAACACACAACTGGTAAAAGTTTAATATTTATGTCTGTATTAGAACTGCAACAGTCTGTCTTAAATTCACTCCAAAATCTCAAAAGTCTTGATGCACTCAAAAAATTGTTTTGGAGTCAGTTGAACTACGAACGAGTTAATAAAGAGCTTTCTCGTCGAAGATTAACTGATGCAGTTGCTAATGAACTTGCAGATGACCCCTTATTATTAGCATCAGGTGGCGCTAATAATGCTTTTCACGTAATTTATACACGTTTGAAATCAGAAGATTTATCCAGACAAGGGGAAAGAAGAGTTGTCGATTATCTTCTCAAAGAGCATCCTTATGCATTATTTGTATTTTCTAATAAATCGCGATCGCAGTGGCATTTTCTTAATGTAAAGTATGACAACACGCCGCAAAAACGCAAGCTGTTCCGGCGCATTACCGTTGGAGAAGGGGAGCAATTACGCACAGCTACAGAAAGAATAAGCCTGTTGGATTTGGAAAATATTCATCCAAATGTATCACCCTTAGATATTCAGACACGTCATGATGAAGCATTTGATGTTGAAGCTGTCACCCAAGAATTCTTTAGAGAGTATCGTAAAACTTTTGAAAAAGTTGAAGGACTGATTCAAGGAATTGGAGGTAACGAACGTAAACGTTTATTCACTCAAAAGCTGTTTAACCGTTTAATGTTTATTGGCTTCATCCAGAAAAAAGGTTGGTTAAAATTTCAAACTAAAACAAATTATTTATCAGCCTTATGGGAAGCTTACCAGGATGATAAAGGTACATCAAACACAAATTTTTATAGAGACAGACTTTCACATCTTTTCTTTTCAGGACTCAATAATTCTCAACAATATGATATTGCAGGGATTAATAATGGTGGTTTCCTGAAAGATTTAATTGGCACTGTACCTTACCTAAACGGTGGTCTTTTTGAGCAAGACGAAGATGATAAAAATCCTCAAATTATCATCCCAGACGATTGTATAGACAGTATTTTTCATGACCTATTTCAACGTTTTGCTTTCACCGTTACCGAAAGTACACCGCTAGATGTAGAGGTAGCAGTTGACCCAGAAATGCTGGGAAAGGTATTCGAGGAACTGGTAACAGGGAGGCATGAATCTGGTAGTTATTATACTCCCAAACCGATTGTTTCTTTTATGTGCCGGGAAGCACTAAAAGGATATTTAAAAACCCAAATATCAGGAGAGTCTAATGATTCAATAGCACAATTTGTAGATGAGCATCATCCTGATGATATCAAGAACTCAGAGGCAATTTTAGAAGCACTGCGTAAAGTTAGAACCTGTGATTTAGCCTGTGGAAGCGGCGCTTATATCTTAGGAATGCTTCATGAATTATTAGATTTGCGTCAATGTTTATTTGCTAACAAAGGGCTAGATTCAAATACTGTATATCAGCGCAAGCTAGATATTATTGCGAATAATCTTTATGGCGTAGATATTGACATTTTTGCAGTCAATATTGCTCGGTTAAGGTTATGGCTGTCGCTAGCTGTGGAGTATAAAGGAGACAACCCGCCACCACTACCAAACTTGAAATATAAAATCGAAGTTGGGGATAGTTTAATTGCTCCAAGTCCTGCAACAACAGGCGTGATTAGACATGAGTTTATCAACCAATATCGCCAAAAAAAAGCTGAATATATGCGAACCCACGAAGGGGGTAAGAAGCAAAAGCTAGAGCAGGAAATTAATGATTTAAAAACTCAAATTGCATTAATTACTCATGGTAGTACTCAAGTTGCAGGGTTTGATTGGGCGGTAGAGTTTGCAGAAGTGTTTGCAGATGGTGGTTTTGATATTCAGGTAGCAAATCCGCCTTATGTAAGACAGGAATTGATTAAACACTTAAAACCAATACTACAAAAAGTTTATCCGGCTGTTTATACAGGAACATCCGATTTATATTGTTTCTTTTACGCGCGTGCTTTGCAGCTTTTAAAGCCAGGTGGAATGTTAACTTTTATCTCTTCTAACAAATGGTTTCGTGCAAAGTATGGGGAGAAGTTAAAAAAGCACATTGCTGAAACTTGTCATATTCATAGTATTACAGATTTTGGAGATTTACCTGTTTTCAAGGGTGCAACTGCATACCCGATGATTTTTATTGCTCAAAATAAAATACTAGCAAGTAAATCAACTATTTTCACTCAAGTTAAATATTTAGAACCTCCTTATCCTGATATTTTGGCAATTATTAGAGATAAAGGACAAACTTTACCAACTACAGCCATCAACGGTTCAACTTGGACGTTGACTGATATCTTTTCTGCTAACCGTGTGAAAAAAATGGAAGCAACAGGTATTCCACTAGGTGAATATGTCAACGGTCAAATTTATTACGGTGTAAAAACTGGCTTTAATAAAGCATTTATTATTGATGATGCAAAACGAGTAGAATTGATTGCTCAAGACCCTCGCAGTGCTGAGATTATCAAGCCGTTAGCTACAGGTAAGAATATAGAAAAATGGTGTATTAGCGAACAAAATAAATGGTTAATCTTTACAAGACGTGGTATCAATATAGATGAGTATTCTGCTATCAAACTTTATTTAAATCAGTGGCGCACTCAATTAGAACCTAAACCACCAAATTATTTTTCAAACCAAAAATGGTTAGGTCGCAAATCTGGTTCATATAAGTGGTATGAAATTCAAGATAATGTCGCTTACTATACGAAATTTGCAAATCCCAAAATCGTATATCAAACTTTTCAAGTTAAGCCTTGTTTTGCTTATGACAATAATGGAATGTATATCAATAATTCCCTTTGGATGATTGCTCTTGATGACCTTTATCTATTGGGTGTACTTAATTGTCAGTCATTTTGGTCAGAAATAAACCGCCATTGTACAAAGATACAGAATGGTTATCAACTAATTCAAGTCTATCTAGAGAAAGCAATTGTTCCCAATGCTTCCCCTACAGAACGCGAACCCATATCTCAACTAGTCCAAAAATGCCTAGACGCAAAAGGCATTGACTGTGAAACATGGGAAAAAGAAATAGATGAACGAGTCGCCGCCTTGTATGGACTGTAATAATTCATAATTAAAATATCATTGATAACTCAACTTCTTACAAAAACCCTAATCTTAAACTCCTTCTTTGCGCCTTTGCGGCTTTGCGTGAGTAAATCATACTATCCATAACTTACGCAAAAATTGCTAAAAAGCTTAATCTATCGAACCGCCAAGACGCCAAGAACGCCAAGAATTTATAGAGTATGTATTAGTTTCCCAAGATGAAGTCAAAGTAGAAGTTTATCATCAAGACGCTCAAGACAATTGGTCAATACAAACTTTAGGCAAAAGTAATGGCCTAGAATTAAACTCAATAGGGTTAACCCTAACAATGGCAGATATTTACGAAGATGTCCTAACTATATAAGGTTGAAAAAATCATGCAACCAGCTTTACGCATCACAACTAAAGTTTTACCAGGAAACAAAATAGAAATTGAACTTCCCGAAGCCGAAATTGGTGACAGCGTTGATGTATTTGTTATTTTGCCAGAAAAGCCTGCATCAAAACGGGGTTCCGTCTTAGAGTTAATAGAACAAGTCCGCAGTAAACACGCTTTCAGAACCACCGAAGATATAGATAGACAACTGCAAGAAGAACGTGATTCATGGGACAGCTAATACTTCCTTCATCTGGTGCTATCTATGTAGATACGTCAGTGGTAATTTATACAATTGAGGGCAGCAATCCAGAGTATTATTCATTACTGCAACCTCTATGGTTAAAGTTTCAATTGGGTGAACTTGAAATCATCAGTAGTGAACTAATACTAATGGAAGCTCTAGTTTTACCATTGAGAAATGCAAATAATTCTCTAATTCAAGCTTACGAAAGTCTGCTAATTTCATCAGAAGTGCAACTTATTTCTATCAGCGAAATTGTGCTAAGACAAGCTGCAAGTCTCCGGGCTACTACCAACCTAAAAACACCCGATGCCATTCATGCAGCTACAGCCTTATCTGTTAATTGTAACCAATTTATAACCAACGATAAAGGCTTTCGCAATGTTCCAGGTTTGCCAGTTATTATCCTTAGTGAAATCTTGGAATCTTGAACTTTGCTCTTTCCTCTGCGTCTCTGCGTGAGATAAAAAACCATGCCTACCCACGATATCATCGATAATCGCAATCAAAAATTAGTAGACCAAATAAACTGCATTCTAGACTCATCAGCAGCAGCCCATTTTGCGGTTGGTTACTTCTTCCTCTCTGGCTTCACCGCCATTGCAGAACGCCTCACTAACATTAAAGAACTACGCCTACTAATTGGTAATACCAGCAACCGCCAAACCATTGAACAAATCGCCCAAGGATATCGACAACTAGAATTAATTGCAGATAAAGTCGAAGCCCAAAAATATCCTAAACGTAGTGAAGAAAAACGGATGGCAAACGATACAGCAGCCAATATCCGTTCTAGTATAGAACTAATGGATCAAACAGATGAAGCCGAGATACTAGTTAAAAACCTAGTGCAGATGATTGAAGAAAAACGGCTTCATGTCCGAGTTTACACCAAAGGAACTTTACACGCCAAAGCCTATATTTTTGACTATGGTACTGTCTATGATGGCAAAGGTAGAGTCTTAGAACGTACAGAAAAAGGTATTGCTATTGTTGGCTCATCCAATCTTACTCTTTCCGGCATCACCCACAACACTGAACTCAATGTGGTAATTCACGGAAATGATAACCATACAGAACTAACTAACTGGTTTGATGAACTGTGGGATGAGGCGGAAGATTTTAATGAAACGTTGATGCAGGAAATGAAACAATCTTGGGCGGGTTCTGCGGTTCGTCCTTATGATGTTTACATGAAAACTCTCTATAGTCTAATAAAAGATAGATTAGAAGATACAACCCCAAAAGACTTGATTTTGGAAGACGAAATTACTAAACAATTAGCAGATTTTCAAAAAGTTGCCGTGAATAATGCGGTGCAAAACATCCGAGATTATGGCGGTGCTTTTGTCTCTGATGTAGTTGGATTAGGTAAAAGCTTTATCGGTGCTGCAATTGTCAAACACTTTGAACAAATAGAACGCGCGCGTCCTTTAATTATCTGTCCTGCACCACTGTTAGAAATGTGGGAACGTTACAACGAAGTCTACCAGCTAAATGCTCGCATTCTTTCAATGGGAATGTTGAAAGAAGATGATGAAAGCGGGTTCAAAGTTTTATTAGATGATTTCAAATCTAAAGATAGAGACTTTGTATTAATAGACGAAAGCCACAATCTACGAAATCATACAACCCAAAGATATAAAGTAGTAGAAGCATTTTTAGCTGCTGGTAAACGTTGTTGCTTATTAACTGCAACCCCACGTAATAAAAGTGCTTGGGATATCTACCATCAGCTAAAACTATTCCATCAAGACGACAAAACAGACTTACCGATAGACCCCCCTGACTTAAAACAATACTTCCAGTTAGTAGAAAAGGGTGAAAAGAAATTACCAGAGTTACTATCTCATATCTTGATTCGTCGCACCCGCAACCATATTTTACGTTTTTACGGTCGTGATTCACAAACTCATCAAGAAGTTGACCATTCCAATTTTAGAGAATACCTTGATGGAACCCGACGCGCTTACGTAATTGTCGGTGGTAAGCATCGATTTTTCCCGAAGCGAGAACTAGAAACTATTGAGTACAGCATTGAAGATACATATCAAGGACTTTACCAAGAATTACGTCAATATTTGGGTAAATCTCGTAAGCGCCAACTCGTAAAACCACCAGTTAACGAACTTAGCTATGCTCGTTATGGGTTATGGAACTATGTTTTAAAGGATAAACAAAAACAAGAACCTTATAACACTTTGCAACGCGCTGGCGCTAATCTGCGAGGACTAATGCGAGTGCTATTGTTTAAACGCTTTGAATCGAGTGTTTACGCTTTTAAAGAAACTATTAAAAAATTATTGCTAGTACATGAAAGGTTTCTCAATGCACTGTCTCAAGGCTTTATTCCCGCAGGAGAGGAAGCACGAACTCTATTATCAGAAGATTATAATCAAGCAGAAGAACAAGATTTGATGGATGCATTGTATCAGGTGTCTGGTAAATATGACTTGGCGGATTTTGATGGACATAAATTACAACAGCATATCGAACATGATATTAACTTGTTGAAAAAAGTTCAAGCATTAGTCGAGCCAATTACTCCTGATAAAGATACAAAATTACAAACTCTGAGAACCTGGTTAGATAAATCTGTACTTAAAGGTAAAAAGCGGCTAATCTTTACCCAATACGCTGATACAGCTAAATATCTATACGAAAATTTAAATCCACAAGGTAAGCAAGATGATATTGATGTAATTTATAGTGGTAGCAATAAGAATAAAACCCGTCTAGTTGGAAGATTTGCGCCTAAAGCTAATAAAGAATATAAATTTAAACCAGGTGAAACAGAAATAAATACACTCATTGCTACTGATGTTTTGGCGGAAGGTTTAAACCTCCAAGATGGTGACATAATAATAAATTACGACTTACACTGGAACCCTGTAAAACTGATTCAGCGTTTTGGCCGAATTGACAGAATTGGCAGTGATAAAGATGTAATCTATGGATATAATTTTCTGCCAGAATTAGGCATAGAATGTAATTTAGGCTTGAAGCAAAAGCTAAAAAACAGAATTCAAGAAATTCATGACACTATCGGTGAAGATGCTGCTATTCTTGACAGAACTGAGCAACTCAATGAAGAGGCTATGTATGCTATTTATGAACAGCAAGGCAAACAATTGAGCCTCTTTGATATGGAAGATGAAGAGGCTTTTTTGGATTTAAATGAAGCCGAGGAAATTCTCAGAAAACTACAGAAAGACGACCCCGGAGAATTTGAACGCATTGCCAATTTACCGCATGGTATTCGTACAGCTAAATTCTCTATGCAGCAGAAGGGGACATACGTTTTCTGTGAAGCTTCAGACTCCAATCGACCTGATATCAAAGGCTACCAGCAATTGTTTTTGTTAGACGATGAGGGAAATATAATTTCTAGAGATATTCCTCGCATCTTGGGTGCAATTAAAGCTGATTCCACTACTCCCACCTTAACCCTTCCCAAAGAGCATAACTCTGCTGTGATGCGTGTTAAACGTCAATTTGCAGAAGAAGTGAAGCATCGCCAAGCAGAACGGGAATTTAATCAGCGTTTGACTCAGGGACAACGTTATATTCTACGTGAACTGAGAATATTTTTTAAATCAATTACAGACGAGGAAATAAAAGGTCAAGTCAATATTCTAGAAAAGGCGTTCCGCGGTTCCATAACTCAAGCAATCAACCGAGAGTTAAATATACTGCGACGTAATGGTTTAATAGGTCAGCAATTGTTCAATCAACTAGTGCAAATTTATCGCCAACATAATATGCACGAATGGCTGAATAATAATTTTTCTACACTGTCTCAGCCTATTCCTGTCATTATTTGTAGTGAAGCTTTGAACGGGTAGAAAATGATTGTAGAGACGTAGCACTGCTACGTCTCTACAAGGGTTTCAGACAACGAATAATTAATTTTTGGAGATGTCTATTTAGTAAAGTCTCGCAGAGTCCATCGAAGAAACCCCTAACGAAAAAACCCGCCAATCTTTTTAAAAGACTAGCAGGCAAGGCTTATCATTGATCGGAGCGGCGGGATTCGAACCCACGACCTCCACTACCCCAAAGTGGCGCGCTACCAAGCTGCGCTACGCCCCGGTCAGAATTTCTATTATATAGTAAAACGCTAAGGTAATCAAGAGGGAAATTTAAAAAACCTTGAGCATCCCGGCGGCTTGCAGCAAACCAGGAACAGCGTCCGCATTCCATTCACCTTCTGCACACCGTCCTGTGTTTAGGATAAAGCGCAGACTGTAAGCATGAGGATAGCCTTCTACTTCCATCCATAATAAGTCGCTCTCGGCTTCACAGGCGATCTTCTCCTCGTCCATCAATTCTGTTGCGAGTTGCTTCATGGTGTCTGCTAACTGTGCCAGTAGACGGCAAAAATCACTTAACTCAGCTTCGGTTAACTCAACTGCCCAATCATCTGTACCTACCAATCCTTTAAATTCAGGTGCATCGGGGTTCCAGCCAATACGCCAACCAGATCCACTTTTTACAACGCGTTCCATAGTTTAATTTTTTAAACGCAGAAGGACGCAAAGGAAAATTTCTGACTCTGGGTTTGGTCATTTCAGTAATTCAGCACCTCCTTGTTGCGATCGCTGTGGGGGCTGTGGGGTAGGTGATGTACTAGGACTGGGTGTGGTGTTGGAGGTGGGGGCTAGTGTGTTTTGGGAATTCGGATTGAATATATTGACTAATACCTGCACTAGTGCATCTCTCTGGCTACGATTGAGGCGGGCGATCGCAGCCCGATCGCCTTCTATGGGATTTTGCCGTAATATATCATTACCCGGATACGAACTGTCATACATAATCTCATTTGCACCCAGGTAATCAGCCAAAGTTAGCTTCCAATCCAAGCGATAAATTGCAGAACGCTCTTTTGTGTAAATGTGATATCTGATTAGGCGACTTACTAAAGTATTGTTTTGGGCAACTTTCCCCGTTTCTTTACTGATATATTTATTTTCCCGTGGGAATTCGGGCAACTGTTGATACACCTGCTGCCAAACATCGCTAGGAGTGATTCTTTGAGCGATCGCAGGTTGAATACCAAGTATATTTGTTGATAATAATTTACTCACCCCTGCTGAATCTAAAACGATTACACTCACCACCATTAAGGCAATCAGTAGTGCTGTTAAAGTAGGGGGACGTAGCACATGCTGAGTTTTAAGTGCTGAGATGATTGACCAAGGTAGAAGTTTTTTCTCTTTCATATAGCAACTATATTGAGATGAAAGTGCTATCAGCCGCATTTTTACTCAGGACGGGCTAAACGCCCCGCTACCGCGCTTCAGCACTTTCAATCCAGCACTGTTTTTATACTTCGCCGATAATTTCTGGCTGAGTCAGTTCATCAGACATCTCAATAATTGCCCTTAGCACTGGTTTCATCATGGCATCTTCAGCATTTTCAAAGTCTTCATAACGCCGACGTTTAGCACGATTTGCCACCTGAACCGTAATGCGGTAGCGATTTGAGGCTGCACTAATCAGATCTTCAGAACGATGCATAATCTGAGACTGAGTTGTCTCGAATTTGGAACGCTTTAGCATAGTTAGTGGTTCTTGGGGTCACTCTCCAGTGTAGCAGTACTGATCAATCTGTTGCTGTCTGCTTAATTGCCAGCAACCTCTCTCTTGATAGAGGCTACGAGCTTCCCAGTCAATTTATAAGTAACTTGTAATACTACATAAATAAAGTAACGCAACCTCATGGCTGACCTTGTAGAAACTGCTGTCAACGCAGGAAATTTTAATACACTGATAAAGGCTATTAAAGCTATCAACTTCACAGAAACTCTTCAGAGTCCTGGTTCTTTCACAGTCTTTGCACCGACTGACGAAGCATTTGCCAAACTGCCAGAGGGTACTTTAGAATCGCTGCTGCAAGATATCCCTAAGCTAAAGAAAGTTGTGACGTATCATGTTGTTTTTGGTGATGTCAGGTCTGATGACTTGGTACAGATTGACGAGGCACAGACAGTTGAGGGGTCAATTGTGGCAATTGAATCTGCTAACGGAAAAATTAAGGTGAATGACGCCAATGTCCTCAAAACCGATATTCTGACAGACAATGGCGTAATCCACGTTATTGATGCAGTATTAATGCCTGCAATGGTGGCTGGGAAGTAAGAGATTGGGCATTGGGAAAAGGGTAAGGGGTAAGGGGGAAAAGGGAAAAGTTTACCCTTTACCCTTTCCCCCTGTTAAGAGTCCCCAGTCCCCGTTACCCTAAACCCAGAATGCAACCACTGCGTGCGGGAACAGTTAACGTCAACTGCTGAGTTTCTTCACCATTCCACTCAACCTCAGCAGTGCCATATAAAAGCTTGTTGGGTTGAGTATGCATTGCGATGTCTACATTTGCTTTTGCTGAAGCTGTACCAGCATTAACGGCAATAAGTAATTCTTCTTTGTCCAAAGTGCGGACAAAAATGTAAAGTTCTCCCTGAGCATATAGAACCTGATAATCACCTGTACGCAAGGCTGGGTAAGCATGGCGCAGGGCAATTAATTGGCGGTGCATATTGAAAATTTCTCGATCCCAGTTAGCCTCTAAAGGAAAGCCGCGACGTGAGTCTGGATCTATCGCACCAGGTAAACCAACTTCATCACCATAATAGATACTGGGAGCACCAGGAAAGGTGAGTACTAGTAGAGTTGCCAATTCTACACTGGCTTTATCGCCACCAGCAATGGTCATCAGTCGCGCTGTATCGTGACTTGCTAGCAAATTGAGTTGAGTCAGCTGAATTTCCCAAGGGTAAAGTTGCAGTACTTCTTGGATTTTGGTAGCGTATTCAGCGGCAAATAAGGGGGGGTAGGGTTGATAGTCGCGGCTTTGGACTTGTTCTAAGACTACGCGATCGCCAGCAGCAAAGGCAATTGTTGGCCCGGCAAAAAGATAATTCATCACGCCATCAAATTGCGTTCCATCTAGCCACTCACGGGAATCTCCCCAGACTTCCCCAACAATGTAGGCGTCGGGATTGATGGCTTTAACGCGATCGCGAAACTCTTGCCAAAAACCAGGAGTTTTTATTTCAAACGGTACATCTAATCGCCAACCATCTATGCCGAATTTAATCCAATATTCGGCAATTTCCATAATATATTCCCGCACTTCGGGGTTGTCGTGGTTAAATTCTGGCAGGGCGCGATTTCCAGCCCAACCCGCGTAGTTAGCGGGTAATTCACCATTGTAAGCGGAAAGGGGCCAGTTTTCAATTTTGAACCAATTTACCCAAGGGGAATGGGGGCCATTCTCTAAAACATCGTGGAAAAAGAAAAAGCCACGGCTGGAATGGTTAAAAACCCCATCAAGAACGACTTTGATATTTCGTTGATGGGCTGCGTCTAGCAATTCCTTAAAAGCTTCATTGCCCCCCAGCATCGGGTCAACTTGATAATAATCGTGGGTATGATAACGGTGATTACTAGCAGATTGAAAAATGGGTGTGAAGTAAATCGCGTTAATTCCCAGGTCTTGTATGTAGTCTAATTGCTCCAAAATACCCCAGAAATCGCCGCCTTTATAACCTTGGAGTGTTGGCATAGCATCCCAATCTTCCCAACGAGCTTCATGCAACAGCCGTTTGTGCGGCTGTTTGCTTCTGGCAAAGCGGTCTGGAAAAATTTGGTAGAAAACAGCGTGCTTCACCCAGTCTGGTGTTTGAATTTGCATGAATTACTCTTTGTACCTTCAGAAGCGATCGTTGCAAATACTGGCTTCTTTGTGGCTCCTACTTATGATAGAAAATTGGGGAACAGCCAACAGTCAACCTAATTAATAATTATTAATTCATAATTCATAGTTAAAAACGGTTTGATTTCCCTGCCTCTCTATGCAGTAATGTTTGAGGCGGGGTTTAAATCCCCTTTTTGTTACATAATTATGAATTTTTAATATTTACTAATATCATCAATTTTAGTTATTACTTAATAATTCTTGATTATTTTGCACTTAAAGTTGTCCGTAACAACTGAGGTAGATACTGGATTAGTCTCATAGCTCATGAAAATTACTAGTAATAGTCGAATGTGGCTGCTCAAAGATGTTGCACTAGCTAGTTAAAAGCACCTTGAGGGAGACATAATCCAGCAATGTGAGTTATACCAAGTTGCATTCAGTCGTAGTAACACAAAAGGAGTCAGGATTCAAAATATTGTTTCTTTAAACTCCTGACTCCCAAAATAAAATTTGAGGTAAAAATGAGACACGAAAAACTTTCTCCCGGATTACTTTTGGCATATCATGACTATCAAAGTGAGGGAGAGCCAGCTTTAATTACGCATAAGCGATCGCTTGGTATAGTTACCTCTAAAAATACCGTCAAGCCTACTAAGAGCGTCATTTTTATCTACTGCGATGCTGAAGCAGACTTGAGTTACATATCACAATATGGTATTCAAGTCAATCAAAACACAGGAAGTGTGCGGACAGCTTACTTACCGATAGATGGTCTAGATGCCTTATCTGAAGAGGCTGCTGTCCAGCGCATCAAACCATCGCGTAAACTTAAGCTAGCAATGGACGTTGCACCTGGAGCAGTCCACATACCAGATTTTAAGAGCAAAACTGGATTAACTGGTAAAGGAGTCATCATCGGCATTATAGACAGTGGTATTGACCCAAAGCATCCTGCCTTTGATGGGCGGATTTTAAGCATTTGGGATCAAACACTCCCAGGGCCAGGAGTAATAGAGGGCAGCTATGGGGCTGAACTTACGGGAGCACAGCTGACAATTTCCCAGGATACTGATGGTCATGGCACGCACGTTGCCGGAATTGCCGCCGGTGCTGATACCACTTATGGTGGTGTAGCACCAGACGCAGAGTTGGTTATCATCAAGACTGACTTGCAAGATGCCCACATTGCCGATGGCATTCGCTACATTTTCCGAGTTGCAAGTGAGTTAGGACGCCCTGCTGTGGTGAATCTCAGCTTAGGTGGACACGCAGATGGCCACGACGGTAGCGACTCATTGTCAAAAATCATTGATGCCGAAACTGGCCCGGGACGGATTGTTTGCTGTGCAGCCGGGAACGAGGGGAACGACAATATTCATGGTCAAGCAACCATACCCGCTCAAAGTACCCGTGGTATGCGTTTTAATGTTCCTCTAAATCAAGTAGGTATAGTTTGGTTAAATGCTTGGTATTCCAGGAACAGTGAGTTGGAAGTGTCGGTGCGCGGCCCCAACGGTTTCGTCACACCCTTCCAGAAAATTATTGCTAATGGCAATCCCACACAGGATTATGATTTGCCAGATGCACAGGTACAAGTGGCTACACCAGGAGCCGACCCAGTTAATGGCGACCATAATTTCTTTGTACAAGTTCGTGGTAAAGGCAAAACGCCAGTACAAGGAGGTATTTGGCAGTTGCGGGTACGTAATACTTCCTCAACCGACACCCGTTTAGATGTGTGGACACTAGATGATTCGTCGTCAGTGTTTTTTACGGGTCAAAGTGTCAAAGACTCAGTGAAAATTGGCTCACCAGGAGCCGCTACCAGCGCGATTACAGTAGCCGCCTATACTACTAAATGTAATTACACAGATATTGATGCTCAGGCGCGAGAAATGGGCATGGAATTACATGGCATTTCTGAGTTCAGCAGTGAAGGCCCTCTACGGAATCAGGCCCAAAAGCCTGATGTGGCAGCACCGGGAGCGATGATTATTTCTACGCTTTCCTCTAATGCCAATTTTGACCGTTCAATGACGGTTAATTCCAAGTTTGTAGCGATGGCTGGTACAAGCATGGCGACACCGTTCGTTACTGGCATAATAACACTGCTGTTACAGCGTGACCCCAAGCTTGATCCGGCTGCTGTTAAAGACTTGCTACGCAAGAATAGTTCTATTCCCGGAAAAGCCGCAGGAACATTTGATAACAAATGGGGCTATGGAGTGATTAATGCATTAAATCTGTAATTAGACGCAGAAGCGCGTATATCTACGTCTGTACAAGGGTAGGCAATGATCACCCATAAATTTGATAGGTTGATTGTATAGCAAGCTCACAAGTGCCTGCCCTTTTACCAAGGAACTGCTTATGAATTATGAGAAGCTAGACACGGCTCTTGCTACAGCGCTAAATAACGTTCATGACTCAGAAGAAAAGAGTTTGACGGTTTTCATCCATACTGAATCAATTGCAGACCCCGCTGCAACTGCTGTTTTAGAAAATTTGGGCGTCAGCGGTGTCACCAATGGTCAAGATGTTTTCAGCGCAACACTTTCACCTAATGCCATCTCGCAATTATCAGAGCAACCTTGGGTGCAGTATCTAACACTGTCGCAGAAATTGCGTTTGATTAAGAGGAGGGATATAGGCAGTTTGGGCGTTTGAGATGATAATTTAAAAATTTGACGTTTTTAACTTAAAAGTCAACGAATGTATAGAATTCAGTCGTACTATAAAGCGTCAAATACTGCTGCTTGCCTCGGAGTTGATTTTAGTTTAAATTAAAAAGTTATTTTTCGCAGACTGTCTGTATTATTTACTAGGCGTAGCGATCGCTCCCCAATTTTTCCTACCAATCAATACAAATGTTCTAATATTTTTAGTTATGGCAGTGCTATTCATCACTAATAGCATTTTGTAAAATTCACTCTTTAGAATCTTCGATCCCCCCTTACCAGCTGCCGCATACAGTCCTAAACTGAAGATGAGAGTTGAAAGGCAGTCGGGAGAATTTTTGTGAAAAAGGTATTATCAATCATTCTTGGCGGTGGTGCGGGTACTAGGCTTTATCCGTTAACCAAACTCCGCGCTAAGCCAGCAGTACCAGTAGCAGGGAAGTACCGCTTAATCGATATCCCGGTTAGTAACTGCATAAATTCCGAAATATTCAAAATCTATGTCCTGACACAATTTAACTCAGCTTCTCTAAATCGTCACATTGCGCGTACCTACAACTTTACTGGCTTCAGCGATGGATTTGTAGAAGTGCTCGCTGCACAGCAGACGCCAGAAAATCCCAACTGGTTTCAAGGTACAGCCGATGCTGTACGCCAGTACCTATGGCTCATGGAAGAATGGGATGCAGAAGAATATCTGATCCTCTCAGGTGATCATCTCTACCGCATGGATTATCGTCTATTTATCCAGCGCCATAGGGAAACGGGTGCTGATATTACTCTCTCAGTC
This sequence comes from Nostoc sp. B(2019), assembly GCF_010091925.1. GTDB lineage: Bacteria > Cyanobacteriota > Cyanobacteriia > Cyanobacteriales > Nostocaceae > Komarekiella. Next base: position 279,384 of record NZ_WVID01000001.1, on the reverse strand, counting down.
ATCCCCATTGACGAGCGCCGCGCCTCAGATTTTGGCTTGATGAAAATTGACGATTCCGGTAGGGTAATTGACTTTAGCGAAAAACCCAAAGGCGACGCTTTAATTAAAATGCGTGTTGATACCAGCGTACTGGGATTAACAAAAGAACAAGCCCAATTACAGCCATACATCGCCTCAATGGGGATTTATGTCTTTAAGAAAGATGTTTTGTTCAAGTTGTTGAGAGAATCTATAGAACGGACTGATTTTGGCAAAGAAATTATTCCTGATGCCAGTAAAGATTACAACGTTCAAGCATACTTATTTGATGACTACTGGGAAGATATTGGAACAATCGATGCGTTCTATAATGCAAATTTAGAACTGACTCGCCAACCACAACCACCCTTTAGCTTCTACGACGAAAAAGCACCAATTTATACCCGTGCTCGATACTTACCACCGAGTAAACTCTTAGATTGCCACATCACAGAAGCAATTATTGGCGAAGGTTGTATTTTGAAAAACTGTCGCATTCAACATTCAGTTTTAGGAGTGCGATCGCGGATTGAATCTGGTTGCATTATTGAAGAGTCCTTACTCATGGGTGCAGACTTTTATCAACCTTATGTAGAACGCCAATGTAGCTTAGAAAAAGGTGATATTCCCGTAGGCATTGGTACAGATTCGATCATCCGTCGGGCGATCGTCGATAAAAACGCCCGCATCGGTCATGATGTCAAAATTATCAATAAGGATAATGTGCAAGAAGCCGACCGCGAAAGTCAAGGTTTCTACATCCGTAGTGGCATTGTTGTTGTGCTGAAAAATGCTGTGATTCCTGATGGGACTATCATTTAATAGTGCTGAGTTGTGAGTGCTGAGTGCTGAGTTGTAGTTTTGAGTGTGAGTGCTGAGTTGTAGTTTTGAGTTATGAGTAAAACTTCTAATCACTCCTCACTACTAACTTCTTACTCAGCACTGATCTGTAGTTTTGAGTGTGAGTGCTGAGTTGTAGTTTTGAGTTATGAGTAAAACTTCTAATCGTTCTTCACTCCTAACTTCTTACTCAGCACGGGCTAAACGCCCCGCTACCGCTAACAGCACTCAGCACTCAGCACTCCTTCGGCACTCAGCACTCATTTTGCTGATTGGTCTTCCTGGTAGCGGTAAGTCAACTTTGGCAAAACAATTACTGACCGAATGCCCCCAAATGCAGCTAATTTGTACGGATGCTATTCGGGGGCAACTGTTCGGTTCACAAGCAATTCAAGGGCCGTGGCTGCTGATTTGGCGTGAAATTCAGCGGCAATTTCAGCAAGCGATCGCCACAGATAAGACGGCAATTTATGACGCTACCAACGCCCAGCGACGCCATCGCCGTGAACTGATCGCCCTAGCCCAGGATGTGGGCTTTACTCACATAACTGGGATTTGGGTGGATACGCCAGTTTGGCTGTGTTTGGCACGTAATAAAAGGCGATCGCGCCAGGTTCCTGAAGAAGTCATCTTGCGGATGCACCGTCAACTCCGGGATGCTCCCCCAAGTCAAGAAGAAGGAATAGACTGCCTAATTCACTTCAAAGAATGGCGGGAGTACGGAAATTGCGCTGGCATAGTGAGCGAGAACCACACTTGATTTTCTGTATTGTTTGTTAATTTAAAATCAGAGTTTTTTGTTTAGCATTATACCTGGCAAACAACAAATCTCACATCTTAAAAAAAATATAACGGGAATTTCTATAGGAGGCTGGTAGATGGCTGCAACCGACTTTAAAGACTATTACGCTATTTTGGGAGTTAGTAAAACTGCCAGTCCAGAGGAAATTAAACAAGCCTTTCGTAAACTAGCTCGCAAGTTTCACCCTGATGTTAACCCAAACAACAAACAGGCTGAAGCACGCTTTAAAGAAGTTAACGAAGCCTACGAAGTTTTATCAGACCCAGACAAACGCAAAAAATATGACCAATTTGGTCAATATTGGAAACAGGCTGGTGAAGGTTTCCCATCCGGCGGTGTCGGCGTCGATATGGGTGGCTTTGACTTCAGTCAATACGGTAATTTTGATGAGTTCATCAATGAGTTGCTAGGGCGTTTTGGTACTAGTAGCCCTCGTGGTGGGCGACAAAGCTACTCTTACCGCACTTCTACAGGTGCGCCAAGTGGTTTTGGTGGCTTTAGTGATTTTGGTTTTCAAGATGCAGGTGGGAGCGCAATTCAAGATAGTGAAGCTGCGATCGCTCTAAGTTTTTCAGAAGCGTTTCATGGTGTGCAAAAGCGCTTCAGTTTAGGCAATGAAACACTAGATGTTCGCATTCCCGCAGGAGCTAAACCAGGTACTCGTCTGCGTGTGCGTGGCAAAGGTCAAATCAACCCAATGACCCAACAACGGGGAGATTTGTACTTAAAGGTTGAGTTACAACCGCACTCGTTCTTCCAAATTGAAGGCGATAATCTTATTTGTGAAGTAGCAATCACCCCAGATGAAGCCGCTCTAGGAGCATCTATTGATGTACCCACACCCGATGGTACGGTTAATGTTAAGTTGCCTGCGGGAGTGCGTTCTGGTCAATCCCTGCGTTTACGCGGTAAAGGTTGGCCTCTAGCCAAGGGTGGACGTGGCGATCAGTTGGTGAAGGTGGCGATCGTTCCACCAAAAGAACTTAGCCAACAAGAGCGGGAATATTATGAAAAAATTCGGGCTATACGTACTTATAATCCCCGCAGCCATTTGCAGCAAGTCAAGCTGTAATGATTTTCGATTGTAGAGACGCGTTAGCGGAGTGGCATGAAGTACAATTTCGCGTCTCTACTATGAATTTCCCCTAATTTATCAATCTGCATTCTGCTGCGTCATTCTCGCCGCTATGACTGATTTAAAAGCTTCCATTGCCTCTGGGGTTGCTTGGGTAGTTTGCCACGACGGACGTACAATCAAGCGATGTCTACGACGGGCTGCGCCTACGCACCAAGCACTCAGTTTTGGATATTCACTCAAGGACACGCCTACAGTTGGCATCAAAGGTACTACAGTCCCGGCCACGGCCTCGGCGAGAGTGAGGTTATGACTACCAAAGTAAGGGCGATTATCTAATAAATTCTCAAAAAACTTGAGAACTATTGAAACTTTTTGTTTTGCCTGCTAAATTTTTTCTGGGTCTCCTCCAGGCAAGCCTAGCATCTGAGGTAAAAACGTGGTGGCTGCTGGCAAAAGCTCATTCACAGTTACTAGTTGTACCATCCGCGCGATCGCTAAATCCTTGGCATCTTTAGGCAACATCGCAGGCGTAGGATATTTTGCTTCTAAATAATCCAGAATTGCTAAAGATTCAACAACATTAAAGTCGTCATCAACCAAGGCTGGAATGTGATGGAAGGGGTTAATTGCCAAAAACTCTGATTTAAACTGCTCTCCATTTAGTTTTATCTCTACCAATTCAAACTCAAGCCCTTTTTCCATTAGAGTAATCCAGACGCGGCGCGAGTTGGGAGAAATTGACGCATGATAAAGTGTCAGCACGAGAAAACCTCACAGTTTTATGAGTAGGACAGACATTGCCAATCTTACGCATTATACTCAATTAAATTGTTCTAACAATGTCTCAATACTAGCGTTGTGATCCAAGAAAGAGAATAAATGCCAGTAGCGGAGTTTGCCCTCTTTATCTAACACGAACTGTGCTGGTAAAGGCGCTCCCAGTGCTTGCCCTACTTGATAGCTGCGAAATACTCGACAACTGGGATCACTCAGCAATGGCATTTTTAAACCTAAATCTCTAACAACTATTTGACTCTGCCGCTCGTCGGTACTAGTAATCATCAAAACTTCTACACCACGATTTTTAAATTGCTCGTAGTTTTCATTCAAAGCTTTGATGTGAGGAAAGCAAAAGGGGCAATATTGCTTTTCAGTAAAGATGCGAGTAAAGGCAAGCAAAACTGGTTGCTTACCTTGGTAATCAGATAATTTTACTAACGTTCCGTTGGTAATATCTGGCAGTTGAAAGTCTGGCGTGCTTACTCCTAATCTGAGTTTATTTGTAGCTGGAACTGGTAAAAAATTGTGAAAGAAGCGTTCATTTAATAAACCACTAAAATCAGTTGAAGTCAGCATATTTTTATCCTTGATTATTTAAATACTATTTTACGAAAAAACCACAGATAGACACGGTGGTTGATACTGTTTAATATGTATCTGTGTTTATCTGTGGTTATCATTCTAATTAATAATTAGTAATTCATAATTCATAATTAAATCTCCATCGGAAACATAATTATGAATTATCAATTTTTGATGATTGTGCTTTCAACTTCCAATAGGCTAGGTTGAAGTTAATAGCAAGCGTAATCTAGACAGCAGCGAAGTAGACTTTCGACTTCACTGGGTCAGGAACCATTGTTTGATCACCTGGTTGCCAACCAGCAGGGCAAACTTCGTCAGGATGAGATTGAACATGCTGAATTGCTTGCAATGTCCGCAGGGTTTCATCGACGCTGCGACCAAAAGCTAGGTTGTTGATAGTGGCGTGCTGTATGATACCATCTTTGTCGATGATGAACAGACCACGCAAGGCAATGCCTGCTGCTGGGTCAAGGACATTATAAGCGGCGCTAATTTCTTTCTTGATGTCAGAGACTAGAGGATAATTCAAGTCGCCGACTCCACCAGACTTGCGATCAGTTTGAATCCAAGCGAGGTGGGAGAATTCGCTATCTACCGAAGCCCCAAGGACTTCTGTATTGATTTTCTTGAATTCTTCGTAGCGATCGCTAAATGCTGTGATTTCAGTGGGACAAACAAAGGTAAAGTCTAGGGGATAGAAAAACAGGATGACGTACTTACCGCGATAGTCGGAAAGTTTGATTGTCTTAAATTCCTGATCTACCACAGCCGTTGCTGTAAAATCGGGAGCCTGTTGACCAACGCGAAGGCTTCCTTCTGTTCCGTAAGTGAGGGACATGAACTTATTTCTCCTTCAACTTATATCCATTTATTAGCGTCGGAATTCGGGTAAGTTTTACTCACCCGCCTGCGCTCTCACAGTTTAATTACGATCTGTTACGACTATATCATAGTCATAACGATTCTGAGTAGCAAATGGCTGATTTAGATACAAGAGAATGGTTGCTTACCAATGGCTTAGGAAGTTTTGCCAGTGGTACTGTTTCTGATGTCCGTACGCGTACTTATCACGGTTGGCTATTTGCCGCTACAAACCCACCTTCTGGGCGTACTCTGCTAATTTCGCACTTAGAAGCTAGCTTGGAAGTATTAGGGGACGTTGTGGCTCTGGGGACAAATTTTTGGGGCAATCGTCAGATTGAGCCGACAGGCTATGAACTGCTACGCTGTTTTGATATTAACCCAGTTCCAAAATGGATTTGGGGCAAGGATAATTGGCAGCTAACTAGACAATTGGTAATGCCCTACGGATTGGTGGGGATTAGGGATTGGGGAGTAGGGACTAGGGAGTGGGAAAATTCTTTCCAATTACCCAATACCCATCCCCAATTTTGCCACCGGATTTTGATTCAGTATCGCTATGAGGGTATTGACGCGGCGATTTTACGGCTGCGACTGCTAATAGCCGATCGCGACTTTCACCGCCAGCAAACTGACAGTCCAGAATTACAATTCTCGCAATTACTGGGGCAAAAACAAGTCTGTCTACAAGCGATAAATTCTGGGCACTTCGGCACAACTTGGCACTTGCGCTGGACACAAGGAAACTATCAACCAGATGCAGTTTGGTATTGGAATTATGGATTACCAGAAGAGACGCAACGGGGATTAAGCGATCGCGAAGACCTCTACAGCCCTGGTTATTTAACAGTCACTCTCCAGCCGGGAGATACAGTAACTCTAGAAGCACAGGTAGGTTTTCCCGACCCACTGTCAGGTATCCTTACCCCCGAAACCTTTGCAGAAGCAGTAGAAGCAGAGCAAGAACGACTCTCTCAGATTTTTGGATGGGAGGAGCAAGAAGAGGGGGAGAGGGGGGGAAACAAAGAGGAGGGAAAAGAACAATTAAAAATTACTCCTCCACTCCTCCACTCCCCAATCTGGCAACAACTACTTAAAGCAGGCGATCAATTTATCGTCTATCGAGCTTCAATTGCTGGCCCCACGATCATTGCTGGTTATCACTGGTTTAATGATTGGGGGCGTGATACCTTGATTGCTTTACCTGGGTTGACGCTAGTTCCGCAGCGCTTTGATCTAGCAAAAGGACTATTGCGAACTTTTGGGCATTACTGTCGCCACGGTCTAATTCCCAATGCATTTCCCGATGTCGATGGCGAACCGTTTTATAACAGTATTGATGCAGCGCTGTGGTGGATTGAAACTTTAGGACTTTATTTAGAAGCTACCCAAGACTGGCAATTTCTAGCAGAGCAATTCCCTATAGTGCAGCAAATCCACAAAGCCTTTGTCGGTGGCACGCGCTACAATATCCAGGCTGATGCCACTGATGGGCTGGTTGGTTGGGATGCTCGTGGTGTAGCCCTTACCTGGATGGATGTGGTGATTGGGGCGGAGCCTGTTACACCGCGTCGCGGTAAGCCTGTAGAAATCAACGCGCTATGGTACTCCGCTTTATGTTGGGTTAGTCAGTGGGCAGAACGCCTGAGCCAGCTTCAGTTTGGCGAACCAGCACGTCTGGCTAAGCAAGCGCAGCGTTATGCCCAGCAAGCACAACAAGTGAAACTCTCTCTACAAAAGTTCTGGAATCCTCAGCTAGGCTATTTGTACGATACTATCGAACCGGACGATCGCCGAAATTTTCAAATTCGTCCCAATGCCGTTTTGGCACTATCGCTGCACCATTGTGGATTTTCTCCACAGCAAGGGTGTCAGATATTGGATTTAGCAACCACCAGCTTGCTTACTCCCTATGGTCTTCGCAGCCTTGACCCAGGCGATCCAGAATACATAGGGAAATACTCAGGCGGCCCCCACGATCGCGATCGCGCCTACCACCAAGGTACTGTTTGGAGTTGGCTAATTGGCCCCTATATTCGTGCCTGGCAGCGGTTTTACCCAAATCAACCATTACCTTTTGATTGGCAACCCCTGCTGAATCATTTCCTATCTGGTGCTTGTCTTGGCTCTATTTCTGAAATTTTTGATGGTGATCCACCTCATACACCCAGAGGTGCGATCGCTCAAGCTTGGTCGGTTGCTGAAGTAATCCGCCACATAAAATAGTGCTGAGTATCGCTCAGCACTCACTACTCATAACTTTTAAATGGCTCAGGTCGGATTTGAACCAACGACCCCAGGCTTATGAGTCCCGTGCTCTAACCAACTGAGCTACTGAGCCATATTTATTTACATCGTTATCTAGCTTAGCATACAAATTTGCTTAAGGCTAGCTTGTTTTGCGATTAATTTTTCTACTGCTAAGTCTCTTGGTGTTGAGATAATAGACAGCAAATGAGGGAGAGTTTACCTCCCTCAACAAACAAAGCAATTTTTTCGATAGAGACAACCAAGAATTACAGACGTTCTTGGGGCAGCATGGCTATTGGGTTAACTGCGCCCTTGCCTGATGCATGAATTTCAAAATGGCTGTGTGGGCCAGTGCTATGACCAGTGGAACCCATTAAAGCAATTGTTGATCCTTGGCTTACCTGCTGACCAGGTTGTACCAGAATCTTGCTGTTATGAGCATAGCGAGTCATGCTACCGTCAGGATGGCGAATTTCGACGAGTTTGCCGTAACCACCGCTGTTCCAGCCAGCTTTTTCTACTGTACCCTCAGCTGAGGCAATAATCGGTGTACCAGTAGAGTTAGCAATATCAATTCCCTTGTGCATTCTTCCCCAGCGCCAGCCATAGCCAGAAGTAAGAACACCCTTCGCTGGCCAAGTAAAAGCTACAGACGAAGTAGATGGGGGGGGTATAGTTTCGTCAATTGACCTGGGTAGGTATTGATCCACTGCTGCCAAAGGCGGTATCGGTAGCTGTGGAGAAACAGTAGTTCCTCGCATTCTTCCTAGGGAATCAGAGGAGTTTACACCAGCGGGTGGCGTTGCTATCTTCGTGCTAGATGGAGTGCGAGAGGGAGTCCACTGACTAGCAGACCCTAGATTCGGTAGATTGGGCAAGAACTCTGGATTTACTGGTTCGTTAGTGGGTCTAGTAGCACGGAATTGAGGCTTAACAGGTTGGGTGCTATAGCTTGTAGTTCCAATGGGTGTCGGAACTGGAATCGGTATCGCAAGATTAGTTGGTCGAGAAGCGAAGTTAGATACTGGACTGAAATTATTAGCACTAGAAACCGGAATCTGTACCGCAGCAATGTTACTGGTTTCGGTAGCTGCTGGCACAGCTAAGTTTCCAGACTGTTGAGCGCGATATTTCTCTTGTAATCTCTGGATTTCCGCTTGTAAGCTTTGCAGACGTTCATTTTTTGCCCTTGCTACCTTCTGAGCCGGTTTTTTAGGCAGTTGTATTTCGTCAAAAGCTGTTTGCGGAATATCTCCACCGACGCCACGAGAAGTTGCGGTGGTAGAAGGTGTTTTTGGAGCGATGGTAGTATTTGCCTGAATCCGATTGTTCGCAGTTGTTGTCGGTGTAGGGACGGGAATACTGCTGTTGTCGGCAATAACTGGTAGTTGTGAAGCAACAGGTAGATTTAAGTTAACGCCAGCTGTGTTCACGGGGGGAGTAGCTAGTTTGGCAGTGCTACTGGACTCTCTGAAACTGGGCTTAAACGATACAGTTGTGTCAACTTGAGCAGTGGGAATAATCAGTTTTTGACTGATTTGCAATTGGTTGGGGTTGTTGAGACTATTTACCTTAACTAGTTCTGATACTGAAGTGCCGTGATGGTTGGCGATCGCTGCTAGTGTATCTCCAGGCTTAACTTCGTATGCAGTTGAGGCTGATGCCACAACTGTTGGTGTAGCTGGTACAGGTGTTGTTAGTTGATCGATTGAAGCATTCGTCTCTTGCTTCTGTTTTAACCTGGATATCAGACTGGCTTTGCTTGCATCAGCCGATGTTTCTGATTGGGCTAATACAGTTTTTTCAACTACAGTCGATGACTGCGCCAACTCAATACCAGCTTGTGATAAATTTTTGCTCTCCCCAGACCGCAACTCCGCCAGGCTCTTTCTTAAACGGTTCGATTTTTCTTGTAAGCGATTTAGTGCAAACTCTTGCTGTGCCTTAAGTTGTGCATTAATTTCCCCGTTTGCTGCATTAGATGCCGCCATTGCTTGTGGTCGAGCAGTCAGGGATGTGTTTCTACCATCAGTAATACTGTCAGTGCTAGAGGATTTTTGTGTCGTCTCAGATAGCTTATTGACTGTTTGAAAATCGGTATTAGCTGAAGTATTGTTTAGTCCCTGTGCTACTTGGGACTTTTGGTAGATGGAATTTTTATAAGTTGTTTGGGAAAGTGCTTCTGATACGGGAACTTGTACAGACATTCCACTTGCCGCAACTTGCCATTTAGCTTCAAGCCCAGGCACTTGTGAAACTGCTGTTGGTTCCACTATGACAGGATTTTCAGGCACGCTCGCTGATGAAACGGCTCGGTACTCCAGCTTTGTGGAAGCAAATTTCACCTCAGTGTCAGGAGCAGCCGGAATTGTTGAGGTTGCTTTTTGGCTACCTACAGGCGCAGCTGCTTGGGCTTGATCGCTTTGTCGAGTCACCAAAAGGCTGGTTGCTCCCATAGAGATTGCCAAGCCAATCATGGCAGCTTTTGTCCGCACCCGGCGGTTAACTTTTGGATTAATCACATTTAGCTGTTCTACCGGGGCATCATCGCTACTAGGGGTATTTTTCAACACAGCCTTCACTCTCTTTTTCAATGCTCGTTTCAAAGACGACCTCCTATGATCACTAGCGCTTAACTGATCTCGATTTTTCAGCTGGATACTAGTCAATGATTTAGATCACAACGAACGATAGATCAAGATCACAATTCACCAGAGATGCTTAAGCAAGATTAACCTGCTTCTCTGATTTAGACAAGTTCACACTTATTAGCAAAACTTTAAAGTTGCTGTGCTTACTTGTCCGAACCACTCCTCACACACTTCACACATTTGGTTTTGCTCTTTGCAGTTGTCCGCGCTTGTCTTGCTTCAATTGCGGTGACTCAACAAACACACATTTGTCAAGTCCACTGTCGCTGCCAGGAATTAAACTGCCGCGACTTCTGGAAAAGCGTTGTCCTCTGCTGTAGATATCTTCAAGATATTTCTACCAAATCCGTCTTCCCAACACGAGACTTTACGTTGATTATTCCCTAAAAAACAACCGTATGAACTCCCAGCTACTTTTGGGCTAATTTCCCAAGTTCATCTAGTAAAAATAGCTGAAATACATCATAAGACTGGGTTTTCCCGGTTTTGTTCCTGAATTTGGGATGATTCAAATTCATCAAAATCTATCATTCAAATTTGGTATTGCCCCGAATTTTATATACAAATTTCTTATAATATCCTCCCCATATTCGTAAGTATCTTCTACTACAATTTGACCATAAATTTGAATTTAAGTATATTAACTAAGATTATTGCTGTAACAAAAGAGATGTTCGCAGACAAAACTCACTTATTCAGTAAAGTTTGGACAATATTTAAGTATTTATACTTAAAAAATTCGTTGCCAACGCTAAAAATTATTGTAAATAACCTAACTGGCGGCGGGCTTCAAACAAACCAATTGCTACACTTACTGACAGATTCAAGCTGCGAACTCCTGGTTGAGCCATGGGAATGTATAGGTTAGCGTCAGTTGCGGAGAGGACGGTTGGTGGTAAACCTGTGGTTTCACTACCAAACAGCAGCCAATCATCTGCTTGAAACTCAAAGCTTACATAATTAAAACTTCCACGAACAGTGAAACCTAACCATCTGCCTCCACGCTCTTGATGTATGCTCTTAAAGGCTTCTAGCGATTCATGATAGTGCAGCTTGACGTATGGCCAGTAATCCAAACCAGCTCTTTTAAGGTAGCGATCGCTAATTTCAAATCCCAAAGGGCCCACCAGATGTAACTCCGTACCTGTAGCGGCACAAGTACGAGCAATATTACCAGTATTGGGAGGGATTTGCGGGTTAACTAAAACTACCTGAGGCATTGTTCGGGGAACTTACTTATTGTATAAAATAATGTATTGTCAATGTGAAATCTACCAAAAGGTAGAGGCGATATATAGGTTTTGTTAATAATTCGCAAGCGATCGCCATCGATTAGATTTTTAAAATAAACCATAAATAATCCCAGAACATTATCTGAGAATATATTTAATTAACAATTACATAATGTAGTTGCCAGTATCTTTAGGAAATACCAGCAACTCCAAGAAAATATACCATTTGTCAGAAGGCAAGAGATGTTAAGCCATCAAGGACGAACACAATTTGTTTTCGAGTTCGATTTCGCGTTCTTGGGTGGCAACAATAGCCTGAGTGATGACGCACTGGGTGTCAAAACCAACTCCATGTAACTGCAACCACTGTTGGGCTTCATTACCTTCGCGGAGGATTTTGTTTATGGGGGAAAGGAAACAGCTAAAGCCATTTTGTTTAGCGATCGCCCAAACGTCCTGGTAGATTTCAGCAATCCAATCTCTAGCTAGAATGCTTCTACCATCTTGCCAATGTGTGAGATGGGCATCAAGACTAGCTATAGCAGCAGCAGCTTCGTTGTTAGCAGCTAGGGTAATCAGTTCTTCGGGAGAGAAGGTACTTTGGGTTAACGGGTCGATGTTGGGATTTTCGATTATTTGTAATAAACGCGCTTCTAATAAGGCACAAATCGCCAGCAGGGCAATTGGATCTGTGACTAAATCGCAAATCCGCAGTTCTAAGCGATTGAGATTGTATGGACGGCGATCGCCATTTGGTCGCACCGATGTCCACAGATGCCGCACGTTTTGCATTGTACCGAGAGCCAGTTGATTTTCTACCCACTGAATATGATCGGCGTGGCTAGCAAATAACGGTACGTGGGTGGGTGTTTGCGGGAAGACGCCCCAACGGGTGGAGTGATAGCCAGTAGCTTTGCCATCTAGGAAGGGAGATGAGGCGCTGAGGGCGAGAAATAGGGGTGCTTCTGTGCGGATCACGCGACACGCCCGCATTAATACTTCCGGGTCACTGATGCCTATATTGATATGTACGCTAGCGGTGACTACTTTCGTATTGTAGGTTTTCTCAATGTAGTCGTGATAGGGATTAGTTGGATCGGAACGAAGAAAGCGATCGCTACCACCTAAAGATAAGGTACTCCCTGGTATCAGGGTGTAATCGCCCAAGCGGTTGAGGTAATTTCGCAATTCCCGCCGAGGACGCAGCAAGGCACACAACAAGTTCTCATAATTATGAGATGGTTGAGTTATGTATTCTACGTTGCGGCTATCTGGCTCACGCACAAATCCATCCAAATCTGCGACAATTTTGTCGGAGAGACCAACGATTTCACCTTGAGGTGTGCCAGTGTACATCTCAATCTCAAAGCCTTTCGATAAGACCACTTTAAATTACTCCTTGGCTCTCCCAGCTTATAAATTGTATCAAATTAAACGAATCTCTGCATATATATCTAAGTGAATAAGAAAGTTAAAATTCAGTTAAGCAAAAAGTTAGAAAGATAGTTTTTATTTTATCTCCGGGGAATGATGAATCTTGATAGGAGAAAAAATCCACTCTATAATCTATGCTCTATAATTCTTGATTATGTACTAAAATGCAGAATTGATTTAGCTATTTACTTTTTTCTTGGTTTTCTTATTTATTTGTTCTCCCTTTACCTTTACTAGCTTCGTCTCCTTTTCTTGCTGCTGCTCTACATATTGCGATATGAAATTAGTAGGTGAATCACTTGTTTGGGTAATATTGAGACGTAAAAATTGCAACCATACTTCATTGGTGAGTAAGTTTAAAGCAGTTTCAGGATTGTTAGTTGCGATCGCGCCTATAACTTGACGCCATCCTTGTCGCAATAACTCAATAAAAGCTTCTTCACCTGAAACCTGACTCAGCAACAAAAGTGCTTTTTTATAAATTACTAAATCTAATACATTTTTCGCTCTTAGACTTTGAAGAACCACATTCAACCACATTGGTAAAAGTTCCAGCCAGTTGTTTTCTTCTATCTCTTTGAGTGCGACGTCTTCCATACCAAGCGCACCCCACACACACAAAGGTTCTACAGCTAGTAGAGAATCGCGGTTTTCTAGAGCATTTTTCCATAATTTTTGAGCATGGTTTTGGAAGCGATTAGCAAGAAATTCATAAGCTTCTTGAACTTGATGGGGAATTGTGACTTTATAGACTGACTCGCCTCGTGGTAAATAGTCACCGCGATAGGAAAGCCAGTTATGAGATCCGCAAAGATGAATTTCCTGATCAACTATTACTTCTTTGACGTGGGAATCTCCTAACCAAAAAACTTGTACAGACGGCAATCCATCAGGTGTTTTTATTGCTCGAAGTTTTTCCTCTACTTCTAATAGTATTGATTTATCTTCATCTTCTTGTTGTCGCGTAATTCCATGTCCAATCAACATCCAAACTCCGCGATTAGCCAAATTTTGTAATAAATTTAGGAATTCGTCATTTATAGTTACCTTACTAACCCAAGGTGAATAGATGATAACTTGATGTTTTGCCAAATTTAAAACTTCTGAAAAAGCTTGAGGAATTTGTCCATCACGTAGCTGTATAGCTGTTTTTGCTACAGTGGAATCATTTTGTTTTCTGTTAGTATGTATAGCGGTTTCTAACGCCTTCTGGCGAATTTTTTCGACTCTAGCTTCAATTTCTGCATTTTTATGATTAAGAATCAACTTCCGCTCAGAATTGATGGTTTCGTCTGATAATTCACACAACGCCTGCAAGGATATTTTACCTTCGGATAGTAGGACTTCCAGCCGGTTTGTTTCAGCCTCTAAAATTTGCTTGCCATTTCTTATTTGGACACTTAACTTATCTTCAAGTACATCGAATATAACGAAAATAGATATAGTTGTTACAACTTTTTTAGTTACAGATATTGCTTTACAAGAAACAACTATTTTCCCGTCTTGTGGCACATGAAGTGCTAAATCTGAAGCCTGAATATTTTGTTGAATTTCCTCAATAGGCAAAGAAGAAACATCAATAATTGTATTATCAATATTTACAAAATTTGTTAAATCAGGCAGTTTTACTAGTTCCTCGTTTAAAGCTTCAGATTGAAAAGTAAGTTTTCCAGTTAAAGGATCTGAAATGATATAAATCTGTACGGAGTATGGAGGCTGTGGGACAGACCCTTTCTCATAAAATAAACGTCCTTCAGGAGTGACTGTAATTGGCGATGTTAGTGATAGAGTTTGTAACGTCTGAAGAGTTGCAGTAGTACTGCGGACAAATACAGGATCAAGACCAAGTATAGATGCTAATTCATCTTCTGTTGGAGGAGGATCAAATTCAATACCTGCACGAATAATAAATTCTTCTAATACGTTAAATTCGCGAGGTTCTTTGATAGTTACTTCTAGAAGGCTCTGATACAAACTATAGCGTAATTGACGCGCTGCTAAAACCGATAGACTATGATTTTGCGCTTCAATTTCGTCCACGAAATTCTTGAGTTTGCTATCAATAGGTTTAGCAGAAGAGGCGAGAAACATTAACTGAGCAAGATTGGATAATTTAATTTGTACAAATACTTGTAACCCATGAGGCAAACTACTTTTATGCTTTCAACAAGCCTTGACGACGACTAGCCCACCAAGCAAATCCAGCACCAGTCACAAACATTAGTAGACTATAAATTGCCCCAGGAATGGCCATTGTGGGAGTATTCAGCAGCGTAGGGCTAGAAGCGATCGCGATCGCCAGAGTCCCATTTTGAATTCCTACTTCTACTGTAATTGCCGTAACGCATTTTTCTCCTAATCGGGTGAAAGTAGCGATCGCAAAACCTAAAACCATTGCTACCACATTCAAAACCAGAGTTGCCCAGCCCACATCTATTACATAAGAAATAAAATTATTCCGTTCCCGCAGTAGCACTCCAGTAATTACCACCGCCAGGAAAAATAAGGACAGCCACTTCACAGGTTTATCTGCTTTGTCTGCCAATCCGGGTGCATACCGCTTGGCTATCATCCCAATTGCTACAGGTAGAAGTGTAATCACCGCAATCTGCAAAATGGTGTTTAAAAAAGGTAACTGTAGCGTTGTTCCTTGCCCCAAAAATGTCTGCATTGACAAATTTATTACCAAAGGAATCGTAAAAACCGTAACTATACTACTAATAGCTGTTAGGGTTACAGAAAGAGCAACATCACCCCCAGCCAAAAACGTAATCATATTAGAAGTAGGGCCACCGGGACAGGCTGCTAAAATCATCACACCTACCGCTAGTTGTGGGTCAATGGGAAACACCGACGCAATGCCAAAACCCACAATCGGCAATATGATCAACTGGGCTACCAAGCCAATCACCACCGCTTTGGGATAGATTACAACTCGCTTGAAGTCCTCTAGGGTCAAGGTTAACCCCATGCCTAACATGATAATAAATAGAGCTAGGGGCAGAAAAACAGCCGTCAGAAAATTTGCTTCCATCCTTAACCCGCGTTGGTATCAATAAAAGTTCCTCTGGATTGTACCGTGTTCCCGTGAAAATTCTAGTTATTGCTTGTGACAATGTAATAGATTTAGCTGAAGATGCGAGAAACATCAACGAAACCTCCATGACGCTTTACAATATTTGAAACTTCAGAATACATGCTTCCAATTTTTCCTAATTGATGGGTAAATAAATCGTGACAACCCACAATTATCAGGAGTTCTTGAGCGCGGGAAAAAGCAACATTTACCCGTTCTGGCTTCTTGGCAAATCCTACATCTCCTTTACTATTGTTACGAACCATACTGACAATTACAACAGGTCTTTCCATCCCTTGAAATCTGTCAACTGTTCCAGTCCGAATTTCCAGCGAAGGGAAAAGTTCAGATTGCAGGCGTTCATCAATTTTTCTTAGTTGAGCGCCATAAAATGTAATTACGGCGATTTCTTTTTTTGGTTCACCATTAGCAACTCTAGAAGCCCAAGCATTCTCGAACTGCTGACACAGATGTTCAATCACATCAATTTCTCGAATATTAGAAAAAGAAGTTCCTTCACGTTGCTCTTGAAACTCATTTTCTCCAGGCATTTTTACCCAAATAATATGCTGGTCTGGTTGAATTATTGTGCCTGCTAGATTATGTGCGCGTTTTGTGTCAGGATCTAAAATGCCACATTCCAGTTTACCGTCATAAAACTGATTGATTGCTCCCATAATAAATGGGTGCATTCGATACTGAGTATTTAGCATTTGCTTGATGGTTTGATCAGCAGTTTCAAACTGGCTTTTGAAAAGTGATTCTTCTAAGAATGTTAGTTCTTCTATCGGGCTGCCAATTGCTTGAGCAACTTCTTCTAAAGTGCTAGTATTTAGCATTGGTGGTAATTGTCGATGATCACCTACCATTACTAACTTTTTAGCTTTCAGGGCTGGGATTAATAACTCTGGTGGAGTACACTTACTTACTTCATCAATTATCGCAACATCAAAGTATTTGAATTCTTCAGAAAAATCTCGACCTGCTGCTTGAACGCAGGTAATACCGACGACGTTGGCATTATCTAAATATATTCGCCTTAAATCGTTGCGATCGCGCTCGGTTGGATTTCTTAATTTTCCAATCCAATCTTGGACAAAGTGTTGATATCGATTGAGATGAGTTTCGTCTTTAGTAAGTTGCTGTTGCCAATATTTAAACCGAGCTTTGATAGCGCGTAAAAAATCTAGATTAAATAAATCTGTAGGAGAAATATCTGGTTTGAATTTATCAGGTATTGCTTGCCATTTTATCTGCCACCAGTTTCTTTCTGCTAGTAATTTTTCTGATAGATGTGGCTCTGTTTCTTTTTCTAATTCACGTAATTCTATTTGGAGTTTTTCGAGTTGCTGCATAGAAATTGCAGTTTCTTCTTTTAGCTGTGAGAGATGCTCACACATAGAGTTTTTAATCATCTCCAACACAGCAAAAGGCTCTGATAATGAAATCAAAGTTTCAAGCTGATTTATACTACTTTCCCAAGAATGTATTTGCGTTGAGAATTTTTGGGGCTGATCCCAAATATTTGATTGCGTGGTGAGATATTGTTCCGCTAGAGTACGTAATTGAGCGGGTATATTTTGTTGTTGGGTAAGTTCTTGTAAAATATTGATTACTTGACCAAGTTTTAAATTAGCATCTTGTGTTGCTGTTTCTACCTGAGATTGAGTAATAGATATTTGTTGTTGATTGATTACATTTTTTTGAAGTACCTGTAGTTGTTTTTGGATATTTTGAAGTTGTTGTTCGGTTTCAGTTTTGACTTGTAAGACACATTTTCGGGCATTTACTAGAATGATATCTAGTAATTCTTGGGTAATCCGCGTAAGCGTAGAGTCAATGTTATTCCATTCCCATGATGCACCATAAGTCTGTTGCATTCTAATTAAGAAAAACTGGGTATTCTCAACTAATAATTTTCGCTGCTTTTGGGTGAGTAGTTGATAATTATTAAACTGTTGGTAAGTCTCTTGCCATTGAGTGCGATCGCTCTTTGAAAGCACCATTGGGATTTGATTTAAATTTTGCTGTAAAAAATAACTAAAATTATACTGTTTGCCCCGTCTGTCAGTGAAACCTCCCTCTACTTCATAAGACATTGCCTTTGTTAGTAGCTCCCAATCTGGTAGGTTAAGTTGATAAACCCTTGGCACAATTTGTAATTTTAATGTATTAGCAAACATTAACAAACCTAGTGGTAAATCCACCAAATTATCTGTTAATGGCAGATTAGATTGCTGGCAGTTTTTTAATACTTGATATAAATGAGAATCTGCTGTAGACTTCCATTCTTTAACTGCTGTGATAATATAGTCTATTTCGCGTTTGCGATTTTGCCAAATTTGGAGTGTTTGCTGTAAGCTTTGTTGCTTATTAAGTAATTGCTGATCATCTATTTTTTGCTGATTCAGATTAGTAGAATTTTGTTTAATGACTTGTGCTAAAGCTGCAACCTCCAACATAGCCGCAGTTGCATTCTGAGCAAAACTGAGTGCTGTTTTAAATTCACAAATTTCAGTTACTACAGTTTCACGCAACCAAATTGCCAATCCAAATGCACCAGATGCAGGGCGAATAAAGCCAAGTTCATCACTATATTTGATGGCTTTGCGAATATTTGCCAAAAAGTCTTTTACTAAACTGTTGCCTTCTGTGTATGGTTGAAGACGGGGCAAAAAATTTGTAACTTCTGGAGCTTCCCAATCTATATTTTGTGTAGGATCTAGTAAATTCTCTAACCCTGTAATTAGAGATTCAACCTCACTTTTTTGAACTTCAGCTTCCTGGTAGGCTGTTTCTTGTTTTTTCCAGTTTGCTTCTAAGTCTGCCTTGCTTTGATTGAATTCATTTTGTTTCTGATTAAATTCTTTCTCGGCTTTTAGGTATGCTGTGAAACGTTGTGATGATGTTAGTAATTGACGGAAGTTTTCTACATTATGAAGCCGTTGGGTAAGATTATTTTCGCAGTCAGTAGCAGTATTTTCTAGCCATCCGCCAATCACTTGGTCTTCTAAAAATGGCTGTCCTTCCTCGCCAACTTTCTCTGCTCGTCCCTTTCGCACTGCGCGAATTACTGGGTTGTGAACTAATCGGCTCAGGGCGTTATCAACTGCTAGGTTAGCTTGAGAAGCAATTAAAGTGCGACCACCCCGAAGCGCAACTTGATAGCAAATCTCGGCAATTACGGTAGTTTTGCCTGTACCTGGTGGCCCTTGAATAAGAACAAGATCTTTAGCAGAAAGTACTGTTTCTACTGCTGCTTTCTGACCAGGATTAGCAGAGGATAACAACAAATCTTGTGGTTGAAGTTCGATAGTTTTTTGAATAGGTCTTGCTTGGGAAGCGTCGAATAAGAAGTTGCCTAAATAAGGATTCTGCGTATAACCATTATTCAAGTCGTCTAAGGCTTTTTTCTTGCGCTGAATCTGTTTAATGTCACCAATTGCCTCGAAACATAAGAATCCGGTGGTTGGTAACTGATAGCGTTCTGTTGCCATGTATTCAGCTAAATCGCGTTCTAGCCTGATGCTGATGATGCAACGCTTGGGGTCAACTTCTTCAATAGACCCTAGTTGACGGCTATTCTGCCAGTTTTTTCCGGTGGGAGCAGTCTCGAAAAGCTTAATTTCTTCATTTTTTGCCCGCTTTACTCGTTCCCAAAAGTTTTCTACATTGAGGGGATTTTCATTAGAGCCGTCAAGGGTGGCTGAGGCTACATCAATTTCAAAACTGATTCGCCTTTTAAAGCTATAGTTGTGACTCACGTAACGCACACAAAATTGACGAGCTTTAGCGATTTTTTCTTCAATTTGCAAAAACGCTTTCCAAGCTTTAAGCTGATCCTCTGTGGGCACATGATCGCCACAAACTGGCGTGGTTGCTATGCGTTTCAATGTTGCTGGCGGAATGTTGATATGATGCTGATGGCTAGGCAACAGACGCAAGCAATAAGGCGTAGCATAACTATCAGCGCTTCCTCGTAAGGTTTGTAGCAGATGAGCAGAGAATATCTTTAAACCGCCGTATCCGTCTTTTTGTACAGCTGCTCTGAATCCTAATGTTTTTCCCAGCTTCTTAAGTCTTGCGGGTAATTGAAAATCATCTTGATCTGTCGCTATTGTCAAATCCCAAATTTCTTGTTTTGGCTCTTTCCCAGCACCCTTGCGACGTATATAAAAGAGGCAAGGCTTACCGACACATTCCAACATTAACTCGTTGGCGCGATCGCGCCGCTGCCAAAATTCGGGATATGATTCTAGGGCAGTTTCACCTTCAAGATTGCGGATCAACCGATCAATTGTCGAACCTACTAAGACATAACCCCAATCTTCTGAGTCTGTACGCGTTTTCTTATTTGTTCTCTGCACTCTCAACGCCTCTGTGGTTCGTTAAAGCATTTTTTTCATTATGGTTGGTACTGCCGATAAACTTCACTAGCGGCGCGATGTACCAGAGAGTGCCGCCAGACGAGAGACTTCATATCATCGGCGTAACCACCGCCAATCACGCAAGCGACAGGATAACCACTACTCATACACGTACTTAAAACCTGCATTTCTCGCCGGAAAATGCCAGCATCAGTTAAAGCTAATTTTCCCAGGCGATCGCCTATGTGTGGATCAACTCCAGCATCATAAAATACTAAATCTGGCTTGACTTCTGACAATAAATCTGATAAATACTTTGCTAAAGTTTGCAGATAAGCATCATCCTCCATTCCCACTGGCAAAGGAACATCTAAATCGCTTTTTTGTTTAGTACCGGGGAAATTGACTTCGCAGTGCATGGAGAAAGTAAAAACACTCTCATCATCTTGGAAGATAAAAGCAGTGCCGTCACCTTGATGAACATCCAAATCCACAATTAGGATTTTTTGGACAAGTCCGAGTTTTTGTAAAACGCGGCAGGCGATCGCTAAATCATTGAAAATACAAAAACCAGATCCATAACTGGGAAAGGCATGATGAGTACCACCAGCAGTATTGCAAGCTAAACCCTGATTTAGTGCCAGCTTGGCAGTGAGTATTGTACCACCAACCGCTATACAGGTACGATTTACCAGTGCTGGACTCCAAGGCAAGCCGATGCGTCGCTGTGCTTTGGCGTCTAGGGTTCCCTCACAGTAAGCTTGAACGTAGCTTGGGGTATGGACTAACTCTATCAACTCTTGCGGCGGACGTTCGGGGGTGTGAAATTGTTCTTGATTCGCTACACCATCAGCTAACAGCAATTCGTAGAGTTGTCGGAACTTGGACATCGGGAAGCGATGCCCTTCAGGTAGTGGGGCAATATAATCTGGGTGGTAAATAATTGGCAAGTCCATGTTATAAATTTTTAACCGCATTAGAGGCTTGCGCCAAGTCAGCCAAGAGATTTTTAGATAATTAACAACAATGTTTATGTCTCCCACATCAGACACACCCAAGTGTTGTTTAAACTGGAAGCTAAAAGAAGAACATAACAAGCAAGCCTCTGTGCTTTTTTGTAACCAATGACGCAACTGAAAACAGTCTGGCAACAAGGTAGCGGCAATCCAGAAAATCCCAATTACTTAGCTACCATCCGCCAATGGTGGACAAACCTCAACGGCAAAGAAATCACCTGGCAACAGCGAATAATTCCCCAAAATATTCAAGTCGATCAACTTGATTGGGAATCAAAGCGGTTTGATGAAGTCTTTACGGTTGCCCAGCCAGAAATTCGTGGTATTACTCTTTATTGGCATAAACCTGATTCGTCTCAAGAACGTAACACCACACCACGTCAACTTATACTTGATAGCCTCCGCCAATATTTATACATTTTCCCCCAGTCCCAAAAAGAACTTGTGATTCGCGTCGGCTTGCCGTCCATCTCCTATGAGACAATTTCTATAACAAATCCTGAGTACTCATACAATCCATCCGGTGACAACTACATTCTTACTTTACGGGATGCGACGCAACAGCTAGAAGTGAAAGTTACCCTAAGTCCAGAAAATCTCAAGCAGTTAATCCGGCAATTAACAAGGTAAAATTTAGCCATAATCACATCGAAAAAGCTGATTTTCTGAATCTCAAATTCTAAATGAAAAATTGCTATGATGCAATGGATTACGCCGATTGCATTTATTCTAGCTGGCTTATTAGCTGGAATAATTGGTGAAAAAGTTATCTTCAAAAAACTAGAGAAGTTTGTTGCTAATAAAAGAATTGCTGGGGGTGAAATTATATTTCATTCCTTGCACCGGATGACCTTTATTTGGTTTGTCCTTGGCGGTTTTTTTTGGGCAATCCTGAGTTCTCCTCTCAAGCCAGATATTGCGATCGTAATGCAAAAGATTCTGACGATCGCATTACTATATTCAGTTACATTATTCTTGGCAAGATTGACGGCTGGTTTTGTTAATCTATATATTCGCAGAGCAGAAGGGGTTCCCACATCACTAATTTCTAACCTTGCTAAAACTGCTGTTTTGGTTTTAGGAACATTAATCCTATTGCAAACGTTGGGTATTGAAATTACACCGATAGTTACGACATTAGGTATTGGTGGTTTAGCAGTTGGTTTGGCACTACAAGACACACTAGCAAATTTGTTTTCTGGCTTTTACTTAATCATTTCTAAGCAAGTTAGAACTGGTGATTACGTAAAATTAGATGCGGGACATGAAGGATATGTTATAGATATTTCTTGGCGTAATACGACGATCAGAGAAATTTCTAATAACGTAGTAATTGTACCTAATTCTAAATTAGCATCCGCGATTTTTACTAACTATCATTTACCTGCAAAGGAAATCACTTTAACGCTGAATGTAGGCGTAAGCTATGATAGTGATTTGGAACAAGTCGAAAGAGTAACTGTAGAAGTTGCCAAAGAAGTCATGCAAGAGATTGCACCCAAATTATTAGAAAATGAACCGTATATTAGATTTCACAGTTTTGGCGATTCTAGTATAGATTTTACGCTTTATATGCGCGTCAGCGAATTTTTCGACCAGCGTATTGGGAAACATATATTTATTAAGAAATTACACAAACGCTATCAGCAAGAAGGAATTCAAATTCCCTTCCCGATCAGAGATGTTTATGTGCAAGACAATATGAATAAAAATCAAGTTTGAAATGAGAATTCAACTTTAGTATCTTGCTGTAAACTTTGACTAATTGATTTAGTATCCACGCTCCTAAATTAGGAGAATATTATGTCTACTTGGAATGCAAAGGATTATCACAAAAACTCTACCAATCAACAGAGATGGGCGCAGGAGTTAATAGCCAACCTGAAATTAACCAAAAATGAAAGAATTTTGGATATTGGCTGTGGAGATGGAAAAATTACTACTCTTATTGCCAACTTAGTACCAAATGGTTCGGTTCTTGGTATTGACAGTTCTGAAGATATGATTAACTTTGCTCAGCAAAATTTTCCTATTAGTGATTTTCCTAATCTGAATTTCCAACACCAAGATGCAAGACAGCTAGATTTTGAAAACGAATTTGATATTATTGTTTCCTTTGCGTGTCTTCACTGGATTACAGATCATTTACCCGTTTTAGAAGGTATTAAAAGAAGCCTAAAAGCATCTGGTAAAGCCATACTTCAGTTTGGCGGAAAAAATCACGCTGCACCGATTAATGATGCTACAACCAAAGTAATTTATAATCATAAATGGAGAAATTATTTTCAAGACTTTACCTTTAAAACTCGCTTTTATAGCGATGATGAATATCAAGATTTCCTCAAACGTGTTGGCTTAGAAGCAAAACGTGTAGAGCTAGTCCAAAAAGATATGGTTTTTGAAGGGAAAGCAGGATTAAAGGGATCAATTAGAACAATCGGGAATTCTAATTTTCTTTGGAGAATCCCGCAAAATTTACATGAAGGAATTATTGACGAGATAGCCGACATCTACCTTGAGAATTACCCATTAGATAGTGAGAATCTTGCCCATATTTCTATGGTCATGTTGGAAGTTGAAGCTACAAAAAATCTACTCTAAAATTCAGATTGCTAATGCTCGCTTCTCTAATGGTAGTTCTATGCGATCGCCTGGTCTAGGTTCCATCACCCGCGTCGCCAGATTGTTTTTCTCTAGTAATAAACGAAGTTCCTCAGCACTTCCCTTCGTCTGAACAAGTTTCATCAGCAATCCCTCAAAAATTACATCTCCACCAGCCGCAGTAGGTAGGATTAGTTGAGGTTGTAATGATTTTGCCACTTCTAAGATACTATTCTTTCCTTGAATAATCGGCCCAAGTAAAGGCAGGGTCATATCAACAAACGGCGTAATCACCACATCAACTGGTGCAGCTTGCTTAACTTGCGGAGCATGATAGCCGTGAGGTTCGTAATAAACTGTTAAACCACTCTCCAACTCTTTGAGCAAATAACCATTTTCCACTAAAGTGGGGCCAATGGGAGAGCCGGGAGTAGCCTTGATTTCTACTTGATCATCTAAAGTGAAAGTTTCACCATGAGCGAGAGTCGTTACCTGGGTGTAGCCTAATTGCTTCACTACCTTAGCAGCATTGGGAGAAGCTACAACCTTGATGGTATGGTCGAGCTGCTTGAGCGTTGGTGGATGAGTATGGTCTTCCAAGCCTTGAGACAGCAGAATCAGATCAATATTCTCTGGTATTGGGCGTTCTTGAGGTCGAGAGCCTTTAAATAACCAATCTAAATTGCTGAAAATTAACGAACCAACCAGCCAAGGGTCAATTAATATCCGTTTACTACCGATTTCCAGTAGCCAAGAGTTGCTGTCTAGCCAAGTTAAAAACATAACTTTTGTGAAGATAACGCCTATCTTCATTATCAACCGTGTCGGCTTTGTTGTGGGTATCGAGGTTAGCCCTGTCAAGGTGGTGAAAAATCTGCTTTATCGTTGTGTCTTTGTCTTAAAAAGTTCTGAACGCTATGCGGGTCTGACTGCCCAACCGTTCTTTCAGAACGGTTGCCTTGTGTCTTTTAGACACAAGGGAGAGGCGCAAAGCCTTGCGCCTCTCGGCAGTAAAACAGACCATCGGAGGAAGCCTCCGCTCAGACTTTTCGCTGTGGCTTTGTGGTTAATTCAAGAATTTTTGTCACCACAGAGGCACTAAGGCACAAAGAATATTAAACGTTGAAGGCTATACCTTGACAGGGCTGGAGTATGGTGTTATTTGCTAGGAGCAGCGTACGATACTCTGTAAATTACACCGTTGGTATCATCTGTGAACAACAGCGAACCGTTGGGTAAAACTGCAAGACCCACAGGTCGGCCAAATTGTGCCGTTGCTTGAGGGTTCAAAAATCCTGTGATGAAGTCCTCAAATGCCGCTGGTTTGCCATTTTGATAACGTATCCGCACTATTTTGTAACCTGCGGGAGGTTTGCGATTCCACGAACCACGCATAGTTACAAAAGCGTCGTTCCGGTATTCTTGCGGAAACTGAGATGCAGTATAAAAAACAAAATCTAATGGCGCACTGTGTGCTGTATAAGTTAGTACTGGCGGTTGTGTTTTAGCGCAGTATTCTTCCTTAGTTTTACCTTGTGGGTTCGCTGATAAATATACATCTGGACGGCGATCGCCCCAACAAAATGGCCAGCCGTAATCTGCACCCTGCACAATTTGATTTAATTCTTCTGGTGGTTGATCATTACCGCGCCAGTCTGAACCATGATCTAAACCCCACAATTCTTTAGTTTGGGGATGCCAAGCAAAACCGATGGTGTTGCGTAAACCCTCAGCATAAATTGTCCGCTTGCTACCGTCAGGTTGTGCTCGTAGTAGGGTGGCGCTTTCATCATTTGTCTCGTCACAGGCATTACAAGTACTGCCCACACTAACATAAAGCATCCCATCAGGGCCAAAGGCGATGGTTCGATTTGGGTGTTGTCCCGCATCAGGTAAATCATCAATCAAAACCTGTGGTTTGCCTAGATTCCCGTCTTTTCCTATGTCTGCGGCGTAGAGTTGTCTGTCTGTGACAAAGTAAAGACGATTTTGGCGAATTGTAATACCGTTAACATACTTATGACCTGATGCAACGGTCTGTATGTTATCAACACGTCCATCATTGTTGCGATCGCGCAGTGCCAATATATCACCTTGTTCGCGACGAGTAACGTAGACAGTACCATCACCACCAACTGCCAACTTTCGAGGGTTGCCTAAGTCTTTAGCAAACACGTTAATGCTAAATCCCGCAGGCATCTTAAGTTGTTGTAAGAGGGATTCTTTAAATTCCAAACGCTCAGGCGTTGCCAAATAGCCTTCAACACGTTCTATTCTCTGTTGCTGGGGTTTTTGAGCACTGCTAGGAAGGGCCATACTCACTAATAAAGCACAACCAATAAATAAACTTTTTGCTTTCACTGCATCTTTCCTTGATTTTTTTGATGTGAAAAGACTGGGCAGAATTACAATATTTTAGAAATGTAAATACATAGCAAAATACATTTTTTATGCTAATTGTAAAAGGTTGCTTTATATGTATTCCGCAATATAATCTATTACGCTAAATCAGCGTTCACATCTAACTAAAGGAATAGATATACCTACTTGAAAGAGATAAAAATCCGTTTTTACTGAACAACCAACAACCAAATCCACGACTTTTTAGAGAAGTTAGTAATTTAAGCTTTCAAGGATTGCTATAGATAGATTTGTGATTTAAACTAAGTTGGGAAAATAGTTGTGATGAGTGAAACGAAAAAATGGCTCTATTGCCGGGAAAATTACTGTCTAATTGCACGGCGATTTTTAGTTTTATCATAGTCTTCTCAAATACTGTTTTGGCGTCGGAAGTCCAACAAGAGAAAACATTTACACAACTAAAGCTTGAGGAGCAAACAGAAATTCTAACTACCTCTGTTTCCCAACTTTCAGATGTACAACCCAGCGATTGGGCATTTCAAGAGTTGCAATCCTTAATTAAAAGGTATGGTTGTACTGCTGGATATTCTGATAACGCCTATCCAGTTCACCATCAGTTCACGCGTTACGAATTTGCTGCTATACTGAACGCTTGCTTAGACGAAGTTAATCAACAGGTAGAACAAGCTACTCCACTTACTTCTGTTGAACTTTCTACCATCCAACGTTTAAAAGATGAGTTTGCTGTCGAATTAATTACTCTACAAAATCGGTTAGATAATTTAGAAGCGCAAAGTGCAGAAATAACAGCAAATCAATTTTCAACTACAACTAAATTAAATGTTTCTGTGGTTCTTGCCGCTAGTGATGCGATAGGGGATAGTGCTGATAACAACCCAAATACCACAATTGATTCTAATTTAGCATTTAACTATCGCGCTCGAATTAATTTACTTACTAGCTTTACAGGCAGAGATAGACTGCTAGTACGTTTACAATCTTCAAATCGAGTACCAAATTTCAATGGTGTCACTGGCACGAATATGACACGACAATCTTTTGAAGTTGGAAATACAAATAATAACTTTTTTCTAAATTTATTAGAATATCAGTTTCCAGCAGGCGAAAATTGGCAAATTTATTTTTACGCGAACGCTGCTTCTCATCATTACTATGCCACAGTGCTTAATCCCTATTTTGCTAGTTTTGGAGGTGCAAAAGGTTCTCCTTCACGCTTTTTAGAGCGTAATCCTATATACCGCATTGGGAATACTACAGGTAGCGGGTTGGCGTCTGTTTATAAACCTAATGAATCTCTTAGATTAGACTTAGGTTATCTAGCACAAAATGCCGATATTGCTACTGGTGCTGCTGGTTTATTTAATGGAACTTATAGTGGGTTAGTGCAGCTTTCCTATAAGCCATTTTCAAACGCTGAACTAGGGTTTTTGTATGTACGCAACTATTCTGATAACGGTGATTTAGCGCATCGAACAGGTAGTACTTTCTCAAACCTACCCTTTGGTTTAGGTGTGCCCCTTGTTTCTAATTCTTATGCTGTTGGCGCTTCGTGGAAAATGCTTCCTCAGCTTGCTGTGAGCGGATGGTTTGGATATACTAATGCCGAACGAGTGGACGGCGTGAAGGGTGATGCTGACATTATCAACTACGCTGTTAATCTAGCTTTTCCTGATTTATTTAAAAAAAGTGCTATTGGTGGCTTAGGCTTTGGAATGCCACCAAAAGTCATTCATAATGCGATCGCAGCACGAGAAGATAAAGGAACAGGATTACACTTTGAAGCTTTTTATGAGTATCCGTTAAATAACAATATTAAACTAATACCAGGTGCAATTTATATTATAAATTCTAATCATAATAATGCGAATGGTGATATTTTTGTTGGCACAATGAGGATGATATTGAGTTTCTAAGAAAAACTTATACTAATTTTTGACTTTAAATATTAGACAATCCCTCG
Source organism: Nostoc sp. B(2019) (assembly GCF_010091925.1). GTDB lineage: Bacteria > Cyanobacteriota > Cyanobacteriia > Cyanobacteriales > Nostocaceae > Komarekiella. The sequence continues at coordinate 251,451 of NZ_WVID01000001.1, read as the reverse complement.
AAAATGCGTAGGCGTAGCCCGTCGTAGCGAAAAGTCGGAGCGGCGGTTTCCGCCGATCTGAACTTTTCAAGACAGACATCGCCCGTTTTTAATCCCTTAATAAGTTTTGCCTACAAAGATATTTAGTATCACTCTTGAATAAAGCGTTTCACCTCATCCACAGGTAAGCTAAGAGAACTTGCAACCTGATCCATGCTTAAGCCCAACTCTAATAATCGAGGTATTGCATCCCGTCGGGCTTGTTCTGCTTCCTGTAGGGCTTGTTCTGCGGTCTGTCTGGCTTGTTCCGTTTCCTTGTGACTCAATAGTTTTTTCCCCGTTTGGGGTTCAAAAAACCTCAATTCTCCATCAATCAGTCTGAGGTCTAAACCCAATACTTCACTGTGAATTGATGTAACTCCATCAGGTAAAAGCTTCGCTGCAATAGGTTGATATCTGCCCTCAACTAAACTCGAACCCTTCAGTTGTGGACTAAGGTAATCTCCAGTTGGGTCATACTGAAAATACTCTTGCACACCCAGGAGTGCGTATTTCTTGGGTTTATCCTCTTCATCATTCTCTTGAGTAGTTAAAGAAGTCACTTCTAAAACAAAACTGGGGACTTTACCCCCTTCCTCCCAAACCTTGTAGCTGAGGCGCTTCTTTTTTTCTACTCCAAATACCACAAAGACGTCGGGAGCCACCACAGCACTAGGAATGCCTTTTTTGTAATAAATGAACAGGTTTCCCGATACGTAGACGTCATCTCGGTCTTGAAAATAAATGTCTAGGGACTCTACACCATAAATTAGATAATCCCGTGCTGGATCGCTTTCCGCCATCGGTGTACCATCAGAGTCGGGGTAGATAATCTCGGTCTTGAGTTGGTTGGCAGAAAGAGTCATAGCGCAAAGACCTCAACTCAACTGGGATTGGTTTAAAAATACCATTTTAATCAGAGTTCTTTTAGGTCAGAGAACATTACTATATTTAAGAAACACTTTATGAATCTTAATAATGACTGTAACTACGCAGCAGATAGGAACACAATACCCCTTTGAAACACACTTTTGGACTTGGCAGGGGCACAAAATTCAGTATACCGTCATGGGTACAGGACGCCCTCTGGTACTGGTTCACGGCTTTGGTGCTTCCATTGGACATTGGCGTAAAAATATCCCAGTTTTAGCAAATGCTGGCTACCGGGTTTTTGCCATAGACCTTTTGGGTTTTGGTGGTTCTGATAAAGCCCCAATTAATTACAGCGTAGAGGTTTGGGTAGAACTGCTGAAAGATTTTTGGACAGAACACATTCAAGAACCGGCTGTATTTATTGGCAACTCCATCGGCGCACTTTTAAGCTTGATAGTACTGGTAGAACATCCAGAAATTGCTGCTGGTGGTGTTTTAATTAACGTTGCGGGTGGGTTGAGTCATCGTCCCCACGAATTGAATCCACCGTTACGTGTTGTTATGGGAGCTTTTAACAGGTTTGTGCGATCGCCTCTGACAGGCAAATTCGTCTTTAACCGCATTCGTCAAAAAGCCCAAATTCGCCGTACTCTTTACCAAGTTTACCGCGATCGCACAGCCGTTACTGATGAATTAGTTGATTTACTTTATACTCCTGCTTGCGATCCGGGAGCGCAACAAGTTTTCGCCTCCATTCTCACAGCACCTCCTGGCCCAACTCCAGTGGAACTATTGCCCAAAGTCGAACGTCCCCTATTAGTAATTTGGGGTGCTGATGATCCTTGGACACCGATTACCGGGGCAAAGATTTACGAGGAGGCGCGCAAGAATGGCAAAGAAATCAAAATTGTTCCTATTCCCAACGCCGGTCATTGTCCCCACGATGAAGTTCCAGATGTTGTAAATGCCCAGATTGTCGCTTGGCTAGCGCAAAGGTGATAATTTCGCGTCTAGTAGTTCACCACGCAAATATTGACGCCTGTAGATTGGGAAAAGGTTAAAGGATAAGGTAGGTAAATCAACCTTTTCCCTTTCCCCACCCGCCAAGTTTTTTGGCAGACTACTAGATGCACACCAAGAAGAAATTTGTGCTATGCGCCTTGGTGCAGGCAGTGTAAAACTACGGCTAACAATTTGGGTCAGTGTCTCTTATTTTTTAATTGCACCTTGACAAAATCAAACTCATGTGGTGTGTGTAATGGAGCTTGATCTGCGTAATAGATATAAAAGGGTAATTCCCTTAAGTCACCATCCAGATTTTTCCCAGCTAGGCTATAAAGTGATTCGTGAGCTAGGACGTAATCGGGAAGGGGGACGCATTACTTACTTAGCTAATGCCCTCAACTATGATCAAGAGGTGGTGATTAAAGAGTTCCGATTTACTAGTGTGAGTACTGACTGGTCAGGTGTGAAAGCTTACGAGCGGGAAATTGAAATTCTTAAGAAACTGAATCATTCCCGCATTCCCCGCTATATAGATTCCTTTGAAACATCAGGGGTTTTTTATATGGTGCAGGAGTATAAAAATGCTCCATCTTTAGGATTAAGACGTAGCTTTCATCCTGAAGAAATCAAGCAAATTGCTCTTTCAATTTTAGAAATTTTGGTTTATCTGCAAACGCAAGTCAACCCAATTATCCATCGAGATATCAAACCAGAGAATATTTTAGTTGACGAGCAACTGAATGCTTACCTGGTTGATTTTGGATTGGCTAGGGTACAGGTTGCAAAAATAGCTCTTAGTAGCTTTGTAGCAGGAACGCCAGGTTTCATGCCACCAGAAGAACAGTTTGGTCATGCTCTCACTGAGGCGTCAGATTTATATAGTTTAGGGGCAACACTGATTTGTTTACTCACTAATACCCGTTCTGTTGAGATTGGGAAATTAATTGATGATAACTATCGCTTTAATTTCCAGCAATTAGTTCTCCACATCAGTCCGCGTTTTCGGTCATGGTTGATGAAAATGGTAGAACCTAACCGGAAACGTCGCTATACCAATGCATCTATGGCTTTAAAAGCACTTGGGCCAATTGAGGTTGTCGGTAGTGCCACTGGGATAGATACTTTAGTCAGTACAATCCAACATAGAAAACGAGCTACAGTGCTGGGATTAGCAACTGTTGTGACACTGGTTGCTGTGGGGGGAACTTTGATGAGTTGTCAGCCTGGTGATCCGGTTAGGCAATTGCTGGAAGCTACAGAATGCCAAAGTTTTGACTTAAAGGCAAGTTGTCAAGAAAAAACCGGACATTAAGATAAGCTCTCACTCAGTTGGAGCCGATTTTAGCTATAAGCCTTAGAATTTATGATGAAGCCGATAGGATGGACTTGGCAAAATATTATAGCGATCGCATCCTTGCTAAGAGACTTTTTGGTAATGTAGCTAACATAATTCTTGATTTAACTGTAGTAAAGAACTACAGATATCTATGTCGGTATTTACCAAATTATGCAGTTTGTTCTGGTTCGGTCGTTAAACTCTGTCCAATTTTTGGCTCTGTACCTGCAAGCAGCCGTTCAATATTACTTCGGTGGCGCAAAATAACATACAGTCCACCAGCAATACCAAACAGAATATAAGGCAACGGTTGGTGCAGAACTATCATGAAAATTGGAACTGCGATCGCACCCATAATCGAACTCAATGATACAATCCGCGATATCGCTGCACAAACGGCAAAAACACCCGCTGTTGCTAAACCTACCTGCCAACTCATTGCCAACAAAATTCCTAAGCTGATAGCAACGGATTTACCACCAGTAAAACCCAAAAAAATTGATTTACTGTGTCCAAGGATGGCAGCTAACCCAGTTAAAGTTACTATCCACGGTTGCCACAGTTTCGCATCTACCGTTGGGGGGATAAAATTTTGATTTGCAGCAAAATTAAACAACCAGTAAACTAAGGCGATCGCTAATACTCCTTTTAAGGAATCAAGGAATAAAACGAATGCTCCTGGCCCTTTTCCCAAGGTTCTCAGCACATTGGTTGCTCCGGTAGAACCCGAACCAACCTCGCGAATATCAATACCTTTTAACTGCTTCACAGCGATGTACCCAGTGGGGAAAGAACCCAATAGGTAAGCTATGACCACAATTACCACACATCCGGTTAACCAAATAGCCATAAAAAATTTAAGATTCAAAATTCCAGAAAGTCAAAAGTCCAGAGTCGTAACTGTGGACTTTTGACCAATGACCAATGACTAATTAGAAATCATCATCATAGTTTCTCACTGTTTTGGGGTCAGGAGCAAAGGCTAACCATAAGGGAAATTGCAGCAGAGATAGACTGATTTGCTCCTCTGAATCATCAATGATAATGAAGGGCAGTTGATTCGCTTTCACCAATCGGTCTGCTTTTTGAGCTGCGGCTTCAGGTGCTTCAAATAATACCAATCCTCGGTCGGGGCCAAAATCTGGGCGACCAATTCCCAGACAGTCTTGCAAGCCGCGCCGCCATTCACCCAAACGTTCTGGTGTATTTGCTAATACTAACGTGCGGACGCGATCGCCATACAGCTTATGTAATATCGAAATCGCTGCTGAGGCAATCAAGATATTCTGCAAGCGACTACCCATTGTTCGTAAAGCACCCCGTCCTCCTTGGCTGAAAAACCAGTTAGAGACTCGTTCAGCGTGGACTGGTTCAAAGGTGCGGCGCAGTTGCCATGCAGGGCCGTAATAATCTGGTTTAGTACGATATTGGTCAATTAAGCGACGAATTTGCTTTGTAGCGTCTTGAAACTGCTGTTGGGCAAATTGTGGTGTACCAGGCTGCGATTCAACTGGTTTAGCTTCTCTAGCAATTGGTTTTTCTCGTTCGGTTACAGCAGGCATTAGTTGTAACTGCTCTGCTGCTGCTGCCAAATCCTGTAAACTACCCGTGAGATAGTCTTTAAAACCCTGCACCCTAATTGCCAAATCTTGGGATGCTCCTGCAAAAGTGGTTCGCATCTCGTTGCGGATACGGTCTTGACGGCGTTCCAGTTGTTCTACAGAAATTTGTAGTGCTTGTTTGCGCTGTTCTAACTGTGCCAACGATTCTTGCACAAGTCGTCCCAGTGCAGTTTGAGTCTCACCAATTTGTGTTTGAAGTGTTTTGTAGGATGCTTGCAGTGTGGCTATTTCTTCTTTAAGGGCTGCTTCAGTACGTTGCAACTCTGCCAGTCGTTGCTCTGTTTCTGCGTATAGTAAATTATCTTGTGATTCTGATTCTATTTCTGACTCCAGCGCGGTAGTTTCTGCTTCTAACTGCGCCACAAGTTCGCCAGTTGAGTCTTCTGTTAGCTCAGTTGTAGATTCTATAACTTCTGCATTGGAGATGGACTGCTCAAAAGTTGCATCATCTTGATTGTCAACTGATAAACTCAGGGTTTCTGTTTCCACTACTGACTCAATAGGTGGATTTTCTGGATGTTCAATAGCATTGCTCTGTTCTTGTTTTTCTGGCAACCATTCATCAATTGGTTCTGGGGTTTGAGATTCCTCTGGGTTCATAAACAATAGTGTAATTCCTATGACGCGAATAAATAGCTTTCAGAAATATTACAAGAGTCTTGAGTCTTGAGCCACCAATCGCCCTACAGCCCTTCTTTTAAAGGATACGCTACGCGTAGCTTGGTTTTTGCGTAGGGGTACGGGCATCCTACGGCGGGCGTCTCCCTTTGGCAGAAGACTTGATTGGTCAACAAAGTGAGAAAGCCGCCGCACCCTACGGGATCTTGCTACAAACTTCTCGCGCTCGTCTTGAGTAGTTCCGAATCTAGACTCAGAACTCAGCACTAATTACTCGGCACTAAATACGTGGACAACGGTGTTCTAGGCAATTTTTCAGCGTGTTGGGGTCAAATAAAATCGGCAAAAAGTGAATGCTTTTAATTTCTTTAAAATAAAGCAAGATGGGAACTCCATTCCAGAAGATCCGCCAGTTTTGCCATTCCTGGTAGGGAAAGCGGCGAATTAATTTTTCGCCTCTGTAAAGATCTAAGTCAGTGGCGGTAAATTGTAGACGCAGTGTTAATGCCTGAAACATGAGAAACAAACCAAATAGTGCTAAAGCGAAGCCTACCCAAGGTTGTACTATCAGCACTGGAATAGCGGCGATCACCAACACTACAGGTATATTGTAACTAGGCTTAAGTTCCACAGTTGATGTGGACTCAGGAGCAAATGAACTGGTCACAGTCTTAAATCCTGCTTTGTTACTAGATATTTCTCCTATTCTAGGATTTCAAGGGTTAGGAGATGCGAAGTTATTGATCAGGATGATTCATCGCTGTCGTGTAGCAACTAAAATTCTGGTAGAAATGCACTACCAGCCCCTTGAAACATTAACCACGAAAGAAAGAAGTTGCTAATAAATATAATTAGCAAGGCGGTAACAACAGCCGTTGTGGTTGATTGTCCTACTCCTTTAGCTCCCCCTGTTGTCGTCAAGCCCCAACTGCAACCAATTACGGCAATTAAAACGCCGAAGCAACACGCCTTAATCATGGCGCTAAAAATATCCCAGATGCCGAGAAAGTTACGGGCCGAGTCTAGGAACACTGTGTCGGAGAGGTTGTAGATATTCGTTGCAATTATTAAGCCTCCTAACATCCCTGTTACCAAAGACAGAAGGGTTAAAATTGGCAGCATTAAGCAGCAAGCCAGAACACGGGGAATAACTAGGTAATCAATGGGGTCGGTTTTTAACATCAACATGGCATCGATTTGTTCTGTTACCCGCATTGTGCCGATTTCCGCTGCAAAAGCGGAACCAACTCGCCCCGCCAAAATCACTGCTGTCAGCACGGGCGTCAATTCTCGTGTCAATGCTACGGATAGCACACCACCGACGATGTTTCCAGCGCCAAAGTTGATAAATTCCCGTGCTACCTGAATAGTAAACACTGCTCCGACAAAAATAGCTGTCAAGAGGGCAATAAACAGAGAATCTGGCCCAACTGCTGCCATTTGATCTAAGGTATTGCGCCGATGGATTTTGCCTCTCAGGAGGTGAACTAGTACTTGTCCACCCAAAAAAATCGCCGCCAGCAACCGCTGACTCCATTCTCCTAAACTGGATTTGGATGTAGTCTCGCTCAATGTTCTATAGCTAACTCGGTAACTGCCTTAAGAATAGCGAAAGTCGTGGGGCATTGGGCATCGGTCATTAGTCATTAGTCTAAAGTCAACAGTCAAGAGTTAGAAGGCAGAGGGGAAAGACTTACTGCAACTTCCCCCCTGCTCCCCCCTTCCTCTTGTCGGGGCTGAACATTAACTTAGTTTAAAGCTCCTCTCAGAAAATTAAGCTGTTTTCAAGCGTGCTTTGACGCAATAAATAGTGACTATCTTTGACCATAAGCTTGATTTTTCGGGGGTTTTATAGATTCCAGCCCTTTTTGATGTCCCCTGCATCTGGTGTCACAGCTTGCCATTTCTTTTAATGAAAACTTAAGATTTTTGACAGTTTGTCTGCTCAGAAGCGATCGCACGTATTGTAGAAAATGACATAAAGCTATCCAGCTATTGTCATCTTTACTCACGGAGCTTGTTCTAGATGACCATTTTTACTAATTTTCTCCGCTCCCTGCTACTAACAATCATTTTTAGTTTTGTTGCTCCCATGTTCCTAGTTGGGGGTGTATTGCTGCTTCTATCCCTCATGGGTTATTTTCCTGGCTTAGAAGAATTGACTGAGGCGATCGCAACTCAGATTTTACATTTTCTTGCCACCTTTGGTAGTGGGACTTCCCTACGGGGACTATTTGTGATTAGTTTGACTTGTAGTTTCGTCGGCGCACTGTTTGATATGTACGCTTATTATCGCTGTCAAATTTTACGCATAGATTCCTGAGTAGCAACAGTTTCGTGAGGTACTCATAGACTGCACAATGAGATGAAAAAGTGATATTCCCGAAAGTGTAAGTTGTTACTAGTTCTAACTTAGTTAAGGATTAGTACTTCTGAATAAATTTTTATTAATTAAATTGAGTGCCGAATTAATTAAATACTTATTAACTATAAATCATTAGTTATTAGTTACTAATGACTAAGGAATTTACTCAGGCTGATACATTTATTAAACTGTAATAGCTAAAGTCAGGTGTGTTAAACTATAGCGCTGGACACTAAGCTCTGGCAAAGCATTTTGTTCTGGCTAACATCTTCTATGACTGGATTGACATTTACGAAGATAACAAAACATAAAAACTTCATTAAAATGCTGATTGGTATAATGCCTGCTCATGTTTCTTAACAAAGCAAAGCAAGTAGTCTGACCGCTGGGCATTTTATATTGAGTTTATTACGAGGTATTTTAACACTCATGGTTTGGCCGTTTAAGCCCAAGTTTCGTAAACAAATTGCGCGGATTGAAATTACTGGTGCGATCGCCAGTGCTACTCGCAAACGCGTGTTAGAAGCCCTAAAAACTGTAGAGGAAAAAAAATTTCCAGCATTACTGCTACGTATCGATAGTCCTGGCGGTACAGTGGGAGATTCCCAAGAAATCTACAGCGCCCTCAAGCGTTTGCGCGAAAAAATCAAAATTGTTGCCAGCTTTGGCAATATTTCGGCTTCTGGAGGCGTCTACATTGGTATGGGAGCCGAGCACATCATGGCTAACCCCGGTACGATTACAGGTAGCATTGGTGTGATTCTGCGTGGAAATAACTTAGAACGCTTGCTAGAAAAAATCGGTGTTTCCTTCAAGGTAATTAAGTCTGGCCCCTACAAAGACATTTTAGCTTTCGACCGGGAACTGACTGAACCAGAAGAAAGCATCCTACAAGAGTTGATTGATATAAGTTATCAACAATTTGTCCAAACTGTTGCCGAAGCACGTTCTTTGGGGGTGGAAACTGTTAAAAGTTTCGCCGATGGTCGCATTTTTACAGGACAGCAAGCCTTAGAGTTGGGTGTTATAGACCGTCTGGGAACAGAAGAAGATGCCCGTCGCTGGACAGCAGAACTTGTGGGTCTTGACCCGGAAAAAACGCTCTGCTACACCCTAGAAGAACGAAAACCCTTGTTGAGTCGAGTTTTACCTGGAAGCCGTCAGATTTCATCAGGAATTGGAGCTGGTATTGATTGGCTGGAATTTGAAATGTCCACCAGCGGTTTACCTCTATGGTTGTATAGACCATAAATGAATGTATCGTCAAGAGTCAAAAGTCCAAGGTCAAAAGTCAAAAGTAATGACCCTTGACCCTTGACCCTTGACCCTTGAACGCCAGTCGCCTCAAGTCGGGAAACCCGCCCACGGCGCTGGCTCCCCTTGACTAAATATGAGGAGGATTTTGGCGTGGAGTGGCAAATGCGGGCTATTCGTGGAGCAACAACCGTTTCAGAAAATACTGATGAGGCAATCCGAGAAGTGGTTACGGAACTACTAGATGAACTAGAAAACCGGAATCAACTCCAGCCAACGGAGATTATTAGTGTTACTTTCTCAGTAACACGCGATTTGGATGCTATTTTTCCAGCTGCGATCGCCAGAACGCGTCCTGACTGGGATAATGTGGCTATGCTAGATGTGCAGCAAATGCATGTCAAAGGCAGCTTAGAGTTCTGCATCCGGTTGTTAGTCCACGCTTACCTGCCAGCCTCCGCCCCAATTCACCATATCTATTTGCGTAACGCTGCTAGTTTGCGTCCCGACTGGAGTTTACCTCAGTCGTTACAATCACAACAAGCAATTAGGTCAAAAGTGCCAAATACTTAAGTGTATTAAGGGATTTCGTACTGCTTGCGATGCCTCTGATTTCAAATTGGTAATCAACGATGAGATCATTAGCATTAGCTAGGAGATAGGGCAGGCGGTTTGCCTACCCTCATATTTCTTAATTTTTTGATATGACAAGGCCGATACAAAGTTCCTAGCTGCGCCCCCGTCGGTTCTCTCATCCGTTTATTGTAAAATAGCGTTTTCCAATCGCCTCAAGTACAATCCGAGACGGCGAGAGCTAGGATCGGAAGATGAGGTGTTGCACACATGCTAACTACGCGATCGCTTTATACAACAACTCTATTCTTTATGATGCTGAAACCGAATTCCTAAAAAGATGTCATAAACAAACTCAAAAAAGTCTTTTCTTTGTAGCAATCCTGAAGTTTGATAACAGTCTTTTTCATCTAAAAGGGGTTTCATAAGGTAATAGGTCGGCTGATAATTATACCAAGGAACAGAAGGCCAGAGATGGTGAATTAAGTGGTAGTTCTGCCCTAAAATTAAGACATTCAGAATTGGATGAGGATAGACGCGAGCATTTTTCCAGCGATCGCGCTCTGCAAAGGGACGATGAGGTAAATAATCAAAAAATAATCCCAGTGTTATCCCCACCACAAATGTTGGTATAAACCAAAAATTGAGAATGTAACCCAAAAAATGGTATTGCACTGAGATATAAACAATTAAACCCACAATCAAGCGGCTGATGAACCATTCCAGTAGCTCATATTTACGCCACAGTTGCCTTTGAAAGAAAAATATCTCATGGTACAAAAACCTGACCGCAATCAGCCATAGCGGCCCACCCGTAGAAACATAATGATCTGGGTCGTCTTTAGGATGGTTGACATGGGCATGATGCTGTAGATGTACCCGCGTAAACACCGGAAAGGCAAAAGCTAACATCAATGCACTACCATGCCCTAACATCGCGTTCATCACCCGGTTGCGATGGGCAGATTGGTGACAAGCGTCGTGAATTACCGTTCCACTGCAATGCAAGGCAATAGTATTAACACTAAAGCACAGCCAGTGCGGCCATTGCCACAGCCAGTAACCAAAGTTAGATAACACCAGTATCGCTACGGCTGTTAAAAACAGCAGCAGCGTTGGATTAAAATCACCGGGAGGCGCTAAAAATTCCCTGGGTGGGATAGTCAGTGGCTTTTTTGCCTCCGACGTGAGCATTCTTGACTCCTTTTTTATCAAAGCATTACGAATATACGATAAAGACTAGGAATAATAAAGTTTTGTATAGCAATATTTATCTCTGGTTTGCATAATCAGCAGATGAATAACGTTATGATTCCAGACGAGACCTAAGTCTTTGCTGATGAATGAAGTATGACAAGTGCCAAAGAGTTAATGGGAGAAACCTTCCTTTACAAAGATCTATTAACAATATCTAGTCTATCTCACAGCCTCTAGGGAAGAGGAGAGACAAGAGGAGAAGGTAGGGGGAAAGGGAGAGGGGACAGAAGTAATTGTTCATTTACTTCCCCCACTCCTCCACTCTCCCACTTCCCCACAGCCCCTAAACCCAGAGGGGGCCCCTACCCCCACTCCCCTCTCTAACTGTTTAAATCATTGATATAGCTGTGACTGAAAAGGAGATGCCACTTAAAGTTACGATGACTTCCTAGATAGCTCCCTAACTTCAGCTCCTATGCAATATAATATGCAATTAAAAGATTCTCCACGCCGGACAAAAATTGTCGCTACTATTGGCCCCGCCACCAGCAGCCCAGAAATGCTCAAGGCGATCATCGAAGCGGGAGCAACGACACTGCGGCTAAACTTTTCTCACGGAACTCACGCTGACCATCAACGTAACATTCGCTTAATTCGGCAAACCGCTTTTGAACTAAATCAGCCAGTAGCTATTCTTCAAGATTTGCAAGGGCCAAAGATTCGCTTGGGGAAGTTTGAAAACGGGTATATAGTCGTGGCAAAAGGCGATCGCTTCACCTTGACTAATCGCCCGATTATCGGCACAGAGGAAATTAGCTGCGTCACCTACGATTATTTGGCCGAAGAAGTCCCGGTTGGCGCAAAAATCCTCCTCGATGATGGGCGAGTAGAAATGTTGGTGGAGGAAATTAACCGTGACAAAGGTGATTTGCATTGTCGCATCACTGTGCCTGGTAAACTTTCTAACAACAAAGGTGTAAACTTTCCGGGAGTTTACTTGTCGATTAAGGCAATGACCGACAAAGACCGCGAAGATCTAATGTTTGGTCTAGACCAGGGTGTAGATTGGGTAGCACTGTCTTTTGTCCGCAATCCGCTGGATATGATAGAAATTAAAGAGCTAATTTCTAGCACAGGCAAACAAGTGCCAGTGATTGCCAAAATTGAAAAACATGAAGCCATTGAACAAATGGAGGCAGTTCTGGCTTTGTGTGATGGTGTAATGGTTGCCAGAGGCGACTTGGGCGTGGAACTGCCAGCCGAGGATGTTCCGGTACTGCAAAAGCGATTGATTGCGACTGCAAATCGCTTAGGGATTCCGATCATCACAGCTACCCAGATGTTAGACAGTATGGTGAGCAACCCGCGTCCCACTCGCGCCGAAGTGTCGGATGTGGCAAATGCGATTTTAGATGGCACAGATGCAGTGATGCTTTCTAATGAAACTGCTGTCGGTAGTTACCCAGTGGAAGCAGTGGCAACAATGGCACGTATTGCCGAGCGTATGGAGCAGGAGGAATCCCAAAACTCAAACTTACGTTCTTTAAAAGATACTAGGCGTTCCATTCCTAATGCTATTAGTCAAGCTGTAGGTCAAATTGCCGAGCAACTGGGAGCAGCGGCAATCATGACCCTCACGCAAACAGGTGCAACAGCTCGCAATGTTTCTAAGTTCCGTCCTCAGACACCGATTTTGGCCGTGACACCACATGTGAATGTGGCACGGCAGCTACAGATGGTGTGGGGAGTGAAACCCTTGTTAGTACTAGGATTACCTTCCACAGGTCAGACATTTCAAGCTGCCATCAACGTAGCTCAGGAAAATCAGTTATTGTCTGAAGGCGATTTAGTGGTGATGACTGCCGGCACACTCCAAGGAATTTCTGGTTCAACGGATTTGATTAAGGTTGAGGTGGTGACAGCAGTACTAGGTCACGGAATTGGTCTGGGGCAAGGTTCGGTGAGTGGTCGCGCACGGGTGGCTCAAACTAGCATGGATGTGAGTAACTTTAATCCCGGAGATATTTTGGTTGCCTCCCGCACTAATGCCGATTATGTAGAGGTGATTCGTAAAGCTGCCGGGATTATTACCGAAGATGAGAGTCTCACAAGTCACGCAGCGGTGATCGGTTTGCGTCTCGGTGTGCCAGTGATTGTCGGTGTGAAACAGGCGACGCAAGTAATTCGAGATGGGGCGATTCTGACGCTGGATCTGCAACGGGGTTTAGTTTACTCTGGAGCGGTGGGAACGCGTTAGAAGTGGGGACTGGGGACACTTCCCTGCGGGACGCTACGCTTAGCTTGGCTTTTGCGTAGGGGTACGACAAGCGGTAGTTGAGCGCAGTCGAAACTCAGTACATCGCTGGGGACTAGAGACTAGGGGCTGGTGACTGGTGACTAGGGAGACAAGGTGAATAAATAATAAGTACCTAAATACCCAGTCCCCAATACCCAATCCCCAATCTCTTTATTAAAGAGTTGTGAGCGTTACGCCAAGCCATCCAGCAAAGTTTTGCTGCTGCGTAGAGTTAGGATGATCAACAGGTTTTACCTGATACCGAGTGGGACGTGGTGGAGCTAGGGTAATAGAGTAAATACGCAGTTCATCTTGGTGAAAAACTGCGACTTGGATGATATCACTTGGTTGATAATCTTTGAGGCGATCGCTTAAGCTACTCACTGTCACCTTAATCCCATTAATTGCTAGCAGCTCATCGCCTGCGTCAATTCCTGCTGCTTGTGCAGGTGAACCCGCCTCGACAAACTTAATTATCTCCCGCCCATTTTCGGTATTTGTTTTCACACCCAAATAAGGTTCTTCCTCGTGTTCAGCTACTAACTGCAAGCCAAACGGTTCTAGGTACTGATTGAAGGGTAAATCGTCAGTGCCATTAATATAGTGTTTAAAGAAATCATTCAAATCAATTCCCGCTACAGATTCTATGATTTCCTGCAACTGTTCGGGGGTATAGCCAATTTCAGCTTGCCCAAATTGATGCCACATTTTCCGCATGACATCATCGAGAGAACGCTGATTGTCATGATTAGAGCGAATGAGTAAATCCAGCAACAACGATACCATTTCTCCTTTCAAATAGTAGGAAATTTGGGAATTACCGCTATTGGCATCTGGACGATAGAGTTTAATCCAGGCATCAAAACTGGACTCAGCAACGGGTTGTACCTTGCGCCCTGGTGTAGTTTCATATCTGGTAATTTCCTTGCCCAGATTATTCAAATAGGACTTCACATCATAAATTCCTGCTCGCAAAGGAATTAACAAGTCGTAGTAACTAGTAGTCCCCTCACAAAACCATAAAGAGGGTGTGTAATTTTCCTGGTCGTAATCAAAAACCTCTAGTGCTTTTGGGCGAATTCGCTTGACATTCCACAAGTGAAAGAATTCGTGCGCCACTAATTGAAGAAAGCGATCGTACTTATCCTGAGCGCGAAACCCAAAACGCTGGTAAATTAGGGAGCAGGAGTTTTTATGCTCCAAACCACCAAAAGCTTGGCTAAATAAATGTAGTAGAAATACGTATCGTTTATATGGCAAACCGCCAAACATCTGTGCTTCTGCTTGGATAATTTTCTGAATATCAGCTATCATCCGCTGAGCATCAAAGTTACCCTGTCCCCAGATGGCCAGTTCGTGGGGTTTTCCCAACACTTCAAATTGATACAACTGATGGCGACCAATTTCAAACGGACTATCGACAAGAGTATCAAAATCGCCAGCCAGGAAAGTATTAGCCTCTTGTTCAACTGGTGGGAGAGGAGTAGTTATTTGCCATTCTGGGTGTGGTGGCACGATGGTAACGCGAATGGGTTGTTTCTCCCAACCAGGTATTCTAAAAAATAGTGCCGCACCGTTGAAATAGGCATGGGTGGTATCTAAATGATTTGTCCGTACCGATAACTCATTCGCGAAAATGCGGTAACGCACAGTTAATTCTGAAACACCACTTTTCTCTATCTGCCAGTGATTTTTACTGATCTTCCGGCAAGGTAAAGGCTCATTCCCTCTAAAAGCTGTAAATTCCTGTAAGTTTTTGGCGTATTCTCGCACTAAATAGGAGCCGGGTGTCCATACTGGCAGTTTTAAATCGAGAATCGGTGAGGGGTAATCCCCAAGGCTTAAAGTCACCTCAAACAGATGAGTTTCTGGTGAGGGCATTGCTACCTGGTAATGAATCGTCGGCCCAGTTTGCTGGATGTGGGTGTTGGAGCGAGGTGCTGTTGCTTCAGTCATCTTGAGTGTGCTGAGTTCTGAGTTATTAGTTAATAGTCATTAGTCAACAGCCATTAGTCAATAGTCAAAAACTGTGGACTGTTGACGCAACACTCAATACGGGCTAAACGCTCCGCTACCGCGCTTCAGCACTAATTAGACTTTCCCAGCCAAATTCATCAACTGTTTGAAGTTCACAAGATAAATAATGTTGTTGGCGTTGTCAATTTTGATCCACCCTTTTTCGTGGAGCTTTTCCATGATTTTCGTGGTTTCTTCAACACCGATTTCTGTCACCTCTGCTAAATCTTTGAAGGGAATGTTATAAATTTCCCTTCCTAGATTTGATTCTTGACCATAGCTTTCGCTTAAAGTCACTAGGGTATAAGCAAGTTTGACTGCTGGTGGTGAAGACCGCATTTGCAAACGCAGGTTGATTTGCCGCAATCGCCGCACCATTAATTGCAGCATCCGATGATGTAACTGTGGGTCTTTGAACAATATTTGAATAAAGCGCTCTCTGGAAATGCTCAGCAACTTTACGGGTGAAAGGGCAATGACATCGGTTGAACGGGGAGATTCATCTAAAATTGCCATTTCGCCAAAAAAATCGCCCCGACCAAAAATTGCCAGAGCTACTGAATCTTCCCCGGAGGTACGCCGGACTTTGACCCAACCAGAAACCACTAAGTAAACGGCGTTACCCCAAGCATCTTCCATCACAACGGCTCGTCCAGCCGGATATTCATGTTCAATTGCAACATTGAGCAGCCATTCCAGCGTTTGTGGATTGGCTGTACTCATTAAGGGGAAAAGTTCACTAAAAACCTCAGTGTGCATGAAATATTTGCAAGAAATGGATTCAAGAGCGGAAAATTAACTTTGCTACTATAAGTTTGTTTAAACCGTAATCTTATGGAGAATACGGGCGCAAAATTTGCACATATTTGATCTGAACCTCTAAGGTCAGTCGCTCTAGGGTTCCATTACAAAATAACAACTATGTATGGGATCGAAATCAGCGGTTTCACTGACAGAGCTATGATTTGCTGATTGTTGTTGCGTTGTTATCTAGTGAGAGTATTTTGATTTGTTGGTCTAAATTTTCCACTAGTTGATTTAAGGCAACTAAAGCCTCTAATTGCTGAAAGTCAAGGCTGGGATTCAAGAGAAGCCGTTCTTGTAGTTCATGCAACTTGAAGCTTAGTTGTTGAGCAATTCCCAAGGCATCGCGGCCTAGACGCGTCAACTGTTGTTGTTGATAAAACTTTAATGCTGCTCCCCGCAGCACTTGTAGTGTAGCCTCTTCGCCGTAAATTCCCGGCATGATTCGCAAGCGTAATAACAGGCGGTTTTGTTGATACACGCATTCCTTTTCTACCTGTTTTGGTTCTGCAACCGTAGTAACAGGTAGGGAAGCAAACCGCTTTAATTCATTGAGTACTCCTTGGAAAACAGAGAGCGGCAGTTTGTCTAAAACAGACTGCAAGACTCCATTATCACTCCACAGTATTTTGCCTTCGTAAGGTTGCCTTTCTAAGTACAGCCGACCAATGCCTCCAGCTAGAATTCGCCCTAGTAATTCTTCTAGTAATTTCTTGGGTGGTAGTGTCGGAAGTATTGCAATAGGACTAAATAAATCGGGAACTTGTGCTGGTAAAACGGGTAAATTGTCTGGCGATGCTGTCTTAAAAGTATTCTTCTCTTGCTCACTATTGCCAGGAGTCAAGAAGTTGGTAATTTTAGACAAGTTATTTAGGTCTGAAATTGGAGAGGCTGGAATTGGGGGTAAATCTACCCGTTGCCAAGAATGTTTAGGACTTTGGGTCTGAGGCATCATCAATATTGGCGGTTGATGTGATTCAGAGTCAGTATCTTTAGAGGGAATAGGTTTGTCAGTAATTGTAGCTGCGCTCTTTTTTGAGGAAAAGTCTGCTGGTTTGGCTGGCACGGATGTATTTTTGTGGTTGAGGTAGGCTGACAGTATTGTCCGGTGAGTGTCAGCTGCGATCGCCTTAGCTACCATCGAGCAATTAATATAAGACAAAATGCGCCCAACATAATCTAAGGCCTCACTGTCTTGTGGATGAACCATACCCAGTAAGAGGTTGTTGTCTTTTAATGCAAAGGGCAAAATCTGGTGGTATAGGCAAGCTTCAAATGACAACAAAGTATCAATTAGCTGGAATATTTGCTGGCGATCACTCAGTAACTCTCTTGGAGTATCGCCTCCTTGTTCCCACTTAGTTTGAGTGGTGGTTAGCACTTGCTTCATAGTTGCTGCGGTATGAGTTGGTTTGCCCTCTGAAGACAACATAAGTATGATTACTTGGTGTTTGCTCTTATACTATATATCTTGCCTTTAATTTAGTAGGCTGTTAATAAAGATACTTTGTTGAGTTGTTAAAAATTAAACTATTTCCATTCCTGATGGGGATGAATACATAATTACACCTGTATCAGAAACTTAAATACTGATAAGTATGAGCTACAGGATATACTTCCCATCACCTCGTTGTATTTTATTTAAACGAGTACTGCCATAAGTACACATAAAACTACACATAAGTAGAGGTGGGTAGAGGATGAATTTTAGATGTGGATCAACCCAAACCCAAAAATCTTCAGTCACCAATGCCCAATCCCTAATACCCTAAGTTGGTGGGCGGTGAGTTAGCACGGTAGGGGGTTTCCACGCCATTGCTTTACGACAACACTTGCTACCCTTGCGGGAACGCTAAGAGCGAACAACGCTCTTAACCCGCGCAACGCACTGGCTCCCCATGAGCGCAGGGCTATCCTTCTCCACGCCACTTGCTCTCTGGAGTTTCTCGCCAACTTTTGATGAATCTAGCTATTCCTGAGTTCTTAAAGTTTGGGCTGCAAGATAGACTTTTGTCCATTCGCCCATTACTTGATGGGTTTTGAGTTTTAACTGTTGGGCTGTGGCTTCTATTGAGTTACCCGCTCTCCGCAAATCTAGGATCTGCCGCCCAAGATGAGTTAATTGTTCATAAAGTTGTTGCCATTGGTTCTGTGTTAGCCCCAAGTTATTTTCTTGCAAAGAAATTGAAAGCCAACTATCCACGAGTTCTGGCTTACTTTTTAGAGCAAAGACGCGCACGGCATGGTAACTAATTTTTTCTCGGAGTCGGTATACTTCCTTAATCTGCTTGTTCAATCTTTGGGCGATTTCTTCTTGAGACTTACCTTGCAGATACAGTCGTAGCCACTCTACTGCCTCTGTTCCCAAGTTTTCTTGTAAATAATTTTCAAATTCTTTTTGTACTCCCTGACGTAGCACCTGCTGTTCTTCTAGTTGTTGTGTTTCTTGATATTCTGCGATCGCCTGACTATCCACTAAGTTAACTCGGTTGTCAGTGTCGTCTGTCAGAATTTCTTCTGAAACTAACCTAATCAAGTCCCGGCTTGGCACTTGGGTTAAACCGCCACGCTGCGTACGACGCAAATAATTTACAAAGCGGTAAACCAATAGGGGTTGATTGCGTACTGGACGTAAACAATACTCTTCTACACTGGCAAACAGCAGAGTATCCCGCAATCGTTTATCGGTGGTACATTCTGCAATGTCAGCCATTTGCTGCTGCATGTAGGTATCGCTTTGCAGCAATTCTTGGAGTACTTCTTGCAACACATCCATGACACTGCGCTGGCGATCGCGGCTGAGAGCAATCCAAGTCTGGATCTTATTGCGTAACGTCACTATACTTCCCAGCCGAGTTATCAAGTTGCGATAAGCGCGTTCTCGCCCCATCCCTAAGTAGCGTTGACGTAAAATCCTCCAGCGATATTCCATCGCTTGCTTGGCGATATCGAGTTCTTTGGGGTTGAGCAGATCAAACCGCTTGGAGTCAGCTCCTAACAACCATAAAAGAATACTTTGCCTAGCCGCCTCACTTTGTTCAGGACATTCGGCAGCTAGCCGCTTTCGCCAATATAGCGCCAGTTTTTCCACATCCGTTGCCATAGCGAGATTGCGCTCCTCGAAACTCGATTTTAAAGTTTGCATCACAACCCCCATTTCTCCCACTTAATTTTTTAACTGGCAGTTGCCCCGGATTTCATGAATTTCATGAAAATATCTCAGTGATTCCACTTTTATTACGTCTTGAGTTACTAGATTTATGCAGAAATTTTTGCATTGCATTTTGCTTTTAATTTTCAAGTACCGGAAATCACTGTCTCTAAGGCATTTTCGTCAATTCTGTTAATTTCGAGTTTTTGTAAAGTTATGTTTTGCGAACTGAGAATAGCAATCTTCCCAGAGTCAAGAAAGAGATAGACTTTTGCCGGATAGAGGTTTGAAAAATCTGAACATTTCGCACCCAATTTTAAGGAACGAATATAATTTAACTTAATGTTCAGACGTTGTTTTAACAGTATAAGTTTCATTTCTACGAAACCTCACTGGAAAAGTAAAAACTTTAGTATTATTTTATACTTTATATTTTCTATGAAATAGTGTCTGTATAGCTATTGGGAGTTAGTATAAAATAACTAAAAATACTCATCTGATATTGATTGTTCTAGGACTTAATGTATTGACAAAAATTTAATTTTGTGAATAAAGCCCTACCTGAAACCATCTCTGATTACTACTGGTTGCTATGTCATTGTTAAAGAGGAAAACATTTGTTTTTATACCTTTTAATTTAACTAAAAGATATTAGCTTAAATTTAATGTTAATCAAACCCATATAACTCATAGAAACCTCATATAAAAACTCATAAAAAACTTAATATCTATTGATAATTTACGCCTTGACAGAAACAATCAACTATTTGGTATACATAATACTCAATTTTTACAGTGTGTAAGTTTGATATTCCAGCCCTTTCAAATGTAGGGAAAAATTCTGGCAAATAAAGACCTCCATAACCTCTTATCTCTGTGTTCTGTTAAAGTTCCACTCGGACTTTTTTGTGTGGTTAAAGAAATAATTTATAAACCGCAGCGAAAAGTATGAGTGCCGGCTACCCTGCGGGAACGCCAAAGGCGAACCGGCGTTGGCGCAGCCCAACCTAGGCGCTCATACTTTTCAAGACAGAGACACGGAGGCACAGAGAGAAGAAATGAGATTTTACGAGTCACCTTGAAAGGGTTAATTTTATATTCCTAGTAGTCTGCCAAGTTTGATTTGATAGGTTCGTTGTTAAAAACGCAAATATTTTTATAAAACTTATTAAGATGTTGTAAAAAGACACTACGATTTAGATAGAAAGTATAAAATCTACTCTACTGTACAAAATGGCGATCGCTATTCTAAATAATAGAGCTAATTAGCCAAACTAGCTTCACGGACAAATCCGCCTCTATCATCGGAAAGTTTTTTTCAAAACCTGATATGAGTAAAAATCAATAGTCAAAATCAATATTGACTATTGACTATTGACCTTGACCTTATCGTCCGTTAGACGACCTGACGATGGGATTTTCTACAGATTCTCGATACTGTTGAACTGCTTCTGTGTAAGCTATTGGCAGAACAGCTTCGACGTTTTCATGAGGACGAGGAATAATCACCCAGGATTCTAGGGTACCGCCATAAACGTTTTCTGCGGCTTCAACACCAGCAGCCATAGCTGTTTTAACCTCAGAAACATCGCCACGAATATTAACTGTAAAGCGAGCGCTACCTACTCTGATATAACCAACGAGGGTGACTCGACCGGCTTTTACCATAGCATCGGCTGCTGCTAGTACAGCAGGAAAACCTTTAGTTTCCAGTGCTCCAACTGCCTGTAGTGACATTAGTAATCTCCTTTAGGAATAAACTGTATGTGGCGCTATAAGTTAATTGTACGAAGCTTCGCTACAGATTTTGATGGCGAAATTGCTTAGAACATACGGAAAGGTTCTGATTCTTCAGTAAAGTGAATTGGTAGAATAGTTTCTACATTTTCCGGGGGATTGGGAACGATGTAATGAGTGATTACTGTACCAACCTTTACTTCTTCTCCAGCGGCGATTCCTGCTTCAACTGCTCTTTTGACTTCAGCAACATGTCCCCTGACGGCGACTAACAAACGAGCGCTTTCAGCTTGACCATAATACACAATTGTGACTGCGGCAGATTTGACCATAGCATCTGCTGCGGCTAACACACTAGGAAAACCTAAAGTTTCAATTACGCCAACCGCCATTGGCATGGCATCAACTCCCAAATCAAGGAATGGGCGATATCAATTGTACGTGGCTTTAGTCCCAATTTTGACATTTTGGCAAACTTTCTTTGATACCAATAGCTGAGAGAGCGTCTGCTAGTGCAAGTAGCGTTATGCAGCAGGCAGTTAATACAGTAAACTAAAATCTATGTTTCCTAATTTTCTTCCTACAGCAGTTCGTCAACTTACTGAACCTGCTTCGATCGCATTAGCTCAAAGCATTCAATCGTTTGCGATCGCTACTCCCCTAAATAATCAACCAATTACCACAACCTATGTGCATTTAGGAAGTGGTGGAACTCCTATATTATTAATTCACGGTTTTGATAGTTCTGTATTGGAATTTCGCCGGCTTTTACCACTGCTTTCTGAAGATAATGAAACTTGGGCAGTAGATTTGTTGGGCTTTGGATTTACAGACAGACTTTCAGGAATTGTCTATAGCCCAACTGCCATTAAAACCCATCTTTATTATTTCTGGAAAAGTCTAATAAATCAACCTGTAATTTTGGTGGGCGCTTCCATGGGGGGTGCAACGGCAATTGATTTCACGCTGAGTTACCCGGAAGTGGTGCAAAAGTTGGTGTTAATTGACAGTGCTGGTTTGGCGGGTGGTTCGCCATTGAGTAAATTAATGTTTCCCCCGTTAGATTATTTAGCAACTCAGTTTTTGAGTAATCTGAAAGTGCGCGATCGCGTTTCCCGTATAGGATATAAAAATCAAACTCTTGCCTCTATCGATGCTCTATATTGTGGAGCATTACACCTACAAATGCCTAGTTGGCATCAAGCTTTGATTGCTTTTACTAAAAGTGGTGGCTACAGTGCTTTTAGATTTAAGAAACTAGCAGAAATTGTGCAACCGACGCTGATTTTGTGGGGTGATTCTGATAAAATTTTGGGTACTGGGGATGCCAAGCGGTTTAAAAGGGCAATTCCACACAGTACTTTAACCTGGATACAAGATTGTGGTCATCTCCCTCACTTGGAACAACCACAAATCACTGCCCAGCATATTTTAGAGTTTCGGGGTTAACTCCCAAGATAACGACTTTTTCAGTAAAAGCTGGATTAAAGTCTAATCAAGTAACCACATCTGATTATTAGAATCATCAGCAGACTCGTTTGGTTGATTGTCTGGTTGATGTTGATTGTCTGGCTGATATTGAGCCAGCTTTTCAGATGAGCGGTGTGACTTTTTGTAGTTCAGTGGGTTGTATTCTTTTACTGGTCTTATAGCACTAGTTTGTTCTATTAGCTGAGATTTGGCTTTTTCTGCGGGTTTTGCAGCACTCTTTTCTTCTATTAGCTGAGATTTGGCTTTTTCTGCGGGTTTTGCAGCGCTCTTTTCTTCTATTAGCTTAGAATTAGCTTCTGCAAGTTGTAATGCTGTTTTTTTAGCTTCGTACAATTCTTTTGTTAGCCGTTCTGCTAATGTTTTTTGTTCAGATAAATTTGATTGCAAATCAATAATTTGCTGCTGAAGCTCAGCTTCTTTTTTATGGTTTTTTTCTAGAGTTTCTGTCAATTCTTTGACAGTTGCTTCTAAATCAGCCTTGGTTGGATTTGTGCGCTTAGTAGAAGTTGGTTCAGTTTCTTGTGCTGACGTTTCTTCAGTTGCGGCAGCATTTTCTTCCACAACTACTTCAGATGCGATTTCAATTGCATCTTCACCTTCGGAAGGTGTAAATTTTTGTGCCTCCTCTTGTATTAAGTCGGTGAGACGTTTCTTAACCATTATTTCCTCCATTCACGCTGTAATTCATCAGCCACGCGGCGGTAGTCTAACTCCGCCTCTCTGGCATTTCCTCCTCGCCATTGAGTAATCGCTACACCCTCAAGGGCCGCTCGTTCATGAGCTTTATAGGCACGGATAAAGGTATTAAAAGCCGGAATACCTAGCTTCGTGAGGGTGTTTTTAGCTTCTAGTGCTTCTCCCATACTCCGTGTATCAACTTTAGTTAGCAGTACCCGATGGGGAGTTCCCACAGGGATAATGGCTGCCTTTACTGTCTCCACGAGCACAGCTAAATCCATTGCTGCTGGGGGTGTAGGCAAAACTAGATAATCTGCGATCGCAACTACCGCCGCCAATGCTTCAGAGCGCAGCGCCGGAGGCGTATCCACCACTACTAAATCGTAACCTTTTATCTTTCCTAAATCACCTAAAAGTGTAGGATCCGTTTCTTGAGATAGATCAAATCCTATTTCCTGTTGATTGCGTCCAACCCACCAACTTGCAGAACCTTGAATATCTGCGTCAATCAGAATCACCTTTTTTTTCTTTGCAAAGTTTGCAGCCAGATTGACTGCGGTAGTCGTTTTACCGACTCCTCCTTTACCGTTAAGAATAGCGATGATTTTTGGCACTGCTTGCTTCCGATGCTGCCTTACAAGAATATACCGCTTTGTGTAACCCTCAAGAACATGAAAACTCGTAACAATAAAATTCAGAAGCCGTCAATTCTACAAACTTCTATGACAGCCATTTCTAATTTACCCGATGGGCCAAAAATGCCGCGTTTTCTGCGGATGCTCAAGTTTATTGGTCAGCCAGTGAAATATGTGGATGATTTTGCCAAACTCTACGGTGATACCTTTACTATCAGGAGTAGCCGCGGGGATAATCATCTTGTGTACTTCAGCCAACCCCAAGCGCTTGAGCAGATTTTTACTGCTGATTCTAGTCATTTTGAGGTTGGGAGGGGGAACGTAGGACTAAGATTTTTGCTTGGCGATCGCTCTTTTATGTTAACGGATGGCGATCGCCACCAGCGCCAACGTCAACTATTAGCGCCTCCCTTTCATGGCGAAAGAATGCGGGCTTACGGTCAGGATATCCGTAAAATAACTCAACAAGTAAGTGACGAGTGGCTAATTGGTAAGCCTTTTGATATCCGTGAGTCGATGCAAGAAATTACCTTGCGTGTTATTTTACGAGTTGTATTTGGTTTGGATGAGGGACAGCTTTTTGAGGAACTGAGGCGATCGCTAAGTGACCTACTAAACTTTATCAGCTCGCCTGTAATGTCCAGTGCCTTCTTTTTCGGGTTTATGCAAAAAGATTTAGGCGCTTGGAGTCCTTGGGGCTGGATTCTGCGACAACGGCAAAAAATTGATCAACTCATTTATGCTTTACTTCAAGAACGTCGGGCTGAATCTCACCAAAATCGCCAAGATATCCTGAGTTTGATGATGGCTGCTCGTTATGACGATGGTCAAGGGATGTCAGATGCAGAATTACACGACGAGTTAATGACACTGCTAGTAGCGGGACATGAAACTACTGCTTCTGCATTGACATGGGCTTTTTACTGGATTGACCATTTACCAGAGGTGCGTGAGAAGTTGCTACAGGAACTCAACACCCTTGGTGTTAACCCAGATCCGAGTAGTATTGCTAAATTGCCTTATTTAACAGCAGTTTGCCAAGAAACGTTGCGAATTTACCCAATTGCTATGAATGCTTTCTTGCGGATTGTGAAAACCCCAATTGAAGTTATGGGCTACAAACTGCCAGAGGGAACAGCAATAATCCCCAGTATTTATTTAGCGCACCATAGAGAAGAAGTCTACCCGCAACCCAAACAGTTTAAACCAGAACGCTTTTTAGAAAGGCAATTTTCACCTTATGAATACTTACCCTTTGGTGGGGGTAGCCGTCGTTGTATTGGCATGGCATTTGCCCAGTATGAAATGAAAATCGTCTTGGCAACTATTTTGTCAGATTTTCAAGTATGCCTAGCAAATAAGCGTCCTGTGCGTCCTGTGCGCCGTGGTCTAACTCTAGCCACACCAGCAGGAATGCGGATGGTAGCAACGCCCCAGGTAAAGCGTGCTAATACACCAGTCTCAGTTTAAGTAGGTTGGGCATTGTAATGCCCAACCTATTTAATTTTGTTTGAATTATTCCAAAGGAGGTTGGCTTTCTTGCTGATTAGCAAGTCGTTCATAGTGTTCTTTGTCGCGGTATTTAATTGTTCTCATCGGTTGATTTCCGACAATTGCTAAAGGTTCAACATTAGCAGTTACAACTGTACCAGCCGCCACAATTGCACCGTCTCCTATGGAAACTCCTGGAATAATTAAAACGTTTCCACCAATCCAAACATTGCGACCGATAATAACAGGTTTATGAATATAAATATTATGTTCATAAGGAAGATCATTACTTTGATAGTCGTGGTTTGCAGATAGGATCACAACGTTAAAGCCAAGTGTTGTGTTATCACCAATTGTGATCCCGCCACGACCATCTAATAAGGCATCTGGGCCGATATACACTTTATTTCCCAAAGATATATTTTGAGGGTTATCAATTCTAATATCTCGCTTGAACCGAACACCTGAGCCACAAAATTTCAATTTACCTTTGAGTTCCAGATGCTTATAACGCCTGATTTTGGTTTGCAGGTATTCTTCCCAATCTATCAAACGAGGTACTAAATGTTGCTCTAATAGTCGCTCTAATTTATTCGTAATTTTATTTTTGATCTGTTTCATAACACCTCACAGGAGTTTGGTAAACCTCTGGCTTTAACCCAGGAAAGAAAAAGGACGCGGGTACTTTATAGCACACGTCATATTTGTTAGGTTTCCCTGATGAGAGGATTTGCTCTTATGTAAATAGAGTTTCTCGTTCTTTCACATTTCTCCCGCCGCTTTTTTTGAGTCAGTGTGAAAGGAAAAGTTTATAGACACTCATTGCGTGCAGACTTGACAGCTTTCTATTTTATTTACACTCTTATTTTTTACGACGATAGATGCGATCGCTTCCAGCACGCCAGGGGCGATCGCTAAAGTACAAGTTGAATTTTAGCTTGTATTATGAAACAAATATTTTTATATTTTTAAATATTTTTTCATGCCTGATAATTTTTATTAATACTCAGCCATATAAAAATTATTATGAGTTTTTATATTAGTTTTTGTATGAGTTTTAAAACTATATTAAATCTGAAATTAAAGATAGTATTTTATTTACAGAGATAAATTGTTTTTAGGCAATTCAGAAGTTCTTGTAAATAGATATTGACTTGGCATAAATTAGCACTTATTGAACTCTCATAGAGATATTTATGATGAAAAAATTTTATAAAATAGTTACAATATTTTCTGCAATAGCAGCATTGACAACTGGCTGTCAGTCTTCTGAAGAGTATAAAAAACTTGCTGATGCTGGTGATCAATATGCTAAAGCTGCTGACAAGGTATTCATAGAAGCTGGTGATATTAAAATTGATTTAACATCAGAGAATTTATTACGTAAAATAGTAACCAATACTCCTTTTGATCAGACTGCATACGATAATAATTCTAATGATGCTAAAGCAAGACTTGAACTTATTAATGAACTTCGTAAACATAACCAACTTTTATTACAATATTTTTCTAAACTTTTAGATTTAGCTGAGTCTGATACTCCTGGTAGAACTAAAAAACAAATTGATAATATTGCAAACAACTTAGAAGATAGTGGTTTAACACTTGGTAGATTACACACTCCTGTTAAAAAGCTGATTTCAGAAGGGACAAAAATTCAACTCCGTGCTGAAATTCAAGGCGCACTTAGAGAAGAGTTAAATAAGCGCCAAGAGACAATTTTTAAGGAAATAGCACTACAAGAAGAATTGCTAGATTTCCTTGGTAAATCAATGAAATCAGATCTTGACGAAATACAGCAGCTACAGGAATATCGTCTTGTTTTTTTACCTCTTAAAGAGACAGATCAAATAGGAAGTATAAATGAGTGGATTGAGAATCGAAAGCAGATTCTCACAATGAAATATAGCAAGATAGAAGAAATCGAAAATGCAAATAAGTTATTAGGAGATTTTAAAAGTATTTTTAAAGCTTCATTAACAGAAGAAGTTTCTTCTGAACAACTCAAAACTGTTTTGCAAGATGCTAATTCCTTTTTAACCCTCGTTTCAAACAACAAATAATTATAAATTAAGGTACTAGTATTATGGCTACCCAATCTGAAGATAGCGCTACAGAACTTAATAGATTAAGAGAAGTTCGTAAAGGGCTTAATAGTATCAAGGTTCAGGAAGCACTTCGTATAGAACAAGATCAGAATAAAAAAAAGGCTTTTGAAACAGTCCGAGATAAAATTGACCATTGTATTAATCAATTAGAAGGGGATGTTCTTACTGGATTTTTAATAAAACTACAGCAAAATGAATCCTCTTTCAAGAAAGGAATTAAAAACTTAGAAGAAAAAACAAACAACTTTGAGGATATCGCTAGGCTTACTGAGGGAGTCAACGAATTTCTCAGCATAATTATTCCTTGGATACCATTTCTCTAAGTAATTTTAATCAGCTTTGTAACTGCTCATTCATGCGCTGTTCTAGTAGTTCTAATAAGCTATCAACATCCTTACCTAATTGTTCAAAACAAGCGGGTGGTGCTGGTTCTGGTGCAAACTGAATTAACTTGATTTCACCGCTACCAATACCAATCATCACAACTTCAACTTCTGGTTTATGATTCTCGACAATTCCTAAAATTTCCTGAAGCCGATTCTCAACTTTAGTATTTAATTTCTCTATTGCCTCTTTAGGACAATACACAAAATGCGGTGTTGGTTGCAAATCAATACCGATAGTACCTTGGCTATCACTATTCTCTAACCACAAGCCCCAAAACAGCGCCGCCAATTCTGGCTGATTTGCTTTGACAAATTTATCCAACTGGCGACGCCACTTGTTATCACCTGATTCCGGCTGTGTACTAGCAAACATCATAAATAATTCGTAATTCGTAATTCGTAATTAAGATACAAAGAATTGCGTAAAGTTCACCTTGAACCTGACTGTACAAGCCAAAGACTGGCGTAAGTACCATTTTTTTCTAGCAGTTGTTCATGGGTTCCCGACTCTACTAATTTCCCATGTTCCATGACATAAATGCAATCGGCATTGCGGATGGTGGAAAGACGATGAGCGATCGCAATTGTAGTTCTATTTACGGTAATCCGTTCGAGCGATCGCTGGATTGCGGCTTCTGTTTCATTATCCACTGCTGAGGTAGCTTCATCTAAAATCAAAATGGGTGGATTCTTTAATACTGCGCGGGCGATCGCAATCCGCTGTCTTTGTCCACCAGATAACTTTTGTCCTCTTTCTCCCACAATTGTCTCATAACCTTGGGGCAGGTGCATAATAAATTCGTGTGCCTCAGCCACTTTAGCCGCCATGACGATTTCTTGATCTGTGGCATCAAAGCTACCATAAGCAATATTCTCTGCTACAGTGCCATGAAATAAGAATACATCCTGACTCACTAAGCCAATACAGCGGCGTAAATCTTGCAAATTCAAATTTTGTAAGTCAATGCCATCCAGGGTAATGCTTCCCGTTTGCACTTCGTACAACCGTAACAAAAGTTTGACTAAAGTGCTTTTACCCGAACCAGTTGAACCGACAATTGCGATCGTTTTTCCTGCTGGAATATCTAAAGACAGATTTTTAATTACTGGTAATCTATCTTTATAAGCAAAATAGACATTTTTAAATTCTACTTCACCACGCACTTCATCCACAGGCAATACTATATTTCCTGGATGAATAGCAATGGGAGTATCCAACAAATCCATCACTCGATTAGTAGAAGCCATTGCCCGTTGATATTGGTCAAAGGTTTCGCCTAATCTAGTTAAAGGCCACAGTAAGCGCTGAATTAAAAACACTAAAACACTGTAAGTGCCTACAGACATTTTTCCCGAAACTGCTGCCATTCCTCCGTATAAGAGTAAAGCGGTAAACCCTACCAAAATCAACATCCTAATTAAGGGTATAAAGGCAGCAGAAAGTTTAATTGCCTTACCATTACTTTGGCGATAAGCTTCACTATCTACTTCTAAACGTGAGGCTTCATGAGATTCAGCAGTAAAACTTTTAATAGTAGTAATTCCGCTAATATTATTTGCCAAACGCGAATTTAGAAAACCTACTTTCTCACGGACATCAGCGTAGCGAGGTGCAAGCAAGCGTTGATAAGCAAACGAACCCCAGAGGATAAATGGCATCGGCGACATCGCCATCCACGCCACATTAGGAGCCAAAATAAAGAATGCACCACCAATAATTAAAACAGTTGTGGCAACTTGGATGATGTCATTTGCTCCCACATCCAAAAATCGCTCTAATTGGTTAATATCATCACTAAGGATGGACATTAAACCGCCAGTGCTGCGTTCTTCAAAATAAGCTAGTTCTAACTCTTGCAAATGTTTGTATGCATCCAAACGCAAATCATGTTGAATATTCTGCGCCAAATTGCGCCAAAGTCGAGCGTAGGCGTATTCAAAAATCGATTCTAGTATCCAAACAATAACAGTGAGGAAAGAAAGAATCAAAAATTGCCAAAAGACATCCTTCACTCCTAACTGTGCAATGATAGAGTCTTGCTGCTTTACTACCACATCCACCGCGATACCAATTAATCCAGGTGGTGCCAAGTCAAAAAATTTATTCAGGGTAGAATAAGTAGTCGCCAGCCAAATTTGTTTACGATACTGATGTCCATACTCAAGCAGGCGCTGGAGAGGATGCGTTGAGTGCTTACGCCTTCTTGATACCCGATGAGATTTCAATACTGTAGCCACGGCTTTTTGCGGTTGCGTGTGAATGATATTACCACAAGAACAATGAGCATCTTCACTTTATGTAGCCTTTAGCCCGCACATGCCAACATAATACAGGAGTTGCCCGCGAAAAAAAGGAGATAAGAATTTGAAAAATCAACAATTAGGAAACTGGCAAACCACAGCTTTCGGAATTGTGTTAGCAATACTGGTGATTGTAGGACTAAATGCCTTTATTATCATCAATCCAGGACAAGCAGGAGTAATTAGCATCTTGGGTAAAGCCAGAGATGGTGCTTTATTGGAAGGTATTCATGTCAAACCACCTTTCATCTCAGTGATAGATGTGTATGATTTAACTGTACAAAAGTTTGAAGTCCCAGCAGAAAGTTCTACTAAGGATCTGCAAAATTTATCTGCGAGATTTGCGATTAACTTTCGCCTCGATCCTACACAAGTAGTTCAAGTGAGAAGAAAACAAGGAACTTTAGAAAATATTGTATCAAAGATCATCGCACCTCAGACGCAAGAAGCATTTAAAATAGCAGCTGCTAGAAGAACAGTAGAAGAAGCAATTACCAAAAGAAGTGAATTGAAGGAAGACTTTGATAATGCGTTAGGCGATCGCTTAGACAAATATGGAATAATAGTGTTAGATACTAGCGTAGTTGACTTGACGTTCTCACCGGAATTTGCTAGAGCAGTTGAAGAAAAACAAATTGCTGAACAACGAGCACAAAGAGCCGTTTATGTGGCGCGGGAAGCTGAACAAGAAGCTCAAGCAGAGGTAAATCGCGCTAAGGGTAAAGCAGAAGCTCAAAGACTATTAGCAGAGACTCTCAAAGCCCAAGGAGGACAGTTAGTTCTGCAAAAAGAAGCAATCGAAGCTTGGAAGACTGGCGGCGCTCAGATGCCAAAAGTTCTCGTTATGGGTGCTGACTCGAAAGGCAGTGTTCCTTTCATTTTCAACCTAGGGAATGTTTCAAATCAACCTTAATTAGAGTAAATAATATTAGTAAGTTGGGCTATGCCCAACTTAGACAAAAAAGAAACATCATCCAGGGAATAATCCAAGTTTATGTCAACCCATAATGATCACACTCTCACCGCTGAAGAAGCGAAAAAAATTCTGAACAAATTCAACTGTCTAGACATTGCGCCTGTTCTCCAGCCATCAGAAAAAGCTATAACTCGTAATGCTTTAATTTTACTTAGCAGCCTTTCTGATTATCAAATTTTAGGAATTTGTGCTGATACAGCAGAGGAAGGAATTTTGGCTATGAAAACCTACTCTCTGGCTTTTGGTTATGAAGCACCCAATAATTTACCTACATCTGAAGGGCCAGTTTATATAAAATTAAATGGCAAAAACGGCTTGTGCTATCTAGATTCCTATCTCGGACATCATCGAGGCGTACTGGTATCTTGCCAATCTTACCAAGAAGGAGGAATCAACGAAATGTATGGACACTTACCTTTGGATTTATTTGTATAGAATTTGGCAAATGTAGGTAGGGCGTATGTCTTGCCTACCGAACTAATAACTAATAAAAAATTACTAAATTTTATGAGTATTATTACACTACAATCAGTCAAAAAAGACTTTGGCATCAAAGAAATCCTCATAGATGCTAGCTTTAGCCTTGATGCTACAGATAAAGTTGGTTTAATTGGTACTAACGGTTCTGGTAAATCAACATTATTAAAGATGATAGCAGGGCTAGAACCAATTGATAGTGGTCAAATTTTAGTCAACTCTGGTTCTAAAATCATCTATTTACCCCAACAACCAGATTTGGATGAAAATCACACAGTTTTAGAGCAAGTTTTCGCTGACAGTGGCGAACATACAGCTTTGGTGCGTGAGTACGAAGAACTTTCAGATAAACTAGCTCATTATCCAGATGACACTCAGCTAATGTCTCGCCTTTCTGCGGTGATGCAACGTATGGATACAAGCGGCGCTTGGGAACTAGAAACCAATGCCAAAATCATCCTCACTAAGTTAGGAATTTCTGATTTTGACGCCAAAATAGGTACTTTGTCTGGAGGCTATCGCAAGCGCATCGCTTTAGCATCAGCACTGTTGTCAGAACCCGATGTTTTACTCATGGATGAGCCTACAAACCATCTTGATGCTCTTTCTGTGGAATGGTTACAAAGTTATTTGAACCGCTATCGTGGCGCACTTTTTCTCATAACTCACGATCGCTACTTTTTGGATCGTGTCACCAATCGCATCGTTGAAATTGACCGAGGCGACATTTACGCTTACACAGGTAATTATTCATATTACCTCGAAAAGAAAGCTTTAGCTGAAGAATCTGCCGTTAGTAGTCAACGCAAACATCAAGGCCTGTTGCGGCGCGAGTTGGAATGGCTCAAAAAAGGGCCGAAAGCCAGGAGTACTAAGCAAAAAGCGAGAATTGACCGCGCTCATGCTCTGCGAGACACTGAGTTTAAGCAAGTTCAGGGTAAAGTTGATATTTCTACAGTTGGTCGTCGGATAGGCAAAAAAGTTATTGAACTAAATCAAGTTTCTAAAGCTTACGATGGGCGCACTCTAATTAATAATTTTACCTACGAATTTAGTCCAGAAGACCGCATTGGCATTATTGGCGGTAACGGTGCAGGTAAATCCACATTAATGGATATGATTACCGGGCGGGTTCAGCCTGATTCTGGCAGTGTAGAAATTGGTGGTACAGTTCATATTGGTTATTTTGACCAGCATTCTGAAGAATTACTTACAGCATTGAACGAAGATCAGCGTGTGATTGACTATATCAAAGAAGAAGGAGAATTTGTCAAAATAACCGACGGTACTCAAATTACTGCTTCTCAAATGCTGGAGCGGTTTCTGTTTCCGGGAAACCAGCAATATGCACCAATTCATAAACTTTCTGGTGGAGAAAAACGCCGTTTATTTCTATTGCGGGTTCTCATGAGTGCGCCCAATGTTTTGATTTTAGATGAACCAACAAATGATTTAGATGTACAAACGTTGGCAGTCTTAGAGGACTATTTAGAAGATTTTGCAGGGTGTGTAATTGTAGTTTCTCACGATCGCTATTTTCTCGACCGCACTATAGACACAATTTTTTCTTTTGAAGAAGGCGGTAATCTCCGGCAATATCCAGGTAATTACTCAGTTTATCTGGATTACAAAAAAGCCGAAGAAGCACAGCAACAAGCTGCTAATACGAAGGAGAAGCAAAAAAATGTAGAAGTTCAGAAAGCTGCATCTGTGTCTAAAGAAGTAGAGAATAAAAAGCGGCGCGGGCTATCAAATTGGGAAAAAAAAGAATGGGTACAGTTGGAAGATAAAATTGCTCAGTTAGAAGCTGAGAAAACAGAAACCGAGAAAACCCTAGCGAATGTTTCTCCGGGAAATTATAGCCAAGTACAAAAACTCTATGAACAGGTGGAATCGCTCAAGCAAGCGATTGATGTGGCGACTGAGCGCTGGTTAGAATTAGCTGAGATGGAGTCTTAAAATCTTCAGATTTACTAATCCAAAGGTGGCATAAAGCGCGATAGGTGATAATTGTGTAACCCAAAATTATCAAAGGCGATCGTAGTACTAAGGTATAACCGTATTTATCTTTTTATACTTTTGTTCTGCAATAGTTTTATGATTTTCTTCAATCATTTCTCGGTAGCGATAATGTGTAAATCTATTTTTTGATGTCTGATTAGCTCCATCAATCGCTGTGTAAAGGAGCCTTTGAGCCATCTTCTCCATGAGGACTGCTGGCTTTCACCTATGACAATTTGGGTGATGTGATAAGTTACTGCGACCTGAGCGATTTCTTTGGCAATACTGTGGCTCTTGACGTGCAAAAATTGTCCGCCAAACTCTCGGCATAATTTTTCGCATGTATCAATGTGTAAACTTTCTTCTTTGGTAAGGAAACGTTCGGGATCTGCCACAAACACAGCATAAAGGCGCGCATTCATGTAACTGGCAATACGCGCACCCCGACGGAGCAATTGTACTGAGTTAGGATAGGTAGATATACAGACTAAAACTCGTTCGTGGATATTGCAAGTCTGTCCCGCCGAAGTTGAGGTGTTTGCTTCTTCCTCAACCGTATCTGCTACTTCTCTTAATGCCAGTTCTCGCAAAGCAATGAGGTTACGACGCTGAAAAAAGTTTTTCAGGGATTGCTCGATTTTCTCAGGAGCGTAAATCTTACCTTCTTGCAAGCGCTCTTCTAGTGTTTCTGGAGTGACATCAATGACAACAACAGCGTCAGCTTCATCAAGGAGGCGATCTGGAATACGCTCTCGCACGATAACACCTGTAATTCTCGCTACTAGGTCATTTAAACTTTCCAAATGTTGAATATTGACAGTGGAGTAAACATCAATTCCGGCTGCCAAAATTATTTCTACGTCTTGATAGCGCTTTTCTCTTAATGAACCTGGCACATTAGTATGAGCGAGTTCATCAACCAACACCAGTTGGGGAGAGCGCAAGAGAATTGCGTCTGTGTCCATTTCTTCCAGGGCGATGTTTTGATGAACACAGGCTTTTCTAGTAATTACCTCTAGTCCAGCGGCTTTAAGAGCCGTGTCTTTGCGTCCATGAGTTTCCAAAAAGCCAATCACGACATCGATACCATCTTGCTTGAGAAGATGTGCTTCTTCCAGCATTTTGTAAGTTTTGCCGACACCGGGAGCCATACCAATAAAAATTTTATGCTTCCCACGTCGGGCAGGACGGATGTAAGAACTGTCAGGGGAGGTGTTAGAGGGATGAAACATGAACGAAGAGTAAACTTTGGAAAGCTAAAGGTTGGATTGCAAAACGTCTAATGCCAAATTCAGCTTCAGGACGTTGACTCCAGGTTCGCCAAAAATACCCAGGAATCTGCCATCAGTGTTATCATCTATCAGCTTTTGAATTTGGTTTGGATCAATACGGCGAGAGGTAGCAACACGCTGAGCCTGTGCTTGGGCTGCTTCAGGGCTGATATGTGGATCTAGACCAGAGCCAGAGGCATAAACTAAATCGGCGGTAGGTTGAATATTAGCTTGTTTGAGCCTTGTTACTTCTCCTTGAATGCGTTTGAGGAGTTCAGGATTGCTAGGTGCTAGGTTGCTGGCTCCTGAAGTTCCTGTGGTAGCAACTTCAGGTTTAGTACTATAGTCAATGCTGCTAGGACGACTCCAAAAGTAGCGATCGCTCCTAAACGGTTGACCAATCAATGCCGAACCAACAACTGTTCCTTGAGGATTGGTGAGTAAGCTACCATTTGCCTGGGAGGAAAACGCTATCTGTCCAGACAGCAGCATGAACAGGGGATACAGTAATGCTGTTAGCACCCACAGAGCAACAGTAGAACGAATAGCTTTATTGATTTGGCGTAGCTGACTCATTTAAAATTTCTCCGGTTGAAAAATCACAACGAATAAATAAATACACAGGCTGAGGGTGACAAGTCCTAAAAGCGCAATGGCATAAGATGCAGAGCGTGATAGTTCGACTGGAGTCGCCGCCTGTACTGCTGGTGCTAGCAGCACGTTAACGCACAAAAGTAAAAATAGATTTAGCGGAATGCGATTTCGTTTGCAAGTTACGAAGGTAAATACTTCAGAAAAATTGTGTGGTAAATATTCCATAGTTCAAAATCCAAAATCCTATTATGCTAAACCAACCGCAGTAATTAGCACATCAATAACTTTGACGGCAATGAAGGGAGCAATCACGCCACCGAGTCCATAAATGAAAATATTTCGTTGTAAAAGTTGATCAGCTGTTAACGGTCGAAACTTGATACCAGTTAGCGCTAAGGGAATAAGCGCCGGAATAATCAAGGCATTGTAAATCAGTGCTGACAATACCGCAGATTGAGGGCTTGCCAAACCCATAATATTGAGACTGCCAACACCAATTCCCGCGAAGATAGCGGGAATGATAGCGAAATACTTGGCGACATCGTTAGCAATTGAAAAGGTAGTAAGTGCGCCACGGGTAATCAGTAGTTGCTTACCAATAGTGACGATATCAATTAATTTGGTGGGGTCAGAATCCAGGTCTACCATGTTAGCAGCTTCTTTCGCCGCTTGCGTGCCAGAATTCATTGCCACTCCGACATTTGCCTGAGCCAAAGCTGGAGCATCGTTAGTACCATCTCCAGTCATGGCAACTAACTTGCCTTGTCCTTGTTCAGAACGAATCACCTCAATTTTGTCTTCTGGAGTAGCTTCAGCAATAAAGTCATCGACTCCAGCTTCTTGAGCAATCACAGATGCAGTGATGCGGTTATCTCCAGTCAGCATAACGGTTTTGATCCCCATACGCCGCATTTGATCAAACCGTTCTCGAATGCCCGGTTTAATGATGTCTTTAAGATAAATCACACCGTAAATTTCGTCATTTTGACATATAGCTAACGGAGTTCCGCCCAATCTGGAAATTCGCTCGTAGGCTGCATCAAGTTCGGGAGTTAATTTTCCATTTCGGGAGCGGACAAATCCTTTAATTGCATCTACAGCACCCTTGCGAATTTGTATGCCATTAGGTAAGTCAGTGCCGCTCATGCGAGTTTTGGCAGAAAATTCGATACCTTCTGCTTGTTTCGGGTCGAAATCTAATGTTGCTCCTAATTTCTCTGCGAGTTTGATGATGGATTTTCCTTCTGGTGTTTGATCAAACACACTAGATGCCAGCGCAACTTTCGCCACATCATCTAGGGAATGACCATTAACAGGAATAAATTCTTCTGCCAAACGGTTCCCTAAAGTAATTGTGCCTGTTTTATCTAATACCAACGTATTAATATCCCCGCAAACTTCTACCGCGCGCCCGGAAGTAGCAATCACGTTAAACTGAGCAACTCTATCCATGCCAGCAATACCGATCGCACTTAATAATCCCCCAATTGTGGTAGGAATCAGCGCCACCAACAAGGCTATCAACATGGCAATACTTACTGGTGATTTAACGTAGACTGAAACCGTAGGCAGAGTTGCAATCACCACTAAAAATACTTGAGTAAGGACTGCTAACAAGACCGTCAAAGCGATTTCATTAGGAGTTTTACTGCGGGAAGCCCCTTCTACTAGAGATATCATCCGGTCAATAAAGCCTTTGCCAGGGTCAGCCGTAACGCGAATTACCAACTCATCAGAGGTGATGCGCGTTCCCCCAGTAACGGAACTGGCAATGTCTGACCCTGGTTCTTTCAATACTGGTGCAGACTCCCCAGTGATGGCAGATTCATCTACGGAAGCCACCCCCGCAATTACCTCGCCATCGGCGGGGATGATGTCGCCTGAAATTACTTTGATTTGGTCGCCGCGACGTAAGGCTGTAGAGCTAACTTCTTGAATAGAGCCATCGGGGAGAAGTTTACGTGCGGTGACATCGGATTTTGTAGCTCTTAAAGCATCGGCCTGAGCTTTGCCCCGTCCTTCGGCGATCGCTTCGGCAAAGTTGGCAAACACAACGGTGAAGAACAAAATCAGGGTAATCAGCCCATTAAACAGTCGTGGGTTATCTCCGGGAATGTTGCCAAACAGGTTAGGGGCGATCGTTACCAGCGCTGTGATAATTGTGCCTACCCATACCAAGAACATTACTGGATTCTTGAGCATATTGCGCGGATGTAGCTTGACAAATGCTTGCCGAAAAGCCCTAGAGTAGAGTCCAGTATTTTTGACTTTGGGCGTATGTTTGCGTTCTTGTCGAAGTTTAGTTGATGATTCCATTTTGAATGAGCAAATTTGAATTGTTTATCCGCCTCTGGCAATTTGAAATGCTTCTGCCAGAGGGCCTAAAACTAATACGGGGAAGAAGGTAAGAGCACCAAGAATTAAAATCACGCCCCCTGTAACTCCAGTGAAAAGTCTGGTATCGGTTCTTAAAGTACCAGAGGTCATAGGAACGGCTTGCTTGCGGGACATACTATCTGCTAGCAGCAGCAGGGCGATGATGGGGATATAACGTCCTGCCAAAATGCTGACACTGGCGCTGAGGTTCCACCAGAGGGTGTTATCTCCTAACCCTTCAAAGCCAGAACCATTGTTTGCTGCTGCTGAAGCATATTCGTAAACTACCTGCGAAACACCGTGAAAACCTGGGTTACTAATGCCTGACAGGGTATCGGGAAAGCCAAAGACAATCGCCCAAGGAATAAGAATGGCAAAGGGGTGAACTAACAAGATGACACTGGCAAGGACGATTTCTTTTTTCTCAATTTTGCGTCCTAAAAATTCTGGTGTTCGTCCCACCATTAAACCAGTAAGGAACACCGCTAAAATTAAGTAGAGAAATAAGTATGCTGTACCAGTTCCCTGACCTCCCCAAATAATTTGCAAGAACATATTAAATAGAGTGGCAAACCCACCTGGCGGCATTAAGGAATCGTGCATTCCATTTACAGCACCACACATTGTTGCTGTAGTCATTACCGCCCATAGTGCTGTTTGCGCCCAACCAAATCGAACTTCTTTTCCTTCTAAGTTGGGTTGCTGTCCTCCCAACAGGGGATTAACAAGGGGATTTCCTTGGAACTCACCTACTGCTGCAATGCCTACTAAAAAGGCAAAGATCACAAACACCATCCAAAACACTAACCACGCCTGTTTGCGATTGTTGGCAAACACACCGTAGGTGTAAATCAATGCCGAGGGGATGGAAATCATTGCCCAAGTCTCTAGCAAGTTAGAGAAACCATTGGGATTTTCAAAGGGATGGGCAGAGTTGATGCCAAAGAAACCGCCGCCGTTCTCTCCAATTTCTTTAATAATCTCGAAGTGGGCAACTGGCCCACGGGCAATTACCTGAGTCGCCCCCTCTAAGGTGGTTGCTGTTGCTGGGCCTGCCAAGGTTTCTGGTACACCTGCCAAGATTAACAACAATCCCCCAATGATGGACATGGGTAGTAATATTCGTGTAATTGACCTTGTAAGATCAGTGTAAAAGTTGCCCAAAGGTCTGCCAGTTAAACCGCGAATGAAGGCGATACCAACAGATAAACCTGTTGCAGCAGAAGTGAACATTAGAAAACCAAGCGCAAATATTTGACTGGCATAGCTAAGAGTTGTCTCACCAGAGTAGTGCTGCTGATCTGTATTGGTGAGAAAGGAAAGAGTAGTATGCAGTGCTAAATCCCAACTTGGCGCACCTAGCCTTGTGGGATTGAGTGGTAGCCATCCTTGAGTCATGAGAATGAGGTAAACCAAAATCCCCATGACGAGATTGCTATACAGCACAGCTTTAGCATATTGCCACCCAGTCATTTCATCTTGCGATGGGCTACGCCCCGCCGTAAGCGATTCTCCTACGGAGACGCTACGCGATCGCACTCCACTAAAGCTATAAATCATTCGTTCTATCGGAGTTATCACTGGGTCGAGTAACGTCCTCTCTCCCATAAAAACGTGAGCCATATATCTCCCAAACAAGGGAGTAGTTACTATGACGATGAGTAACGTTAGAACAATTTGAATCCATCCTTGTAACATGAATTTAGAAATCCCAAGACATTATTTTCTAACTTTTGATTAAACACTCTTTGGGCGAGCAGCGAACTGGATGCGTTTTGTTAAAGAAAGTTTTCAGCGTAGTAACTAAGTGACATAATTGCATTTTTACGTTTATCCAGAAAATAATACTCTCTAATTAATTTCAATTTATATCATTAGTTAATTTGACAATTAAAACAAGTGTTAGGAGGATATAAAATAAAGTTTATTTGTTTATGCATGATGTTTATTTGTATATAGATTAAGTGTTTAAGGTGTTTAGCTAACTTCTATATATGTGTATATTTTTGGATAAACTATATTTAATCAAATTAATAATAGGTTAGGTAAAATTAGATAAATATATAAAATAAATTTTGAGCTTTTTAGTTAATATATAATGCATAAATGCATAAAAATAACCATTTTATAAATAGTGTCTTTGAAAGCTAAATTACCTAATAAAAAATCGCCTTTGGGCAAATCTTTGCTCATTGCTAGTCTGTTTATAGTTGTTTTGACTCTAGAGTTTTCTACACCAAATGAATACGTGTTTGGGTATCTCTACACGGGGCCAATTTTATTGGCAAATTTTTGGCTGGGGCGGCTTGCCACCTTTCAAGCTACACTCGTGGCTGTGTGCTTAACGATGCTGAACCTTGTAGTACCAGGAAATGAAGTGATGAAGGCTTCCATAGTCGCAAGTAGATCGATCGCAGCGATGGCATTGATTGTAACAGGGTTTTTGAGCGATCGCATTCGGTGCTCACAAGAAGCGATCGCCCTGACTAAGGCAAAGTTAGAAGCACAAGAAGAATTAGTCAGATTGCGAGAAGATTTTGCTTCCACACTTACTCACGATCTGAAAACACCGCTACTGGGAGCAATTGAAGCTCTTAAGGCCTTTCAACAAGAAAAATTTGGTGCAGTCTTACCAGCACAGCAGAAAGTTTTAGCAACGATGGCACGCAGCCATGAGACTTCCCTACAACTCTTAGAAACTTTATTAGATGTCTATCGCAATGATACTGAAGGCTTAAAGCTTGATTTGGTACCTGTAGATTTAGTTGTTTTGGCTGAGGAAACAGCTAGTACCCTCACTGAATTAGCTGCAAATCGTCGGGTTTATTTCTCATTTAGTTATGGTGACTCTGATTGGCGGCGAACGCTATGGGTTAAGGGTGATGTCCTACAACTACAACGAGTTTTTATCAATCTTCTGGTGAATGCTATTAACCATTCCCGGCGTAGTGATCATGTTGAAATCGTCTTAACAGGCCAAACGTCCTATCAAGTTGTCAAAATTTTAGATACGGGTGCGGGTATCCAGCCTGAAGAGTTCCCCTACTTATTTGAGCGATTTTACCAGGGAAGTAGCGATCGCCAAGGCAAAGGCTCTGGGTTGGGGCTTTACCTATCTCGCCAAATTATTGAAGCGCATGGCGGTATAATCTGGGCAGAGAACAGAGTACCCAGTGGTGCTATCTTTGCTTTTAAGCTTCCCGTTTATCCATTTCAATCCTCTCTAACTTTGTGAGATGCCCCTTACCCCAATCAAAATTCTCCTAGTTGAGGATGATGAACTCTTCCGGTTAGGCTTGCGTGTGCGGTTGCAACAAGAGACTGGGTTAGAGATTATGGCTGAGGCTGAAGATGGTGAAACAGCTATTGAGTTAGTCAATCATACCCCTCTTGATTTAGTACTGTTAGATGTCGGATTGCCAGGAATTGGAGGAATTGAGGCGTGTAAACAAATCAAGCAGCAAAATCCTCGTTTACCAATCTTAGTTTTAACTTCCCATTCTCAAAAATCCCTGATTGCACGTTTGATTGAGGCAGGCGCTCAAGGCTATTGTCTTAAAGGAATTGCTGCTGAAAAATTAGTTTTGGCACTCCGTTCTGTTGCTGCTGGTGCATCGTGGTGGGATGAAACCGCAACCAATGAAATTCGCTCCGCCTTTACGTCTGTTCCGTCTCAGTCTCAGATTACAAACCTTTTAACACCTGCAAATCCTCTAACCCACCGCGAACGAGAAATCTTATCGCTGCTGGCAACAGGAAAAACTAATCAAGAAATTGCTCTTGCACTCTACATTACACCTGGAACAGTCAGGGTGCATGTGCATACCATTTTACATAAGCTAGAAGTAGGCGATCGCCAAACCGCTGTTGTTGTTGCTTTACAAAAACGGTTAATTAAAAGCGACTTAATTTTAGAAGAATAAGCTGTTACGCTTTTAAATTGCATAGTAGTCTACCAAAAGCCACTCATGCCGCAAAGTAACCAAATTGCTGTTGAATTTCGCCATGTCACCTTTAGCCGCAACCATCGCCCCTTGGTATCAAATCTCAATTTCACCATTCGTCAAGGAGAAGCACTAGTATTACTAGGACGCAGTGGTAGCGGCAAAACTACAACAATGAAGTTAATTAATCGCCTGTTTACACCCACACAAGGCGAAGTTTTATTTGATGGTGTTCCCACAACTCAATGGAACGAAATTAAATTGCGGCGAAAAATTGGTTATGTAATTCAAGAAACTGGTTTATTTCCCCATTTTAGTGTTGAACGTAATGTAGGTTTAGTCCCGGCGTTGGAAGGTTGGCAGCCTAAACAAATTAAAACGCGGGTTTATGAATTGTTGCAATTGGTAGGCTTAGAACCAGCACAATTTGCCCAGCGTTACCCTCATGAACTTTCGGGAGGGCAAAAGCAAAGAGTCGGTGTCGCCAGGGCTTTAGCCGCAGATCCGCCAGTATTATTAATGGATGAACCCTTTGGCGCACTCGATCCGATTACACGCCTAGAACTGCAACAAGAGTTTCGGCGTCTGCAACAGGAATTAGGCAAGACAGTTGTTTTTGTCACCCACGATATTCAAGAAGCCTTTGTTTTGGCATCGAGAATTGGTTTAATGTATGGGGGAGAATTGGTAGTATTGGGGACAACAGATGAATTTATGCGATCGCAACACCCAGAAAGCCTAGCCTTTCTTCAATGTCTGCGTTCCCTGAAAGATACTTTATGAAAGATTTCTTCCTTGTTAAGTATGCTCCAGAAATCCTTCAGCATACTCTAGAACATTTATTTTTGGTGGGTATTGCTATCAGTATTGCCATATTTGTAGGCATTCCACTAGGTATTTTGATTACGCGCAAAACCTACCTTCGCCAACCAATTCTTGGGATAGCAAATGTTTTGCAAACTATACCCAGTTTGGCACTGTTTGGCTTACTCATCCCCATTGCTGGAATTGGTGTAGTACCAGCGATTATTGCCTTAACTTTATATTCTTTTTTACCAATAATTCGCAACACTTACACAGGTATTACTAGTGTAGACCCGGCTATTCGAGAAGCTGGTAAAGGCATGGGAATGACAGATATACAATTATTGTTACAAGTCGAGATTCCCTTGGCAATGGGAGTGATTTTAGCAGGGGTACGAGTAGCAACTGTAATTGCTATTGGCATTGCAACTATTGCAGCTGCAATTGGTGCTGGTGGTTTGGGAGTGTTTATTTTTCGCGGCATATCAGTAGTAAATGATCAGTTAATTTTAGCTGGGGCGTTTCCGGCGGCGGTAATTGCATTACTGGCTGACTTAATAATTGGATGGATAGAGAATAAATTAAAAGTTAAAAATTAAGCAAGTCATGAAAAGATTTTTGGCATTTTGCTTTTTAAGCTTTGCTTTGTTACTGCTAATCGCTAGTTGCAAACCTAATTTAAGTAGTAGTAGCAGTGGTGGTAATATTATCGTTGCTTCCAAAGATTTTACTGAACAAGATATTTTAGGAGAACTATTAGCACAGCAAATCGAGGCGACAACTAATTTAAAAGTAGATCGTCGTCCTCGTTTAGGTGGTTCTTTTATTTGTCATAGTGCAATTACTTCCGGTAAAATTGATGCATATATTGAATATACAGGCACAGCTTTTACTGGGATTTTAAAACAAAAAGTAGTTAGTAATCCCAAAGAAGTTTATGAAAAGTTAAAACAAGCTTATGCCCAAGAATTCAATTTGGAAGTAATGCCATCTTTGGGTTTTGAAAACACTTTTGCGATGATTATTCGCGGTGAGGACGCTAAGCGCTACAAGATTCAAACTCTTTCCCAAGTTAGTCAATATACACCGCAGTGGCGCGGCGGTTTTGGCTATGAATTTTTGGAGCGAGAAGATGGTTTTCCGGGATTAGCTAAAACTTATAACTTACGTTTTGCCAAACCACCCCAAATTATGGACTTGGGTTTAGTATATCGTGCGCTGGTTCAAAAACAGGTGGATATGGTGGCGGGTAGTTCTACAGATGGTCAGATTTCTCGCTTAGGTGTAGTGGTCTTAAAAGATGATAAACAGTATTTTCCTCCTTATGAAGCAGCACCAATTGTCCGTCAAGAAACTTTACAGAAATATCCAGAATTGAGAAAGGCGATCGCCCAACTTGCTGGTAAAATTTCAGCAGATGAAATGCGACAATTAAATAATTTAGTTGAGGGTGAATTACGCAATATTAAAGATGTTGTTCAGGAGTTTCGCAAGTTAAAAGGATTAGATTCTTTCAAAAAAACTAAAAAACCTGTTTCTGCTTAACCTCATCCTGTGACAAAAATATATATTATTTAGTGGATTTAGCTATGAATGACACTTTATTCAAGGCTATAAAAATATCCTTGAAAGCTTTAATTATTGGGCTGTGTATCTCTAGTGAAACTGTTTTATCTCAAACATTATCTCTTTCGCCTAATTTGATTGGTTTTAATTCAGATGAAGGAGAAAAATTATTAGTTGACAGTAAATCGAGAGAAGATTTTTTTCCGCTGAGTATGCAATTTATTACTCAAAATAATCAGGCTTATTGTGGTGTTGCAAGTATTGTTATGGTGCTGAATGGCTTGCAAATTCCTGCACCGGAAGCAGCACAGTACAAGCCCTATCGAGTATTTACTCAAGAAAACTTTTTTAATAATGAAGCTACAAAAAAAGTATTAGCTCCTGAGATTGTCTCTCGTCAAGGGATGACTCTAGAGCAGTTGGGAGGATTATTAGCTAGCTACGGTGTTAAAATTAATGTTTACCATGCAGCTA
This sequence comes from Nostoc sp. B(2019), assembly GCF_010091925.1. GTDB lineage: Bacteria > Cyanobacteriota > Cyanobacteriia > Cyanobacteriales > Nostocaceae > Komarekiella. The sequence continues at coordinate 207,013 of NZ_WVID01000001.1, read as the reverse complement.
ATACTAATTTAGAACAGTTTCGCAAGCTAGCAGCAGAAAATTTAAAACAGCCAAGAAACTTCGTTTTAATTAACTATTTACGTAAAGAAATTGGTCAAGAAAGAGGCGGGCATATCTCCCCATTGGCAGCATATAATGAGCAGACAGATAGATTTTTAATTATGGATGTTTCCCGTTACAAATATCCGCCAGTTTGGGTAAAGACAACAGATTTATGGAAGGCGATGGTAACTACTGATTCGGTTTCAGGTAAAACACGTGGTTTTGTATTTGTCAGTAAAGGTTCTTAAGATAAAAGCTTTTAGTAAGGTGCTTTAGCCCTTTAAAGTTTTATACAGAGCAATAAATTGCTCTCTGCGAGACGCTACGCGAACACTACGAACAAAAGTTATAGGTATCTGCTTAACTACGCTGTCATCGTACTAAGGGATTTTTATTCTGCGCGGCTGAGTTGATAGTTTGCTCTATTCTTTTCAATCTCGTTTCTGGACGTTTAGCACTTTCAATCCAAAAGAGTATATTCTTTTTGGATGAGTTACTAAATGCCTGAAAATATTTGTTAGCGGTTTCGTTTGCTTCTAATGCTTGCTTTAAATCTACTGGAATGATTAACTCTTCTATGGCGTCTAATTTATTCCAATAAGTATCTTGTTTTGCAACTTCAATTTTTTTCAATCCAGCATCAGTCATTAAATCTTGTTCGATAAGTTCTTCAATATATTTCTTGTTTAATTTTGACCATACGCTTTTTGGTTTTCGGGGTGTAAATATTTGCATATAACGTTCTTCGTCTAACGATTTGACTTTACTGTCAATCCAACCAAAGCATAAGGCTTCTTTGACAGCTTCACTATATTGAACGCTTGGCTTACCACTTTTCACCTTGTAGTAGATGAGCCATATACCAACAGAGATGTTATGGTTTTTCTCCAACCATTCGCGCCATTCTTGGCGATTTGTGGCATAAAAGGTTTCTAGTTGATTATCAAATTTCGGCATGATACTGACTATGTGATACATTCAACTGAGAATCGATATTATCATTGCTGATAGTCAGCAATTTTATTCGTGGGAACCTTATAAATACACTTGGAGTCTGTATTTCCCTGTAGGCGTTGCCTTCTAGCATATTTGTGGCTTGACGTAAAAATCAAAACATCTGCCAAAAGCTATGATGCTTCCATTAGCTATGGTTCAGTTTCAGCAGAGTGTATCTGTCTTACTTCGGCAGTGTGTGACTTACACAACCATCATCAGTCTTTCCACATTATCTGTCGCCTGCGGTTCCATACAGGCACAAAATAATCCTCGTGATGCTCCGGTACAAACTGAAGTTGCTACCTCCAATCGGGTAGTAGCTTTAGGAAAATTAGTGCCAGAAGGAGATGTGATTAAGATTTCTGTGGTCAATGCTCAAGATAGCCGTGTTAATCAAATCCTGGTAAAAGAAGGTGATTTTGTCAAGGCAAATCAGGTAATTGCCATCCTCCAAGGACAAAATAAAGCCGAACAACAGCTTAGAGATACTCAGGCAAACGTGACAATTAAGCGATCGCAATTGCTTAAAATTCAACAAGGAGATTTTAAACAGGGAGAAATTGCTGCTCAGCGTGCTGCTATTACTGAATTAGAGGCCCGCCTGCGAACTGAAACCAAACAACGACAAGCAACCATCGCCCAAGCCCAAGCAACTATCCGTAATACTCAATTGCAATATCAACGCTATGTGACTTTAGCTCAGGAAGGAGCTATCAAGCGCTCTGAGTTAGACGACGCCCAAGAGAAATTTGATCGAGCAAAAGCAGTTCTTTCGCAGAATAAAGCCGAGTTAGATAACACCATATCCACCGTACAAGCACAACTTGCTAAAGAAAAGGCGAATCTCAAGCGATTGCAGGAGGTGCGTCCAGTTGATATTGAGATTGCGAAAGCTGAATTAGAGCAAGCCCAAATCCAGGTAGAACAGCAAAAAGCTCAATTAGAAGATTCACAAGTGCGAGTTCCCGTCGCTGGACAGATTTTGCGGCTCAATACCCGTGTTGGAGAACAGGTAAACACCCAAGAGGGAATTGCAGAGTTAGGACAAACAAAACAGATGTATGCGATCGCAGAAGTCTACGAAACTGATATCGTCAAAGTGCGTCTAGGACAGCAAGCAATAATTAATAGCGAGTACGGCGGCTTTAGTGGCGAAATCCGGGGTAAGGTCGATCAAATTGGTCTGCAAATTGGTAAAACCCGCCTCAATCAAGACCAAAATAACCCAACTAACGATGTCAATACCCGTGTAGTGGAAGTTAAAATCCGCATTGACCCAGAAGATAGTTCAAAAGTAGCCGCTTTAACTGGGATGCAAGTGCGAGTCAAGATTGACGTTGCGGCTTCTTAACGATTAGTAAAATGTGGCGTTGTTGAGTGGAAATATGAATTTTGTTTCACGCAGAGGCGCAGCGAAAAGTTCTGTTCGCGTAGCGTCTCCGTCAGGAGAAGGAGGGTTTCCCCGACCTAGGAAACTTTTCAAGACAGAGTCGCAGAGATAAGAGTTTTAAAGATTTGATTTTTATATTCAGCAACATCTAAAATCTTCTCTTTCAATTCTTTGCGTTCTTTGCGTCCTTAGCGGTTCGTTAAAAGGTAATTTGTTACCCAAATCAGAAACCTGCAATCATGAAATTTCCTCCGCTCAAATTCTTTTCCAACAATTTCCAATTAGAGACTCCCCTAGCTTGGTCACAGTTGTCTCATCAAAAAGTGCGCTTAGCTGTAGCAACTACAGGCGTGTGCTTTGCCAATATTCTGATGTTCACACAGCTAGGACTTTTAGCAATGTTAACAGAAGGAACAACCAGACTTCATGAAAGCTTAGGAGGAGATTTATTATTAGTATCCTCATACAGTCATAGTTTACAGTTTAGAATATCTTTTCCACGTGCTTACCTTTATCAAGCAACTGCGGTAGATGGTGTCTCTGCTGTTAGCCCTGTCTATATTAATAGGGCAAATTGGGTAAATCCCAATCAGTTATCTAAACCGAATAACTCAAACCAAAGAATACCTCGCAGACGGGGTTTATTTGGTAACGAAGTTAGGATTATTGCTTTCAATCCTGCTCATCCTTCTGTGTTGAAATTACCAGAAGTGAATCAACAACTAGCAAAATTGACTGCACCAGACGCGGTATTATTTGACCGCCTATCCCAACCTTCATTAGGCGAAATTCCTCAATCGCTTGCTAAGAAATCAGAGTTAGCAACTATCATGGAAAATCGTCGCACATACATAGTTGGACTTTTCAGCATGGGTAGTACCATGAATGATAAAGGAAACGTGATCATGAGTGACTGGAATTACGCTCAGCGCAATGGTCAAGATAGCCTCGACCAAGCGCGGTTGGGAGTAGTTACCCTGGAAAAAGGTGCAAATCTAACCGCAGTCCAAGCAAAACTGCGTCAACGTCTTCCGCCAGAGGTGGAAGTATTTACTCATCAAGAATTAATTCAACGCGAACAGCAATTCTACAGTTCACAGCCAGAGGGAATCATCCTCAAGTTTGGTACGATTGTCGGCTTTGTTGTTGGGGTAATTATTCTCTATCAAGTCCTCTACTCTGATGTTAGCGATCACCTGTCAGAGTATGCCACTCTCAAAGCTATGGGTTATAGCGATCGCTCTTTATTATTAGTAGTGCTACAAGAAGCTGTTATTTTGGGTGTAATGGGATTCATCCCCGGCTTTATCGCCTCAGTTGGTATTTATCAATTACTCGTAACACTCACGCGAATTCCTCTGGCGATGAAGGCGAGTGTTGCTATTCAAGTGTTCATCCTAACCATTGTAATGTGTGGCGTTTCCGGTGCGATCGCTACTACTAAACTCCGTTCCGCCGATCCTGCTGATGTGTTTTAGGAGTGATTTATGGAACCGACTGTTGCTGTTAGCAACCTCAATCATGCTTTCGGTCAAGGGGTTTTGCGTAAGCCTGTGCTAAGTGATGTGGATTTAGTGATTTATCCGGGGGAAATTGTCATCCTCACAGGCCCTTCTGGTGGTGGGAAAACAACATTACTTACACTAATTGGCGGATTGCGATCGGTGCAGGATGGAAGTTTGAAAATCCTTGGTCAAGAACTACGGGGTTCTAGCAAAAAGCAGTTAACTCAAGTGCGGAACCAAATCGGCTTTATCTTTCAGCATCACAACTTACTTAAGTGCCTCTCTGCCTATGGTAATGTCCGCATGTCCCTAAAGCTACATCCAGAAATTCCCAAGCAGGAGTATCGACACCGCGCTGTAGCCATGTTAGCAGCTGTAGGATTAGGCGAACTTGTGGATAATTACCCAGAAAAATTATCGGGTGGACAAAAGCAACGAGTGGCGATCGCTAGAGCGTTGGTTGCTCAACCCAAATTGGTGCTAGCAGACGAACCTACTTCGTCACTAGACAGTAAAACTGGCCGCGATGTCGTTGACATTATTCAACGTCTTGCAAAAGAAGAAGGTTGTTCAGTTCTACTTGTAACTCATGATGCCCGTATTTTAGATATTGCCGATCGCATTGTTCACATGGAAGATGGACGGTTACAAGGAAAATGAACATTATAAATTTACACAGAAAATTTACACAAACAACAAAATAGTGTCACAGAGAATCTGCAAAAGTTAGATTATTGTTGCTTTAATCAGAGAAGCAGTTTCAAGTATTGTTACTCTATTATTTCTTGCTTCTGTAGCCACTTATACGCTAATTAGAAATTCTCTTGTATTGATTTCTTCACTATTAGCAAATTTAATTATTTATTAAAAACCAATGCTGAAATCAAAAATCAGAAATTTTTTAGATTCTCACTATGGCAACCTCCACCCAACAGTTGATGAATTGTCTGAGTGGTTAAATTCTTCTGAAGTGAAAGATTGGGTTAAATATAAGCTTCAAAATACTTGCCCAGATTGGGAAGTTATGTTTGATAAATTAAAGACTGAATTTCTTAGAGATATTAATTATCATTGGTGTGTTGAAAATAGAGAATACTCTTATGTCTGTTTAGGCATAAATCCTAAGAAATGGGTTCTCTGGGTAGCTTTGAGCGAAGACAAAGTTTTTCAGACTCCAGATTGTCCTATTACATTTAAGGTTTTTCGAGAAAATAAACGCCAAATGGCAATGTGAGTTTTAAGGTGATTAGACCTCACCTATAAAAGTGTAAAAGTGGGAATAGATATAACTTAACTTAGAGCTTATTAATCGCTGCATGGAAGTTGTGTAGGGAGGCGATCGCTTTCATATCTGTATTTTCTATCTAGAAATAAAATTATAAATTACTTGAAGTTGGGTAGAGAAGCGATCGCTTTCATCATTTAAATCCCGCAGTAAAGTATATTATAACATCTTGTGCATCTATCTTTAGAGTGAATTTGATATTTTTGTATTGCTCACAAAACTATCCTCAAGGTAGAGCAAATCAATTTAGCCTGAGTATGAAAATGACTTTACTCTATTACGCTTGGTTATATTAATCACTTTAATTTGTTGCAATAGATTAATTGCTAAACAGAGTAATTTAACACTTGGTACAATCAACAATTATCTCTAATACACTTAATACAACTAATGGCATCAACTACAACTTATACTTACGATGATTTCGGTAGCCTCATCTCCGAGAAGATTGACAACAATAGTGATGGTATAACCGATTCTGTTATCAACTATAACGTCATATATAGCACCTTTGACCTCTACCCTATTAATGTTTATACCTACGATGCTAAAGGAAACCGGATATCCGCAGGCTATGACAATGATAACGATGGTATAGCTGATGATGTATTCTATACTGCTACCTACGATGCCAACAACAATCTGACATCCGTTTATGATCGCAACAGCACGCCTGAACGAATCACTTATACTTATGATGCTGACGGCAACCTCACATCAGAAAGTAAGAGTGGGTATGCCACTACTCTTTATACCTACGATGCCAACGGCAATCGTACATCCGAAAGTACAGACAACGATGGCGACGGCGTAGCTGATGATGTAGTTTACACCGCTACCTACAATTCTAATAGCAAACTAACATCAAGGCTCAGTGGCAACGATTCAGAAAATAATGTCACAAATTATACTTACGATGCAAATGGTAGACTAACATTCGTTAGTACAAATATTGTTTATCAAGATGGTAATATTTATGAGGGAAATACTACTTACACTTACGATGTCAACGGTAATTTGACATCCGAATTTAATTACTACGGTGAGGTTAGTAGTTATAATATCACCGCCTATATCTATGATGCCGACGTCAATCAAACCTCCAAAAGTACTAAATACTATGATGCCGACGATAATCTTTATCAAGTAAACGCTACTATTTATACTTATGACGCCAACAAAAACCTCACATCCGCAAGAGTTGACACCAATGGCGACGGCAAAGCTGACAGTGTAACCACTTATACTTATGATGTCAACGGGAACCAGACATTATATACCGAAGACTATAATGGCGACGGTAAACTTGATAAAGTCCATACTTTTACTTATGATGCCAACGGCAACCGATTATCCGAAAGCTATGACGACGATGGCGACGGCAAAGCTGAAGTCGTTGCTTACTATACCTACGACGCTAACGGCAACCGGACAAACGCAGCCTTTGACAACTATGGCGATGGCAAACCTGACATTATTTACACGTATGCTTATGATGCTTACGGCCGATTGATATCCCTAATCTCTAAATATGGTGTCGACAGCACTATTGATAGTAACACCACTTATGACGCCACTTATACCTACGATGCCTACGGTAATTTAACATCCGCTGTTGGTGTCTTCGGCGTGCCTGAAAATACCGCTATCTATGGTCGTACAAGCAAAAGTGATGACAACAATAATGATAGCTTTACTGATGCATTCACCACTTACAGCTATGGCGCTAACGGCAGGCTGATATCTGAGCAAACTGACAATAATAATGATGGCGTCACTGATGCACTCACCACTTACAGCTATGATGCTACTGGCAAGCTAATAACCAAGAACTTTGACGCCAGCAACGATGGCATTGTTGATGTACTCAGTACCTACAGCTACAATGCCAACGACAAGCTGATATCTGAGCAAACTGACAATAATAATGATGGCGTCACTGACGCACTTACCACTTACAGCTACGATGCTAAAGGTAATCTGACAACCAAAAACTTTGATAATGGTAACGACGGCATCATTGACGCATTCACTACCTACAACTACGATGCTGACGGCAAGCTAATATCTGAGCAGACAGACAATAATAATGATGGCGTTACTGATAGTATTGTCAGTTATATCTATGATGTAGATGTATACCCTGTAATAACTGCGCGTTATGAGTACGCTCAAGTTCGCAAGAGTCAACTTGTAGCGAAGATTGTTAATAATGACAATCCAGTGCCGGATTTGCTTCTCAACGGTGGCAATGGTAATGATGAACTGATTGGGGATGCTGGCAATGACAAAATTTATGGTGGCGACGGTAACGATGAACTTTTAGGATTAGCGGGATCTGACTACATCTCTGGTGGTAACGGTAGTGATGATGTGGTGGGATTTGATGGTGATGACATACTTTACGGTGGCAACGGTGATGACCAACTCTCAGGATTTGATGGTAATGATAAACTGTCGGGTGACAGTGGTAATGATACACTCATTGGCGCTGCTGGTGCAGATATCCTAATTGGTGGTAATGGTCGTGATACGTTTGTGTTTGAGTCACTGAGTGATTCGTTGCTGTCCAATTTTGATGTGATTAAAGACTTGAAGATTGGTGTAGATACTATCGATGCACCATTACCTGTAAGTGCTGCTAATATTATCCAATTTGGTACTATTAATGCTCTGACTGAAGCGAAAATTCAAGGTTTATTGAACACAACTACTTTTGTAGCCAATCAGGCGGCAACATTTAGTGTGGGTATGAGTACAAGTACTAGTAAGCGGACGTTCTTGGCTCTCAACGATTCTACTAATGGATTTAACGCCGCCACTGATGCCATCATTGAAATTACTGGTTGGAGAAGTAATGTAGAGACGTCTTTGGGTGGTAATTTAGGTACGCTTTCAATTGTTTAACCTGAATTAAGTTAGTTCGACTGAAGGTCATTAGAGTTGTTAAACGTCTATGTCATCTAATTGAAAAAACTACAGCGGTAATTTAGGTGCGCTGTCAATTGTTTAACCTGAGTTAGCTAAATTTGGCTGAAGGTAATTGGACTTGTCTAAAAATTTTACATCCGCTCAAATTCAACGTTTCCAACCATCTGCGATCGCCCTAGTTACCAACTCCATGCAAGTGGCGATTGCTTTTTTTTCTTTTAGCGTTCTCATTTATAGTCAAGTCGCATCAGCAGGCTTGACTTTACCCCTACGCACCAAAAAAGGAATGGTGGTTTCGGCCCATCCCCTCGCAAGTGAAGCAGGAATTTCGATGTTACGTAAGGGTGGAAATGCAATTGATGCGGCTGTAGCCACAACCTTCGCTATTTCTGTAGTTGAGCCTTTTTCGGCGGGAATCGGCGGCGGTGGCTTTTTGTTAATGCATTCAGAGAAAACTGGGGAAATGAAAGCCTTAGATTTCCGGGAACGCGCACCCCTGAAAGCTACAAGAAATATGTATCTGGATGCACAAGGTAAGGTGCGTCCGAATGCAAGTGTAAATGGTTATTTAGCGGTGGCAACACCAGGAACGGTAGCCGGACTTTATGAAGTTCATCGTCGCTATGGTAAGCTGTCTTGGCAAGAGGTAGTAAAACCTGCGATCGCTCTGGCTAAAGATGGCTTTATCCTCAGTCCTGAAGTTACTTGGCGTTCGATCCCAGAATATAACAATCGCAAGCAGGCAATTCTCAACAATCCGGCGGCGCGAGAAATTTTCACTCGCAACGACGAATTATATCAACCAGGGGAAAAGCTAGTGCAGCGTGACTTAGGACGCACATTAGCAACAATTGCCCAAAATCCCCAAAGCTTTTACACCGGAAATATTGCTCAGGCGATCGCTTCCGATATGGCTAAAAACGGTGGTTTAATTACTTTAGAAGACCTCAAAGCCTACAAACCAATTTGGCGGACTCCCGTTTGTGGAAATTTCCGCAAAGCTAAAATTTGTTCAATGCCACCACCATCATCAGGAGGCATTCACCTATTGCAGATATTAAATATTATTGGTGACACTGATTTAAAATCTTTAGGTTGGCATCATCCCGATGCTTTACATTTGATGGTAGAAGCGATGAAAATTGCTTACAGCGATCGCTCGCAATATTTAGGCGATCCAGATTTTGTCAAAGTCCCTGTACAAGAACTGCTCAGTCCAGCATACGCCAAAAAACGCCGTCAAGAAATTAATATGAAACTGGCTAGACCTTCGACCGAGATCAAGCCAGGACTCAATACAATTCCCAATTCAAAATCCTCTGAATCTACTCAAACCAGTCACCTTACTGTTGTGGACAAACAACGTAATGCCGTGAGTTTGACTTTCACGATTAACTTAGGGTTTGGTGCTGGTGTGGTGACACCAGGAACCGGGATTGTTCTCAACAACGAGATGGATGATTTTGCAGCTGCACCAGGAGTGCCTAACGCTTTTGGTTTGGTTGGCAACGACGCCAACAGCATTGCACCTCGCAAAACTCCCTTATCCAGCATGACTCCCACGATTATCACAGAAAATGGACGCCTCCGCATGGCAGTCGGTACACCCGGAGGTAGCACCATCATCACCCAAGTCTTGCAAGTTATCCTGAATGTGCTGGAATACAACATGAATGTCGGTGCTGCGATTTCTGTCCCACGCATACATCATCAATGGCTTCCAGATCAGTTGCGCTCAGAATCCTGGAGTTTGGATGCTCTAACTCTGCAAGACTTACGCCGTCGAGGACATAATATCAAGGAAACTCCTCCTTGGGGTAATGTTAATGCGATCGCTGTAACAACAGATGGAACTTTAGAAGGAGCGGCTGATCCCCGTGGTGAAGGCTCCCCCAGAGGGTGGTGATGGGGAGTGGGGGAGTGGGAGCAGGGAACAGGAGGAGCAGAGGGAGAATAATAACTCTTGACTCTTGTACAGATGCGTAGACGCTCAAAGAGCGGTGAGGGGGTCGCAGTCTTGGCGGTTCCCGTCGATTGCGAACCCCCGAACCCGAAGGGCTTCTCGAAGAGTATAATCGCGTCTCTACTGATTTTGGACTTTTGACTCTGCGAAGCTGCTACCAAATTCATTTGCCCGTGCGCTATGTACTAATGTCCAGCCAGCTTTGAGAAGTTTTTGATAAGTTGCCCAGCCTTTAGAACCGCCTGGTATTTGATAATCTGGTACTGCAAATTGCCCAAAAGTTGTGTAGGGACGCCAAGGTTGATTGGGTGCTATCTGCAAATGCAAAATTTTCTCTCCATCGCTGCCAAACTTAGATAACCAGCACATTTGTCGATGCATTGCAAACTCCTTTGCTTTTCTCTGATAAAGCATAATGGCAGACTTTTGTCAAGACTAACCTCACCCTTGTGGGGGAATTTTTACCTAAACCTTTAGATACGCAAGATTAAGCACTATTCAACTAGGGGTAATTACTTAAAAAATTAACCCCATAAAGGTAGCTGATTGTAGGACACAAAGATAAACAGCCTTTACCTTTCCCCTAGGTCAAGATTCCTCTAATGTTATCCGCGGTTTTTGCAATTGTATGTATCAACAACTACTATTTAAGCTGAGGTTCGCAATCAAACTATTTGTTGTTCTGGTTACATCAGCGCAGATTTTAGAAGTTACTTATGCAGTTGCGTCAAATCCAAAATCTGCACTTGGCGTTAGAGAGATGGGACATACAACTTGTCGCCGACAATCCCGCGAATTGCCTCTACTAACTGGGTGTACGCAAAGTCAGATAAAACAGGTTTTGCACCTTCTATCTGAATCGATTGCTCTAAATCAATCCATGATTTGCAGCCACCGTACTCAGAGCGATAAGGAATTTCTTGCTCTTGGGGTAGTTTGTAAGCTCGCAGGAGGAGAATATACAAAGGTTGACGTGGTTTCCATTTGAGGCGATCGCTAATAAAATGCTCATTCCAAATATGGAAAGGGAGTAAGGCGTCAACAATAGACTCGTTACTGACTGGCAAAATATCAGTAATTTCAGCCCAACTGCCGATGCGAATTGTTTCTGGATGCCAACCTGATGTTACTGGATAGACAAAATTAGCATACTCAGCTTTGAGCATGAAAGCTTGTTGATGTTCATAAGTAGGATAAAGCAAAATCTGCTCATGAGCAACTTGGAAACGTCCACTCCGTTCATGGATACCACCTTTACGGAGCAACATAATTGTTTTGCCACTTTCTAGGGCATTTACGGCAACTGCCCATTCTTTGAGAGCGTGGATAGTGGTTGCTTGCATAGGTATTCACTTAGCAGTGTTTTAATCATAGGTTAACATCTGGTGTGTTGACTATCGCCCACACTATTGCTACTTAATGATAGGAAATTAGCAATATTCTTAGTTTAATTATCTCTATAAATAATTCTGCTACTTCTCTATTATTTAATCAAAAATAAAATGATTAAATTCATACTATAACAATTTTATTAAAAAAATATGTAAGTAGTTTAAAAAATAACTTAATTTGAAAAACCCTGTATCAAACATTACAAAATATTGAAATTAATTATACTCTAGACAGACGAAACAAAAACTTAACAAAGTTAAATTTTAAGATAAATGCCTATATGCAAGTTTTAAACTTCTAATTCACATCGTTAATTATGTTCAAAAGTAGAGCATTAGTTAGGCTTACAATAAATTGCTTATCAATTTAAGAGTTTTTTAGCTTTTAACTCAGGAAATATCGATGAGGAGAAACTCACAAATGTTTCTACCACTGAAATACAGCCATATCCAAATGTTAAAGCAATCAGTCAAATTAGTTATTTTCACTTGTATATTTGGATTAAATTCTCATCCAGCGATACCATTAGCTTCTGAGCTATCAGTTACTTCTCACACTTCATCCAAAAATTTAGTTGCTAATGATTCAAATACTTTACCTCTTCATCTCAAAATTAGTCTTAGCGATCGCCAAGTAACTCTCTATCGAGGAAAAACCCAAATTAAAAGTTATCCAATAGCAGTAGGACGCCAAGGCTGGGAAACTCCAACAGGCAATTTCCAAGTACTTAATATGTTGAAAAAACCTGCTTGGATAAACCCTTTCACCGAGAAAGCCGTCCCCGGAGGACATGCTCAAAATCCTCTTGGTAACTACTGGATTGGATTTTGGACAGACGGTAACAATTGGGTTGGCTTTCATGGTACTCCTAATCCTGATTCAGTAGGCAAAGCCGTCTCACATGGTTGTATTCGGATGTACAACCAGGATATTCAGGAATTATTCCATCAGGTGGATTTAGGAACACCCGTGACTGTAGAACCATAGCTGAGGTAGTCTCTTCGTTTACAGCTGTCTACTTCAGCTGACTAAGATGAAGAAGGAATTATCAACTCAGGATTTAAGCATGGAAAAGCGATCGCTAGGTAAATCAGATGTGCAAATCACACCCATTCTGATGGGAACTTGGCAAGCTGGTAAAAAAAATGTGGGTGGGAATTGAGGATGCTGACTCAATTAAAACTATCCGAGCAGCTTATGAGGCCGGGATCACCACGATTGATACTGCTGAAGTTTATAGTGAAGGGTATTCTGAGCGCATCGTAGCCGAAGCTTTATCTGATGTGCGCGATCGCGTGGAATATGCCACAAAAGTTTTTGCTAACCATCTAAAGCATGATCAAGTAATTGAAGCTTGTGAGCGATCTCTAACAAACCTCAAAACCGATTACATCGACCTTTACCAAATTCATTGGCCCTCCGGTGCTTTCAATAGTGAAATAGTACCGATTGAGGAAACTATGGGCGCTCTAACTCTACTCAAAGAGCAAGGTAAAATTCGAGCAATTGGTGTTTCTAATTTTTCTCGCGTCCAATTGGCAGAAGCCTCAAAGTATGGACGTATTGATAGTTTACAACCGCCCTATTCTTTGTTTTGGAGGCAGATAGAAAAGGATGCAATGCCTTATTGTGTAGAAAACAATATTTCTATCCTGGCTTATTCGCCTTTAGCCCAGGGATTGCTGACAGGTAAATTTGAGTCTGGTCACAAATTTGACCCAGCAGATAACCGTGCTAAAAATAAGCTATTTCAAGGCGAAAACTTTGAACGTGCCCAACAAGCTTTAGAAAAACTGCGTCCCATAGCTGACCGTCATAATTGTACCTTGGCCCAGTTGGCATTAGCATGGTTAATTGCTCAACCTCAAACAAATGCCATCGCTGGGGCGCGTTATCCCAAACAAGCAACAGCAAACGCACTAGCCGCTGAAGTTAAACTTTCTACTGCTGAACTGACAGAAATTGATGCCATTGGACGCATCGTTACAGACCATTTTGATGATAGTCCAATCATGTGGAATTGGTAAATTGACTTGTTGTTTTGCACAGTATGTGACATCCATATTGCAAAATCCAACAAAACGTCAACTTTAGTAAACTCAGGGTTACAACTCATCAACTAAGTGATAACTTAAATAGTAGGACACCAAACAAGGAAAAACCAAAACTAAATGGGTAAATGACCTGGTGTCTCCCGTCAGCAACCCAAGCAAATCTCAGCATATCAATAATATGCAAGTGGCCAAAAGCCCGATTTCAAAGGCAAAGCCAAATCCCAAAGCGGAAAAACGCAAGAATGCTGGATTTGTGAGTTTAATGTTCACCTTAGTTGTTAACTCTCGATTGCTTACAAAGTTTAATCACTTGAAAATCCTAAATCCGAGAAAACCTGGTCAATCCTGACTAGGTTTTTGGATTTTTAGGGTGTTTTTTATATCAAAGTAATATTAATTATTCGCAGTCAGGCAATAAGTGCTGGAATTCACGCTTTAGGAGCTAGTTGCAGGACTAGGAAAATATTAATTAATAGTTAGCGTGAATAAATTAAAGTTTGTAGTCAGGACTTTAGTCCTGATAATCCTTATTTTGAGCGATGAATAGCTCTCTCCGAGACGCTACGCGAACACTACGAACTAAGATTTCATTTTATATTAATTATATTTACTTAATGGCCCCAATAAATCTAAAACCTTTTGCTTAGAGTACTTGATCCACCTGATATATATGAACAAGCCTGTTCAAGTAAGCTTATTTTGTTCGTTCTGAATCTAAATAAAACTCTTTGGCAATTTTCCAGCAGGGAATACAATAGGACAGCAACATTTCCTGATGGAGAGTTTAATGAAGAATTATAGCTTTTTCAAGAGAATTACTACAGCTATTATCATAGCTACCCTTTCTTTTGCCTGTGAACCAACTGTTAGCAGAAAAACAGAGCAAGCGAAGGCCACTGACAAATCTAAACCACAACAAAATATTGTCTATGGCGAATTAATTATTAAAGAACAATCAGATTATTTGATGATTCCAGTTAGTCTAAAAGATATAAATAAAGAAAGGGATAATTATTTGAATTCTTCAGGTTACTCTGAAAGAAATAGCAATTTATTTAATATCATATTCTATCATAAACAAGATGCTGAAACTCATCTTCTATTAAATAAAAAAGCAATCATAACTTCCTTCGATTTATTAGAAATAAAAGCAACAGGCAGACCACCCACCAGATTTTGGTTGTATAAAATCCTTGACCAAGATACAAACACAGATAAAAAACTAAACAACGAAGATGCCATTATTGGCTATCTTTCTGATTTGTCAGGTAAGAACCTCCAGCAAATTACTCCAAATAACACCAAAGTCATCAATTGGGTTGTTATTCCCAGTCAAAACGCAATTATTTTAAAAATTCTCAAAGATTCTGATAACAATAAAAAATTTACAGAGGAAGACAAGACAAATTTTATTAGAGTTAATCTGGATAAACCTAGTATGGGAACTGAGATTATTAGTGATCAAATAGAACAAGAAGTTAAGGCATACTTTCTTAAATAAACCTTTTACAAAAATCTAACCCCTGTCTTGGAAAGTTCTGATGTTTAGAAACCGACCCTCAGACTTTCCGCAGACGAACATCAATACAGTGATAGAAGAACCTTGTTCAGCTAATTGCGCGATCGCCATGTCTCACAACTGGCGTTATGGGGCATTGGTGTTCTTCTCCATGTCTGGAAACTCCATAAATGTTATGAAATCTTGACATTTATCCTAGAACTGAACCAGCGCCTATGGCTACAATGTCATAGAACCATAACATTTTGATCCCGAAAGAACTGATAAATTCGTAAAACGAACAAAAAAACGTCTTGAGACCCCTTGATCCCTACAGAGGGTTACTGGTTATATATACTTATAGAAACAACTCCTCCGATCCCAAAGAAATGCTGACTATGGCATAAATAGGAATTGAAAGTGAGTCACTCTCAATTTAAAAACAGACTAAAAAACTTAAAAACTGGGCAAAACCAGGAGTCAGGAATAAGAAATTCATCTGGAGTGGATGACATTTTATACAGCATTCTTTAACCAGGGGAAATCATTTACCGCTTAAACTACTGGAGGCCAAACAAATGGCAAAAGAACGCCCACCGTTAGAAGAAATGACATTACGGCAACTACGTAGAGTTGCCAGTGAATATAGCATCTCTCGCTATAGCCGAATGCGGAAATCACAACTGCTGGCATCAATTCAAGAAGTCCAGCGCAGCAAAACTTCGCTTATCCCATCTCGCTCACTGGAGGCACAGGAAACCGTGGAAGCAGCAAAATTTGAATTAGGTCAAGAAGATCGTACTGGTGGCTCCCTCGCTGATGTTGACGAAGGAATTGCGGATCTGCCAGCAGGTTACGGTGACAGCCGCATTGTACTTTTACCACGAGATCCTCAGTGGGCTTACACTTACTGGGATGTTCCTAATGAACATAAAGAAGAGCTGCGCCGCCAAGGAGGACAACAACTGGCACTGCGGATTTATGATGTCACCGACATCAATATCGAGTACCAAAGTCCTCACAGCATTCAAGAATATCCTGCTGATGAACTAGCAAGAGAATGGTATCTACCAGTTCCAGTGAGCGATCGCGATTATGTAATCGATGTCGGCTACCGTGCTGCCGATGGTCGCTGGTTAGTATTAGCCCGTTCAACAAAAGTACACATTCCTCCCGTCTATCCTTCCGATTGGATTGAGGATGTCTTTATCACCGTGAACTTTGAAGAAGATTTGCGTGGACAGACTCAGTACGAACTAGTTCCCCCTGCCAAGAAGATAGCGGCAACAAATGCCAATGGCAATGTGAATTCTAACGGCAATCCTATCTACGACCAAATCTTTGGCTTGGCTGAGTCCGCCGAAGCACAACGAGTTGCTGGTTCTATCTTCGGTTCCATGCAGCAAGTACCAGGTTCCGCGCGTCCCGAACAAGCTATCAGTTCCTACGTTTTCCCATCTGGTGTGGGTATGTGGGCAGTTCCTACCGTGTCTGGTTTAACCATGTCTGGCGTAGGAATGTCGGGTGTTGGCTTCTCGGCTTCCGCTGTGCCAGTACGTCCGCGCCAGTTTTGGCTAATTGCTGATGCTGAATTGATTGTCTATGGTGCAACTGAACCTGATGCTACCGTAACAATTGGTGGCCGTCCGATTAAGCTGAATCCAGATGGTACATTCCGTTTCCAGATGTCCTTCCAAGATGGTTTAATTGACTATCCGATTTTGGCTGTGGCTGCTGATGGTGAACAAACCCGATCAATTCACATGAAGTTTAATCGTGAGACACCATCTCGGAATACCAACACCAAAGAAGAAGCTGTTCTAGAATGGCTGCCTTAATTGGTTATTAGATGAACCTCAAGCTGAAATATGAAATTTTCCCCGCTATAGTAATCCTATAGCGGGTTTTTACATTACATGTCTACAAAAAACTTAATTTTGTTACTTATCTCGATCATTGCAGCAAGCTTATTCTCAGGTTGTACAGAGATTTCAGCAAATTCAATACCCAAAGCATCTAAAACTTGTCTTGGTAAAGATAACAAATTCAGTATTGAATTTTTCAAAACTAATAATCGGGGTGAAAAATATGAAAGAGGCATCAACCATGTAATTATTTTTAATCCTAAATCAGAGAAATTAGATTTCAAAGTTAATGTTGGTCTATCTCATCAGATATATGCTAAGAATGCCAGGGGAAAACTGCGTCAAGAATATATACCAAAACAATTTCGTGAACTGATCGCTGATGGAAATGCTAAATTAAACAGACAGCTACCCATCGCCGCGATTAATGCTGATTATATAGATACTGATGATCAGCCACAAGGCTTAAATATTTCTCGCGGAATTGAGTATTCGGGAGCTTTTAAAAATAAGCGTTCTTCCTTTGGTATATCAGGAGGTATACCCAAGCAGCGACAGGCTACCATCCAGGCTGGCAGAAGAAAAAATAATATTCTTAATTACAATTTAGTGGGAGGTAATGGCAGATTCTACCGTCAGGGTAAGTTTAAAGATATTTGTCAAGACTTGGGAGAATTTGCTTGTAAAAATGCGACTAATCGTTCTATGGCAGCTATCACTAATAAAGGGTATGTGATTCTGTTGGTAAATGACGCAAAAGCTAATTCAGCTATTGAGATATCTCAAGTTAATCAAGAGTTGCTACCAAATATGTTTGATGATGTTTTGGAAGGAATTGCCCGCAATAACTGTTTAGGTAAGATTCAAGAAGGGATATTATTTGATGGAGGTATGTCTCCAGGATTGTATTACAATCAGAAAATATATGTAGAAAACTATGGGCCAATTGGCTCAGTTTTTTTGATTTATAAAAAAACACAATAATTGAAGGGTTAAGTGCAATCCTATTTTAGGTATCTAATAGATAAACTGATGTACCTAATGAACCTCAGAGCAGTACGCTAGAGGCTGAAGCCACGGAAAACTATGATAAATGAAGAAATTGCGGCTACCTTAACAGAATTATTTAGTACAGAAGCGGTTGCCGCGATCGCACCAGGATCATGGCAAGTAGACACTCCTAATTTTCGGCTTTTGGTACTGCTTTCCGAAGATAATACTTGGCTGCGAGTTTTACTACCTATTGTGCCTGCACAAGAAGCTCAACCTTTTTTAGGACAGTTACTAGAAGCTAACTTTGATGCCACTCAGGAAGTACGCTATGCTTTGTATGAAGGGGTAATTTGGGGAGTATTTCATCACAACAGTGAGACTTTGGTAAGTGCAGATCTTTTCAATGCAATTAACAGACTTGTGTCTTTGCATCAGGCTGGATTAAATGATGTCTTTAATCGACTTGTAGAAAGCCGCATCCGGCAAATTATCCAAGCAGCAAAACAGCAAGGACAATCTCTTCAAGCTACTATGCAAAACCTGGAACGCTTTTACGCAGAAGGTTTACTGGGTGAAATAGAGGAAACCCCAGAGGCGCAAGCAGAAGTATTAGGTGCTTGGCGGCGTCAGTTAGAACGCTTATGGAATGAGGGTTGATTTTAATTCATAATAGTAATTTATATCATACCCTGTTTACATAATTTACATCAATTTAAAAATAAGTCTATTCATTATGGATATCATTGAAATCCTCAAAGAAGACTATCAAAGATTTCCAGTTAATCAAACTTACAGTATTTACGCTCAAGATGTTTATTTCCAAGACCCGCTGAATAAATTTCATGGTGTTAAACGTTACAAATGGATGATTAAATTCATTGAGACGTTTTTTTTAAATCCCAAAATGGACTTACACGATATAAAAAAATATGGAGACATAATAAAAACTGACTGGACACTTAGCTGGAATACTCCCCTGCCTTGGAAACCACGAATTTCTATCCCTGGCTGGAGTGAATTACGTCTTAATTCTGCTAGTTTGATTGTTTCTCATGTTGATTATTGGAATTGTTCGCGCTTAGACGTAGTAAAACAGCATTTCTTTTCCTTAAACAGTCGATAATTGAAATACTGTTGAAGTCAACTTATAAATACTGGGTTTTGCGATCGCTCAATTTAACCCACAAATTATGATGAATAATAATCTTAATCTCAACGTGCGATCGCAATAACTGATAAAGAACTCAAATAATTAATTGCGAGTAACGCTAGAACAGCATAAGTAGTTCCCATCCGGTTGGAGAATTTTTCGTTTTGACATTACCGCCTCCTACCGTATCACCCTAATTCACTACGCGATTAATAGCGGTCAGTATGACAACAAGGTTTAATTATTGGAACTATTTACGCCTAGACGTACGAAAGCAGCATTTATTTTTCTTAAACAGTTGATAATGTAAATAAATGTAAAAAATTCTCAGTCAGGACAGAATCATCCATGCGTGTAATTTTGATGACTGGCAAAGGCGGCGTGGGTAAAACCTCCGTTGCTGCTGCGACTGGACTCCGTTGCGCGGAACTAGGTTATCGCACACTAGTTCTGAGTACAGACCCCGCTCACTCTTTGGCAGACAGTTTTGACCTGGAAATGGGCCATGCGCCGCGAGAGATTCGCCCAAATTTGTGGGGTGCGGAATTGGATGCGTTGCTAGAACTAGAAGGAAACTGGGGTTCTGTGAAGCGCTATATCACCCAAGTTTTACAAGCAAGAGGTTTAGAAGGGGTACAGGCAGAAGAATTGGCAATTTTACCAGGCATGGATGAGATTTTTGGCTTGGTAAGAATGAAACGTCATTACGATGAAGGCGAGTTTGATGTCTTAATTATTGACTCAGCCCCTACTGGTACAGCATTACGACTACTAAGTTTACCAGAAATTGGTGGCTGGTATATGCGCCGTTTTTACAAACCATTTCAAAACATTTCAGTAGCGCTTAGACCTCTAGTTGAACCTTTTTTTAGACCAATCGCTGGTTTTTCCCTCCCAGACAAAGAGGTGATGGATGCACCTTACGAGTTTTATGAACAAATTGAAGCTCTAGAAAAAGTATTAACAGACAATACTCAAACCTCAGTGCGTCTCGTCACGAATCCAGAAAAGATGGTGATTAAAGAGTCTCTCCGCGCTCATGCCTATTTAAGTTTGTACAACGTTGCTACAGATTTAGTAGTAGCTAATCGTATCATTCCTAGCGAAGTACAAGACCCATTTTTCCAACGTTGGAAAGAGAATCAACAGCAATACCGTCAGGAAATCCATGATAATTTTCACCCTTTGCCTGTAAAGGAAGTTCCGCTATTCTCTGAGGAATTGTGTGGATTGCCAGCATTAGAACGGTTAAAGGAAACTCTGTATAAGGATGAAGATCCAACTCAGGTTTATTACAAAGAAACGACTATTAGAGTCGTGCAAGAGCAAAACCAATACAGTTTGGAACTCTACTTACCTGGTATTCCCAAAGACCAAATTCAACTGAATAAAACTGGAGATGAATTAAACATTACTATTGGCAACCATCGGCGTAACTTAGTATTACCGCAAGCCTTAGCAGCACTCCAACCATCAGGAGCAAAGATGGAAGAAGACTATCTGAAAATTCGCTTTACTGACAATGTAAGAGTTTAATTCTGCTTACGCGGTAGCGTCTAGACAAAAAGCCAACACTAAAAAGCAAAAAGTTCTTATTTTAACTTGTACAGATGCAATGAATATTGTGTCTGTACTCTTTACTTTCAATTATTTGTATTGTGTCTTTTTAAAATTGATGACCTTAAGTAGATATTATCAAAATTTTAAAACTTAGTTGAAATTAAGCATCTTATTTATTTAGTAATTATTCAGTAATACTTGGCGTAAAAATGCAGTAAATTGATTAGTCTAAATAAAATCAACATCAACGCAGAAATTTGGTGTAAATAGTTAATTTTATCTGCTATAGACCTACGTAATTCACTAAGAAAATTACTGTTTTTATGAATTTTGAGTAAATAAATTATGTGATGGTGTATTGCCAGTAGTTTTACTGAAGACAAGTTGATTAATTAAATTTAAAAATGTCTTTAGATTTAATTATGTCTATTGGCAAATTGTTAATTTATTTTACTATAAACAATGACCTTAAACGATGAAAAAGACTTACAAGTAAGTCGTTATGAAGAAAGTTTACTAAACCGTATTACAAACCGTATCCGACGAACCTTAGAGTTAGAAGACATTATTACGGTGACAACGGCGGAGGTGCGATCGCTTCTTGGAACTGACCGAGTGATGATTTACAAGTTTCATGCAGATGGTAGTGGTCAGGTCATTGCTGAGTCAATTTACAATAATCGATTACCGTCGCTGCTAGGGCTAAATTTTCCAGCTGATGACATTCCACTATCCGCTCGTGAACTGTTTATCAAGTCACGGGTACGTTCTGTTGTGAATGTGGATACTGGGGAGATTGGTCAAAGCCACCTGCGTGACTTGGAAAATGGAGAAACTATATTAGAGGACATACATTACCGCCCTGTAGATTCCTGTCATATTGAATATTTGACAGCTATGGGGGTAAAGTCCACTATAGTAGCGCCTATTCTTTATCAAAATGAACTCTGGGGACTGCTGGTATCTCATAACTCTGAAACTCGATTTATTTCAGAATATGAACTAGAAGCGGTACAAATGGTAGTCGATCAACTGTCAGTCGCGATCGCTCAAAGTACCCTCCTGACTCAAGCCCGCCAGAAAGCTGAACGGGAAGCTATCATTAACCGCATTGCCACCTTACTGCATTCATTACCCACAATTATATTACAACCAGCTTTAGAAGCAGCTATAGCTGCTTTTGATGGTATTGGTGGCAGGCTTTGCATTAGAAATGAAGCTTTGGATTTTCAAAATGGCAGCGTTCAGAGTTTAGTAGAATGTTTGATCCCAGGAAATAATTGTGTCAGGCTTTATACTTCTGGACAGCAACCTGTGATACCAGAACAAAATATCTATCCATTGATAGAGCAGTATAGCGTTTGGCAGGAACATTACAAGTCTGGTGAATATGATGTCTGGGCAATTTCAGACATATATCAAACTCCTAGCTTGCGAAGTTTACAAACTAGTTTTCAACCAACTAAAATTCGCAGCATGTTGATGATTCCACTCCAGTATCGTCAGCAATTGCTGGGCTATTTAAGTATTTTTCGCAACGAAATAGATACAGAAACCTTGTGGGCAGGTCAATTAGACCTTGATCAAAGGCAACTATATCCCCGTCTATCGTTTGAAGTTTGGCGGGAATCTAAGAAAGCTCAAGCACGCAAATGGACAGATGAAGAAATTGAACTAGCTGGAGAACTCGGCAAACATTTTGCTTCAGCAATTCAGCAGTATGAACTATACCAACAGGTACAAGCCTTCAATGAGAATTTAGAAAAACAAGTTAAAAGGCGCACATTTGAACTGCAACGGACAGCTGAACAACAACAAGCTGTATTTGGAGTTATTGCCAAGATTCGTGAGTCTCTTGACACTAATACCATTTTTCAAACAACTACTAAAGAGGTTTGTCAATTAATCAAAGCTGATCGTGTTTCTGTATATCGCTTCACTTCTAATTGGGGTGGAGAATTTGTCGGTGATTTTGAGGCTGCTAGCCCATACTGGTCAAATGAGTACAAACTTGGTATTAATACAGTTTGGAATGACACCTACTTACAAGACACCCTGGGAGGGCGTTACCGTAACAATGAAACATTTGCGGTAGATGACATCTACAAGATGGGGTTTGATCCTTGTCACGTCGACAATCTAGAGCAGTTTCAAATTCACGCTTTTGTACTTGCCCCGATTTTTGTTGGGCAAAAACTTTGGGGTTTGCTAGCAACTTATCAACACTCTGGGCCCCGCCAATGGAAAGCTGTTGAAATTAACTTTCTCAGTCAGATTGCTGCCCAAATCGGTGTAGCACTTCAGCAAGCAGAGTTACTCACGCAAACGCAACAGCAAGCGTTAGGTTTGCGACAAGCAGCAGAACAGCAACAGGTATTGTTTGAAGTTGTTGCGAAGATTCGAGAATCTCTTGACTTGGAGACAGTTTTTGCAGCAACAGTATGTGAAGTGCGTCGTTCTTTGAATGCTGACCGAGTGGTAGTATATCGCTTTGACCCTAATTCTGAATTTGATGAGGGTGAAATTGTTTCAGAAAATGTTTTGCCAGAGTTTACTTCTGCTTTGACTTTAAAAATTCAAGATAACTGTTTTAAAAAGAAGTATCATGTTCTTTATCATCAGGGACGCGTTAACGCGATCGCTGATATCTATAACTCTGGACTGAACGCTTGCTACGTCCAAATGCTGGAGCAACTTCAGGTTCAAGCTAATTTAGTTTTACCACTAGCTAAAAGTAATGAGCTTTGGGGTTTGTTGTGTATTCACCAATGTAACCAGCCCCGCGAATGGCAAACTTCAGAAATCCAATTTGCTACCCAGGTTGCAGCCCAGTTAAGTGTAGCACTAGAGCAAGCTGACTTACTCGGTCAGACACGACAGCAAGCAGCTGATTTACATGAGGCAGCAGAACAACAGCGAGTCTTGTTTGAAGTAGTTGCTAAAATACGGGAATCACTTGATCTAGATGCAATTTTTCAGACAACCACCCAAGAAGTCTGTAAATCACTGCAAGCGGATCGAGTTGCAGTCTATCGCTTCGGCCCTGATTGGAGTGGTGAATATATCGCTGAGTTTGTAGTTAATGGCTGGGTCAAGTTAGTAAGTTCTGATATCAAGACCGATTGGAAAGATAGCTATTTACAAGAAACTCAAGGTGGACGATATCGCCACAATCAAACCTTTGCAGTTGATGATATCTATGAGGCTGGTCACTCTGAGTGTCATATTAAGGCTTTGGAGCAATTACAGACAAAGGCCTATGCGATCGCGCCAATTTTTATTGGACAACAGCTATGGGGCTTATTAGCAGCATACCAAAACTCTGCACCCCGTCACTGGGAAGCCTCGGAAGTTCAGTTTATCGCTCAGATTGCCAATCAGCTGGGGGTCGCACTCCAACAAACCCAATTGCTGAACCAGACTAAGGAGCAGTCAGAAAAGCTGGGTCTAGCTCTGCATGATTTACAACAAACTCAAACCCAACTCATCCAAAGTGAGAAAATGTCTTCACTGGGTCAACTGGTAGCTGGTGTTGCTCACGAAATTAACAACCCGGTGAACTTCATTTATGGCAACATCAACCACGTCAGTGAATACGCGGAAGATTTACTTGGTATACTCGAACTCTATCAGCAGCACTGTCCTAACCCCAGCCCCGAAATTCGCGATCGCGCATTCGAGATTGACTTAGAATTTGCTACGGAGGATTTACCCAAAACCTTATCTTCTATGAAAATTGGGGTTGAGCGCATCCGTCAAATTGTCTTGGGTTTACGGAATTTCTCGCGCCTTGATCAGGCTGAAATGAAGCCAGTTGATATTCACGAAGGTATTGATAGCACCTTGCTGATTTTGCAGCATCGCTTGAGAGCAAAACCCGAAAGTCCAGCTATTGAGTTAGTCAAAGAGTACGGTGACTTACCCTTGGTAGAGTGCTATGCGGGGCCACTTAATCAGGTATTTATGAATGTTTTGAGCAATGCGATCGATGCCTTAGAAGATGGCAAAGAATCTAAATCAGAACCTCACAGTAGTCAAATTATCATCCGTACTGCGATCGGAAAAATGGAAGGCAATGTTAAGAGCGTGATAATTCGCATTGCAGATAATGGTTTAGGAATACCTGAAACTGTTAGGACAAGAATCTGTGATCCATTTTTCACTACTAAGCCAGTGGGAAAAGGTACTGGCTTGGGGTTGTCAATTAGTTACCAGATTATCGTAGAGAAACATGGTGGTGTATTTAAATGTGATTCACAACCAGGGTTAGGCACAGAATTTTGGATTGAAATTCCAATAAGACAAATCACTTCTAAGCCCTAAATTGAACATTTACATACTGCGTCTGCTTTTCAATTTCTAAAGTCTAGATTTCCGTGTTTGAGGAAGCGATCGCCTTATATAACTCGTATACACATAAGAGTCAGTAAGTCAATATCCAATTTATATGTCTACAAAGTTAAGTGTTTATTGCTGTTTACTTTGTAGACGCGCTATTTTTAAGTACGAATCTGTACAGGCATGGCTAAATAGGTCATTTTCAACCCCCCCAGTGGGGTAAAAATCACTGGAGTCAGACTTTGATTCAGATGCATTTGAATTTCAGAAGATGGTAACTCTTTCAAGCCTTCCATCAGATACTTGATGTTAAAAGCAATTTCTATATTCTGCCCAGAAATCTGTGCTGGCATTGACTCTCTACCACTACCCACATCTTGAGCCTCACAAGACAAAGTGATTTCCTGAGCATCGCCGTCAATGCTGAGTTTCACAATATTATTTTTCTGATCGGCTAGCACCGCAATTCGCTCTAAAGTGCTGATGAATTGTCGCCGCTCAATTGTCACTTCTCGCTCAAATTGACGTGGAATCAGTTGTCGATAAGCAGGATATTGCCCTTCTAATGTACGACTAGTCAAGCGTTGATTTTGCCAGGAAAACACAACTTGACCTTGATCGAAATGTAAAGCTATAGGTTCATCTGATGAGGAGATGTGAGCTAACATTCGTTGTAGTTCACGTAATGCTCTAGCTGGTACTGTGACTTCTAGTTGACTACTTTCGTCCAGAGGACGCTCGTTAGTCGTTTCTACTACTGCTAAGCGATGTCCATCAGTAGCAGCGAATTCCAGAGTATCTTGTTTAACTGTTAAATGGACTCCAGTGAGTACTTGTTTGGTTTCATCTGCACTCGTAGCAAATAATGAACCCCGTAATCCCTCAATTAATGCAGCCGCGGGGATATGTAGTGCTTCAGCATTTTCGATTACAGGCAATTCGGGAAATTCTTCAGGCCCCATTGCCCGCACCTGATAATGTCCACTTTTCGGCGTGAGTGTGACAATTAAACCTTCACCACCTGTTGCACCTGTGAGGGCTGATTCATCGTCTAGAGTGATTTCTCCTTCTGGAAGACGAGAGGTGATGTCTACAAGCAATTTAGCAGGAAGGGCGATCGCTCCACCTTGCCATACCTCAGCGTTAAAGCTGGTGCGGATACCCAAGCTGAGATCAAAGGCTGTTAAGCTTACCTGGTTAGTTTGAGCATCCGCTTGGAGCAGCACATTGGCAAGTACCGGATGAGTTGGTCGTGACGGTACAGCACGGCTAACGAGTGAGAGATTTGTACTGAGATCGCTTTGGGCGCAAACTAATTTCATAGTCAGATTCAGCTGGTGAAGGATATACTAGCACCCTTGTTGTTTATACGCGAGTGGTGACAGTCCAGTTTACCAGCGGTATCTTTACTGACTGCCGAACTACTACTAAAATGATATTTTCTATTTACATAGTAGTAACTGTGGAATTTGTGGAAAACCTGCCACAAGTCTGTTTAACAGATGGTTAAGTAAATAACTATCTGTGGAAAACTTGTGGAAAAACCCCTGATGTTTTCCACAGGGTAATTATACTTAATTAAGTTTTCCCCGAAAACCCTAAAGTTTTCCACAGATTTTTCCACAATCTGCGTTAAAGTTAATCAATTTTTATACTTTACTTAAAGATACCAAAAAATAAAGCAAAACAAGCCTTAAAGCAATTGTTATACGTAGCAGAGAATTTACTCCAATCTGGGATAGCGATCGCTCAAGTCAGCCAAATTCTTGGACTACCTGCAACAGCAATGCGAAAGTTGTAACAATTATAGATGGCGATCGCTTTTGAATTGCTTACTCCTCACTCGATTCTCCCCATTCCTTAACAATAGAAAATAGTGATGAGTAATCAGCATCAGCAAATGACATCTTCACTGCTGTTTGCAAGATTTGTCGCACACCTTTAATACTGCTGAGATCCAATCCACGTGATTTTGCTTCCGAGATAAACAAATCTGTATCTTTTAGCAAATGTTTTGTCGGAAAATTGGGATTAGCATAATTACCAGTCAACATCCGTTGCAGCTTTTTGTCAAATGTAGGCGCATAAAGTGAACTCTCACGCAATATCTGCATAAACACATCTACATCGACACCCTGACGCTGAACGAAAGCGAGACTGAGAGCAAAGCTAGTTGTTAAGGAAGCTATTAGTTGATTTAGTGCTAATTTGAGCGCCGCAGCAGTTCCCACTGGCCCTATAAGTAAAGGTTCTGCTCCGAAATGTTGCAGTAATTTCAAGTGACTTTGATATTGTTCTGGCTCAGCACCTACCATCACCATCAGTTTGCCAGCTTGTGCTTCTGGGATGCTCCCTAGTACAGGCGCTTCTAAATATTCACCACCACCTGCAACCACTGCATCTCTGATTTCTTGGCTTTCTGTGGGTGTAATTGTTCCCATTTGGATAATAGTGCGCCCTTCCAGAGTGTGCCAAGCAGTATCGGAAAGCAAGACATGATAAATTGCTGAGGCATTAGTGAGCATGAGAATAATGCACTCAGCTGCACGAATGGCATGGCGAGGATGTGTCACCACTTCCGCGCCGGCTGCTTGCAGTGGTGCTAATTTTTCTGGGGTGCGGTTGTAGGCAACTAGCTGTATATCTGCGGCTAACAATCTTTGAGCCATTGGTAGTCCCATCAGTCCAGTTCCCAGAAATGCCACCTTCATTTTTTACGTTCCTTTGATACAGCGTCAGCGTAGCCTGTCGTAAATATTGAGTTTCTATTAATTCAGTCATCAGTTATCAGTAAACAGTGATAACTAATGACTGACTACTTCAACCACCAGCAGCAAAAGTAAGCATAATTAAAACTGAAAGTAAGATGCCTGGGGTAAGTAGTGTTACTAACAAAAACAATTCATGAGTAGACATAATTAATACTTTTGTCTATGTTTGACTTCACAGTAATCACTGTTATCCTAGTCTAAATAAGACTGATACAGCATTCTTAAATAGAGTTTTAACTTTTCATATTTACGCTGGCTCTGGGAAAGTTAATCCTTTGAGTGGTTGAGAAGTTTCTGTCTCTACTAGACCTTTGCTCTGAACTAGGACTCCAAAGCCGCCCAATCCTGTGGAATCTAGAAGCTGATGTAGTGCGTCCCGCCGCCGTAATAACTTTGAGAGAGGTTGGTTTTGGTAGGAGATGGCAGCAATGCGATCGCCTAAACCCAACGCCATCAAAAATAAAGCCTGCTGGGTAAAACCAACTTTATCTAAACCGCACCGTTCACCCCAGCTTTCCAAAGCTGTAAAATCAACGTGGGATGTAATGTCTTGTCGCCCAATATGAATGTAGGAATTGTCATGGAAACGATGGTGATAGTAACACTGTAATGTTCCTTGCGATCGCCTAGGATTGTAGTAACGACTGGCAGGATAGCCATAATCAATTGTTAACACATAGCCACGTTGCAAGCGGTCGGCTACTATACTCAACCAATCCAGAGCAGCTAAATTAATTTCGCTACGGTAGCCATCTGGATAAATACTTTGAGCATAGTTAATTCCCACAAAATCTAAATATTCAGCCAGTTGGGGCGTAGAAGGTTCTCCTATGACTTCCACAAATGATGGCATGGTAGGGGAAGAAAATACTTCCTCATCTCCCTTATCTGCTTGCGTTGTTACATAAATCTCTCGCAGTTCCCCAGTCTCTAAGCTGAATTGATGCACTGGTAAAGCATCAACTAACTCATTAGAAAAAAAGCAGCCAGTAATCGAGTTAGGTGATATATCTTCTAGATTGCACCAACGCACCGGAAACTCTTGCAAGCGTTGCTGCTGTTCTTGCCTTAAAGCTGGGGATTTTTCGACAATGACGTACTCCAGAGCGGTAAGAAAATCTGGGTAGTGTAGCTGATAGTGCTTGAGGATATGCAATGCCAACACTCCTTGACCTGCTCCCATTTCTACCAGAGAAAACGGCACAGGTTGCTCTAAAATCTTCCACATCTGGAAAAATTGTTCTGCTAGCAACTCGCCAAAGTCAGCGCCAAGGTTAGGAGAGGTAAAAAAATCACCACCTTGAAAGCCAATTTTGACTGCATCGCTGCAATAGTAGCCGTGTTGAGGGTGATATAGCGCCATGTCCATGAATTCAGCAAAAGTAATTCGCTGTTGGGGACTAGTGGTAATTTGGTGAGCGATCGCTGCACATAGCGCTAGATTGGAATCCATAAAATTTGAGGTTTTAGGTACTTTTCATTGTCATGTTAGACTGCTGGTCGCAGTAAGCGGATAAACCCTTCTTGCTCGAAATGCCGATCAGTAGACAATGCCTCTGTAATCCCGCGCTGGCGCATTAGCACAAAGCTCAACGCATCACATAGAGAGTAGGTTTTATCCTCCCGCTTCATTAGGAGATCGACTGCTGTTCGGTGCAATGGCTCATCCACCCAAACTGTTTCTATGTCTGGGTTATCCAGCAAATCAACCACAAAAGCAAGGACGGATGAACGCGGAAAACGCCTTGCAGTGGCTAACGCTACGTACTCAGCAATGACATAGCTGTGGGTTAATCGGATTGTTGCTCTCTTATAGGCAGTACAAGCTTCAGTATGCAAAGGCTCAGTCTGATAGTGCAGACAAAGTAACCCAGAAGTATCGATTATCACTAACCCTCCTCGTGGTTACTGGCATACTCTCTCACCAAATCTGCATCAATACTCTCATTATTTAGATCAATAGTATGTTCGAGATTAAGCGCCCCAAAATGGCTTTCAAATCTGGCTCGTGCTGTCTCCTTTTCTGCTTCAGACAGCAACAATTTAAAAACTTGTCCAAGCTGCTGTTCTAGCAACGTTGCAGCTAGCCGTTCAGGAGGAACGCCAATCGCCTCAGCCTGTCGCTGAATCGCGGTGAAAATTTCATCGTTCAGTTCCAGTGTCAGAAGATGGGTCATAGAACTATGCAACATGGCTAGAGGCTACGTTAATTATACTTTGCCTGTTTGATGCCCTAATCAATGAAACATTTGCGGTATGGGAATTACGTTAGCGATAGCGTACCCCTACGGGGAAGCAAGCTACAAAGCAGCATCTCGTAGAGAGGAACAAGCGTCCGTAGGAGCTGTCATTACGAATTCCAACGCAGTGATACTAGCCACTCACTAGCGACACCAGCACGCCATTAAGATCGCGGACACGAGCAACTGTCTGTCCCCAAGGTTGTTTTTTCGGCGCATCTAATCCTTTTGCTCCTGCTCCTATGGCTCTAATATAGGCAGTGGCAACATCAGGCGTGATGAATGATATCTGAATTAATGCTGGTGGTTGCGTGGGATCATTGGGATGGAAACCGCCAGGAAATAACATTTGTGCTTCACTAGTGGAGGAAAAAGCTAGTACAGTGTCTCCGGTTTCGATTTCAGCCCAGATAAACTGACCCATATCCTGGAGAGTGCGACGAAGGAAACCAAATGCTTTTTCGTAAAACTCAACGGTCTTAACTACATCGTCTACCCAGATGATTGTGTAACCAAATTTCACAATTTTTCCTCCTCTTGAATACTGCTAGCAGGTATCCTAGCTACTTAACTGTATGCGATTTAAGTAAGTTAACTCTCTAGGATATTTGGATCTGTTGCTAGAGTTTTTGCCCCTGTTTGCATCATTTCTATATCTAATGGCGACCAATAACGTGGCCCTTGACAGTGATGTGCTGCTAGCAATCCCCATAATCCTCTGGGGATCAAAATGGGTACTACGAGGTTGGCACGAACCTGCATATTGCTGAGAAAATCTCGGTGACAAGCTTGGATTGGCTCTAATTCAATATCAGCGATCGCTCTTACTCGTCCTGCCAAATACAGAGCGGCATACTCGTTGTTAAAACAATCATCTGGGCCAGTGGAACCAAGTATTGAGAATTCCTGAGAACTCAATGATTCAAATGTTACCTGGCCCTGCCACTGTCCGTAAAAGTAATACAAAATTACGCGATCAACCTGGAGCGATTCTTTCAGTTGATTCGTAGTTTGGCGGACTAACTCATCCCGCTGCATTGTCTTGACAAGACCGTCAAGTAATTTTTGTAGACCCTCTTCTCTATGGCGATTTGGGCTATGTTCCAATTGTGAGTGAGGATGAATTTGCACAGTTCTAAAATTACGACTAAGTAAACACTGGCGGATTTATTATAGTAATTTATCAAACCTCTAATAAAAAATCATCCTGAATTTAGGTTGCTAATTTGATACTTGGCGAATCGTATACTAGCCAATTATTTGGGGAATTGAAGAGTCAATATTCCATCTGGAAGATTATTATCCTAGCCCTTTGGTAGAAGTCAAAATAATAAATCAGAAAGTTTAAGAAATTCTTTAGTTTTTTATTGATCAAAAAAGAATTCAGAAGTCAGAATGAATTTTTTACGACTGGTAAGCGTTCTTAAAATCAGCAAAGACTTCAGACTAGCTTTAGTTCAGTATGAAGTGTATCAGACTTGACCTTTAGAAAAGGCTGAAAAGGTCTAAAAACCCGACTTTATTGCCCTTACAAAGTTGTTGTAGACATTTCTTAAGAAAGCACAGGCTTCGCTGTAGATACAGCCTGTTCCACAATATCAATGGCTCGACTAACTCCACCTGCTTGCTTAATTGCTTCTTGTAGTTTCAAAGCATTCTTTTTATAAGAATCTTCTGTCAACACTTTTTGTATAGCGGTTTGCAGCCTGGGAACGTTCACGCGTTTCAAGGGTACTGCTTCACCTGCTCCTACCCAAGCGACACGCGCCGCCACTCCAGGCTGATCGTTAGCAATTGGAATAGCAACCATCGGCACCCCATTGCTTAAAGATTCCAAAGTGGTATTCATGCCTGCATGGGTAATGGTGAGGGTAGTTTTTTGAAGCAGTTCGAGTTGGGGAGCATAACATACAACTAGAGGATTTCCGGGCAACCCTTGCAGATATTCTGGATTTGCAGAACCACCTAATGAAATCACCAGTTGGGCATCTAACTCTTTACAAGCTTCGGCAATATAGTTGAAAATCTTCAATAGGCGATTTTGTATAGTTCCCATCGAAGCGTAAATTAACGGTTGCCCAGTCAATTTTTCAAACGGAAAAGATACGGGTTCCCTAGTGACTGTGTTATGGTATGCCCCTGTGAAATGGAAACTTTTGGGTAAATTCTTCCTTGGAAATTCCAACTCAGCAGGTTGTTGGCTGATCTGAGCTAGTTGAGAGTAAGAGTCGTTGGGACTAAAGTGAGGGGGTAGCTTCCATTTTCGGCGATACTCATCTATGACCTCCCTGATTGGTCGCCCAACACGGTTTAACAACTCATAACCTGCTCGGTTGCGTAACAGTGCCCACCAGGTAGGACTATAGCTCCAAGAGGTGTTAAAAGGTGGAACGCTGACATCCCGATTAATCATCATGGCGTTGCACACGCTGATAAAGGGGATGCCCAAGAATTCTGCAATTGTTCCTCCTTCAGGTGAAACCTGGTCTACTAACAGTGCCTCTACGCCAGCTTCTTTAAGGGCTTGTGGAGCTTCGCTAAGAAATATAGCCGCCATCTTCTGTATCCAAGCGATCGTATATCGCAATGCAGCTAATCCACTAAGTTTTCCTAGTTGGGCAAACAATTGCGCCATCGCTCCACGGGGAAACTCAGACTCGCCAATTGGCCAAAATTCCAATCCAGCTGCTAGTGTCTTAGATTGAGCGTCGAGTATACCGAATAGGGTGACGTGGTGACCACGTTTTTTAAGTTCGTACCCTAGTGTGGTCATGGGGTTTAGGTGTCCAGTTGTTGCTGGACAAATCAGTCCAAAATGAGTCATATTTGCTGTTTCTGGCTAATTACAATGATGTATGTATACCAGAAAACAGGTGCATAAAGGCACACAAGTGAGTGGAAAGTGCCTATTGGAGTTTCAAGAATTTATCTAAAGCTGCTACCATGCTGGGAGGCCAACGGCGGATATTTGTCACCCAGTTGATGTCTTTATAGCGGGGATCTAGTCCATAAGCTGCTACCCAGTTACTTTCGGCTTCACCTTGTTCTCCTTTGACCCAATAAGCAGCGCTGAGAGCGGCACGCATATCAGCAAACTTCGGATATTTGCGGACGATGTTCCGCATCTGGCGGATTGCTTGGTCTATTTGACCAGTTTCATAAAGGGCGAGGGCGTAGTTAGCACGAGCAAAGGCAAAATTTGGGGCTATATCATTAGATTTTTTGTAATCAGCGATCGCATCTTCCCATTTTCCCAAACCTGTCTTGGCATTTCCCCGATTGTTGTACGCCATCGCATCGTTAGGATCAAGTTCTAAAACATGATTATAATCGGCGATCGCATCTTCCCATTTTCCCAACCCCTCCAACGCCGCACCTCGATTTAAATAAGGATCAGTGACATTCGGAGCAAGTTCTATAGCTTTGTTGTAATCTGCCAGTGCTGCTTGCAACTTGTTCTGACTCACCCGCGAATTCCCCCGGTTACTCCAAGCGCCAGCATTAGTAGGAAATTGCTCAATAATCTGTGTCCAGTACATTTCAGCCGTGGCAAAATCACCTTGATTCGTCGCAGCAAACGCCTGATTTGCCAACTCATCGCCTTGTTTTAATTGCTCTTGAGTAATGGACGGTTGGGGTTGTGCCATAACTGGTTTACCCCAGCCAAACACAAGCAACAGACTGAGAAAAATAGCAATTAACTTAATCATCTAGGTTTACCTGTGTCTATCTGTGGTTTAAAATCCACAACTTATCATAAGAAAAATTTTCACGCAGAGGCGCTCAGATTTTTCGCTGCGCCTTTGCGTGAGATGATCATCCCTTCACTACAACAATGACAACTGTTCATTGGGCGGGGTAAAGTCCAAATGCTTATATGCTGCCTTTGTCGCTATTCTCCCACGAGGAGTCCGGCTTAAATAGCCAATCTGCATTAGGTAAGGTTCGTATACTTCTTCAATTGTTTGGGTATCTTCACCTGTAGCAGCGGCAATTGTCTCTAATCCTACTGGCCCGCCGTTAAAGTGTTCAATTATTACACTTAGCATCTTGCGGTCTGTCCAATCTAAACCGCAAGGATCTACTTGGAATAGTTGCAATGCTTCTGATGCGACTATTTCATTAACCTCACCAGACAACTTTACTTCCGCAAAATCACGTACTCGCTTAAGTAATCTATTGGCAATACGTGGCGTTCCCCGCGATCGCCGCGCAATTTCTGTGGCACCATCTTCTGTAACGGGGGTTTTGAGTAATTGAGCGGTTCGCAGTACAATTTTGGTCAATTCCTCAACTTCGTAAAATCGCAGTTTTTGAATTAAGCCGAAGCGATCGCGCAGTGGTGAAGTCAGCGCACCCACACGCGTTGTTGCCCCCACTAGAGTAAACTTTGACAGTGGCACACTCCTAATCCGAGCGCTTGAACCCTTACCAATAGTGATATCTAAGCGATAATCCTCCATTGCCGGATAAAGTATTTCCTCCGTCATCCGTGAGAGACGATGAATTTCATCCACAAATAGAATATCCCCTGGTTTGAGGTTTACCAGTAACCCGACAATATCGCGTGGACGTTCTAGCGCAGGCGCACTGGTAATTTTACAACTTACGCCCATTTCTGATGCTAAAATCATTGCCATCGTTGTCTTGCCTAATCCCGGTGGCCCATATAGCAGCAAGTGATCCAGCACCTCATTCCGAGACTTGGCTGCTTTGATAGCAATATCTAGCACATCCTTCAAGTCTTTTTGACCAATGTAATCAGCAAATCGCTGCGGTCGAATACCCTCTTCTTGCTTATCTTGTTCATCAATAGCAGCTTGTGGTTGCAAAATATTGTCTGTGGAGGCTGCTTTGGCCGACTCCCGGCGCTGCTTTGGTTCTCCATTAGGTTCTGGAGGTTGTTTTTTCGAGGATATTATCGCCATAATTCAGCTATCAACGTTGACTTTAGAACTGTGTGAGGTCATCTACGCCGCAATATTTGCGAATAAACGCAGGTGCAAAAATTTTCGTTTGGGAATACCCGCGCCAATTTAAAATTTAAATTCCGGACAATTACCCAGAAGTGCAAAAGCTATTATGTTATCTAAAAGAATCTTACCGTGCTTGGATGTGAAGGCGGGACGGGTTGTAAAAGGAGTTAACTTTGTCAATCTGCAAGATGCAGGCGATCCGGTAGAGTTGGCAAAGGTTTACAACGAAGCCGGTGCAGATGAGTTAGTGTTTCTGGATATTACAGCGACTCATGAAGACCGGGGAATTATTCTGGATGTGGTCTACCGCACTGCTGAACAAGTCTTCATTCCGTTAACTGTGGGTGGTGGCATTCAATCCTTAGAAAATGTTAAAGCTTTGTTACGAGCGGGAGCAGATAAAGTTAGTATTAATTCTGCGGCAGTACGTGAACCAGACTTGATTAATCGGGCCAGCGATCGCTTCGGTAATCAGTGCATAGTTATTGCTATTGATGCTAGACGGCGAGTCGAACCCAATAATCCTGGGTGGGATGTGTATGTACGCGGTGGCAGGGAAAATACAGGCTTAGATGCCTTGCTGTGGGCACAAGAAGTTGAAAAACGGGGGGCCGGAGAACTGCTAATAACAAGTATGGATGCTGATGGAACTCAAGCCGGATATGACCTAGAGCTAACACGGTCAATCGCTGAAGCTGTAGAAATTCCAGTTATTGCCTCTGGTGGTGCAGGTAATTGTGAACATATTTATACCGCGCTAACCCAAGGCAAAGCTGAAGCAGCATTACTGGCATCTCTGTTACACTACGGCCAATTAAGCGTGGCAGAAATTAAAAATTATTTGGGCGATCGCAACGTCCCAGTACGAACTGTTTACTGATCTGTAATTCCTCTATTAATGACATCTATCCTAGGTTAGACACACTTCCTGAAAAGGGTGTTAATATTATTTTACAAGTATTAACAAATATTAAGAAATATGTTGATTCCTATTTTAGTTTTTGATGTGGCACTGGTGGCGTGGTCGCTGCACCTAATGGAAAAAGCCTACGAGAATAAAGAATTTTCTCTGATGTTGGCTGGTACATTAGTTGCTCTTGCGGCTGCTGCAATGTTAGTAGTTTACTTCCTGATGGGGCACTGTATGACGTATTTGTTGCAAGTGTCCTAGCAAGTACTCACCGCCTTGCAGATGAGAGACTTTACACTTAATTTTAGAGACTACTTGACAAATTACCAATAATTAATGCAATATATATAACGCACCTTAAGGGGTTATAGCTCAGTTGGTAGAGCGCCTCAATGGCATTGAGGAAGTCAGCGGTTCGAATCCGCTTAGCTCCATTCACCACAATAGTTAAAAGACAAGCCTAGTTACTACAGTCAGAAACGCGATTTAACCAACACTAAAGCTTTATTTGCTGACTACAAAGAACTTCCCTCCCACACCCACAAGACGTAATCGCACGGGTTGAAAAGATGTTTGACCGTTGGCTAAAAGGTGACAGTAACGGTAAAAAATCTGGTCGCCCAAGATTCAAAGGCAAAGGGCGTTACCGTTCACTGGCGTTTCCTGACCCCATCAAACCAGAACACCTGACAGGTAAATTCATCCAGTTACCCAAAATCGGTAAGGTAAAAATGATTTTGCACCGTCTCATACTTGACGGTTTCAAAATCAAAACTGCGACAATCACCTGCAAAGCTGACGGCTGGTATATCAGCCTTAGCCTGGAAGATGTGACAGTGCCTAGCACTAAAGTTGATGTCATCCCCACACCTGATAGCACTGTGAGTATTGACATGGGGTTGAAATCATTTTTGGTCACAAGCGACAATCAAGAAGTACAAACCCCACAACATTACCGTAAAGCCGAGAAGCGATTGAAGCGGCTACAGCGTCAGCTATCTCGAAAGAAGAAGGGGTCAAAACGACGCACCAAGGCAATCAATCGTGTTGCTAAAACTCATTTAAAAGTTGCTAATCAGCGTAAAGATTTCCACCATAAAACTGCAATATGGCTAATCAATCAAACCCAAGTTATTGCTCATGAAAACCTGAATATCAAAGGACTGGCAAAATCCATGCTTGCCAAGTCCGTAACCGATGCTGGATAGGGTCAATTTCTACAAATACTGAATACCAAGGCCGCAAGTGCTGGGTGTTTGGTAGTAGCAGTCAATCCCAATGGCACAAGTCAAGAGTGTTCTGACTGTGGGGCAACAGTTCCCAAGGTACTTGCTGATCGATGGCAAAGTTGCCAGTGTGGTGCAAGCTACGACCGTGACCACAAGGCCGTTTCTTGACACCTTCTCACTTTGGAAATTTTGCAGAAATCCAAGAATACAAATAAAGCCTGGATATCGCAGGCTTTGACATAAAATTATTAGGACTTAGGCAAACTTGGAATCCAACTTGATGTTAGTAGTTAGAACGAGAGCCAGGAGTGCCTACTACATCACGATTTCCATAACCCACGGATTTATTTTTACGGCTCTTGCGACCAAACAGACCAAATAAACCGAGCAAGCCTAGCAAACCCCAATCGCCATCTAGATAATTACCGTCGGTAACGCGATTGTCTGTAGTCGTATCTGTAATAGTAGTGTCAGGTGTTGTAGTTGTCTGGGCAGAAGCAGGCACAACTGTAGGTAGCGTAGCTAAACTTAGGGCTAGAACACTAATGCCCAGAATTTTGGAGATATCAAAGCGTTTCACGATCGCATTCCTCAATTGAATTTCTTTAACTGTTGCTTATAGCTAATTAAGTTACGACAGCACCATCGTCAATCTTTAGCTGGAAATCTATATCAGCTTAAAGTTGGATCTATAATATTGGGCAAACAAGCATGATGGTAGAGAATGGATTGCAACACGACAAGTGCAACAAAATAGTTGCCATAGCATTAAAGTTGGCTTTATTCCAGAAGATATAAATATTCTTGCAAAAACTGACAATTACTGCTTTAGATATAGCGATCGCAGGCAATTAAAGACAATAATCATGAGGCGATCGCCTTTGTGTAAAAAGTAATTAAAAATCTTAAGATACAAAGCTTTTTAAGGAGACACCCGCCAAATCTTCATAATATTATCAGCGCTACCGCCACTAGCAATAGTTTGTCCATCTGAACTGATGGCTACGGCATAAATGTACCCAGAATCTCGCTTCAAAGTGCGGATTGTCTTTCCTGTTGCTGGATTCCATAGTTTGATTGTGTTGTCATTACTGCCACTGACAAGAGTCACACCATTTAGTGTTTTGCTGTAGGCGACAGAATTAACCTTCTCAGAATGTCCCTTCAACGTGCGGATTGTCTCTCCTGTTGCCAAATTCCACAATTTAATTGTCTCGTCCTTACTACCACTGGCAAGCGTTTTACCATCAGGACTAAAGGCGACAGAAAGAACCAAGTCGGAATGTCCTTCCTGGGTACGAATTATCTTGCCGGTTGCTAAATCCCACAATTTGATTGTCTTGTCCCAACTACCACTAGCAAGAGTTTTACCATCTGGACTAAAGGCGACAGTAGCAGCTGCTTGGGAATGTCCCTCAAATGTGCGGATTTCTTTTCCAGTTACCAGATTCCACAGTTTAATTGTTTTGTCTAAGCTACCACTGGCAAGAGTTTTACCATCTGGACTGAAGGCGACAGCAGCAACTCCCTTAGAATGACCCTTTAGGGTGCGGATTTCCTGTCCAGTTGCCAGATTCCACAGTTTGATTGTTTTGTCTGCACCACCACTGGCAAGGGTTTTGCCATCGGGACTGAAGGCGATATTCCAAATCCATCCTGAGTGACCTCTAAGGCTGTGGATTTCTTTTCCATCTACTAAATTCCACAGCTTGATTGTCCTGTCATCACTGCCACTAGCAAGGGTTTTACCATCGGGAGCAAAGGCGACAGAGTTCACATCGCTGGAATGTCCTTTCAAAGCGTTGGGTTGATTGGATGCAGATTGACTGGGGTTAGAATCAGCCATTAACTGCGGGAGAAACTGTAAATACCAAACTCCGCCTAATCCGAATAGCACAATGACAGCATTTATTAGTAGTCGTTTTTTGAGCTTGTCGTCGAGTATTTTTAGTGGAACTAGCCTCTGGCTTGCTGGCGAAGTTGT
This sequence comes from Nostoc sp. B(2019), assembly GCF_010091925.1. Classification (GTDB taxonomy): domain Bacteria; phylum Cyanobacteriota; class Cyanobacteriia; order Cyanobacteriales; family Nostocaceae; genus Komarekiella. The sequence continues at coordinate 167,941 of NZ_WVID01000001.1, read as the reverse complement.
CAGTATTGCGGACGCTGGCGAGATTGGTAGTAAAGTTGTGGGTTCTGGAGGTAATGATGGCTGTTTTGTCAAATCCCTGATGACTTCATCAGCCGATTGATAACGCTCTTGGATATCTGCTGCCAACAGCTTGTCTAAAACCTCAACCAATTTGACACTAGAGGCTACCCCGTTTTTATCCGAATTACTCAAATATTGCTGCCAAGATTCAATCCACCCATAGCCCTGTTTTATCCATAGTTTGGATGGGCGGATTCCCGTTAACAGATGAAAGCAAGTTGCACCCAAACTGAATAAATCACTGGCTGGGTAAGCCTTGCCATACTGCATTTGTTCTAGTGGGGTATAACCATGTGAACCAATGGTTGTTCCTAATTGAGTCTGTATGGTTGCTCTTAGTTGCTTTGCAGAGCCAAAATCAATTAGTACTAATCGCCGATCATTTTGACGGCGGATAATATTTTGTGGTTTGATGTCGCGGTGAATTACGCCGCGATCGTGGATAAACTTGAGGACGGGCAGTAAATCTAGCAAAAGCTCTATAATTTGGCTTTCGTTGTATTTTACTGATTGTTGCAATTCTTGTAATAAATTTTGCCCATCGATAAATTGTTGTACTAAAAACAGATAATTATCTTGTTCAAAGTAAGCCAAAAGTGCGGGAATTTGGTGATGTTCCCCCAACTGTTGTAGTCGTTGAGCTTCTTCTTTAAAAAGCTCGATCGCTTTCTTCAATGCTGAGGTTTCCTGGACTTTCGGTGCAAATTGCTTGACAACGCACCATTCATTTAGCTTATCTACATCTTCTGATAGATAGGTTCTGCCAAATCCACCTTCATCAGATAGCACTTTGATGACACGATAATGGCCCCTTAAAAGTGGTATCAATGGTGTACTGCAAGTTTGGCAATACTGGTTGCCATCAGGATTCTGAGGATTGGGGCAATCGGGATTCAGGCAGCAAAGCATACTGGGAATCCATTTGCAGTTTGTGTATATGTTAATTCATGACGTCTATTTTTGCTATGCAGTTGCCAGGAGAGTTATTTTGCATCAAGGTAGCAATTTATTGGTAACTCAGCAATTTAAAATAAAAAACGGAGTTGTTTTCCAAGCGATCGCCAGCAGCATCTTAGCTCTAAATTTGCATTACTGTGCATGAGCTATCCACTCTCAATAATTTAAATTTATAACAATGAGGAGTGAAATTATGGCAGGCAAAAGCAACATAAGATATTGTTTTAGATTTGACTTGGCTTTAATTTTTTTTCTGAGTAGTAGTTTGTTGATTGCAAGTTACACCCTACCTATAAATGCTTTAAAAATTCCAGAAGATTCTAAAAAATTCCGACTTGCCAAAACACCAGATGAGAGACAACCAGAAGCGGTACAACAAGGAATTGAGCAAATCCCTGTTTCTCAACCGTCTGTATCTCCACAACCCACCCAACCTATTGATTCACCAATACCTGAGAATGTATCGCCCACACCAGTAGATTCTCAGTCAACACCTCAGCCAACACCGGGTGGTTCTACTCCTACACCTTCTCAGTCAACACCTCAGCCAACACCGGGTGGTTCTACTCCTACACCTTCTCAACCAACGCCTCAACCAACACCGGGTGATTCTACTCCTACACCTTCTCAACCAACGCCTCAACCAACACAACCAGCGCCTCAGCCAACGCAACCAGCGCCTCAGCCAACACAACCAGCGCCTCAGCCAACACAACCAACGCCTCAGCCAACACAACCAGCGCCTCAGCCAACACAACCAACGCCTCAGCCAACACGAGGCGGTTCTGCTCCCAGACCTTCCAGACCGACGTCTCAGCCAAGACAGGGCGGCTCAACTCCCAGACCTGCTAGACCGACGCCTCAGCCAACACGAGGCGGCTCAACTCCCAGACCTGCTAGACCGATGCCTCAGCCGACACCGGGTGGTTCGACTCCTATACAACAGGGAGGTCGTAAGCCAATTACTAGCCCAGGTAGAAATAGTAATCCAACTCGTGAGGTTTCGCCTGTTCCCCTATCCAGCACTCTCCCTATCAAAGAGATTAACTTTGTAGATATCGCTTTTGGTATTCTGTCTAAAGGTGATTACCAGTCTAAAGGTAGGTATTTTCATTTCTACCAGTTTGAGGGTAGAGAAAATCAACTGCTTCAAATCAGGCTTGGTGGTAGTAAAGATCAACGCCGTACAAGCAACTTGAGTCTACAACCCTTCATGTTTCTGCTCGACCCAAATAATAAAGTTGTCTTAAAAAGAGGTAGCGGAGGGTCAAACAGTACAATTAGAGATGCATTTATATTTGCTCGATTGCCTGTTAAAGGTACTTACACGATCGCAGTAACTAGTCGCAATCCCAAAGATATCGGTCGCTATAGTCTAGCTCTGCGGAATGACAGAGCCAGCTATACCCTAGATGAAGCAGGCGAACTAACTGCTCAAAGCTCAACTCTTAAACAAAATGGCAGCCCTTACAATGTTTCTCAGTTTCAGGGTAAGAAAAATCAGCTTGTGAGTATTCGTGCAGATAGCATCAATGAGGAGTTTTCGCCTTATATAGTCTTGCTAAATTCTCAAGGTCAGAGAATCGCAGCGAATAATGACAAGGATGGGATGTACAGCGCTCTCATTGACAGAGTTAAGTTACCTGAAGATGACACTTACTATATAGTTGTTACTTCAAATAACCCACGCGAACGCGGTACATACCGATTGACTATTTACTGAGTTAATAGACCTTTTGCACGAATATTGGAAAATAAGAATTTTAAAATTCACGCACACAGAAGAATGTATTTTTCTTAGTGTCTTAGTGCCTTTGTGGTTAAAAATTGATTTTGAACCACCAAGACACGTTCGCGGAGCGTCTGTCTGCGACACGCTGCGCGAACGCAGAGAAGACACTAAGGTAGAAAAGCCTTTATCCGCTGGGTTTGGCGATGTTCGTTACTATCGTCACTAACTCATCTGGCTCAACTGGTTTGGATATATGAGCTTGAAACCCAGCTTGAAGAATCAGTATCCTTTCTTCATCTCTAGCAAATGCCGTTAGAGCGATCGCTGGAAGCTTTTGTTTTTGCCCTGTTTCTTGCGCTCTGATTTTACGAATTAGGGAATAGCCGTCCTCTTCTGGCATGCCAATATCACTGAGTAGAACATCGGGTTTGAATTGTGCCAGAGTCTCTAGAGCTTCATTTACTGAGCCAACCGCTGTCACGTTTGCCCCAGACTGTTCAAGAATAAAGGCAATTAACTCGCGCGTATCGGGATTATCTTCTACAAGGAGTACTTGCAAGTGGTCGAGTGAGGTGAGGTGATGGAATTTTTCTTCACTGTGATTGATTAGCCGCTCTGGTGCTGGTTCTACAATGGGCAACTGCACTGTAAATGTTGCCCCCCGTCCTTCCCCTTCACTAACTGCGTAGACTGTGCCTGAGTGCATTTCGACTAAGTAGCGCACAATGGCCAGCCCCAGCCCCAAACCGTTGTTTGCTCTGGTGGTTGTACTATCAGCTTGGCTAAAACGTTCAAAGATATAAGGTAGAAACTCAGCACTAATTCCCTGGCCTGTATCAGAGACAGTAATCTGAGCGTTTGAGTTTACCTGCTTCAGATGCACTTCCACACGCCCACCACTAGGTGTGAACTTAATAGCGTTAGAGAGCAAATTCCAGACAACTTGCTGTAAGCGTTCTGCATCACCCATAACCTGACCCACTGAGGGGTCAAAGTTAAATTCAATTTGAATATTTTTAATTTCTGCTGTGGGGCGCAGAGCTTCAATTGCCCCATTAATTACAGGTATAAGGTCAACTTTACGGGTATTGAGGCGGATTTGACCTCGGACAATACGGGAAATATCTAAGATGTCATCAATAACTTTTGTTTGAATTTTGGCATTTCGCTCGATTGTTTCGAGTGCTTTCGAGATAGTTGCTGCGTCCAATTTGCGGTTCCGGATCATGTGAACCCAACCGATCATAGAGTTGAGAGGTGTACGCAGTTCGTGGGAGACGATCGCTAAAAACTCGTCTTTGATGCGGTTGGCTTCTTGGGCTTGCTGATAAAGCCGTGCGTTGTCAATGGCGATCGCTGCGCGTTGGGCTAGTTCACAAGCCATTACTAAATCTACGGTAGTATAATGGCGTCCTGGTTGTGCCGATGCAAATGTAATTGTCCCCAGCTTGCGATCGCGCACTAGCAATGGCACGATTATGTCGGACTTGGCTTGGAGTTGGTGCAGTAGGTTGAGGTGTTCTTGGTTACAGGCAATTTTTAATAATGAGGACTCATCTATATCTATATTCAGTTGCGGCTTTCCAGTCCTTAAAACCTTTGGTGCTCCATAATCAGCATCGATAGAGACTGGGTAGCATCGCTGGATTTTTCTTACCAATGCTTCCTTCTCTGGTTCCGATGCAGCCACTATTGGATTGCTGAAAATCGGCAAATTATTTTCGATGACATCTACAATACAGCAGTCGGCTAGGGTCGGCACTGCCAGTTGCGCGACACTGTTTAAGGTGGTGTGGTAGTCGAGGGAAGATGCTAATACACAACTTGCCTCACTTAAGAAATAAGATCGCTTCTGTGCCGCTTCGGCTGCAATTCGGGTAGCTTGTTCACGGACAAGTAACTGATTGCGCTCTATCTCTAAACGCTTGCGATCGCTAATGTCGCGCATTAGCCAGCGTAGCGCAACTGGTTCGCTTTGAATATTACGGACAGTAACTACTGTTAGAGCAGCATCAAAGCAGACTTCTTTTCGCGGTTGTAAGCATATTTCCCACTCCTCACGCCTGTCGAGGTGCTGCAATTGAGCGAGGAAATCAAAAAAAGCTTTATGGTCTGATTGGGCAATGTAACTAAGCAGTGGTTTACGAATCAAGAATCGCTGCGATACATTGAGCATCACAGAGGCGGCACGATTAGCTTCCAGAATAGTGCCATAAGTATCAGTCACCAAATAACCATCTGGTGCAAAATCAAACAATTCTTGGTAGCGCTGGCGTTCTTCCTTAGTCGCTGCTCGTGTTGCCTTTAACTGTTCTTCGGCTACCCTCAGTTCTTCTAAAGCGATGTGGAGTTCTTCAAAAGCTTCTGTTATTACATCTTGTTGTGAGCCAGGCTCATCTGTGGTGCGTTGCAGTAGTGCTATTACCCGTGAGCGTAATTTATCTATTTGTTGGCTCAAGTCATCTATGTTCATATTGCTGAACTCGCAAAGCTATGAAGCATGAGTGCAGGTAGTAGTTTAAACATTACTACACACGTAGCTTAAAATTAGTTATTTAGTAAAATAAACCTTTTGGTCTTTCTTGCACATCCTACCAGAGTGTTAAAACCATACTACGAGGAGTGGGAGCAGGGTAGATACAACAGTTGGCATTTTCATAAATCATGTGTAGAGACGTTGCAATGCAACGTCTCTACAGGGTTTCGGGTTTTATTTATCTACTTCATTTACCTGAAATCTGCTGTATATAAATAAGGCTCAGAACTCCGTTAACGAGTCTTTGATACTCATGAATCCACCTTTGAACTGGATTAACGAGTCTTTGAACTGGATGAATCCACCTTTGAACTGGATTAACGAGTCTTTGAACTGGATGAATCCACCTCTGAACTGGATTAACGAGTCTTTGAACTGGATGAATCCACCTTTGAACTCCGTTAGGTTAAAGGGTGATACCGATTTAATTAATGATTGCAACAAATCCTTTGGTAGAGACGTTGCATTGCAACGTCTCTACATGTTCTTCCCCTCACTGAGGCGATCGCCAAATCTTGATAGTATTATCCTCACTGCTACTGACAAGGGTTTTACTATCGGGGCTGAAGGTTACAGATGTGATGGTGTTGCTACGCCCTGCCAATTTGAGAATTTCCTCGCCTGTAGCCAGATTCCACAGTTTGATTGTGCGATCGCGACTACCACTAGCAAGAATTTTACCATCTGGGCTAAAGGCTACAGATGTGACTGTGTTGCTATGTCCCACTAATGTTAAGATTTCCTCGCCTGTTGCGAGATTCCAAAGTTTGATTGTGCGATCGCGGCTAGCACTAGCAAGGGTTGCACCATCTGGGCTGATGGCTACAGCTGTGACTGTTTGAGCATTTCCCGCCAGTGTGCGAATTAGATTTCCATTGCCCATATTCCAGAGTTTGATGGTCTTGTCAAAACTGCCACTGGCAAGGGTTGCACCATCTGGGCTGATGGCAACAGACCGCACCCAGAATGTATGCCCGATCAAAGTGCTGATTTGTCGTCCGGTTGCTAGATTCCATATTTTGATGGTGTTATCATCACTACCACTAACTAGGGTTCTGCCATCTGGGCTGATTGCTAGAGCATGAACAGAGTCGGAATGACCGATCAAAGTACGGATTTGTTGTCCGGTTGCCAGGTTCCACACTTTGATGGTGTTGTCATCACTACCACTAGCTAAGGTTTTACCATCTGGGCTGATCACTACAATATTTACCTGCTGGGAATGCCCGTTGAGTGAAGAGATTTGCTTTCCGGTTGCTAAATTCCACAGTTTGATTGTGCGATCGCCACTGCTAGCAATCATCTGGCCATCTGGGCTAATGACGACGGATGAAACCGAGTTTTCATGACCTTTAATGGTGTGAGATAAGGCAATATTTCCCAAAGCAATTTTTGGCGGTTGGCCCAATTCCTCACCGCCTGGTCTATGATTGTGCTGATTCAACTTAGCAGACAAGCTAGCGTAAATCCGGCGAGATTGCTGATACCAAGTTTCGCTAAATCCGAATAATAAAATGAAAGCGCTGAATAAAACTATACTTCTGAGTAAGGAATATTTTATTGGTAAATATGGTGCTTGTGTTGGTGGTATTTTTCCTGACGTTTGACCAGCTGGTGGTAAGGCAAGTGGTTGTTTATAAGTTAAATCTTTAATTACTTCATCGGCTGATTGATAACGTTCTTGGATATCTTTTTTCAAAAGCTTTTCCAGAACAATATCTAACTCAGTACTTAATGGAACTCGTAAATATTGCCGCCAATTTCCTACCCAAGCGTACCCATTTTCCATCCACAATTGAAATGGAGAAATTCCTGTTAGCAAATGAAAGCAGGTAGCTCCTAAACCGAATAAATCACTGGCTGGATAAGCTTTGCCATCTCTGATTTGTTCAATTGGAGAATATCCATGTGAGCCGATAGATGTGCCAACTTTATTCTGAACTCTAGCGGTAAATTGCTTTGAGGAGCCAAAATCAATCAGGTTTAATCTCCCATCACTTTTACGCCGGATAATATTTTCTGGCTTGATGTCTCGATGAATAACGCCGCGATCGTGGATAAATTTGAGTATAGGCAATAAATCTAGCAAAATTGCTTGGACTTCTTTAGCACTATACCCTTTGCGTTGCTGTAACTCCTTTAACAAATTCTGCCCATTGATAAACTGTTGTACTAAATACAGACAGCCGTCTTGCTCAAAGTAAGCCAACAGTGTGGGAATTTGGGGATTTACTCCAAGTTCTTGTAGTCGCTTTGCTTCTTCAGCAAACAACTCCATAGCCTTTTTTTGTGACCAAGTTCCTTGAAATTTAGGCGCTAATTGTTTGATAACGCAGTGTTCATTTAGTTTATCTGTATCTTCTGATAGATAGGTTCTGCCAAATCCCCCCTCATCTGAAAGCACTCGGATGACACGGAAGCGATTTCTCAAAAGTGACACCAGCGAGGTGCTACAACTTTGGCAAATTTTTTTTCCATTGGGATTTAGGGGATTTTGGCAATCGGGATTTAAGCAGCAGATCATGATCTGACAAGCGCGACTGCATGAAAATTAATGCTAAGTTTGCCCCTCTTTTACAAAGTTCTGAACGGAGGAAGCCTCTCTATGAGACGCTCCGCAAACCGCTCAGACGCCAGTCGCCTGCGGAGGGAAACCCTCCCGCAGCGCTGGCTCGACTTTGCGCTTTTCCCTTAAAATAATTGACTCTCGCGTACTGGTAGGTAGAAAACCCTGTTCTGGGGATTGGGGAGCTACTTAATATAGTTAGCGTTTGTAGATAGTAGCCAGTCTTCCTCAGTTTCGGAAAACTACAAGAGCCATAAGATTATTTATTTTCTCGATTATATAATAATCTGAATTTAAAATATTTTTAAATTATTTACTCAAGTAATTTTGCTTGTATCTTGGCAAGCAACAAGCTACTAAGTATTAAGTCAAATCAGATGAATCAAACATATTTGACTATTAAATATAGTCACAAATATTACTAAAATTGCTTTTGATGTTTGGAATTTATCTTAATTAATTGTTAATTTGATACTTTATAGCGTTTGCGGTTTCCACCTCCCCGACTTTTTTAAGAAGTCGGGGAGCTAACTTTTCAGTTACTTACTTCTTTGTGTACCTCAGTACCTCATTCAACTAAAAACTGCTATAAGTATTAATTACATGACTTTGTTTCTTTTAGTCTTGCTCTCCATTTCCGAATGGCGTTAGCAGTTCTGGCGACAGGAGGTATATATACTTGAGGATTTTCTGTTGTAGTAGTTTGATTTTTGAGGCTTTGGGTAGTTAAACAGTTATTTAAAGTTGGCAAGTAGCTGTCCCAGTTCAAAGCTGCGATCGCATCATCAGCAGTCCTAAAACGTTCATCTAAAGGAATTTTCAGCATTTTGCCCAAAACCTGAGCAAAATTGCTACTGATGTTTACTTCTTTTTGCCAACATATTTCACCTGTATCTGCATCGTAGTCAAATTCTAAAGGGCTTTTGCCTGTTAACAAATAAAGACAAGTCATACCCAGTGCATAAATATCACTGGCATAAACTGGACGCAGAGAAAACTGTTCTGGTGGTGCAAATCCCATAGTTCCAATAAAAGCAGTTTTATTGATTGAGCTTTCACAAGCGTCAGCTAATTCCTCTTTCACTGCACCAAAATCTATTAGTACTACCCGTGCGTCATACTCACAGCGCAGCAAGTTCTGAGGCTTAATATCTCGATGAATTACACGATGTTTATGAAGATACTGCAATACTGGTAATAATTCCTGCAAAAATTGCTTAACGGCGGCTTCATTCTTGGGCCCAGTTCGCCGGACTTCTTGCGCCAAAGTGAAACCCTGGACGTATTCTTGAACTAAATAAAACTCTCCATTCTCTTCAAAGTAGTCTAAAAGCAGGGGAATTTGAGAATGGCTACCGAGTTGACCTAAAGTTTTTGCTTCTTTTTCAAAGCGATCGCATGCTCTTTGCCAACTTTGAGGGCTAGTCACTTTTACACAAAGCTGCTTAATTACACACAAGGGATTCCCTGGTATTACAGCATTCTTGGCTAAATACGTGATGCCAAAACCACCTCTACCCAAAATTCGGAGTATTTCGTAGCGATCGCGAAATAGCTGTTTGGAACCACACATTTGACCAAGTTGATGCTGTGAAGATTCAGGATTCGTGATTTTGGAAGAAAGGCGATTCATTAGCTACACAAAAGCTACTCTACAATGTCTTTAATTTTATGAAAAATATTCTTGAGTGTCAGTAGCATTACTGTATCTTTGCTAAATCATGACCTTCTTCACCCTGCAATTGAAAATTTAAAATATAGAATTCTAAAATTCACGAAGTCAGCATAAACAACAGTAGGGTGGGCATTGTAATGCTTACCCTACAAGCTTGGTATTACACTATTCTCAATGAGGCAACTATCCCACCCGCAAATAAATTTCCGCGCTAATAACCCAATTCCAATCTTTGTAGACTCAAACGCGACTGTAGAGACGTTGCATTGCAACGTCTCTACGAAATAATCGGTTTTTCTCGCCCCTATCTTGAATACTGAATCGGTGTTCTAGGCGGTTGTGAGAACTAGTGCAATATCTTAGTTTTAAGGCACTTCAATCGGAATCAAAGCACTTTCTGGCAAATAATTGCAAAAACGCCCCTCATCCGCCAGCACCAAAATCAAACGTAGGGGATAATCTGGCGGAACTTGCAAATCTGCCCACGGCACAGATAACTCTAAACAATTATTTAAAGCTACTTGAGCGCGACTAGCACGGGGATGCCATTGATGATGTTCTCCAGCTTCTCGAAACTGAATTGATTGCGTCAGCAAATTAATTTCTAGAAGATGGTGGAAAAGGTAATTTAGTGGGGCTGCATCTGGCACATCTGCTAAAGGAACCGGACTGTTGACCATTGTCTTGTCGGGATAGAACCACAGTAAATTTAACTCTGCTGGCAAATCTCCTCCTGGTGCAACGCCACTTTTAAAGTCCAACCGCAAATAGAAATTCAGGTGATCTACCCCATACCAAAGCCGCTGGATGACACTGCTGTTGTGCATCGTCCCTCGCGCCCCGCCTATTTCTATGCGTCCAGCTTTGTCCCAATCCTGTTCATCACCTTTGCCATCAATGGCGGGGTGAATAAACCCTTCTGGGCGGTGGTCTGCGCGTGCTTGGTGAACCTCCACTGGTTGCCGAATATGTGAAGGTATGGGTTCATTTAACGCCTTGTAAATGCCAAACAAGTGTTCCCGAAACAACTGGTCAAAAATGGCATCCTGATTTGATGAATGTCCTTCGCCAAACCACCAGAACCAGTCGGAACCCTCGGCGGCATATAAAGCTTCCCACGCTTCGGGGTTATTGTCTTCTGTGGCTTCAGGATGATTTGCCAACAGATTTCTGGCTTGTGTCAGATAGTCCCAAGCCCGATTTTTGGCAGGGTCGCCTATCCAAGTGGTAAAGCTGCCATCTACCCAAGAACCGCTATGCAGTTGTTCTCCAGGGATGGTTGCTGTGGCGGGAAATTGTTCGAGAAATTCGGAGACAGTAACGAGTTTAAGGTGGGGTTCGTTGCTTAATGTTTGATATAAAGCTTCTAGGAAAGGTTTGCCATCTTGCGGGTAAAATTCCCAGCAATTTTCTCCATCCAAAGCGATGGTAACTAACCAAGGTTGTTCACTTTGGCTGTCTCTTTGCATTTTAGCGATCGCTTGTAGGTGACCCACTAAGTCCGCTGCTGCCTGTTTTGCAGGCATGGCGCTGTAAGTAAAGCCAATCAAATCTGATAATCGATGGTCACGAAACACAATCGCCAAATCACCTGCTGGGGTTTGCAGGCGGTATGGTCGGTACAGCAATTCTGGTTGCTCCACGTTCCCCGCCCCATCCCGGTGAAAAAAGTGTTTCAGCGTCCATCCCAAAACGGCTTCATCTGAGCAAATCCACTTAAATCCTTGATCAATAATATATGGAAGTATCTCCGGGCTGACTGACTGTTCTGAAGGCCACAAGCCACGGGGTATTTGTCCAAAGCGGTCTTTATATAGGTTCCAAGCTTTTTGTAAGTGGCGGGGGATATCTTCTGCCCACTGAAACCGATACTGAGGTAGAGTCATATTAGGCACTGCTACCCGACCGGAGTTTGTATCAGCGAGTAAGGGTAAAATCGGGTGAGTGTAGGGCGTAGTAGTAACTTCTAATTGCCCCGCTTCCTGCATTTTCCGGTGTTGGGGAATGATGCGGCTGAGAATTTGACGCTGTTTGGAATAAATCCGCTGGCGATCGCTTAAAGTAAAATTTCGACCCTGCTTTAACCAAGCCGCAATTTCCGGGTCATCCCAAAATAGCGGATCGATCCATGCCAAATTGTGCCAAGCTAGCAAATCACTATAATCTGGCAATTGCCAATTTGCCAAACACCAAGCTGGCCCCTTTTCCTGCCTTTGCGTGTACAACTCGGCATAGCGGGGATGGGGGTCAATCAGCGTGTGGTGATTGGCATCAAAAAAGTGTTGGATAATGAATTCCCGCTGTTGCTGAGTTAGTTGCTCAGTTGGTGTCAAGCTGGCTGTGAGGTAAGGATCAAAAGCAGTGCCAGCAATGTAATCTTCAAGTTGCAATATCAGCGAGGGTACTAGATTTACCGTTTGGTGTAACTTCGGATACCGCTCTAGGAGTAATATTAAATCCAGATAATCTTTAGTACCATGCAACCGTACCCAAGGCAGACGGTACTGCTGACTAGGAGATAGCGAAACGCCGCTGCCAGGAGATTTGTATAGCGGCTGATGTTGATGCCAGATAAAAGCGACGTGTAAGGGATGGGACATAGATAGTGATTGGGGTTAGGGCATAGGCATGGGGCATGGGGGAGCCATTGCGTTGGGCGCGGGCAATGCCCGACTTAAAGCAAATGGTGTCATGGGGCAGGGGGATTGGGCATGGGGAAAAGGGAAAAGGGAAAAGGGAAAGAATTACTCTTTTGTCGTCCCTCTGCCCCCTGCCCCTCTGCTCCCCTGCTCCCCTAGCCCCCAATCCCCAATCCCCAATCCCTAAATTACTTGCTCAACTTCTGCAATTTCGGGAATCATTTCCCGGAGGCGGCGCTCAATACCCATTCTCAAGGTCATTGCAGAACTTGGGCAAGAACCACAAGCACCTTGCAACCGTAGTTTGACCACAGGGCCATCGAGTTCTACGAGCTCCACATTGCCACCATCAGACATGAGGTAAGGGCGCATTTCATCTAATACTGTTTCGACGTTGCCAATTGTTAGTTCCATAGTTTTAGACCTGCTAAGTAAACGATGGCGATCGGGAATTAATTTGTAGTAGTGCTGAAGTCTACTACAAAACCATTATCCAAAATTTTGTTTTCCAGCTTTGTTAAGTCGATCCTAGATCTAATTGTCCCTAGATTGCGCTTTGTCCAGTGTACTGAGACAAAAGAGTCATGTGTTGATGACTAAATAACTAAACAATTGCTGGTTTTAGCAGCTTGATATTGGAGTAGCTGAACTCAGTTGTCATGCGAGCAACTGACCTTGATGCTCCTGACGTTGCTGCTTCTATATCAGAGGCTCCGTCAACGCTAACGCCATCTTCACACTCTTGCACAACCTGTTTGGTCATTAAATAATAATCGCCAAATTTTTTATATGTGTCTTCAAATTTCAGGACGCTGCTGACTTCATTAGTTTTCGAGTTGCGGAAAACCGCATCGTAGCGACTCGCAATGTAGCCAGAACCAGTATCGAAGCTTTCGTGAGTATTAATTACAAAAGCCATGCGACCCATAACCCGACTGACTTGGCAAATTTCCTTGCCGCGAATTTTATAATTAGAACCCATCGAGTCGCCCTTGACCAGAACTTGCACCGCACCAGTTTCATCTGTTTCACCCAAGGTAAACTCATGCTGGCCATGAGACTGCTCAAAACTGGAGCGTTGGCGATGAGTAACTATATCTCGTAATTGGGTATAGATGCCTTCTTGTACTTGTTCATCTGCAATACCGATAACTTCTACGCTCAGGTCGCGGTTAATGCGAATAGTACCTGTATAAACTTCTGAACCCTGCACTAGTTGCACATCTGCACTATAACCAGGAAAGTTTTCGTCCCAAGTGTAACGACTTTCGTAAGCGGTTTGGAACAAAGCGCTTGCTGTTATTGGATCTGTCATATAACCACTTTGACTTCACTTTTATCAGTTTAGTTCAAAGTCTGGAGTGCAAAGTTCAAAGTCTGATAGATGTAATTAATTGCTTGTTTATTATTGGACTAACTAATATATGTAATCACATGAGTGTGATTGTTAAGCCAAACTATGTTTTGGCGATCGCGCTAGGACACAAAATAATAAGTGCACGCTTTTTTGCACCCACCATAACCCTTCCCTACGGGACGCTGCGCCGACTATAAGAGAGTTTTGATGTCTCCGACAGCCGCTCCGCGTCTACCGTGCGTCTACGGAGGTTCTTAAGCGTTATCGTAGGCTACTAGCCGCCGCACCTTGCGGGAAGCAAGCTACAAACTTCTCTTTCGCGCGTGAGCTAAACGCCGTACCGAGAGCGATAAAATAAAAGCAAATCAATAAAAGGCAGTATTTATGGCAACCCAGGTTAGTGAGGCCAAATCCTCATCAACCAAACTGGTAATCTCTTGGGAAGCATTGCCCGATGATTTTCAGTTAGAGGATGAACCAGTGGAAAATACAGGTCAGCCAATCTTGGCTGGTGCTTTGCGTGAAAGCTTAGAAATCAGTGGTTTCATCCAACCCCAGATGTTGATAGCCTCAAATTTTGGTCTTTGTGCAACACTTAACGGACAGTTTATTGCTAAAGCTCCCGACTGGGTTTATGTTCCTCGTGTTAATCAGGTTTTAGCTGACCGCAAAAGCTACACACCCAACTTAGAAGGAGATATCCCGGCGGTTGTGATGGAATTTCTATCCGATACCGATGGTGGAGAATATTCAGTAAAGCGAACTTATCCACCGGGAAAATGGTTTTTCTACGAGCAAATTTTGCAGGTTCCCATTTACGTAATTTTTGAGCCAAATGGTGGTTTACTAGAATTTTATCAACTCGAAAATGGACGCTACGAACTCAAGCAACCCGATGAAAATGGTCGTCATTGGATTGCTTCGATGAGTTTATTTTTGGGAACTTGGCAAGGAACAAAAGAAACCCGAACAGGTTACTGGTTGCGGTGGTGGGATGAAGCAGGTAATTTGTTACCGTGGGCAGTAGAACAGATTGAACAAGAACGCCAACGTGCTGAACAAGAACGCCAACGTGCTGAACAAGAACGCCAACGTGCTGAACAAGAACGCCAACGTGCTGAACAAGAACGTCAGCAAAAAGAACGGCTAATTGCCTATTTACAATCTCAAGGTATTGATCCGAATAATTTGCCTATAGATGAAGTACCTACTTAGTTCAAACAAAGCGAGAAGGAATTTTCAACGCTAGCGGATTTAATATTAAGTAGCTAGGCGTAAATGAATTCTAGTTTGTAGTAAGGACTTTAGTCCTGATTATCCTTGTTTTGAGCGATGAATCGCTCACTACAAACTAGAATTTGATTTTGTATTTAATTATACTTACCTACTTATTTGACTTTTTTGCTCAAAACTCTAACACATACAGTCTGAGTCACTCTCACTAGATGAAACAATTACTGGTTGTTGATACAAAGGCACTGTAAATGTGACTGTTGAGCCAAGTCCTTCGCCCAAACTGTAAAAATGTACTTCACCACCCATAGCCTCTACTAGTTTCTGGGATATTGCCAGTCCTAAACCTGTGCCGCCATATTGACGAGTGCGGGAGCCATCTACTTGAGAGAACAATTGAAATAGTTTATCTTGCTTATCTAGGGAAACACCAATGCCCGTGTCTGCCACGCGCACTCTTACCATACCGGGGAATTGCTGATCTTGAAGTTTCGCCTTTTTGAGTACTAAATCGGCGCTAACAGTGACACCACCTTCATGGGTAAATTTGATGGCATTACCCACTAAATTGAGCATGACTTGGAGCAAACGTTGGTAGTTGCTCTGGACGATAATTTCATCGGAGGTAGCAGGCATTTGCATCCCGAAGCTGAGGTTTCTCATTTCTGCTTGGGGACGCATAAAATTTTCGACATCACTGAATAGCTCATTCAGTTTGACTGGAGCACAAGCTAGCTCCATTTTGCCTGCTTCAATTTTGGCAATATCCAAGATGTCGTTGATGATATTTAGCAGGTGTATCGATAATTGATGAGCTTCTGCTAAAAACTGATTTTGTTCTTCTGGGTCGTCTGCCATCCCCTCTAAAATCAGCTTTAAGAATCCAATCATGCCGTTGAGAGGGGTGCGAATTTCATGCGATACATTAGCCAGAAACTCACTTTTGAGGCGGGAGGCTTCTTCGGCTTTTTGACGTGCTGCTTCTAATTCTTTGTATAAAGTAGCATGAGCGATCGCTGTTCCTAGTTGATCTGCTGCTTCTTTTGCTAGTTCAAGTTCCGATTCTGTCAACGGGTAGCATTCATCTGGCAGATTTAAGGCAACAAATCCATTCGCTTGGTCTTGATAACAAGTAGCAACTACTAAAATTTTTTGCTGTTGAAACTCAGTATATCCAGACACCTCCATTACTATTGGTTCTAAGGTTGTCAATGCCTGAGCAAAGGCAGGCTCACAAGCTAAATCTATTTCTGAGCCAAGTATTGATTTGAGATCTGACTGGTGATACTCTGCAACCACCTGTACTTTTGAGCTAGAGGACTGGTAGGGGCAGATAATGCAGCGCTCTAGACGCAGCGCTTTCCCTAAACTGTCAACTGTTTGCTGCCAAATAATGTCTAAATCCAATGTCCCCCGGATATTTCTGGTAATTTGATTTACCTGTTTCCGGTGTTGCTGTGAACGTAAAGTCAACTTTAGCTGTGTGGGCGTTTTGGATACCACTTTTAGCTCTTTTTTATTGACTTTAGTTTGTAATAACCGTCCCATCACTAAAACTGTGGTGGCGGCGGTTCCCAATCTCGGCATAATCGGACTAACTGCCAACTCCAACTCAAATAACTCTTGGCGGTAGCTAAACCAACACTGAAACCTTTCTGGCACTAAACTTGTCAGAATTCGGTGCAACCGTTCCCAATAAGTAACCTTATCCACAGGGACAAAGGTTTCACCCTCGTTTAGCTCGTCAACTATTTTCTCAGGATTTAATCCCAGGAGTTCGCTTTGCTGCCAATAAAAGGTCAGATAGCGCCCTGCCCCATCTTGCACATATACCAACTCGGCTCCCAAAGTTGGTAATGAGCCATCAATTTTACTGGTAATAGATTCCAGATTGGGGGAAAACAAATTAGGCAATTGGGATTTGGCAGTAATAGTCATTAATCGAGTTGGATAGTCAAACGGCATCCTACCGTAGTATTACTAAAGCTGTTTAAATTTTGGCATAAATTTTTACAGCTTTTGTATTTTTGATTGGGTATTTCTTGGCGTTTTGGAATCTAAATTGACAAATTTTACTTTTTCTTTATCTTTTAATGACAGATGAATTTATATGTCAATCGTTCCATTCACCTCTAGGCGGAATAGGTGTACGTACAGGAGTTCGAGTCAGTTCATCATCTCTGGGTATTTCACCCCGCAACCACTGACGGATCGCCACCTCAATTACTTTACTGGGGTCGTTGGTGAGATGCTGAATTTGCTCTAGTAACTCGGAGTCCAGGCGGACAGCAATTTCTACCTTATCGACTTGTCTTCCCGCTTCGGTAGCTTTTTCTTGCATATTCATGGGCTTTATATACTCTGAATCTGTTTTGTCCAAAGCTTTGTAAAGCAGTTATATTCGCAATTTGGGTTAGTTCACTGAAAAACTTTAAAAGGTACGGTTACATAGTTCCCCAAAATAGCACTAAAGTAACAGCTTCAAGTTTTAAGTGGCAATTTCCATATAACTCGCTAGACAATAGCTCTCTAGAAATTTTGTCAGAAAATCAGTAGTTCCAAGCAATTACGGATTGCAATTGCCTGTAATCCCTACATGATCCCCACATGTACTTATTTATATTTATTGTACGCTCCTGGCTGATGAATACTAGCAGCCATAAATAGACTTTCATAATATTCTTAAAAGTCCCCCTATTTATATCTAAAGATAAAGATGGGGTGAAGGGGAGGGCAGCGGAGCAGGGGAGACAGAGGGAGAATAACAACTCACTACTCCTGTAGAGACGCGATTAATCGCGTCTCTACTCCTCACTCAGGACTCAGGACTCAGGACTCAGCAATAAAAGCTAGCAGCGTCTTGGCTAAGAAAGCATTAAAATACATGAAGTAAATTGCTTTTTTAACCTTGGTTGCTGCTAAAGCAAAGATAGTATATGACTGACGTTCCCGCAGTTCGCATTCGCAATTTTTGTATTATTGCTCACATCGACCACGGGAAATCAACCCTCGCCGATCGCTTGCTGCAAGCTACTGGCACTGTTGACGAACGGCAGATGAAGGAACAGTTTCTCGACAATATGGATTTGGAACGGGAGCGCGGCATTACAATTAAGCTGCAAGCTGCCCGGATGAACTACACAGCAAAAGATGGTCAGCAGTATGTGCTGAACTTGATTGATACTCCAGGACACGTAGATTTTTCTTATGAGGTGTCGCGCTCTCTCGCCGCTTGCGAAGGAGCGCTGTTGGTAGTAGATGCTTCCCAAGGTGTGGAGGCGCAAACTTTGGCGAATGTGTATTTAGCGCTTGAGCATAACCTGGAAATTATCCCGGTTTTGAATAAAATCGACTTACCTGGGGCAGAACCAGAGCGAGTAATTAGTGAAATCGAAGAAATTATCGGTTTAGATTGCAGCGGTGCGATTCTTGCCTCTGCCAAAGAAGGAATTGGTATTGATGATATTTTAGAAACTATTGTCGAGCGAGTACCACCACCAGCCAACACGGTAAATGAACGTTTGCGGGCGTTAATTTTTGATAGCTACTATGACAGCTACCGGGGAGTAATTGTGTATTTCCGGGTGATGGATGGCACTCTGAGAAAGGGCGATCGCGTCCATTTGATGGTATCTGGTAAAGAATACGAAATTGACGAGTTAGGCGTTCTCTCTCCTACCCAAAAGCAAGTTGAAGAACTGCATGCTGGGGAAGTAGGCTATTTGGGAGCGGCAATTAAAGCTGTCGCTGATGCACGGGTGGGAGATACTATTACCCTAGCCAAAGCCAAAGCAACGGAACCTTTACCTGGTTACACAGAAGCCAACCCGATGGTTTTCTGTGGAATGTTCCCCATCGATGCTGATCAATTTGAAGATTTGCGAGAAGCTTTAGAAAAGCTCAGTCTCAATGATGCGGCGCTACACTACGAACCAGAAACTTCGAGCGCGATGGGATTTGGCTTCCGTTGCGGGTTTTTGGGCTTGCTGCACATGGAAATTGTCCAAGAACGCTTGGAGCGAGAATATGACTTAGATTTGATCATTACAGCCCCATCTGTGGTTTATAAAGTGACAACCATCAAAGGTGAGGAACTGTACATTGATAATCCTAGCCGCTTGCCCTCTCCTAACGATCGCGAAAAAATTGAAGAACCCTACGTCCAAGTAGAAATGATTACGCCGGAAACCTACGTGGGTACTTTGATGGAGTTGTCACAAAACCGACGTGGCATTTTCAAAGATATGAAATATCTCACCAAAGGACGAACTACACTCACTTACGAGCTTCCTTTGGCGGAAGTGGTGACAGACTTTTTTGACCAGATGAAATCGCGATCGCGCGGTTACGCTAGCATGGAATATCACCTCATCGGCTACCGTGAAAATCCTTTGGTGAAGTTAGATATCATGATCAACGGTGATCCTGTAGATTCCTTGGCCATGATTGTCCACCGGGACAAAGCTTACAATGTCGGGCGGTCAATGGCCGAAAAACTTAAAGAACTGATTCCTCGTCATCAATTTAAAGTACCGATTCAGGCATCAATTGGTAGTAAAGTTATTGCCAGCGAACACATCCCCGCTTTGCGAAAAGACGTGCTTGCTAAGTGCTACGGCGGTGATATTAGCCGCAAGAAGAAACTATTGCAAAAGCAAGCAAAAGGTAAAAAGCGGATGAAATCTGTGGGAACGGTGGATGTACCCCAGGAAGCTTTTATGGCAGTACTGCGCTTGGATCAAGATTAATTTGAATATGGGCAATACCCACTGCCAAGTTATGGGGAATCTTAGAAGGGTAAACTTTCCGATTCCCCTTTATTTCATTGAGTATGACAAAATTTCTGAGTTAACAGCCGTCTTTTTGAGGCTGTATTTTTTATTTAGGTGAATGAAAGATGAATTTATAGTTGAGATGTTTCATGAGGTCTTTGCTGATTTGGGTAGTCTTGATAACCTTATGATCAGCTTTATCAAAAAACTGTTAAAAAATTTAAACATTTTAGTAAATATACTCACAGTAATTGCCAGACTTGTATTTTTAGATAAATCTAGTTTTTTAGATATTTGTAAAGCATCGGGGAGTCTAGTCAATGAAGATACTTGTACTAAGTTGGGAGTTTCCACCGAGGATAGTTGGAGGAATTGCGCGTCATGTGGCGGAGTTATACCCAGAATTAATCAAGCTGGGTCATGAAGTTCACTTGATTACGGCGGAGTTTGGTCACGCATCGATGTATGAGGTAGTTGAGGGAGTACACGTACACCGAGTACCCGTACCTTATAGTAACGACTTTTTCCACTGGGTAGTAAACCTGAATGGGAGCATGGGGGAGCATGGTGGGAAGTTGATCCTAGAGGAAGGAACCTTTGACTTAATTCATGCTCATGATTGGTTAGTGGGAGATGCTGCGATCGCTCTCAAGCATAATTTTAAAATACCCTTAATTGCCACAATCCACGCTACTGAATACGGTCGCTATAACGGTATTCATACGGACACTCAACACTATATTAGTGGCAAAGAAAATTTACTGGCTTACAACGCTTGGCGAATCATCGTTTGTAGCGACTATATGCGACAGGAAGTAGGACGAGCGCTACATAGTCCTTGGGACAAAGTTGATGTCATTTATAACGGTATTCGACCAGAAAAGAAAAAGCATCACGAAGATTTTCATGCTCTGGATTTTCGCCGTCAATTTGCCACAGATGATGAAAAAATCGTTTACTATCTTGGTCGCATGACCTACGAAAAGGGTGTACCTGTATTACTAAATGCGGCTCCCAAGATACTTAGAGAAATGGGAGGTAACGTTAAATTTGTGATTGTTGGTGGTGGCAATACTGACCATCTCAAGCGCCAAGCCTGGGATTTAGGAATTTGGCATCATTGTTATTTTACAGGTTTTCTCTCAGACGAATACTTAGATAAATTTCAAACTATTGCTGACTGTGCTGTATTTCCTAGTCTTTATGAACCTTTTGGGATTGTAGCTTTAGAAAGCTTTGCTTCTCGTGTACCAGTAGTAGTTTCTGATACAGGGGGGTTTCCTGAAGTGGTGCAACATACCAAAACGGGTGTTGTTACCTGGGTAAACAATCCCGATTCCCTAGCTTGGGGAATTTTAGAGGTGTTGAAAAATCCGGGTTATCGACAATGGCTAATTGATAATGCTTATGAGGATTTAGAACGCCGCTTTAGCTGGACGAAATTAGCCAAGCAAACAGAGAGTGTTTTTGAGCGAGTTGTGCAAGAGCGATCGCAAACTCTCTGGTAAAAGTCAATTTTTTATAAATTAAACCACAGATGAACACAGATGAACACAGATAATTCATCTGTGTTCATTTTTCGCTTATTCACATTTTGGCAAGAAGTCTAGGAAATGAAGTGAAGAAATGTCAACTTTATTGGAATTTGCATAAATCCTTAATCAACCTGCGATAAATCTACAGCAGGTGCTACTTCAGTAAACAGCTGATAATTGATTTAATTTTTTCAGCAGAGTAAATTTAGCCTGGTTATAGATGTTGTTTCAATTACATCATCAGGAAAACTAGTAAAATTCAATTAATCAAGGATGTCCGTATGAAACTGCTACCTTTGGACAAACTAGGGGCTAGAGAAGCCAATGGTATTGTTGATTTTGGAATATTTCTTCCTTGGGTTTCTCAAAATGATGGTAATCGGCTGTGGGTTAAAGTAATCCACGAAAAAGACCAATTCTTACAAGATATTCAACCCCTACAATTTGAATTAGAGCATTCTATCGATTCAGAGTATGGTGATTATTGGTCAACTCGGATAAATATCAACACTCAAGCAAAGCCTATCCCTAAATCTGCATGGGGAGAACCAGGTAGATATGTTTATCGCTATTTTTTACAAAATCCCAATAAGGGAGAAATTGATTGGATTATTGACCCGTTCGCCAGAGAATTTGGTACAGGTAAATTATCCGCTTTTACATTAGGTTATCAACCATACGAATGGAGCCAGCCAGAAAAAACCTGGAAAACTCCAAATTTAAAAGATATTGTTCTGTACGAATTGATGATTGATGAATTCGGCGGAAATATTGACGGAACAATTGAAAAACTCAGTTATCTAGCAGATTTGGGAGTTAACTGTCTAGAAATTATGCCGCTTTCCAATGTGGCTTTAACAGTAGATTGGGGCTTTTTACCGCTAGGCTACTTTGGAGTAGATGAGCGATTTGGTAAAAGGCGAGATTTACAAAAGTTGATTGATGCTGCACATCAACATAACATTGCTGTAATTGTAGATGCTGTTTATGGTCACACAGGTGATGATTTTCCCTACTCTTATGTTTACAAAAAACTAGGTTATCGTGATAACCCTTTTATGGGAACATTTGCTAAAGATTATTTTGGCGAAAGTACAGACTATAATCGCAAGTTTACTCAAGATTTTTTCTATACAGTCAACTATCACTGGTTAGATGTTTATCACGTTGATGGTTTTCGTTATGATTGTGTACCAAATTATTGGGATGGTTCTACGGGGGTTGGTTACGCCAATTTAGTTTTTAACACTTACAAAACAGTCAAAGAAAAGAGAGAAGCTGGCGAGTATTGGCAGAGATTTTTTAATAATGACACTATCAATTTGATTCAGTGTGCTGAACAATTAGAAGGGCCAAAGGAGATTCTTGAACAAACTTATACCAACTCTACTTGGCAAAATGAAACTTTAGGTGCAGCTAAAAGTGTAGCGTATGGAAATCGGGGGGATTTAGCTAATCTTGGCTTTAAATTGGGTTTAGATGGCTATCCAACAGAGATTACAAACAACGGTGACAAAATTACCAAGACGGCGCTGCAATATATAGAGAATCATGACCACTCGCGTTTTGTCTGTAACTTTGGGGCGATCGCACGTGATAATGATTTATTACAAGAAGGTAATCGGGGATTGTGGTATAAAGTTCAGCCTTACCTCATTAGTATTTTCACTGCCAAAGGTATTCCCATGCTGTGGCAAGGGCAAGAATTTGGTGAAAACTATTACCTTCCAGAACAAGGTTTTGGGCGGGTGATGTTGCTTCGACCTGTGCGATGGGATTATTTTTACGATGCCATTGGTAACAGTGTTATTGCCTTAGTACGGAAGCTGATTAAACTGCGTAAACTGCGATCGCAGTTTACAGAAGGCAGTCATTTCTTTTACAACAATCATGACCGCTATCACTCAAAAAATGTCTTACTATTCTCTCGCCAACACGCTAACCAATTTAGCTTAGTCGCGCTTAACTTTGGCGATAGCGATCAGAGTGTACCTTTCTGGTTTCCCATTGCTGGCGATTATCAAGAAGAACTTCACGGTGAAAATAATTTAATCGGCGTTCCCAGTTATTCGGAATATTGGTTAAATATTCCTAAAAATTATGGAAGAATTTGGACGGTGACAACCAACACCTAACTAGGTAGGCATCAATCAATTAAAGTTAAGTAGTTGGCGCTTTAGTACTAAAGAGCTAACTACAAGCAAAGAATCATTGATTACTCTGGGTTATTTGGCGTTAAAAAACAGTACAAGCCCTGTACGCTGGAAATTTCACCCTTTCTGGTGCGAGAGTTAGCAGTAATTGCAGTATGCACCAGAAGTTTAGTATGACCACAAAGGCATTCCCAAATATCGCAAGGTACTTGAAAAGTGCAGGAATCAAGTTGTTGGAGATGGGAAGCTTCCTCATAACCAGTTTTATCGCCAGCTGGAAACGCTACTTCCTGGGCGACACTGTAGAAGTTCGCCCCGCCTTCGATGTCCGTCCCACCTTAGCTGGCCCCGTCCTTAGCTTAGGTGGAGGTGGCCCCGATGTAGATGACGCCATTCAATGGATGATCAACCAGGTTAGGGGAGGTACTAGATACGCCACCAAAGTTGATGTTGTAGTTATCCGCACTTATGGTAATCACGATTACAATCGGCTAATTTATGCCATGAAGGGCGTGAACTCTGTGGAAACTCTTGTTATTAGCAACAGACAAGAGGCAAGCAAAACTGAGATAGTTGAGAAAGTCAGAAAAGCTGATGTGATTTTCTTCGCTGGCGGCGACCAATGTCAATATATCCGCAATTGGAAAAACACTAAGCTAGAGTCTGCTATCAAGTCAGTTTACGCTAGAGGAGGTGGTATTGGTGGCACTAGTGCGGGTGCGATGATCCAAAGTGATTACGTCTACGATGCTTGTGCTTCTTCTGAAAAAGGCATTGAAACCAGAGATGCACTCGAAGATCCCTACCGGGATATTACTTTTACTTACAACTTTTTCAACTGGAGCAATTTTAAAGGAACCATCGTAGATACGCACTTTGATAGGCGCGAAAGAATGGGTCGAATTATGGCCTTTATTGCTCGTCAAATTAAAGACGGTGTATCCAGAAGCGTTTTAGGTATAGCGGTTAGCGAGAGTACATCGGTTATTGTGGATAAAGACGGTCTAGCAAATGTTATAGGTAGAGGTGCAGTATACTTTGTACTTGGCGATCATCCGCCTGAAGTCTGCGAACCCCGAACTCCTTTAACCTTTTCCAACTACAAAATTTGGAAACTTCGCAGTGGCGACACCTTCAACCTCAAATACAGACCGACATCAGGCTATTATCTCAGGAGCGTTAAAAGAGGGCGAATTGACTCAAATCCATATTGAGTGATGAGTCAAGGATCAAGGGTCAAGAGTCAAAAGTCATTAATTATTCTCTCCCCCTGCTTCCCCTGCTTCCCCTGCTTCCCCTGCTTCCCCTGCTTCCTCACTCCCTCACTCCCTCACTCCTCTACACCAGGGTTGCTTGTTTGCGTAAACTTTGAATAGTAGCGATCGCATGTTTGGCTACAATATCAATTTCCTCTTGGGTATTAAACCGGCCAATGCCAAACCGCACTGAGGCATAAGCTAGCTGTTCTGAGTGTCCCAATGCTGTGAGAACATGAGAGGGTGCAGTGGTTGCCGATGAGCAAGCAGAACCAGAAGACACCGCCATGACTGGCTGCAATCCTAGCAAAAGTGCGGCTCCATCCACTCCCTCAACACTAATGTTTAAGTTTCCCGCCAGTCGGTTTTGAGGATGTCCGTTGAAATGAATTCCCTCCAACTGCGAAAGCGCCTTCCACAGTCTTTGCCTAAGTTCGGTAAGGCGTTGGTTTTCTGCGGCTTGTTCAGCCAAAGCTATTTCTACAGCTTTACCAAAGCCGACAATTTGCGGTGTATACAAAGTACCAGAACGCATCCCGCGCTCATGTCCACCACCATGCTGCTGGGGAGCAAGTTTTACTCTGGGGTTGCGCCTGCGGACGTATAGCGCTCCGATGCCTTTGGGCCCATATACTTTATGTGCAGTTAGGGACATTAAGTCGATTTTCATGGCTTGCACATCTAAAGGAATTTTACCAATAGCTTGGGCTGCATCGGTGTGAAATAGGACTTGGCGATCGCTACATATCTCCCCAATTTCTGCTAAAGGTTGCAACACGCCAATTTCATTATTTGCAGCCATCACCGATACCAAAATTGTTTCAGGACGGAAAGATTTTGCTAATTCAGTTAAATCAATTAGTCCATTTTTTTGAACTGGGAGAATAGTAATTTCAAAACCGAGGCTTTTTAAATAATTACAAGGGTCAATAACTGCACTATGTTCAGTAGCAACAGTAATAATATGCTGTCCTTTTTGAAAGTAAGCTTCCGCAACACCTTTAATAGCTAAATTATTAGCTTCTGTCGCGCCACTAGTGAAAACAATTTCCTCTGGTGTGGCGTTGATTGCTGCTGCTAAAATTTCCCGCGTTTGTTTGACAGCCGCTTCTGCTTCCCAACCGTAAACATGATTAATACTGGATGAATTGCCAAATTTTTCTGTGAAGTAAGGTAGCATTGCTGCCAATACTCGCTCATCTACAGGCGTAGTAGCGTGGCAATCGAGGTATATCGGACGAATAGACATAAATTAATTAACTTAATATTTGACTTAATTTTTTTAAGATACTTAAGACCTTGTACAATTCATTTTCCCGTCTGGACAAAGTTAATTTATCAGACAAAGCATACTCAGGTTTATCTTGCTTTATTAGTTTTATAAATTGAAAATCTTCTCCACTAGTTACTAATCCAAACACAGGTTTTGCTGGATGAGTATTTGCAAGCATATAGGCGAGTGCTTGGGGTATAGCTTCTAAAAGAGAAAAACTAGCCCTTTTAGATTCAATGACTAAAAGCCACAATTGTTCTTGAATAACTAAAACATCAATGCGTCCTCTAATAATTTCACCTTCATCTTCTAAGGCAATTTCTATAGATTCTTCAGTACCGATCAAAAACGGCTCATCATAAAATCCAGCGAAATCTAATAAAGGTGACAATACTACCATTTTGACTGCATTTTCTAAGATTGGTGGGTGCTTAACCAATCTGAGGAAATTAGCTTTAACTCTGTTTAAATATTGCTTTTCTAAATCCGCGATTTCTGGGAGAGTGTCAAACCATTCTGGAAAAAAATCTTCAGCCTCAGTCTGTTGCAAACCAAATCTTTCTTCTAGATAGGCAAGTCCGATATTCTGTGCTTGGATGACTTGAACCATATTGGCTTTAACTGACGAGAAGTTTGGGTTGTTACTTCGATGATAGCGTTGCTGGTTTCTACATCAATTTCACCAACTTCGCCATTTAGGCCTACTGCTTTGTTGAAACCAACTAAATCAAACCCTGCCTGGATGATAGCATTTGCTACTGTACCTTCTAGAACTCTTTGAGGATTGGCTGAGTTCAGAGTATTGGTAATTGTCAGTTCAAAGGGGCTGGTCAAATTTTAATTAATTGCTATAAAGATGATTTATATGGTATTACAACGACATACCCTCATATATTCGCCAATTCCTGCAATTTAGTTAAAACTGCCTGAGCATGACCTTTGGTTTTCACATTAGGCCAAGTATAGGCAATAGTTCTATCAGGTGAAATGAGAAAGGTTGATCTAGCAACACCCATATATTCTTTCCCCATAAACTTCTTCAATTGCCAAGCACCATAGGCTTCTATTAGATGATGTTCTGGGTCACTTAAAAGGGTGATTGACAGGCTATGTTTGTTGATAAATTTGCAATGAGCCTTACCTGAATCTGGGCTAACGCCTAAGATTTTCGCTCCTAGTTGGCTGAAGTCTTGATACAATTCGGTAAAATCTTTTGCTTCAGTGGTACAACCAGAAGTGTCATCTTTAGGGTAGAAATAAAGGACAACCCACTGTCCGCTGAAATCAGCCAAACTGACTAGATTATCGTTTTGGTCAGGAGTTGAGAAATCTGGCGCTGGTTGTCCAGTTTGGGGAATGTTGCTCATGATAGGAGTTTGAAAGATTACGTAGGCGTAGTAGAGGTAGAGACGTTGCATTGCAACGTCTCTACATGGTCTATCTGTCACATTCTTTTTTTTTAATTGGTATTATATCAAGTTCGCATGAATACTTATAATAAGGACTGCTGCTTGCAATTGTGTTTGCCGCGTCCACATCAAACCAGGGCCGATCAGCGCAGGAGACAGTGCATTTACCCGGATGCCGTAAGAGGCTAAGTCTTTGGCTGCTGTCTAAGTCATTCCAATAACTGCAAATACTGATTATCTTTTAGTAGCAGCAATTAATCTAATCTTATTCCTTAAGATAGATGACTTTTCTTAGTAAATTATTCTCCTTCCAATACAGCTTACCATTATAAATTTAATATTATTTTTATTATTTCCATCAATTTTTTCAATACCTAAAACTCTAGTGTTAAACAGCAAATAAGATTACAATAAACTGTTAATTGCTAGATGTAGCAATTTGTACTTCATTAAATCAAATTTGAAAGTTATTAGGTCAGGTAAACCGAAAAGTTTAAGCATGTCCTGCACCTTTTCGGTTTACATTACCCAATAAACTTGGCGAACTATTAGGTAACAAGGAATAATGTTGAAACGTCGCGTAATACTAGCTGGTTTAAGTGTACTTAGCTTAACGTTAGCTGTGAGTACTAAAGTGTATGGACAGTCCACAACTGGGCCAGATGCTTGGGAGACTGTCTACAATGATGCGGTTGCTGGAGCAACAACAACAATTTCAGTGCCGCTTTTAGGCTTTTTATTATCAGTTGTCTTACAAATATTCTTCAATTTGGCAGGTTTTTGGGGCGGTTAATTCTTGGTCTCATACCTAAAAGGAGTCTCAATAGAAGCTGTTGCAGTGTAATTTTTGGTAATTTCTCAGCCTGCGTAGACGCTCTGCGTTTTGTTGCCAGACATCGCCTGAATAAATTTCTCATTCATTAACGCAGATTATCCCATAGCCAAATATTCCATAACCCGTGAGGACTTTTCTTTCCATGTTCAAACCTCGCACAATTTTTAGTGCTTTAACTGCAACTATCCTAACGTTTGCCATCAGCACACAGATATATATACAACCCGCAGTAGCTGCTGGAGGAACGTGTAATCCAACTGTGGGAAACCTACCTATATGCCCAAGTACTGCACCTTCCGAGTCAGCTAGTTTTGTTGACCCAACAGCAACAATCACCAATCCCACAAATATTACCTTGGGTGAAAAAGTCTATGTTGCACCATTTGCCCAGTTAGATGCTACTAATGCTCCTATTAGTATTGCAGCAGATTCTAATGCCCAAGACCAAGTGAAAATCACAGCTTCAGGGACGGGAGTGGAGATTGGCGAGCGTGTCATTATGGCACACATGGCCATTGTCAAAGGTGCAGCTAAAATTGGTACTCAAGGTTCCACAGGGCCTTTTACCGACCCAGTTACCAATACTCAGTTTAGCAACACTGTTCCAGAGACTTTTCTCGCTTTCAACTGTGAAATAGATGGTGCAACTATAGAAAGAAACACAGTAGTCAACTTTCTCGCACGAGTTGGTCCTGGTGTTACCTTACCCGCTGGTAAAGTTATTTTGCCCGGTAGAAACGTCACAACTAATCTACAAGCTACTAGCGGCAGTTTGGGGAAAGTAGTCAACCTGACACAAGCAGACGTTGCATTAATGGAAGGCATCATTGAAGTCAATGATGCATTTGCCAAAGGTTACACAGAATTAGCTAGAGCAGATTTGACAAACGTCACAGGAATTAATTATGCTCCCGTCACCTTCTTTAATTCTGGAGGTCTGCCGCAGATAGGTGGAAGTCCAACTCGTGATCCGAACTATCGTAACCGCATTATTGGTAATCTTACTTTCCAAGATTCTTTAGCAACACTCAACAACAAACTAGCTAATAGAATTTCGCTGCGTGCTGATGAGGGTGAACCTTTTAATGTTGGACAAATTGCTGGGATGGCAAACGATGTTGTCTTTCACGCATTAGAAACCACTAGTTTGACTCTTGGTAATGGTATTGGTTATGGGCCTCGCGCTCTAGTTCATGGCGGTAGGCAGGTTGTCAATGGTGTTGCTAATGGCCCTGAAAGTAGCATAGGTGATGCTGTAGGGCTAGGGCCGAACTCTGTTATATTCCGCGCCAGCATTGGCAACAGATCAGCAATTGGGCAAAGAAGCGCAGTCTTCAATTCTACATTAGCTCCCAGAACAGAGATCCGTTCTCGAACAATCTATGCCGACAACGGCAGCATCATTCTACCTGTGGAGTGGTAAGAGGAGACCGCTTTCACTCCTATACCAGCCGTGTTCTTAGCTGCTCGTTGTGTAGCGTGGATCTCTTTTATGACGGCTGGTATCTTTTTTCTTAGCTTGTGCCTAAGCAATTAACTTTTGCATAATTATGAATCTGAAAATCTTGTCGTTAGTGCAATTACAATGCCTACGATTGATGCTGCCGTTAACTTTGATATTCGGGCTGATACTAATTGTTGATGATGGTTCATCTATAGCTGCACAGAAGGTTGGGCAACCAGGATTTATAAACCCTGTAACTACTGATATCACCTCCAGTCAGCCTCAAGTGGTACAACCTTCAGTCACCGGACTTGTGTCTACATTGTCGGATCAAGTTGAGGAATTACCAGCCCAGTTAATTCGCTGGTCGACTTTCTGGCAACTTTGCTGGGAAGCATATCCTGAAGCTAAAGCATACGAACTGCAAACGGTGCTTATGGAAGGCAAGTCTCCCAAGTTGAAACGACAAAGCGATCGCTGCTTTCGTATACAAGCTGCATCTAATGAAAACCAAAAATCACAAGGATTACTCAACCGTGATTTAATCTTGTTAATGCATAAAATTCAGCTTGGTTATCGAGTGCGAGCCGTCTTAGATAACAACCGCGTCAGTGAATGGTCTCAAGTAATGGCAGTCGGTGCAACTACTACCTCTGAATTGAATGGTACTAATAACACCTGTAATAGCGCTTGTAACACCAACGATAGCACCAGGAGTGAGTTTTTCTAATGTTTGGAGATTTTCTCTGATGAGAATAGCTTGTGCCATTCCGGAGCACAATGGATCAATGAGATTTGCGACACTTTGGCTATCCATTCGGTTGAATAGTAGGGTTTTAGCTTTTAAACTCATCATGAAAAACGAGAAGATTGACAAGAGTCCCCTGAATTAGTTCGTCACACATACTGATGTCGTTAGTGCACCATGAATGCCTAACTCAATATACAAATCTGAGACAGTAATAGTCATGTTTCCCCTTGAACCATTGTTTTGTCCTTGTTGTACTCCAGCCATATTGCATTTACTAACTCAATCCGAGCTGACTCAGCACATACTCCAATTAAGAACGGGGTCTGTTTCTGCGGCTATTAGAAGGAATCAAAAACAGCAGCAGCGATCTCTATCCGTAGAACAAGAACCAAACACCCACCAGTTAGTAACACCCCAAGTCAGATCACAGACAAAGAAAGGAAAGGTTCACAACTCTTCTACCGTTGCTGCCACAAGGGCTATGGGTAGAACAGAGGTTCTATGAAATTATCCAATCACGTATCACCAATCCCAGAAGAAAGGGTGTGAATGACTTAGCCTCAATTGATACTAGAAAAACTACCCTGCTACCAGACAGTAAATATTCCTTCGGGTTTGGAGTGCCAGCAGAACTAGCGCTCCGATAGTTGCCGCGTATCGGGTATTCCTAGACAAAGACTACAATTGGGTTCTGCCGTTCAAGGAATTCGCCGAAGATTTCCTACAACACATCTGGAGTCATAATTTCCGCAAATATTTAATCTCAGAGAAAACAGCCGGGAATACAATCGGTGCAAAAATATGCCGCAATCAAGAGATTTGGGAGAGTTTATACATCTCGGCCCAAAGTTATCTTAATGGGCACTTAATGAAAATGGTCAACTCTACCAAGCGGGAAGAATTAACCCTGACTTCTTGACGGGAATTTGATCACTCCTGCAAGTTGTGTGATGGCGTTCTCGCGCTCATCGTTAGGGAGCCGCCCAAAGGGGCATAGCGCCAGAGCGATCGCGGTTAGCCAAAGCGATCGCCATCGGTAAGTCAAGACTGACTTACCATATATAGATGAGTGATATCAAGTTCGCTTAATTACTTATAATTAAGCGAACTTGATATTAGACATCGCTTTCAAATTTTACATAGATTAGGCGATCGCACTTAAATTTATTAGAGTCACGAAAAAACCTGCTCATAGCAGGCTTGATTTTTAGATTCGTGATATTTCTAAATCTGCGATCGCTGATCAAATATTAATACTGTTGGGGATGCGAGAGGGTAGAAGATATGGATACTCAATCCCGGTATCTGCTACACGTAGCTGATTACGTGCTTTGATTTTGCTTTCAATTTCCACTAATTCATTTTGGAACTGTTTGAGGATCTGGCGATCGCCTTGATCGACAAACTGAATTAGCTCGGAACTACCTAGTTGTCCCCAATAAATCCCACTTAGAGAAAAAGTTAACTGCATCTGTCCCAAATCTTGCTTTGTTGAGGGTAGCAATTCTTCGAGAGTGGCTGGTGCGTCTGGTCGGCTGTAAAGTGCTAAAGGGGCGTTGGGTACATAGGTAACATAATCAAATTGGCTGAAGTTTACTGCTGCGTGCTGAGGGCCGCAGGTAAAGATAATTAAAGTAGCAATGTCTATGAGTTGTTGCAGACTGGTGATTTCACTAAACCCAGGCATCCGGGGATAGGAAGGTAATTCTTGGGGTTCGAGTCCAGCAGCAATTACCCATTCTTTAGGTAGCCAGTCTGGTGCTTGGGGAAACTCTGATTTAGGACGCGAGTCTAAGGGTGCTCCTAATTCTGCCGCCCAGGCTCTTAGATAAGGGTCTTGCTGTACTGCCTGGTCGCTTGGATAATAACGTTGTAAATAGCGAGATGTGTAGTTAGCGATCGCTTCCCACAACAATAAGGCATCATCTCGGTAAGGGAATTCTGAGATAAATTCAGGTTCGATTCCTCGGCGTTTGATGTCGTTTAACAGGGAGTATTCCGCGAAAGAGCGTTGGCGATAAGCCCGGTTAATCAACCCCAAAGAAGCCTCTCTGGTGGGAGCCATCAACTTGCCGATAGCGCCTTCCTCGCCGAGCAAGACTGTATTACCCCGCGTATTAATTGCTAGTAGAAACTGAAAATGGGGATACAGTAGCCGATAGAGCGGATGGTTACTAGGTAACTGTCGGGGAGTAGCGATCGCAAACGCTTCCATTGCTAGATGGGTGTAGCAAAGGTGGGTAAGCAGTTCGTGATATGTGACATCGGCTGTTTGCACGTAGAGTTTTGCCCGCGTCCAGTCGTCTACATTCCCACCGCTGATTGCAGGAGTCACAACTTTACCTTTTTCCACCTGGATTAGTACTGGTTCTAACCCTTGCTCAGAGTGGTAAAACAGCGCCACAGGACTCCCTACATAGCGTCCTAACTGCAAATCTGTAACTTTCAGGTCTTGTAATAAAGGATAGTCGGCAACAAATAAACGATTTTCGACTGCTGACTGTATTAGGTCGATTGTCCTACCATCTGCCAATTGGTAAGGCTGAGTTGCCCAAGTTTGCAAAATTGGTTGTTCCGCTGATTGAACTCGACGGATCACATTTGGGTTTTGCCCAGCCAAGCGTTGACGAGCAAATTCGCGATCGCGCAAACCTCCATCTCGTTTATAAATGTGGTTAGCTACTGGGTATGGTCGTCCGCTTTTTTCTAGAGCTTGAAAAAATTGCGATCGCTGCTGCTCATTCTTAGCCGTAACAGAAATATAACTCTGCGTATCTACTGCCTCAGCTGCTTTAGTCGCCGCCATCAGTCTTTGTCCCATTGTCCGCCGTTCCCGAACAAAACTGGCGTTAAACTGTTCGTTCGGCGGCAGATTGAAATTAAACCATCCTGATTGAAAAATCTCTAAATCTACCAGCAAAATAGAAATTCGCAACCAGTTTTCATCTAAAGACTCGATTGCCTTTTCCAACTCTGTTAATAGCAGACTCCAGGGTTGCGATAGCTGTCCCTGATTTAATTGATTTTTACGCAGTTTTGTCAAAACATAGCGCAACACGCCATCTTCCCCAGCATAGGGAAAAATCCGTGCAGGCCCCTTCTGATCCAAACCCGTTGGATCGTAGCGATAATGACCTTGTTGCTCAGTAGTATTTACATGGAACACCATAATTTGCTCCTGTTGCAATGGTAATAAATGTCAGCTGAATAATCAAACCGCAAAGGAACCCCAGTAGAATTGTGTGCCTTAGTGAAGTGCAGACACTCCAAGCCTACGCTTCTATATAATTAGCGATCATAACTATTTAACTTGCTGCTGTTGTCCTATAAAAATTTAAGTAACAAATCACAAAATATGCTACGTAAATTTGCTAATCGTAATGAGTTAATAGCCTATCTCCGTCAAGAATTCCCAGATGCAGCAGAACGCGATGACCATATCAGCGAAACTGTGGGCGGACGCCAAGCTGCTGAGCAAGCACTGCAACAAGTAGACCCAGCAAACTATGGTAAAACAAGAAACTTATTAACAGGTGCGGTGACGCGACTTTCGCCTTATATTCGCTATGGAGTTTTAAGCTTGCGAGAAATTCGGGATTATGTACTTGAGCATGTACAGCATCCAGATGATGCTACTAAACTGATTAACGAATTGGGCTGGCGCGACTACTGGCAAAGATTATATGTCAAGCTAGGTAATGAAATTTGGCAAGACCAAGAGGAATACAAAACTGGTTACGCTGCAACAGATTACGCAGCAGATTTACCACAAGACATCAAAGAAAGTACTACAGGGTTAGTTTGCATCGATAGCTTTAGCCGTGACTTGCAAGAAACTGGTTACTTACATAACCATAAGCGGATGTGGCTAGCGGCTTACATGATCCATTGGCGGCGCATTCGTTGGCAAGCAGGAGCCAAGTGGTTTCTCGAACACCTTTTAGATGGTGATCCAGCTAGCAATAATATGTCATGGCAGTGGGTTGCCAGTACCTTTAGTCAAAAACCGTATTTTTTCAACCGCGAGAACTTAGAACGTTACAGCAAAGGCGTTTATTGCCGCCAGTGTCCTCTTTACGGTCATTGTGACTTTGAAGGTAGCTATGAAGAATTAGAGCAGCGACTTTTTCCTAATGGTGAATTTTCTAAACAACCCAACAGCCAAAGTTGGCAACGTGGAAAAAAAGGTAAAAGGTAAAATACCAAGTCAAAATAATTCGTACTTCGTAATTACAATTAATTTTAAAAATAACTTCCTGTGCTGCTTCTGGATTATCTTTCAGTATATGCTTATGCGCTTGTTCCAAATTACGGATCGCACGACGCAGCCACTTAATCTGCATTGGTAAGCTTTGCAAAAGTCGCCTTTACTTCCTCATCACTAGCAAAGTCTCCTGCATCCGCCTCTGCAATTCCCCTTTTGATCTCCTCAATTTGCCAATGGTACATCTCTCAATAAGCGGCTACAGCTTCATTGAGGACGTAGCTGCGATCGCGGTTCATCCCAGATGCGATCGCATCTAGTGCAAGCTTGTGATCACTATCTATCAGAAAAGTGATGTTTTCTTTGCTCATCGTCTCGCCACCTCCTATTATCTTGCATAATATAACATTGCATTATGCTGCTATATAATCCAATGCAACCTCAGAGACTAATCCAAAATCTAATGAGTAAACCAATTGTTTGGGTACATGGAGACTGCTTAAGTCCACACAACCCCGCATTACAAAAATACCCCGATGCCCCAGCCATTTGGGTTTGGGATGATGCTTTGATAGAAGAATGGCAACTGAGCCTTAAACGCCTCACGTTTATCTATGAATGCTTGCTAGAGTTACCTGTTATTATCCGTCGTGGCGATGTGGCGCAAGAAATTTTAGCCTTTGCTAAAGAACATAATGCCAACTTAGTTGTGACAGCAACAAGTCCCAGTCCCCGATTTAATGATATCTGCAATGAAATTGCGCCTTCTTTAGCCGTAGAAGTATTAGAGGTAGAACCACTTTTTGAGTACGACGGCTACATCGACTTAAAGCGGTTCTCACGTTATTGGAAAGTGGCTCAAAAGTATGTTTTTGAATAATTTGCTTAACAACAAACTTATTGTAAAAGTCACTTATATAAACATAAAAATCTAGATAAATTATCTATGTTTATCGGTAGTTTTAAATAATCAAATAGGATTGTGCCAGAGGTTTAATGTTATTCTCTCATCTACATAGATTTTTAACTGCATCAGTTAAAGAAACATCTACTCATAGTAAAAAATGCACATCTCCATCAATTTTATTATGGTTAACTCTCAGCCTTGGATTTGCATTATTTTACGGTATTTTAGGACTACAAAAAGCCTTCAGAAGTGAGTATGTCGCTCAAGATGATGCCCGTGAATACGTATTTTGGATGCAGCAGTTTGTCGATCCAGAATTGTTACCTAATGATTTGATTGCAAATTACTTTAAATCGATTACGCCATTTGGATTTGCTGCTGTTTACAAACTGATGGCTAGTTTAGGCATTAATCCTCTTTTGCTAAGTAAAATCTTGCCCATTATCCTGGGGTTGATTGTTACTATCTATTGTTTTTGGCTATGTCTTGAAATTTTTCCGATACCAACTGCTGGATTTATCAGTACTTTGCTACTCAATCAAAGTCTTTGGTTCAAGACTGATTTGGTTTCTGCTACACCTAAGTCTTTTGTTTATCCGTTGCTGTTGGCATTTCTGTACTATCTTCTGCGTGAATCTTGGCTAATTATTTGTCTAATTATTATACTGGAAGGACTTTTTTATCCTCCACTGCTATTGATTTGTTTAGGAATCTTGCTCATTAGGTTGCGGAGTAACTATTTTTTGCTAGCAGCCCTTCTAGGACTGGGATTTCTAGTAATGTTACCTTATGCGATCGCTTCTTCTGAGTTTGGGCCAGTTGTCACTGCTTCTCAAGCCAAGATGATGCCAGAATTTTGGAGAGAAGGACGACATCCTTTTTTTGACAATAATCCTGGGAAATTTTGGCTAATTGGCCAGCATAGTGGCATATTACCACCGTTGATGCCTCCCTTGATTTGGATAGGGTTATTGTTGCCTGTGGTGCTGCGATATTCGTCCCGCT
Source organism: Nostoc sp. B(2019) (assembly GCF_010091925.1). Taxonomy (GTDB): domain Bacteria; phylum Cyanobacteriota; class Cyanobacteriia; order Cyanobacteriales; family Nostocaceae; genus Komarekiella. The sequence continues at coordinate 131,642 of NZ_WVID01000001.1, read as the reverse complement.
TTCCGTTGGTCAATTTAACTAAGAGTAAAATTACCATACTGCCGCAAGTTGTCATAGTATCCTTGACCTTGTTTTTTGCTGCTCATACCTTCTTGTTAAAGTTGTTTTTTCCCACCCGCTATACAATTCATACGCTGCGAATTGTTATGGCTATTGCTGCTGGCATTACTTTAACTATCATGTTAGATAAGTTTTTCCTTGCTGAGCAACAAAAACGCAGATTATGGCGACTAGCATTAACAGCTACTTTAGCAGTTGCACTCTTTCTTTATCCTAATTTCTCAGGACGTTTTCCCACAACAGATTACAGGCAATCTGGAGAGTCAGCCTTATATCAATTTCTTCAGCAGCAACCTAAAGACAGTCTAATCGCCACCCTCTCCGACGAAGCAGATAACATCCCGACTTTTGCCCAGAGATCTATTTTAGTGGGTAGAGAATATGCACTACCATTTCATCTCGGCTACTACTCGCAAATTCGCCAACGTACCACTGATTTGATTCGTGCTCAATACAGTCAGGAATTAACCGCTGCAAAAGAGCTAATTTCAAAGTATGGAGTCAATTTCTGGCTGCTGGAAAGTACAGCTTTTAAACCTGAGTACTTGACCGAAAAAACTTGGCTAAAAAGTTTTCAACCAGCGTTTACAGAAGCTTTAAGCAGTTTGAAGCGGGAAAATACCCCAGCATTAGCAAGGTTAGCAAAACAGTGTTCTGTTTTAGAAACTGAGCGTTTTACTTTATTAAAAGCAGACTGTATTAGGACTTACGCACAGTCTACGAATTCTCGGCGTTCTTCTCTGCGAGACGCTACGCTTTAGCTGAGCCTCTCGCAGAGAAGGCGGCATGCCTTCGGCACGCTACGCGAACGATAAATTAGCTTTTTGGCAACTTTTGCGTAAGTCCTGATTGCAAAGACCGTGATTGAGTAGCAGACATTGCCCAAATAATTGCAGAATAAATGCAGTTCGTCATAATTATTACTTAGAAATGCCGACTACACTTGCTGACACACAAAACTTACTTTCTGACCTCATCGCCCGCTACTCATCCCGCGTAGATTATCTGATGATTCGCCTCGAAGAAGCAGAAGGGACGGATATCTTGTTGCGTGGTGACAAGGTAGAAACTCTCAGTGAAGGGATCTCGATAGGTGGACATATTCGCGCTTGTTATAAAGGTGGGTGGGGGTTGAGCTGCTTTAACCAGCTTTCGACAATTAAAGACCGTATTGAAGAAGCGATCGCAGCTGCGCGGATGGTTGGTGATGAACAGACTTTACTCGCTCCCATTGACCCGGTGCAAGCAGTATGCATTTTACCACTCACAGGTACAGACCCCCGAAAAGTACCACTTTGGCAGAAAAAACAATTGTGCGATCGCTATACTGACTTGCTCAAAAGTGTTGACTCCCGCATTACTACTACTTCAGTGCGCTATGGCGACAGCGCTCAAAGAATTATTCTCGCAACCTCAGAAGGTACTCTAATTGAACAATCGTGGGTAGATATGGAAATGCGCTTTGCCGCCACCGCCAGAAACGGGGAAACCGTACAAACTGGAAGAGAAACTACTGGCTCTCGCAAAGCTTACGAAGATTTAATCAATTTGGATGAACAAGTCAAAAGTGCTGCTCAAAGAGCTGTTGCTGCTTTATCTCTGCCACCGGTAAAAGGCAATACCTACACCGTAGTGATTGATCCAATTCTCACAGGTTTGTTTGTCCACGAAGCTTTTGGACATCTTTCTGAAGCTGATATGGCTTACGAAAACCCAGACTTATTGGAAGTCATGACTATTGGACGGCGGTTTGGCCCGGATGAACTACAAATTTTTGATGGTGCTGCTCCAGAAGGACATCGCGGTAGTTACTTTTATGACGACGAAGGTACACCCGCTACCACTACCCAACTGATTAAAGATGGAGTTTTAGTCGGACGTTTACACTCCCGCGAAACCGCTGGCAAATTGGAGGAAGCGCCTACTGGTAATGCACGCTGTCTTAATTATCACTTCACACCCATTGTTCGGATGACAAATACCTGGATTGAGCGGGGTACAACGCCAGTTGCAGACTTATTTACTGATATCAGAGAAGGAGTGTATGCCCGTAATTGGCTGGGTGGTATGACAAATGGGGAAATGTTCACTTTTAGCGCCGGAGAAGCCTGGATGATTAGAAACGGCAAAATTGCTGAACCTGTGCGCGATGTGACTCTTTCAGGTAATGTTTTCCAAACCTTGGCAGATATTGAAGCTATGGGTGATGACTTTTACTGGGATGAATCCGGCGGTTGTGGCAAAGGAGGACAAAACGGCTTACCTGTAGGTTGTGGTGGCCCCAGTCTGCGAATTCGAGATGTAGTAGTTGGAGGAGAAATATAATAATTACGCTTCTTCAGCTTGTAGGGTGGGCATGCAATGCCCACCCTACTTTATGACACTCGGTGTAAGATAGCAAAATTCTGATCGATTTGGGACAAACACATCTCATCTTCCTTGCTAGTAGAGTAGTTGGTTGGGTTTTATAACTCAGCCAGTACTTGCTTCAGTAAAGCCATCCACATATCTGGTGGATCACAATAGTAATCAATTTCCTCAATTTGATACTTGTAAGATTTAGAACCGCGCTGCAAAATAATGTAGTCATTAGGTTTGATACCTTTTCCCTGTCCGGTCATGTACCCACCGAGTTCTCCATTGATTGGCTCAAATACGTAGTCGCTTCCCCAAACGAATTGGCTATAATCGTGTACTTTATTCTTCTGTTTTAATTCAATTACAGGAGAGGTCGTCAAGGCGAACTTATTTAGAAAACTGAAGCCTACATTCATACCTGTTCTGATAAAAGACATAAGTGAGTTCTCCCAAAGAAGATATCTACAACAAATAATTCTGTCCCGTAGGTGAATCTCAATCCCTGTCAATCACCAATCCAGAATCGAACAGGTGGAAAATTGAGTTAGGAATCAACTGCATTATTAGGCAATAAAGCCAATGCATCACCCGATGTTAAATAAATGCCTGCACCCATAAGCAACACCACAGGAATTTCAAGCCGTTCTTTTAGAACGCTCTACAGGACTAATTTTAAAAGCAGTAATAGAAATAAAAAATTAAATCTTCTTAAGACTTAATTCTTAATTCTTATTTTTAAATTATACCGATTTTCATTTTAAGCTCAAGAAACATTCTATGTCACTAATGATGCCACTTATACCTTGAATGGTCAATTTTTGATATTATTATTTAATACTTGATAGCCATCAATCCAGAGCATTATGTCAAACAGAGTGCCTCTTAAATTGCCAGAGATGATAACGTCAATTTCTGCGGTAATCACGCAATAATCAGCGATGTATTCCGCAGTGTCTACCGTAAAATTACTAGCTTATTAAATAAGATTTACGTCAGATATAGATCTTTTTGATGAGGTTATCCTCATCGAAAATCATGCCCCTGTCTTGAAGAGTGCTGAATGAATAGACGCTAGAGCATCGATTCAGAAATCGCAAAAACCCGATTTCTTTTCGGTCAGGACTTACGCACAGGTAATGGAAAAACGAACCGCAGAGGGCACAGCGAAAAGTCGAGCCAGTGCGAACAATCGCGCTTGCGTCGGAAAGCAACTGGCGTCGGAGCGCCGGCTTCCGGCGATCTGTTAGCGACGCAGGAGCGTCACTTTTCAAGGCAGAGGACACGGAGAGAAGTCTGAGCGGAGGCTTCCGACGCTCCTACGGACGCTCGTTCCTCGCTACCGCTTCGCTAACGCTAACGCTGCGCTATCCGTTGGCGCAGCCCGCCGTAGGCATCAGAACTTCGGGAGAAATGAGAGTTTGAGAGGTTTTTTGCGTAAGTCCTATCGGTAAAACGACCAATTATCGTTGACTGTAGAGACGTTGCATTGCAATGTCTCTACAGCAATGCAACGTCTCTACGAAATAATCGGTTTTTCTCGCCCCTATCTTGAATACTGAATCGATGTTCTAGTTCCCAACTCCTATTTTTAGAGCGACATCTACTTGTTTCAACAGTGCTTCTAGGGTAAAGGAATTGTCCAAAACGACATCTGCACGAGCGACTTTTTCTTCTAAAGATAATTGGCTGTTGATGCGGGCTTTTGCTTGTTCTCTATTTAAATGGTTGCGTTGCATCAATCTTTGTAGTTGTTGCTCTTGTGAACAACGCACTACCCAGATTTCTGTAACCAAATTAGTCATCCCAGCTTCAAATAGCAGAGGTATTACTAATACTAGTGTTTGTGAAGGAGATTGGGCAATTTCTTTGAGGAAGCGATCGCGCACGTAAGGATGAATAAATCCCTCTATCCAGTTACGCTCATCTTGATGATTAAAGATAATTTCGCCCAGCTTTTGACGGTTAAGGCTAGCATCTGGTAGTAAAATTTGTTCGCCATAACGTTGAGCGATCGCGTCAAGAATAGGCGAACCTGTAGATACTGCGTCCCTGGCATAAATATCAGCATCCAAAATCGGCAAATTGTAAGCACTAGCCAAATAATTGGCAACAGTGGTTTTACCAGTTGCAATACCTCCAGTTAAGCCGATTATGCGTTTTGTCATTTGTCGTTTGTTGGGTAAATAACAAACTATTTATTATATGAATTACGAATTAGTTGCCCATGTTATCAGTGCTTGGGTTAACCCATCTAAGGTATATTCCTCAGCTTCTACATCCACGCGGCCGAATAAAGTATGACAAGTTTTAGAGGTTTGCGGGCCGATAGAGGCAATACAAACTCCATCTAAATAATTTTTCACTACAGATAAATGATTGCCATCAGAGTTTGGTGAGAATTTATTTGCTGTAAGCTGACAGAAAAATTGTACAGTTTTGGAACTGGCAAAAGTAATTACATCAACTGTGTGATTTTGGATAGCTAACTCAGCCGCAGATGGCATATTACTAGGACAACGTGATTGATATGCGGCAATTTCTATGACTTCTGCACCCTTAGCAGTTAATTCTTTAACTAAAACTTCTCGTCCACCACTTTCAACCCTGGGAAAGAAAACCTTTTTACCAAGCAGTTCCTCTGGGAAGTTTTCTACTAAAGAATCGGCGACAAAGTTGGGGGGAATAAAATCTGGTTGGATACAGCGTTGTTTGAGGCGTTGGGCTGTTTTCTCACCAACAACGGCAATTTTGACACCAGTCAAAGCACGAGCGTCTTTACCCTGTGTAGTTAGCCTTTCAAAAAAGTAGTCTACACCATTGGTAGAAGTGAGAATTAGCCAGTTGAAGTCAGATAAATGAGCGATCGCATGATCCAACGCATCCCAACTAGAAGGCGGGCCGATTTCTAAAGCAGGCATTTCAATGACTTTTGCGCCTGATGCGGTGAGGCGATCGCTAAATTGACTCGATTGTCCGACTGAACGTGTCACTAGGATGGTTTTACCAGCAAGGGGAGGGGAGGGAGAGGGGAGGAGATTAGTTGACATAGCTGGGGGTGTGGAAGTACTTTCGTTCTCAGGTAAAACCTGGGAATGCTTTTCCCTAGGCTCCTGCCTGGTAATTTCGTTTAAATATATTTTCTCAGGTTGTAAGTACTTGCGTAGCCCAACAACTTCGCCAATCACAATTACTACTGGGGAGAGTGATAATCCGGTGGTTTGTTCCAGAATATTATTTAGTTGGCCTGTCCAAATTTGTTGATTAGGAGTTCCTGCCCAACGGATAATAGCAATGGGTGTGTCAGGCGATCGCCCATGCCGCACCAGTTGATTTATAATCTCCGGCAGATGTCGCCCTCCCATCAAAATTACCAATGTCTCTAACCGTGACAGCGCCTCCCAGTCTAAAGCATCTGGTTCATGGGCTGTAAACACTGCAAAACAGCGACTTAAAGCCGGATCTGTCAAGGGAATTCCTGCTAGTAACGGTGCTGCAAGGGCCGAAGAAATTCCTGGTACTACTTCAAAATCACAACCAGATGCCTTCAACGCTTCAATTTCGGAAGTACAGCGCCCAAAAATAAACGGATCGCCTGACTTGAGCCGTACAACTTGTTTTCCTTGCTGACAGTATTCTACTAGTAACTTGTTAATCTCAACTTGCGGTGTGCTGGGTTTTCCACCGCGTTTGCCAACATCCAGCTTCAGACAATCTTGCGGTACGCACTGTAATAATTGGGCATCTACTAGGGCATCGTAGACCAATACCTGAGCGACAGTTAAGAGATCATTAGCCTTTACTGTCAGGTACGCTACATCTCCAAGTCCAGCACCAACGAGGTAAACTTTGCCCCTTTCTTGAGTCATGGTTGAAATTTGTAGCTGTTGATATGTCCTCTTTTTTCAAACTTATACATCCCGCTTTATATGTATGTTTTAACCTCTAAGCGAAGCGTATTGAGTTATACAGGAGGGGTGGGAATCTGCAATCAGCTTTTGTATACTTTTTGCTTATGTAAAGAGCGGCAAATTTTGTGAAATTTGATGATGCTACTAGAACAAATTTTTGGTTAGACCTCATTATCATTTACTCATTAATGAGGTGGCTCGTTTTCAAACCTACAATTATTTAATTTTTATTAGTTGTTATTATTAATTAACAACAACTAATAACTAGTAACTAATCATTAACCAATCAATTTCTGCCAAGTTATTGCGCCCACAATCCCATCAGCAACTAAACCATTTTGCTTTTGAAATTGCTTAATTGACGCTTCTGTTTGCGGGCCATATACGCCATCTACTTCAATACCTAAACGGTGTTGCAAGTATCTGACAACTGGGCCGCCAGCGTGGTTAGGTCTGACGATTCTTTTTGCTAAAATCAGATTTATTGCATTCCATGTAGTTTGATCAGCATTTCCCGTTGATTGAATGCCGGCAATAATCTGAAATTTTTGTACAGCAGATTGTGTGCTAGGCCCAATTGAATTATCTTCTACTAACGTCTTACCATTTTTATCAGTTATTTTTAGTCTATTTAAGGCTTTTTGCAGTCTGAGAATAGTGGTATCTGCATTCTGCTCATCATCTGGTACGGGGTTAACAGGTGTACTTGGCACTTGTCCAGTTAAACCTTTAACGATCGCATTAGCCATTGCTTCGGCGTTAAAAAGATTCATATCTTTTGCCGAATCGATGAAGCAACCTTCTACCAGAATTGCTGGCATATCTGTATTTCTCAGAACATACAAGTGGGAACCGCTCTTAACGCCGCGATTAAAAAATCCCAACTTGACGATTTCATCTAATACAGGTTTAGCAATTTTTCTACCCGTCTCGCTAGTTGCAAATACTTCTGTGCCATTAGCTTGTCGGTTGAAAGCGTTAAAATGAATCGACACAAAAATACCTACATTACTAGCATTAGCTCTAGCACATCTTTTTGAAAGCGAATCGCGTACGCTACCAGCACTATCTGGTTTACATGCTATTACTTCATGCCCTAAAGCTTTTAACTTGGCTATAACTCTATTACCTACATCTAAAGTTAAATTATCTTCAACTTTGATTCCTCTGGCTCCTGTATCTGGTGGACAATTATGCCCGATATCAATTCCAAATCTCATTTTTCTCTCCTTAAGGTATTGTCAGAGTAGTTAAAACCTCTTTAGGTTCTTAATAAGAATTTTTATTAATCATTTTGTGGGAGTGCTTTTTAGCAATTGGTAATAGGGAATTAGGGTGTTGTATGACTCATTATTATTCTAATATAAAGAACCAGCCCATAAGCAAAGCTAATAATTAAATTGGCTCTGATAAGATTTGATTTTTAAAGTACTTATTGTAACAGAAAAGCAAAATTAGCAATATTTATCAGCATTTTAAAGAATTCAATTATTTTTCCATAACTAGAAATACAGCGATCGCAATTATTCTTCAGATAATAACTCCTCGTAAAAGTAGGTAGGTATAATTAACCCAAAATAAAATCCTAGTTCATAATCACTGGGCTGGATAAGAACTTGAGTATATTGAGGAGCCTGATGAAAAGGAGCGACTAGACTGAATCTGTAGGTAGATATTTAACAATCAGCCTGAAAGCATGTTTAAGATCTAAGTAAAGAAATATTTCGTGGCTTACGGGCATGAAACGCATCGTCTTGATTGCTGGGTTTGAATCGTTCAACGCTGACTTGTACAGGAAAGCAGCTTTTTTAGCTAACTCTCGCTGTCCAGAGTTGGATATTCGGGTGTTTAGCGATCGCGATATTACCACTAAGCGCCTGGAGGTGGAAGCAGCACTTGATGGCGCTGATGTATTTTTCGGCAGCTTGCTATTTGATTATGATCAGGTTTTGTGGCTGCGCGATCGCATTGCCCAAATTCCCATCCGTCTCGTGTTCGAGTCAGCCTTGGAATTGATGAGTTTAACCAAGCTGGGTGCTTTTGCCATTGGCGACAAACCCAAAGGAATGCCAAAGCCAGTTAAATTCATCCTCGACAAATTTAGCAACGGACGAGAAGAAGACAAACTTGCTGGTTATATTAGTTTCTTAAAAATTGGACCTAAACTCCTCAAGTACGTACCAGTGCAAAAAGTCCAAGACTTACGCAACTGGCTAATTATCTATGGTTACTGGAATGCTGGCGGTTCAGAAAACGTAGCCTCATTATTCTGGACACTAGCAGAAAAATACTTAGATTTAAAAGTCGGTGATATTCCCCCACCCATCGAAACCCCGAACATGGGATTACTCCATCCCGACTATCCAGGATTTTTTGAATCACCGCAAGCATACCTAGAATGGTATCAAACCTCTTGTAGAGACGTTGCATGCAACGTCTCTACACAACCCGTCGTTGGTATTTTACTCTACCGCAAACACGTCATCACCCAACAACCCTACATTCCTCAACTGATTCGCCGTTTTGAGGAAGCCGGGTTAATCCCTTTACCCATCTTCATTAACGGTGTGGAAGGACATGTAGCGGTACGGGATTGGATGACAACCGATTACGAAATTCAACAACGGCAACTCGGTAATATTGAAACGCCTTCACTTTCTAATGAAGCAGTTAGAGTAGATGCTGTTGTTTCGACAATTGGCTTTCCTCTAGTAGGTGGCCCGGCTGGTTCAATGGAAGCAGGACGCCAGATAGAAGTAGCAAAGCGCATCCTCACCGCCAAGAATGTACCCTACATAGTTGCTGCACCCCTGCTAATTCAAGATATTTACTCGTGGACACGCCAAGGTATTGGCGGATTGCAAAGTGTAGTGTTGTATGCTTTGCCAGAATTGGATGGCGCAATTGACACTGTTCCCCTCGGTGGTTTGGTGGGTGAAAATATTTATCTGGTTCCTGAACGGGTGCAGCGATTAATTGGTAGGGTCAAAAGCTGGGTGGCTTTGCGGCAAAAACCTGCATCGGAACGTAAAATTGCGATTATTTTGTATGGATTTCCTCCAGGTTACGGCGCTGTAGGCACAGCTGCATTATTAAATGTCCCGCGCAGTCTCCTGAAATTTCTTCAAGCACTCAAAGACCAAGGTTACACTGTCGGAGATTTGCCAGACGACGGAGAAGAGTTGATTCGCTGGGTAAAAGAGGCGGATGAATCATACCCAACCAATGTAGAGACGTTGCATGCAACGTCTCTACCGAACAAGCATGCAACGTCTCTACCGAACAATAGCGTCAACGTCCGCACATTAGAAAAATGGCTGGGATATCTGCAATCCTCCCGCATTGAAAAACAATGGAAATCTTTGACGGGAACAGGTATTAAAACTTATGGCGATGAATTCCAGATTGGCGGTGTGCAGTTAGGGAATGTGTGGATAGGTGTACAGCCACCTTTGGGGATACAAGGCGACCCCATGCGCTTAATGTTTGAACGAGATTTAACCCCTCATCCTCAATATGCAGCTTACTATAAATGGCTGCAAAATCAATTTCAAGCTGATGCTATAGTTCACTTTGGAATGCACGGTACAGTGGAATGGTTGCCTGGTTCTCCTTTGGGAAATACGGGTTATTCTTGGTCGGATATTTTGTTAGGAGATTTGCCTAATCTATATATATATGCGGCGAATAATCCTTCTGAGTCAATTTTGGCAAAACGTCGCGGTTATGGGGTGTTAATTTCGCATAATGTCCCGCCTTATGGTCGTGCTGGTTTGTATAAAGAATTGGTGGCGTTGCGCGATTTAATTTCGGAGTATCGAGAAGACCCGCAAAAGAATTATGTTCTTAAGGAAGCGATTTGTAAAAAGATTGTAGACTCTGGTTTGGATGCAGATTGTGCGTTTGAGGATGCGAAAAGGTTGGGTATTCCTTTTACTCCAGAAAACATTCGGATGTTTAGCGCTCATGCTTTTGACGATTATCTGGTGAAGTTGTACGAATATTTGCAAGTGTTAGAAAATCGTCTGTTTTCTTCTGGGTTGCATACGTTGGGTGAAGCACCGAATGAGGAGGATATGGCGTCGTATTTGGAGGCTTATTTTGGGGAGGAGTTGGCAGAAAAAAACGAACCGCAGAGAGAAGTCGGAGCGGCGGCTTCCGCCGATCTGAACTTCTCCCAAGGGGAGACGCCAAAGGCGAACGGTGGGCACAGAGAACGCAGAGAAGAGATAGAAGAGGAGGAAAGGCAAATTATAGATTTGTTGATGCAAACTACGGATGAGTTAACTAATCTTTTGCGGGGATTGAATGGGGAGTTTATTCCTCCTGCACCTGGTGGGGATTTGTTGCGGGATGGGGCTGGGGTGTTGCCAACGGGTAGGAATATTCATGCTTTAGATCCTTATCGTATGCCTTCACCTGCGGCGTATGAACGGGGAAAAGAAATTGCTCAAAAAATTATCGCCCAACATTTGGATGAACATGGGACATATCCCGAAACGGTGGCTGTGATGTTGTGGGGATTGGATGCAATTAAAACTAAGGGTGAATCTCTAGGTATTCTGTTGGAGTTGGCGGGGGCTGAACCTGTTAAGGAAGGGACTGGAAGAATTGTTCGTTATCAATTAAAACCGTTGGCGGAAGTTGGACATCCTCGCATTGATATATTAGGAAATTTATCGGGAATTTTCCGGGATAGTTTTGTAAATATCATTGAATTGTTGGATGATTTGTTTCAACGAGCAGCTGATGCTGATGAACCAGAAGACCAGAATTTTATTAAAAAACATGCTTTGGCTTTAAAAGCACAAGGTGTGGAAAATGTATCGGCGAGATTGTTTTCTAATCCTGCTGGTGATTTTGGTTCTTTGGTCAATGATAGGGTGGTGGATGGTAACTGGGAATCTGGCGAGGAGTTAGGCAATACTTGGCAAAGTCGCAACGTGTTTAGCTACGGGAGACAAGATAAAGGCCAGGCTAGACCAGAAGTGTTGAATACTTTGTTAAAAACAAGCGATCGCATTGTTCAAGAAATCGATTCGGTAGAATACGGTTTAACCGATATTCAAGAATATTACGCCAATACGGGCGGTTTGAAAAAGGCAGCAGAAAAACAACGCGGTAAAAAAGTTACCACTAGCTTTGTAGAAAGTTTCTCGAAAGACACTACACCCCGCAATTTAGATGATTTACTCCGCATGGAGTATCGCACTAAGTTAGTAAATCCCAAATGGGCGCAAGCAATGGCGAATCAAGGTTCTGGTGGTGCGTTTGAAATTTCTCAACGGATGACGGCGTTGATTGGTTGGGCTGGTACTGCTGATTTTACCGATGATTGGGTATATGACCAAGCGGCTGATACTTATGCTTTAGATGCAGAGATGGCGGAGAAATTACGCAAAGCAAATCCTGAAGCTTTTCGCAATATTTTGGGGAGAATGTTAGAGGCGCATGGGCGCGGTTTCTGGCAAACTGATGCAGATAAGTTGGATAAGTTGCGCCAGTTATATGAGTTGACAGATGAGGAACTTGAGGGTGTAATAATTAACTAACCTTTTCAAGGATTATAAGGCAAGATAATTTTATTAAATAGGCAATAAAGTTAGAAGCCATGGCTATTTTATTAAATAGGCAATAAAGTTAGAAGCCATGGCTACTAGTTTCACCCCTAGTTCTATTGCCTTCCATAACAAAACCTACAAAAGTTTGTGCCAAGTTTATTTGATTGAGCAAATCTTTATCATTAGCCTTATAAATTACTGAGGGTCGTCACAGACATAATCAGCGCGAACCCAACCACGTCCTCCTCTATGAGAGACATTCCACCACCAATAACCATCTTGACTATACTTACCCCCAGTTAAAACCACTACATCTCTATTAGGAATTTCTTTCACCTTCCGGAAGTTGCGACCGGGCCCATTACGCATAGAAAGGCGACCAGTACCGTCATTAGTACAAACTTGAGCATAAGATTGTGAACGAGATGCAACGCTGTCAGTGTTACCAAGTCCTGGGCCAACTTCTGCATTTACTGGTAGAGCAGCAGTTAGAATCAATACACCAGTCATGATAATTTTAAACATGTAATACTCCTTTTTTAATGAACGAATTATTAAATGCGGACTTCGAGATATTGGGGCTGGTGAGTGCGAACATATTCCAATACTCGATTTAAATCCTGTTTATTAGTTAGTCCAATACATCCGGATGTCCCGTCTTCACCGTTATTCTTTTCAAAAGACGGGTCATAGTGAATACCTAAAGCTGTGCGACCAGTCTGGAATAGCGGTTGTATGGGAAGGAAACGGTCACCAGCTTCTGGGATAGTGCCGCGAATATACGTTCTTGCAACTTTGTATTTTCCATTTGGTAAGGGTGCTTCCGTTCCAGAACTATCACGGTCTCTATTTTGGGTATATCTTCGCCCAGAAACAGTATTATACAAACCCTTCAATTCACCGTTAGCGTAGAGGCGAAGCTCATAAATTGGGTTATCTAGTGCATTGAGAACTCCCTTTGGCATTAGAGTCATGTAAGTATTTGATCTGATTGGTACAGTTGAAATTTTTTGAGATTGAAAGTTATCTTTGTTTGACTCGTCATTATCAACACTCCACGCCTTTTTGAAGGATGATTCCATAGATAAAGGATCGTTCTTGTCTGCACCAGAATTAGAATTTATCAGAACATTAATCTCACTCCATTTGTTCTTACCTATTGTTAACTTTTCTGTGCTTTGCTTTATATTTTTGCTGGACTGTAGTGCAATTAATTTCTGCGGTGATTTGAATTCAGCATTAGCAGCACAGCCTATAAATACTACGCAACTGAAAGATATTAAGGCTAATCGAATCTGCATTCAAACTTTCAATTTTTCTAGTTTCTCCGACTTTAAACTTAATTTCCCTGGCTAGATATGGGAAATGACACGGATTTTTTTACTATGTGCTAATTACGTAAAAGTTAGTATCTTGGAAAAAGTTTTTATATTTCTCAACTTTAGATAACACAATGATAAATTTAGGTAATAGTAGCTAAGACAATTTTGGTAAATCTATAACAATAGGCTGAAAGCTAAGTTGTGACATAGCTGCAACCAGTCCTTATAAGGGTAGTTGCTATCAACTTGACCTTGCCAAAAGTGGTAGTGAGCCTTTCACTCGCTGCTTTGAACCATTACAAATCAATTCAGTACCGAGAAATACTTATAATAAATAAAACTAAGTGTTAGACCTTTCGCCTTTGCCATTGATTAGTAAATAGCAGAATCTAGCAACCCTTCATCGCGTATACCAAGTGAACCGCCATATTCACTTATAAGCTCACTATGTATACGTATAACATCTTCTTTTTTAACGAATTTAGGACTATGCAAGATTTTTATAAACCCAATCCCATTTTTTCTTGGATGCCAAAAAAGTAAGCACAGTTTCCGATTCTTGAGGGATGATATCTCCCAAGTTCAGTTCATCAATCTCTTCTTCAGATAATGCATTAATTCGTAAACTAGCTCTAATTAGTGATTGTATTTGATGTTTGAGAGATTCTATAAAAACGTATATTTCGTCCTTTTGGGAACTTTGAAAGTTAGCTTCACTCTTGATTTGTCTGTATACCTCTACAAAACCTAAAGTCAGTTCTTTGAAGATTTTTCTACCATCTTTATTCAAAAAAAAGTACCAGTACTCATCTACAATCTCTTTTAGCGTAAAATTGCATCTAACACTAAGCAAAACTGCTAATTCACCTTGTTTTACTTTTTCATTCAAACCCTCTCTAAGCTTAGTAAACCTATTCAGCTTGTGCTGAAGCTTTATCATTTCCTCTCTAAGCTGAGTGAGAGATATTTGGCTGCTATTTGCCAACTCAATTATCTCCGCCATTGCTTCATCTTGAGAGTCGGCATTATTCAAGCATCCCTCAAGTTTTTCTAACTGCGCCTGAATGCTGGCAATTGTTTCTTGTGGAAGTATGAAGCTGTGTATCATGTTTTATGTACCTGATGTGGGTTATGCGCTTCTCCTAAAACTACTCTAGACTCTCAAGTAGCTGACGAGCATAAGCGATCGCATCCTCCACAGTAGCCACTTTCCCCTCAGCTTGTGCTACGCTAATCTCTGCTAACAATTTGCCTATTATTGGTGAAGCTGGAATATCTAATGCTATAATCAACTCCTTCCCACTCACTAAGGGGATGGGATGAGCGACCAGATCATCAGGGTTAAGGTAGCGGTTGATCAACGGCGCGTAAGTGTGTAGTAGCTTGTCGCCAGACATCACCTCTACCAAATTATCAAGTGCTACAGCTAGCAACGCTGTTGCAGGAAACATTATATCTGCGTCCCGGAACAAAAAGTACTGTTCTCGCAAAGGCATGTTAGCTACTTTGAGTTGCGGAAACAATCTCAAAGATGTAGTTACACCTCGAATTTCCGCGCGGCTATAAGTTAGTTCCTGTAGCTCAATTTCTGCTAATTCTGGATTTTGGTTTACCAAACAAGCAAGTTTGGCAATACCTAACCAAGTAGTTTTAATGGTATCGCGTACAGACTCTTGTAGTTTTACTCCTAATTGTTGCCAGTTTTGAGCAAGTAAATTAGCGGCTTTATCAACTGCTGCTAGTTTAATCAAGCTTTCACGGGTGGCGTTTTTGAAGAAAGGAGCAAGTAAACCATCTTCCCAAGCACTGGTTATCCAAGGAGTACCCTGAGAATTTGCTAGCAAGTAGCCGATTTCTACCCTAACTCGTTCGGTAGCGACTTTGCTGATGTGTGATGCTAACGAGCGAATTGTGGCTTGGGTGGCTGGCTCAATGGTAAAATCCAGTTGAGCCGCTTGGCGATAGGCTCGCATTAGCCGCAAAGGGTCGTCTTCTAAGTTTGCGGGTGATACCATTCGCAAAGTAGCCTGTTGTAAATCGGCATAGCCTTGCAGAGGGTCGATGATTTCTTGCGTATGGGGATTATAGGCGATCGCATTTACTGTAAAATCTCTTCTATGCAAGTCAGTTTCTAAGCTAACTCCTTCCTGTTGGGCAAAATCAGCCGTAGCGTGAGGAAACACCACACGAGCAATTAGTCGTTTTGGGTCGAGCAGGACAAAACCAGCTTTATAATGACGAGCGATCGCTCTTGCTACTTTTACCGCATCAGATGGTATAACAAAATCTAAGTCCAGATATTCACGACTTCTGCCGAGAATCGCATCCCGCACAGCACCACCTACCATGTAAGCGGGTTTTGGCAACCATTCCAGGCTAAAAGGCCAATTTTCAGGAGCTAAGGTAGAAGGGACTGAAGGATGCATTGTAATAAAAATCAACCCAGCAGTTAATGAATAATAGTTTGACTTAAGCTAGATTAACAATAAAGGCCCTGGAGTTGGTTCTATTATGTGTATTTGCGTGAATTGCCACTATGTAGACCGCTGTGCAACCTACAATGCCGTAGAAACACAGCACCAACAGCCCCATTTGACCGAAACCCCAGATTTTGATCCGAATGAACCTTCTATCAATGTTAACATCCGTACTAAAGACGATTTCATTGAAATGGAGTGGGATGTTGTTGGTTGTCTCAGCTTTAAGCGAGAAATGGGTAAGTGGTCGAAATTACGTCCAGGTGAATTAGTGCCAACGTGAAAACGAAACAAGAAACAAGATTCCTGATTTATTTAAGAAGTCGGGAATCTAAGCCTTATAAAAATAGATATTTGCGTTTACTTTGACAACTAAGTTAGAACATCTTAAATCAACAAAATACGCTTTAGCACTGCACACCACCACTCCTGAATTGGGTTTGGCAATTAGTAATTTTGCAGGCGAAACCCGCTCTGATATCTGGAATTTGGGGCGAGATTTATCCAGTCATATACATCAGTATTTAATTGAGTTTATTAAACCGCAAACTTGGACAGATTTGGCGTTTATCGCAGTAGCAAAAGGGCCAGGTGGCTTTACTGGAACTCGCATTGGTGTTGTTACTGCTCGAACCCTGGGACAACAGTTAGATATACCTGTGTTTGTGATTTCCACATTAGCAGCAGTAGCTTGGTCAGAAGCAAGCAAAAATCAAAATGCCAAAACTTTTGCTGTGGAAATGCCAGCACAAAGAGGTAAAATTTTTGTAGCTATTTATCAACTGACACTAGATAATTGCGGACTAATAGCCTTATTGCCAGATACAGTGCTGACACCAGAAGCATGGCAGGAAACTTTAGCTAACTGGAATACCAGTTATCAGCTAATTGAAGCCAAATCTGGGTTAGCAGCAACAGCGACAAATATCTTGGAACTAGCTTATCTTGATTGGCAACAAGGTAAACGTCCTCATTGGTCAGAGGCTTTGCCGTATTATGGGCAACATCCGGTAGAAATCTGAAAACAGATAAAACTGGGGTAGATAATTAATCACTTATCTGAATGCCGTGCGATTTAGAAGGTATTCTTTTTTTATTCCAATAATAAGGATGCTATAGATGGTTGCCCAAATTCAAGAACTTGAAGCTCAGCACTGGGTAAAAACTCGTTCTTCCCTCGACTCCTCCCAATCCACTTTCTTAACCTGGAAAGGGAAAATTTACGCATTTATTCCCGGCGAGAAAAGACAACTCCTGTTTAAAATACTGGGGTTGAGCGTTAGCAGGTGTATCCCCACACAAGAAGGTAGCTGGGATTTTACCTCTAGGGAACTGACTTACTACCTAAACCCAGAAACAGATGAGATTTTGCCTAAATGGGAGAATCCTTGGACAGGTGAGACAGTACCGGTGCTCCATGTTGCCAATAATCCTGTGCAAGGTAAATTTCAGGGAAAGTTTCCAGCGCAAGTAGAAGGAGACAGCACAACCTTTGTGTTTGATTTATTTCCTACTTACCCCAATCCCTTAGCAGACGATCGCAAATTTGCCGAATACACTCCATATCCAATTTATCAGGCAGCGGAATTGTTTAAACTTACCGTGCCAACCGCAGATTTATTTAACTCAGCACTCCCCTCAGTTTCTCAACTTCAGCTGAGTTGGGATAGAATTGGTCAATGGCTTCCCTGGATGAAAATGGGCGATCGCCCTGGTAATCTGATCTACAGTGCTTTTGGAAGCAAAGTCAGCGGTTTAACAGAATTACCCCAACTGCTGCAAAACGAAATTAATACCCGCGTTCCTTTATATAAACAAGCCCCCAAAGCATTTGTAGAAGGGGAAGATATGACATCCTGGTTGTACTTTCAAAAGCACTTTCAGGCTTATTTGGCTGGTGAAACCTTCCCGCTTCCACAACCAGAGGAGCAGTAAATTAACTTAAAATCAACATTTAACTCTTGGCTGGAGAGATGTGGTAATTTCTCCAAGCTGCGATCGCTTATACTTTAGTCGAGATGGTAGGCGATCGCTATAATAGTTGCAATCGTTATCAGTGCGCGGATGGGTAGGTGTTGCTGAAGAGGTGATTGAAAAAATGGCTGAATCTCTCTATATGCAAGAATTTCAGGATAATAGCACCTTCAAATCATCCGCGCACCTTATCAGAACTGACTTTTAGCCATTTGCATCTAGCCAAATTACAACTGCTCATGTTATGATTTCCCCATTCGCGCAACAGGACCTTGAAAACCAAATAAAACAGGACTTTCAGCCTCCTGCGATTTCAATAACATAAAATCCCTATTAGGGATTGAAACATATTCAAATTATCGAAGAAATAAGGATCCGCTTATTTCAATAACATAAAATCCCTATTAGGGATTGAAACAGATGAAATTTGCTGGAGGTAAATTACAGTATGAATTTCAATAACATAAAATCCCTATTAGGGATTGAAACCTTAACTATTTCAGAAGTGCTAGAACGTGCTGGAATTTCAATAACATAAAATCCCTATTAGGGATTGAAACCAATGAATACAAAGATGGGACGATGATTCCGGGATTTCAATAACATAAAATCCCTATTAGGGATTGAAACTGGTGGCGGTAAAAAAGCGCGGTGATGAACTTGGTATTTCAATAACATAAAATCCCTATTAGGGATTGAAACAGCTTACCTTCAAAATTCTCCAGCGCCTTTAGATTTCAATAACATAAAATCCCTATTAGGGATTGAAACATCAAAGCGATC
This sequence comes from Nostoc sp. B(2019), assembly GCF_010091925.1. Taxonomy (GTDB): domain Bacteria; phylum Cyanobacteriota; class Cyanobacteriia; order Cyanobacteriales; family Nostocaceae; genus Komarekiella. The sequence continues at coordinate 113,199 of NZ_WVID01000001.1, read as the reverse complement.
GGCGCGATTAGTTTTTAAAAATAATTTCAATAACATAAAATCCCTATTAGGGATTGAAACGATAAGGTTCTAGCTGGTGCTGATACAATCGATCCTATTTCAATAACATAAAATCCCTATTAGGGATTGAAACAAAGTTTCAAAGCGGCAATATTGCGATCTGCGAACATTTCAATAACATAAAATCCCTATTAGGGATTGAAACATAGCGATTACCTATTTCATCTATTCTTCCTGGCATAAATTTCAATAACATAAAATCCCTATTAGGGATTGAAACCATAGCGTCCTTATTTTTTAAAAAAAGTGATCACTTGTATTTCAATAACATAAAATCCCTATTAGGGATTGAAACAGGGCATTTCTACCCAGGCTTGCCGCTCAATCCGGATTTCAATAACATAAAATCCCTATTAGGGATTGAAACACATCCTGATTTTTCAATCAACATCTTTGCAATATTTCAATAACATAAAATCCCTATTAGGGATTGAAACATCTCAAATGACATCTAGTTCAGAGGGGTATAATTTATTTCAATAACATAAAATCCCTATTAGGGATTGAAACATATTATTTAAGGGGTACTATTCACCCATGAGTTTTAGATTTCAATAACATAAAATCCCTATTAGGGATTGAAACTCCTTGGTAGATATCTTCGTCACTATCGTCTTGAGTATTTCAATAACATAAAATCCCTATTAGGGATTGAAACACTGTCATATTTTATATTACCAACCTTTGCTAACTAATTTCAATAACATAAAATCCCTATTAGGGATTGAAACTAATGCTGAAATCATTTTTACTATAACAAACGTAAATTTCAATAACATAAAATCCCTATTAGGGATTGAAACAAAATTTTACACACAATTGAACTAAAATGACAAAATTTCAATAACATAAAATCCCTATTAGGGATTGAAACGCGATCAAAACGAACCTTCTTACCCCCCGGAATCAATTTCAATAACATAAAATCCCTATTAGGGATTGAAACCGCTTCCGGTTTGGGCAATATACTCTTTTTTAACATTTCAATAACATAAAATCCCTATTAGGGATTGAAACAAGTCTAATAATTTCTACCAGACACATTCTAATAGCATTTCAATAACATAAAATCCCTATTAGGGATTGAAACTTACACTGCTCATAAATATGCTTTAATATTTTTTGATTTCAATAACATAAAATCCCTATTAGGGATTGAAACGCAAAACTGACAAGCGATTGCACTGAATGGAAGCAGGATTTCAATAACATAAAATCCCTATTAGGGATTGAAACTAAAAAATTATCCGCATTTTATGAATCGCGTTTGATTTCAATAACATAAAATCCCTATTAGGGATTGAAACTAGTAATTCCTTTAGATGACTGGCAAGCGATCGCTGATTTCAATAACATAAAATCCCTATTAGGGATTGAAACAGCAGCGGGCCCCATGTTCATATTACTCAGCGCAAATTTCAATAACATAAAATCCCTATTAGGGATTGAAACAGGATATCCTTCTATAGTTCTTACAGGTATTACCTCACATTTCAATAACATAAAATCCCTATTAGGGATTGAAACGTATTCTGATCTGGCTAAAATCCTCTCCCAAATTTCAATAACATAAAATCCCTATTAGGGATTGAAACGGATTAGTACTGGTAGTAGTAGTTTGTGCAAAAGAATTTCAATAACATAAAATCCCTATTAGGGATTGAAACCCTTGTCGAGCTTACTGAAGTTCTTCGCTGGTACTATTTCAATAACATAAAATCCCTATTAGGGATTGAAACTTGAGCAAAGACCCAAAGCGCAAATTCATCCTCTCTATTTCAATAACATAAAATCCCTATTAGGGATTGAAACAATATGGCTTGAATGCCCTGCCACTGGGTTCCATTTCAATAACATAAAATCCCTATTAGGGATTGAAACGAGTTCTTGGTATTCCTGGAGCGGGTCGTACATCAAATTTCAATAACATAAAATCCCTATTAGGGATTGAAACCGGTCTTGGGCATCTGTCCGGCTCATATCGCTAATTTCAATAACATAAAATCCCTATTAGGGATTGAAACTGGCAGGCTTACTGGTGCAAGACTTTTGATTTGAATTCAGATAACATATTTTTATTCTTTTTTAATCCCCCAAAGTGACAGAAGGGGGATAATTCGATAAGCTTCGCTTAATGCCTTTGGCATATTGCAACTACGCCTTACCGAAGCGATGTCTGTCTTGAAAAGTTCAGATGCCTGCGGTGGGCTGCGCCAACGGCGGAAACCGCCGCTCCGACTTTTCGCTACGATGGGCTACGCCTACGCGATCGTGCAGTTCGTCAAAATCGATGATTGGCCCCTTCGGCACAATTCGATTTGGATTAATCTCGGTCATACTCATGTAATAGCCGCGCTTAGTATAGTCTAGATTGCACGTCGCTTTGAATTCAGGATGCTGATATAGATCCTTTAGATAATTCCAGAGGTTTGGATAGTCGAGAATTCGCCGCAAATTGCACTTAAAGTGACCGTAATACACTGAGTCGAAGCGATACAGCGTTACAAACATGCAAATATCAGCTTCAGTGAGTTGATCACCACATAAATAGCGCTGCTTGCTCAGAACGGTTTCCCATCGATCTAAATTCTTGAAGAGTTCAATCACCGCATCTTCGTAGGCTGCTTGCGAAGTCGCAAAACCAGAGCGATATACACCAGCATTAATTGGCATATAAATTGCATTGATCGTTTCATCAATCTTCTGTTGTAAATCGCGTGGGTATAAGTCTATTTTCTGCGTTGCCAATTCTGCACACTCTACATCAAACATCCGCATAATTTCGCGAGATTCATTGTTGACGATTGTTGAGGAGCGCTTATCCCACAACACCGGAACAGTTACTCGTCCTGTGTATTTGGGATCGGCTTTTAGGTAGATCTCTTGCAAATATTGAGCGTAATTTACCGAGTCAGGAATGGCTCCCGGTGCTTCAGAAAACATCCAGCCTTTATCGCTCATAATTGGATCGACGATAGAGACTGAGATTGCATCATTCAATCCTTTGAGTTCTCGCATAATTAAGGTGCGATGGGCCCACGGACACGCCAAGGAAACGTAGAGATGATAGCGCCCTGCTTCTGCCTTAAACCCGCTAGTTCCATCTGCGGTTATGCGATCGCGAAACGTTGTTGGTATCTCATGGAACTCACCGCTTTGATTTTGCTTATTCTCATCGGTTATCCATTTACCTGCGACCATCATTCCTGATGCCATAATTCTCTCCTAAACGTAATGGTGTAATTGTGTCTTTGCTGCTTTAATTAATTCGATGAAAGCGCTATTAGAATAGTGTTGATCTGTCGCTGTTTTGAGTGACACTGCTGTTGGATAACTCATTTGATAGATATTGATATTAGACCTGCCTTGAAAGTCTAATAGGTGGTGATGGGTTAGATAAGGAATGCTATGATTGAGTGCGATCGCAGCAATCTAAAGCATTTGTTTTGAGTAGACATAGCTTTTATCCTCTTGTGAGCGAAAATCAGTCTTTTTATTTCTTTGTGATAAATCCGGGTTTTGTAGTTGAATAACCTTTCAATCAAACTCTACGAGAAAAAGTACATCAGCTTCGTTTCTTAGAGATATATCCATATTAGAATTACCATCAGGAATCAACATCTGAAAAAAGTCTTGAATACCTCATCGACGAAATATATACATTCCCTCTGACTTTCGTTGTTACCCTAATAAATTATTCCTATAACGAAAGTTATAGACACAAAGACAAATTCAGTAGACCGAAAAGTTCTGCGATGGGTTTTGGCACTAGGCTTTCTGAGCAATTGCTCCTCATCTAACTGCCGCACCACCAAAATTGATCCTGGTGGCGAAATAGTTCAAAACATCAATAAAAACTTCCTGCGGTAAAAATTGGATAGAATCCCGGTCTATTTGGCTGACTACATGAGGCAGAAATAAATCGAGAAACTCAACAAAAAACGTAGATAGTAATTCTTTTTGAATCATTGCACAGTGAAGGATCACCGAAAAGGCGTTGAGGCTTGAGTCTAGGGGAGACGCCCGTAAGCGCCTCCCGGAATGACAGGTTAAGCAGTCTTCTGGCAGTTGACCATCCACGGAATGCCAAACTGATCGACCAACATGCCAAAGCGGACAGACCAAAAGGTTTGATTGATCGGCATTTTCACTTTTCCGTTTTCTACCAGGGCATGAAAAATGCGTTCTGCCTCCGCTGGCTCGTCCACGCTGATTTGCACGTAGAAGCTCTGGGGTGTTTCAAAATACCCAGGCGGGCTGTCAGACCCCATCAACAGGCGATCGCCTAGATCAAGGCAGACGTGCATAATTTTGTCATGCCATTCAGGGGACACCTGTTCCACTGAGGGCGCATCCCCGTGGGTCAGCATCATGACGATTTTGCCACCAAGACATTGCTCATAGAACTTGAACGCTGCTTCACAGTTGCCGTTGAACATGAGATAAGGATTGATTTTCATTGGGTGCTCCTGGGATGGTTAAATGGATTGGGCTATGGGTTTAGTGTGAATAGGGCTTGAGAGGTTTTTGGATCAAATGGAACCGAGAGGTGTTCGTGTAGGATCTGCCATTCGCCTTGATTTTTCTGGCAGACAGCGGTGACGCGCATCCACATCTGCATTGCCGGATGGTTTTCCGTTCCTGTAAAGCGAAATAGCCAGTGTGCAACTGCTAAGTCTTCACTGACGGTAATCTTGAGGTCTCGTGTTTCAATCTCAAAGGCGTCCGGAAAGTAAGGCAAACATTCTGACCACACTTGACCCCAAGCATCTTTCCCTTGGGTTTGGAATGGAGGTTTAACATCGAAGACGATGACCTCGGTGGCATAGTGGGACATGATTTGGTCAACATCCTTAATGCAGATGGCACGTTGTTGATCGGCAATTAATTGGCGAATCTGAGCTTCGTTAGCTGTGATCATGCTTTTGGTTGTCATCGGAATCTCTCCTTTTGGGTTGAGGTTGAGTGCGGTTACGAATTCTCTGGCAAGCCCGCAACTTCAATCACGGGTCGAATTTCGACAGTGCCGACGCGCGCGCCTGGAATCCGGGCAGCGATCGTGATTGCTTCGTCGAGATCCTGAGCATTAATCAGAAAAAAACCGCCCAATTGTTCGCGGGTTTCTGCAAACGGCCCGTCGGTGACAAGCGGTTTGCCGTCGCGCACCCGAACGCTGGTTGCGGTTGCGACAGGGTGGAGCGGGGCAGTCGCGAGATACTGCCCCTTCGAGTTGAGTTGTTGTGCGAGTTGCGCGGATTCTACATAACAGTCCTCCCGCTCGGTTTCGCTCAGGGCATTTTCCTCCAGGTAAATCAGCAGCAAATATTTCATGGGGTTGCCTCCCTTATTTCCCGTTGTTGCTTCCCTTCTTTGGTAAGTCGAACGGTGCTGACTCAAATCGACACCTCGCCAAAAATTTTGATCGATCATTTAGTACGATCAGGGTATACCTCCCTTTCCCTTCTTTGGTAAGTCGAACGGTGCTGGCTCAAATCGACACCTAGCCAAAAATTTTTTATTTCAGGTATGATCCCAAACGCAAAAACAGACGTAAACCAAGCGATCGCCTCCGTTTACCGGGCTGAATGGGGTCGGATCGTCGCCACCCTGATCCGGCTTGTGGGAGATTTCGACGTAGCTGAAGAGGCGGCACAGGAAGCTTTTACAGCCGCCGTGAAGCAGTGGCAGTCCAGCGGCGTACCTGATCTTCCCCGTGCGTGGATTATCAAAACAGCCCGATATAAAGCTATTGATCGCCTCCGGCGGCGGACACGGCTGACGGAAAAACTGGAGTGGTATGCCGCATCTGGGTTGATCCCAACCCACGAGGAGCCAACTGACGACACAGACGAAATTCCAGACGATCAACTCCGGCTGATCTTTACTTGCTGCCACCCGGCACTGGCGATCGAGGCGCAGGTTGCTTTGACGCTGCGGATGCTCGGCGGACTTGAGACGGATGAAATTGCGCGGGCGTTTCTCGTGCCTACGGCAACGATGGCGCAACGGCTGGTGCGTGCCAAGCGCAAGATTCGGGATGCAGGTATTCCCTATAAAGTACCGGACACGACCGATCTGTCTGTGCGGGTAGACGCAGTGCTGACGGTGATCTATCTGATTTTCAACGAAGGCTACGCGGCGACTATGGGCGAGACGATGGTGAGAGCTGATCTCTGCACAGAAGCGATTCGGCTGGGTCGTCTCGTGAGGACGTTGATGGAACCGCGACCACCTTCAGAAGTGACTGCACTGGTGGCGCTGATGTTGCTGCACGACTCGCGGCGCGATGCGCGTTTGGATGAGGCGGGCGATCTAGTGCTGCTTGAAGACCAAGATCGCCACCGCTGGAACCGACAGCAAATTGCTGAGGCACTGCCGTTGGTTGAGGAGGCACTGCGGGGCGAGATTGGTTCGTTTGCAGTGCAAGCCGCGATCGCGGCACTACATTGTCAGGCGGCACGGGCACAAGAAACCGACTGGGCGCAGATCGTTCAGCTCTATAATGTTCTGGAACGCTTACAGCCCTCGCCGATTGTGTCGCTGAATCGAGCAGTGGCGATCTCAATGGTAGACAGTCCACAGACAGCGCTCGGACTCATCGATGGCCTTGCCCCCCAACTTGATGGCTACCATCTGTTTCACGCCGCACGTGCCGATCTGCTGCGCCGCATCGGAGCCTCAGCGTCAGCCGCACAGAGTTATACACGAGCACTAGCACTGGTCACAAATGACAGCGAACGTCGCTTTCTAGAACGTCGGCTGCGCGAAGTTCAGTGTCTTCAACAACACGACGCAATATTCTTTCTCCCATGACTGGATTTCGAGGGTTATCCACTAGCACTGTCTCAAACAAGATCGCCCATCCCTTGGCGCGTTGCAGTGTTGCCTCAAAAATAGCAGCATATTCTGCGATCGCTGGTTGGCGGGCCTTTTGATGGCAAGATAAATTTTCGCCTTCAGATGCAGACAACTTATACTTTGTGTCCTGGACAGATTTTACCTAAAGTCACAACTACCGCGATGCGATCGCACTTTCATGATGCCAATCTGCTCGGTTCAAGCGGTAAACGAAGCAGTCATCGTCACCAAATCGTCGAGACTCGATAAATTGGAAACCAAGACGTTCATAGAAGCGATGGACGCGGGTATTGCTGGCAAGTGGATCGACGAGTACAGCCATCACAAGCGGGTCAGCAAAACATCGAGCAAGTGCAAGCTGCATCATTTGGGTTCCATAACCTCTGCCCAAATCAGTCTCTTCCCCAATCCAGATATCAATAGCGCGAAGATTCGCCGGAACATCACCCCAGTAGTGACTATCCTCACGTGCCGGATCGATGATCTGGATAAATCCGATGGGACGACCATCAATTTCAGCAATCAATTGCTCCCTCCATTCGGGGGAGCGGTCAAGTTCTACCTCCCAGCCCCAGTCATCGTTAGGATCGGAGTTAACCACGTGAGGTTGCTCATCCCAATGTCGCAGCAGATCCAAATCACCGGAGGTAGTAGGGCGGAGGTTTATCCTCATTGGAGGTGGCGGGGCAGAGTTCATACTGGTTCTTCTATGTTTTCACTAACCCACTGGACGAGTTGAATCACGACACCATTGGGGTCTGTGACTTGAAAGAACCTTTCACCCCAAGGTTCAGTCGCGATCGCGGTTGTAATTTTCACACCTTCTGATTGAATTCGCGCATATTCCCGATCAATATCATCCACCACAAAGACAATGAGTAGACCATCCGCTCGATGTCCGCGCATGTGGGTCGGCTTGAAGGTTTCTAGTCCAGTTTTTAGAAAGATCAAGTTGAAACCAGCGTCCTGTCTGGAGAGAGAAACAAAGCCCTCGGCTGCCATTTCTTCACTGAAGCCAAAATGTTGCTTGACGAACGTTGCCGATGCTGTGACATCATCCACATTGAGTGAAATTGCTGAAGCGGTAATCTGCATAGATACTTCTCAAGTTAGTTCAGTAACACACGAAAGATTTGGATTATGGCGTATCACTCATTTATCAGGAAAGTTCTCAAGCAAATCAGCGATATGCTCCCCTTCCATTAAAAAAAGTCAAATGTACCATCCTCGCGGGCGATAAATCGATCAACGGTACAAGCAATGTAATATTTAAGTTCACGCATACGCAATGTCTTGCTGATCGAGTTCTCTTTTTAGAACACACTATACTACAAAATAATACAAAAACCTCAAAAGGAATACTACAAAAATTTAATTTGTCGCTGATTTCGCCAATGGTTCCACCAGTGCCCGGACTCGCGCTACGTCGTCTACCTGAATTAAGGGTACTCCATGTGCTGCTAAACTAAATAGTTGCTATAGTTACACGCCTGAGTAGGGTGCTAGGGCTAAAGTTTTCGTTCCTTCAGCAAGGAGAAAGCGATCGCAGAGGTTAAACAGTTCTACCTCAGTCTGCGTCTGCCGCATCAGCCGTAGGAAATGACCTTCAGCGTCAACACTCAGGGCAATGTAGTTGAGGAACATTTTGAGGTAGCCTACGCGCGCTCGTACTGGCATAGTTGGCGCTGTGGGGGTTTGCCATAAACGATCAATATAGTTGCGTACCTCTACTAAAGGAACGGGCGTGATCGGCTCGAAGCGCAAAGCTTGCCGAATTTGATTAAACAGCCAAGGATTCCCAATCGCCCAGCGTCCCACCATCACACCCGCCGCGCCCGTTTGAGAAAGCACTTCAAGGGCAGTTGTCGCCGAGTGGATATTGCCATTGGCAAGTACTGGACAATGAACCCGTCTGACTGCTTCAGCGATCAAATCATATTTCACTGCCCCGTGGTATCTATCTTTCACCGTGCGACCATGCAAACTCAGCAAATCAATGCTGTGGCGATTGATTATATCTAGAATTTCGTAAAAGGTATCTGTATTTTCAAAACCTACGCGCATCTTGACGGTCAAAGGTCGGTCGTTTACTGCCTGCCGCAGTTCTCCCAAAATCCGATCCACTTTTTCTGGTGAGAGCAGCAATCCACCCCCAACATTTTTGCGATAGATTCTAGGTGCAGGACAACCCATGTTCAAGTCAACTCCAGCGATATTATAGCCGCAGAGTTCCTGTGCTGTTCTTACTAAGTCTGGAATGCTTTCGCCAATCATTTGAGCAAAAACGGGGCGACCCGTGTCGTTTTCGGTGATTGCTGCCAGAATGCTACGATTGAGCCGTGAGGTATCATTGACGCGGAAATACTCGGTGAAGAAGTAGTCAGGACTACCGTAGTGGGCAATGACCTTCATAAACCAGAGGTTTGTCACATCCTGCATGGGCGCAAGAGCGGTGAGGGGTAGGTATGGATGGAGCGATTGGGGGAGCGATACCTGGGACATAGAGATGAAGAGCGTTTGACAAAGAATCACTGTATCAAAAATTCTAAGTTACGTACAACAGAGATGCGATCGCGTAGCGTCTCCGTAGGAGAATCGCCTCCTGTGGGGCATAGTCCATCGCACCCATCTGCGGCATAATTTTCTAGCTTCAACTGAATCATAGGATGGGAAAATAAGGGTGAGCAATGCTTATCCCCCAATTTGCTGGGTTAACAGAAAATTTATCAATATTGTATGACTTCAACCGTTCCCGCTAAAACTCGGAAGCTACCAATCCAAGCAATAGGAGCCAAGATTTTTCACTCGTGTAACATCATTAGCATGTTGCTCATGTTAACAAGTGGACTACAAATTTACAACGCTAACCCTGTTTTTGGTGGACGCGCAGGTTTACACGTTCCTCCAATATTTACATTAGGAGGTTGGCTTGCAGGAGGTAGACACTGGCATTTTGCAGCAATGTGGTTATTCTCGCTCAATCTCTTATGGTATGGAATTTATATTTTAATTACTCGACGTTGGCGACATCGATTTGTAGGAGTCAATGACTTCAAAGCATTACAAAAAACTCAAAATTCCCAGCGTTTAGTTTATGCTTGGCATCGCATTGTTTATACAGCTATTATTCCCATCTTATTACTAGCGTTACTTACAGGAATAGGAATGTATAAACCTGCTCAATTTCCCTGGATTGTAGATATGTTTGGTGATTGGCAAGCACTGCGTATTGTTCACTTTGCCTCAGTGCCAATGTTTATCCTCTTTGCAGTAATTCACTCTCAATTAGGACGTAAAGCCGGAGGTTCCCAACTTACAGAATCAATGTTTTGGTAAACTAAACTTTTTAGATCACACTCTTATATTCCTCTCTGCGACTCTGCTTGAGATAAAAAATATGTAGTTCGTTTACCTAAAAAGCGCTGTAAGTAGGTAAGTATAATTAAATATAAAATAAAATTCTAGTTCGTAGTGTTCGCGTAGCGTCTCGGAGAGAGCGATTCATCGCTCAAAACAAGGATTATCAGGACTAAAGTCCTTACCCTCCGGGTTCGTTAGTCGCTCATGGGGGAAACCCCCAAGACCGCGCTAACTCACTACAAACTTTAATTTATTTACGCCTAGCTACTTAATCCTCTAAGCATTTCCCTTTTTTAAACTACAAAAATGAACTTTTTTGATAAATTGAATGGGAATATCTCACAAAATCAAAGCTTACTATTTGTAGGACTTGATCCAAATCCAGAAATGATGCCTAGCCGTTATGAATCTCAAGATATCATCGCTGGGTTGTGGAACTGGTTGCAATTCATTATTGCTGAGACTGCTGATTTTGTTTGTGCCTATAAACCGACACTTGGCTTTTACGAAGCGTTGGGTATTCCAGGTTTAGAACTGCTGCATAAAACTTTAGCAGTTATTCCAGCCCACATCCCAATTATTTTGGATGCTAAACACAGTGACTTAAATACCAGCAGCATTTTTGCTCGCGCTGTGTTTGCAGAATGGCATATCGATGCAATCACTCTCAGTCCTTATACTGGACAAGATCATGTAGTACCTTTTTTGGTATATCCTGATAAAGCAGTGTTTATTTTATGCTGTACTTCTAATCCAGGAGCAGAAGCTTTACAACAATATCCTCCGAACCAGTCACCACTTTATTTGCAAGTGGTAAAAGAATCAAAAACCTGGGGAACTCCAGAACAATTAGGTTTAGAAGTGGGAACTACAAATCCTGAAGTTTTGGCGCTCATTCGGGGAGTTGCTCCTGAAAGAATTATCATGGCGCGTAGCATCTGGGCTGAGGGCGGAAACCTGAAGCAAATTTTAGAATCGGGCTTGAATGCTAACGGTGATGGTTTGCTGATTCCGGTTCCTCAAGATATGTTGGGAAACACACATTTATCTGAGAAAATCCAGTCTTTACGCGCAGAAATTAACCAAATAAAAGCTGAAATTATTCAGGAAAATTCTACGTGTTCTATATGGTTGCCTAATGTTTGTTTTTTAAATCAGCATCCTCAACAGGATTTGATTTTACAACTTTATGATATTGGCTGCATTATGTTTGGCAAATTTGTCCAAGCATCAGGAGCCATATTTCCTTATTACATTGACTTACGCAAAATCATTTCCAATCCCCAAGTTTTTAGTCAAGTTATCACTGCTTATGAAGATATTTTGAAAAACCTCACTTTTGATAGAGTAGCAGGTATTCCCTACGGTTCTTTGCCAACTGCTACTGGTTTAGCCTTGCGTCTTCACTGTCCGATGATTTTTCCTCGTAAAGAAGTGAAAGCACATGGAACTCGCAGAGTAATTGAGGGTAACTTTCAGCCTGGTGAAACGGTTGTAGTGGTTGATGACATTCTCATCAGCGGCAAAAGTGTCATGGAAGGGGCAGAGAAGTTAAAATCAGCAGGATTAAATGTTCACGACATTGTGGTATTTATCGATCATGAACAAGGTGTAAGAGATAGGTTACAAAATAATGGTTATTGCAGTCATGCGGTTTTAACTATTTCGGAAATTACCAAAACTCTATATCAAGCAGGAAGAATAAATGATGAGCAATTGTTAGCTTTTAACGAAGGTTAGAGTAGCGATCGCCTATTACATTGTATCATTTCTAACGGTGAGCGTATTTAATGCTCAAGCAGTGCTTGGGCATCAGAATAATTTTGAATTTTGAATAAATTTATGATTTTTTCTCTCAAACAACTACTTAAATGGTTAATTTTAACGCTGCTATTTCCTTTAGTCTTTCTCAATGGTTGGCTAGCATTTCGGCTGTTTCAAAATTTCCAACCCCTGGTAACAATTCTTATTTTAGCTACTTTATTTGCTTTTATTTTAAATTACCCTGTTTCGGTTCTCCAGCAGCGGGGAGTTCAACGTAACTATGCGGTATCTTTAGTTTTTATATTAGCCTTGGTTATTTTAATTGCTTTGGGTATTACTTTAGTACCCATCGTTTTAGAGCAATTTCATGAAATGGCTAAACTACTCCCCCAATGGATTGATTCTAGTGAAGAAAAACTTCAGAGATTAAATGATTGGGCTTTTAGCCATAAAATAAAGGTTAATTTCAGTCAGATATTAACACGAGTTACGGATGGTTTACCTGATGAATTAGAGTACCTTTCTGATAAACTTCTAGGAATTATTATAGATACTATTGATAGTATATCTGAAGCATTAATCACAGTAGTGCTGACTTTTTATCTTTTATTAGATGGCCCAAGACTTTGGGAGGGGTTATTTAAAAAGTTACCTGGAACTTTTGCTGGGCGAGTCAGCCAATCTATTCAGCAAAACTTTCAAAATTATTTGATTGGCCAAGGAACTTTGGCTTTGCTGATGGGAGTTTCAGAAACATTAATGTTTTTAGCTTTTCAAGTCCAGTTTGGTTTACTCTTTGGTTTTGGAGTTGGGCTTTTGAGCTTAATTCCCTTTGGTGATGTTGTGAGTCTTGTTGTAATAACTTTAATCATAGCCTCACACAACTTTTGGCTAGCAGTAAAGGTTTTTGCAGTAGCTATTATAATCGACCAGTTAATTGATCAGGCGATCGCACCACGCCTTTTAGGTAAATTTACAGGGATAAGACCAATTTGGGTATTAATTGCCTTGCTAGCAGGAACCAATATTGGAGGGGTATTAGGCTTGCTAGTTGCGGTTCCTGTAGCTGGTTTTATCAAAGATGCGATAGATGGTTTTGCTAAATCTGGTTATTCTGAGAGTGAAGCGACATCAGAATTATTGGCAAAAGAATCAATATCAACATGAGTTGTGGATAGAATTAGATGCCATTGCAACTAACCTCAAAGAAATTGCATAAAAAAACCCCCAGCATTTCTACTAGGGGTGAGAATTAATACCATTTCACTTTATGTTTGCCGGAGATGCCCCCGTTTGCGCCTCTGCTCTAGGCAAGAGGCCAGAGTGTTTCTCAAATATTACAGCAAAAAGTGATCAGGTATAAATGTTAGCCAACATTTGCTAATAGCAATTCTCGTTTTTCTGACTTTTGGACTTTCACTTGACCGTCATCGTCAACATCAACAATGGCTGTGTCTCCATCTATGATTTGACTAGATAGCAAGGCTTCGGCAAGAGAATCTTCTAAAAGGCGCATAATTGCTCGACGCAATGGTCTAGCACCATAGCTTGGGTTATAGCCTTCTTGTACCACAAGCTCTTTGAAGCGTTCCGTTACTTCTAGGGTAATTCCCTTTTCAGTCAAGCGAGTAGAAACATCGCGGAGCATAATATCAGCGATTTGCTTGACTTCATCCTTAGAAAGCTGGGTGAAGACGATAATCTCATCAACACGGTTGAGGAACTCAGGACGGAAGTAAGCTTTTAACTCCTCGTTTACCAGAGTGCGGATACGGTTGTAACTAGCTTCTGGTTGATTGTCGAACTCAAACCCTAGACTACTGCCACCTTTTTCAATTACCTTAGAACCGATGTTAGAAGTCAAGATGATTAGTGTATTCTTGAAGTCTACTTTCCGGCCTTTGGCATCGGTAAGGTGTCCGTCATCCAAGATTTGCAGTAGCATATTGAATACATCGGGGTGCGCTTTTTCGATTTCATCGAATAGCAGTACCGTGTAAGGTTTACGCCGCACAGCTTCCGTCAGTTGTCCACCTTCATCGTATCCGACATAACCAGGTGGCGAACCAATGAGCTTGGAGACGGTATGGCTTTCCATAAATTCGGACATATCCAAGCGAATCATCGAGTCTTCTGAACCGAAGAAGTAGGCTGCTAATGCCTTCGCTAGTTCTGTTTTGCCGACTCCAGTGGGGCCAGAGAAGATAAAGCTAGCAATGGGACGATTAGGGCTTTTTAGTCCGACTCTGGCGCGACGGATACCACGAGATACAGCCGAGACTGCTTGTTCTTGACCAATTAGCCGTTGGTGCAGAGTCTCTTCCAGGTGTAACAACAATTCTGACTCCGATTCAGTCAGCTTGTTAACTGGTACACCAGTCCATGAGGCAACGATTTGGGCGATGTCTTCTTCGTCAACGACGGTGGAATTAAGAGGTTTATCGCTTTGTGGCGATGTTGCTTCTAATTGGGTTGTGAGTTCCAATTCCTGGTCGCGCAGTTGTCCAGCTTTGCCAAAATCCTGAACTCTTACAGATGCCTCTTTGGCTTTGGTAACACCAGCGAGTTCACGCTTGAGTTCTTTATTAGTAGAAACTTGGGAGTTCCGTAGACGAACGCGAGAACCAGCTTCATCAATCAAGTCAATTGCTTTATCAGGCAAGAAGCGATCGCTAATATAACGATCTGACAACTGCGCTGCTGCTACAATTGCTGCATCAGAAATTGTCACTTTGTGGTGTTGCTCGTAAGCTTGGCGCAAACCATAAAGAATCTCAATAGTTTCTTCTACTGAAGGTTCTCCTACCATAATTGGTTGGAAACGACGTTCTAAGGCGGCATCGCGCTCGATATGCTGACGATACTCATCGAGGGTCGTTGCGCCGATGCACTGGAGTTCACCGCGTGCTAAGGCAGGTTTGAGGATGTTGGCTGCATCCAAGCCACCTTCTGTACCACCAGCACCAACTAGCGTGTGAATCTCGTCAATTACCAGAATGATGTTGCCTACAGTACGGACTTCTTCCACGACTTTTTTGATGCGTTCTTCAAAATCGCCCCGGAAGCGAGTGCCTGCAACTAGTGACCCCATATCAAGGCTAATGACTTGCTTGTCTTGTAAAGTTTCAGGTACATCCTGATTTACAATACGTTGAGCTAAACCTTCAGCGATCGCAGTTTTACCAACTCCTGGTTCCCCAATCAACACTGGGTTATTCTTGGTACGACGCCCCAGAATTTGGATAGCACGCTCAATTTCTTTTTGGCGACCGACTACCGGGTCAAGCCTGCCTTCTTGCGCTAGTTTAGTAAGATTTCTACCAAACTCTTCCATAGTTAGTGTTTGGGTACGCTTTTGACCACCGCTACTACCAGCGAAAACAGAGGTATTTTCACCCAAACGGCGAACTACAGCACTGCGGACACTCTTGAGGTCAACCCCCAGATTTTGCAGTACTTTAGCGGCGACACCTTCACCAGCCTCGGTCAATCCCAAGAGTAGGTGTTCAGTATTTATGTAATTTTGTCCGAGACTATGAGCTTCTTTAAACGATTGCTCAAAGAGGCTTTTCACCTTGGGGGTAAAAGGAATTTCTGGTGGTACAAAACCAGAACCTCTACCAATTATTTTTTCTACTTCGCGACGTGCGTCTTTTAGTGTCACGCCCAATTCGGTCAGCACTTTAGCAGCAACCCCGGTTCCTTCTCCCATCAAACCCAGGAGAATTTGTTCAGTTCCTACAAAGTTGTGTCCTAGGCGACGTGCCTCCTCCTGAGCGAGCATAATTACTCTAATAGCTTCGGAAGTGAAGTGTTCAAACATAGCGGGTTCTTGCTCCCTTGCTGCTTGGACTTTGGGTGAGATAAATTCACCCTCATCTAAAGTTTTTTGTATTTTCTTAAGGACAATGTATCTTTATTTAAAGTTGAATGGCAGTGGGGAGAGCCGTATTAGCTCAGGTGTAGTTGCCGTCTTCAGATAATTTGGGTGAGATGCAAAGACTCCTACCACTTGACTCTTAATAAATCCACGTCCAGTTATAGGTATAAAAAATGACTGAAGCAACCAAAGGTAAAGACCAACAACATCCACTTTACAATCGCGATCGCCCCCTTATTGATATTTTACTCTCTCAAGAAGCAACGGACTACAATTTAGCAGAATTAGCTAGACTGCGAATGCGTTATCAAGGTTTTCCAGGGGCCAGAGACATCCAACAAGACTTGGATAAAGTCTTACAGCAGTGGGGTTTGAGCGAAGCTGAACTTTATGAGAGAACTCGCCAAATCCATGACTTGGGAGGTATTTACAAAAGTCGCGGTAAAAAAGAAGAACAAGACTGGAATTAGGATAGGTAGATGGGGATGTCTGGCAACTTCTCTATTAAGAAATTTAGTTGTTCTACATCTTCAACTACTCCATTATTCGGTCAATGCCTTAATAAATATTAAAACGAACTTTGCGATCGCTATCTGCTCTTAATAAAGTTCAAAGGCTTATGCACTTACCACATTTATGCTCATCTAGAGCATTAACTTTTATTACTTCTATATGTAAAGTTTTGTATTAACATTTAATATTTGTGGAAGGATGAAATTGCTATTAAGTTGATATGCATTTAGTTTGCAGTATCGCGGCTAGGGAGCGGAGGGGCAAAGAAGCAGGGGAGCACAAGGGAATAAAACTGACCCTTGACTCTTATTTCAACACGCAACCCAAATGCCGATTAGCTTGTTGAGCTTTCATCCTTTATCAGCCTTGGTAATTATTTCCCCATATTCCGCTTCATTTGTTCCAACTCATCTTGGGTTTCCCAGCGGCGGAACTTGTCTTCTAAGTCGTCGAAACCACTAGAATAACTACTGGTTTGATTCGACCAACCATTGGTTTCCAAACGTTGCTGGGCTTGAGCTTGAGCACGCACTGTCTGCGCTTCCGCAGCTTTGGCTTGCACCTCCTGTCGCCGCTGCTGAATTTTTCGTAGTAGTTCCTGAGATTGGGTGATGCGTTCTTTGAGTCCTTGCATCTGTCCCCAACGCTGATTTCCTTCGCGCAACAAGGCAGCTTCTCGCTCTTGCGCCGGAGTTGCCAAATCTTGTCTACCAGCGTCTTTGGCTTTTTGAACACGGATATGCCAACGCTGAATTTCTTGAGCAGTGGCCAGAATTTCTTCTTGCGATCGCTTTTCCTGTAATTTTAAATCTGCTACCAACTTTAAAGTGTCTTCTTCTTGCTCACGCAGCTGTTCTAACAGCGCCTCTAACTCCAAATGTGGATTACTACGCAAGAATTCTTCTAAACGATTTTCCAGAAACCGACTCAAATCATCAAATAAGCCCACTGCCAGAACTCCAGACATCGGGTATGTAACTATTTTATTGTAGTAATTATTATCGTGTGCGGATAGTAGATTTTAACAGTTCAGTTATCAAGCAATTTAAATAGCTGATAGAAGGGTCAACAGCTACGAATATCAATAGAGATTTTAGTATAAAAAGTAAAAGTTTTATATATCCTTACGCTATTGTTTATATTCTAAATTGTGCTATGTGATGTAGAGATTGGAGCGATCGCTGTTTACATAAGTAAAGTTGATTTCTTACTTATAGTTAACATGAGCAAGAAAGTCCTTTGTATGATTGAACAAGATAGAGTGGGTAGACAAAAACGGTGATTTAGATATGCGATACAAAGTAAATATAAATAAGACTGATGAAGGATTTGCCATCTGGTGTCCTGCTTTACCCGGATGTTGATCGCAGGGGGAAACAGAAGAGGAAGCTTTAGAAAATATCAAAGATGCTATTCAAGCCTACCTTGAGACTGTTGAGGAAATAACTAAGTAGACAGAATTTCGTTGAGAGAACAAACTTAAGATTTACCAGTTACGACGGTTTCTTTTAAGTTACCATTAGAGTGGGTGATAGCTTTCTGGCTCTTATTTAATGAGTTATCCAAGCTTGTATTTAATGTCTCTTTCAAAATCAGTTTGTTGTTATCAATACATAAACTAATATCTTTTCCTTCCAGAGCTTTTTTCACAAAGCTTGTCAATTTGCTGTTATGCTGTTCTCTTTTTTGGTCAAAATCTGGTATTTTATTTCTCAGAATTTGGTGAACTTGAGACATGGGAATACCACCTTGTCTAAGTTGACTAGCTTGCTCATTATTGTGCTTCAATTCCTGCAAAACTTTCTTAGTAATTACAAAAATGTCATCATTTAAATTACTATCGTTATTTACTTCAGTAATTTGAATATCCTCTATTTTTGCTTGCGGAGCAGGTATAGGTAAAAAGTGATCACAAACAGACTTGAGAACACGATTAACATTTCCTTCGTAAGCACATCCAATTACAGTTTTTCCATACTCATGGAGCTTTTTAGCTAAGGAAGCAAATGCACCATCACCTGATACAATAACGAAGACTTGCAACGTAGAACGACTCTGAGCTAATTCCATAACATCAATCGCTAGTTGCATATCTGCTGCATTGCGTTTATGACTATAATCAAAAATTTGAATTGATTCAATGCCAAGTTCTTGAATTTCATTCTTGAGAAGCCTCAATCGCGAGTCGCTCCAGTCAGCATAAGCGCATTGAATAGCAATTTTATTAACTAAGTTAATTTTTTCAACATTTGTTTGAATTTGTTTAAGAGAAAAATTTAAATTTGGGTTACTTCTACCCATTGTTAGGTTTTCAATATCATAAAAAATAGCTGTATTGAACTGCTCAGCTTTAGCTGAAACGTTAGCTTGAGTAGCCAACTGCTCTAAACGATTCTGGCACTGCTTTAACTCTCTAAACTCAGCTATTAAAGATGACATTTCTGGAGTTAGCTCAGAACTAACTGCTTGCTGTTTAAATTGCGTAATTACTGCTTTTAAGTCATTGACTTGCAGTTTTGCCTGTTGTAATTCTTGCTGAAACTGATTAGTTAATGTATTGATTTGAGTTTGACTTTGGACAGTTTGCTCGCGGAGTTCACCAATGGTTCTAGAGAGAATTTGCTGACGTTGTTGATAAGCTATTACCAAAGCTTGCTGGATAATGTCCCACTCTTTTGGAAAAGCTTCACGGGTAAACACTTGTCGAACTGTTTCATAACCAGCTATGGCAATTTCTAAATTACTCGCAAGATTCCCTTGTGCAAACCCTTGAATACTTGTACTTAACTTAACAATGATACCAGCTATATTAACAGCATTAGCAGGTTCTTTAGCAAAGCGATCGCTTACCCATTTTCGCAATATCAAAGCCAAGTTATCATTGAGTTTATTTAAGTTCTGTTGCAAGATTGGGTATATTTCTTGATTTTGATAAGTAGCTTTTAATAATTTGATCAGGAAGGTTTGTTCCTGGTTAGCAACTTCATTTAGCATAATTATTCCCTGACAATATACCTTCTAATTGAGTATTCCCTACTTTGCATTACATCTAACAATTGAAGTGGTGTCACCCAATAAGTAGTACCTCGGACAACTTGATTTTTTAGACCAAATTGAGGTAAATTTTCTTCACGCAAACCTACATAAGTCCAATGTGGGATATCGTTTTCTACAGTTTGAAACCAGCCGTTTTGATTAAGAGCTTGTTTTTGCTGTTGATTTGATACGCGCAAATCAATTGCTAATCCCCAAAGATGTTGTGAAGTTCCAGGAGGTGCAACTAAACCTAGAATTTTTGTTTCTTTACCCTGTTGTACTCTTTCCAACATTTGATTGTTAGCATATTTGTGCCAAAATCTTAAATTCGTTGCAAAAGTGCGAGTACAATCGCCAGAACCATAACCAGATTTTAACGGAATATTTTGTAGCAAACGCGCTTTATTTAAGGCATCAGCCGCCGATTTTTGTAAATAACAGTCTTTAGTACCATCAACTTGACCCATTATTAGCGTATCTTGAAATTCTTGAGTTTCCTGTTCATTAGCAAAAATATCTTTTTGTGGTAGTTTAATTTCTGTATCTGGATTTACAAATGCTGCACCGTAGGCTCGTAGCAAAATATATTCAAAAGTACCAGGCTGAGGAATTATGGTTAACTTTCTGGCAATTGCAGACAAAAAACGCTCTCGGCCGTTTAATTCCTGGTTAGGAGAAAATGGCGTAACTACAGAAGATGATATTGTATTTTTACAGGATAAAGAAGTAGTATTCAAGCATCCATTTAATGGTTGGACAGTTATATATAGTTGCGGGTGGGTAATCTTATTACTTGCCACTAAAATAAAAATAATCAATATAACTGTACTTATAAAAGTTGTACTTCTAATACTCAGTTTATTACTATAATAAGTTTTCTTTTTCATATTACCTTTAACCTATATTCAACTGTTCGCAACGATAGTGTGGCAACTGAATACTTACTCCTTTTGAAAATAGGTCTAGTGTATATTCATAAATAAGATTTACGTAAAATAAATTTTCCAATGTCTTGAAAAGAGAATTGAGATAATTTTCCATAAATCACATTAAATTCAATTGTCAAATTTTGAAATACTTAATAATTCAGTATGTTTTAATTGTTGATAACCAAATTTATTTAACAAAATATTTATTTCTTGCTTTAATTTTACTCCTGAGTTCATTCTTGCCAGTGGATGATTAGCTCTTGCTTGATCAAGCAACCACAATATACCTTTTGGATTCATACCAGTTGTTCCCAATGAATTAGAAACAACTGTAATTACTTCTCTGCGATCGCAACTAGTATCTCTAGACATTTTAGGCCGAACTAAATATTTTTGAATTGAACTATAATGCACGTGAGATAATATTTTTTGAGCATTATATAATTGTAAATATGCTACTAACCAATAATTCTGTTGTAGCAGAAGTAATAAAGCATTTTCAGTCAAATGATTAAAAGTTTCTTTATTTATTCCCAAAGCCTGAAAAATTCTGCTTTCAATGCTATCCATCTTCATTGAGTTTTCTAACTTTTTGATAGCATTGGGCATTAATACAGAAAAAACTTCTTGTATATGTTTTTTGTATCCAATAAATTTCCCATGAGGGGGCATCAAATCCTCAAATAGTATTATATCCCGATGCAATACGGCATAATCGTTTGCTCCACTAGGAGGTTTAAGATACTTATTAACAGGATACCAAGAGCAAGCATATTGCCTTAAAATGTCAAGAAAAAAATCTGTATTAAATTCAGATTTTTTCATGAATTCTACTAAATTAGATTTTATACTTAGCATGAGTATGCTAGCATTAAAGGCTGCTTCAATTGTTTGATGTTCATTAAGCTCTTTCGTTTTTTGAAGATATTCAAGATGTTCATTTGCAGCCTCTTGAATAGCAAAAGATTTCTTCAATAAGCTAATAAACTCAATTTCAGCTTTCTGACCAGAAAACGTTACAAAACAACCATCAGAAAATAATGCCGGCACACTATGTATAATTTTTTTATTTTTAGGATGTATTACCTGTACTGCTGGGCCATTACATTCTATAAAAGTAAAAAATGAATCCCGATAAGGATGACCTATAATATCTGCAATCTGCTGAAAGTAATTAATAAATTTTTGAGAATTACGAATCAATAATAAATCTAAACCTTTTCCTGGTTCCACTACATCTGGTTGAGTCTTTTCTCTGCCCTCAATAGCTTTTAGCTCTTTTTTAATAAAATATTGCTGTGTATGCCTCTCTATTGAACTCCCAAACATACCTAAAATTACTAACAATTTTTTGGCATCATCTGAATTTACATCTTCTGGATACGGAGCAATATTCAATATATTATTATTTAAAATAATTGCTAATTCTTGTGGAGTTTTCTTTTCTGCATATACTTCCTCATTTAATAATGGGAGTTTTTCTAACAACCACCTAATCATGGTATTTATTGCTGAAGCAGAATTTTCTACTTTATTAGTAACTTTATCCAGCATAAAACTTAGCTTAATTTCTTTTAAAGAAATTTTTATGTACTTTTTGTCCTGTAACACAGCATAAATACATCAAACATTTTTGACTTCAGGTTTTATACTTAAAAGCAATTTTATAAACTAAAAAAAGTTCCATAAACTTACTTACAACAATATTCATCAAATGAAGCCAGGCATAATATTTACCTACTCGGTCAATCATCAATAAACAAATTAAATTTATGAGTACTGACTTTAAATCAATTACGTAATCAATTAAAAATTATTTTATTGTTTGAGTTTTGAATTTGGCAGATCATTACTAGTCGTTTTGATAACTTTATTTATCAGAAAGTTACATCCATGAAACCACTGGAACAGTTAAAATTGAAAAGAACTCTCAGCTTGCTGATTCTCTAAGTATGACCATGCACAATTCCACAGAATTCCAAGACGCTTTTGATGTTATTGTCGTCGGTGCAGGTCACTCCGGTTGTGAAGCGGCCCTTGCCACTGCACGCCTCGGTTGTCGTACCTTGCTATTGACACTCAACTTGGATAAAATCGCTTGGCAACCTTGTAACCCAGCAGTGGGAGGCCCAGCTAAATCCCAGTTGACCCACGAGCTAGACGCACTCGGCGGAGAAATTGGTAAAGTTGCAGACCGCACCTACCTGCAAAAGCGCATCCTCAACTCTTCACGGGGGCCTGCGGTTTGGGCATTACGCGCCCAGACGGACAAGCGCGAATATGCAGCGGTGATGAAGGTAATTGTTGAGAATCAAGAAAACTTGACCATCCGCGAAGGTATGGCGACAGATTTAGTTTTGGGTGCTAATGATGAAGTCATTGGCGTTCAAACTTACTTTGGCATGGCGTTTGAGTGCAAAGCAGTCATCTTAACAACGGGCACTTTTTTGGGAGGCAAAATTTGGGTAGGTAACAAATCTATGCCAGCGGGACGTGCTGGAGAGTTTGCGGCTGAGGGCTTGACACAAACCTTGAATCGCTTAGGATTTGAAACCGGAAGGCTCAAAACTGGTACTCCAGCAAGGGTAGACAAGCGATCGGTAGACTACAGTAAAATGCTCATCCAGCCAGGTGATGAAGATATCCGCTGGTTTAGCTTTGACCCAGATGTGTGGGTAGAACGGGAACAAATGCCTTGTTATATTACCCGCACAACTACTGAAACTCATCGCCTAATTCAAGAAAATTTACACCTGTCGCCCGTTTATGGCGGTTGGGTGGAAGCCAAGGGCCCGCGTTATTGTCCCAGTATTGAAGATAAGATTGTGCGCTTTGCTGATAAAGAAAGCCACCAAATCTTTATTGAACCGGAAGGAAGAGATATACCGGAACTTTATATCCAAGGGTTTTCTACAGGTTTGCCCGAAAATCTGCAACTGCAAATGTTGCGGACTCTCCCTGGGCTGGAAAAATGTACTATGCTCCGTCCGGCTTATGCTGTGGAGTATGATTATCTACCAGCAACTCAGTGTTATCCCACACTCATGACTAAGAAGATTTCCGGGCTATTTTGTGCGGGGCAAATTAATGGCACAACAGGCTATGAAGAAGCCGCAGCTCAAGGGCTTGTGGCGGGAATCAATGCAGCTCGCTTTGCTCGTGGTCAGGAGATGATTGTGTTCGCACGTGAGCAAAGTTACATTGGTACGCTAGTTGACGACCTGTGTACAAAAGACTTAAGGGAACCTTACCGGATGCTCACTAGTAGGTCAGAGTATCGGTTAATATTGCGTTCTGATAATGCCGACCAACGCCTGACACCTTTGGGACGGGAAATTGGTTTGATTGACGATCGCCGTTGGAATTTATTTACCCAAAAGCAAACACAGATTACCACAGAAAAAGAGCGGCTGCACACCACGCGGGTAAAAGAACATGATGCAACGGGAATAGCGATCGCATCTGATACCCAACAAGCAATTAAAGGTTCAATTACCCTAGCTGACTTACTACGGCGTCCAGGACTGCATTACGTTGACCTCGACAGGTACGGACTGGGAAACCCCAACCTCAATCGAGCCGAAAAAGAAGGTGCAGAAATCGACATTAAGTATTCTGGCTATCTCGCTAGACAACAACATCAAATTGAGCAGATTTCCCGTCAGGCACACCGCCACTTACCTGCGGATCTGGATTACACAAAAATTGATACCCTCTCTAAAGAGGCACGGGAAAAGCTCACTCAGGTAAAACCACTCACTATCGGTCAAGCTGCACGTATAGGTGGCGTAAACCCAGCGGATATCAACGCCTTGTTATTATATTTAGAATTGCGTAAAACCAAGAGCCAATCAGGGTTTCCAGCGTTAGCTTAACTCCAACTTCATAAAGACTGAGTATAGTAGTAGGAAGAGGGTTTGGTATGATAGATGACATACACTTTAGTAGTGGCATCATCAACAACCCTCGGATGAAAGTTGAGTTTAATACTACCGCTCAATCAACTCGTCTAAATAAGACGGGGGATTGGATATTTAATTAATAATCCTGATTCCCAGGCAGTAGGGGCGGCGTTTCCCCGTCCTAGTAGCCACAACCCACAACGCTTATGTTACAAGCAGCTAGCACCCATCTCATTATTTCCGAACCATCAGAAGACTTAATCGCCAATGAACCTTGGTCGATAGATATGTATGCTGATGGCTTAATGGATGAACTCTTTGCCGATATAGACTACATTCTGGATGGTAGTGGGAATCTGCCTTCCCAAACCATTAGACAGGGCAACCGGGCCACGCCACTGCCTCCAGAATATATGCCTGTGCAAACAGTTACGGTGCCGCAAACTGTTTTGCCAAACGCACTGAACCAACCTTCTCAAGGTAGGCACAAGCAATTAAGTACGGTTGTGGTTGGCACTCCTACTGTCAAAGGAGTGAGTAGAAGACCTCAGAAAACCAGACGTGCTTTAAGCAAGCTGCTGATTGTAGGTACAACTTTAGGTGTGGCGATCGCTAGTATTATCTACTTGGTACAGTCTGGAGTTGTACATCTTCTAAATACCAAACCGACCCAATCTGATCTTCC
Source organism: Nostoc sp. B(2019) (assembly GCF_010091925.1). GTDB lineage: Bacteria > Cyanobacteriota > Cyanobacteriia > Cyanobacteriales > Nostocaceae > Komarekiella. Next base: position 88,212 of record NZ_WVID01000001.1, on the reverse strand, counting down.
AGCATCGCAACCACAGGCACAGTTGCCTACAAGATCAGAAGTTGAGGCAGAGTTAGTTGACTACATGTTAGAAGCACTTGCAGTTATAGAGCAGCAAGAGGCAAAAAACCAAAAATCTGTTAGACCTGGATTCTCTAATCAGGAAACTCCTAATCAAACAGCTAGTGTTCAGCCAGCTGGTAATCTACCACCACTTCTAGCAGCTAACGGTATACCACCAGCCTCTAACCGTTCTGGAGGCGTTGTTGAGCGCATCTACATTCCTGTTTATCAAGCGCCGTCGCCAATGCGCTACGCGCTCCCCAGCATTCCTGGTAATCCAAAATTACCACCAGTTGCCACTTCACAGGGTTCTAAACCTAATGTAGTGAAAACCGCCCTGAATACCGTGCAGCAAGCTGCTAAGCCTACAACTGTCAACATGTTAGCTGCTGCTGTGCGCGGAGAACTCAAACCTGTAGCTATTAAAACCGCACCAATTACCTTACGGCAACCATCTAATCCTCTACCTGGATTACCAGTTGTCCCATTACGCGCAGCACCCACACCAGAAGCCGCGCCATCAGCACCAACTATCACCCAACATCAAGTATTTTTACCTACTGCTGTTGCAGATGCTCCTAGCGATACCTTGGAGGGATTGCTAGAGTTAGGCAACAAATCTGCTGCTTTGTTTAAAATTGATGGCGTAACTCGCCGTGTCGATGTAGGTGAGAATATTGGTTCAAGTGGTTGGACATTAGTAGATGTTAGTAACGGCGAAGCTGTAATTCGTCGTAATGGTGAAGTGCGCTCAATTTATGCAGGGCAGAAATTCTAATTTCAATGCCTTTAATTAATCAGATGGACTACCACTACCAATACCTTTCAGTATGGGAATGATTGATGAACCGGAATTTGAGCAGCGTCCCGTAGAGAAGGAAGTCGAAACACTGCCCCTGTGCTCCTGTGCCCTCATTGATGTGACTCGGCAGAATTAAAGATTAAGTGTATCAAAGCATCAATCAGGCGATCGCTTTCCATCGGAATAATATCTTTCCCATGCATCACATCCTGAGTAATATGAAAATGAACTAATGTCCCTAAAAGAATCCTCGCTGTTGCCTCTGGGTCAGTTATATTCAGTTCTGGATGAGCAGCCAAGTATTGACTGAGCGTTTCTAGCAAGGGTTTAATCATCGCCCGAACACAAATCTGAGTTAACTCAGGAAAACGACCAGATTCACCGATTAACACTCGCATAAATGCACAATGTTCTTCGTCTTTAGTCATCTGCTCCAATGCGTTGGTTGCTGATTGGCGCAATACGATTAGTGGTTCTCCCTCAAGAGGTTCTGTCCCAAAGATTAAGTGGAGCTTTTTGCGTGCTAGGTGCTCTACCAGTGCTTTAAATAATCCTTCTTTATCTTGAAAGTGGCTGTAGACTGTCGCTTTAGAAACACCCGCTGCTACTGCTACCCGATCCATACTTGTGCCAGCGTAGCCTTGTTTGAGAAACTCCTGCATTGCCCCTTGCAGAATTTGTTCCACTTTATCAACGGAATTGTCTTTGTCAACTTCGCCAACTTTGATATGTGCCATTTATTAATCGTCCTCTTCTATAAATAATTTTAATAGACGTTGCAAAATACTCTACGCAATTAATCCCAATTGTGATAAGCATTCTGGCAGATAACTCCAGACTAGTTCAAGGAGTTGTAGCTTTGGTTGCATACCTTGACTAAACTAGTCCGTTCAGTTTAGCATATTAAAACTGAACGGTTTAGTACGACTTGCTACTGGTAAGAGGGGAATACTATGGCGCAAAATCGGAAGATAGAGAGTTTAAGGTCTTCCCAAAATTTTTTACGATCGCATATTTGGTTAGTAATAATCGCATCTTTAGCTGTAGGCGGAGCTAGTGTTTACACGGTGCTACAGTTGCAGGCTAAGGCTAATCAAAAGCAAGAAGCGCCAGTAGCCGTTCAACCAGTAGTAAAAACAGTCACAGCATTGGGACGGTTGGAACCAAACGAAGAGGTAATAAAACTTTCTGCACCTTCTTCTAATGAAGGGAATCGGGTGGAAAAACTGTTAGTCAGAGAAGGCGATCGCGTCAAAGCTGGGCAGGTAATTGCCATTATGGACAGTCGCGATCGCCTTCAAGCGAGTTTGGGTGAAGCACAAAAACAAGTTAAAGTTGCCAAATCCCGCCTTAACCAGGTAAGAGCAGGCGCAAAACAAGGAGAAATTGGAGCGCGGGAAGCTACCATAAAACGTTTGGAAGTGGAACTAGAGGGAAACATCAAAACTCAGCAAGCCACAATTAACCGTTTAGAAGCAGAACTACAAGGACAAAAACAGCAGCTAGAAGCAACAGTTGCTCGCGTCGCAGCCGAGAGGCAAAACGCCCAAGCAGATGTTCAACGCTACGAGACTTTATACAAAAGCGGCGCGATTTCCAGTCAAGAAGTTGATAGCAGACGTTTAAGTGCAGAAACTTCCTCTCAGCAGTTAATCGAAAGCCAAGCCACCAAAGCAAGAACTATAGCCACCCTAGAACAGCAGCTTAACGAAGCCAAAGCCAACCGCAACCAAACCATCGCCAGCTTGCAACAGCAAATTAACGAAGCCAAAGCTACCCTGAATCAAACCGCAGAAATCCGTCCCACAGATATAGCAAACGCCCAAGCAGAAGTAGAAAGCGCTCAAGCCACCGCAGAGAAAATTAAAGCGCAACTAACTCAGGCATATATCCACGCTCCCAAAACCGGGCAAATTCTCAAGATTAATACAAGAGCCGGAGAAACAGTTGGTGAACAGGGAATCGTAGATTTAGGTCAAACTGACCAGATGTATGCAGTGGCAGAAGTCTACCAAAGTGATATTAACAAAGTGCGTCAGGGACAGGCGGTGCGGATCAGCAGCGAGTCTCTACCCAATGAATTACAAGGAAGGGTGGATTGGATTGGTATGCAAGTGCAGCGGCAAAATCTGATCAACAGTGATCCTTCTAGCAATATTGATGCCAGGGTAGTGGAAGTTCATGTGCAACTGAATAAACTATCTAGCCAAAAAGCTTCTAAGTTTACTAATCTACAAGTCAAGGCGGTAATTGAACTGTGATTGGATTTATTCAGCAATTGCGGCAACGAACCCCCCTAGGTTGGCTGCAACTGAGTCACGAAAGGGGGCGTCTGTTGGTAGCATTGTCAGGCATTGCCTTCGCTGATGTCCTGATGTTCATGCAGTTAGGGTTTCAAGATGCTCTGTTTGAAAGTAATACTGTGCTGCATCGCAGTATGCAGGGTGACATATTTGTCATCAGTCCCCAAGCACGTAACTTGGCAAATATGTCTACTTTTACAAGGCGGCGACTGTTTCAAGCAATGGATGTACCAGGGGTAAAATCGGCAGAAGCCATGTATGTCAACTTTATCGATTGGAAGAATCCCCAAACACAACAGAAGACAACAATATTAGTTATGGGGTTCAATCCTGATCAGCAAGTGTTTAACTTAGCTGATGTGAACCGCCAGAAAGATATGGTTAAATTACCAGATACCGTTCTTTTTGATCGCGCCTCTAGAGGAGATTATAAAGAAGCGATCGCCCAAATTGAACAAGGAAAATCCGTTACAACTGAAATTGACCGCCGGACGGTTAGCATTGGCGGCTTATTTTCAGTTGGGGCTTCCTTCATTGCCGATGGTAACTTAATTACTAGCGACCAAAACTTTTTGCGCCTATTTCCTGGGCGAGAAGCAAGCAGCGTCAGTCTAGGTTTGGTTAATCTGCAACCAGGCTATGACCCTAAGCAGATCAAAGCAACTTTAAACGCTTATCTAGGTCAAGATGTCAAAGTATTGACCCGCGAAGAATTTATTGAATTTGAAAAAAATTATTGGAAAGAAAATACTGCCATCGGGTTTATTTTCAGCTTGGGTGTAACAATGGGGTTTTTAGTGGGCGTGATTATTGTTTATCAAGTCCTTTCTACTGATGTGAATGCCCATATAAAAGAGTACGCCACCTTTAAAGCAATGGGGTACAACAATCTCTACTTACTCGGTGTGGTGTTTGAAGAAGCAGTAATTCTAGCAGTATTGGGTTTTATACCAGGGGCGATCGTACCCTTTGGACTTTACCATCTAACTCGCAATGCCACCAATTTGCCACTTTACATGACTTTAGCACGAGCCATTACGGTACTAATGCTGACTATGATTATGTGTATAATTTCTGGTGCGATCGCCACGCGTAAACTTCAATCTGCTGACCCCGCAGATATGTTTTAAAAATTGTCATTTGTCATTACTAAGGATTAAGGACAAATGACGGTCATTATGAGGAATCCGCTTACTTATGACTAGCGAACCCGTTATTTCTATTAAAAATCTTGATCACTATTTTGGTCAGGGTCAACTGCGTAAGCAAGTTTTGTTTGATATTAACTTGGAGATTAACGCTGGCGAAATTATCATTATGACTGGGCCGTCTGGTTCTGGTAAAACTACACTTCTCACCTTGGTAGGTGGGTTGCGTTCTGCTCAATCTGGTAATTTGGAGATATTGGGACAAGAACTTTGTGGTGCTAGTGCAGCACAACTTACTCAGGCGCGACGCAGTAACGGTTATATTTTCCAAGCGCACAACCTACACGCTAGCCTGACAGCACTCCAGAACGTCAAAATGGGCTTGGAACTGCACAAAAATATGTCGCTGCCAGAAATGAAAACTCGCTCAGCACAAATGTTAGAGGAGGTAGGATTAAAAGAGCGTATCAATTACTATCCCGATGATTTATCGGGGGGACAAAAACAAAGAGTTGCGATCGCTCGCGCCCTAGTCAGTCATCCTAAAATTGTCTTAGCAGATGAACCCACCGCCGCCCTTGACAGTAAATCGGGTAGAGATGTGGTAACACTCATGCAAAAACTGGCAAAAGAACAAGGCTGTACCATTCTTTTAGTAACTCATGACAATCGCATTCTCGATATTGCCGATCGCATCGTCCACATGGAAGATGGCAAGCTAGTAAATGATCGAGCCGTTGTCTCAGCAGTTTAGGCGAACCAGGAATGATACAGTATGAGCGTTGTCAAAAACTAATAGCTATGACTAACGAAATTACTGAAAAGTTAAAACAGTCTTGTGCTGGTTTATTAATGATGAGCGAGTCAGAATACCCATTTGAGGTTTTTTTGTGGACTGGTCAAGCTAACGTGACAACTCAAAAATTACTCCAGCTAACAGATCATCCCCAAGAGTCACCAGTCGAAGAAGTGGCTCTAGATGATTTATTTCGTAATTGTGCCTATGAAAAAGAATGGCATGACGAACAACAGAAGCAGAATGTTAAAAAATTTCAAACACTTGTCCAGACGCTTAAGAATAACCTGAATGAAATCAAAGTTTATCGCATAGGTACGATAAATATTGATGTTTATATCATCGGAAAGACTCCATCGGGAGATTTAGCAGGGCTTTCCACTAAAGTTGTGGAAACCTAGCAGCCAATTTGGAAATTATATAAACAAGAGGGGTAAAGGGTAAAGGGATGATAATGGTTGCCCACCATAGCAAAAAGCTTTTTACGTTCCCTGTAATATAAGGATTATTTCGCTTAACTTCGGGCGTTATACCATTTCACGAAATACCTGATACAAATGATTAGCCTCTAATCCTTTCCCCCTGCCCCCCGCTCCCTGCCCCTCTGCTGCCTATTTGTATCGATTTTAAAGTGAAATGGTATTAGCGTAGCGGGACGAAGTTCTGTTTTTACCCTTCCCCTTTACCCCTTACCCTTCTTCATAAATTGTCAACTCTAGATTCAACCACAGATTGAACAGATGTTGATACATTAGATAATAAATTGAAGCCTGTTTTGAGTTCAATTGAGTCAACAGAAACTCGATATGTTCTCCAATCGTTGTTTCTTATGCCTTGGGTATTGGGAAGATCAACGCTAATAACCCTCGTGTTAGTCGTAATTCCAGATGCTCCAACACCTGGGTTACTCACTACAATCACCTTCCAGACTCTATTAGGAACTTGAACCCTGCCATTAGTAATTGTATATTTTGTGCCATTCGAGCCAGTTCCACCAATGCCGTATGTGCCAGAAATAATATATAGCTCTCTCCCTTGCCTCACTAAGTCTCTAGAGTAGTTTTCTAGTGAAGCCCACGGCCCCTGATTATTATCGGGTGACTGTGGAATCATATTTGTCATCAGGAATGTTGCAGAGTTATTCGTCACTGTCCTTGTTCTGTCAGCTGAAGGTGTCATGTGTCCTCTGTCGAACCCGCTGCCAGAATAATCAGAGCCAGTTACTCGATACCATCCTGTAGGGAGAGTGGTATCGGCGCGGAAGTCGTCTTGCCTTGATGTTGAACCGAGCCACGAAGAATTTAGTTGCCAAGACACCCAATTTGGAGTTCCTCTATCACGGCTGTAACTCAGCGCATACTGAGCTTTTGATAATAAATAATTGTTTGGGGATGAGAGGCTTGTTGTTGCATTACTTGGATTGCCCAAAGTTAAATGCACACTTGAGAATTGTGCTTTAGTTGGGCGTAAATACCCAATCAGAGCTATAGGGAGGGCTACAGTTACACAAGGTAGCAGAAATTTAAAAAGCTTAGTTTTTCTCATGATTTTGGTATTCAAAGACACGATTAGTGTCTAAGCTTGACGCTCTAACATCAAGTATTCAGAGATACAAAAAGTATAAAAGCTAAAAATTGTGTGGTTAATTCGAGAGCTATGGATACAGAGCTAAATCTTAGTTTGTAGCGATAGTGCCTATTCTCAGTCAGGGACTTAAGATGCTCTTTTTCGTTACTTCTTTACCCGCCTCTAAGAGGTTGCTAGCCCTGGCGACTGGAAGTCGCGGCTATACAGACAAAACCCCGTTCGCCTTTGGCGTCTCCCCTTGGGAGAAGTTCTGATGCCTACGGCGGGCTGCGCCAACGGATAGCGCAGCGTTAGCGACGTAGGAGCGTCGGAAGCCTCCGCTCAGACTTCTCTCCACCTCCGTGGGTTAAAAACCCTTGATTTTTCGTTAGTCCACGGAGGTGGACTTGGTTTGTGTAGTAGCGAATTCTATTCGCCTAATACTTTTCAAACTCTAAGATTCTTCTATAAAGCTTGACAGCAAAAAGATGAATTTAATATTTTAACTATGCATATAATTTTAAATTTTCATGACAAAATTATGAGGTTTTAAAAATATCAACAATTCTTGTAAATAAGTAGAAATAATTAAATTTAACTATATTATTGCGAGGATGATATACATATAATTTCTGTTTGTCATCTGGTTGCGATCGCCAGAATTTTGTATTGCATTGCTACTAATGACATCAAATATTTTTGCCTATTTGCTTAATTTACGTCTGATTGTTGGCGCTGTTACAACCCATCATTTTGAAAAAGTTTAATATACCTGAATACTTTCACAAAACAAAAGTAGTTCATTAGAAACATAAGTCTCTCATTTGGTATAAGGGTTTGTTGTTATTCTCTCCAGCTAAATTACGCTATCTAACTAAATTCTCAACAAATCCCATTCTTTTTATGGACTCGGAAGCTATAAATCAACAATAACTGACTAAGAAAATGGAGATTAACAAATAAGCACTGAGAAAAGCCTAATTTTTCAGTTTTTTCTGCGCCACTAGTTAAGAGGTAATCTATGGTGCGAAACTCAAAGCTAGGGTACACATTGTCCCCTAAGTCTATTCTGCGTCCATCCGTTTTTATCGCTATAATCGCATCTTTATTGGTTGGCGGAATCAGCTTTTATACAGTAAAACGCTGGCAAAATTATGCGAATCAAGAGGTACAAACAGCAATCACAAAATTACCACAGTTGAAAACTGTCACAGCCCTGGGGCGGATCGAACCACGGGGAAAGGTAATTAAACTCTCTGCTACCGCGTCTACGGAAGGAAGTCGGGTAGAACAGTTACTCGTGAAGGAAGGCGATAGGGTAAAGCCAGGGCAAATAATTGCGATTTTGGACAGTCGCGATCGCTTGCAAGCAGCTTTAAAAGAGGCGCAGGAAGAAGTAAAGGTAGCACAGGCAAACCTGATGCGGACGCAAGCGGGTGCTAAACGCGGCGAGATTGCAGCTCAACAAGCGGCGATCGCCCGCCTAAAAGCAGAAAGCCAAGGCGATATTAACGCTCAAACAGCCACGATTGAGCGGTTACAAGCTACTATGCGTAACGCCGAAGCCGAAGAACAACGTTATCAGACACTCTATGAAAAAGGAGCAATTTCCGCTTCCCAACGAGACAGCAAGCGCTTAAATCTAGAAACTGCCCAAAAAAGTCTGCAAGAAGCGCAAGCGCAGTTAAATCGCAGTCAGTCAGCTAGCCAGCAACAAATTAAAGAAGCTACAGCAACACTAGATAAAATTACAGATGTGCCGAAAGTCGATGTAGAGGCTGCACAAGCAGAAGTCAATCGTGCTGTAGCAGCCATGAACTTAGCAAAAGCAAATTTGCAACAAGCTTACGTGCGTTGGCCGTTTGCGATCGCCTCTTCAAAAGAGAAGGATTTAGCAAAGCGATCGCTCCAAGATGGGCAAGTATTCGAGATCCACGCTCGCCCTGGGGAATTGGTATCAAATAATGGTATTGCCGATATTGGGCAAACTAGCCAGATGTATGTCATAGCTGAAGTATACGAAAGCGATATCAGCAAAGTACGTCCAAAGCAGCGGGTGCAAGCAGTTGGCGATTTCCTTCCTATTGAGTTACACGGAACAGTGGAGCGTTTAGGCTTACAAGTGCGGCGGCAGAGTGTAATTAATACTGACCCTATTAGTAATATCGACAACAGAGTAGTAGAAGTCTTTATCCGGCTTGACGATGCCTCCAGCTTGAAAGCTGCCAGTTTAACCAATATGCAAGTTAAGGCAGTAATTGAACTTTGAAATTAAGGGTCAAAAGTCAAAAGTCAAAAGTCAATACCTATTCCCCTTGTGCTCCTCGTATGATCAGACTACTCCAACAACTGCGGCGGCGAACACCTCTAGGATGGTTGCAATTGAGCCATGAAAAAAGTCGTTTGTTGGTAGCATTGTCAGGTATTGCCTTTGCTGATGTTCTGATGTTTATGCAACTAGGTTTTCAGACGGCGTTATATGACAGTAACACCAGATTGCATCGCAGTTTACAAGCAGACATTGTTTTAATTAGTCCCCAAGCTCGTAATTTGCAAGGTCTGTCTACGTTTTCTCGTCGACGATTGTATCAAGCAATGGATATACCAGGGGTGAAGTCTGCACAAGCAATGTATTTTAACTACATCACGTGGAAAAATCCCCAAACACGCCGTGAGACGGGGGTGTTACTGATTGGATTCGATCCAGATAAGCCAGCGTTTGACTTATTAGATGTTAACCAGCAATTGCAGACGATTAAGCTGCCAAATACCGTTTTATTCGACCGTGGTGCTAGAGGAGAATACCAAAAAGCGATCGCCCAAATTGACCAAGGTAAAACCCTGACTACCGAAATAGAAGGACGTACGATTACTATTAGTGGTTTATTCAAAGTTGGAGCTTCCTTTGGGACTGATGGCAGCTTAATCACCAGTTCTCAGAACCTTTTGCGGCTATTTCCTCGGCGAAACTCAAGCAGTGTCAGTTTAGGTTTGATTCAAGTACAACCAGGCTACGACCCGAAAAAGGTAGCAGCAGTCTTGAAAGCCTACTTGAGAGATGATGTCAAAGTGCTGACTAACGCAGAATTTATTGAATTTGAGAACAACTTTTGGAGAACAAACTCGCCAATTGGGTTTATTTTCAGCCTAGGTGTATCGATGGGATTTGTAGTGGGGGTGATTATCGTCTATCAAGTCCTCTCCACAGATGTCAATTCTCACGTTAGAGAATATGCCACTTTCAAAGCAATGGGGTATCGTCATTATTACCTGTTGGGTGTGGTATTTGAAGAAGCAGTGATTTTAGCCGCGTTGGGCTTCTTTCCTGGATTGGGTGTATCTTTGGCACTTTACCAGTTGACTCGCCATGCCACAAATTTACCGATGTACATGACTGCAATTCGGGGATTCCAAGTGCTAGTGCTGACGATTATGATGTGTGCAATTTCCGGGGCGATCGCTACCCGTAAACTTCAAGGTGCTGACCCTGCTGATATGTTCTAAAAGTTGTCATTTGTTAGGAGTAAGGACAAATGACGGTCATCACGATAAATCCGTCTACTTATGACTAACGAACTAGTAATTTCTATTAAAAATCTTGACCACTATTTTGGTCATGGTTCACTCCGCAAACAAGTTCTTTTTAACATCAACCTAGAGATTAACGCTGGTGAAATTATTATCATGACCGGGCCGTCTGGTTCTGGTAAAACTACGCTGTTGACCTTGGTGGGTGGGTTACGTTCCGCTCAGTTCGGCAGTTTGCGGGTGTTAGGGCAAGAACTTTGCAGTGCTAGTGCTGAAATACTAACGCAAGTACGACGCCATAACGGTTATATCTTTCAAGCAAATAACCTGCATGGTAGTTTAACGGCACTCCAGAACGTCAAAATGAGTTTAGAATTGCACAAGTATATAGGGTTACAACAGATACAAACTCGTTCAGCCCAAATGCTAGAGCAGGTAGGGTTAGGGAATCATCTTCATTACTATCCAGATAAACTATCGGGGGGACAAAAACAACGAGTTGCGATCGCTCGCGCTTTGGTCAGTCATCCTAAAATTGTTTTAGCAGATGAACCCACCGCCGCTCTTGATAGTCAGTCAGGTCGAGATATAGTTAATCTCATGCAAAAACTGGCAAAAGAACAAGGCTGTACTATCTTAATGGTTACTCATGACAACCGTATCCTAGACATTGCCGATCGCATCGTCCATTTGGAAGATGGCAAACTTAATTCCAAAGTAAACTCATCTCAAGCCTAAAGGCATTGGGCATAGAGCATGGGGCATTGAGAAGAAAACCCATGCCCCATAGTTATGAACTCGTCACTCATTATGGGTTACGCTAACATCACCCAGCACTCATTACTCAGCACGGGCTAAACGCCCCGCTACCGCTAACAGCACTCATTACTCAGCACTCATTACTCAGCAGTAGCTAAACCATTGTGACTGAGCAAAGCAACCGTACTTGGTTCACGTCCCCGGAAACTTTTAAAAACCTCCATTGGATGCTTGCTACCACCAAGTGCCAGTACCGTATCTCGATAACGCCGGCCTGTAGCTTTTATAGCTTCTTCATCTTCTAGCCCAGCTTCTTCAAAAGCGGCAAAAGCATCAGCACTTAATACCTCAGCCCACTTATAACTGTAGTAGCCCGCGGCATAACCACCCTCAAAAATATGTCCAAAAACACACAAAAATGAATCTTCAGGTAACGGTGCTAAAACGGTTGTAGTCTTGGCAATCCGATGACGCACATCAGCGGGTGTTTCATCGCTACCGACACGATAGCGGTGGTGCAATTCCAAATCCACGATGCTAAAGTGAACTTGCCTCAACATGCCACTACCACTCATATAATTACGCGCCGCTAGCAGCTTTTGATAATAATGCTCTGGTAGAGCTTCACCAGTTTCGTAATGCTTAGCCATCCCGAACAAAGTAGGTCGCTCATAGCACCAGTTTTCCATAAACTGGCTAGGCAATTCCACTGCATCCCACTCCACATTGTTGATGCCTGCGGCTCCAGCATAGTTAACCTTGGTGAGCATGTGGTGCAATCCATGACCAAACTCGTGGAACAAAGTCTCGACTTCATAGAAAGTCATCAAACTAGGCTTGCCATCGACTGGCGGAGTTTGATTACACACCAAATAAGTCACAGGTAAACGCACAGTAGTTATGCCGTTTTCTGTGATTGTGGCACGATTGATACACACATCCATCCAAGCACCACCGCGTTTTTCCGCAGGACGGCTGTATGGGTCTAAGTAAAAGTAGGCTATGGGAGAACCAGTTTCATCGGCAATTTGGAAATAACGGACATCTTCATGCCATACTGGGGCTTGACCATCAGCAGGGGTAACGGTAACGCCAAACAGCCGCTTTACAAGTCCAAATAAGCCATCTAATACTTGGGGAAGCGGGAAGTAGGGACGTAATTCTTCAGCGGTAAAGGCAAATTTTTCTTCTCGTTGGCGTTCTGCCCAAAAGCTGATATCCCAGTGTTTTAAATCTTGAGATTCTGCTGCTCGCTTTGTCGCTGCAAAAGCTTTGAGTTCTTCTAAGTCTTTGATAGCAGCATCATAACTGCTACGGCGTAGTTCTTCTAATAGTGCTTCGACTGCCTCAACGTTAGGAGCCATTTTACTAGCAAGGCTTAATTCAGCAAAACTCTTAAAGCCTAGTAAATTTGCAAGTTCTTGGCGCAACTCCAAAATGCGTTCAATTAACGGGTTGTTATCTAAATTACCTTTAGAAGCACGAGTGATGTAGGCTTTGTAGAGCTTTTCGCGCAAATCGCGGCGGGTACTGTGCTGCATAAAAGGGCCATAGCTAGGGAAGTCCAAAGTAATCCGCCAAGGGCCATTTTCTGCTGTGGCGTTCTCTTCTCCAGCAGCACGAGCAGCTTGTGACGCTAAACTTAGTAAGCTATTGGGTAAGCCGTCGATTTCCTCTTTTGTTGTCAGGGTTATGCTAAAGGCTTTAGTGGCATCCAGTATATGGTTAGAGAACTTGGTAGAAAGTTCTGCCAACTCCATCTGAATGGCGTTGAAACGCTCTTTCGCCTCTCCTCCTAAGCCAACACCGGCAAGTTGTGCATCTCGGATGGCGGCTTCTACAATGCGTTGCTGAGCTGAGTCTAAAGTTGCCCAAGTATCACTGGTACGGAGTGCCTTAAAGGCGCTGTAAATGGGTTGGCTTTGACCGAGCTTGTTGATAAACTGCACTACCTGTGGTTGGACGGTTTCATGAGCTTCTCGCAGTTCAGGGCTATTTTTTACACCCATTAGATGATTTACCACTCCCCAACTCCAGGAAAGCCGTTCTGTGAGCTTTTCTAGTGGTTCTACTAAACCTGCCCAAGTAGGCTGTACATCAGCTTCCAAGGTGGCAAGCTGCTGGTCAAGTTCTGCTAGGAGCTGGTTGAAGGCTGGTACTATCTGCTCTGGTTTAATCTCTGCGAACAGAGGTAAACCGTCGCCTTGGAGTAAGGGATTGTGGGAAATAATGACACTTGCACTCATGGTTTTGTGTGATGGGGAATAGGAATGAACAATGATTTTTATTTATATATCTACTAATGTAGCGATCGCCGCGCAATTTCGTTACTAGATAACTCTATTAAAGCTACTAGTGATCGCCTCACCTCTAGTTAAGGTGCGATCGCATTTCCCTTAACCGAAAAGTATTGGGGTATGTAGTTTATTAATATAGATAGAAGTGAGGTGAGTAGAAAAACTTAATTAATCAGCTTGAATACTTATAACTATTTAGTCACAAAATTTGAAACTGCTTATGCGTGCGATGATTTTGGAAACACCGCGTCAACCTCTGCGCTTAGTTGACTTGCCAGTGCCAAAACCCAATCCTGAGCAAGTGCTAATTCGCGTTCATGCTTGCGCTGTTTGCCGTACAGATTTACACATAGTTGATGGGGAATTGACACACCCAAAACTACCTCTGATACCTGGACATCAAATTGTCGGTACTATTGAAGCGATAGGCGATGCCTGCGGCAAGCCGCCTTCAGGGCGTCTACGCGTTGATAAATTTAGTATAGGTCAGCGGGTTGGCGTTCCCTGGCTCGGTCATACTTGCGATCGCTGCCGTTATTGTCTCTCTGGTCGAGAAAATCTCTGTGATTATGCCGAGTTTACAGGTTACAACCTCGACGGCGGCTATGCTGAGTATACCGTAGCCGACTACCGCTTTTGCTTTCCTCTAGACCCTAGCTATCCTGACTTGCAAGCTGCACCCCTATTGTGTGGTGGCTTAATTGGTTATCGCGCTTACAGAATGACTGGTGATGCTGCAAAACTAGGTTTTTATGGCTTTGGTTCAGCCGCCCACATTTTAATTCAACTGGCTCGTTATCAAGAGCGTCAAGTATTTGCTTTTACCCGTTCTGGTGATTTTAAAGGACAAACATTTGCTCGTCAACTGGGTGCAACTTGGGCGGGTGACTCAGATGTATTACCTCCAGAACCCTTAGATGCAGCGATTATCTTTGCTCCTATAGGAAAGTTAGTACCAGCTGCTTTACGTGCAGTCGCTAAAGGTGGCGTTGTAGTTTGTGCTGGTATTCACATGAGTGATATTCCGTCTTTTCCATACCAAATTCTTTGGGAAGAAAGGATATTGCGGTCTGTTGCAAATTTAACTCGCCAAGATGGAGAGGAGTTTTTGGCGTTAGCACCCAGAGTTCCCATCCGCACAGAGGTGAATTCTTTCCCGTTAAGTGAAGCGAATGCAGCTTTGGACGCACTTCGCAATGGCAAATTTGAAGGTTCGGCTGTTTTGGTAATTGATTAGGAGTTTGAAAATGAATCAAGTTTTACAAGATTTATTAACACCCAACTTAGTGACAGCCCTCGAAAACAATATGTTCGCATTCTTTACGAACTATGGTCGCGCGCCACACCGGGAAATCTGCTCTACATCTAACCTGATTCGTTTTTGTACTGGTATTTCCTTTCCGTTTTTCAACGGTGTTTTCCGTGCTCAATTCGAGCCTAACCAAATCGATGCTGCGATCGCTGAAACTCTCAACTACTTTACCGCACAACAGCTACCAATGTTTTGGTGGACAGGACCAGCAACCCAACCGCCTGAATTGGGAAAGTATTTAGAAGCCCACGGATTAAGCAGTTCAGGTGAATCACCTGTGATGGCGATTGATTTGTTGACTTTATCTGATGAACAGCCTTTACCAACAGATTTAGCGATCGCACAGGTTAGCGACAGCGAAACCCTCAAGCATTGGGTGCGGATAGCAACAGTTGGCTTTGAAGTTCCCGATACAGAATTCAATGCTTTTTTTGACTTAGAGTTAAGCTTGGGGATTAATTCCCAGGAGTATATACGTTTTATCGGCTGGTGGAAAGGTTTACCAGTCGTAACTTCAGCCTTGTATCTAGATCCACAAGTAGCAGGCGTCTACGCTGTAGCTACAACCCCAGAAGCAAGAGGAAGGGGATTCGCATCAGCACTGGTGCTAGCTGCACTAAAGAAAGCCCGCGCCCTTGGATACCGTGTAGCGACATTGCAAGCCTCACAAATGGGTGTGAACGTATATCGTCGGATTGGATTTCAGGAGTACTGTAAGACGAGTTTTTACCTTTGGACGGGCAAACCAAATCACAATCAGTAGGGGTGTACAGCTAGCGTGCGCCCCTAGCGCCTAACTTCAAATCCCCGCAACTCTTCAGGTTCTTCATACTCAACCACAACCTCTTTCACCACAGCCGCAGGTGGCCCAGAGTGACACCAACGAATCATTTCTTCTACAACCTCCCTCGCCCCCTCAAAGACCGCTTCCACGCGATCATCAGGGAGATTTCGCACCCAACCAGTTAATCCCAACTGGCTAGCTGTATCCACAGTGGCATAGCGATAGCCCACTCCTTGGACTCGGCCAGAAATGAATACATGGGCGCGAATTAACTTTGGTAGTGGTGTGGAATTCTGCATACACTGGTCTATTCTTTACGATTCCAGTCTACCTAGTTTGTGTATGCACAACCTGTTTTTAGCTCACGAAATTAATCGTCGTCTTCGTCGTCTTCGTCGTCTTCGTCATCGCGACGTCTATATTCACGGTCTTCGTCATCGTCACCGCGATATCTGTATTCACGGTCTTCATCTTCGTCATCGCGACGTCTATATTCACGGTCTTCGTTATCGTCACCACGACGTCTGTATTCACGGTCTTCGTCATCGTCGCCACGACGTCTGTATTCACGGTCTTCGTCATCGTCGCCACGACGTTTGTATTCGCGGTCTTCGTTCTCGTCGTCACGTCTTTTCTGCCTGTCACCAACTATATTTCTGAATATGTCACCTATTCCCATGATCTTAACTCCTGGTTAGTACTCCTTATTTATGGTCACTTTAGTAGTGTGTCTGAGGCTTGTAACAGATAAATCTTCCAGGAGGTGTAAATCAAGATAAAATCATCCCTATCTTTGGGAGTCTGCCAAGGTAATAGTGATAAAGTGTTTCTCACTAACTAATCACTATTGTGCATTTCATTTAGTTAGCGATGTCTGTCTTGAAAAGTTTCCTACGGCGGGAAACCCGCCTACAGAACTTTTCGCTACGACGGGCTACGCCTACGCTAGCAAAACAACTGACAGCTTTTGAATTGTGAATTGCTTATGTCTAACTTACCACCACTCAATACAGAAACCATTTGGGCAATCCTTGAAGAGAAACTTGATGACGCTATAGTCAACCAGATGCTATGGCATTATTTAGGCTATCGCTACAACTCCTCAACTGAAACATGGGATACTAGCGAAGTTACTCCCGAATGGCGGGATGAATACCCACAACCGCCAGATTTTATAGATAGTCGCCCTGCAATAGTCAAGCTAACTCGCTCTATTCCTTCAGAAAACAAACAGATATTGAAACAAAAACTAGGTTTCAAAGGTTACAAAATCGGTGAATTTGGCCCTCGACAAACTCGTAGAGCAACAGCAGCAAATTGGTTATTAAGTTATCTGCAACAAACTGACACTAAAAATACTTTGTAGCTTGTAATTGGTGCTGTCTTTGCTATAGCACTAAATACTAACTTTAACTTATTAATGTCTATCTACTTATAGGAATCCGGTTTGATTTCTGAAAAGATACGTAGGGTGTGTTAGCGACAGCGTAACGCACTAAAACCTCGATAATGGTGCGTTAATTAACTCCATTTTAACACACCCTACAATACTTTAACTTATTAATGTCTATCTACTTAGTTAAATAAATGTGAGTTCGACGAGTCGTATAATGTCCATCTAAATTAACCATAAAAAAAGACCTTTAAAAGGTTTGACTAAGCAAAGTAGTAACTCTCTGACGGATGAGAGAGGCAGACTTTAGCTTTAGTTCAAGGCAGGGAAAGGTTTATCAAACTCACGTTAAATAAGAAATTCCATAAGTAGAAATAATCAAATTTCACAAAAATATACAAGTGAAATTCACTAATTATTCCTGAAGATAGAGGTAATGCTTGTTTAACTATTTCCGGCGAGCGATTTCCAAATTTGATTTATCATCAGAGAATACTTCTACCCAGATTTTATATTCCTAACACTTCTATGGCAAAGCCAGTTGAATTTAATTTATTTGCACCATACAACAAAGGAGCCTCATTAATAGGTTCTTTTTCTGATTGGCAAGAAATCCAAATGGAAAAAGGTGATGATGGCTATTTTCGCACAACTGTTGATCTAGAAGATGGCACTTATCAATATAAATTCCGTGTCCAATCAAATTCATGGTTTTTTGAACCGGAACAATGGGTTGATGTCACAGATCCCTATGCAACTGATATTGATGAATCAACTGGAAAAGATAATGGTGTTGTAAGAATTAAAGATGGTGAAAGAATTGTTGATACATATATCTGGCAACATGATGACAAACCTCTACCAGCTGACCATGAATTAGTCATTTATGAACTACATGTAGCTGACTTTTCTGGTGGTGAAGATGACCCTCACGCACGCGGAAAGTATAAGCACGTTATTGAAAAGTTAGATCACCTATCTGAATTAGGAATTAATGCTATTGAGTTGATGCCACTCAAAGAATATCCTGGTGATTATAGCTGGGGTTATAACCCCCGCCACTTCTTTGCAACAGAATCTAGTTATGGTTCTACTGCTGAGTTAAAGCAGCTGATTGATGAGTGTCATGGTCGAGGTATTCGCGTCATTATTGACGGTATTTATAATCACTCAGAAGCAGGCAGTCCGTTAACACAAATTGACCATGATTACTGGTATCATCATGAGCCACGTGACCCTGACAATAACTGGGGCCCTGAATTTAATTACGAACATTACGACGAGAATTTAGAGACTTATCCTGCTCGTAAATTTATTGGCGATACGATCCGTTTTTGGGTTGGGGAATATCACATAGATGGTATCCGTTATGATGCGGCACGACAAATTGCCAACTACGACTTCATGCACTGGATTGTTCAAGAAGCAAAAAATACTGCTAGCATGAAGCCTTTTTATAACGTTGCTGAACATATTCCAGAAACTACCAGCATCACCAATGTAGATGGGCCAATGGATGGTTGCTGGCATGATAGTTTCTATCACTGCATTCTCGAACATATCTGCGGCGATACATTTGATTTAGAGCGCCTTAAAGATGTCATCGACTGCAAACGTCAAGGCTTTATGGGTGCAACAAATGTAGTAAATTACTTAACTAACCATGACCACAACCACGTTATGGTAGAGTTGGGAAATCGTGAGATTTTTGACGAAGAAGCTTTTAGACGGACTAAATTGGGAGCAGCAATCCTCATGACAGCGGTTGGAGTTCCTTTGATTTGGATGGGTGAAGAATTTGGCGAGTACAAACCCAAAACTCCAGAATCAGCCAAAATCGATTGGACGCTGTTAGGTAATGACCTAAATCGTGGCTTATTTGAATACTACAAAGGCTTAACCAATCTACGTAAAGACAATCATGCTCTCTACACAGAGAATATTGATTTTATCCATGAAAATCCAGAGGCCAAGGTACTAGCTTATAGCCGCTGGAATGATGAAGGTTCTCGTGTTGTTGTTGTAGCAAATTTCTCAGAAAATTTCCTGGGTGGCTATCACGTTCCTAACTTCCCCAGTGGTGGTACGTGGCACGAATGGACAGGTAATTATGACGTTGAAGCTGGTGATGATGGTATCCTGACAGACTTGGGGCCATACGAAGCTAAAGTGTTTGTATGGCATTAATCACTTGACAAAATTCCCAGATTTCCGACTTCTATAAGAAGTCGGAAATCTGAAAGGAATCTAACTTTAGTTTGTAAAGATAGACAAAATAGTTGCTTTGAGAAAATTTTATAATTCTATATTACATTTTTGTTTAAAATAGAATGGCACAAATTATGAGGACTGCGCCATGCACAACAAATTATTTAATACTAATATTGATAATGATCACGTCTTATTAACTCCTAATGAAATCAAGTCAAAATTACCTTTAACACCATCAGCAGAACAAACAGTTTTAAACTATAGGCAAGAAATAGAACATATACTAGATTTTCAAGACCGTCGAAAATTTATAGTAGTTGGCCCATGCTCAATCCATGATCCAAAAGCAGCAATTGAATATTCTGAAAGGTTGAAATCTTTGGCTGAGAAAGTCAATGATAAGCTGCTACTAATTATGAGGGTGTACTTTGAAAAGCCTAGAACAACTGTAGGATGGAAAGGTTTAATTAATGATCCCGATATGGATGATTCTTTCCATGTAGAAAATGGTTTATTAATTGCGCGTAGCTTGTTATTAAAAATTACGGAATTGGGATTACCTGCTGGCACAGAAGCATTAGATCCGATAATACCACAGTATATTAGTGAACTGATTACATGGTCTGCCATTGGAGCACGAACAACCGAATCACAAACTCATCGTGAAATGGCAAGTGGACTTTCGATGCCTGTGGGTTTTAAAAATGGTACTGATGGTAATATTCAAGTAGCTTTGAATGCTCTGCAATCAGCTAGAAATCCTCATAATTTTATTGGAATTAACCAAAATGGACAAGTAAGCGTATTTAAAACTAGAGGTAATGCTTACGGCCATGTAATTTTAAGAGGTGGTAATCAGCCAAACTTTGATGCAGCAAATATCAAAGTGGTGGAAGAGAAGTTAAAAGAGGTAAATTTATCACCAAGAGTTGTTATTGACTGTAGCCACGGTAATACAAATAAAGATTACAGGTTACAAGCTAAAGTCTTAGAAAGCGTTGTTCAACAAATAGTAGATGGTAATACATCAATAGTCGGAATGATGCTGGAATCTAACTTGTATGAAGGTAATCAACCGATTACTGATAAGCGAGAAGAATTAAAATATGGTGTTTCTGTAACTGATAAATGTATTAACTGGGAAGAGACTGAAAGAATTATTTTAGCTGCCTACGAAAAACTTAAATAATCAAATTTGTCAACGCAGAGGTAAACAGATTTATTTCTCTGCATTCCTCTGCGCTGACTTTGCGCTTAAAAAACTACAAAATCGTCCCAGTTTCTTTCAAATAAACCCTTGTAAATGGCTCGTCTTCTCCCAAGGTATAGTCTTCAATCAACCCTTTGCGACGGATAGAAATGTCGTTTTCTTTTCTAATCACGACAGTAGAACCATCGAAGACATCTCGCACTAGCATCATTTCAATTTCGGTAGGATTATCCAGAACAACCATATTACTATTCTGGTAAAACATACCCTCTTCCTTTAGTACGTCTTCATTGTACTCGGCTATTAGCAAATCAAGTTTTGGATGACGCAGCAGAATTTGGACGTTGCTGTTGTAATCTGTGTTGAATACTTTTTTTGACCGATTCACAAAAACTGCATCACGACAAACAGCGCCGATTGTCCAGTCAGGATGTTGCAAAAGAATATGATCAATTATTTCTTGCAGTTCCTCAACTGAGATTTTATTAAAGGTGATAATTGGTATTCTGGCATCCGTACCAGTCTCAAAAAATGTTTCTAAGATATGGGAAGGCACATCAACACTACCACCAACCGCCGGTTTTAGATGCATTAAGATACCAGGTGCAGCGTTAATTTCTAAGATGGCAAAGTTACTGGTTTTCCACGATTCTGCGAGACTTTTGGTAATAACATCAATACCGAGGCAAGTTAGCTGAAAGTGTTGGGCAATATCTTGCGCCAAGATAATATTGTCATGGTGGACTGTATCTGTAGCATTGATGCTCATACCTCCAGCGGAAAGATTAGCGACTTTGCGAAGGTAAACAACACGGTCTTTCTTAATAACGCTATCCAGTGACAAACCTTGTTCTTCTAAGTAGAGTTGCATCGCCTCATCACGTTGAATCTTACTCATCGGTGAGGTGGGTGTATCCAAACGTCCGGGTTTTCGGTTTTCTTGCCAAATTAACTCTTCAATAGTTGAATTTCCATCACCGACAACCGATGCTGGACGGCGTTCTGTGGCGGCGACGAATTTGCCATCGACACACAGCAACCGAAAATCTGCTCCTGGAATGCTTTTCTCGACAATTATCTGTGTTGACTGTTCTTCTGGAATTGCTGCCAGTGCCCTATTGTAAGCAGATACCAGTTCTTGTGCATCTTGCACATCAGCTGTTACGCCGATTCCTTTATGACCTACTACAGGCTTAACTGCTACTGGGTAGCCGATTTCTCTCGCTACCGCTAAGGCTCCTTTTTCAGAAATAACGATATCACCTTTAGGTACTGGGAAACCCAAGCTTTTTAAAAATGCCTTACAGTCATCTTTGCGGGTGGTGAACTCAGAATCTAAATGACTATCACAGTTAAATGTTGTCGCTACCCCCCTAACTTGTTTTTTACCAAAGCCGTATTGCATTAGTCCTTCTTCCCACAAGTAAAAGGTGGGAATACCTTTTTCGTAGGCTGTTCGCAATAAGGCGTAAACAGTGGGGCCGCCGTAGACAGATTGTCGAAATCGTCTCTGAAGCCTCACAAGTTGTTCATCAAAAAGGAAGTCTTCTTTTTGGGTAATGGTTTCAAACCAATCCCAAACAAAGTAAGCCACCTCTCTAGTTGTACGTTCATATAGTGATTGGACGCTAATTCGGGCAAAATCTGGGTATGGCTTGACACTCCAACGGTTAAGGTGTAAGTCCATGTCCAGCTTTCCGACTTCTGAAACAACTTGGGCAAACAGATGGGCATAGGATTCGTAAGTTTGCTCACCCAGATGTGGATAGCGATCGCCAATAATTGAAATATAATCCTCTAGGGGCAGAGGCTCTCTATACTCTGTCAGAGCAAAATCAAATACTAGCGCCCCTGTATCCAAATAGAAATTGGGCCCAATATAATGCTTGAAGTTGAAAATATCAAATACATCAGTTCTTCTCGCATTGATACGGATTGCATCGCTTTTTTGTTGAACCATTGATTGCAAACCTTTGGCTAAACACCCTGAAATTTAAACGCTGAGTTACAGTTACTTAAACTTATTGATTGTAGATTGATTCACATTGCTTTTTGGGAAGCGATGGCTTTGCTATTAATTTTGCCAGCCTTAACTTAACCCTAATACTCAGCATTTTCAACTATCTCAGGGCATAATTCAACCTTTATTAGTCAGTATAAAATAAATATCCGTGCGGATAAAATCATTAGAGTGATAAAAGATATAACCTTTGAGAGGTGCGAAACTCGCCCAAAATTTGTATAAATAACAATAGGCTATGAAAAAGACATCAAACTATGAATAGCACACAAACAGGTTTAAGATATGAGGTTAGACAACTCGCTGAGGAAGCTTTTCACCTCAGATTGATTTCTGGGCATGGAGACGGCCCGGAATTAAGTGAGTATCAAATTGTCTACCAGGGTAAACCTAGACATCTCCCACTAGAACAAGCTCGTCTGTTCTTAACTAACTTACTTTACAGGAGTCAGATTCACTAAGGTTTTCAATTAAAATACGCAGCTTCAAATATCCAATTACAATCGGCTAAGATTAATATCAAAATCCAGTTAAAATTGTTCACCTTGCTGATGAAAAATTGTGCAACAGTTATATATAAATTCTTCAAAATTGCACAATAAATCTACACTCGAAAAATTCACTATAAGATGAACAAAGCCTCTAGATAACAGTTCTAGAGGCTGTTAAATGAGTAATTGAAATTTTATATATATATAGAAATTAATTTTTAGGGAAACGATGATTATTACTTGTTTTCCTTAAACTTTTCTGCGCTAAATTTCTTTTTCACATTTTACTCTTAAATTTTGTATCGTAATCTACCAAATGGGTGATTCTACAGTTTTAATTGTCATGCTTTATTGAAATTTATCAATCAAATCAGGAGGCATTATTGTGGAGAGTACGACTAAACGGCAACTAGTGATTATTGGGGGAGCTGAAGATAAAGAGAATGACTCTCAAATTCTCCGGGAGTTTGTGCGCCGCGCTGGTAGTACGAAAGCAAACATTGTGATTATGACAGCAGCGACAGAACTACCAAGAGAAGTGGGAGAGAATTACATTAGAGTATTTGAGCGACTGGGAGCAGAGAATGTTCGTATCATTGACACGGAATCCCGTGAAGATGCAACTTCCTCCACAGCGTTAGAAGCTATTCACAAAGCAACTGGCGTATTTTTTACTGGTGGCGACCAAGCCAGGATTACTAGCATCCTCAAAGACACTGAAATCGATGCAGCTATTCATAAACGCTTCTCTGAAGGCATAGTTATCGCAGGCACAAGTGCTGGTGCTGCTGTAATGCCTGATAAAATGATTGTGGAAGGAGACTCCCAGACAAACCCACGAATTGAAGTTGTGGACATGGGGCCTGGTCTTGGTTTCTTACCAGGAGTAGTAATCGACCAGCACTTTTCTCAGCGCGGACGTTTGGGACGTTTAATTTCAGCTTTGCTACAAGAGCCTGCTGTTTTGGGATTCGGTATTGACGAAAACACAGCTATGGTTGTCACCGATAACCAAATTGAAGTAATTGGAGAAGGTGTAGTCACGATTGTAGATGAATCAGAGGCTACATATAATAATCTCGGTGAAATCTTGAAGGATGAGCCTTTAGCGATTTTCAACTCAAAGCTTCATATTCTGCCACATGGCTATAAATTTGACCTCAAAACCCGCCAACCTATCTTAAATAATGGCACTGTACCAGTTGGTTCAACAAACACCTAACTTTCAGCAGATGCATTTAAGCCAGTAGTTGATATATCTAAATTCGTGGTATTCATCTCTTAAATATCCTCCCAACCAACTTGGAAAAGGGGAATAGATCCCCCCTTTCACAGAATATAAGGGAGGATTATTTATATGATTCTGACTTTAGAAAGAAGCTAAAAATATTATTAGATTCCAAAATATTTTTATTAATTTATAGTATGGGAACTCCCTTCAATGGGTGAAATAGCAAGTTTGATTGAATTTAAGTTGTTTGCTCCTCGAAATCAAGGAGCAAATTTAATTGGGTCTTTTTCTAGTTGGCAAGAAATACCAATGCAAAAAGAGAAAGATGGGTATTTCCGAACTCAAGTAAAACTAGAAGACGGCGTTTATGAATACAAGTTTCGCGTTCAAAGCAAAAGTCCAAATTTTGCACCTGATGAATGGATAGATATCATTGACCCCAACGCCACAGATATTAATGAAGGCAAAAAACATGGACTATTGCGGATAAAAGATGGGCAACGCATTGTTGATACTTATTTTTGGCAGTACGACGAAACACCGTTACCTGATAATCGAGAATTAGTTATATATGAAATGCACGTTGCAGATTTCACAGGTGATGAGGTTGATCCTGACAAACAAGGCAAATATTTAGGAGTAATTGAAAAGTTAGATTATCTCTGTGAATTGGGAATTAATGCAATTGAATTAATGCCAGTCAATGAATACCCTGGTGATTATAGCTGGGGTTATAAAGTGCGTCACTTCTTCGCTACAGAATCTAGTTATGGTTCAACAGAAGATTTAAAACGGTTGATTGACGAGTGTCATGGTAGAGGCATTCGGGTTTTCATGGATGGAATTTATAACCATACAGATGAAGAATGTCCCTTAATGCTAATTGACCGAAATTACTGGTACTACGAATATAAGCATTATCCAGAAGACCCAGATAATTACTGGGGGCCAGAGTTTAACTATAATAATTACGACGAAAAATTAGATGTTAAGCCTGCATGGAAATACGTTGGGGACGTAGTGCAATTTTGGATTCAGGAGTATCACATTGATGGAATTCGTTTTGATGCAGTCAGCCAATTAGCTAACTTTGAATTTTTAGATTGGCTGGCTAAGCAAGCGAAAAACCACGCTGCACCCAAGCAGTTTTATAATATTGCCGAACGTATTCCCGATACAAGCACTGTGGTCAAGCCAGATGGGCCCTTAGATGCTTGTTGGCATGAGAGTTTTCACTACTTTGTAATGCCACTGATTTGTGGAGAAAAATTTGAATTAGAACAACTAAAGCAGGTTTTAGACCCCAAGCAGCAAGGATATGCGATCGCCCTAAACGTGATAAATTATTTGGCAACCCACGATCGCCAGCGTTTGTTTCGAGAATTAGGCAATCACGGTATCTTTGATGCAGCCGCATTTGGGCGAGCGAAGTTAGCAGCAATTCTCTTAATGACAGCGATGGGTATACCGATGCTGTGGATGGGAGAAGAGTTTGGCGAACACCAACCCAAAAGCGAAAGTGTGACTAAGCCGCAGAAAATTACTTGGTCTTTGTTGGAAGACAAGCAGAATCGAGATTTACTTGAGTTTTACAAAAAACTTATTGCTTTACGCAAAGAAAATCTAGCTCTGCAAAGTGACAATATAGAATTTTTCCACGAAAACGCCGATGCGAAAGTGCTAGCATACACCCGCTGGGATGAGCAGGATTCTTATGTCGTCGTCGTAGCAAATTTCTCCGGCCAGAATCTAAATAAATATGAAATTTCAGACTTCCCAACAGCTGAATACTGGCGAGACTGGTTTGGGAACTGTGAAGTAGAAACTGGGGAGGATGGTCTAATCACAAACTTACCAAGTTATACAGCCAAGATATTTGTTTCTCAGTAGTAGCAACAAAGGTGATTCCACATCCAGCTTGAGGGCTGTGATATTATGGGAGACTGCTGCATACATTTAGAAAAACTAGAAATTAAATCGATCATGGCTCTGACGCAACTGCGAAAACAGGAAATAATCTCCAACTACCAAGTTCACGAAACCGATACCGGCTCCGCCGAAGTCCAGGTTGCTATGTTAACCGAGCGCATCAACCGCCTTAGTGAACATCTCCAAGCAAACAAGAAAGACCATTCTTCCCGGCGGGGACTTTTGAAGCTAATTGGTCAGCGCAAGAGTCTGCTAGCCTATATCCAGCAAGGAAGCCGGGAAAAGTATCAAGCTTTAATTGCTCGTCTCGGTATTCGTGGATAGGAGCGAAAGCTTATGTCTACTGAAGAATCTGAACGCAGTCGCTTGCCTTTTGAACCGAACAAAAAGCGCCCAAAACCCGCAAAAACTCAAAGTAAGCCACCAGCAAAGTTAAAGACTTCTGAGGAACAGGCTCGCAAGCAACCGCCTTACACCAAAGAAGAAATGACAATCCCCCAAGTCGTCAGCCAACGGATGATTCGACGGGTGGCTGGATTTTGTGGTATTCCAACAGCTTTGGGTATTACTACCTTAGTGGTCAGCTATCTACTTGCCATCTACTCTGACATCACACTACCTCCCATCGCCGTGTTATTGGTCAACATGGGGTTATTTGGTTTGGGGGTGTTAGGGATAACTTACGGCGTTCTCTCTGCTTCTTGGGATGAAGAAAGAGTTGGAAGTCTAATGGGTTTTGGCGAATTCAGCATCAATTGGGGACGAATGGTGGCGGTTTGGCGCGAAACTCGGCAAAAGAAAGTATAGTTATCAGCGCTCAGGCATCAAATAACTGCGAGATTGGGTAAATTTTAAAGTGAATGTTGAAGTTGAAACCTTATAACTTCAACATTGCTAATTAAAATTTTATAATTATTTTTGTACCCAATATTCAGTTATTAAGTATTAAAGTGACTGAGCGCTGTATCTTATTTTAATTATTTGTAATTAAGCTTATGCCTCTTTACTAAAGAATTTACTTTAATAATTAGGAACTTTCGTATGATTGTCGTAATGAAAAGTGGTTCCCCAGAAGCGGAAATAAACCGCGTTAGCGAGGAACTAACCAGCTGGGGATTAACACCAGAAAAAATTGTTGGTCAGCACAAAGTAGTGATTGGTCTAGTAGGTGAAACCGCTAGCTTAGACCCGCTACAAATTCAGGAAGTTAGCCCCTGGATTGAGCAAGTATTGCGGGTAGAGCAACCTTACAAACGGGTTAGCCGCCAGTTCCGCCACGGGGAAGCTTCTGAAGTTGTGGTTAACACTCCTAATGGAGTAGTTGTATTTGGTGAACACCACCCTTTGGTAGTTGTTGCAGGCCCCTGCTCCGTAGAAAATGAAGAAATGATTGTAGAGACGGCACGGCGCGTCAAGACGGCTGGAGCAAAGTTTTTGCGTGGTGGAGCGTACAAACCCCGGACTTCTCCGTATGCCTTTCAAGGACATGGCGAGAGTGCTTTGGAATTATTGGCGATCGCACGAGAAGTCAGCGGACTAGGTATTATTACGGAAGTAATGGACGCTGCCGACCTGGATAAAATCGCAGAGATTGCTGATGTCATTCAGGTGGGAGCAAGAAATATGCAGAATTTCTCCATGCTGAAAAAAGTGGGAGCGCAGCCGAAACCAGTTCTCTTGAAACGGGGAATGGCGGCTACCATTGAAGATTGGTTAATGGCGGCTGAGTATATTATGGCCGCGGGAAATCCCAATGTGATTTTATGTGAACGGGGAATTCGCACCTTTGATCGCCAGTATACTAGAAATACACTGGATATCTCAGTAGTACCAGTGTTGCGAAAGCTAACTCACCTACCAATAATGATTGACCCCAGCCACGGCACAGGTTGGTCTGAGTTTGTACCTTCAATGGCAATGGCTGCGATCGCAGCTGGTACAGATTCCTTAATGATTGAGGTTCACCCCAATCCCGCTAAAGCCTTATCCGATGGCCCCCAATCCCTAACACCAGACCGTTTCGACAAACTCATGCCAGAATTGGCAGTGATTGCTAAAGCAATGGGACGCTGGCAACAACCAGCAGTGGCGATCGCTTAAATATTCGATGGCAACTCTATCTATAAAGCTAATTAAGGAGCATCTATCTTGGTAGATGCTTTTTCTAATTTTGGTTAGAACAGATATCTTGCACCAACTTCAATTTACCTGTGTAACGTTCCAATCCAAACATCTCCTGTTTTAATGGCAAAGTACCTATCACCATCCTGAAGCAAACCTGAGCTATAAGCCTTCTGTTTAATGTTGTTAATTTCTACTTCACTGAGTTGATCCATCTTTTCATAAAAGTAATTCTCCTCTATGTGGAGTTCCCATGTAAAATCTTCAAGACTGAAGTTACTAATTTTATATTTATCAAATGGAAACGCCTGATTTTGGTTGCTCTTTGTAAAAGTATTGTTATATCCAACAATCCAATCTCTAGTTGCTGCCACAACTTGAGAGTTGATAAAATGAGGGTCAAATAACCATATCTTCAAGTAAAAAGGCTCTCCCCACTCTTGAAGCGTTTTGTACCAACTTAAATAAATTTCTACTAAAGCCTCTAATATTAATCGGTTGTACCAGGCGGGAGGAGTTCTTTTCACTAAGCGATACCAAGGGTCAATAGTCAACTTGACATACTCGCGTTGAGAATCATCCAATTTTGCTGTATCTAAATTGAGATGATAATTCTTCCAGTAGTTAATTTTTCTAATCTGCCTTTTCCAACCTCGAATTTTCTTCTTGTTACTATAAGGGTTTGGCATTGCAATTTTATAAGAGCTAATTAAATCTACTAGTTTAATATGAAACCTGAGAACTAACCCCAGGCAATAACAGTAAAAACGGCAATTAACGAAACCAAACCAAATAGAATAATTGAACCAACAGTAATGATCATCAGATTATACGAGCGAATTGGTCTATATAAATAGTCATTTTGCTTCAGTGATTGAACATCCATCAGGTATATAAAGATAGCTATAACTAACAAAAAAATGCCCAAAGCAATTGCACTCAAACCAATGATGTGAGTCCATTTCATGTTAATTACTGTACTATTCTCGGGAAACGCTCGATGGAGTGCATTAAAAATGCGATCAAAAGCAATACCAAACCCAATCAAAGATAAGCAATTCTGAATCCAGCTTGTTAAGGTTCGTTCAGCAGCAGCGCGATTGTGCTCTTTAGCTAATTCGTTAGTGAGATTAGTGAGTTTCTTGAAAGAGTTAGAACTCATGAGCAGCTTTTTAGACTAAGCAGAATTGATAGAAAACGTCAGAATTCCATAAGCTGAATTAAAAAGTTGCCTTTACCAAAATTCCTACAAAGGCAAATATACCAATGCAGACTAGTGCGATCGCAACGGTTAATCCCAAAGAGCGGCGAGGGGTGTAAAGATATTCCTCGTTACTCTGGATATGACGTAATTCTTTGCCGTGTTCTATCGCTGCAACGATCATGGCATACGTACCCAAAATAATAAAAGCAATACTCAAAATACGAGAAAGCCGCACAGGATTGATGTTTTTAGCTATTTCTAAACTATAAACAGCACTCACGATCGCATCAATCCCAAAACCAAAGCTGATTAGGGTAAGACAGGTGCGAACCCACGCCATCAGGGTACGCTCAGCAGCAGCTCGGTTGCGCTCTTTGGCAAGTTCAGCTTGAATATTAATTGGTTTGCGAGCAGGGATAGGGTCATTCATTTGACAGCGTTTTTCTGTACGGTAGGCAATATCCAACAGTATTTTCAATGGTGTTCATAGATAATTTTCTATACATTATCCATCCTACGATTTGTAGTTTATGCATTAGCGAACTTCCTCACAAATTTTCCCTGATGAAAACATAAATTTTGCAGAAACTAATTCCAGATTTCATAAATCATCAACTGATTTTTTATCTACATTTTGTCGATTTTGTCAATGCTTTAATCCTACTTCAACTCTTTTTTAAACTTTGAGCCAATACTGTGTAATAAATATTAACGGATGTGTGGAAATGATTATGAAGTTACTAGCTTATTTTGTAACAAGCGTAACAAATTCGACATTCATTAATGAAGGAAAATCTATTTCATAATCTTCAAATATCGGCATAATTTTTTTTACACTCTAGCGATCAATACAATACCCATGTGTATGAGAAGCTTTACCTAGGCTGTCATGCAACAACATTGAGGAATGCACAATGTCAAATAGCCCAGGGTTGTATATTCTACTAGTCAGTGTTCACGGCTTAATTCGCGGTAACAATTTAGAATTAGGACGAGATGCTGATACCGGCGGACAAACGAGATATGTGCTAGAACTCGCTCAAGCTCTAGCCGCAAATCCACAAGTAGAGCGTGTAGACTTAGTAACCCGTTTAGTTAACGATCCAAAAGTTAGTCCCGACTATGCTCAACCCGTAGAAATTCTTTCCGACAAAGCTCGAATTATTCGTCTTAACTGCGGCCCGCGTCGCTATCTCCGCAAAGAAGTTCTTTGGCCGCATTTAGATAACTTTGCAGACGAGTTACTAAAGCACCTACGCCAAATTGGAAAATTACCCCATGTAATTCATACCCATTACGCCGATGCTGGATATGTGGGTTGTCGAGTTGCTGGTTGGTTAGGTATACCACTTGTACATACTGGTCATTCTCTCGGACGTGTGAAACAACAACGACTGTTAGAACAGGGAACTAAACCAGAAACCATTGAAAATAACTTTCATATAAGTACCCGAATTGAAGCCGAGGAAACTACCCTAGCGAGTGCAGCGTTAATCATTGCCAGCACCCATCAAGAAGTAACGCAGCAGTACGGCATTTACGACCACTATCAGCCGCAACGAATGGTGGTAATTCCTCCTGGAGTAGCGCTGGAACACTTTTATCCAGTACCTAATAATTGGCAGGAACCACCAATCTATGAGCAATTAAAAAGATTTCTCATAGACCCTCAAAAGCCAATTATTATGGCGCTTTCCCGTGCGGCAATGCGTAAAAATGTTAGCACTCTTGTCAAAGCTTATGGTGAAGATCCACAGTTGCGTCACTTAGCAAACTTAGTTCTGGTATTAGGAAACCGAGATGACATCACCACGATGGAATCAGGCCCGCGCCAGGTACTCACAGAAATCTTCCAGCTTATAGACCGCTACGACCTTTATGGATACGTTGCCTATCCCAAGCATCACAGTGCTGACGAAGTGCCTGAGCTATATAGATTAATCGCGAAAACACGAGGAGTCTTTATCAATCCGGCATTAACTGAGCCATTTGGTCTAACGTTAATCGAAGCTACAGCCTGTGGTGTACCAATTATTGCCACATCGGATGGTGGGCCGCGAGATATCCTGGCGGCTTGCAACAATGGGATGCTAATTGACCCTCTCGATATTAAACAAATCCAAGATGCTCTGCGAACATCGCTAACCAATACTGAACAATGGCAACGTTGGTCTACCAATGGCTTGAATAGTGTGCAAGAAAATTTCTCTTGGGATAGCCATGTAGAGAAATATCTTGAACAGGTGTTGCAATTGCCGCAACGACGAGTCCAATCTATGCTCAGTCCTCTGCCAAAAGCTCCAGCAACCGACTTGCCTGATTGGAAAATACCGAGCACAAACCGCTTACCAACCGCAGATCGTTTTCTCGTTTGCGAAATTGATAATACTCTATTAGGCGACCAAGAAGCTCTGCAAAAATTAATCGAGCAGCTGCGTAATAAAGGTAACAATATCGGTATGGGAATTGCTACCGGGCGAAACCTGGAAAGTTCTTTGCAGATGTTGGAAGAATGGCGGTTTCCAATGCCAGACCTGCTAATTGTATCGGCAGGTAGCGAAATCTACTATGGACCTCAGATAGTCACAGATACGAACTGGCTAAGACATATTAATTACCATTGGCAAGCTGACGCCGTTCGCAAAGCAATGGAGGAACTGCCTGGAGTGGTAGCGCAACCCCCGGAAGTTCAAGGTAAGTTCAAACTCAGCTACTTTGTTGATGAAGCCAAATCAATCAGCTTTAAGGAAATCATGCGTCACCTGCGACGGCATCGGCTCCACGTTAAAGGCATATACAGCCATAATATGTATCTTGATCTGTTACCGATCCGAGCTTCTAAAGGAGACGCGATTCGTTATTGTGCTTTGAAGTGGGGATTACCAATCAAACGCTTTTTAGTAGCAGGTGCATCAGGTAACGATGAATCGATGCTGGCTGGGAATACCCTAGCTGTAGTTGTGAGCAACTACAGTAAAGAAATTGAAAAGTTGCGTGGCTATCCACAAATTTACTTTGCTCAAGGACAGTATGCATGGGGAATTTTAGAAGCACTCGATCGCTATGACTTTTTTGGTACTCTATCTCACACAGAATCGGAAATGATGGCAGTGTGAAACAATCTTTCACCAGACTTGCAGTAAGGTAATGTGTGTTCAAGTTGCACATTTACTGGTTAAGACCGTCATTAGTCATTTGTCATTAGTCATTTGTAAATACTTTTGATCAATGACAAATGACAAACACAGAAGTCTGTAGCAAGATCCCGCCGTACCCTTTCAGGGAAGCAAGCTACAAAGCAGCGTCCCGCACTTAAAGAGACTCTGAACTTTTCAAAGCAGGTCTAATGATTATGCAATTTAAATGTGTTTTAGTTGATCACACAGAAATCCCAACACCGGTTAACCAAGGTTGGGAAATTCGACGTATAAGGAATTAATCTCAAGATTTGGTTCCACTATCATCAACAACAGCGTTTAACTGTGGTTGAGTCGTCTGAACCGGAAAGCGAAAGATCGCAATAATCGCTCTCATTGTAAACAAGAACATAGTCATAGCACCGATCGCAAAAACCACATCTCCCGGAATCCGCAGCCACACAGTCCAGCGCATCCAGGGACTACTAATCACCTCAGCACTGCGGGCAAACCAGGTACCGCGATCAATTGATATAGCCAACTGATAGAAGCCATTGGGAATTAAGCCGAAAACCAGCATCCCGACTAAACCACCATTGATTGTCCAGAAAGCAAAGCGCAGTAACTTCTCATTCCAAGCATCCTCCGGCACAAATTCCCGCAAGGCAAACAACATCAGCGCCAGTGCTAGACAGCCATAGACACCAAACAAGGCAGAATGAGCGTGAATTGGCGTGGTATTTAAACCTTGAGAGTAGTACAGAATAATTGGCGGATTAATCAAGAAACCGAAGACTCCTGCACCTACCAAATTCCAGAAACAGGTAGCGAGAAAAAAGCGTAACGGCCAACGGTAAAATCCTTCTGCTTCTTGAGATAGTTTCAAAGTTTTCAATACCTCGAAACCAATCAGCGTCAAAGGAACCACTTCCAAGGCGGAAAAGACCGATCCCACTGCCGCAATAAACGATGGTGTACCGGAAAAATACAAATGGTGCAGCGTTCCAATTACACCACTACCCAAATATAGAATCGTGGTGAGATAAGTCGCACGCAAAGCAGAGGATTTCTTGAGGAAACCCAATTCGCTACACAAATAAGCAATAACAACCGTGGCAAATACCTCAAAGAAGCCTTCAACCCACAGATGAATTACCCACCAGCGCCAATACTCGGCAATGCTCAAAGATGTGTGATTGCTATACGCTAAACCCACTGAGTAAAACAGAGGAATTGTAATCGCGCTGTAGAGGAAAAAGTGACTCAAGCCGGTGGGATTTTTCTCTTTTAACAAAGCAGGCTTGAAAGCACGATACATCAACCACAGCCAAAAGGTCATAGCAGCAATTAGCAGCAATTGCCAAACTCGACCTAATTCGATGTACTCATAACCTTGGTGTCCCCAGAGGAAGCTACTCTTTACATCTAAAACTCCAGTCACCGCCTCCCAAGTGCCAATCATCGAACCGACGACAACGATAGTTAATGCAACCAGGAGAACAGTATTCCCAAGCGCTTGATATTTAGGTTCGTAATTCCCGAAACGCGGGGCAAAGTAAAGTCCAGCCGCCAACCAGCAAGTGGCAATCCAGAAGATAGCTAATTGTAAGTGCCAGGTGCGGGAAGCAGCATAGGGGAGAAATTTACTCAAAGGAATACCGTAAAAACCTTCCGCTTCTACGGCGTAATGAGCTGTGAACATTCCCATCAAAATTTGCACTAAAAATAGTGCCATTGCTACGCCAAAAAATAGCGCGGTAACTTTTTGGCTGGGAGTGGGAATTTGTACCGCCGGACGCGCTGGAACTGGCTGAATTTCATCTTCTTGTTCTTGAGTCAGGTAGATAAACAAAAATACACCTGTTCCAGCAATTAAAATAATGACTGACACAATCGACCAGATAATAAACTGCCCTGGTGGTTGATTACCAATTAAGTCATCGTGAGGCCAATTTGCCGTATAAGAAAACGGGGCATTTGGTCGATTGGTTGCTGCTGCCCAAGCTGTCCAGGCAAAGAAGCCTGTGACATTGTGAATTTGGGTATCGTTTTTGAACCAGTCATGAGGAATTGAATGAACTGGAGAGCCTTGGACTAATAGCTGGTGATAGTCTTGGAAGACTTGTTTTAATCCTTGAGTTTGAGCGTTTGTCAGGATTAATTCGTGAGTTTTGGGGTCATAACGATTAGTTTTGAACTGTTCGCTAACTTGTGCTTGTAAACTGGCTTTTTCTGGGGCGGGTAGAGCCTCTAAATCCGCTTGAGAAAAATCAGAATTACCGTTGAATAAAACCCCAGCTGTTGCTAATCCCCAACGGTGGAGAACATCGGCTGACCAATCGGGGGCGAGATAGCTGCCGTGTCCCCAAACGCTGCCAATGTGTTGGCCGCCGCGAGCCAGATAAACTTCTTGTCCGGCTTGAATTTCTGCTTTCGTGAGGATGATTTCTTGTTGCGAGGAACGTACAAACTCTGGCACAGGTGGGGCATTTTTCCAGATGACAGCCCCAGCTGCCAGCAAAGCAGTAAAAGTGACGATGCAGATCAGTACCAGCCATGCAGGGAGACTGAGCGATCGCCTTTTAGAAGCCGTTGCTATATCGGCATTAATTAACGTGGTATTAGCCATAGCAAACCCTCCGAAATTTAGTGAAAATCTTGAAATTTCGTGGAATTATTGCTGATCAGGTAATTAGCTTGTTGAAGATTGATTTTTATGCCGTTACTGTGAGTTTTCGCTCATCTTCACGCGCTGCAACAACCAGAGGTAAGCAAAGAGCCGCGATCGCTTTTTGCCATTCCTGGCGAATATGCGCGTCTTTGACATCATTAAACAAGCTTAACAAGCGAGGAACAGACGCTTCTAAAGCCGGACGCGGAACGGGTTTATGTAACTCAACTAAGCTGCTCAGGCTTTCTTGATTGTTGACGAAACCAATTACCCATTTTGTTGTGTGATCTGGACTATCAGGAACACGCTTGACTCCTAACTCATTTTTCAGCCAGTTGTAAAAAGGCGGTAGTTCCTTGGCTAAGATAGCTCCTGCTATGGGTAAAGTTTCCTTCAGCAAATTGATATCTAAGCTGTCTAGCTGTTGGTTAAGTTCGGGTGAATTGAGACACTCAGTTAACGGTTTTGAGAGTAAGGCTTTTAACTGAGTTTGGGGTAAATCTAAATGTTGAGCGAAGGTTAAAATTATTGATTCCATTGTTCAGAAAAAACTAATTACTATCTACTTTTTCAGAAAATGTCAGCAAGAAAGTCAAATTTTCTTCAGACTTTAATGCATGGCAAGTGTTGGCAGGCATGAACACAAAAACACCTGTTTCTAGTACATAATCTTGCCCCGACAAAGTTAATAAACCTCGTCCTTCAATAACATTAATAGTGGCATTTCGAGGAGACGTATGCTCGGAAATCTCAGTGTTAGCTGCCAGACAAAAGAGCGTGTATTGACAAGCTTGATCTTTCAGTAATACTTTACTGATAACTCCGGCTTCAGGATATTCAATTTGTTCTTGCAATTGGGTAACGAAAGATGAGTTTGTTGTGATTTTAGAAGTCATAGCAATTTTGGATTTTGGATTAATACTGCTACTGAGCAACGGTACACAGAATGATGTAACCTAATTCGTTACGATATTTCTGGAAAACACTACGCATTTCTAAAAGCCTTTTGCGGATAGGTTGGTGCGTCAAGATATTCCCCAAAATCCGAACTGTGTTTACAATGCCTTCATCCTGAAACATCCGCCCCAAATTCAGTAAAGCCATTGATCCAGTTTGATGCTTTCGCACTTGCAATCCTGCTGCTTCACAAGCAAGAATCCAGTTAGCTTCTGACAGGGGTGTAGAATTTACTCGAATTACTTGTGCTAGCTCAGAACGAATTTGTTCTTCTTTATCACGAGCTAATAATTCATGACAGAGGAATTTACCTCCAAGTTTGAGTTTATTGTGAATGCCAGCTAAAATCTTAGCTTTCCCTGCTGGGGATTGCATTGTAATAATTGCTTCGGCTAAAACGTAATCAAACTTTCCTGGTATTGCCTCTAAGTGCAAAATATCACCTTCGAGAATTTCGATTTGATTTTCTAAACCAGCAGCATGGATATTGGTACGCGCACGAGCTACACTGTCAGGATTTTTTTCTACACCGACGACTTTAACACCATAGCGTTTAGCAAGCGCGATCGCACTGTACCCAAAACTCGAAGCTAGCTCCAAAACTGTCTCACCTGGCTGAAAATTAGCCCATTGGAATAACTGCTCTGTAGCTAGTCGTCCACCAGGACGCAGATATTTTTTGCCTGCTGCTGCTAAGACTTGGTGTCCTGATATAGTTTGGAAGTTGAGGGTAGCGTTGGTCATATACTTGACCTTTAAAATTAATGCTACCTTTACTTTGACAAATTAATTCAACGTTCTCTATGAGCTACCTCATATTGGGTACAATAAAACCTGCCTCTTTGAAGTTTCGATATGAGGAAGCTTCTCTACAAGACGCTCGGCGTAGCTTTCAGCGTAGGGATACGGCTCTAACTTCTCTGTGTCTAGTGCCATAGCTCTTTTTTTGGCGAAGGTATTGATTTACTTTAAATCGCCAAACTTGGGACTCCACCAGCCTTTGGCTGTAGTGAAATAAACCGCATCTTTATGCTTCCGGTCATTTCGGGACTGAGGGTCAGAACACCGGAGCATTGTTTTGCTCTGTCCTTCCTTGGTGTAGCTATACTCCTCCAGAGGTTTCTTACATACTGGACAGGGATATTTTGTGATTAAGGCTTTCGACATTTGAGGATTTTCACCCTTAGCTGCCTTAAAACGAGGTGGTTCCCAAGTTTTGTTGAAATCGCTCCAAAACAGGACAGTATCTTCACAGCCGCTAATACACTTGAGGAAGTATTTCTTTTTGACCTTAGTGCTGGGAATTTTGGCTAGAAAGTTGTTGCACTGTTGACAGCGAGTTCTAGAAGTTTCATATTTGCGATCGCCTACTGGTAAAGCTTTTTTGGGATCTGAGGAACTAATAACCACAGTCTTGGCTTTTGCTAAAGCTGGCGCAAAATAATCTTGATTCCAATCTGTAAGGTAGTGCTGCCAAGAGTGTTTTCCTTGAGCGATCGCATCTAGGGCATCTTCCATCTTGGCAGTAAATTCTGCCTCTAGTAAATCCGGCAATGCCTTGACCAAAAAAGCATCAACTTCTAACCCCAAAGTTGTTGGTTGTAGATGTTCTTTTGTTAACTGCACATAACCGCGATTTTTCAGGGTTGAGACAGTTGGTGCATAGGTACTAGGGCGACCAATTCCTTTGCGTTCCATTAGCTGCACTAGTTTGGGTTCACTGTAGCGGGGTGGTGGCTGTGTCTGCTTCTGGTCATGTCCCGCATTCTCCAGGATGAGCGCCTGCCCTTGCTGTAAGGAAGGTAAAATTGTATCTTTGCTGAGGTTATTCCAATACCGAGCATAACCGAGAAACTCTACCACTTGCCCACGAGCCAGCCACAGCAAAGAACCAGATTGAGTAATCACCTGAGTTTTACGCAGTTGAGCAGCGCGACACTGAGAAGCAACTGCTCGTTTCCAAATCATCACATACAAGTTAAATTCTGAAGCCGAAAGTTCCTCTCGCAACTCGGCTGAGGGACGAAATATATCTGTTGGGCGAATCGCCTCGTGTGCTTCCTGCGCTGTTTTAGCACTGCGATGCTTGGCAACCTGCTGCGGCACATTTTGCGGATCATGCTGTTCTAACCACTTTTTGACACTGGTACAAAACTCTGGACTCAACATCACTGAGTCTGTACGCATATATGTAATTAACCCTGCCTCATAAAGCTTTTGGGCTAAAAGCATGGTTTGATCTGGAGCAAATTTCAGCTTGGAACCGGCTGCTTGTTGGAGAGTAGAGGTGGTAAACGGTGGAGGTGGTTGGCGAGGAACAACTTTCCCTTCAACGTGAATAACTTGATGAGGATAGCGCCGTGCTTCTTCAACTAAGCGTGTTGCTTCGGCTTCAGAGAGAACCCGCTTAGACTCTGGCGTTTCCTTGCTATTACTCGCTGCATCATCATGAGCTTCTACTTCTTGCTCCGGTGCATCTGAGCGAGTGTTCACCGTTCCTTTGTAAAAAGCACGGAACCCAAGAGCGTAATCTACCCACACACTCCAATAGTCTTGAGGAACAAAAGTCAAAATCTCTGTTTCCCGCTGACAAATTAGGTGTAATGTCGCACTCTGAACTCTTCCGACACTTTTAGCCCCGTTGTTTAGCGCCCAAACTAGGGGACTTCCTTTGTACCCAACTAGCTTATCTAGGCAATCTCGGCACAATCCCGCACCTACCAAGTTGAGGTCAAGCTTTCTTGGGTTGGCGATCGCTCCTCGAATCGCTGATGCGGTAATTTCAGTATAAATAACTCGTTTCGGTTCTCTTAAACCCAGCACTTCTTTCAGATGCCAAGCGATGGTTTCTCCTTCCCGGTCTGGGTCGGTTGCTAATACAACCTCATCAACCTGCTTGGTAACTGCCTTTAGCTGCTGAATCGTTTCCTTTGCTCGTTGATCACGAGGCACATAATTGCATCGTATACTCCTGCCGTCCATAGTGAAGCCTAATGAAGACTCACCCTCATCACTGAGTTCTCGGATATGTCCACAACTGGCACGCACAATCCACTCTGAACCCAGAATTTGACTGAGCTTTTTGACTTTACCAGGAGATTCAACGACTAAAAGGCGTTTCGGCATAGCACCTGCTTTTTGGGATTTTCTGTAAAAGTAGGTAGTTAATTCTTTATAGTACATTTTAGTATTTATGTACTACGATAAACACGCTTTTATCACCTAGGATAGGAAAAAAATACCCGAATTTTCCAGGTTAATACTGTAATATTTAAAACTTAACAGTTAATTTTTAAACTTATTTTGCACTTAATATGCAATAGGCATCCATGAGCAAATCCAGTAGTGATGAAGTGTTGTTGCAACAACCGTGGCAGCGTGAGCGGCAGGCAATGGCACTTTTGTCTTCTTTGAACTATCGAACTGGTGAACTAAGTAGCTATTTGCACAATATTGCTTGCGGAGTCAGCAATTTACTTGATGTCAGTTGGTCAGTTGTCACGTTGTGCCAAAAAGGGTTTGAGAAAGTGCTGGCAAGTAGTATTGACATGGGTGAGGGAGAACATGTTTATTCGTTACATGGTTCATTAACTGGCACTGTCATCCAAATCGGTCACTCGTTAGCGGTGGAAGATGCTAAAAAATACCCAGAATATGGAGAGGCTCCAGAAGGTTATTGCTCATATTTAGGAATACCCCTGCGGACTGCTCAAGGTGAAGTAATTGGTACTATCTGCTCTTTTCACCAGCAGCCACGGGAGTTTACTTCAGAAGAAATTCAAATTGTAGAACTATTTGCTGAACGTGCAGCCACAGCGATCGACCATTACCATCTTTATCAGCAGCAGTGTCAATTTAATCGTCTTCTAGAGGCTGAAGTCGAAAAACGAACTGCTCAGTTACGTGCAGCTCAAACTCAGCTAGTAGAGCAGGAGCGCTTAGCTGCGATCGGAGAATTTGCTGCTAGTATTGTGCATGAAATTCGTAATCCCTTGACCACAATGCTCATGGGATTAAGGTATTTCCAGAAAACCGTTTTGACTGAATCTGCTCAAGAGCGCTTATCGTTAGCACTTAGCGAAGCCATCCGTCTAGAACGTCTATTGAGTGAAATCTTACTTTACGCCAAGCCCCAGGTGTTACAGCTTTGTGAATTAGACGTCAATGAATTCATTCGGGAGTTGCTTGTAGTAGTCAGTGATATGCCAGAAGCTCTAGAGCGGCAA
Organism: Nostoc sp. B(2019); assembly: GCF_010091925.1. Classification (GTDB taxonomy): domain Bacteria; phylum Cyanobacteriota; class Cyanobacteriia; order Cyanobacteriales; family Nostocaceae; genus Komarekiella. The sequence goes on along the minus strand of NZ_WVID01000001.1, from coordinate 48,074 downwards.
ATCGAATTTATGCCAGCATCATCTGTGATCAAAATTTTGGGGGATAAAGACAAGCTCAAACAAGTGTTTATCAACATTGTCCGTAATGCTTGCGAGGCTGTTGCAGCAGGAGATATCATCAAATGGCAAGTAAATAGCTTGCTAGCAGATCAAGTCTGCATTCATGTCAACAATGGCGGAGATCCCATTCCCTCAGAAGTTCTTGCTAAGCTTTCGCAACCATTTTTCTCTACGAAACCTTGTGGCACTGGACTAGGACTTGCTATTACCAAACGCATTGTTATTGCTCATGGTGGCGAACTATTAATTCATTCTGATCTTTTGACAGGTACTACAGTAAGTGTGCAATTACCTGTGCTAAGTAGCTAGGCGTAAATCAATTAAAGTTTGTAGTAAGGACTTTAGTCCTGATAATGCAAGAGCGATGAATCGCTCTCTCCGAGACGCTACGCGAACACTACGAACTAGGATTTTATTTAATGTTTACTTGAACACTGCTAAAATATCTCACTATGCCGGAAGGGAAAGAAATGGCGCAAGGGAAAATATTGCTAAAACCTGGCACTTTATGGACAAGTGTCAAAGACCGAACTCAACATGCTTTGCAATGTGGAGCACTGCTGTCAATACCAACAGAGTTTGAATTTGTAGAACAGGATGAAGTGCGCTTCTTGGTGCGAATTTTGTCTAATCTTGTCCGCAAAGATGCAGCTAAGCAGAAACAGAAAAAACAAACTGTTTCCTCTGGCAAAGACTTCAATCCATTTCTTCCCTACGAGGAGGATTTATTTGTTGCGGATATTTCCGATACTCATGTATGTATTTTAAATAAGTTCAATGTTGTTGAATATCACTTACTAATTATTACTCGTTTCTTTGAGGAACAAGAAAGCTTACTCACGTTGGAAGATTTTGTAGCTATGTTGGCGTGTCTGGCTGATTTCGATGGTTTAGCATTCTACAATAGTGGTAAAATTGCAGGTGCTAGTCAGCGACACAAACACTTACAAGTTGTACCTTTACCACTAACACCATCAGGAGTGCAGATACCCATTGAACCGCTGCTAGCATCGGCAAAATTTCAGGACTCGATCGCAACTATACCAGGATTTCCTTTTGTACACGCTTTTGCAACTATAAACCCCCATTGGGTGAAGTCTCCGTTAACAACCGCTGAGGCAACTTTGGAGTGTTATCACAAGTTATTACGTGCTGTAGGTTTAGACGCTGTTGATAACAGACAATCTGGTGCTTACAATCTTTTAGTGACGAGAGAATGGATGTTGATTGTACCGCGATCGCAAGAGCATTTCCAGTCTATATCTGTTAATTCATTAGGATTTGCGGGTGCTTTGCTAGTACGAAATGAGCAACAAATGCAGATTCTCAAAGATCAAGGCCCAATGACCATACTCAAGAATGTCGCTTTGTCAATGTAATATGGCGATGCTAAATTACCACAAAGACACTAAGACACAAAGAGTAATTTATGTTAACCCTGCTCTTGGCGACGGTGGTTAGCAGCTTGCAATAATAGAGATTCGGCAAAAGCGATCGCATCTGTTGCAGATTTACCACCAGCTAACTGTGCCAATTCTTCCCGGCGAGTGGTTAAATTATCTAAGGTAGTGACTCGCACAACGGTACGCTGTTCACCGTTACCATTGTTAGCTTTTTTACCCTTACTTTGATTGATAGTTTGCTTATCCACACGGAAATGACGGTCTGCCATTGCAGCGACTAAGGGCTGGTGGGTAACACATAATACTTGATTGCGCTGACTTAGTTGGTGTAATTTTTCAGCGATCGCCTGGGCTACCCGTCCCGAAACCCCGACATCTATTTCATCAAACACCATTGTCCCAGCAGTACTGGCTTGAGAAAAACAAGCTTTCAGTGCTAGTAAAAAGCGGCTCATTTCACCCCCAGAAGCAATTTCTGTCAAAGGTTGTAGCGGTTCTCCGGGGTTAGGACTAAATATAAAAGTAATTTTGTCTGCTCCTGTAGCAGTTGGAGAAGTAGGCAGAATCTCTACTTGAAACTGTACCTTTTCCATCGCTAGGGGCTTGAGTTCGGACAGCAATCGTAATTCTAAATTAGCAGCAGCTTGACGGCGCAGTTGAGTTAACTGATCGCTGGTTTGAGTAAGTTTTTCAAAACACGCCTTTTCTTGCTGTTCTAGACTTTCGATAGATTGTTCACTATCGTTCAGTTCTGCTAATTCTGCTTGAATTCTTTGGTAGTAGGCGATCGCTTCTGTAAGTGTTGGGCCATACTTGCGGCAAATTTGTTTTAATTCCTGAATTCTCTGTTCTACTTCCTCCAATCGCTGAGGATCGGCTTCTAAATCTTCGCCATAAGCATTAATCTGTCTTCCCACTTCCATCACCGCAGTTTGCGCGTCTCTCACCAAATCCAGTAGCGGTTGCAGTTGAGCATCGTACTCCACCATGTCATTTAATGTAGCTTCGCTGTCACCTAACAAATCAGCTGCGGCTGGAGTTTCATGATCATTTTGATACAAGGCCTGGTAAACTTTGTAACTCAGTTGTTGCAAATCAACGACATGATTTAGGCGTTCCCGTTCTTGCGCCAGTTGTTCCAATTCCTGAGAATCGCTGAGGTTTGCGGCTCCCAATTCTTGAACTTGATAGGTGAGTAAGTCGAATTGTTGCAAACGTTCTCGTTCTGATGTCCGGCGTTTTTCTAGTGCTAGATGGGCTTGTTGATAAGCAGTAAAAGTAGTGGCGACCTTTTGGCGCTGCTGCATCGGGGCATTACCGCCATACAAGTCTAACCAGTCGCGGACTTGAGCTGATTGCCCTACTTGCACAGTTTGACCTTGGGCTGTGATTTCTACTAAGCGATCGCGCAGTCCCCCCATAATCTGGCGATTTACCAACACACCATTTATCCGCGATCGACTGCGGATATTACTAGTGGTGGCTGTGATTTCCCGGCTGATAACTACGGAATTCTCATCGAGCAAATCAATTTCCTGTTCGCTCAACCAAGCGGTTAAGGGGGGATTTGAGGTGAAAGTGGCTTCTACCATTGCCCGACTTGTCCCAGTACGGATCACTCGACTGGAGACTTTACCACCCAAAACAGCATCAATAGCATCTAGGATAATCGACTTTCCAGCGCCGGTTTCACCTGTCAATACATTCAATCCAGCGCCAAATTCTAGTTCCAGTTGGTCAATCAGGGCAAAGTTTTCAATCCGTAGGCAAAGCAACATCAAGCCTAATTCTCCGTGAGGGCAGATGCCGAATACTTCTAACTTACAGGACAATAAGTATAATCTTTCATCAACTAGCAATACCTACTACTATTGGACTAATACGTCCATTGATAAGTTTAGCAAACTTCTAAGTACTGGGTATTGGGAACTGAGGACTAGGAGCAAAAAAATAATTCTTTCCCTATGCCTCATGCTCCATACCCAATTCCCCAATCTCTAGTTCTTCAACATATTATTGTTACAATACTTAACATGATCGTTCTGACCGGTGGCTTTCTTCATGATTGTTAAGACACTTCCCCCTAGTTCCCGACCGATTCAGGAGGACAGTCGTGGCGGCACAGACCGTCCAGACGAACTGTATGTTACTGAAGTAGTGCCAGAAAATGCTACACAGGCTTTAGTTGTGAGATCGCCAAGACTCCTAGCTACTCAAAATGTCACGACAATAGCCGAACCTGAGACGCGTTACGATCCCGTAGAGATCAAGGCGTATTACCAAAATAGACCCCTGCAAGTTTTGCGACGGATTTTCGCAGTTTTGGGGCCAACACTCTCCTTAGCTTTTGGACTGTGGTGGGATAGTCGTCGGGGAATTGTCGTCAAAAATGACCGCCGCCGAGCCAATCAGCTACGAGAATTGCTGACGCAACTAGGGCCTGCTTACATCAAAATTGGACAAGCTTTATCCACTAGGCCAGATTTAGTTCCTCCTGTGTACTTGGAAGAACTAACTAGGCTACAAGACCAATTACCGCCTTTTCCCAACGAACTAGCTTACCAGTTTATCAAAGAAGAATTAGGAGCGCCTCCAGAAGAAGTCTACGCCGAACTTTCGGCTCAGCCAATTGCTGCTGCCTCCTTGGGACAAGTCTACAAAGGTAAGTTAAAAACTGGTGAGGAAGTCGCCGTTAAAGTTCAACGCCCTGACTTAAGAGAGCGGATTACTATTGATTTGTACATCTTGCGCCACCTCGCCGCTTGGGTGCAGAAAAAAGTTAAACGGGTGCGGAGTGACTTAGTTGGGATCTTGGATGAATTGGGCGATCGCATCTTTGAAGAGATGGATTACATCCACGAGGGCGAAAATGCCGAGCGCTTTTTCCAGTTATATGGACATATAAAAGACATATATGTACCGAAAATATACTGGGAATATACTAACCGTCGTGTCTTGACGATGGAGTGGATTAACGGCACAAAATTAACCCAGACAGAAGAAATTCGCGCCCAAGGTATAGATGCTCGTTATTTGATTGAAGTGGGTGTGCAGTGTTCACTGCGCCAGTTGCTAGAACATGGATTTTTCCACGCCGATCCCCATCCTGGTAATCTATTAGCTATGCCTGATGGCAAATTAGCTTATCTCGACTTTGGGATGATGAGTGAGATTAAGCCGCCGCAGCGTTATGGTTTAATTGAGGCGATCGTCCACGTTGTTAATCGTGACTTTGAAGGTTTAGCAAAAGACTACGTTAAGTTAGATTTCTTATCCCCAGAAACAGACTTAACACCAATTATCCCAGCTTTTTCGAGAGTGTTTGCTGATGCTCAAGGAGCCAGCGTAGCCGAACTCAACATTAAAAGCATCACCGATGAACTGTCGGCTTTGATGTATGAGTATCCTTTCCGTGTACCTCCCTACTACGCTTTAATTATTCGCTCTCTGGTAACGCTGGAAGGTATCGCTATATACATAGATCCCAACTTTAAAGTTCTCAGCGAAGCTTACCCTTATGTTTCTAAACGCCTGTTAACCGATCCCGCACCGCAATTAAGAGCGTCACTACAGGATTTGTTGTTTAAAGATGGGAGATTCCGCTGGAACCGCTTGGAAAACTTGTTACGTAATGCACGTAACAGCCAAGACTACGACTTAAACTTGGTGTTGAATCAGGGAATAGACTTTCTGGCTTCCGAACGCGGCGCTTTTATTCGTGACAAGCTAGTAGATGAATCTGTTAATGGACTCGATGCTTTAGGTAAAAATGTTTTGCATAACTTCACCTACTTGCTGCGAGAACGAATTGGGTTGACTGCTGTCAACGAAACTCCGGCGGCGACAGTCGAGCAACAACAAACCTTGGAGCATATTAAACGTATCTTGACTATTCTCCAAGAAACTCGTGGCTTTGACCCAGCACAACTTGCACCTCAAGTTGCTCAGTTATTGGTAAATCCAGGTGTGCAGCGTTTGGGTCAACAAGTTGCTAGCCGCTTCACGCAAAAAGCTGTAGCAAGGTTAATTCGGCAATTGTTGGCATCGTAAATAATTCATAATTTATAATTCATAATTCATAATTGTGAACTAAGAATTACGAATTATTTGGTGACAGAGATGTAAGAACGTTTTTTGCTTCATGCTTCATCTTTGTGATAACCGTTTTTATCGCGTTTGAGGGTTTCCTCTAGGGCTTGAATTTGCTCACGACGGGCTTCTAATTCTAAAGAACGACGCGCCAAGTCTTGGTTTTGCAACGTCAGAGATTGTCGCCAATGTTCCGCTCGCTCGGCTTCTTGCTGCAAAAATTCTGGAGTGATGCCGGTCGTGAGGTAATTTTCTATCAGACCAAGTACCCAACTGGTAGCGTCTTCTAGGCTTTCAATATCGCCTGTAGGAGAAAGTTCAACTAAAACAAGTAATTTCTCACTCATGGTGTTTCCCTTGCCCAGTAAAATGAAAGCCTCTTCTGGAATTATTACCCAGAAGTTTTCAGCTTCCTGACGCGCCAACAAGCGTAACTGGTGCTGGTCTAAAAAATCGTTTTTACGCACCTGGGCTAGATATAGCATGACAGTCGTGCTCCAATTCAAAATTCTTCTTGGAAAGTTGAGTGAGACAGAAATCGACATCGCCCAACTTTCCACAAAATTAAAAAAAAAGATTTTTAATTTATTTTTTGGGCATAGTTAATTTGTAATGGGTAATTGGTGATCAAATTATGAATTGTTAATGATGAAGTATGAATCTAATTCATAATTCTGCATTTATAGTTCATATTTTTTCTATTACCCATTGCAGCTATCCTAAACCACGTAGGCGATGCCTACTGTAAACCCTTGAGGCGATCGCGCAAAATTTCTGCTTGTTTTTCAGCTTCTACTAAAGCATCCCGCGCTGCTTGTACCACATCAGCAGGTGCTTGTTCAACAAACTTAGGATTGCTTAATCTAGCACGTAGAGCACTAATTTCTGCTTCTACTTTGCTGATGCGTTTTTGCAGTTTGGCACTGACTGCTTCGACATCTACCACACCAGCAAGGGGAATTAGCACTTGGATTGTACCAATTACACCAGCGATTGCATTGTCTGTTTCTTGTGCCTGTTGTGATTGTGTCTGTGGGAAAAACTGTCTCCAGAACTTTTGTCTAGCTTGTGTACTCAGTAAATTTTGGCTAACAAACCAAGCTGTGTAACCAAAACCAATTATTTCAAAGAAAGTTCCGACTATGGGAATGTCATTAATCGCATTCCCCGCAGCTAAGCCTAACCTAGCAAAGACAATCCCCACAACAATCAAGCCAATTGTCTTCAAACCCCTCTGAGGTTTTTTAGCAGCAACCGTTTGACTCTGTGGTTCAGCGGTAATGGTTAAAGTCTCGACCTTAGCCAAATCTTTAATGTAAGATTGTCCCGCAGTGAGGATTTGCTGTTCCTTTTCGCTTGCAGTTTGCAAATTCGCTGTCACTTTTACCCCTGGCTTGATATCCGCCTCAGCTCGTAAGTTCCGAATTGTGCGGATAGTACCAATCAGCAATTCAAACTGTTCTTCTAAAGCTAGATCAATCAGGTTTGCATCTACCTGTGGATAGATTTGCAGTGGTAAAGTTTGTTGAGAATCTGCTGATTGTTGGGTGAGAGTCTGCCAAATTTCTTCGGTAATGTGCGGCATAAAGGGATGAAGTAGTTTCAAAATCCCTTCCAGCACGTAGGCGAGGGTTTGCTGTGCTGCCTTTCGGGATGCGGGATCTGCATCGTTTTGAAGGCGAGATTTAACCAGTTCAATATACTGGTCGCAGAAATCGCCCCAAATAAATTCGTACAATCCTTTGGCAGCTTCCCCTAGACCGTAGTTGTCAATGTAATTGGTGGTTTGCTTAACAACTTGATGATACCGCGAGAGAATCCAGCGATCGCTCAATTCGTTGCTGAGTGGTTGACCCAATTGTTGCGGCGTCTGTCCATCCAGATTCATCATCACAAAGCGGGCAGCATTCCACAACTTATTAGCAAAGTTACGGGACGCTTCCACTGAAGATGATTCATCCTTTTTGCGATCGTATTCTAGCCGGATATCTTGTCCCGCACCAGCCACTTCTCTAATTAGGGTGTAGCGCAGAGCATCAGTACCATATTTGTCAATCAATAACAACGGGTCAATGCCATTACCTTTGGTCTTAGACATCTTCTGACCTTTTTCATCCAGCACCAAGCCGTGGATGTAAACTGTTTGGAAAGGCATTTCACCCGTAAAATGCCCACCCATCATCGTCATTCTGGCAACCCAGAAAAAGATAATGTCAAAGCCTGTTACCAAGGTAGTAGTAGGATAGTAAGTCGCTAAATCTTGAGTTTGTTCTGGCCAGCCCAAAGTCGAAAACGGCCAGAGTCCAGAAGAAAACCAGGTATCCAGCACATCTGGGTCTTGTTCTAACTTGACATTTTCACCAAATTGTGATTTTGCTTTTTCCCAAGCTTCCGCTTCTGATTTCGCTACTACAAAAGGCGTGTTATCAGTAATTTGCCCGCCTGTTTCGCTGACAGCATACCAAGCAGGGATTTGGTGCCCCCACCACAGTTGGCGAGAGATACACCAATCTTTGAGTTTTACTAGCCAATCACGATAGACCTTTGTCCAGCGCTGAGGGACAAACTCAGGAGAATTTTTCTGGTCGAGGAATTCTAGAGTTTTGTCAGCTAGGGGGCGAATTTTGACAAACCACTGAGTAGAAAGGAGGGGTTCAATGGGTACTTTACCGCGATCGCTATAAGGAACGCTATGCTTATAATCTTCTATCTTCACCAAAAAGCCATCTGTTTCTAGGCGAGAAACCACATTCTTTCTAGCAACAAAGCGGTCTTGTCCTTGAAACTCCTGAGCATTTTCGTTGAGCGTGCCGTCTTTATTCATAATGTTGATCAACGGCAGATTGTGACGCTTACCCATGTCAAAATCGTTGAGGTCATGGGCAGGTGTCACCTTCACGCAACCTGTGCCGAAAGTGGGGTCAACAAATTCATCGCCAACTATGGGAATTTCTCGGTGTAAAATTGGCAGAGTTACAGTTTTGCCAATTAGGTTTTTGTAGCGATCGTCATTGGGATTAACTGCCACGGCAGTATCGCCTAGCATTGTTTCTGGTCGAGTTGTCGCCACCTCCACATAACCAGAACCATCTGTGAGGGGATAGCGAAAGTGCCAAAGATTCCCATTGACCTCTTGTGTTTCCACCTCCACGTCAGACACAGCTGACTGAGTAGCTGGACACCAGTTAACTAAATACTCACCACGATAAATTAAGCCTTCTTCATAAAGGCGAGTAAATGCCTCTACAACAGCTTTGGATAAACCCTCATCTAGAGTAAACCTCTCCCGTGACCAGTCCACCGAGACACCCAAGCGTCGCAGCTGATTAAGAATAGTTCCCTCAGACTCCGCCTTCCACTGCCAAGCACGTTCTAGAAATTTCTCGCGTCCTAACTCGCCACGAGTCTTCCCCTCTTTCTTGAGTTGTCTTTCCAGCATCGTATGCACAGCAATACTGGCGTGGTCAGTTCCGGGCAACCACAGGGTATTACGCCCCTGCATCCGGTGGTAGCGGACGAGGGTATCAATCAAAGCACTCTCAAAAGCGTGACCCATGTGCAAACTGCCAGTGACATTAGGCGGTGGAATGACGATGCAATAAGGTTCACCACCTTTATTGGGGTCGGCTTTGTAAACTTGGTTTTCTTCCCAGAATTTTTGCCACTTGGCTTCTGTGGAAAAGGGGTCGTAAAGGCTGGGGAGATTGGGGATATTTGCGGACATGCGGGGCAAACTAACTATGGAAGGACTCTAATAAATTTTGCCACAGGGTTGGAGAGGGTTTGATGGGAACGAACCGCGTTCGCGCAGCGTTTCGCAGAAAAGGACGCAAAGTACACAAAGGAAGAGGAGGAAGGTAAGATGAGGCAACCAAGTGTTCAGCTAGAAAACTTGGCTTATAGGGTGATTGGGGCGGCGATTGAGGTACATCAGGTATTAGGGGCTGGGTTTTTGGAGGAAGTGTATCACAAGGCGCTTAGAGAAGAATTTCTGATGCGCGAGATACCTCATAAGTTTGAGCATCGAGTACAAGTACACTACAAAGGTCGTCCCGTAGGCGAAGGCAAATTAGATTTTTTGGTTGGAGACTCTCTAATTATTGAATTAAAAGCTGTGCAAAATTTAATTCCCATTCATGAAGCTCAAGTCCTCTCCTACCTTAAAATGACTCATTACCCCCTAGCCCTCCTCATCAACTTTAACGTCCCCCTCCTCAAAGACGGCATCAAACGCATCATCCTTTCTTCTTAATCTTCTTTGCGTTCTTTGCGTCCTTTGCGGTTCGTTTACCAAATCCATGCAAAACCAAACAACCTCTCCTTGGACTTTCATCCCCACCCTATACTTCGCCTCCGGCATACCTTACGTCATCATCAACACAGTTTCCGTTATTTTCTACAAAAAACTAGGAATAGATAACACTCAAATCGCCTTATGGACAAGTTTCCTCTACCTACCCTGGGTCATCAAAATGTTTTGGGGCCCAATAGTCGATATCTACTCTACCAAACGCAAATGGATACTTTATACCCAATTTGCCACATTCTGCTGTTTAGGTTTAGTAGCTTTCTGCTTACAACTACCAAATTTCTTTTTCATCTCCCTCACAGCATTGACAATAGGAGCATTTATTTCTGCCACCTATGATATCGCTACAGATGGCTTTTACCTACTAACTTTAAACCCAGAACAACAAGCCTTTTTTGTTGGCATTCGCTCACTTTTTTATAGACTTGCTGTTATCTTTGGCTCTGGAATTTTAGTAGTCTTAGCTGGACAGCTTGAGGTATCTCTCAACAACATTCCTTTAAGCTGGACTCTAGCTATTGGCTTCTCATCTTTAATTTTAGCAATACTTTTTGTCTTCCACCGCCTAATCTTACCTTTACCTGAATTAGATTACCAAAGACAATCACAAGTTACAGAAAAGATACCATTTTGGTCAATTATTACTTCATATTTTACTCAGCCTAAAATTACAGCTATCCTAGCATTCATCTTGCTCTATCGGCTTGGTGAAGCAATGCTTGTCAAGATAGCCTCTCTATTTTTACTGGACAAACCAGAAGTAGGTGGTTTAGGTCTATCAACATCAGATGTTGGATTAGTCTACGGGACATTTGGAGTACTTTCCTTAATTTGCGGCGGGATTTTAGGAGGATTGCTGATTTCTAGATATGGTTTAAAAAAATGTCTATTTCCTATGGCTTTAGCATTGAACTTACCTGATGTTTTCTATGTATACATGGCTTACACCAAACCTTCACTTACATTAGTGTATCCTTTGGTTTCTCTAGAACAATTCGGATATGGTTTTGGGTTTACAGCTTTTAGCGTTTATTTAATGTATATTTGCCACGGCGAATATAAAACTTCTCATTTTGCTATATCTACTGGCATCATGGCTTTAGGTATGATGCTTCCAGGACTCGTTAGCGGTTATCTGCAAAAAGCACTTGGGTATCCATTATTTTTCGTTTTAGTTTGTTTACTCACTATTCCTGGTATGATTGCTCTCTTTTTTATTCCTTTAAAAGAAGAATCGAAGTATCAAAATAATTAATATTAATCCAGTTTATGAGTTATGTTTTGGGAATAGATGGCGGCGGTAGCAAGACTGTTTGCGTGTTGATGGATGATTCGCATCAGATACTAGGTCGCGGTGAAGCAGGCCCATCTAATTATCAGAGTATAGGCATCGAAGCAACTTTACAATCAATTGAATCTGCAATTTATTCTGCTATAAATCAGGCAGTAGAAATTACAAAATCTATAAAAATTGAAGCGATATGCTTAGGTTTAGCAGGTGTAAGCCGTGTAGCAGATATCGAAGTAGCAAAAGGTTTAGTTCAACAGTTACAAAATAGCAAAGTTTTGCCTATGATCTGGGCATTAAAACCATCTAATATTGTTATTTGTAACGATGCCTTGATTGCTTTAGTGGGTGGAATTGGTCATGATGTGGGAATTGTAGTTGCCGTAGGTACTGGTTCGATAGTTTTCGGACGAAATCATCAGGGGAATACCAAGCGAGTTGGTGGCTGGGGATATATTTTAGGAGATGAAGGTAGTGCCTATAAAATTGCTGTTGCTGGTATGCAAGCAGCATTAAAAGCTCATGATGGACGTGAAATGTCAACTAGTTTGGTAGAAGTTTTTAAACAGTATCTTGGTTTGGAGAGTATTGAAGATTTAATAGAAGTAATATATCGACGGAAATGGGGAGTTAAACAGATAGCTGCTTTAGCACCAATTGTAGATTTAGCAGCAGCGGAAGGAGATGAATTAGCTAATAAAATTATTGACGATGCTGTGCAAGAGTTGGTAAAAGCGACTTCTACAATAATTGATGCAATTTTTAGTTCTGGGGAGGTTTTTGAAGTAGTTACAACGGGAAGTGTGTGGCGAGGGAAATCAAAAATTCACCGGAAGTTTACAGCATCAATTATCAAGAAATTTCCTTATGTAAAAGTAATTTTTCCAAGAGATGAACCCGCTTATGGTGCTGGTTTGTTGGCGTTGAAGAGTTTAGCAGAGTAAGAGGAAATTTGAAGGTCTGCTATTTTGAATATTGTTTGCGTACACTTGAAGGCTTCGCCTACTTACAGGGCTATATTTTAAGTAGTATACTCCGCATTAATCTTTACGTAGTCGTAACTCAAGTCACAACCCCACGCTTTACCTGTACCGTGACCATTGCCAACGCTGACAGAAATTAACACAGTATCATTTTCAAGATAAGCCCCCATCGCGGCTTGTTTCAAATAAGCACTCGCTGCTGCACGGTCAAAGGTTAAAGGTTGACCATTATCCAGCATTAAAAAATTACCTAACTTAATTTGTAGGCTTTCTTGCTCAAAAGGCACACCTGCACGTCCGGCGGCGGCGGCGATGCGTCCCCAGTTGGGGTCACGTCCAAAGATTGCAGATTTAACTAAGGATGAACCAGCAATAGTTTTGGCTATTTGACGAGCTGAGAGTTCATCGTGGGCCCCAGTTACTTGCACTTCAATCAGACAGGTTGCACCTTCACCATCACGAGCGATCGCTTTGGCTAAATGCTGGCATACTGCTGTTAACATTGCCTCTAATTTTTCTGCTTCTACCCCCATTTCGGTAATCGCTGGGGTGCGGGATTGACCATTTGCTAAGGCAATTAAGCTGTCGTTGGTGCTGGTATCACCATCAACGGTGATGGAATTGAAACTTCTATCAGCTGCCCTCGTTAACATCTGCTGCCAAAGGGTGGGTGAAACAGCTGCATCACAGGTGACAAATGCTAGCATGGTTGCCATGTTGGGATGAATCATCCCGGAACCTTTGGCAATGCCGCCAATCCGCACGGGGCGATCGCCTATAGTTGTCTCTAGGGCTATGGATTTTGTCACTAAGTCTGTAGTGATAATTGCCCCAGCGGCGGCATCTGAGCCTGTTTCTGATAGTTCTGCCACTAGTTTGGGAATTCCTGCTTTGAGTTTATCCATAGGAATCCGTTGCCCAATTACCCCAGTGGAAGCTAGTAAGATAGACTCCGTCGGAATTTTCAGTGCTTGGGCTACTGCCATAGCAGATTCTAGGGCATCAACCCAGCCTTGAGTACCTGTAGCGGCGTTTGCTTGTCCGGCATTGCAGAGAATTGCCCTAGCACTATGTTTGGTTCGTAACTGTTGGCGACAATAGTCTACACAGGCGGCTTTAACTTGGCTGGTGGTAAATACACCAGCTGCGATCGCTTCTACGTCTGATAATATCAAAGCTAAATCTGGCAACCCCGAAGGTTTCAGTCCTGCGGTAATTCCTGCCGCCCGATAGCCTCTTGGGGCTGTGACACCACCAACAATTTTCTGCCAATCTGTCATTATTTTTCCCTACAACTATCAGGTTGGGTAGGTAGCACATTTAACTGAGATTAGTTATTCAGTTACTAAATAGCCAACTCTTTCTAATCAAGTATTTCTACTGTTGGCAATAATAATGCACTAATTAGCGATTAGCATAATTTTTTTTACCTTTCTTATGACTAAGTAATATGCAGTGAGAGTGCCATAATAATCGGTAATTATTACTTATAAAAAATAGCAGTTGCTTTGAAAATCACCAAAAGATAAATTTTTGTTTACCATACTACCCTACATAGCACTAAAACAAAAAAAGAGAGCTACTTAGGCAGCTCTCCAGATCATCAGGGTGCATCTACATACCACAGTATAGCATCTTAGGCATGAGGGTTGTCACCCTTCTTTTTGGTCTTCTTGTAAACAATTTGTGAAGAAATTACGGGGAAAACACCTGTTTAGAGGTTCTTGTTTTTACCCTTTTGCCTACTAGCAGCTTTCATTGCTTGGACTAAAGCCGCAGGGTTTTTAGCCAGCCTTCTTGTCAGAGAGATAATGAATCTCAGGCGATTGCTGGAAATGCAAAATTTGAGTTTCAACAAAAACTAGGCATTCAATTTCTTATCTACCAATTCGTTAGTCAGCTTCGGATCAGCACGTTTGCCAGTCTTTTTCAAAACTTGCCCAACAAAGAAGCCTTTAAGATTGGTGTTACCGTTGCGATACTTTTCTAGTTCTTTGGGATTGGCAGCAATGACTTCATCAACGATGGGTTCGAGTACACTAGGATCGGTGATTAACTCATTACCAGCAAAAGCTTTTTCAGGAGAAATACCACTTAGTAAATCTGGCAGTTTTTCTTTAGCTTGGGCATTGCTAATTTTGCCTTTTTCAATGCGAGTGATCACATCAGCTAAATTGGTTGGAGTTAAGGCAATTTCTGTGATAGCAAGTTTTTGCTTGTTAAGGTGTGCGGCAATATCTTGAGTAATCCAGTTAGCCGCAGCTTTTGGATTTGCTCCAGCTGCGATCGCAGCTTCAAAATATTCGGATACAGGACGATCTTCTGTCAAGACTCGTGCATCGTAAGCTGAAAGTCCCAACTCACTTTCATAATGATGACGTTTTTGAGCTGGTAGTTCTGGTAGTTCGCTACGCCACTTTTCTAATTGTTCGTTTGACACCTCAATTGGTGCTAAGTCTGGTTCAGGGAAGTAGCGGTAATCGCTAGAACCTTCTTTAACCCGCATACTAATTGTGCGTTGAGCGCCTTCTTCCCACAGACGAGTTTCTTGTATAATGCGATCGCCTGCTTCTACTGCTGCTATTTGCCGCTCAATTTCATAGTCAATCGCCCGTTGAATGGCGTTGAACGAGTTCATGTTTTTAATTTCTACTTTAGTGCCAAACTCCTTTCGTCCCACTGGACGCACGGAGATGTTGACATCACAGCGTAGTGACCCTTCTTGCATATTGCCGTCACTTACACCGAGATATCGCACAATGCGGCGCAACTCTTCGGCATATTCAGCCGCTTCTAGTCCCGAACGCAAGTCTGGTTCCGAGACAATTTCCACCAATGGTATACCTGCGCGATTATAGTCTACCAGCGAATAAGTAGAA
Organism: Nostoc sp. B(2019); assembly: GCF_010091925.1. Classification (GTDB taxonomy): domain Bacteria; phylum Cyanobacteriota; class Cyanobacteriia; order Cyanobacteriales; family Nostocaceae; genus Komarekiella. Next base: position 33,063 of record NZ_WVID01000001.1, on the reverse strand, counting down.
CCAGAGAGGCGATCGCTGCCTGCGTGTACCAACTTTCCTGCATCTTCTTCCATGTGTAAACGCGTGATCCCAATGCGTTTACGAATTGGCTTCCCCTCAGCATCCACCAACTCAATTTCTAACCAACCATGTTCTGCGATCGGCAGGTCATACTGAGAAATTTGGTAATTTTTGGGTAGGTCAGGATAAAAATACTGTTTACGGTCAAACTTGCTATATTTGGCGATTTGACAATTCAATGCTAAACCCGCCTTAACGGCATATTCCAGAACTTTTTGGTTGAGTACGGGTAATACCCCAGGTAAACCCATACAAACTGGGTCGATGTTAGTATTAGGGTCAGCACCGAAAGCTGTAGAACTAGTAGAGAAGATTTTGGTGTTGGTACTCAGCTGACAATGGGTTTCTAAACCAATAATCGCTTCATACTCAGTTTTTACAGTCGTAGTAGAAGTCATAATATCGTTATTTGGGCATAATCCTGCTTTAGGGTACTATTGTAGCGGTGTCCTGAGTTGCAATAAAGGTTTAAAGCTACTTTAGTTTTTTAGTAACCCAGTTCTTTACTTAATTGTAGCGATTATTCTAAACTCCTACTCTCTGCGCCTCCGCGTCCACCGTACTCTTTCAGGGAAGCAAGCTACAAACTTCTCTGTGCTTGAGACAAATCCATCTCTTTAATCAGCAACGCCAAAATCCGACACTAAAACTTAAATTCTGCAAATTGCCAGTGAGCAAAACACTATCCTGAAATGAAGCAGCTAAACGCAGATATGGCGATCGCAATTGGTAATCTACAAATCAAGTAAAACAGATACAAAAGCACATCAACCCAGAGCATTTACTAAGCTTCTAAGGTAGATATGCTTTATTGACTGCCGTTTTAACCCACATTCCACAGCCATTTTCAGGTTTGCAATTATATCCAGAGAAACGTTGCAAAAAAAACACACTTTTTTATTCACTACTATGCTGCGGTTAACTCATTGGTTCTGAGACATTTTCCCCAGCAATTTGGTCTTTAAATGAACGCATTTCTGCGGCTAATTCTTGGCGAGTGGAAGCTTTGAGAAAATAGCGGAAAACAGACCAAGTTACGTAACCAATTCCAATCAACTCAAAGAATGGAGACACAAGCGGAATATCATTTATTGCATCTACTATTGCCAGTAGTATCCTGAGTCCAGTAACGCCCACTACAAGCAACGCAAAGCTAATAACTGGTAACTTGTATTCATTGAAGAAATTGACTACGTATTCCGGTAGACGTTCCAAAAAGTTAGAAATTTTTCTGCCGATTTCTGAAACTCGGTCGCTAGATTTATTTGCACTTGGTATTGTTGACAAATTTCCTGGCTCTGAACTTTGAACCGTTGTCATACTATTTGGTAAGGTAGCATCAGCGAATTCTGATTGTTGTACTTGGCTTTCCATAGAGTTATAAGAAAAACTATTTCTTCACAAATGTAATAATACCATTTCTACATTTTTTACTCTAATTCTCATCAGCCTCTTGGAATAAGTTTTATCTCTCTCAAAGGTTATAGTAGAAAAATTTTAACCTTTTAAGTTTAGATAAATAAAAAAGTGTAAAAATTCAGATTTTAGTTTCTTAGATATAGGAATCCGGTTTGATTTCTCAAAAGATACGTAGCGTAACGCACCAAAACCTCGATAATGGTGCGTTACGAACTCCGTTCTAACACACCCTACAATACCTAATTTCGTTCAAAATCAAATAGTAATCCTATTATATCTTGTCTAAGCTAATAGGTATAAATAGGATATTTTCTTGGTTTTCGTTAATTTTTTTATTTTATGTTTATTACTAGCGTGTGGTCACACAATATGAATATTTCAGATAGCACAATATTTGATATATATATATAAGCGGAGATTATTCATTACCATATTTGAGGCTGAAGAAATTTTATACGATTAACTTTAACAAGTTTCGTATTTTTGACTGCTATTTTATATTTAAAAACTTTAATTCGGCTTACCTGTAATTGTAAATGCTGCCCAGTAGTAAGGATGATTATAAAGCTTTTTATCTGCTACCATTTTACTACTTCTATACAATTGGGTTGCCAAGTAAGCTTTAATTCTTAACTCCTCTGGTTGCAGATTACTCAATAAATCTTCATACCACTGTGTCAGTTCTCCAGCAGTTAGTTCTTTCAGCCATAATGTTGCTTCAGCTAAAGCAGTAGTTGCCGATTTATTTGGCAGTAATCTTCGGTAAAACTCTATCATTACTAAAGCGCTAGCAGACGATTCTACAGTCCAAAGAGTACTAACCACATGAGGAACTCCTCTATTTATAAAACTACTGACTAAACCTAAATATTCAGTGTTGATATTGTGGTTACTAATGCTTACATTTTCACAAGCAGACAGCGTAACAAGGTTAAAACTTGCGAGATTTTTTTGGTGGATTTCTTCTAAAGTTAGTTTGTCTTCACCTGCTAATGCCAATTCTGATTTTTTAGGCTCATTCAAATTGTTAGTAACATGACCTGTAAAATGCAATATGTTGTAATCATCTAAGAAGGCATTTTCCACAAGATTTTTTGTGGCTTGCGTCCCCTGTAATCGCAGGGGATTATCAAACATCTGGCTAACAATTTCAGATTCAAGTTTAGCAAACTTTAGTGAAGGATAACCTGCACTATTGGGATATTCGACACTGAGCAATAACTGATTTTGCCACTGTTTAATGTCTTCGGTTTTGATTGATAAACCTACTTGAGCGCTAGGCAAATAAGTAATTATAAAATTCTCCTCCACATTTGGTAACTCTTCCTGGGATAGAAAAGAGAGATTAAAAAGTGCGTGAATGGGCAATCTGTGCAAGTCGCGGTGGAGAATTAAAATCAGTTGGGTGATACCTTCAAGTTCTTGGACAATTGTGGAAATATTCAGGATGTTTTTCAGCTGCAACAGCTTTTGTTCCATGCCCACTCGCCAGGAATGCTTAGCTTTACTTTCTTTGTCTTGGGCAGTGTTATATTCCTGGTATTGTTGATGCCAATCTTCCAGCCAATCTTCAAATTCAACTAAGCGTCGCGCCGCTTCGGGTAGGGGTAATTCGTTTAGACGTACAGCAGTTTCACCTGAAGATATTGTCCCGACATCTTGTATAGGTGTAAAGAGCAAAATCGGTGATGGTGCTCCATCTTTGAGAATAAAGGTATGTAATGCAGCAGGGCTGATATGCCAGTAAACAATTGCTGTTGTGGGATCGAGCAGTTGTTGAACTGCGCCATAATTGAGTGCGGAAATCTCGTCACTCCAACCAAAAAGTAGCCAGTTTAAACAAGCATTTTTGCCTTGTTCTGCCATTTCCCAAGCTTCAACTAAATCACCGGACTCTACAGCTAAATCAACTGCTAATTGATTAAAGCCTGAAAATTTCAAAGCTAGCTGTTTTTTACTTTCATCAGAGCGAGTTGTTTCACTTAGCAATTGTTGCAATAAATCTGTGCCGCGTTGTTGTAATTCTGGTACTTGTGTTGTTTGTCCCAAACCCACAAGCACTTTACTAAGAGATTGCAAAACCTCCAGATGCAACGGTGCAAAATCTTCTGATGTGAGGGTTAACAACGCCTGGTGATATTCAGCTACAGCTTTGCGCCAATCATCACGGGGTTTAGGATTTTTCTTGCCTTGTTCATAGTAAGTATTACCGATCGCCAGATGCAATCTACCCCAACCTTCTGGGTGGGTATCTGGACGCAGATGTTTCAATCCTTCCTCGTAGCTGGCTAATTTACCCTCATAGCCTCCTTGTTGTAGGGCATTACTCCCGTCGGAATTAACTAAATGTCCCGCAGCAGTCCCCCGGCCAATCCAAGCTTCCCAATAGTCCTGTTTAATTTGCAAAGCGCTGTCATAGCAGGCGATCGCTTCGGCATATTGTTCTAAATGAAACAGGGCGATCGCCTGGTTATACCAAGCCAAGTGGAAGTCGGGTTTAATTTCTATAGCTTTGCGATAGGAGGCGATCGCTTCTTCACGGCGTCCTAAGTTGTCTAAAGCTATACCTCTGTTATACCAAGCTAAGTAGAAATCGGGTTGGTCTGAGAGTGCTCTATCCCAAGAGGCGATCGCTTCTGACCATTTTCCTAAATTAAACAGCACTACACCCCGGTCTATCCAAACTTCGTGGAATTCCGGTTGAATTTCTAGCGCTCTGTCGTAAGATGCGATCGCTTCTTCATATTGCTCGCCTACAGCCAGGGCTATACCTCGGTAATACCAGTTTTCTTGGTCTTCTGGTTGCAGATTTAGGGCTTGGTCATAACTAGAAACTGCTTCTTTAAGCCACCCTAACTTTAGCAGAGCTAAACCCCGGCTAGACCAAGCTTCTTGATAGTCCGGCTTGATTTCTATGGCTTTATCAAACGAGGCGATCGCTTCTTCAAAGTTTCCTAATTCTCCCAGAGTTCCGCCATGTTTGTGCCAAGCTTTGTAAAAATCGGGTTTCAGTTCTATGGCTGTTTCGTAAGCTGCGATCGCTTCGGTAAAACGTTCTAAATGAAACAGCGTTAAGCCTCGATTAAACCAATATTCGTGATAATTTGGCTGAAGTTCTATAGCTTGATCGTAAGATGCGATCGCTCCTAACAAATCGCCAGCTTTAGCTTGCTGAAGACCTTGGTAAAACCATGCTTGATCTGGCGCAACCGCATTTGATGGATGGATTTGTCGCTCAATTATACTTGGGGTATTGCCTGTTTGAATTGCCAGATTAGAAGCCAGTTGTTGGACTAAATTTGTACTCTGATCTAACCTCATCCACAACTCATCTAAAGTGTATGCCACATCTGGCTCTAAATTTACCAACGAGTTATCCCAGATTGGCTCAGGGGGAGTAATGAGATTTGCTGCTCTTGTTGCTTTTGTAGTTGGGGCATTATTCTCTTCGTACCCCCACTTTAGTTCGCCTAAGTTAGTAATTGAATCTTCTTGTGCGGGGACGAGGAAACCTGCTGGTTCTGTAGTTTGGGCATCCTCTTCATACTCCCCTCTTATTTCTTCTAAGTTATCCGTCAATTTTTCCTCAACAGAAGCGTTTTCTGGTGCTGGTGCTACTGTCTCGGCAGTTACATGATCATATTCCCATAACTGTTCGCCTAAGTTGCGGATTAGCTGTTGCCCAGGAGATGTTGGTAGGATTTCTTCAACCGCTGTGGTTTCAACAACATCATCTTGATCATCATATTCCCATAATTGTTCGCCCAAATTGCGGAGCAATTCCTGCCCAGGAGAGGTTAACAAGGTATCTTGCGGCACTGTGCTTTCGACACCATCTTGCGCCTCATTGTCCTCATACTCTATGGGCTGTAGGTTTTCTGTGGGTAAGTTTTGCATCAATAACCGTGTACCAATGTCATAGGCAAGGTAGCCTATTCTACCAACATCCAATTCACCTAGTTGCACCATCCGCGTTGCTAACTGATGATTCGGTGTAGGTGAAGTTAGCAACGTTTCGCCAAACATCTGCAACCAATCTATCCAGCGCTCAACCGGAACGCGATTTTCTAATCGCCGCAGATAACTTAATACCCATTGCTGTCCTCGTTCTTGATGCACGCCTTCCAACAACTGGGCAAACAATTGTTCCAGATCCGCATTGGTTAGTTCTGGTAGTGATCTTACGAGCTTGTGCCGCCTTGTACCCTTTAGAGAACGAGTCTGCTTACTGCCAAAGGGGCGCTTCCAATATCTATTAAGCCAATGCAATAGCCGCCTGAGCATCTGCCGCACTCTTGGATTTTGTTTCTCCTAGATTGTAGCCATCGTTGTGTTAAAAAAATCATGAATTACGTAAAAACCCACTATATATGGACAACGCTGTCATCATAACTGGCAAAAAATACACAAAACTTAACTAGTAGTCGCCCTGGGGTAGGGGGAGCAGGGGAATAAATACTGACTTTTGACTTTTGACTTTTGACTTTTGACTCTTGACCCTTGACCCTTGACTCAGGACTCCTAAATATTCACTGATTTGGTCAAGTTTCTGTTTGCTCTGTAGTTGATTGACCAGCAGTATAGAACTGATTCAACAATGCATCGACAATAATTTGTGGATCATCTGTCTCAATTGCCAGTTGTTGGGCCATCTGCTGGCGTAAGTTCTCATCCTGCTGCAACATCACAAATAATTCTTCTAGGGTGACGCTTTGGTATTCTTCGTCTGGGGGGTTTTCTGTGCCATCTACTTCTGTGACTACTGGTGAGGTTTCTTCAAGCGGCATCATGCTGAGATGATCTGGTCCTTCGTATTCCCAAATTGGTTCGCTTTGATTACGCGTCAGCATTTGCATGCCAATATTATATGCAACGTCTCCGATTTCGCCGACGCCCAACTCGCCCAGTTGCACCAACCGCGCAGCTATTTCATTATTAGGTGTGGGTGATGCTAGCAATCTTTCACCAAAGCGCCGTAACCATTCGACCCACCGTTCAGTTGGAATGCGATGTTCAATATTATGCAGCCACTTCAGTGCCCACGCTTGCCCTCTTGCCTGATGTACTCCTTGTAGAAGTTCATTGAAGAGAAATTCCAAATCTGTATCAGTTAGGGGTGGTGCTGGTTCTCTTTGCACATCCCTCCTAACTTTCGAGGCAGTCTGTTTTTTACCAAACAAGCGTTGAAAAAGCCTTTTGAGCCACTGAACTAGCCGCCTGAGCATTTGCTGCACCATTGAGTATTGCTTACCCTAAGATTGTAGCGATCGCAATGTATCATAACCTTACTCCCATCAATAAAATGTATAGACGGGAATTTCCTGATCTCTTCTAGGGTATGACAACATCTACAAAGCAGCGCCAACTGAGTATATTTATAGCGGCAGACTTCTGGTGGAATTAGTTAAAATAGTAAAATACCAAACTCGACTCGGTGCTACTAATCAACGTTAAAAGGCATTGAAGTCCATTTCTCCATGTCTTACGAACCCCTGCACCACAAGTATCGCCCCAAGAGTTTTGCTGAACTGGTGGGCCAAGAGGCGATCGCTACCACTCTCACCAACGCAATTCGTACAGCCAAAATCGCCCCTGCCTATTTGTTCACTGGCCCCAGAGGTACAGGGAAAACTTCTAGCGCCCGCATTTTGGCCAAATCTCTCAATTGTTTGAAAAGTGACAAACCAACTGCTGAACCCTGCGGCGTGTGCGATGTTTGTCAAGGAATCACTAAAGGGTATTCCCTAGATGTAATAGAAATCGACGCCGCTAGTAACACTGGTGTCGATAACATCCGCGAACTGATTGAAAAGGCCCAGTTTGCTCCTGTGCAGTGTCGCTACAAGGTTTATGTGGTGGATGAATGCCTAACGGGAGATTCTCTGGTCTTGACTGATGACGGACTTAAAAGAATCGATGACCCCAAAATCAAAGATAAGAGGGTTTTGAGCTACAACGACTCATCAGGTAAGTGGGAATTCAAAAAAGTTGTCAAGTGGTTAGACCAAGGAGAACGGCAAACCCTGATTATCAAGACAACTAACCGAGAAATTAGATGTACAGGTAATCATTTAATTAGGACAAACCAGGGATGGCTACCAGCAAAGGACGTAAAAGAAGGAGTGAGGATACTATCCCCTATGAATGTGGATGTGGCATCTTCATCTACAAATTTGGTATCGATGGACGTACCCGAAGATTTGTTAGCGGACACCAGTTTAAAGGCAATACATCTGGGCAAAAATCATACGACCTGGAATCTATCTTTAAACAAGCCGAATTACTGCGGCCTTTCTGTGCTTGCGGGTGTGGAGAAAAGCTGGATATCCCAACCTTTTTACAAAAAAAAGGCCGAGGAATCATCAGCATCCAGTCTCGCTGGGAAAAACATCCATATAAAAAAGGACACGGAATTTGGGAACTTAGAACAGAAAAGTTCTTTGCGGATGCGACAGTTATACAGCCAAATTCACTTGGACTTATCTACGGAACCTTACTTGGGGATTGCTCTATCAGTTATCCCAATAAATACAGCAGATTCCCCAGATTGTGTTGGACACACTCAGAAAAGCAGCAAGAATGGTTGGAATACAAAGCCTGTCGCCTTCAAGAATTACGTCCAAAACTGCGAATTACAGCTAACAAAGGATACGGAAAAATATCAGTTACCTGTAACACAGCTTGCCATCCCCAACTCAAAGATGTCTTTGAAATGGTTAAACCAAATGGGGATAAAAAACTTGTCTCTATGGACTGGCTTAATCAAATTACCCCAGAAGGACTCGCTTAGTGGTACATGGATGATGGCTCACTCAGTCTCAGTCCACAAGGAAGTCCACGAATTCAATTGCATACAGAAGGATTCTCTGACGCAGAAAATCAACTCATTGCCAGTTGGCTTACAGCAATGGGATATTCAGCCGCAACAAAGTTTTACACCAGAAGTAGTACAAGTAAGACCTACTACTATATACAGTTGGGCGCAAGTACCAGTAGAAAATGGCTGGCAGACCTTAAACAATATTCCATTCCCTCAATGGATTACAAGTTTGGAAACAGTCGAATCTGTTCACCTCGCTGGGATTGAGCGAGTCTATGACATTGAAGTGGCAGATAATCATAACTTTGTGGCAAATGGGCTTTTGGTACATAATTGCCACATGCTCAGTACTCAGGCGTTCAATGCGCTACTAAAAACACTAGAAGAACCACCGAAGTATGTAGTTTTTGTATTGGCGACAACCGACCCCCAGCGAGTATTGCCAACTATTATTTCGCGCTGTCAGCGGTTTGATTTTAGACGTATTCAGTTAGAAGCGATGGTGAGACATTTAAGCGCGATCGCTCTTAAAGAAAACATTACTATTTCGCCTGACGCCGTTACCTTGGTAGGCCAAATTGCTCAGGGAGGATTGCGGGATGCTGAAAGTCTGCTCGATCAATTGGCTTTGTTATCGGGTGAGGTGACACCAGACCGAGTTTGGGATTTAGTCGGTACAGTCAGCGAACGGGACTTACTAGCGCTTTTAGATGCGATCGCTCAAAATAATCCAGAAGCCGTTCTAGATTGCACCCGTAAAATCCTAGATCTTGGTCGAGAACCGTTAACTATTCTCCAAAATCTCGCCGCATTCTACCGCGATTTACTGATTGCTCAAACTGCACCTAACCGTCACGATTTAGTTGCTTGCACTCGCCAAACCTGGACAGCACTAGTTGAGTTTGCCAAAAAGTTGGACATGAGTGCAATTTTGGCGGGACAGCAACACCTGCGAACATCTGAAGTACAAATTAAAAACACCACCCAGCCACGTTTGTGGTTAGAGGTAACATTACTCGGATTGTTACCCAGTGCAACCAATATTCAGCCACAAGTCTCAAGTATCTCACCGCGAGTCAATACACCTGCTGTATCTTCATCTCCTCCAGCAGTTCCTAAAAATCACGCAGTCTCTTCTTTGCCTTTAACTGAGACGCAAACAAATCACAATTCTGCATCCCTAAACCATCATCTAGCAGTTGCCCAAAATCACCCTGTAAGTTCATCTCTCCCAGATGAGCCGCAAACAAATCACAATGCTGGTAACTCATCACCACCAAGCCTAGAACCTGTATCTGTTCCTCCGCCACCTGCAAGAATTGAACCAGTAACCTCAGAAGTGGTTGAGACATCACAATATGACTTAACTCAGGTTTGGCAACAGGTGCTTACTAACCTCCAGCCAATCTCAAGACGAGAACTGCTACGTCAAATGTGCCATCTCATTGAGTTTGACGGGACTGTAGCTTGTATTGCAATCAAACAGGTATGGTATGAAAAAGTTAAATCTGATCTACCGATGATTGTGGCGGCTTTTCAGCAGACTTTCCAACATGAAGTCAAGGTAAATCTAGAAAAAGGAATTTCTTCGACCTCTACCTCAGTCAGAAAAGAGCCTCCACCAAAAGACTCTACTCGTGTTCAGCAGCCACCTAGTGCCAGTTACGAGAATCAAATTTCGTCTCCAGCACCAGTACCGCAACCAGTCAAGCAAGCACCAACAATAACTGAGTCGGTGGCGACAAATGGTGGGAGTACAGTACAAACTTTGCCGCAAGCACAACCCCAGACACCCCCTGCTAATTGGGAACCTGACGAAGTAGCGATCGCAGCTCAGCGCTTAGCAGAATTTTTCAACGGACAAATTATCCGCTTCACAGAAGATACCACAGAGTTTTCTGACTCCATAACTACGCCTGAGTGGGTAGAGGAATCAGAAGTTGATGATGAGTAAAAGGGTATTGGGGACTGGTATTGGGTATTGGAAAAGAGAATTATTCTTTTGCTCCCCTGCTTCCTCCCCAGCCCCCAGTCCTATGCCCCATGTCCTATACCCGTATGCACAGTCTTCACCCATTTCAACCGCTTTGGTCTTACCGCCATCCGGGCTGTGGTACTGCTCATAACCAATAACCAGTGCAACATATATAAATTGCCACGCAACGTCTGAAGCAGTAACAGGAAGTATGTATAAACCTGAAATTTCTGATCTTGACGTATCCGCTTCAGACCTGTATACATCCCGACCATTGACATAGTGACTGACAAGCCAGTTACGGGAGTGAGCATTGGGGGACGATGCCGGGCGATCGCCATTAATAAATCTGGTACTGTTGCTGTAGGCAAGATATACATAATCAGCATAAACATCAACAAATCCCAGGTTTTGCGCCCTCCCATGCGGTTTTTGATAATCAAGCCCCAGTAATCTAAATAGCGCTGATATCCACCTTCTGCCCAACGGTTACGCTGATGCCAAAGGGCGATCGCCGTCGTCACTCCTTCTTCTTGCACCGCTGGGTAGAACACACATTCAATATCCCATTTCTCCAAATGTAAGCGGATTGTCAAATCCAAATCATCGGTGATGGTTTCCTCATTCCATCCACCACAGCTATCTAAAGCTGAACGTCTGACAAATTGACCGTTACCCCGTAGTTCGCCAATTCCACCAAGGGCAGTCCGTTGTTGTTGAAACCAGGTATCAAGTGCCATTTCTGCCATTTGACCCTTAGTCCAAAAATTTTCTTTAGCGTTGGCGATCGCTTTTCGCACCTGCACCGCCCCCACCTTTTCTCTTTGAAATAAAGGTATTACTTGTAGCAATAAGTCTGGTGTCACTTGGGCATCAGCATCAAACACTGCTATAATTTCGCCTTTTGTCTGGGGGAGTACTTGATTTAACGCCCCTGACTTGCCGCCACTTGCTTCGGCTGAGCGCCTAAGTACCTTAAGTTGGTCATATTGCTGCTCTAGTTCTGCTAATAACTGTGGCGTGCTGTCGGTGCTGTAATCATCAATTATCCATACTTCGTACTGTCCATCTGGATATTCCAGACTACAGAGATTTTTGACTAATTTAGCAATTACCGCTTCCTCATTTTTCGCTGCCACTAATAGAGACACACAAGGCAAATCTCCTTGCATTTCTTTAGAATAGTGGCGAGGTCTGGTAAACACTACCACTAAGGCATGAAGTCCTAAGATGGTGGTCAATCCCAGGATAAATATAGAACCCCAAGAAGCTAAATGCAGTGCGATCGTGCCACTCCAGACGATTGTCAAAACTAGAGCGGCTTTACGTCTACGACCTTGAAACCGTGATGTTAGAGACACGGCATCTGTCTCTATCATTGACTCCTCGTCTGCTGATAGGTCAGACAACAAGGAGTTGAGCGGATCAAGCTCATTGTAAGAATCTTTTTCGGGCCAGGAATTCGCTGGCATAGGTTACTTGATGCAAAAAGCAGTATTAGTCTACACCCGTAAAGAAGCTAGAAATCAGACAACATCAAATTTTGCAACCTTCATCCATTTTTAACCTTTCGTGAGATTGGTGATCATTGTTTATCTCCTGAAATCACGATAAACCTCGTAAAGTCGCCCATTAATGGAACTTTGGGTTAGGCAAAGTTATGACAAGGTAGCAGTAGCTTGCCGTTGGGACATATAGCAATAACAACCAACACCCATCGCTTTTCAGCGAAGGTTTTTAGCGTTATTGCCCCTAGCTTCGATAAAAGCCAATGCAGCCTTATTGTAACCGACATTTTCATATTTCTTAGTAGTAACTTCAGTAATTAGTCATTAAGTGGTCAGGAGTCAAAAGTCAAGAAGCAGAAGGCAGGAGATAACAGACAGTATTTTCTCCTCCTTGTCCCCTTGCTTCCCCTGCTCTCCTTCCTGTTGTGTGCAAATACAGATTTTTTGGCAACAGTTTAAGCCTTACATTTAAATATAGAAAATTTCTTTATTTTCTCTGAGTGGGATTAGTTTTTATCGTTGCTGACAGCCTGATTAGAACCGAGCAATCAGGCTATCTATCCGAGACAAAAAATGATGATTGCCTCACTGATTTTGGCTCAGATTCTTTTACCGCTTGTCCTAATTGCATGGATAGCGATCGCGCCGCCACGCAACTTGATGGGTGTTTCGCTACAAGCCCTCGTAACGGCAATGACCTTATTTGCGATCGCCCGCATGGGAGTCTGGGTTTTTCCGCCTTGGTGGACACCTTATCTCTATGGGTTGCTCTTTGTTCTGGCTTTGATGATTGGGCTTCGACGACACAAACCCCAGCGCAAGCTGCCGTCTAGCTGGCTCGGCTGGATTGCCATGATTGGTTTCGTTGCCTTTGGGGTTTTTGTAGGAAACGAAGCAGTGCAAAGTTGGGCAGGTCAGTTTCCACCCTCGATTCCCGCTGTCGATCTCGCCTTTCCGCTGCACGGTGGTGACTATCTCATCCTCAATGGCGGTAGCGACATTCGGATTAATGCACATCTGAAAACGATGGACGAGTCAGTGCCGCGTTTTCGTGCCTATCGAGGGCAGAGCTACGGCATCGATATTATCCAGATCGATCCGCTTGGCTTGCGGGCAAACGGGTTAGTTCCCAGTGATCCGGCGGCCTACCACATTTATGGAGAGCCTGTTTTGGCCCCCTGTCCAGGCAAGATCGTTCAAGCGATCGATGGCTTTTCAGATATGACAATTCCACAAATTGATCCGGTAAATCGTGCGGGTAATTACGTCATCCTGCGTTGTGGCGATACCGATGTCTTACTCGCCCATTTTCGTCCCCGGAGTCTCTCGGTGCAGACTGGAACGGTTGTTAAGGTTGGCGATCGCATTGCAGAAGTGGGCAACTCTGGTGCGAGCGACGAACCCCACCTGCACATCAATGCCCAGCGGCCCGGATCGCCTGTGGCACCGTTTTCCGGCGATCCATTGCCCATTCGCCTCAATGGCCGCTTTCTGATTCGTAGCGATCGCGTGACAATGCCTATGATTAGACCGACAGGCAAGGGTGAATGAGTTTCCTTCTTCAAGGGGGTACTGAGCTAATTTTGGAGCAAGCGCGTCATGAGGATTCAACCAAATTTACTGCACAGGGGCGTGATCACGACAACGGCAGTGGTACTACTGGGTTTATCGATTGCCCAGACGATGCCGCGTGGGCCGACAACAGCATCTCAGGCTTTCATCGTAATGATGACGAGCTTTGCGGTTGGCTACGGCGCGGGGTGGATTCTCCGATGATTCTTGACGCTAGCGGTAAGGCCTTAGCGGGTAGTATTGCCCGTCTGGAAAAGGTGCGCCTGGGGGGTCACGAGCAATGGATTATGCTACGCGGTTACAGCACTGATAAACCCGTATTGCTTTATTTAAGCGGTGGGCCGGGGCAGAGTGATCTACCCTTTGTGCGGGTACTACTTGATGATCTGACCCAAAATTTTGTGGTGGTAGGTTGGGATCAGCGTGGCACGGGGAAATCTTACTCAGCCCTCGATCCAACTGAAACTTTGACCCTCGATCAAGCGGTATCCGATACGATCGCGCTAACCAACTATCTCCGCCAGCGATTCGACGAGAAAAAAATCTACCTGCTCGGTGAATCTTGGGGCAGCACCTTTGGAGTACTAGCTGTGCAAAGTCAGCCGGAATTGTATTACGCCTGGATTGGCAGTGGTCAGATGGTCAGTCAGCGTGAAACCGATCGACGGCTTTATCAGGATGTTTTGACCCTCGCAGCCGTAACGGGTGATGCCTCACTGTCCGCTAAAATGCGAGCCTATGGTGAGCCGCCCTACAAAGATATGCCTTACGCCAATGCCTTTGTCTTGGGGCAATACGATCGGCTCTCTAAACCTTACAGACCGCCGCAGTCCTACATCAAGCGTGGCACAGAAGCTAACCTCGGGCCTTGGGGCATGTTTGACAGCGAGTATAACTTGGTGGAGAAAGTAAATGTGTTGAGAGGGTTGATTGATATGTTTTCAGTCATGTATCCCCAACTACAAGCGATCGACTTTCGCCAGACCGTCAAGCAGCTTGAGGTACCCGTGTATATGCTCGATGGAGCCGCCGAACTCCCGGCACGTCGCGACGCGGGGCAGCATCCTGCTCCCTGCGTTGTTCCATTTTCAACTCAACAATCCTATCTGGCCCGACGCACAACCTTACGACACATTTGCGTTCATGGCTGCCGCCATTCTGATTGTCTGGCTCAACCGAAAGGCCATGTTCAGCAGAAAAAGTGCCCTGACGGAAGTCATTCCTCAAACGAAAGGCCGGGTGATACCGGGTGATGCTGGGAGCAGCACAGGCACAAGTTATTGAGCTTTCGGAGGGCTTACTGCAACAAATGGACAAGTAGACAGCGATTGACTGCTTTGTCGGTGATGAGGTTTGCTGCATTTTTTGGGAACACTATTGAGAGCCACTAAAGGTATCCCCAGTTGTCAAATAACTTGAGGAATATTCAATAATGTCTATAGAGCAAATCCAGCCAGCCACTCAACAACAAGCTAGTGTCTACTTACCTTATATTCAGGGCACTAAGCGCAATTTCTTACCCTATGCCATCAGTCTTTATCAAAAAGGTGTGTTGGAAGGGCATCGAAAAATAGAAGCTAGTGAGCATATTCCCTTTGTTGCCACCTGGAATGTTGCTACTCTACCATCAGACTTAACGCGTTGCCGAGTTCAGTTTGATGGCAATGCTGACCTCAATTACGAACTGATGATGGCCAGTTTCGAGTTTATTAATTTTTTAATTGAACTTATGGACAACTATAAGCGCCATCGCGTAACCGATTTTTCACAAGGGTTTTACCGCAAGCTATTGCATATAGAAGAATAAAAAATTACGCCTACAAGGGGTATAGGGCATGGGGCATTGGTAACATATCCCCATGCACCATATTGTGGATGGAGTTTTTTATTAAAAACGGTGAGAAATCTCATCCTCGTATTGAGCTAAGCCCCGCTACACTAACAGTACTCAGCTAGAAGTTAGAACGGAGTGCTTTTGTCAGGGCGAAGGCTTCCGATTAAGAGACGCTGCTTTGTAGCTTGCTTCGCCGTAGGGGTACGTGGACACGGCGAATCGGCGCTATATCCGCTTTGAACTTCCGTGACTCAGCACTCCTGAAGCTACCCTTACTAAAAATATCTCCTAAGAAACCTCACTTTGTGAGAGCAGAAGGCTTTCGCCAGAACAAACTAGAATTAGTAAACACCGAACTGGGTTCTTCTGACTTTTGAAATTAGGAGTGCATGTGTGCCAAAATCCCCTAAATATTTGCTGATTGGATCAACCGAGACTTACAGCGGTAAATCTGCAACTGTTCTGGGTTTGTCTCATCAGCTACAGCAGAAAGGACTGGACATTGCTTACGGTAAACCGCTAGGTACTTGTTTAAATGCATCTGATGGAAGCGTAATTGAGGAAGATGTCCAGTTCATTGCTTCTAGTCTCAATCTGCCGGAAAACCGCATTGCACCCATAATGCTGGCTTTAGATGAAGCCAATGTGCAAAAACGCTTATACGGCGAAGACAAAACCGATTATCAGCAGTCCCTCATCCGGCAATATTTGCAAATGTGCCGAGGAGATTTGGTCTTGCTAGAGGGGCCTGGTGATTTGTCAGAAGGCAATTTGTTTGACTTGTCTTTACTGCAAGTGGCTGAGGTATTGGATGCTGCTGTGCTTTTAGTAGCCCGTTACAAATCGCTGCTTTCAGTTGAGGCACTATTATCAGCGAAACAGCGTGTGGGCGATCGCTTGATTGGTGTTGTCATCAATGATATCCCCACCAAACAACTAGAAGCTGTTGACACTCTCTTGCGCCCGTTTTTGGAACAGCGGGGTATTCCCGTGCTAGCAATACTGCCAAACAGCGATTTGCTCCGCAGCGTCAGCGTTGGCGAACTAGTAAAGCAGTTAAATGCCGATGTTCTGTGTCGCAATGATCGCATGGATTTGATGGTCGAAAGTCTGGCAATTGGAGCAATGAATGTTAACTCCGCTGTCAAATATTTCCGTAAACGCCGGAATATGGCGGTGGTGACAGGGGGCGATCGCGTGGAAATTCAGCAAGCTGCTTTGGAAACTTCTACCCAATGCCTGATCCTCACCGGGCAACTACCACCTCCCCCATTCATTCTCAGTCGCGCTGAAGAACTGGAAATTCCCATTTTGTCTGTTGACCTTGATACCCTCACCACTGTAGAAATCGTTGATCGCACTTTTGGCCAAGTACGTGTCCACGAGCCAATTAAGGTTCAGTGCATTCGTCAGTTGATGAATGAGCATTTTGACATTGACCGCCTGTTATCTAAATTAGGTCTAACTCCCGCAGCAGCCTTACCTTAACCCAATCAATTCAAACAATTGAGAGCATCCATGCTCAGTTATCAAAAGGCTCTGTTGGCGGTGAGGGTACAGCTGGCACGTTGTCACCTCCTAGGCGACGGCGTGCTGTCTCTCTTTGCCCCATAACTGGAACGTGCTTTGTTGCAGCAGCTAATCCAAAAACAGGCATATTCCCATAAATCGCCTTATACTTCCCCGGCTCGATTAAATAAGTTTCGTGCCAAATGCCGACACTGCCATCAGCACCAATAGCTCGATTAAACCTTTGCCAAGCTTCTAGATGTGTATCAGATGGATTTCTAGCAAAATGCTCCAAATCCTCGAATGATCGCCAATACTGAATTAGTCCCACCCCTCGCCAGTAGATAAACGTTTCTCCCCCTAAAAACCCCTTGTCTGGATTCTGACGAAGGCTGCGTAGCATGGGTGACATCGCCCTCGCTGTAGGAATCCATTTGGAGAAAGCAAAAAATTTATTGATTCGCATCCCAATCAAAAACACGACAAAAGGTTCGTCAATCTCGGCAGTAAATCGCCCTGATATTACTTGAGACATATACTATTGACTCCTTACTGTTTTAGTTTAATATGCAACTAGTTGTATATAAATAATATTATGCAATTAATTGCATAAGTCAAGTAGTGAATTAAAAATTATGGCTTTAGCGCACGCAATACTGGCTGCTCTGGTTGAAGCTTCATGTAGTGGGTATGATTTAGCAAAGCGATTTGATGGCTCTGTAGGCTTTTTCTGGTCAGCAAGTCACCAGCAGATTTATCGAGAGTTGTCGAAGCTAGAAGATCAAGGGTGGATTAGTTGCGAGACGATTCTCCAAGCGGCACGCCCAGATAAAAAGCTCTACAGAGTTACAGAGTTGGGAGCACAGCAATTAAAAGAGTGGATTGCTCAACCTTGTGAACCCACACCGATTAAAGATGATTTACTTGTTAAAATCTTTGCTGGGTATATTGCTCCTAGCCAGATTATCTTGGCGGAACTAGAGCATCATCAAAAAGCCCATCAAGAAAAATTGTCTACTTACAAAAATTTAGAACAGCGTTATTTTCAGAATCCGCAAGAACTGCCAGAACCAGCAAAGTTTCAGTATCTAACTCTGCTGAATGGCATTGCTTATGAAACGTATTGGCTGACTTGGTGTGACCAAGCAATCCGGTTACTGAGCAGAACAATCGAGAAATTGTAGCATTGTCTAACTCAGGTTGGCTTCGCACCTACACGCTGTTTGGTAAAATATCTGGGTCGTTTAATCTGATTATGTTCATCATTGAGCCAGTCAATAGACCTTATTAACCTCGATACATTAGCGCAAGAACTAGCGACAATCCAGCAAACAGGTTCTAAACGAATTGCCTTGCTGGGTTCTCGCCATGTGCCGATTACACATCAGAATCTAATTGAAATGATGACCTATGCCCTCGTTTTGTCAGGGAATCGGGTCATTACCTCTGGGGCTATCGGTACTAATTCAGCTGCCATCAAGGGAGCTATGCGGGCTGATGCCAATTTGTTAACGGTAATCCTACCCCAAAGCTTGGAACGCCAGCCTTTGGAATCGCGCCAGCAACTAGAACAGGTAATGCATTTAGTGGAAAATCCCAGTAATGATAATCTGTCCCTTGCTGAAGCTAGTTACCTGTGCAATAAGGAGATTGTTTCCCGCTGCCAGCAACTAATCTGCTTTGCATTTCACGACAGTCGCACTCTGTTGCAAACTTGCCAAGATGCAGAAGAACAAAGAAAAGTGGTGACACTTTTCTACTTTGATTAGTCATTTGTCATTTGTCTTTTGTCTTACCCTGCGGGAAACCGCTGGTGTGTCTATGTGTTTGACCAATGACAATGACTAATGACCAATGATTAGTAACCCATGACTAATAACTAATGATAATTTTTTTGTATTCTATTGCTGCTGCTGCCGTTTTGATATATCTACCATTTTTGGTAGTAGGTTATGCCCGTGCGCGTGTTGGGTACGATACCTCTGCTCCTCGCGCTATGTTTGATAAATTGCCACCATACGCTCAACGAGCTACTTGGGCACATCAGAACTCCTTTGAAGCATTTATGATTTTTGCCGCAGCTGCATTAATGGCTTATGTAACGAGTGTAAATTCTTCTACAGCAGCCGTGGCTGCGATCGCCTTTGTTGCAGCTCGCTTGTTATACTCGATTTTTTATATTGTGAATATACCCCTTTTGCGATCGCTCATGTTTGCCATTGGCTCTCTGAGCTCTGGCACTCTCATCCTTCTGAGCATCATCCAAGCCACTAGTTAATTGGGGACTGGGAATTGGGGACTGGTGACTGGGGAATGGGATTATTGCCAACGCCTATTTCTTAGTCCCTATTCAAAATCCAACATCTAAATAATCCAACATTTGCTATGGCTTCTACTTATTCCTTTGACATTGTGAGCGACTTTGACCAACAAGAATTGGTTAACGCTGTTGACCAAGTTGCGCGTGACATTAAAAGCCGTTACGACCTCAAAGATACTAAAACTACTGTCGAGTTAGCCGAACAAAGCATTAATGTTAGCACTGACAGCGAGTTTACCTTAGAGTCTGTCCACAACATCCTGCGGGAAAAAGCCGCCAAACGGAATCTGTCCCAAAAAATCTTTGATTTTGGCAAAGTTGAATCGGCCAGCGGTAATCGCGTGCGTCAAGAAATCAAACTCAAAAAAGGTATCAGCCAGGAAATTGCCAAGCAAATTTCCAAATTGATTCGCGACGAATTCAAAAAGGTACAAGCCTCAATTCAAGGCGATGTTGTGCGGGTTTCTGCCAAAGATAAAGATGACTTACAAACTGTCATCCAGCGGCTAAAGCAAGAAGACTACCCTGTTGCTTTGCAGTTTACAAATTATCGTTAAAAAATCTGTAGGGTGGGCATTGCCCACCAATTCCACCAATTAATTATGCCTTTGCACCAATACTCTTTTGAAATGCCGGACGCTCAGACATTCGCCTGATATAGTTCAACACGGCTGGGTAAGAACTGAGGTCTAGCTTCAGCATGATGGGAATGTAACTCAGGATAGACCCCACTGCCACATCAACAACAGTAAATTCATTGCCCAGTAAAAAAGGTTGCTGTCCAAGAATTTTATTTAACGCAGTTAACAAGATGGGCATTTCCCGCTCCCGATTTGCTTCCGTAAAAATCCCTGGGCCAAGAGTAGCATTGGCAAACAATACCCATTGAGAAAATACAGCCCGCTCCTCTGGCGAAACTGGCTTACCATACTTATCGGCAAGATATAGCAAAATTGCTCCTGATTCCCAAAGTTTAAAGTCTCCATCAACAATTGCTGGCACTTTACCAATGGGGTTAATTGCTAAATACTCAGGTTGCCGATGTTCACCTGCTTGCATATCGAGCTTGACAAATTCGTAAGGAACTTCTAGTTCCTCTAAATACCAGTGAACAATTGATGCGCGACTACGAGCGCCGCCATAGAGTTTCAGCATAATTACTTAGAACTAAAGAACTTTGTGAGTGTGGGAATGCTGCTTAACGTTGTCTTCTTTGGTAACAACTCTAGCAGCATTTAGCACTCGTTTGCGCTCAATGGAATACTTAAACTCAGAGTAGGTTGTACCCAAGGGAATCAGAGATTTTGCAGATTCACGACGCTTGTAGGTACGAGCCGCTGCAAACGCTCGTGGTACAAATTCTTCCCCGAACTGAGCCGACTCTGGAAAACCATCTGGTAAGTGCAGTGTATCGCTGTCTAGTACATTTCCCAAAGTTGTTGCAAAAGCCAGCTTATAGGACGTAGGAATGCCCTTTAACAGTGCTTCCAAAGCTGCGGAGGGGATAGGTTCTATAACTTCGATTTGATGAACTTCTCCATCTTCCTTGACGAAGCAAGTCGCCAAGCCGATCGCAATATAATCATCAGCTGCTAAATCGGGGGCATTGGGATAAGAAATTGTAGTTGTCATAAGAAAAATTCTCAAAACTTAAAAAATTAAAATTCAGTAGATAGGAGCCACCATGTTGCACAAAGATCCCATAGGGTAGTCAACTTGGTTTAACTGGTGTTGTTAGGGAGACTAGGGAAAGCACAGAGATGGTTTTTGCATTGTCCGTGTTTCCTTGCCCCTGTGTTCTCTTTTCAATCTCTAATGAACGGCTTGTTGGCATTCTACCAAGTTGTCGCTCTTACTAATTGACTAGTCTTTAAGATTGATATTTGCTATTTCTGGAATTCAACTTGGGGATGAAGTATCTATTACTAGGTTGGAGGATCAATTGTTTATGTGCAGCGAAGACCTCAACTAATTTGAGCAATTAAACTCAGCATTAAGATAGGTTTTAAGTAATGATAAATACTTTATAAGTTTAAGAAAGTGGTAAAACCACGAGCAGGAAAAAACTACAGTTTGATTTCACAGAGTAGGTAAATCAGGCAAGATAATATGAATAATCACTCATTTTTAGCTTCTGGTGTCCCGCAAAGTGACTATTATAAATTTGTTACAAATCATACAAATAATCTTCAAAAGAATGGGGCAAACAGTAGCGGCGAATCTGCTTCAAAAGACAGTTACTTACGCTCTCGTGCTTTGAGGTCAGCTCAACAAGGAGATTATACTGAGGCGATCGCACTCTTAAACCAACTAATTCACCGCCGTCCTCACAATGCTGTTGATTACAACAACCGCGGGCTGATTTATTTTCAAAGTGGTGATACACAAAAAGCGTTTTGTGACTACAACACCGCACTACACCTTAATCCTAAGTTGGCTAGTGCTTATAATAATCGGGCAAATTACTACGCAGCCTGTGGGGAATTAGCCGCAGCGATCGCCGACTACGATCAGGCGCTAGATTTGAATCCTAGCCATGTTCGGGCGTGGATTAACCGAGGTATTACCTTACGTGACTTAGGGCAATACGAAGAAGCTATTGAGAATTTTGAGATAGCACTGCTTTTTGGTCAACTAGAAGGTAATATTTGGGCAGAACGCGGCAGAACTTATCATCTTTGGGGTGACTGGAATTTTGCGATCGCTGATTATTATCGCGCCCTTACTCAACTGTCCTGCGCTGACAACAGTAGGGATGTTGCTAGTTATCGCTTGCATTTACAACTCGAAAATTGGCTCAACGAGCTGCTATCTCCTCAGCATTCCAACTCGTAGATTAACCTGTTTAAGCATTCAAGATTCAAAAAAGTGATTCTTTATTTTGGATTTTAAATTGGAGATAAATCTGAGCCGTACCCTCACGGGTAAGCAAGCTACGCGGACACGGCTTAACTGCGCCTATAGGTTCTGAACTTCGGTAAGATAGCGACGCTGTATTGCTCATGGCTAATAGATGATAACTGCATAGCTACTCAAAAATTAGCTATTAACTATTACTTATTAGCAATTATATAAATTACACCCAGCTTATAGCGGTTCTCACTTCAGTGATGTACACAGAAGAAATAATTAACCACAGATAGATTTATGCCTCAGTCGGCTGGTAAGCGCTATATACGTAGCCAGAATCACAGAAACCTAAACAACTTCAAATCCAAATTTAATATTTTCTTTAGGGTGATGATTTTGTTGATTCAACTTCTGTCGTCTCTTTAGGAAAAGCAATCCGACGCTGATTAGGGTCAAAACGGTAGCTCTGTTCTTGCATAATACTTTTAGCCTGGTGCGGATCAAAGTTACGGCTAAATTGCGCCTGTAAATTATTGACACGTCCTTCCATCAGCTTGACTTCAGTCTGGATTTCTCGCAACTTGCCTTGCTGTAACCAGTGATAAGGTAAAAGTTGCGCTAGGGCGGACGCTGCTGCTGCTGTAATTACAAGGTTAACCGCTATCTTTGCTGTACCTTCCAGTGCCATTACTTGGTAAGAACGTTGACGAAGGTGGCGCTTGGGTCGAGGAACAACCCGACGTTTCTGTATAGGTTTTACTGGGGGTCTGGACGGTTGAATCGCGTTCATGATGCTAAAAAAGCCTCTCTGAGTCAAAGGAAGCACGGTAAAAAGCACCCTGGCACTAATTACTGCTTGATTTAGCAGCCATATTACTTCATTTTTTGGAAATTGCTACACGTATCGCATGATTTTAAAAAGAACCTGGCCTACGTACGTGCAAGTTTTTCAGCATAACTTACGACATAAAGCCACAAGTGTCTGGATGCACCCCGTATTGCCAGGATGATTGGTTTTATAACCGTTTTACATTGGGCGTTATTTGTAAAGTTCTGTAGCTAACCGCCAAGCTAAAACTCCTGGGATCAGCGCCACAACTAAAGCGATGTACACTTGAGTATCTGATATGGAAGACACTTGAGCGAGGTACAAAGTATCTAAAATAGGCATGGTTTGAAACCTCCTAAACTGAATAAATTTTGAACAGTTCGTTTACTACTTTTCCTTGTTTTGCCAAGATTGTGGAATATCTTGTTACAAGATGCAACAAAAGCAGTTATTTAATCTGTAGTCACTAGTTAT
The DNA here is from genome assembly GCF_010091925.1 of Nostoc sp. B(2019). GTDB lineage: Bacteria > Cyanobacteriota > Cyanobacteriia > Cyanobacteriales > Nostocaceae > Komarekiella. The sequence continues at coordinate 9,893 of NZ_WVID01000001.1, read as the reverse complement.
TTTTTATTAGCAAAATTTATCAAACTCATGGATATGTATCTGGGTATCGACTTCGGAACGTCTGGCGCACGCGGTATAGTGATTGACGATGAAGCTTGTATCCAGGTTGAGGTACGTTATGCCTTTGAGGGTTTACCTATCTGTGAAATGCCAGACTTTTGGCAGAAAGCTTTATTTGAGCTTCTAGAGCAAATACCTAGAGAATTGCGGCGAGAAATCAGGGCGATCGCAATTAATGGTACATCCTCTACAGTGTTGATATGCGATGCTGTTGGTAAGCCTGTAGATGCACCACTGTTGTATGACGATGCGCGGGGTTCATCTATGCGAGAGCAGTTGAGGAGCGTAGCACCCCCCAATCATAACGTGTTAAGCGCCACCTCCAGCCTTGTCAAACTTTTGTGGATGAGGCAATTACCCTCTTTTAACGAAGCTAAATATTTTTTACATCAAGCCGACTGGCTAGCGTTTCTTTTGCATGGGTATTTAGGTGTTAGTGACTACCACAATGCTTTAAAGCTGGGTTATGACGTGGAACAGTTAAAATACCCAGAATGGCTGGAAAACATGCAACTATCAATTCAGCTACCCAAGGTTTTACCTCCTGGTACTCCAATTAGTGAAGTACGCGCTGAAATTGCAGCTAAATTTGGTTTGCGTCATGATTGCCTGGTATGTGCTGGTACGACTGATAGTATTGCTGCTTTTCTGGCCAGTGGTGCAAAATTGCCTGGTGAGGCAGTGACTTCCTTGGGTTCAACGCTGGTACTAAAACTTTTGAGTCATACTCGTATTGAAGATGCGCGATATGGAATTTACAGTCATCGACTGGGCGATTTGTGGCTAACTGGTGGTGCTTCTAATACAGGGGGTGCAGTGCTCAAGCAATTTTTTAGTGACGCTGAGTTAGAAAGTCTTAGCCGTGAAATTGATGGATCAAAAGCCAGCGAGCTAGATTATTATCCATTGTTGAAAGTAGGCGATCGCTTTCCCATTAACGACTCTAATCTGCCCCCACGCTTGGAACCACGCCCAAATAATTCCGTTGAATTTCTGCATGGTTTACTCGAAAGCATTGCCCGTATAGAGACACGAGGGTATGAATTATTGCAAAAAATGGGCGCTAATAAATTGACCCGTGTTTATACTGCTGGGGGTGGCGCGGCAAATGACACTTGGACTGCAATTAGAGCGCGTCATTTGCAAGTTCCTGTAGTAGCGTCGGTTTATACAGAAGCGGCTTATGGAACGGCGTTGTTGGCGATACGGGGTGTGGAGAAATGAGTCAAGAATCAAGAGTCAAAAGTCAAGAGTTAATAATTTTCTCATTGCCCCCTTGCTCCCCTGCTCCTCTACCTCTCTCTATTTACGCGCTTGTATCACCTGCAAACTTCCACCCGCATACAAAGTTGATTTATCTACCTCAAACCCAGTCTCAGTTAACAATTTAGCTAAATCAGTTTTCAACAACTGCCAAGCTGTTTCTGTTTCAAACAACAGCAAAAATAGTGATAATCCAGGCCAAAAGACAGGATTAGTAGGAGCATGAAAATCCACTAACACAAATATCCCTCCTGGCTTCAATACCCGATAAACCTCTTTAATAATTTTTCGCAATTGCTCAGGTTGCATCTCGTGTAATGCAGTGCTGGTATGTACCACATCAAACAGATGCTCTGCAAATGGCATCTCTTCCGCGAAAGCTTCTACATAGTCAGCTTCAGGTACATTCCGCCGCGCTCGTTGCAAAGACTTAGGTGAAGCATCCAATCCCGTTACATTTTCTGAATATTTCACTAAAAATTGCGTCGCTTGTCCACTACCGCAGCACAAATCTAAAATCTGAGTATCTGAGTGAATCGTTAAGCCTTGTAAAGCTAGTTCCCGAAAACGGGCTTCACCACCTACAATTAAGGCTGCTAAACGTGAGATTACATCATATAACCACTGATATTGGTAACTCCAGTCTCTTAATATTGTTGCCATTGCATCTTGCCTCCCCGTTTAACTTTATTTAATAAAGATATATTGTTAACATTAGTAAAAAAGCTGATAAGATTTGGGGAAAATAATTGCTATGGGTCGTGTAGGCGTCTTATTACTCAATCTCGGTGGCCCCGACAAATTAGAGGATGTCGGGCCGTTTTTGTATAACCTATTTTCTGATCCGGAAATTATTCGCCTACCATTTCGTTGGTTGCAAAAACCCCTAGCTTGGTTCATTGCCTCGCGGCGAACCAAAACATCCCAAGAAAACTATAAACAAATTGGCGGCGGCTCTCCACTGCGAAGAATCACAGAAGCGCAAGGAGAAGCCCTAAAAGAACAGTTAAGTGATTTGGGGCAAGAAGCCAGTATTTATGTGGGAATGCGTTATTGGCATCCCTATACCGAAGAAGCGATCGCTCAACTTACCCAAGATAACATTGAACAGCTGGTAATTCTGCCACTGTACCCCCAATTTTCTATCAGTACAAGTGGTTCTAGCTTCCGGCTTTTAGAAAAACTTTGGCAAGAAGACCCCAAACTTCAACGCATTGACTACACCGTCATTCCTTCTTGGTACAAACAACCAGGTTATCTGCAAGCGATGGCGGAACTCGTAGCCCAAGAACTTGATCAGTTTCCTAATCCCGATGAGGTGCATATCTTTTTCAGCGCTCACGGTGTTCCTAAAAGCTACGTTGAAGAAGCAGGCGACCCCTACCAGCAAGAAATAGAGGAATGTACTGCTCTGATCATGCAGACCCTCAATCGACCCAACGCCCACACCTTGGCTTACCAAAGTCGCGTCGGGCCAGTGGAATGGCTCCAACCCTATACTGAAGATGCGCTGAAGGAACTAGGCGCACAAGGCGTAAAAGATTTGGTCGTCGTTCCTATAAGTTTTGTCTCAGAACACATTGAGACATTACAAGAAATTGATATTGAATATCGAGAAGTAGCTGAAGAATCAGGAATTCACAATTTCCGTCGCGTACCTGCTCCCAACACCCATCCAGTATTTATTAATGCATTAGCAGACTTAGTGATTGATGCGCTGAAAAACCCCAGTTTCAAGCTTTCCCAAGCCGCTCAAATGAAGAAAAGGGTGAAAATGTACCCCCAAGAGCGTTGGGAATGGGGTCTGACTACTAGCGCTGAAGTATGGAATGGTCGTATTGCCATGCTGGGCTTTATTGCTTTGATAATTGAGCTAGTTACCGGTCAAGGTTTACTGCACATGATCGGCCTTTTGCAGTAAGGATCATTGGGCATTGGGCATTGAAAAAACTTTTCTCCCTCCCATTCCCTATGCCCTATTCTCTATGCCCTATTCCCTTGTGATACCAGTCATACCATTGCTTAGCGCTACGAACTGCAAACCACAGCAGAATTAAAGCAATTAGTCCTCCTTGCCAAGGAGCATCAAAGGCAAAAAGCACTAGAGCAATACATAAGGTATCTTGAAGAAAGACTGCCCACAAAGGTAAGCCACGCAAGCGATAAAACCAACCAACTTGAACTAGCTGAAGTACCAAGGCTAACAAGCCCCCAATACAACCGATTAGCCAGTTTGGCGTTGCTGTTGCCGAAGCTACTGCTAACCCCATGATTGCCCCTGCTAGGGGAGATAATAATAATTGAATCAGTTGGATTACTCTCTGCCCCACTAGCTTTTTTGAGGCAAATAGTTCAACTAACGACCAACTCGTAAGGAAGCCAAACAAGACTGGTGGGGAAATGTGAGATAAGATTGGAACTTGCGACCAAAAATTACTGCCCTGCAACAGTCCAATAATCAGCAGAGGTATGCCTATTCTCATTCCTGCTGCCGCAGAAGCAGAAAGTGTGGCTAGGATTTCAATCATCAGGGCATCCCAAGGGCTAATAAATGAGCCAAGATTTGTTATTTATACTACCCATTGCTTGTAATTTTCATAGCACAAATTGAGATACTTAGCAAGGCAATACTAAATATTTTTAGTAACTTTATATATACCGTTTAACCAACACTTGCGTATTCTTTGGGTAATCAATTAGTAGTAAGCGCTTAAGCGCTCACTACAAGCAAATTAATTTTAAATTCCTAGTCTTTTGTAAACCTCTTCTAAATGCCGTAAATGTTGCTGGGGGTCAAAACACAACTCTATTTCTGCTGGAGACAACTTTTGGGTAACACGCGGGTCTTTGCTAACCAAGTCATGGAAATCGCCTTCTGGCTTGTTCCAAGCGGCGTGAGCGTTTTCTTGGACGATCGCATAAGCCTCTTCGCGGCTGCTTCCCTTGTCTATCAACGCGAGTAGCACTTTCTGGCTGAAGACGACGCCACCATAACAGTTAAGATTCCGTTCCATGTTCTCAGGATAGACCAACAGGTTTTTCACCAAGTCGGTTATTTCTGACAACATGAAATGCGTCAAAATGCAAGCATCCGGCAAAATTACACGTTCTACAGAACTGTGAGAAATGTCCCTCTCATGCCAAAGTGCGATGTTTTCTAAAGCTGCACCGGCATGACTTCTGACAAGTCGCGCCATTCCCGTCAACCGTTCGGAACGGATGGGGTTGCGCTTGTGTGGCATAGCACTGGAGCCTTTTTGACCTTTAGCGAAGAATTCTTCAACTTCCAGAACGTCTGTTTTTTGCAGATTGCGAATTTCTACAGCAAAGCGCTCAATGGATGCCGCGACTAAGGCTAATTGTTGCACGTAGTCGGCATGGCGATCGCGGGAAATGACTTGTGTTGAGGCCGTATCGGGTTTGAGTCCGAGTTTTTGGCAAGCGATCGCTTCCACACGTGGTTCAATATTGGCATAGGTTCCCACCGCACCGGAAATCTTACCCACAGCAATAGTTTCGCGCAGAATTCTCAAGCGTTCTTGGTGTCGCAACACTTCTGCTAACCACCCAGCTAGCTTGAAACCAAAGGTGATTGGTTCAGCATGAATTCCATGCGATCGGCCAGTCATCACCGTATGACGATGTTCCTGTGCCTTATGGCGAATTGCCTGAATCAAATCTTCTAGGCGTTGCAACAACACATCTAGACTGGCAACTAATTGCAGTCCTAAAGCGGTATCCAGCACATCCGAACTGGTTAAACCCAGGTGAATATAGCGTCCTGCATCACCTACATATTCATTGACATTTGTCAAGAAAGCGATGACATCGTGGCGGACTTCAGCCTCAATTTCTAACACCCGTTTCGGGTCAAAATCTGCCTTGGCCTTAATTTCCTCAACCGCCTGAGATGGAATGTAACCTAGTTCAGCCTGAGCCTCACAAACAGCAATTTCTACTTGCAGCCAGGTTTTTAGCTTATAGGCTTCACTCCACAGATTACCCATTTCGGGCAAAGTATAACGCTCAATCACAGTTTGGCACAGAATACAACCGTCATATTTTACAGTCTAATTAATGTACATCACTTTTTAACTCTGCTTTTGGCTCAGCTAGGGAACTAGTTTTTGAATCAAATGTAATGATACTAATGCTACCGTCAGCTTCCATATATGCAAACTTTACCTCAGCCAAAAATTCTACACCTTGCTGACGTAACTTGCTCATCAACTCATCGTCGGTGATCAACTCCCTTTGCAGATGGCGCTCAATCATCCGACCATTTTTTACCAGCAGCAACGGTGGCTGATTCAGGAAACGCTGAAACTGGGGAAGTTTATAGCCTAACCAATTAAGTAGGTAGCTCCAAAAAATTACAGTTCCTACCAAAATAGCGCCTTCTGTAATCGATGTATAGTTACTAGCCATTGCATTTTGGGCGGCTTCAGCAAATAGCACAACTACAAGTAAATCAGTAATTCCTAGGGTTCCTAGTTGGCGACTAGGAAGCACACGTAGGACTGAAAACAGTGCCAAATATACCAGCGACCCGCGTATAATTAACTCAAAGACGCTGATGCTAGGAATAAAGATAGCCTGCCAATCAATAAACAACCATTTTTCCATTAGTGCTTATTTTATTGATTCTTGAATAAAGTTTTAGTCAAAATCCGAGATGAGATTATCTGTGGTTTGATCACATAACTGAATTTTGCAAAAGGTTGAATCATTCAATATCTACCGATTAGGTATACATAAATATCTAGCATTCAGTAATTAAAATCGCTGATTTTTCCTTTTTTGTTTTAAACGCTTGGGTTTGCGAAAATACCGAATTAAGCGATTAATTAAGCTAGAAGAAGGCTTTTTCTTAGAAGAAGGCTGTTCTTTTTGAGTATTGTCATTGGGTTTTGTGTTACTAGACAGAGGCATGGCATTCTTAGTTGGGACTATGCCACTTCCGTATCTTCTGGCATACACTTGGGTAAATTCTGCACCAAAGAAAAGAATCTGCGCGGCATAGTTAACCCAGGCTAAGATAACCACCAGTGAACCAGCAGCACCGTAGGTTGAACCAAAACTGCCATTCCCTAGATATTGTCCTAATAAAAACCTACCAATTGAGAATAACAGTGAGGTGATAACAGACCCAATTAAAACATCACTCCAAGTAATTTTGACATCTGGCAAAACTTTGAATATTGACCCGAACAGCAATGTAGTTATAGCAAAGGAAAGGATAAAGTTGACTATCCGCCAGATGAAATCGACACCAGGTATCAGGTTGCTAAAGTATGTTACCAGCGCTGTTAACGCTGTACTAATTACTAGTGAAACCAGAAGCAAAAAGCCAATACCTATAACCATTGCAAACGACAAAAAGCGTTGGCGAAAGATGTTGACAATACCGCGTCCAGGTTTAGGTTTTACTTCCCAAATTGTGTTAAGGGAATCTTGCAACTCGGTAAATAAACCAGTAGCACCTAATATCAAAACTAAAAAACTAATGATGGAGGCGATCGCTCCTGTCTGTGGTTTGTTAGCATTTTGGATGGCTGTTTCGATAAACTCTGCTCCGTCTCTGCCGACTAAACCTTGAATTTGTTGAACAATTTCGCCTCTAGCTGCTTCTTCTCCAAATACTGCGCCTGCGATCGCAATTACAATAATCAGCAACGGTGCGATCGAAAAAATCGTGTAATAAGCGAGTGCTGCCGCTAATCGTGAGGCTTTATCCTCATTCCATTCTTTAAACGTCTCTTGTAACAACTTCCAAATTGCCTGCAAACTCATCCAATCAGTCTCCTTCTCAGGGAATTTTGCTTACTTCCTGATATATTTGATACTGATTTTATAGTTCATGTCATCATCCCAAGGGTGTTTGTGTAGCTTCCTTGAGGAAGAATTTAGTAGAGTCGATGCTTTTACTGCATTCTATCGATTGTGCGATACTGGATTGCTTCCGCCAGATGATTGGCTTTTAGCTCATCTTCTCCAGCTAAATCTGCAATCGTACGCCCTACTTTGAGAACGCGATCGCTAGCTCTTGCTGATAAACCTAATTTTCTAATTGCTGCTTCTAATAAATTGCGACTAGCGTCATCAAGCTTACACCACTTTTGGAGATGACGACTTTGCATTTGGGCATTGCAACGCAGATTTACTTCTTCTTGGAAACGAGTAATTGCGCGATCGCGTGCTTGTTGTACTCGTTGACGCACTGATGTTGATGCTTCTCCTGTAGGTTGTTGGGTAATTTCCTCTGGTTTCAAGCGATTCACCGCTACTTGTAAATCAATTCGATCCATTAACGGCCCAGAAAGCTTTGCCCAATATTGCTCGCGTTGTCGTGGCGAACAAGTACACTGTTGAATGGTATCGCCATAGTAACCGCAAGGACAGGGATTCGTACTCGCCACCAAAGTAAACTGAGCGGGAAACATTACTGATTGTTTAGTGCGGGAAATCGTTACGTAGCCATCTTCTAAAGGCTGACGCAGAAATTCCAGCACATCGCGTTTAAATTCCGTGAGTTCGTCGAGAAAAAGAATACCTCGGTGAGATAATGAAATTTCGCCAGGACGCGGGAAAGTACCACCACCAACCAGAGAAGGCCCGGATGCTGAGTGGTGCGGACTGCGGAAAGGGCGATCGCGTACCAATGAACCGCGATTTTTCAATAAACCAGCCACCGAGTGAATACGAGTCACTTCCAAAGATTCAGCAAATGACAAAGGCGGCAGAATTCCTGGTAAGCGTCGCGCTAGCATCGTTTTGCCACTACCAGGCGGCCCCACAAAAATTAAATTATGTCCGCCAGCAGCAGCAATTTCTAAAGCACGTCGAGCATGAGCTTGTCCTTTGACATCTTGCAAATCTGCGGAATGTAGAGACGTTACATGTAACGTCTCTACAGTGTCATCCATCTGCACAGGTTTGTAACGTCCTGGATTACTTAAAAAATTAACTACATCAGACAGATGTTTGCAGCCGTAAACAGCTAATCCTTGCACTACTGAAGCTTCTTGTGCATTATCAGCAGGAAGAACTAAACCTGCAATTCCCATCTTTTGAGCATTAGCAGCGATCGGTAGGACGCCAGCCACAGGCCGCAAAGTGCCATCCAGAGAAACTTCCCCTAAAAATAGATAATCTCCCAACAAATCAGCACTAACTTGCTCAGAAGCCGCTAAAATTCCCACACTAATTGGTAAATCAAAACAGGGGCCTTCCTTGCGTAAATCAGCTGGAGTTAAATTAATCACAATCTTTCGCATCGGAAAGGCAAAACCTGCATTCTTCAGTGTTGCCTTGACTCTCTCTCTAGATTCCTGAATCGCTGAATCTGGCAGTCCTAAGACAACAATTCCTGGTAGTCCCCCTGATATATCGACTTCCACACCCACTTTAACGGCATCGATACCTACAATTGATGCACTCCAAACTCTGGCAAGCATTTCTTCTACAGCCCTAAACCTTTAGAATCTCTAGCAGATGAATTGGTAAATTGGCATGAGTGAAACCACAGACACGATTTTTAGCAAAATCATTCGGCGGGAAATTCCGGCTGATATTGTTTATGAGGATAATTTAGCGCTGGCATTTAAAGACATCCATCCGCAAGCGCCGATTCACATCTTAGTTATTCCTAAAAAACCCATTGTCAAACTATCTGATGCCGAATCTCAGGATCATGCTCTGTTAGGGCATCTTTTGTTAACCGCTAAACGTGTTGCCGAAGAAGCTGGATTGAAAAACGGTTATCGCGTTGTCATCAATACTGGTGATGACGGTGGTCAAACTGTTTCTCACTTACATCTGCATATCCTGGGAGGACGGCAGTTGAACTGGCCCCCTGGTTGATAAAACCTGATGAATCGCGTCTAGAAATGCGATTCATCACCTAAATGAATCACTCTCATAATTAATACCTATGTAATATTTCTTTACAAATATCAATTTTGCTTCTAATGTAATAAACATAGGTAAGCAAATTTGCTCACCTAATTTATTCATAACCAAACGCACTCATAAAACCATGACAGCAACCTTACAACAGCGCCAAAGCGCCAACGTATGGGACAAATTCTGTGAGTGGATCACCAGCACCAACAACCGTCTATACATCGGTTGGTTCGGCGTCCTAATGATCCCCACCCTACTAGCAGCCACCACCTGCTTCATCATCGCCTTCATCGCCGCTCCCCCCGTAGACATCGACGGCATCCGCGAACCAGTAGCAGGTTCCTTAATCTACGGAAACAACATCATCTCCGGTGCAGTAGTACCTTCCTCCAACGCCATCGGACTACACTACCCAATTTGGGAAGCAGCATCCTTAGACGAATGGTTGTACAACGGCGGCCCCTACCAGTTAGTAGTATTCCACTTCCTGATTGGCATCTTCTGCTACATGGGACGTGAATGGGAACTATCCTACCGCTTAGGAATGCGTCCTTGGATTGCGATCGCCTACTCAGCACCAGTAGCAGCAGCAAGCGCAGTCTTCTTGATCTACCCCATCGGACAAGGTTCATTCAGTGACGGTATGCCCCTGGGTATCTCAGGAA